>JAFVCE010000020.1 GCA_017479385.1 Bacteroidales bacterium | reverse complement strand
AAGACCAAAGAGCTATTGAGGTCTACCTGCAAGGCGGCCGCAGCACGCAGGTGGCCGACATCGTGGCCCACAGCGGCGCCGACCGGCTGCGGGTCTACCCGCTGCTTTTCGAGATGGAGCGTTCTGGGCGGATAGTGGTGATCGAAGTGGAACGCCTCGGCGCCCCAAAGGCAGTGAAACTGATAGAAAAATAGCTCCCACAGCAACGATGGACCAAACTGCCCCCATAAAGCAACAATCCGCTGATGGTGTGCTCACTTGCGGCGCCATAGAGGAAGCCGTGCTTCGGCGCACCGACTGGCGAAGCAAGAGCACTCGGCAGGGCTACGAAGCCCTTGTGGTGCAGCTGAAAGGCTATGCCGACGACGATTTTGCCGAGCGAGAGGTGGACGAAGAGTTCTGCCGCGGTTTTACCAACTACCTGCTGGCCAACGTCAAACCGACATCGGCCCGAAGTTACCTCGAGAAACTCCGCACCCTGACTCGCCAGATGAAAAAACGCGGCGAGATTGCAACCACACCCCTCGACGATATAGGCTCCCTGCTACCCAGAGCCGAGGAGGTAGAGAAAGTCTACCTTACCAAAGAAGAGCTCGAGATGATGCGCCGAGCCGCTTGCCCAGCCGAGAGCACAAAGCGGGCCTTCCTCTTCTCGTGCTACACGGGGCTGCTCAAAGGCGAAGTGAAGGAGCTGCAGTGGGATGCCATACGCTGGAGTGGGAACGGCTTGGTGCTGGTTCGCCCACTCGATGGCGACGGTGGTATGGTTAAGGTGCCGCTGATAGAGCCGGCGCGTGGCATATTGAGCGAGCAAGAGCGCGACTACGCCAAAGTGCCGACCGAACGGCGCGACGACCACGTGTTCCACCTGCCAAGCAACACCACAATAAGCGCTCATCTGAGCGAATGGGCACGCGAGGCGGGAGTGAAAAAAGATATCAACTACATGACCTCGCGCCACACCTTTGCCACCATGGCCCTCAGGGCAGGGGTAGACCTCTACGTGGTGGCCAAGTGGTGCGGATATAGCAACGTCGGCACTGCTCAGGTCTACGCCGACCTCATTGGCCGCGCACCGGCTGATTCGGGCACCATACTCGAATCGGCCTTTGCTTAGAAAAGGCCAAACCAGCAAACATAAAGCGAGCGACACGCACCCACGTGTCGCTCGCTTTGTCTTTTCCCCCACGAAAAGGCTACTGTTGAAGTTGTTAAGTATTAGCCATTCGACCAGTTCGACGACAATGGTATGGCTCAACGTGTAAGCGGTCGAAGTTAGTTTTTTGCAGACGTTTCGGCGCACAAGGATTGCCGACGATTGACTATGTTCACCAGCGAGAGCATCACGGGTACTTCAACCAGCACACCCACCACCGTGGCCAAGGCTGCACCGCTTTGCAAGCCGAAGAGCGATATGGCTACAGCCACGGCCAATTCGAAGAAGTTGCTTGCCCCAATCATACCTGCCGGTGCTGCGATGGGGTGAGGAAGATGCCAGGCGAGCGCCCAACCGTAAGTGAGTCCGAAGATAAGGTAGGTCTGCAACACCAGTGGCACGGCAATGAGTACTATGTGGAGTGGATTACCGAGTAGGGTTTCGCCTTGGAAGGCAAAGAGAATGACGAGTGTTAGCAGTAAGCCGATGGTAGTGATGTTGTCGAACTTGCCGACAAATACCTTGTTGAAGTATTCGGCTCCGTGGCGGTGGGTTATTACACGGCGTGTGATGATGCCTGCCACGAGTGGTACTACCACAAAAAGACCGACAGAAAGCAGCAGCGTTGCCCATGGCAGGCGAACGCCACCGACGCCCAATAGTAGAGCTACAATCGGGACGTACGCGACAATTAGTATCAGGTCGTTCACTGCCACCTGTAGCAGTGTGTAGGCGGCGTCGCCTTTGCATAGGTGGCTCCATACGAAGACCATAGCTGTGCATGGCGCCGCCCCGAGCAGCACCGCTCCAGCCAAGTACTCGTCGGCCAAGGGTGCAGGTATCCAATGGTTGAACACGACATGGAGGAAGAACCACGCTATGCCAAACATTGTGAAAGGTTTAACTATCCAGTTCATCACGCAGGTGACGATTAGTCCCTTCGGGTGTCGCCCCACCTGCCGCACGCTGGCAAAGTCTACCTTGAGCATCATTGGGTAGACCATAAGCCATATCAGCACCGCCATAGGTATCGACACGTGGGCATATTCCAGCCGGCTCAGCGTTTGTGGCACCACCGGTAACCACTGACCGATGCCAACGCCAACTGCCATACACGCCACAACCCATAGGGATAGATACCGTTGGAAAACACTCATAGTTTGTGCTTGGTTGGAGCTAACTTGTTTTGCTGCCATTGTTTGCTTTTTTATTATCCAGGTGGGTTTAATTTTACATCATTACGTTCTCTATCTATAACAAAAAAAGACCCTTTGGGGTCTCTTTTTTGTGGAGTATATCGGAGTCGAACCGATGACCTCTTGCATGCCATGCAAGCGCTCTAGCCTACTGAGCTAATACCCCGCGCATTTTTTTTCTCTTAAAAACGGTTGCAAAGATACGTAGTTTTTTTGAATTGACAAAATTTTTTTTGCTAAAAAGTTGTGTTGTGTCTGTAATGCGTTGAATGTTAGTGTTTAATAAAAATTGTTTTTTGTGGCCATCGCTCTTGGTTTTGGCGAAAGATAGCCTCTGAAACCTGCTCTTGACGACGAATTTTAGCCCTCGCCGAGGCCTGCCGAAAGGCAAAAATTATGTTTTTCGAGGTTATGTATTGATTGCCAAAGGGTTCGGTCCTATTCACCACCCAATGTTGATAACTAATTGCCGTTATTAAAAAAAATATTTATAATTTAGCGGACTGAAATTTGTACCTGTTGCACGGCTAATAATCTGTATTTGTGCCATGAAAAGAAAAAAAATAGAAAACCAGAGCGATTTGTTTTCCGATTTTTACGGAGCAGAACAGGCCCCGTTGCAACAGAACTCGCCCTCGACGAAGAATAAAAATAGAGAAATAAAGATAATGGAAGCCCGTAAGAACTACACCCAAAAAGAGATAATGGCAGCCACCACCAAATATTTTGGCGGCGACGAACTGGCAGCCAACGTGTGGATGAACAAATACGCCTTGCGCGACGGCGAGGCCATCTACGAACTGACCCCCGACGATATGCACCACCGCTTGGCGCGCGAGTTTGCTCGCATCGAGGCCAAGTATCCCAACCCCATGTCGGAGGAGGAAATCTACGGCCTGCTCAAGGATTTTCGCTACATCATTCCGCAAGGCAGCCCCATGAGTGGCATTGGCAACGACTACCAGATTGTGTCGCTCTCGAACTGCTTTGTCATTGGCAACAGCGGCAACAGCGACTCGTATGGCGGCATAATGAAGATAGACCAAGAGCAGGTGCAACTCATGAAGCGTCGCGGCGGCGTGGGCCACGACCTGAGCCACATACGACCCGGTGGCAGCCCCGTCAAAAACTCGGCCCTCACCTCGACCGGCATCGTCCCCTTCATGGAGCGCTACAGCAACACCACCCGCGAGGTGGCCCAAGGCGGCCGCCGCGGAGCGCTGATGCTCTCTATCTCGATTAAGCACCCCGATGCCGAGCACTTTATCGACGCCAAACTCGAGCAGGGCAAGATAACCGGCGCCAACGTGAGCGTGAAAATAACCGACGAGTTTATGGAGTGTGTAAGGTCGGGCAAACCCTTCGTGCAGCAATACCCCATCGACTCGCCCAACCCCATGGTTCGCAAAGAGATAGACGCCAAAGCCCTGTGGGATAAGATTATTGCCAATGCTTGGCAGAGTGCCGAGCCCGGCGTGCTGTTCTGGGACACCACTTTGCGCGAGAGCGTGCCCGACTGCTATGCCGATTTCGGCTACCGCACCGTGAGCACCAACCCCTGCGGCGAAATTCCGCTCTGCCCCTACGACAGCTGCCGCCTGCTGGCCATTAACCTCTACAGCTATGTGCGCAATCCCTTCACGCCACAGGCCGAGTTCGACTTCGAACTCTTTGCCAACCACGTTGTCAAAGCCCAGCGACTGATGGACGACCTGATTGACCTCGAACTCGAAAAGATAGAAAAAATCATAGCCAAAATCGAGGCCGACCCCGAAGGCGAGGAACTCAAGATGGTGGAGCACAACCTGTGGCTCAACATCAAGATGAAATGCCTCGAAGGCCGCCGCACTGGTTTCGGTATCACCGCCGAAGGCGATATGCTGGCCGCCGTGGGCCTGCGCTATGGCAGCGACGAAGCCACCGACTTCTCGGTTCGTGTTCACCGCACCCTGGCCTGCAACGCCTATCGCTCCTCGGTCGTAATGGCCAAAGAGCGTGGCGCTTTCCCACTCTACGACTACCGCCGCGAGAAAGACAATCCATTCGTCAAGCGCCTGGCCGAGACCGACCCCGAACTCTACAAAGAGATGACCCTCAACGGCCGTCGCAACATAGCCCTGCTCACCATTGCCCCAACCGGCACTGTGAGCATCTGCACCCAGACCACCAGCGGCATCGAACCCGTGTTCCTGGTAAGCTACAAACGCCGCAAAAAAATCAACCCCAACGACCGCGACACCTCTAACCATAAAATAATAAAGGACGAGAGCGGCGACTACTTTGAAGAGTATAACGTCTTTCATCCCAAATTCATCACCTGGCTGCAAATAAATGGCTACAACGTCGACGAGGTGAAGGCGATGAACGACGACGAACTGCAAAAAATCATTGCCCTCTCGCCCTACCATCACGCCACCTCGGCCGACATCGACTGGGTGAGCAAGGTCCGCATGCAGGGCGCTATCCAGAAGTGGGTCGACCACTCGATAAGCGTCACCGTCAACGTACCCAAAGAGACCACCAAAGAGACCGTTAGCCAAATCTACATGACCGCGTGGGAGAGCGGCTGCAAAGGCTGCACCATCTATCGCGACGGCTCGCGCAGCGGTGTGCTCGTGGCCAATACCGACAACAAACAGGCCGAGAACCACTTTGGCGAAAGCCGCGCCCCCAAACGCCCCAAGAAGCTGGAGGCCGAGATTGTGCGCTTCAAGAACGAGAAAGAAGACTGGATTGCCGTTGTCGGTATGTACGAAGGTCGCCCCTACGAAATTTTCACAGGTCGCGCCGAAAGCTTCGTACTGCCCAAATGGGTCGACAAAGGCTGGGTAATTCGCGTCAAAGAAAAAGGCGACGAACACGCCCGCTACGACTTCCAGTTCCTCGACCAAGACGGCTACCCCGTCACCATAGGCGGCCTCTCGCGTATGTTCAAAAAAGAATATTGGAACTATGCCAAGCTCATCTCGGGCATTCTGCGCCACGGCATGCCCATCCCCAACGTGGTAGAACTCATCGGCAAACTCAACTTCGACGTCGACTCGATTACAACCTGGTCGAACGGCGTGGCTCGTGCCCTGAAGCGTTACATCAAGGACGGCACCGCCGCCAACGCCGAGGAAGAGTGCCCCAGCTGCCACCAAACCGGCACGTTGGTATACGAAAACGGCTGCAAAACGTGCAAAAACTGCGGCTGGAGCAAGTGCGACTAAGTTGTAGTACTATCTGAAATAATTAAGCACACAAGCACCGAGGGGGTCCCACAAGTGACTCCCTCTTTTTTACCCCCAGCAGTTCCATACAACCCCCAAAACCGATAAAGGGTAGGGGAGGGGTTAAAGAGGGGTTAAGGTCGTATTAACATCGAAGAATGAACAAGTTTTCAACAGGCCGAAGGCTTTTATCAACCAACTGCGTTGCGACCACATCCCGACTACATCCCGACCGCACCTCGGCCACCCTCCGGCCCGAACCCGACCCCCTGCAGCCGCCGGCGCGAGCCTATCGCTACCTTACTCCATAAAAAACGGCTGCGAAGCGCGATTGTGAAACTTTTCGTTGTATCTTTGCAAATAACCCCCTAACACCACAAATGCGAAGATATGAAAAACACCCACATCAACCGCACCACCTCGCTACGCGAGGTTGCCGAACGCCGTCAAAAAAACCATCGACAACACACGAAAGAAGTGTGCAACGCCATGCTGAAGAACCTCGACCAGTTTCTGCAACGCGAGGCCACCGTGGCCGACATCACTGCCGAGCAGGCAATGGCTTTTGCGCGCTACCTCCAAGAGCGCGTGTCGCCAGCCAGCGCCCGAACCTACCTCCAAAAGCTTCACGCCATTGCCGAAGACTGCGTAGACCAGCATTATCTGCCCTACAACCCCATGCCGGCGGTGCGCCGAATGGTGCCCTACGTCAAGCCAGTGCCGCGCACCTTCCTCACCGTCGACGAGGTGCTCAGCCTCTCGGTCACCGACTGCCCTAACCGCCAGGTGAAGCTGGCTTTCCTTTTTGCCTGCACCACGGGGCTGCGCCTGTCGGACATAGAGACCCTGCGGTGGGAACATATCATCTTTGCCGAGTCGGGCCGCACCATCGTCAAGGAGCAGGAAAAGACGCGCCGCGAGGTGCGCGTGCCGCTCGGCGAGAGCGCCTGCACCATCCTCCACCAGTTGGGCGCCAAGACCTCGGGGCCAGTGTTCAACATCCCGAGCCGCTCCACTGTGGCCAGCGTCCTGCGCTGTTGGGCAGACGCCGCGGCAATAAACAAGCGGCTCACCTTCCACGTGTCGCGACACAGCTTTGCCACAATGCTCATCAGCGCCGACGTGAGCATATTCACCGTGTCGAAACTGTGTGGCCACGCCAACGTCCGCACCACCGAACTCTACGCCCACGTGCTCGACAAAACCCTGCGCGATGGCATTGTGGGCATAGACCGCCTAATGCAAGGCTCCTACACGGCTCGTCCCGCCAGCAGCTTCGCAGCCAACTGACCATCGCGGGGTTCAGTCCCCGGTCAATCGACTGATTGTTCGGAGGTTAAGTAATTTTAACAAAAATTTCTATCGACAAAGTTTACTTTGTCGATTATTATTATTATCTTTGCACTGAAATAAAAATACCGACCAGCGTCCTATTTGCGAGCAATGTCGCTGCAAATCAGATTGTTGGATAAATACAAAACACATCAAAACCAATGAAGAACACAGCCATCCTACTTCTCGCCACAGCCACGTTGCTGCCCCTCTCCCTCATGGCGCAGCAGCCCGACAGCGTGGGCACCAGCCGCGCGCTCGACGAGGTCTCTGTCCAGTCGCGCCGCGAGCAAGGCGTTTCGCGCCTCGCCGGGGCCGAAAACGGTCAACAAATTGGCCAGGACGAACTCTTCCGCGCCGCTTGCTGCAACCTGGGCGAGAGCTTTGTGACCAACCCCAGCGTCGACGTCAACTACAACGACGCTGCTGTAGGAGCACGCCAAATCAAACTCCTCGGACTGAGTGGCCAGTATGTCCAAATGCTCACCGAAAACCTGCCCATGACCACTGGTGTGGCCATGCCCTACCTGCTCAGCTACGTCCCTGGCAGCTGGATGAGCAGCATTGCCGTGAGCAAAGGCACGTCGAGCGTCAAGCAAGGCTACGAGAGCGTCACGGGCCAAATCAACGTCGAGTACCTCAAACCCGACGAAGACCCTGGCATCGTGGCCAACCTCTACCTCGATGGAATGCTCAAATCCGAAGCCAACCTCGTGGCCAACATCCACCTCAACAAGAACCTCAGCACCGAGCTCTTGGGACACTATGAGCATATGTTTTCTCACCAAGACGAGAACGGCGACGGCTGGCACGACCACCCCGCCGTTAACCAACTCAACCTCCAAAATCGTTGGAAACTCGTCAAAGGACGCTACATCATGCACGCCGGCATAGGCTTGCTCGACGAGGAACGCGAGGGCGGACAGCTGCTTTCGGCCGCCGACGTTCCCTACCGTGTGCTGATAGACAATCGTCGCGCCGAGGCCTATATGAAACACGCCTACCTGCTCGACAGCGAACACAACACCAACCTGGCTTTCACCGCCACCCTCTCGCGCCACGAGCACGACGGTCGCTACGGCAACACCGACCACCCCCAGGAGCCGTACCCAATGCAGCAATACAGCGCAAACCAGACCTCGTTCACCTCGCAACTCATGCTCGAGCACGACTTCACTCCCGTCCACAGTCTCTCGGCTGGCTTCAACGTTAACTACACCAACCTCTCCGAGGTGGTGCCCATTGCCTACGGCGGAACCAGTCCCGACCTCGTGCCCGGCCTCTACGCCCAATACACTTTCAAGCCCGACTATCGGCTCACCGTCATGGCTGGCTTGCGGGCTGACCACAGCGACCTGCATAGCCGCACCTTCGTCACTCCACGACTGCACGCCAAGTGGCTACCCACCGACTGGCTCACGCTGCGCGCCACCACCGGCAAAGGCTACCGAACCAGCTACCCGATGGCCGAAAACCACTACCTGCTCGCATCGGGGCGCACCATGAGCGTGGCGCCAACCTCGGGTAGCATTCTGCCCATGGAGGAGGCTTGGAACAGTGGCTTGAGCGCCGCTTTCTATATCCCACTGGGCGAGCATACCCTAACCGTCAACGCCGAGTATTACTACACCAACTTCATACAGCAGGCGGTGGTCGACTTCGACTCTGACCCCACCGCCATCATCATTACCGACCTCGGAACCGACGGTCGCTCGTTTTCGCACACTGCACAGGTCGACGCCACCTATGCCTTTACCGACGACCTTGAGGCAACGGCCGCCTTCCGACTCAACGACGTGAGGTGCACCTATGGCGGTCAACTGCTCGAAAAGCCGCTCACTTCGCGCTACAAAGGGCTGCTCACCGTGAGTTGGAAACCTATGATGGCTATGTGGCACGTAGACCTCACCCTGCAACTCAACGGCGACGGCCGCATACCAGCCCACTTGCAGGCCGACGGCACCCTGGCGCCAGAAGAACGCTTCCCTGCCTACCCGCAGCTTAATGCACAGGTTACGCGCGAGTTCCGCCACTTCTCGCTCTATATCGGCGCCGAAAACATAACTAACTATCGTCAAAAAGACCCACTCATCAACGCCGCCAACCCCTGGGCCTCTACCTTCGACCCCACCATGATTTGGGGCCCCGTCAGCGGAATTATGCTTTACGGCGGAGTGCGCATGAACTTTTGGCGCCTATAACAAAGACCATAAAAAATGTTAAGAATAGTTGGCAATGTCAAAATAAAGTCGTACCTTTGCCGAACCATTCGAACAAAAAAATGTTATGATGAAAAAGATAATATTGCTAATAATCACCGCAATGCTGGTAGTTCCGGCATTTGCACAAAACAATAAAAAGGAGAACAAAAAAATGAAAAAGACGCTCGTAACCTATTTTTCGGCCACCGGCACCACTAAAGCCGTCGCCGAGCGCTTGGCCAAAGAGCAAGGAGCCGACCTCTACGAAATTGCCCCGGCCAAAGCCTATACCGCTGCCGACCTCGACTGGCGCGACAAAGCCTCGCGCTCCTCGCTCGAGATGAGCGACAAAGCCTCGCGCCCTGCCATTAAGGACCATTGCGAGAATATTGCCAACTACGACACCGTTTGGATTGGCTTCCCCATTTGGTGGTATACCGCCCCAACCATCATCAACACCTTTATCGAAGCCCACGACCTTGCCGGCAAAACCATCTGCGTATTTGCCACCAGTGGTAGCAGCGATGTCAAAGGCGCTTTCGCCGACTTGAAGAAAGCCTACCCGCAATACACATGGGCCGAAAGTCGCTTGATGAACTAACCCAAGTTCTACGTTTAACCCTCTAACATTCAGGCAATATGAAAAACATTCTCCTCGTAGCCCTCACCTCGCTGCTGCTCATGGCTGGCGGCAAAGACCTGCGCCAACTTGTGCTCACTCCCACACCGCAGATGCACTGTGCCAATTGCGAGAACAAGATAAAAGGCAACCTCCGTTTCGAAAAAGGCGTAACTGCCATCGAGACCTCGGTCGACGCCCAGACGGTGACCATTACCTACGACGCCAAAAAGACCGACCCCAAGTCGCTCCAATCGGCCATGAAAAAGATTGGCTACACCACCACCGTGGTGAGCGATAAGCCACAATCGACGGCAAAAGATAAAAAGAAAAAATAACCCCAGCAGGCACCGCCCCGAGGCGTTCTGTCCGACCTCGACCAGTACGCCTCGGGAGCACTGCCCACGCTAACAGCCTTGAATAATATAAAAAACAATGAAAAACTTTACCCCCCCCACTTGCGTTAGTAGTACCGGCTAATCCGATAGCGCAGACTACCCCACGGCCATATAACAAAACTATGAAAAAACTAAAAACCATAATCATCCTCCTTGTCATCGCTATGCCACCGCTCGTGGTCGGTGCCCAAAGTCGCGTCGAGGGCAGGTTGACCGACCAGCGCAGCGGCGAGCCCGTGGCCTTTGCCAACTGTGTGCTCCTATCCCCAGCCGACAGCCATTTTGTGGCCGGCACAGCCACCGACTATAATGGTCGCTTCGCCATCGACAACGTCGAGCCCGGCCAGTGGCTGCTACGCCTCTCGGCTGTGGGCTATACCACGGTATACCATAGCTTCGTGGCCCCCACGACCCAACCGCTGAAGTTCGAACTCGAATCCTCGGCCACGCTGCTCAGAGAGTTCAGCATAACCGAAACGCGCCCAATCTATAGTGCCGATGGCGAGAAGGTGTTCTACCACGTATCTGACGACCCCAGCGTGCAAACCGGCAGCGCCAGCGACGCCCTACAGAACGCCCCGGGCGTCGAGGTCGACGCGGAGGGCAACATACGCTATCGTGGCAGCTCCAACCTGCAGGTATGGCTCAACGGCCACCCATCGCGCCTCGACGGCGAAGCCCTCAAACAATACATCAAACTGCTGCCAGCCAGCGCCATAAAACGCATCGAGGTCATCTCTAACCCCTCGGCCCGCTACAGCTCGGGCAGCCCGATAGTCAACATCGTCACCACCGACCGCATTGAGCGTAACGAGTTGCTTTGCCTTGGTGGCAACCTCACAACAACCCCAGTGGCTCAACCCTGGCTGAGCTACGTCTACGCCAACGACCGCCTCTCGCTCAACCTTTGGGCCAACGCTTCGGTTGGCTCGTTCACCATCGAGTCGGAAAACCACGATGTTTTTTTTGCCAACGATGGAACCCTCTCGAGCAAGTTAGACTATAATGGCACCGACAGGCAGAGCCACCGCTCGGGCGGATTTGGCGGCAGCTTCAACATCACCATCGACAGCGCTACCACCCTCGCCGTATGGGTTGGCGGCTACCCCACGTGGCAACCCCAAAGTAGCAGCCACGACGTAGAGCGCTACGAATACATATATGCCAGCGGCAACTACAGCTACCGCTCTAACTACGGCGTTGACAACTTTGCTGCCTCGGCTTGGGGCGGAGCGTGGCTCGAACACCGCATCGACACCCTTGGACAGAAACTGGAACTTACCCTCAACTCGAACATCTACTTTAGCCGTCGTAACAGTAGCACCGAGCGCCAATATGTAGCCATGCCACAGCTCGACGTGCTTCACAACGTGGCCTCCACCTCGTCGAACTGGTGGACCAATCTCGACGCAGATTACACCAAGCCTTTCGGTAGCCACACTCTGCTACAAGTGGGAGGTTCGCTCGTCTATGGCCACGGCGTCGACCACACACTGTGGGATACCCTCGACCACGCGCTCGACAGCATGAGGCGCGACGCCGACCGCACATACAGTTTCTTTGTCAACGACGGCGAGGCCAACGCCTACATCACCCTGCAACACACCCTCGGCCGCTTCACCGCCAAAGGTGGGGCCCGCCTCTATCGCAAGTGGAAGGTGGCCACCTATGCCGACCTGCCGTTCAAAACAAAAGACTACGACGTTTTTCGCCCGCTGTGGGACTTCATACCCTCGCTCCACTTGAGCTACGCCCTCGAAAACGGCCATAGCTTTACCCTTAGCTACACACGCCGCTTCTCGTCGCCAGCCGCCAACAACTACAGCTCATTCATCATTCTTAGCGACGATAGCTACTCTGTTGGCAACCCCGACCTCCGCCTGAGCCACACCCACAACTTCGAAGGCGGCTGGGCCCTATATCGCCCCTGGGGTAGCCTCAGCCTCAACGGCTACCTCAACGCCAATACCGACGAGATTGGAACCCTGTCCGATGTGGCCTTTTCGCCCTACTTTGGCCGCATAGTCAGTTTTACGCAAACAACCAATATTGGCAATTCCCGCACCGCCGGCGCGCAAGCCAACCTCGCCTACAGGCCTAAACCCTTTGTCAGCCTGCGCCTCGACCTGGGGGCCTACAACTATGGCTACAGCTACCAGCTGCGCCCCGACCAATGGCAAGACACTGCCATGACCACCTTCACCGCTCGCCTCAACCTATGGGCCAAACTGTGGAACTTGCTGCAGGTCTACGCCAACGCCTACTACACCAGCCCCTCGCTACAGCTGATGGCTGTAAGTGGCCCCTCGACGGGCGTCGACGTAGGCATAAGTGCCGACCTCATGGACCGCCGCCTATCGCTCTACCTCAACGTTCACGACCTCTTCCACACCAACGGCGAGACCACCGAGTACCTCAATCCCTACTATCGCGCCAACTACGGCTACCGCTACAACTCGCGCTTTGTGAGCCTCGGCCTCGCCTGGCGTCTCGGCCGCCTCGAGCTCGAAAGTCGTGCCCGCCAGGGAGTCGACTCTGTTTTGAAGTAGGAGGCTGCGTATGTTGCTATTTTTGAGCCGATTAGGCCGATTGCAGAGGTGTTAAGGTCGGGTTAGGGTCGTATTGAGGTCGAACAAGGCTTGATACACAGCCATTTAGAAAACGCCAAAAATTACCACTCCGAGGCCCCAAAACTCGGCTCCAGGCCCTCCTCAACCCCACTTCGCACCCTCGGCAGCGCCTTGTTGTCAGTTATTTGGTGCGATGTTAATCTGTTGTAAATCAGACTTTAATTGGTTCTGTGCGCTCCTGAAGCAAAATAAAATATCGCCAATTCAAATAAATTCCGTAACTTTGCACCCCGAAAGCGGAGAGAGCGCTTGGCGGTGGCACAGCCACTCGCAACTGGGGTAGTAGCTCATCTGGTAGAGCATTTGGTTCGCAATCAAAAGGTAGTGGGTTCGAGTCCCATCTACTCCACAAGGAAAGCCCAATTGGTTGGGCTTTACTTGTTATTACCGTTTCTATGGTATGGCGCTTGGAGTGGGGGCAGATGCAATGTCAGTTTCCCACTGTGTGGCGAGCATCTTTGTGCTCAAAGCATAGCGGCTACACGGCGCAAGTCGGAGTTTTCACGGCGAGTTTGTTGCTGGTGCTCCACCTCTCGTTGGGCAATGACGAGCAGGTCGTGTTCATAGTGGTACTGCCGACGCATCCAAAAATCGTATGGAATGCCGAGCTCTTTTTCCAGAGCCATGGCGACTTCGACGGTGAAACTGCGCTTGCCTTTAATCAACTCGTTGAGGTGGCTGGGGCGCATACCAATCTTTGCGGCGAGCTCTTTTTGCTTTATTCCGCGTTCTTTCAGTTCCTCGTTGAGGGTCTCGCCTGGATGTACAGCGCGGAATCCGGTGATTCTATCGTTGTCCATAGTGGGTATCGTCTATTTCGATTAATGATATTTCAATGCCGTCTTCGTATTCGTGGAAGAGTAGCCGCTCGACCCTGCGGTTCATTATTCTCACCGAACTCATATCGATGCCTTTTAGTTTCTCGTAGTGCATATAACTAAGAAGTCGAAGGTCGGATGTTTTCGTTACATCGCGCAAGTCATCATACACTCGGTCGAGGGCTGCAAGAAACTTGCTGTCTCGCGTGTATTTCTTGTACTTTTTGCTGTGGTGAGTTAGTACAAGGCTCTCTAATTCAGCATCTTCGAACGTTACTTTCATTCGTCATGTTTTTGCAAAAATACAAAATAATTCTGAATTATGGGAATTTTTTTAATATGCTTAAGAATAACCTCCTTAATTTTTCGTGGCTTGCAAAAGTGTTGCGGTCTGTATGTCAGGAGGCTGGGGTGAGGCGAATGCCACCGCATTGTGCAAAGCGTTGGCGCATTGGGTATTGAAAGCGGAAGGTGGATAGGTATTCCTCGAGCACTGCGCGAAATTGGGCCTGCCACTCCTCGTCGGGGGGCAATGTCCAATTGTAGAAGTAGTGGTCCACCGACCCGTCTGGTGCGAAGAAGGCGCGCCCCCAAAGGCGATAGTTCTCGGTCCAGTCAATACCCGCTTCGCGTAGGGCTTGGCTCAACCCCTGCACGAAGGCCATCCACGACTGCATATAGGCTTGCGGGATGCTGTCGCCAAGCAGTTGCATACCGTTGGGGTAGTGGTGCTCCATAGAGTCGAGAGTCAGTCCGAGTTCTGCGGCTTCGGGCAGCAGAACGGCTCGGCTGCGCAGTTGCAGCAGCGGGGGCCAGGGTTCTATAATGATGGCCGCGGTGTCGCTGCACGAAATTTGGATGTTCTGCTCGTACTGCTCGGTAGTTATACGGATGGTGCGCAACGGTGTGTCTGTGGCGTGTAGTTGGAGGAAGTTGGTGCAGTGAGTGAGGTCCACGTCGCCAATTTTTGTGCCACGAATGTAGAGGTGCTTCAACTGTGGGCAAGGCGCAAGGTCGAGGCTTGTGAGTGGCGAGAATATGCAAAAAAAGTAAGAAAGTTCGGGGAAAGGGCTGAGGTCGAAGTGGTCGAGGCTGTTGTAACTCAGCTCGATAGTTTTCAGGTGGTGGCAGTTGTCGATTTCGAGCCGGCGTAGCGGCATAAGAATCCCATAAAGCTCCTCCAAGCGCGGCAGGGTGTTGAGGTCGAGTTCCTCGATGGGGTTGCCGCTGCATACGAGGCTTGTCAGCTGTGGAAACATCTCTATGCCTTTGAGCGACACAATTCCCTTGTTGTAGCAGGATAGCTCTGTGGCGGCCCGGCCTGCTGCAGTTGGCTTCATGCGTTGGCCAAAGACGCGTGTGGCGTAGCCATTTTCGACAAGAAAAGTGCGAAAAGCGCGGTCGGGAACCGCTGCACTCGCCTCGGCAGCATGGCGCTGGGTGGCACACGCTGCAAACAATATGGCCACGAGCCCGAGCATGGCAACGTGGTAGCATACAATGTATCTATTTTTCATAGTTTTACCCTCTCTGTTCGAAAATTAAAGTGTCTGCAAAGTTACGAACATTTTCGAAATGTGCAAATATATTTTTCGCCAGAATCATTATTTTTTTGTATCTTTGCAGTCAAATTATAAACTGTGTAATGACCTTTCGACGATATATCTTACTGGCAATCATGCTCTTGCCGCTCGTGGCCGTAGGCCAAAACAAGAAGAGCGTGGCCCAATTCGAGCGCGCCACCGAGGCCGCTGCCCGTGGCGACAACGATGCTGCCGCCACAGCACTACGCCGTGCGCTCGACCTCGACCCCTCCAACACCGAGGCCCAGTTGCTGCTCGGCACCATCGAGTTGCGCCGCGGCAATAATCAAGTGGCCATTGACGAATACGAAGCCTACTTCCGTCAAAAAGGGCGCAACAGCCTGTGGGACCGTGAGGCCGAGCTTGGGCTGGCAACTGCACGCTTCAGGCTGCAAGCAATGGCCAACCCTGTGCCATTCAAGCCAATAAATCTTGGGCCTAACATCAACACGGCCGACGACGAGTATCTGCCATCGCTCACGGCCGACGACCATACCCTAATCTTTACCCGTCGCCTTCCGCGTCGCCCCTCCACCACTGCCGAAACACCCTACGAGGAGGACTTCTACATCTCGGCCTACGACACCGTCGAGTTGGGCTGGGGAAAGGCCGCTCGTATGCCCGAACCGCTCAACAGTACAGATAACGAGGGGGCTCAGACCATCTCGTTCGACGGCCGCATTATGGTCTTCACCGCATGTAACCGGCGCGATGGCCATGGCCGTTGCGACCTCTATATTAGTGTTCGCCGTGGCGAGAAATGGGGGCGGCCACACAATCTCGGCCCCGTGGTCAATACCGGTGCTTGGGAGGCTCAACCTTCGCTCTCGGTCGATGGCCGCACCCTCTACTTTGTAAGCAATCGCCGTGGCGGCTATGGTGGGAGCGATATTTGGGCTACCGACTACATTGACGGCCATTGGACAACCCCACGCAACCTCGGCCCAACCATCAACACCCCTGGCGACGAAACGGCCCCTTTCATCCACTTCGACAACCGCACGCTCTACTTTGCCTCGACTGGTCATCTCGGCATGGGTGGGAGCGACCTCTTTGTGGTGCGTCGCAACGCCGACGACACCTCGTGGAGTGAGCCTCGCAACCTGGGTTACCCCATCAACACCAGTGCCGACGAAAATAACCTCATAGTCTCGCCCGACGGCCGAACCGCCCTCTTTTCGAGCGACCGCTACGAGGGCTATGGCAAGCAGGACCTCTACTCGTTCCAGCTGCCGCCAGCCGTCAGACCCGAACCGGTGCGCTACATCGAGCCACTTACCGCCGCGGCCCCGCTCCAGCACCCAGGCGACACACTCACCCTGCGCAGCGTATACTTCGAAACGGCCAAAGCTACGCTCGTCGAGACCTCGCAGGCCGAGCTCGACCGCCTGGCCGAGTTGCTTCTCTCGCGCCCCGAAATCGAGATAGAAATTGGCGGCCACACCGACTCGACCGGCAGCGACGAGACCAACCAGCGCCTCAGCGCGCAGCGCGCAACTGTGGTGCGCGACTACTTGGTGGAGCGCGGCGTTGCTCAGTCGCGGCTCACTGCCCGCGGCTATGGCTCGTCGCAACCAGTGGCCACCAACGCCACTCCCGAGGGGCGCGCCCTCAATCGCCGTACAACAGTCACCCGTCGTTGAACATAATAAATAATGAATAGCACGCGCAGTATGAATAAACTCAACATAGTAGTCCTAACAGGAGCCGGCATTTCGGCCGAGTCGGGCATAAGCACCTTCCGCGACAGCGATGGCCTGTGGGAACAGCACCGCGTCGAAGATGTTGCCACACCCGAAGGTTTTGCCCGAAACCCCAAGCTGGTACTCGATTTCTATAACCAACGCCGCCGCCAGTTAGCGTCTGTAGAACCCAACGAGGCCCATCGCCAGCTGGTGCGCCTCGAACAACGACACAACGTTACCGTGGTGACGCAAAACGTTGACAACCTGCATGAACGCGCCGGCTCGACCAACGTTATCCACCTTCACGGCCTGCTCACCCAAGCCCGTGGGCAGCGCGACACAGAGACGCTGGTCGACATCGGCTACAACGACATCAACCTCGGCCAGCTCGCGCCCGACGGCACACAACTCCGCCCACACATAGTGTGGTTTGGCGAGGCTGTGCCCAACATCGAGCCAGCCGCCGAACTCTGCACCAGTGCCGACATCTTTATCGTTGTCGGAACCTCGATGAATGTCTACCCCGCCGCAGGCCTCATACACTACGTGCCCCGAAAGGCCGAGTGCTTTGTGGTCGACCCAAAGGAGGTTCCCGTCAGCCGCCAGGTTCACTACTACCGCGAGCCAGCCTCTTCGGGCGTGACCAGGGTCGTAGACCAAATACTCAACCGCCAGTAAATCAATCTTAACCGCCAAAAACAAACATCAACCAATGACACCACTTGCCACAATCCTCATCCTCTCAATCTCGCTCCTATCCGCCATGGCCATCATGGGCTGGGTAGCCTACGCCATAGTGCGCCGCGTGGCCGACTCGCGTCAGAAGCAAGCCCTGCTCCAGATGAAGCTCGACGAGCGCCGCGAAACCCTGCGCACCGTCACCCCCATACGTCTGCAAGCCTACGAGCGCATGGCCCTCTTCCTCGAGCGCATCTCGCCCTCGAGCCTCGTGCTGCGCTGCTATCAGCCTGGCATGGACCTGCGACTGCTGCAGGGTGTGATGACCAAGAACATACGCGACGAATGGGAACACAACCTCTCGCAGCAGGTCTACCTCTCGTCCGAAGTGTGGACAGTAATACGTCAAGCCAAAGACGAGATGATAAACCTCGTCAACTCGACTGGTGCCGTTCTCGACCCCACCACCGACCCCTCGACACTGGCAGCCAACATCTTTGCCACAGCCACCAAGAACGGGACCCCGACCGACCTCGCACTCGACTCGCTCAAGGCCGAACTCCGCCAACTCTACGCATAGCTTGAAGAGGGGTTAAGGAGGGGTTAAGGTCGTATTAACATCGAATAAAAGCACCATAAACCACCATGCCAACCATCAAATTTCCCCACCCAACCAGACAGGCCAACCGGCAAGCCACACTTGCCACCGGCAACGATGGCGAGCAGCAGGCCTCGCTGTACCTACAGCGCCTCGGCTACATAGTGGTGGAGAGAAACTATCGCTACGGCAAGAACGAGGTCGACATCGTGGCCATGGACGGCGACGAACTGGTTATCGTCGAGGTCAAAACGCGCTCCAACCCCATCGCTCCGCCCGAGTCGGCGGTCGACCACCAAAAACGTCAGCGCCTGATTAAAGTCGCCAACCACTATGTCGTCTCTCACAAGTGGCTTGGCGCCACGAGGTTCGACATTGTCACCGTTGTCCTCAGCAGCGACGGCAGCAGCGAGACCAGCCTCATCCGCAACGCCTTCAATGTGATGAACTACTAAACAAAAAGAAGAACGTAAACCCATGTTAGTCAAAACCTACGGCAGTGCCATAATCGGCGTCAAGGCGGTAACCGTTACCATCGAAGTGAGCGTATACAGCGGTGTTGGGTTCAACATGGTGGGCCTGCCCGACTCGGCCGTGCGCGAAAGCACACAGCGCATAGCTTCGGCCTTCGAACAAAGCGGCTACCGTGTGCCAGGCAAAGGCATACTCATCAACCTCGCTCCAGCCGACCTCCGCAAGGAAGGCACCGCCTACGACCTACCAATAGCTATCGGACTGCTCGGAGCCGATGGCGCTCTCGACGCTGCCGAGCTGGAGCGCTACGTCATTATGGGCGAGCTGGGCCTCGATGGCAGCCTGCGCCCAATCAAAGGTGTGCTCCCCATCGCTATCGAAGCCCGCCGGCGTGGCTGCAAAGGCCTTATTGTGCCTGCCTCCAACGCTCGCGAAGCCGCCATTGTCAACAACCTCGAAGTCTACGGCGCCACCTGCTTAAAGCAGGTGGTAAACCACCTCGACGGCACCGAGCCTATGTCCCCCACGGTGGTCGATACCCGTGCCGAATTTGCCCGCTCGTTGGGAGCCTACGAATACGATTTTGCCGACGTTAAGGGGCAAGACAGCGTAAAGCGCGCCCTCGAAATAGCTGCTGCTGGCGGCCACAACGCCATTATGATTGGCCCTCCAGGCAGTGGCAAAACCATGCTGGCCAAGCGCATACCGGGCATACTGCCTCCACTCACCTTGAGCGAAAGCCTCGAAACAACCCAAATCCACTCTGTGGCAGGCCTTATGCGGAGCGAAGACTCGCTCATTGCCGTCCGTCCTTTCCGCTCGCCACACCACACCATAAGCGATGTAGCCCTCGTTGGCGGCGGAGCCAACCCCAAGCCGGGCGAGATTAGTCTTGCCCACAACGGAGTGCTCTTCCTCGACGAGTTGCCAGAGTTTAAGCGAACCGCCCTCGAAGTGCTTCGCCAACCCATGGAGGAGCGCCGCGTAACCATCAGCCGCGCCAAACTCACAATAGACTACCCTGCTTCGTTCATGCTTGTGGCTGCTATGAACCCCTGCCCCTGCGGCTACTACAACCACCCCACGGTAGAGTGTACCTGCGCTCCGGGCGCAGTGCGCCGCTATCTGGGCAAGGTGAGTGGCCCGCTCATGGACCGCATCGACCTCCACATCGAAGTTACCCCTGTGCCGGTGAGCCAGCTCAACCACACGGCCCAAGCCGAGGGTAGCGACGCCATCCGCCAACGTGTTATTGCTGCGCGTGCGGTGCAGACGGCACGCTTTGCCAACGAGCCTGGGGTTCACTGCAATGCGCAGATGACCACGCGCCTCACTCGCCAACATTGTGGGCTCGACGACCAATGTCGCCTCGTCATGGAGCAGGTTATGAACCGTCTTGGCCTTTCGGCGCGCGCCTACGACCGCATACTAAAAGTTGGGCGCACCATAGCCGACCTCGAAGGCAGCGCCGACCTACGTCCGCACCACCTGCAAGAGGCCATAACATACCGCAGTTTGGACCGCGATAATTGGGGAAAATGAAAAAAAATTTGCCCGGTCTCGAAAAAAGGTGTATCTTTGCATTTCGATTTTAACCATTAATGAACTATGGGAATTAGTATTTTCGCGCTCATCATCGGAGCCATTTTTGTAAACAATGTTGTTCTCGCCCAGTTTCTTGGCATTTGCCCCTTTCTTGGTGTAAGTAAGGATGTTAAGAGTTCGGTCGGCATGGGCGGAGCCGTCCTTTTTGTCATGTTGTTGGCCACTTTTGTGACCTATCTTGTGATGAATTACATCCTCGTTCCGCTCCATTTGGAATACCTGCAAACCATCGCCTACATCCTCGTTATTGCCGGTTTGGTGCAGATGGTAGAGATTGTGCTCAAAAAAATTGCACCCTCACTCTATCAAGCCCTCGGTGTTTTCCTGCCGCTGATTACCACCAACTGCGCAGTGCTTGGTGTTGCCCTGCTGGTTATTCAGAAAAACATGAACCTCCTCGAGAGTGTGGTCTACTCGGCCAGCATTGCCGTTGGCTTTACCCTCGCGCTGGTTATCTTTGCCGGCATTCGCGAGCAGATGGAGCTCACCGGTGTGCCGCGTGGCATGAAAGGTGTGCCCATCGCCTTGGTCACGGCTGGCATTCTCGCCATGGCTTTCATGGGATTTAACGGATTGGTACCCCTCCCGTAAGGACGAAAAAAAATGTTAAATTTAACATATTCTATAACCGCTCATCGAGCGGTTTTTTTATTTTTAGACGCTGGTTGCACTGGCTATAAATTGTTGAAAAACAGTGTTATATGAGGCGTTTAACATTTTTTACATATTTTTATTGTTGCTGGTTGTAAGAAATGTTATACTTTTGCAAAAGTTTTTAAGACAGAAAAAGAATCAAAACAACCTTTAAAATTTAGAACAAGATGAAAAAAGTATTTATGCTTTTGGCCGTGGCTGGCATGATGAGTTTTGCCGCCTGCAACAACAATAAGAACGCCGCCGAACCCATAGCCGAAGAAGAGGCTATCGAGAACGTTGCCGACGAAATCGTCGACGAGTCGAACGTCGAAGAGATTGCCACCGAATGCGACGGTGCTGCCGAGACCGAGGCTACCGAAGTTGCCGAATAATCCTCTTTGCCAATAACCGGATTATAGACCCCATTAGGGCCGGCCGCGCAGCGGCCGGCCCTAATTCTAACCCCAGCACCTCCCCACTCCACCCCTCCTCCAGAAAAAAACCACCCCCCAGACCCACCATCGCCCGCTGCGCAAAAGAGCGCAAAAGCGCACAATCGCCACAAAGCCTTCGGCTTAACCACGTAGAAATCTGGCTACTACAAAATAAATTGTGCCACCGAGCCGATAATTCAATAAATTTATGTAACTTTGCAGCCCAAAACGAGCCATAACTATGGACCGCATTGCCGTCATAATACCCTGCTACAACGAGGCTGCCACCATTGCCAAAGTGGTGACCGACTTCCGCCACGCCCTGCCCGAAGCCACCGTGTACGTCTACGACAACAACTCCACCGACAACTCGGCCGCCCTCGCCGCCGAAGCCGGAGCCACCGTCTGCCACGAGCCGCTGCAGGGCAAAGGCAACGTCATTCGCCGTATGTTTCGCGAGGTCGACGCGCAGTGCTACCTCATGGTCGACGCCGACGACACCTACCCGGCCGACGCCGCCCGCGCCATGGTCCAAGCTGTGGCCGACGGAGCCGACATGGTGGTGGGCGACCGCCTTTCGTCTACATACTTCGAGCAGAACCATCGCCCCATGCACGGCAGCGGCAACCGCTTGGTGCGCTTCCTCATTCGCCACCTATACCACACCAATATCCACGACATCATGACCGGCTACCGAGCCTTTAGCCGACGTTTTGTTAAGCTCTTCCCCGTCATGTCGCTCGGGTTCGAAATCGAGACCGAGATGACGCTACACGCCCTCGACCGCCGCTTCGTTCTGGCCGAAATACCCATTACCTACCGCGACCGCCCCGAGGGCAGCACCTCCAAGCTCAACACCGTGAGCGACGGCCTCAAGGTGCTGCGCACCATCTTCATACTCTTCAAAGACTACAAACCCTTAGGCTTCTACGGCTGGCTTGCCCTGCTGCTTGCCCTGCTGGGCGTGGTGTTGCTGGTGCCCGTCGTGCTCGAATATTTCGCCACCGGCCTCGTGCCTCGTTTCCCAACCCTCATCCTCGCCCTCGTGCTGCTGCTTGGCGCCATGCAGAGCCTCTTCACCGGCCTTTGCCTCGACACCATTGCCGGCCGCGAACGCCGTAACTACGAGCTGCGACTGGTCGAGTACGAAGAGCGCCAACGCCAGGCCTAACCCCCATAGCCGTTCTGCCCACCCATGAAAAAGCTCAACCCCATAGCCCGCCTCGCCCTGCTGTTAGTCCTGCTCATTGTGGCCTACAGCCTCTTCGCCATCGGTGCCTGCCTGCTGCCCGACGAGCCGGTCAAGCGCCATGTGGTCCAGACCCTCGAGCGTGGCGACCTGCAAGCAGACTATCCGCGCGCCATAATGCCGCGCTCCGAGTGCCAGCTCGATAACTACACCGACGCCCTCATACTCAACCAAGCCTACCTCTGCAGCCGCGACAGCCTGCTGCGTTCGGCCTTCGGCAACAGCCACTCCACCATCGGCAACGCCTCGACCGAGGTGTTGGCCAACCTCGTTGCCGGCCACGCCGAGGCCACAGACCGCTATGCCCGCTATTGGCACGGCTCTACCTTCGTGGCGCGCTGCCTGCTCTTGGCGCTCGACTACACCGCCATACGCTACCTGCTCTACTTCGTCAGCTCGCTACTCTTCGTTGCGGCAGCCGTCGTGGTCTGGCGGCGTGCCGGTTGGCTGCCAGTGGTGGCCGCCGCTGCAGCCCTGTTGGCTGTCAGGGTGTTTGTCGCCCAGTTCTCGCTCCAGCTGCTGCCTGTGGTGGCCATTGCCGTTGTGGCTGCCACCGCCCTCGCCTTGCCCCGAACCAGGGGCCACGAACAGGCCGTGATGCTCGTGGCGGGCTCGCTCACTGCTTTTTTCGACCTGCTCACCGCCCCCGTGCTCACCCTCGGCCTGCCGCTCTGCGCCGCCATCTGGTTCATGCCCAACGACACCGGCTTGCGTCGTGGGCTGCGCCACGTGGCTGTTTTGACTGCCGTATGGGCCGTGGCCTACGTAGCCACTTGGGCCGCCAAATGGCTCATTGCAAGCCTTGTGCTGCCCGACAATGTCTTTGCCGACGCCTTCAACACCATCGGCTACCGCACCTCCGACATCGAGTCGTGGAGCCGTCTCGACGCCATTGCAGTCAACCTCAAAGTGCTGCCCTGGAGCTACCTGCTGCTCATCTTGGCCGCCTTCGTCGTGGTGGCATTGGTGCGTTTCTCGCCTCGCAGGTGGGTCAAGTCGCTGCTCTTCGTGGTCGTGGCCCTGTTGCCCTACGCCTGGTACCTCATGGCGGCCAACCACAGCTACCTCCACTCGTGGTTCACCTACCGCGCCCAAGCTGTCAGCGTCTGCGCCCTGCTCTTGGCCGTAGGGGCATTGAGAACAGAAAATTGAGGCCACTGCTATTCTTTCTTGTTTGCTTTGGTTCCTGCAACTGATTTTGGTTGTAAGTTGCTGATATTCAATTTGTACATAGGGTTAAGGAGGGGTTAGAGAGGGGTTAGGGTCGTATTGAGGTCGAATAAGGCTTGATATTCAAGCAGTTACAAATCGGCAAAAAATCGCCCTTTCTTCTATCGAAATTCGAAGCTAAGGCGTTGCCTATCAGATGTTTGCCGGATGTTGTGGCGGTGGGGTGGGGTTCAGGCTGTCGATTTAGGGCAGGTGTATTGCACGGGGCAGTAGCGGCACACTTTGCAGCCCTCGGCGGCCACGAATGGTATGGCTGGGTTCAGTGCCTCGGCCGCGAGGTCGGCCACGTAGGCCTCGAACTGGTCAAGCAGCGGCTCTTCTATTATGGCTTCGCCCTCCCAGGTGGCGCTCATAAAGGTGCGGCCCAGGTGGCGCAAAGGGTATATGCCCGAGAGGGTGGGCTCGGTGGTGCGCGTGGTGCGGTTGTAGAGCAGGGCGTAGAACATTACCTGGAACCATTTGTCGGGCATTTTGCCGTCGCGCCATTTGCTGTCGGTCATAACGAGGTCGGCCGGCTCCACCTTGCCCGTTTTGTAGTCGCAAATGCGCACCACGCCGGCGCGGCGGTCAATGCGGTCTGCAATGCCTGCCAGGTTCACCGCCACGGGGCCGGCCTGGAGGCTGTGTTGCAGGGGTAGTTCGAGCCCTATAATGTCGATGTGGCGGCCCTGTTCGAGCTCGGCGAGTTCGAGCCGCAGCAGGTTGGCCACTTGGGTTCGGGCTATGGAGTAGAGCAGGTGGTTGCGCCCCTCGATGGCGTGGCCGTCGCTAAAGAGCGAGGCGAAGCGGGCCTGGAGCGTGGTGTCGAGGCTGTCGAGTGCTGTGCGCAGGTCGTCGGCCTGCAGTTGGCGGCCCTGAACCGGAGCAAATATTGCCTGCAAGGTTTCGTGTATGCAGGTGCCGAGGTCAGACTGGTCCAGGTCTTCGCTCACCTCGTCGGGTTTGCGAATGCCGAGCACGTTCTCGAAGTAGAATTTGAGCGGACAGGCGCGGTAGTTGTTCAGCGCCGAGGGCGAGAATCCGCGGGCGTTGATGGCTTCGAGTCGTTGCAGTGCCAGGTCGTCTTTGGCGGCCTCGGTGCGGCTGTGTAGCGTTGTGGGGGCAAACTCGGTCTCGACCACCTGGCGGCTCACCTCGATGTTGGCTGCAAAGCGTGGGGCCAGTTCTTGTTCGACCTGCATGATGAAGCGGCTGGGTTCGCCTTTGCCGTTGGCGTTGGTCTCGGTGCTACACACGAGCCATACCTCCTCGGCGCGTTGCAGCAGGCGGTAGAAGTGGTAGGCGAAGACGGCATCTTTTTCGTGGTAGGTGGGCAGGCCGAAGCTTTTCTTCAGGTCGTGAGGCACGAGGGTGGCTGGTGTGCGGCCGGCAGGCAGCGTGCCCTCGTTGGTCGAGAGCAGAACGACGCGGCGGAAGTCGAGGTTGCGTGTTTCGAGCATACCGAGAATTTGCAACCCCGAGAGTGGCTGGCCGAAAAAGGATATAGAGTGTCGTCGGGCGAGGCGCGAGTATATTTTCTGTAGGGTGTCGAGGTTGGTCACCACGTGGTGTTCGGCTTGGAGGTCGGCCAGGTAGTTGGCCATCTCGACCATAGCGCCGAGGGCTTCGCGCTCCTTGTGGTTGAGCAGGCTGTCGTTGGCCAGCAGGCGCGCGGCGAGGGTGCGGCAGATGTCCCAAAAGGCGTCGACCGCCGTGGTGGGGTCTTGTCCGAGAACGAAGTGCAGCACCTGCGGGTCTATGCCCTCGTCGGCAAGCAGCTGTTCGGCAGTTTCGCAGCTGGCAAAGACAATGCCGTCGGCGGCCAAGCGGCGGGCGAGGCGCGAGCGCAGCGACGCGCCTCCTATCAGGTGGGCTATGTGGTAGTCGGTCAGCAGGTCGAGCAACTCGGTGTGGTGGAACCGTTGGCCACGTGCGCGAGCATAGAGGTCGAAGAGTTTGAGCACCGTTTCGTGAATGTTGCTGTCGGCGTAGGGATAGCCCATGGTGACGTTGGCGGTGGTAACCTCTTCGGGAAGCGAGTTGAGGGTGGGGAGGAGCAACTTCTCGTCGGCCAGAACGATGGCCGTTTGTGTGTTGTCGTCGTTCCATTCGGGGTGTTGGCTCAGCAGTTGGCCAGCAAACTTGCATTGCAACACGCGCTCGGGGCAGCTCACTATGTGTATTTGTTTGCGCCCCTGGTCGAAGTGCGAAGCGTAGTGCCCAATCGAGCCAAAGTTGCGGCTGTGGCGGCGCAGAAAGAGGCCTGCCTCCTGGCGTGGGTCGTCGTAGTAGTAGGGGTCGCCGTCGGTGAGCAGGGTGCCCAGCCCTCGGTTGCAGTAGGCGCGGATAATGGCCTCTTCGCAACGCGACAAGACGTTGAAACCAACAAAGTATACATAGTCCCAAGGCGACTGGTCTACAAGTGTCTCTATGTTTTCGGCCACGTTGCGGTAGGCCATGCCCGAATAGGCTTTGCCTGTGGCAGCGAGGCGTTGGCGCAACAGGTCGTAGTATTGGTAGAGCGAACCGTAGAAGGCCAGGTAGTTCTCTTGGAACGGGGTGGGGGCTTGGCCGTCTACGTTCCACTGCTCGATGGCCTTGTCGTCGTGGAGGTTGGCAAACAGCTGGCGCGCGTCGACCATGTAGAGGTCTATCTCCGAAAAGTCGGCCAGCATCATCTCGCCGAACGAGATGAAGTCTTGGAATGTGGCATACTTGCGGTCGGGACCGCCAATCTGGCAGTGAATGTCGTATAGTTCGAAGAGCAGGAATTCGTGTTGCACCGTCTCGAGTCTGCCGAGGCGTGCCACGAGGTCGTCGATAACAGTTATCTGGGGCAAGAAAAAGCTTGTGCGGTCAATCTGTGCAAAATGTTTGCGCAAAAAGAGGCCCGAACGGCGGTTGTTGAACACCACGGCCACACGGTCGGCGTCGGTCGGGTGCTCGCGCATGATGAGCTCGGCTGTTTCTTGCAGGAATGGTTTCATAGCAGGTGAGAGGTTATGAATTGTTCGGCCAAAGGCAGGGTCTCGGGTTTGCCCACGTCGAGCCACTCGCTGGCCGCGTGTTCGTAGGCCACCACGACGTTGGTGCGGGCCAAGCGCAGCAGTTCGGGCACTATGGGGTAGGGGAGGCCGGTCTTGGGTAGTTGGGCAACGAGGTGGGGTGTGTAGAGCGCTATTCCGCTGAAAGCCAGTGGTGTGCAGAGCGGTTGCGGTGCGTCGACCCAACGTTCTTCGCCTGTGGCGGCGTTGCGCCAGCCGGCCAGGTGGCCGTTGGCGTCGAAAAGCAGTTGTCGCGAGGTTTGCCGGCGGCTCACGGCCAGCACGGCGTCGGCCCCCGTGGCGGCCATGTGCAGCTCGAGGTCGAGCAGGCGCAGGGTAGAGAGCACGTCGACATTGTGTACGGCAATGTTCATCGTGCTTTCGAAGAGGTGTGCGGCGGCGCCTATGGCACCGCCGGTATCGAGCAGCTGGCGCCGCTCGTCGCTCACCAGCACTTCGGTACCCCATCGGTGGCTGGCGAGGTAGGCCTCGACCTGGTTGGCAAAGTGGTGAACATTGACCACCACGCGAGTAGCGCCCTGGCGGCTGAGGTTCAGCAAGTTGCGCTCGAGCAGGGTCATGCCTCCCACCTCGACCAGCGCTTTGGGCCGATGGTCGGTGAGCGGGCGCAGGCGCGTTCCTAATCCAGCCGATAGTAGCAGTGCTTGCATCGTTGTTGACTAATTTTTAGTTCTATACGTGTGGTTGGCCAAAACCGAACCATTGTGCAAAGTTACAACTTTTTTTTATTTTTTAGCCACGACGACACAATTTTTAACAACATTTTACGTTTCTAATATTGTTATGACTATCAACCCACGTATGCTCATCGTCGCCGTTGTCGCGTTGCTTCTTGCTTCGTGTGGAGGCGACTACGCTCCCAAGCCCGCTGCCTACCTGCGAATCGACCTCCCTGCTAAGGATTATGCCCTGCTCGACACCGCTGCCCTGCCTTTCGTGTTCGAAAAAGCCGCCGACTGCCAGGTTGTGGTCAAACAAACCAGCCGCCTCGAGAGCTGGATAGACCTCCAGTACCCGTCGCTCGACGGTGTGGTCTTCCTCACCTACCGCCGCATGGCCAATCCCAGCGAGTTGCCAGGCCAGGTCGACACCGCCTACCGACTGCTCGAACAGCACTTTAACTTCTCGTCGGGTGTCGAGGAACAGGCCTACGAGAACCCTACCTCGCACCTCTACGCCACCACCTACCACATCAAGGGCAACCGTGTGGCCTCGACCTACCAGTTCTGGGCCACCGACAGCGTGCGCCACTTCCTCCGCGGAGCTATGTACATCAACAAAAGCCCCAACAACGACTCGCTGGCGCCGGTGCTCGACTACCTGCAGGCCGACGTCGACCACCTTATCGAGACTCTCTCCTGGCGGTAGCCAACGCTCAACCCTAAAAAAACGGGCACAGACAAAAAATATTACGTTGACATACGTTAATATTTGTTAATATCTTGTGCCGATAACAAAAAAAGTTGTACTTTTGCAGCGCCGTTCTTTCCGAAACAAGGCGAGATTTTTGCTTCGAGCCAAGCAACGTGAGGACGGTAGAACATATTGAAAAAGAAACGTGTAACAGCGTTTGTCTGCGGCTGTTTCGAACTTCGCAACTTCTGAACTTGATACCGCGATAACGCAATGTTCCGTGTCTATGGTTTTGGCATACATAAACATAGCAGTTAACAATGTATTCCAAATATGCGTGGGCTTCGGCATTGCTTATTCAGTATCAAGGGCAATGCGAAGGCCCGAAACAGCGGGATAAGCAAAGTGACAGACTCCCGCGCTTTTTTTGCTCTGTGTTCTGCAAAACTAAGAAAAAATAGACATAAAAACAACAACCAGCCGCTCTGGAGTTTGGCGGCGACCAAAAAACAATCAAATGCAATGACAAAACGATTGCTCATTATCATCGCGGCGCTCTTTGCCGCGGGCGGCACAGCCTACTCGCAGGAATGGCTCGACCCAGACCACACGTTGTTCCACTACGACTCGCTCTACTTTCGAGTCTACTATAACGATGGCTACAAAGCCAACGTAGTAGCCCCATTGGGCGATTGCTACGACAATACAAACGGTTGCTATGGCGACTACACCAAGCCACACGGCGCTATCAACATCCCCTCCACCATCGAGGTGGCAGGCGTGACCTACACCGTCACCGGCATCGCCGATGGCGCCTTTGCCGGGTGCACCGACATCACTTCTATCCACATTCCCAGCACCGTTATTGCAATCGGTGAATACGCCTTCAGTGGCTGCAACAACATCCACAGCATTGAGCTGCCCAATAGTATACAGTACTGCGATAGCTATGCGTTCTACGGTGAAAAAAACATATATGTAATATATGGTGGTGATAGGAATCTTCATTTTTATGATAATGTTATCCTGTGCAAGTATGCCGAAAACGGCCTCTATTATGCCGACTCGGCAAAGACCACCCTCAACGGCGGCTCGCTTTCGCTCACTGCCGTAAACGTACCCAATACCGTAACCACCATCCGCTCATGGGCCTTCTATGGTCAAAGCGGCATCACTTCGGTGTCTATCCCCAGTTCTGTGCGCCATATCGGTTATGTGGCTTTTGCTTGCCCCGACCTCACCACAGTAAATTGGGACATGGTATCTGGTACGTATAGCAGGTATGATGATAGTTATTATGTATACGATGCGTTCAGGTTTGAGGTCGATAATGGCACCTGGATTGCCCCCATTGCCCATTTCAATATTGGCGAACACGCTCGCCGTATACCCGACAATTTGCTCAATGGCGACAGTCTCCTCACCGAGCTCACCATTCCCGCAACCCTCGACAGCATCGGTGCGAGCGCCTTCTACGGCACAGGCCTTACCAGCCTCACTCTGCCCCATTCTATAAAATATATTGGTGCCGAAGCTTTTGCTTGCCCCAACCTCACTACCCTGCATTATGATGTGGTAACCCCTGCAGACTCTTACGATAGATATGGCCGCAGAACAGGTAGTAGCATATCGCCCTACGCACTAAAAATGAGAATAGGTTTAAATGACGAGGCTGTATACGCCACTGACCCCATATCTCAACTCACCATCGGCGAGCACGTTCGCTATTTCCCCCCGGAACTGCTCTCTGGCGACAGCCTCCTCACCGAGCTCTCCATTCCCGCAACCCTCGACAGCATCGGTGCGAGCGCCTTCTACGGCACGGGCCTTACCAGCCTCACTCTGCCCCATACCCTAAAATATGTGGGTGAGAAAGCCTTCGCTTCTTGCCCCAATCTCACTACGTTAGAATTTGACGCAGAGCTTGCACCGTTGCAGTCGAGTGATGAGTATTACTATAATCCCAAACTCATGTTCGAAGGCTCTCCAATCGCCACCGTTACCATTGGCGACCATGGTAGTGTGCCCGATTATTTTCTGTATAGAAACAGAGCGCTGCGGTCGCTAACCATAAGCGATTCGGTTCGCACTATTGGCCGATATGCTTTCTCTGGCGACACCAACCTCACAACACTCACTTTGCCACTCAATATAGATACCATCGAGGGGAAAGCTTTCTATGACACCCGCCTCACCGAGGTTACCATTCCCCCTCGGATGAAATATCTCGGCAACGAGGCTTTCGCTAACATTCCCACCCTCGCCACAATCAACTATAACGCCACCAACGCCAGTCATAACAACGACAATGTGTTTGGGGCCTCCTCTCCTTATAAGGAATACTACGATGATGAAAGCGAGAGAACGGTATACGACTCCATAGAGGTTGCCCAGCAACACCTCTATATTGGTTCTAACGTCAAAAGTCTGCCAACCGCTATATTCGCCGAGATGAATATAGAAAGCGTCGCGTTGCCCGATTCGCTCGAAGATATTGGGGAAGAGGCTTTTGGCATCTGCCGTAATTTAACTAATATCACCATCCCCAGCAGTGTGAAGCAGGTTGGACGATACGCATTTTATAGCTGCAGCAATTTGCAAGAAGTACTATTCCTCGATGGCGATAGCGCCTTCACCGAGATAGGCGACATGGCATTTAGTAGGTCGGGCCTCTCAAAAGTCACGCTGGGCAATACCGTTAAGAGCATTGGCAACAGATGTTTTGAAGATGTATCCACCCTGCGCCGCGTTGTTATCGGCCCCAACGTGGTTAACATTGGCGCCGCGGCTTTTAGTGGTATGACCAACCCTGACACCATCTTTGTTTTAGCTCAGGTGCCGCCCACCATCACCGCCACCACTTTCGAGCGTATGCCCACCAACGCCAAGGTGATGGTGCCCTGCGGAACACTTCAAGACTACCAAGACGCGCCCTATTGGAACTCCCTGACCCGCATGGCCGAAGACCCCTCGTGCTATATGCTCATCACCGCCACGCCCAACGACGCCAACATGGGCTCGGTTAGTGGCGGCGGACGCTACTCGTTGGGCAATGTTGCCACCCTCACCGCCGCTCCGCGTATGGGCTACGCCTTTGCTGGTTGGGCCGACGGCGCTACCGACAATCCGCGCCTGGTGCTCGTCAACGGCAGTGCGCAGTTCACGGCCAACTTCGCCTCGGGCGCCGGCGCGGTGCACGACACGGTGTGGCAACAGAGAATAGATACCATCTACATCGCTACCGACACTGTTGTGCTCTACGATACCCTCGTTGTGTACGACACCATCGTCGTCCACGACACCGTGGTGGTCGAAAACCAAGCAATCGACGCTGCTAACGGCCTCAACATCAGGATAACATCGGGTCAGGGTCGTATTGAGGTCGAAGGAGCGCTGGGACAGAGCGTGTTACTCTACGACCTTGCGGGCCGCCTGCTGCGCTCGGTGGCCGAAGCCGAGTCGAGGCTCACCCTCGAGGTCCCCGCCTCGGGCACCTACCTGCTGCGAGTAGGCACCCTCCCTGCCCGCAAGCTAACAGTGCTCCGTTAACCCTCCAAAAGGAGCCCACAACGTTGCCAAAAAGGAGAAACCCCGCCCCGGGTTTCTCCTTTTTTTGCCCCTAAACTGCTTTGTTCTGCACTGAAAACCAGATTGTTGTAAATTATTTGCAAAAGTATGGAATTTTTTATTATCTTTGCAAAATCAATTTTAAAAAAATATAGTAACAAATAAAATATTCAAAAAGAGATGTCCAAATTACTTTTACTCGGCGACGAGGCCATAGCCCAGGCCTTTATCGATGCCGGTGGCAGCGCCATCAACAGCTATCCTGGCACCCCGTCGACCCAAATCACCGAATATGTGATGAAATCGAAGCAGGCCCGCGAGCAGGGCGTGGTGGCCAACTGGTGCGCCAACGAAAAAACCGCCCTCGAGGCCAGCATAGGCGTAGCCTATGCCGGTAAGCGTGCCATGACCTGCATGAAGCATGTGGGCCTCAACGTTTGTGGCGACCCCTTCATGAACGCTTCTATCATCGGCACCAAGGGTGTGCTCATCGTTGTGGCCGACGACCCCTCTATGTTCTCCAGCCAAGACGAGCAGGACAGCCGCTACTACGGTCATTGGGCCATGATACCCATGCTCGAGCCCAGCAACCAGCAAGAGGCCTACGACATGGTCTTCTCGGGCTACGACCTGAGCGAGCAGCTCGGCACCCCGGTCCTTATGCGCATCCCCACCCGCTTGGCCCACAGCCGTGCCGGCGTGGAGCGCAAACCTGTCCGCCCACAAAACCCCATCAGCAGCCCCAGCGACCCCAAGAGCTACGTTCTGCTCCCGGTCAACGCCAAGCGCCTCTATCGCGACCTTATCGACAAGCAACCCCAGTTCACCAAATGCAGCGAAGAGAGTGGCTACAACCAGTTTATCGAAGGCCCCGACCACAGCCGTGGCATAATCACCACCGGTATCGCCTTCAACTACCTGCAAGAGAATTTCCCCGGTGGCAAATGCCCCTATCCGGTGGTCAAGATTACGCAGTATCCCCTGCCGTTCAATATGCTCAACAAGCTCTATGACGAGGTCGACGAACTGCTCGTGCTCGAAGATGGTCAGCCCTTCGTCGAAGAGCATATCAAAGGCTTCCTCGGCAAAGGCAAACCCGTCCACGGTCGCCTCGACGAGACCATACGCCGCGATGGCGAGCTCAACGCCGAGAAGGTGGCCATAGCCCTCGGCAAACCCATGCCCAAAGGCCCTGCTGTGCCCGAAGTGGTCACCAACCGCCCGCCAGCCCTTTGCGTTGGTTGCCCCCATATCGACAGCTACGAAGCCGTCATAGACGTGATGAAGAAGTATCCCGACGGCCGTGTCTTTGGCGACATCGGATGCTACACCCTCGGCTTCAACATGGGTGCCATCAACACCACCGTCTGCATGGGTGCCAGTGTCACCATGGCCAAAGGCGCCGCCGAGATGGGTATCTTCCCCAGCATAGGCGTCATTGGCGACGGCACATTTGGCCATAGCGGCATGACCGGTCTGCTCGACTGCGTCAACGAAAAAGCCAACGTCGTCATCATTATTCTCGACAACGACATCACCGCCATGACCGGTGGCCAGCCCAGCAGCGCCAACATGAAGCTGTTCAACATCTGCAAAGGCCTCGGTGTCGACCCCGACCACATCCGCACCATCGTCCCGCTCAAGAAGAACCACGACGAGTTTATGAAAATCCTCGAAGAAGAAATTGCCTACAACGGCGTGAGCGTCATCATACCGCAGCGCGTTTGCATCGTCGAGAACAAAAAACGTATTGCAGCAAAAAAATAACCAAAACAGCACAACCATGAAAAAAGACATCATACTCTGCGGCGTGGGTGGCGACGGTATCGTCTCTGTGGCCAAAATCATTAGCGACGCCGCGCTCAACCTTGGCCTCAACGTCAAACAGAGCGAAATTCACGGCATGAGCCAGCGTGGCGGCAGCGTGTTCAGCCACCTGCGCGTTAGCTCCGAACCCATCTTTGCCGACGTCATCCCCGAGGGCAAGGCCGACATCATTCTCAGTTCCGAGCCTATGGAGGCCCTTCGCTACCTCACCTTCCTCGCCCCCGACGGCGCAGTGATTACCAACAGCGACCCCTTTGTCAACATCAGCAACTACCCTGAAATCGACAAAGTGTATGCCGAGCTCAAAAAACTGCCCAAGTTGGTCTGTTTCAACGCCAACGCCATTGCCAAAGAGCTCAACGCCCGTGGCAACATGGTGCTGCTCGGTGCCGCCGCCCCCTACCTCGAAATCGAGTTCGAAGAGTTAGAGAAAGCCATCAAGGCTATCTTTGGCCGCAAGGGCGACGAAGTGGTCGAGACCAACATCAAAGCCATACGTGCTGGCCGCGACGCCAAATAACGTCCCCACCAACACAAACCACACCAAAACGGGCTGCGAAGCGCAAGTTTTGCAGCCCGTTTTTTTTGTCTTAAATGGTTCGTAGCCACCGCTCAGCGTTGCCGAACTAAAAATAAAGTTGCGCCGTAATGTTTTTTTAGTTATCTTTGCAACGCAATTTTGAGAGCGGTCTTGGCCGCAACAGTATTATGCTCAGTGCGATACACATAGTAGGAGTGGTTTTCACCGTGGCCATTTTGGTTGCGGTGGGCATACTTTCGGGCCGCAAGGTGAAGGATGCCAAAAGCTTTGCCGCAGGTGGCAATAACGGTTCGTGGTTGGTGTGTGGCACCATTCTCGGAACCCTTGTCGGTGGGCAAAGCACCATCGGCACCGCCCAGTTGGCTTTCAGTTTCGGCCTTTCGGCCTGGTGGTTCACCCTCGGGGCTGCAATTGGTGCGGTGCTGCTCGGCATGGTCTATGCCGGGCCGTTACGTCGCAGCGGCTGCACCACACTGATGGAGGTTGTGCGAGCCGAGTTCGGGCCCAAAGCCGAGGCCGTCGGCTCTATGCTTTTCCTTGTAGGCATATTTATCAGCATTGTGTCTCAACAACTCTCGTCGGCCGCCCTACTGGGTAGCCTCTTTGGCCTGCCAATGGCTGCGGCGTTGGCCGTTGGCGTGGTGCTGATAGGCCTGCTGGTGTGTGTCGGAGGCATAAAAAGCGCCGGCGCTGGCGGCATTGTCAAGTTGGTTCTGCTCTATGTCAGTTCGGTCGTGGCAGGCGTATTGGTGTGGCGTTTGGGCAATGGCATAAACGGATTGTGGGGCTCGGTCGACACTATTTACCAGTCGCCAACCTTGCGTTCGCTCGGGGCCATGGAGAGCGCGGCCGACGTCCATTCTCGCTACAGCTCGTTCCTTGCTCGAGGCCCGCTCAAAGACCTCGGCGGTTGCCTCTCGCTCGCGCTCGGAGTGGTTTGCACCCAAACCTACGCCCAAGCCATACTCTCGGCTGCTACCACTCGCAAAGCCCGCCGTGGAGCCCTCTACTGTGCTGCCCTTATACCGCTCATAGGTGCTGCCAGCACACTGGTAGGCCTCTATATGCGAGGCCATTACGTAACCGCTGCCGAGGCTGCTGCCGTAGGCGCTGCCGGCGAGGCCCTACCTGCCGGCGTTGGGGTTATTGCAGACTCGCTACAGGCTTTCCCCGTCTTCGTCTTGCGGCATATGCCGGCTTGGTTTGGTGGCATAGTGCTTGGCACACTGGTAGTCAACATCTTGGGCAGTGGCAGCGGATTGGTGCTCGGCGCCTCGACCGTGGTGGTGCGCGATGTGTTGCGCATGGGCGACAGCCGCCGCGAACTTCTCGCCACACGTGTCACCATCATGGCCCTGCTCGTGCTTTCGGCAGTGGTGGCCAGTTTCGCAGCAGGCACCTTTATCAACGACTTGGGCTACCTCTCGCTCGGCCTGCGAGCTGTGGCTTTGCTGCTGCCTCTCGCCGCGGCGTTGTGGCTGCCGGGGTGTTTCGGCCAGCGCGCGGTAGTGGCTGCCATGGTTGCCGGCGTTGCGGCAATGCTGATAGCCAGCCTGTTGCGCCTGCCGGCCGACGCGCTCTACTATGGACTGGCCGTATCGGCAGTCATCTTGCTCCCCTCGTGGAAACGGCCTAATAAAAAATAATTTAAAAAACGCACAATAAAAACACCCTTTTTGCGTTACCAATATTAGGACCGCACACTCTACCCACTATCTGCGCTCGCCCGTTGGGTTAACTACCAACACTGCTACAGGTCCTCGGAAAAAAACATATAAACAATTGAAAATTAGAATGTAGCAATGAATAGGTTAACCTCTTTTCTACTCGCCATTTTGGGCCACGTGGTGGCTCTATTGCTGTTGGTTTTCGCGGCGGTGCCAGCGGCCGAGGCTCAAGACTGCCCAGGCTGGCTCAACCCCATTATGTTCGAAACCTACAATTCCGATTTCTTTTGGACGGCACGCGTAGGCGATAGAGGCCGGCCTACTTCGCAAGCCGATACAACCACAGCCACACACCTGATGACAACCTGCGTCGATGCCGACGACATTCAGGCCAACAACATCTTGAACCCCACTTTCGACTCTCCCGAAAGTTGTGCCAATATGTATGCCTCCGCCGATGGAGATTTGATGAACAGTATCGATTTTTCGCACAGCAGGTTCGTTATCTATACCCTCGAGCAGCAAGGCTTCGACTCTCTTACCTACCACAACGGAACCGGACTGAAACGCGTGCCCGATGGCTACCTCACCTCAATCAAATTGGGCGATATGTACACCTGTGGCAGCGGTAGCAATGCCAAAGGCTCCGAGGCCTTGTTCTACACCATGACCGTAAACGACCGCAACTCGCTGCTGCTCATCAACTACGCCATCGTGGCTCGCAAGTACTCGCACACTGCCTACGATGCGGGCGAGTTCATTATCCGCGTGGTGAAACAAAACTTAGATGGCACGTGGCCCAACGCCCCAATCAACGACAACCTGTGGTACAAAGTCGACGCCCCCACATTCGAGGGAGACCTGCCCGCCCCGTGGCAGCAAGGCGCCGAGAACGGGCAAGCCACATCGTTCTGCTACAAACCCTGGACCACCGTGGCCGTCAGCCTGGCGCAATATAAGGGCGAAAAGGTTCGAGTCGAGATGTATACCTCGGATTGTATATACGATTTCGACGGTCTTTATGCCTATATTTGTGGCGACTATGTGCCCATGATTATTAACACGAAGGGCTGCCCACAGCCAGGCTCGAACGTTATCGACACCCTCGTGGCACCAGTGGGCATGCTGTCGTATGAGTGGTATGGAGCCGAGGAGGGCGAAGTGGATATAGACAGCTACGACAACGCTACTTGGCAGTACCTCTACACTTCGACTACGAGCAACATCTTCACCCCACAGTTGAGCCACTTCGTCAACAGCAACGGCGACACCCTCGGCATACGCACCATGCGCTGTGTGCTCACCTCGGCCCTCGACCCCGCCAAACCGTTCGAGTCGTCGCTCTATGTCGACGTTGTGAACCGCTCGCCAGTTGTGCGCTACACCAGCGACATCGATTGCCAAAACACGGCCACCTTTACCGACCAGAGCGTCACTTTCTGCAACGACCCAATCGACTTCACTCGCACCCAGTGGTTTATCTATGGCGACTCGCTCACCAACAGCGCCCCCATCGACACGCTCGTTGGCCGCACTGTGAGCTACACCTTTCCCGAAGCGGGCAACTATGCCGTGCAGATGCTCGTTTATAATGGTATGGCCGACTGCGCCACGCTCCACACCTTCAACCACTATGTTCCGCCAGTGCCAATCGGCCACCTAACCCTCGACGACCGTTCGCACTGCGAGGGCGAAGAGGCTGTGCTCTTTGTTCGCCAACAATATGCCGACTCGATGAACCTGAGCATCGACGGGCGCTGGGTGCGCCACGACAGGCCGGCAGCCGACCTCGACACGGTGTTCCCTCTCCGCGTGGGCCCAACCCCAATAGAGCTCACTGTGTGGGACGCCAGAGGCTGCACCAATACCTATCGCGACACGATTTTTACCCACGGTGTGCCGCTTATGACCGCAGACCCAAGTGGCCCCGTCTGCCTCGGACAAAGCGTCACCATAACCGCCGCCGGTGTGCCCTCCTACAACTGGCTCGCTACCCCGCGCGACACCACCATCGACTCGCAGCAGGGCCAAGCCACCATCGTAGTCACCCCCGACACCTCGACCCTCTACACCATACTGGCCCCGGCAACCAACCGCTGCAACAGCACCCAACAATCTATCTTCGTCGAAGTGCTGCCAGTGCCGGTGCCGCTCATCGAGTTCGAGAACCCCTACATCAACTTCGACGCCCCAGCCGTATCGGCCATCGACGCCTCGCCCTACCGCTACACCACCTATTGGGAACTGTCTGACGGCTACACCTACGTCGGGCCACAGCTTAACCACATTCTCGACGTTGTCGAGCCCGAAGCCGAGTTCGAGGTACACATGACCTCGTGCAACAAAGCCAACTGCTGTGCCGACACCACGCAAACCATCGGGGTGAAGATTTTTTCGCACTACTTTCCCAACGTCTTCATGCCGGCGGCCGACGCCAACAACCGCTTTGGCGTGGTCACCTCGGTGCCGCTCGAGGTTTACGACCTCTATATCTACAACCGCCAAGGGCAGCTCGTCTTCCAAACCACAGACCCCGCCACCTTGTGGGACGGCACCAGCGGCGGCAAACCATGCCCACAAGGTGCCTATGCCTACACCTACCGCTTGGGCTTCGACAACAGCGACCACACCGTGCTCACCGGCCGCGGCCTCGTTACCCTGCTCCGCTAACGCGACACCAAAAAAGCCAAAAAAAATAGTCGCCATTTCGGAAAAAAAGCGTAACTTTGCACCACTATGAACACCACGGCCATAAGCTTCAAGTCTAACAAAGTGAGCGACATAGTGGTGCGGTTCCACACCGTGCTCGACCCCCTCTATGGCCACGCCGAGGTGCAAGCCTTCGTCGAGATACTCTTCGGTGCTTTCCTCGGCTGGGACCGCACTCGCCTGCTGCTGGCTCGGCACGACACCATCGACCAAAGCGACCTTCTGCGCCTGCATTGGGCGCTCCACGACCTGGAGCACTACCGGCCTGTGCAGCACATAGTGGGCCACGTCGACTTCTGCGGCTGCCACATCGAAGTCGGCCCCTCGGTGCTCATTCCCCGGCCCGAGACCGAAGAGCTGGTCGCGGCCCTCGCCCGTTCGCCCCGTTGGGGCAAAGAAGGGCCGCGCCATGTGCTCGACCTCTGCACCGGCAGCGGCTGCATAGCCATAGCCCTCAAGCGTGCCTGGCCCGCGGCGCAGGTCTCGGCCCTCGACCTCTCGGCCACAGCCCTCGCCACCGCCCGCCGCAACGCCGAGGCCAACACTGCCCAGGTTACCTTTGTCCAAGCCGACCTCCTGCAATGGCCTGCCGAGCAGCCTGGGCTGGCAGCCGATTGGCAGCCCAGCCCTGCCGCCCAACTTGGGCTGGCAGCGGGTGCGAAGGCCGACCTCATTGTCTCGAACCCGCCCTATGTGCGGCAAAGCGAGAGCGCCGCCATGAGCCCCAATGTGCTCGACTATGAGCCCCACGCGGCCCTCTTTGTGCCCGACGACAGCCCGCTGCTTTTCTACCAAGCCATAGGCCGTGTGGCCCAGGCACACCTCGCCCCCGGCGGCCTCCTCGCCCTCGAAATCAACGCCGCCCTATCTGGCGAAACCCTCGAACTCATAGCCAGCATGGGCTTCGACGCCCAGCTGCGCCACGACTTTAGGGGCAATCCCCGCTTCGTAGCAGCCACCCCCGTCTAACTTCGAAGGCCGCAAGGTTTGGCAATAACCGCCACACCATCGCCTGCAATTCGATAAAAAGACCTGTTTTTATCGATAAACACCCCCTATGTAGAGGTGGGTTAACTGCCTCAACATCAAGGCTTATTCGACCTCAACACGACCCTAACCCGACCCTAACCCGACCACAATACTGTTTTTCAGCCCCTTACGAGGCGCGCTGCGGCCACAATTTTTATCGAAAAGGGTTGCTCGCTTTATCGATTGCCGTGCTGCAAGAGCCCAAGGTTCTATTGTCGGTCAAAAGTTGCCGTTGGGTGCCACGCTGCCCCCTTGTGCGGCCAGCTACCCCCAAACGCAAAAGGACGACCAAACTCTCGTTCTTGTCGTCCTTTTCTGCCTCGGGTGGGAGGTGGGGCTCGAACCCACGACCTCCAGATCCACAATCTGGCGCTCTAACCAGCTGAACTACGCCCACCGTTTAGCCAATTTCGAACTCTCGAAATCGGCTGCAAAATTACTACTTTTTTTCGGATTACCAAAATTTTTTTTCAAGTCTGACGATTTTTTTGTAATTTTGCACCATGATTTCGAAAGCTCGACTCAAAGAATTGGCCTCGTTCCGCCTGCCTAAAAAATGCGACGAACTCGCTGTGTATGTGGCAGAAGGCACCAAAATGGCCACCGAGGCTGTGGCTGCCGGAGCCGACCTCCGCACCTGCTGCGCAACCGCTGCTTGGCTGGCCCAAAACGGCCGCCTGGCTGTCCGTTTTGCCGAAATCGAGGAGCTTTCTGAAGCCGATTTTGAACGTTTGAGCCTCCAAAAATCGCCCTGCGGAGTGTGGATGCTCATTGGCCGCCCACAACCCCAACCCATCCCCACCGAGGCCCCCCTCGTCTTGGCTTTAGACCACCTGCAAGACCCCGGCAATCTGGGCACCATTATGCGCACCGCCGACTGGTTCGGCATTCGCCACATAGTCTGTTCGGCCGATAACGTCAGCCCCTTCAACCCCAAAGCCGTGCAGTCGTCGATGGGCGCCGTCTTCCGCACCAACGTGGTGCGAGTTGGCGACCTTGCCACATGGCTCGCCGCCTCGGGCCGCACAGTGTGTGGGGCCGACCTCGAAGGCACGAGCGTCTACACCGCGCCCCTGCCCAAGTTGGCCGCGCTGGTGGTCGGCAACGAGTCGCAAGGCCTCTCCGACCCAGTGCGTCGCACCCTCGGCCAGCGCCTCACCATACCCAACGTGGGCGGCACCGCCGAGAGCCTCAACGCCGCCTCGGCCACCGCCATACTCTGCTCCGAATTCTATCGTCACCATCATCAAAACCTGCAGTAACAATGGAACAACTTGAATATCAAGAGGGTCGCACCGAGCTCGAAACCCTCGGCGAGTTTGCCCTCATCGACCGCCTGACCGAAGGCTTCGTGCGCCACAACGACACCACAGCCCTCGGCGTGGGCGACGACTGCGCCGTCATCGGCACCGGCAAAACCCGCACCCTCGTCACCACCGACACCCTGGTCGAGGGCGTAGGGTTCGACATGACCTACACCCCCCTCAAGCACCTCGGCTACAAAGCAGCCGCCATCAGCCTGGCCGACATCACCGCCATGAACGCCCTGCCCCAGCAACTGCTGGTGAGCTTGGCGGCGAGCAACCGCTTCTCGGTCGAAGCCATGGACGAGCTCTATGCCGGCATACGCCTCTGCTGCGACCGCTACGACGTGGACCTCGTGGGAGGCGACATCACCACCAGTCGCGCAGGTTTGATGATAAACACCACCGCCTTGGGGCAGGCCGATGCCGACACCTTGAGCTACCGCAGCGGCGCCAAATTGCACGACCTTATATGCGTCAGCGGCGACCTGGGCAGCGCCTACTGTGGCCTACTTGTCCTTGAACGCGAGAAGGTTACGTTCCAGGCCGACCCCAACTTCCAACCCGACCTCGACGGGTTCGACTACGTGCTCGAGCGTTACCTCAAACCCGAACCACGCACCGACATCGTGCGTATGCTGGCCGAGAAAGGGGTAGTCCCCACGTCGATGATAGATGTCAGCGACGGGTTGGCCAGCGAGTTGCTCCACATCTGCCACCGTTCGGGCTGCGGCTGCGAGATTTACGAAGAGCGCCTCCCCATCGACTACCAAACCACGCGCGTGTGTAGCGAGATGAGCAAGAATATGCTCCCTGTTAGTTGTGCCCTCAACGGCGGCGAGGACTATGAGCTGCTTTTCACCATAGACCAAAAGGACTACGACAAGCTCAAAGACGAGCGCTCTATCACCATCATCGGGCACATCACCGAGCCGGGCTCGCCGGCCATCATGGTAACCCCTCAAAACACCGCCATAACCCTTCGCGCACAAGGATTTAAAAACTGACCACCGCTATGACTCTCGCAGCAGACAGCTATAGGCACAAAGGTTTGCGCCAAGCAATGGTGGACGACCTGCGTCGCAAGGGCATGACCGACGAGCGTGTGCTCAAGGCAATGCTCGAAGTGCCGCGCCACCTGTTTCTCGACCTGGCGTTCGACGCCCGTGCCTACGACGACGATGCCCTCCCCATTGGGTGCGACCAAACCATCTCGCACCCCTCGACGGTGGCCATGCAGAGCCACCTGCTCAACCTCGAACCGGGCCTCAAGGTGCTCGAAATTGGCACCGGCAGCGGCTACCAGACGGCTGTGCTCTGTGCGCTAAAGGCCAGAGTCTTCTCTGTCGAGCGCCAACAGCCCCTTTTTGTCCGCACCAAGAAACTCCTCTCCGAGTTGCGCTACACGGCCAAGTGTTTTCTTGGCGACGGCTACCAGGGCTTGACCGAGGTCGACTACTCGCCCTACGACCGCGTCCTCATCACCTGTGGCGCCCCCTTCGTACCGCCGGCACTCATGGCTTCGTTGCGCACGGGTGGCATCATGGTCATCCCACTGGGCGAGAAGCAGCAGGAGATGCTTCGTATTACCAAACATGGCCCCACCGAAGCCGAGTGGGAGGTGGAGCGCTTTGGCAACTTCAAGTTCGTGCCCATGCTCGGCGGTCGCCAGTTCAAATCATGAGCAGCAGTTGCTGACGGTGCAGCCGCGGGTCGGTGAGCAGCAAGCCGTAGCGATAGGTATCGATGGCCACACGGTAGCGGCTGTCGGCCTTAAGGTCGCGCCAACGGGCTTCGTTTTGGGTGGAAGAATGAGGCCTGTCGACCACCACTATGGGGTTTGTGTCGCCAATTTGGGTCAGGCCTGGGGCCAACTTGTGCGGTTCGGCGTGGCTGTAGCAACAAAGTTTGTAGACCACGCGGCTATAGCGGCTGTGGAGGTGGTGCCGAGCCCGACGCGAAAGGCGAGCCCGTAGCGCCCCCTCGCACAAAGCGTAGAGCGATGGCGAGTGTACAGAGTAGATAGTCAGCGTCTTGACAAAAAACTGCAGCCTGTTCATCGATTGCAAAGTTAAACAAAAAATCTCAATCGTTGCAACTTTTTTTGCCACAAATACACAAAAAGGTAGAAAAGTGAGAAAAATTGTGCCGGGCGCAATAAAAAAACTTTTTCTGCGTTATAAATATTATTTGAAACGACAAAAAGAATGTTTTTTGAGATATTATATTTTCTGATACTTGCAAGTTCGGTGACGCTCGTCATACTCGAAAATCGTAATCCCAAAAACGCTATGCTTTGGGTCATGCTGCTCACCTTGTTGCCTGGCGTGGGCCTGGTAGTCTACCTGCTGGTGGGCAAGAACTTTAAGTTTAGCCGTACCATCAAGGCCGACAAGTTGGCCCAGTTGGAGCAGCTGCGCGACACCACCAACCAGAGCGCCGAACTCTCCGCCCTCGAGTCGCCTCGCTATGCCAAGTTGACCAAAATGATGGACACTGCCAACCACACCCCCCTCTACGCTGGCAACGAGGTGAGCATCTTCACCTCGTTCAGCTCTATGTTCGATACCATGATGGCCGACATTGCCCAAGCCGAAAGCTTTATCCATCTGCAGTTCTATAAGATTGAAAACGACGAAGTTGGCAAAGCTCTGAGCGATATGCTGATTGCCAAAGCGCAGAGCGGAGTCGAGGTGCGCCTCATCTACGACGCGTTGGCCAACTGGCAGGTTAGCCGTCGATACTACCGCGCCATGAAGGAGGGTGGGGTTAAGGTGGAACCCTTCCTCAAAGTGGTACCGAGCGTCATTTCGCGCGACGTCAACTGCCGCACCCACCGCAAAATTGTTGTTGTCGACGGCCGGGTGGGCTACACTGGCGGCATGAACATTGCACGCCGCTACCGCGATGGCATCGACGGCGGCATTTGGCGCGACACGCAGATACGCATCGTGGGCCCAGCCGTCAGCCAGCTGCAACTTGTGCTGTTGGCCGACTGGTACTTCTGTACCAAGCGGTTAGAGGCCGGTCCGAACCACTTCCCGCCCGTTTCGCCAGCCGGCAACGCGCTGTGCCAAGTGGTGGCCTCGAGCCCCATGGACGAGTGGAACACCATCATGCAAGGCATGGTGCAAGCCATTGCGCAGAGCACCAAATACTGCTACATCCAGACCCCCTACTTTATGCCCACCGAACCCCTGCTTCTGGCGTTGCGCAACGCCGCCTTGGCCGGAGTCGATGTGCGCATAATGATGCCCGCCAAACCCGACCGCGGCCGGATAATGCTCTTCGCGTCGCGCTCGTTTTTTAAGGAAACCATGGTGGCTGGCGTCAAAATTTACCTCTACAACAAGGGCTTCTTGCACGCCAAGACCCTGGTGTGCGACGACGATTTCGTCACCATTGGCTCGACCAACATCGACAGCCGTTCGCTCGAGCAAAACTTCGAGGCCAACGTCTTTGTATACTCGTCGGACACGGCCAAAACCCAGCGCGACATTTTCCTTGCCGACCAGGCCGACTGCACACAGGTAGACCCCGTCCAGTGGCCCCACCGCCCTTTTGGCGGCAGGGTGCTCGAGTCGGTGGCCCGCCTGCTCACACCGCTGCTCTAATGCTGCTGCAACTGAGGGAGTTAGCACGCAATGTGCGGCCGTTCGAAAAATTTAACAAAAATGTAACATTCCGTTTGGCATAAGTATCGTATCTTTGCAACCGGATAGAAGTTATTCGCAAAAATAATTAGTAACTGACAAACAACATCTTACGATAAATGACAACCTGGGATATAATCTGCATAGTCCTCAACTTGGCTGGCGCGCTGGCCATCTTCCTCTTTGCAATGAAGCTTATGAGCGAAGGGCTGCAAAAGTTTGCCGGCTCGAATATGCGCCACGTTCTCAGCCGCATAACGGGCAAACCCTTGAGCGGCATTGCGGCCGGCGCAGCCGTGACGGCCGCAATACAGTCGAGCACCGCCACCACGGTCATGGTGGTGGGTTTTGCTGGTGCCGGCCTGCTCTCCCTCAACGGGGCGGTGGCGGTGGTGATGGGTGCCAACATCGGCACCACCATCACGGCGTGGATTATAGCCCTTTTTGGCCTCGGCGGAGCGCAAGAGGGGGTGGTGTTCTCGCTGCCCATGTTTCTCGGCGCGCTGAGCCTCTTCTTCATTTTTAGTAAGAAAGACCGTATGCAGTACTTGGGCCAAACCATCATCGGCCTGGCGCTGCTGCTGGTGGGTATGGACCTGCTCGAGAGTGCCATACCGCCACTGAGCGACAGCGTGGTGCAGACCATAGCCACTTGGAGCCACTGGGGTTTCTGGTCGGTGCTGCTCTTTGTCGTAGTGGGCGCCGTGCTCACCATCGTCCTGCAAACCTCGGCCGCCATGACGGCCCTCATCCTGCTCATGGCCAGCAAGGGGTGGATAGAGTTCCCGATGGCGCTGTCGCTCGTTATGGGCCAAAACCTCGGCACCACACTCACCGCGCAGGTGGTGGCCATGACCACCGGCACCACAGGGCGTCGCGCTGCCAGGGCCCACTTGGTGTTCAACGTGGCTGGTGTGCTGCTTTGCCTGCTGCTGTTTTCTCCCATCTGCAACGGCATTATGGCCGCAACGGGCATTACCGACAACCCGGCCGACCCCATCAACCAACACCGCTACCCGCTGGCTATCACCATTTTCCATACGCTCTTCAATGTCGCCACAACGGTCGTTCTGGTTTTCTTCATTCCGCAGATAGTTAAGATTGTTGAGTGGATGGTGCCCGACAAGGCCGAAGAGGGCGAGGAGGAGTTCCGCCTCACTTACATCGAGCCCAACCTCCTCTCTACCGCCGAGCTCAACCTGCAAAGCGCCAAGAGCGAAATCGAGGAGTTCTCGAAGCGCGTGCTGCGTATGTATACCTTCCTCCCAACCCTGCGTACAGCCAGCAGCGAAGAGGAGTTCGACGCCACCATGAGCCGCATTGCCAAATATGAGGGCATAACCGACCGTATGGAGATGGAGATTACGCGCTTCCTTACCCGCGTGGGCAGCGGCGACGTGAGCCAGCACGCCTCGGAGCGAATCAGCTCGATGTTGAGGATAATAGACAACCTCGAGTCGATTGGCGACACGGTATACCAAATAGCTATGACACGCAAAAACAAGCGCGAGGATGCCGTCCACTTCGACGACACGCTCAACGCCAACTTGGCCCAGATGAGCACCCTCGTGGGCAACGCCCTCGACATTATGGACCGCAATCTGCACGACTACGACCACATCGACCTCGACGCGGCCTACGAGGCCGAAAGCCAAATCAACCACTTCCGCGACAGGCTTCGTGCACAGCACCTCGACGCGGTCAAGCTCGGCGTCTACAACTACGCCATCGGCAACGCCTACAGCTCGCTATATGCCCTCTACGAAAAGTTGGGCGACTACGTCATCAACGTCTCCGAAGCCATCGGCGGCAAGCGCCAGCAGTGAGGCGGGCCTCGATTTGGGGTTCCATAGGGCTGCGAGAGGGGTCTACAGTGCCTTGAAGCAGGGTCGTGCAAGGGTCGAAAGGGTTAGGTGAGGCGGCCGCGCAGCGGCCGCCTCACCATCGAAAAAGCGTCGCCCCCAACTGCGCTTAACCCTGTTGAAAACTTGTTCATTCTTCGATGTTAATACGACCTTAACCCCTCCTTAACCCGACCCAACCCCATTCCACACAATCAACCCACGCCACATATCGAAACCAAAAAAGGGCCTCCGCACCAGGAGGCCCCTTGCTGGGTGTCACTACTTTTTAACTCGGTTATGCCCAAATCTCGTCGTCGCTCGGCACACGCATACGCGTCTGCAGCGGAGCCACACGGGTAATATTGAGTAGGTGCTTGAACGTAAAATTCTCGCTAATAGAGTTGCCGCCCCACGAGCCGCAACCCAACGTGTTGGTCACCGGCAAGCCATTCTGAATGCTTCCGCCGGCCGTCGTGGCGCAAATAGCGTTCACAATCAGGCGCGACACAGACAGCTCGCTACCAGCCTTGATGATGTTGGCCTGGCTGTTCGAGTGCAATCCGGCGGTGTGGCCCTTGCCCTCGTAGCTGAGGTTGGTCTGAGCAATCTCGATGGCCTGCTCGAAATACTGGTAGGGGAACGCACCCATCACCGGGCACATCTTCTCCTTGCTAATCGGGTCTTCGGGGCCAAAGTGGCCGTTGCTCTCGACCACCAGCACCTTAATATCGTCGGGCACCTCGAAACCAGCCTTGCGGGCAATTTTTTGGCACGACTGTCCCACCACATCGCGAGCCGTGTGGCCATCCTCGAAAATGGCGGCAATAATCTTCTCGCGCTCCTCGGCCGAGCAAACATAGGCGTGGTTGGCACGGAAACCGGCCATCACAGCCTCGCGCTGCTCGAAGGGGTAGATGCAGCTCTGCTCGCCCGAGCAGATAATGCCGTTGTCGAACGAACGGCCGGTAACCAACTTCGAAGTGGCGAGCGTGTAGTCTATGTCGCGGTCGAGAATAACCTGCACATTGCCGGCGCCGACACCAAACGAGGGCTTGCCGCTGCTGTATGCGCTCTTAACCATGGGCATACCGCCAGTGGCCACCGTCACGTCGCAGAGGCGCATAAGCTCCTGTGTCTTGTCGAGCGACGGCTCGCGAATAATCTGCACCATGCCGTCGGGCAGGTTCACCTGGGCCAACGCCTCGACAATGAGGTCGACAGCACGGGCTGAGCACAAGCGCGATTTGGGGTGTGGCGAAATGATGATGGCGTTGCGGCTCTTAAGGGCGAAGGCAATCTTCGACATAGGGGTGACAATGGGGTTGGTCATGGGGGTGACGCCAGCCACCACGCCGATGGGTTTGGCAATCTCGATGAGGCCGGTGCGCTCGTCGATGTTCAGAATACCCATCGACTTCTTGCCCTTAAGGTCCCAGTAAACGCCTTTCGACTTGTTGCGGTTCTTGGCCACCTTGTCTTCATAGACGCCCATCTGGGTCTCTTCGACGGCCATGCGAGCCAGTTCCTCGGCGTGCTCATAAATGGTGTGGGTGGCAATCTTCACGGCCAAGTCAACGTCGTCTTGGTCGAAGTGGCGTACATACATGGCCTGCGCCACGCGGGCCTTTGCTATCATTTGTTCGATTTCAGTCATTGATTTATGTGTGTTATGAAGGTTGTTATATTAGGTTCAATACAGAGCTTTGTAGACGGCTTCGATGTCCTCGCGCGAGAGTGGCACATAGTTGTTGGCCAGCAGGCGTTGCTGTGTGGCGAGCACGCTGTCGGTGAACGAGGCGCACTCTTCAGCCTTCATGCCATACTCGTGCAGGGGGCGTTTTTTGACCATACACGACAGCACGCGGTCGAGGGCGGGGTAGAGTGCCGATGGGTCGGCCGGGCAGCCAATGAGCGAGGCGTATTGCGCGTTGAGGTCGGCGATGGAGCCGTCGGGATTTTTCTGTGCATAAAGTCCCAAAATGTGGGTAAAGAACTGGTAGTTGCTCTCGCCATGTGCCACATGGTAGGTGCCACCCAGAGGGTAGGAGAGGGCGTGAACCGCTCCGCAACCGGCGTTGCCAAACGCTATACCGGCGTAGTTGCTGGCTCGCAACATGGCTCCGAGGTGGGCCAGACGGTAGTCGGGGCCCTCGGCAGCAATGCCCTTGAAGACGGGCAGGATGAGCCTCATGGCTTCGACCGAGAAAAGGCGCGTGTAGGCATTAGCCTTGGGCGAAAGATAGCTCTCTGTGGCGTGGATGAGGGCGTCGATAGCGCTGAACGCGAATGGGGCGAAAGGTAGGGTTCGCAGCAATTCGGGCACGAGCACTGCGTCGTCGGCCAGGATGGCGCTATCGGCCAAGCCCAGCTTGGTGTGGCGACTCTTGAGTTCGGCAATCGAGATGTTGGTAACCTCGCTGCCAGTGCCGCAGGTGGTGGGAACAATGACCAGTTGTTTGAGTTTGACGATGGGTATGCGACGCTCGAATGCGTCGGTAACGTTCGACAGCAGCCCGAGAGCAAAAAGTTTCGAGATGTCTATCACGGTGCCACCGCCTACAGCAACCACTCGGTTGTAGCGGCAGTCGGCAAGGTCGTCCATCATGTGCTGAATCATCTCGTCGCTCGGTTCGCCAGCGCCGTAGCGCTCTTGCATGACGAAGGTGCAGGGCAGGCCAAGTGGCTTGATGTAGGGCTCGTAGATAAACGACTGCGTGATGACCAAGTCGTCCTTGCCAAGCTGAAACTGGTTGGCAAACAGTTCGAAGGTCTCGAACTCGTGTATGTTGGTTTTGACGCTAAACATGGTGAAAAGTGTTTTGGGTTGGGTTTATTTTAGGTTTTTGTACCATTGGTTGTAGTCGTCCTTCAGTTTTTCGCGGAAGTCGGGGTGAGCAATGCCAATAAGTGCTTCGGCTCGCTGGTCGATGGTCTTTCCACGCAGGTGGGCTATACCAAATTCGGTTACAACATAGTCCACATCGTTGCGCGATGTGGTCACGGCTGCGCCAGGGGCGAGGGTGGCCACAATGCGACTCACCTTGCCGTGGGCCGCGGTCGAGGGCATGGCCATAATGCTGCGTCCGCCTTTCGACATGGCAGCGCCACGCACATAGTCGACCTGCCCGCCGGTGCCGCTAAACTGGCGCGTACCCATACTCTCCGAGGCTACCTGACCTTGCAGGTCGACCTCGATGCAAGAGTTGATGGCAACCATATTGTTGTTGCGAGCAATGACGCAGGGGTCGTTCACGTAGTCGACGCCAAACAGTTCGACCATAGGGTTGTGGTCGACGAAGTCGTATAGTTTTCGGGTGCCCATGAGGAAGGTGGCCACCAGTTTGCCTTTGTGGAGGGTCTTGCATTGGCCGTCGATGACGCCGGCTTCGACAAGGTCTACCACCCCGTCCGAGAACATCTCGGTGTGGATACCGATGTGCTGCTTGTCGCGCAGTTCGGCCAGCACGGCGTCGGGTATGGCGCCGATGCCGAGTTGCAGGGTGTCGCCGTCGGCAATGAGCGAGGCGCAGTTGCGACCAATAGCCTCCTCGACGGGGCCGATGTGGGCCGGTGCGAGGGTCGGAGGTTGGTAGCATACGGGCACTATGTGGGTCAGCTCGCTGACGTGCAGCAGTGTGCCACCCGAGGTGTAGGGCAGCAGCGAGTTCATTTCGGCAATGACCACCTTGGCTTTGTGGGCGGCGCTGACGGCGTAGTCGCACGACAGACCTACCGAGCAGTACCCAAAGTCGTCGGGTGGGGTGACGGTGATGATGGCCACATCGCACGCAATTTCGCGCCCAAGCATGGCTGGCACGTCTTTGAAGTAGGCCGGAAAAAAGGAGCCGGAGCCACTCCAGACCGCTTGTCTGGAGTTGGCACCGACAAAATTAGTAAGATGACAAAAGTTTTCGTAACATTCCGGAGCCAAACATTCGCCCTCGCCCAGGGTGAGCATATGGTATATCTTCACCCCTTTGAACCGCTCGTGGTTCGCGGCCAGGGTTTGCACCATTGTGCGGGGAACTCCGGCGCATTCCGACATGACTATGGTATCGCCGTCGTGTATAGCGCTCAGCACCTCCTCGGCAGTGGTCAAGCGGCTGCGGTATTCGTTTTTCCAGTCCATAAAATTTTTTTTCGGTATTGCACAATAAAAGGACGAAAACGACGTTTAGTCTTTAATCTTGGCTATATTCTTGGCCAGTTGCTTCTTGCTTTCGAGGTCGCTCTGACGCGAAATCATGATGCGCTGGGCCTGCGGCGAACCGGCGCCGTGCATACTCTCGGTGCGATAGCCCACAGCGGCAGTGCCAAGTGTGAGGTTCTCGATGAGGCGCAAGATGCGCATACGGTCCTCAGTGCTGACGTTGGTGGCGCCTTTGAGATATTTTTCTACGTAGTGACCAATCTCCTTGCTGCGCAGGTCGGCCTCGCTGGGCATGGTAACCATCAGGCCACCAGCAATATCCTCGGCCAGACGAGCAATTTCGTAGGGAAGACGAGTAACGTTCTGCTTGCATACGTTGGCCAACAGCAAGTCAATCTGATAGTTGCCAGCAGCCATCTTGCAACCTTCGCACGAGCAGGCTATGCCACACGAGTAGAGCGTCTCGTTCAGGTGGGTCATCTCGATAAGTTTGTCCTTGATGTGGTTAGCCTTCGGCACACCGTTATACTCGGCTGCCAGCGCGGCGGCACCAATCAGCACATCGCCCACGCCAACCTTGCAGCCACCATAACTCTGGCGGTGGTAGCCGGCAAAGCGCTCGACCATCATGCCTGCAAAATCATACTCTTGGCACATAAAGATGCGCTCATTGGGGATGAAAACGTTGTCGAAAATAACCAACGCCTCGTGACCGCCAAACTGCGAGTTGCCCAGGTCGATGTCGCGATACTCTTCCAGTTTGCGGGTATCGCAGCTCTGACGACCATAAATCATGGTTATACCCTCGGCGTCTGACGGGATGGCGAAGCTCACAGCATAGGCCTTATCCTCCTCTTTCATGGCTTGGGTGGGCATGATAAGGTGCTCATGGCTGTTCACGGCACCAGTCTGGTGGGCCTTGGCGCCACGCACCACGATGCCGTCGGGGCGAATTTCGGCAATATGCAGATACAGGTCGGGGTCGGGCTGCTGGCTCGGACTCAGGCTGCGGTCGCCCTTCGGGTCGGTCATAGCGCCGTCGATGGTCAGGTCGTTGTCCTGAACATATTTAAGATACTCGGTAAAACGTTTGTGATATTCGGTACCATACTTCTGGTCAATCTCGTAAGTGGTGCTGAAAATAGCGTTGAAAGCATCCATACCCACACAGCGCTGGAAACAGGCGGCAGTCTTTTGGCCACACAGACGCTGCATCTTAACCTTCATCACCAAATCCTCGGTGCTCTGGTGCAGGTGGCAAAAACGGTTAATACGCTTGCCGGTAAGGTTCGAAATGGCTGTCATCACGTCCTGATACTCAGGCTTCTCGGCCAACTCGTAGGTCATGGCAACCGAGTTCAGCGACGGACGAATCATTGGGTGGTCAACCGGGTTCTCAATCTTCTCACCCATATACCACACATTCAGTTTCAGTTTGCGGAGACTTTCAATGTATTGCTCTTTTGTCATCATAGGACAGACTTTTTTTTGAGGTTATTAAAAATTTAAATGTCAAAACGAGGCGCGAACCTCTCTTTTTCGATGTGCAAAAGTACAAAAATAACCGAACTTACCAAATAAATCTTTTCTTATCGATTGTAAAATATTGAAAATCAGCGACAAAAATTTTTCAAATTAGGTCAAATTTTATCGATTATAAACAAAAACCGCTATCTTTTTATCGAAAAAATAGCCACCCTCCACCACCCACCAAAGAGGGGTCAAGGAGGGGTTAAGGTCGTATTGAGGTCGAACAATTAACATTTTATTAACCTATTTAACATTAATTAAGCATAAAATTATCGATAAAAAAATACACATTTGAAAAAAGATTGTATCTTTGCAAAGTCGAACAAAACAGGAATTTTTCTGTAATCGACTGTAAAACAATGAGTAAAACAAAAACAACCAACCTCAAAACTACAATCAAGCCATGATAATCAAGGTTTGTGTAGGCAGTTCGTGCCACTTAAAAGGGTCCTACGACGTCATCGAAGCATTCAAGCGAGTGCTCAAAAAATACGACGTCGAAGACTTGGTCGACCTCCAGGCCAGTTTCTGCCTTGGCCACTGCGCCAAGGGGGTCAACGCCGGCTGCGAAGGCATCAAGCCAGCAGCCTCTGGCTCCGCGGTTCAACCCACCGACGAGGGCTTCATACTCCACGGCGTCAACGAGGAAAATGCCGAAGAACTATTTGCCAACGAAATATACCCATCGCTCAACATAAACTAAACCACTAACTACCATAGTAAAACCATTCCTACGTGCGGCCAAACACCCATAACGGCTGCAAGGTGATGTTTTACGCCAACAAAAACCAAAACAAGAAAACGCCAGCCATGCCTAAATATCTGGAATTCAAACCCGTAAAATGTAAAGACTGCTATCGCTGCCTCCGCGAGTGCCCGGTCAAAGCCATAACTGTTAAAGACCACCACGCGCAAATAATCGAGGACCAGTGCATACTTTGTGGCCACTGCACATCCATCTGCCCACAAAAAGCCAAACTCGAACACAGCGAGGTCGACGAGGTTCGTGCCCTCCTCAAAAGTGGCGGCCGTGTGGCGGCCAGCGTGGCCCCTTCGTTTGTCAGCAGTCTGCAACAGAGCGACTTCGCGGTGCTCCGCATAGCCTTAGCCAAGCTCGGCTTCGTCATGGCCGAAGAAACTGCCGTCGGAGCCAAAGCTGTGGTCGAAGAATACAAGCGCCTGCTCTCTGCCACCGAAGGCACCGGCTCGGCCCTGCCAGGTGGCAACGAGCCGATGCGCAATTTCATTACGTCGGCTTGTCCTGCAGTGTGTTGGCTCATCCAGATGTACTATCCCAAGGCTTTGCCATATCTTGCCCCCGTCGATTCCCCAATGGTGGCACACGCCAAAATGCTCCGTCGTTCCGACCCCGACCTCAAGGTGGTTTTCATAGGCCCCTGCATTGCCAAAAAGCGCGAGGCGGGCGAGAACGGTATCGACGCTGTGCTCACTTTTGGCGAATTAATGCAGCTCCTCGAAGAGAATAATATCGATATAAATACTATAAATCGCCTGAGTATCGACGCCGACGAGCCTCCTGCTAACCGTGCCAAAATCTTCCCCATCACTGGTGGCATAATTCGCTCGTTCGACGAGCTGCCCGAAGGCTACCGCTATATGTCTGTCGACGGCGCAGCGCGCCTGGCCGAGGTGTTAGAACACATCGAAAGTTTAGACCATATGTTTATCGAGGCCAACATCTGTGCTGGTGGTTGCGTGGCAGGACCGTGTGCAATAGCAAGCAAAGGCGGCATTCTTGAGGCCTCGACCTCGGTCGAAAAATATGTCGAACACGAGCTCGCCACGCGTCGCCCTGGTCCTTTACCCGACCTCAATACGACCTTAGCCCATGCCTATCCCCGCCTCAGGCCGAAAAATCGCCCGGTATCTGACAAGGAAATCGAGGCCGTGTTGCACCGCACTGGCAAGTTTACCGCCGCCGACGAACTGAACTGTGGTGCCTGTGGCTACAATTCTTGCCGCGAGAAAGCAAAAGCTGTCATCAATGGCAATGCCGATATCGATATATGTCTGCCCTATATGCGCAAACGAGCCGAGAGTTTGGCTATCGATATTGTGCGCAACTCGCCCGAAGGCGTGGTGCTTGTAGACCCCGATATGAACATCGTCGACTGTAACGCGACAGCCATGAAAATGCTTGGCATGACGGGTTCGCCCGAGGCCAATGCCGGCCGACCGTTGAGCGACTTTTTCCCACCGCTCGAATTTTACAACTCATTCACCCAAAAACGTCGAACCGAAAACAAGCGCCTTCATATTGGTGCCACCGACCGCTATGTGAGTTTGACGGTGAGCCTCTTGAGCGAGCAAAATCTGCTTTTCGGGTTGATGACCGACGTTAGCGACGAGGTGAACTACGACAAGAAACTTGACCGCGTGAAGATTGATACCATTGCCACGACCGACAGTGTCATCATGAAGCAAATGCGTGTGGCACAGGAGATTGCTTCGCTCCTTGGCGAAACCACTGCCGAGACTAAGGTGGCCCTGCTCAACCTTAAGAATATGCTCAGTAGTTCGGTTTCGGGAAAGGAGGAGCAATGACCAAAGAGCTCTGTGTCGAGTATGGCTACACCTCGCTCAACCACGTGGGCGAAGAGTTGTGTGGCGATAACGTCGAGCTTGTTGTGGCCGATGGCTACACAACGCTTGTGCTTGCCGACGGGTTGGGCAGTGGCGTCAAGGCCAACATCCTATCGACCCTGACGAGCAAGATTTTATGTACCATGGTGGCCGGCGGTGCGGCTATGGAAGACTGTGTTGGCACCATTATCGAAACCCTGCCGGTATGCAAGGAGCGCCAGCTGGCTTACAGCACTTTTTCGGTCATCCATATCGATAATGCCGGACGTGGACATATGTTCGAATTCGATAATCCGGAAGCTATTTGGTTCCATGATGGGCACACAAACGACTTCCCCAACCGCGAGGTTTTAGACATCTGTGGCAAACGTGTTTACCACACAGAGTTGGCACTCGAGGCCGGCGACCTGGTGTTTGTTATGAGCGACGGCTGCATTCATGCCGGAATTGGGCAAATCCTCAACTTTGGTTGGCAGCGCAAAGAGATAATGGAACACCTCGACCGCAATGTCAACCCCCATATGTCGGCCCGTGCTGCGGCTTGCCTTTTGGCGTCGGCGTGCAATGACCTGTATCTCGACCGTCCGGGCGATGACACCACAGTGGCTGCCATTCGCGTCAGGCCAAAGTTGGAGGTGCACATAATGGTCGGTCCTCCGGTCGATAAGGAGAAAGACGCATACTACGTGCAGCGCTTTATGCAAGGTGCAGATAAACTGATAGTTTGCGGCGGAACGAGTTCGCAAATCGTTGCCCGTTGTATTGGTAAACCGCTCAAAACCAGCTTCGATTTTCCCGACCGCGAAGTGCCACCCATCGGCTTTATCGAGGGTATCGACCTCACCACCGAGGGGGTCATCACGCTGCGCAGACTGCTTTCGCTCTCCGAAAAATATGTCTCGGACAAAGACCTTACGCCCAAGACTTATACCAAAACCGACGGAGGGTCGCTGCTTGCCAATTTGGTTTTCGAAGAGGCTACGCATATTGTCTTCTTCGTTGGCCAGAATGTGAACGCCGCCCATCAAGGTCTTGATATCGATATAACCATGAAGCTGAAGCTTGTGGAACACATTGCCGACAACCTGCGCCACATGGGCAAGACGGTAACTGTTAACTACGATTGATTAAAAAAGCAGAATAGAAAAAAAAGACAATACTCTTTAAGCTATGGAACAGAAACTTTTCGACACCAATGTGCAGTGGATTAAATATAAGGTCCTCAAGGAGGTTATCCGCCGCGCCTACGAGGGCGGCTTGGAGAATGCCTATGTCGAAATTCCAAAAATCATAGTGCCCGGCCCCAAGGCCGAACTGCGCTGCTGCATTTATAAGGAGCGTGCCGTGGTGCAAGAACGCATACACATGGCCATGGGCGGCAATAAGGAGAATCCCAACCCGGTGCAGGTTATGGAGACGGCGTGCGACGAGTGCCCGGCAGCTGGTATGATGGTCACCGACGCTTGCCGTGGCTGCATGATGCACGCTTGCAAGGACGTCTGCCCCAAGGACGCCATAACCATTGTTGGCCACCGTTGTGTGATAGACCGCTCGCGTTGCATAGAGTGTGGGCGCTGCGCGCAAGCTTGCCCCTACAGCGCCATCATAGCGCAGAAACGCCCTTGCATGAAGAGTTGCAAGGTGAAAGCCATCAGCATAAACTCCGACGACAAGGCGGTGATAGACAACAACAAGTGTATTTCGTGCGGCGCCTGCGTATACAAGTGTCCGTTTGGAGCCATATCTGACCGCAGTTTGGTGCTCGACATAATCGATATATTGAAAAACTCTGACGAGGGCCGTCGCTACAGAGTCTACGCCGTCGTTGCCCCGGCCATCGTGAGCCAGTGCCGCTTTGGCCGCGTGACGCAGGTGGTCACCGCCATTCGTCGCCTCGGCTTCCACCAGGTGGTCGAAGCTGCCCTCGGCGCCGACATAACCCTATACAATGAGGCGCTGGAGTTTGCCGAGAAGACAAAGGCCGACCCCAACGCTGTGATGACGACCAGTTGCTGCCCGGCTTTCGTGAGTTTTGTGGAGAAGAATTTCCCTGAACTGAAGGGGGCTGTCTCGTCGTCGGTTTCCCCCATGGTGATGGCGGCCCGCCTCATCAAGAGCAGCGACCCCACGGCCAAGGTGGTCTTTATCGGACCCTGCGCGGCGAAGAAGGGTGAGTATACTCTGGAAAAGACCAAAGGTTTGATAGACAGCGTTATGAGTTTCGAGGAGTTGCAAGCCTTTGTCGACGCGCGCGGCATTGTTACCACCGAGTGTGAGGATACGGAGTTGGACAATGCTTCGTATTATGGACGCATTTTTGCCAAAAGTGGCGGGGTGGCCCAGGGTGTGGCCCACGTGGCGCAGGAGCTTGGTGTTGAAGGAGTTAGGTCGATAGCTATGAACGGTATCGACCAGTGTCGGACGGCTTTGACCCTGCTCAGGGCCAAGAAGCAGACGGCCAACTTCTTTGAAGGTATGGCCTGCGACGGGGGTTGCATTGGCGGCCCGCTGTGCATAACCCACAGTCCGCGCAATATTGTTGATGTGGATGAATATGGTAACCAGGCAAAGGAGAAGGGCATTGGCGGCTCGGTAGAGCTGTACAAGTTGGCTCTGCGTCGCGAAGGGGGCGAGAAGTAGTCGGCTTCGAGTTGTGTTGAGAAGTGCTTAAGGTTGTTGAAAACTTGTTGAAACTTCGATGTTAATACGACCTTAACCCCTCCTTAACCCCTCTTTGACCTTGTATTGGTTCTGACTTGGCTCGTGGTGGGCACGACACTGCCCGGACGCGGGTTAGAGTTGCGCGGCCTTGTTATGAAAATAAAGTTGTTTTAATTAGTTAATATTGTGTCCTTGACCACAAAAAACCTCGAGGCGGCTCAATCCTGAGTAGCCGCCTCGGGGGAGTTGGTCGGGGTTGGAATGGTTCAGAGGCCGGCGAGGGCAGCGCGTAGGCTCTCGATGATGGAGCGCGAGGTGAATGTGGCTCCGCTGACGGCGTCGACTTTCTTTTTGCGTGCTTTTTTGATTTTGAGGCCGTCCCAGCTTTTGAGCAGTCCGGCTTGTTCTACGCTGCGCACGTAGCGTGGCCCTTCGCTGTTGGCGAGCAGTTGGACAGAGGATATTTTCTTTTTGGTTGTGAGGGCGATGAGTAGTGGGGTTTCGCCATTGTAGCCGCGGATGGAGCTGCTGGCGGGTTGGCTGTAGACCACGTAGCCCAGTAGTTGCTGGTTGGCGTCGAAGACTTGGGTCATTTTTTCGCCTTTGGTGATGGTTTTGGCGGTGGGGAAAGCTTTGACTATGGCTGGGTCGAGGCCCTGGCGTTTGACTTTGGCTTTGGCCGAGGGGCCGCTTTTTGCGGCTTTGAGTTCTTCGTGGCCGGGGTGTTGTGGCTGGCGCGGGGCTTGTTGGAAGGTTCCGGGTTGTTTGGGTCGCTCGTTGTTTTGGGGGTGTTGAGCAAAGGTGGTGCCGGTGCCAAGGGCGAGGAGCATGGCTGCGGCTACGACGAGTTTCTTTTTCATGGGTGTTATTGTGTTTGTTGTTTAGTATTGATTTATAGTTGGTTAGAATCCCATGCCGAACATTTGCCAGTAGTCGGCTTCGAGGCCGAGCCATGCGGCTACGGTGCCGTCGTAGATTTGGCGGGTGTAGTCGTTGAGCAGTCGGCTGGCGGCTTTGGCGTTTTTGGCGGCCGCGACGTTTTGTTCAAGGTTGTTGAGCCCACTAAAGGCTTTGCCCTCGTGGTGGAGCACGGCGTTGAGGTGCTGTTTTTTTGTGCGTTGCCATTGCACGGTGGCGAGTTTGTTGGCGCGGCGGTATTGCCATAGTAGGGCGGTGGGGTCGTATTGTTTTTGGCCACAGCGGGCAAAGGCTTCGGGCAGTTCGGTTGTGCCGCAGAAGATGGGTATGCGTGGGCTTTGGCCGGGGTTGTCTACCGCCACCCAGCACACTCCGCCCACGGCGTCGGGCAGCCAGTCGCGCAGTTGGGCCACAAAGCTGTAGCTGCACCATGCCACGCTGACGGTGCGACGAAAGTCGACTGTGCCGGGGGCAATGAGGTTGAGTGTTTGCTGCATGGTGCCGGTGAGCCAGGGGTTGGCCACGGGGCTGACCACGGTGTCGGGGTAGGTGGTGCCGTCGTCGCGTTTGCGGTTGACGACGATTTTGAGGTTGCGGCACATATCCATGTCGGTCTCTTCGTAGGTGGAGCGGAGCAGGCGCATGACGTCGGTTACGTCGACAGGCGAGTCGGGTTTGACCGAGAAGGGCAGCTCGTCCATATCCATACTGAAGCCTTGCGAGGGGGCGAGGGTGCTGAGTATGTGGAACTCGCGTTCGCGGAAGTTTTTGCCGTTGGCGTAAGAGGCGTTGTAGGCACGCCAGAAGACGAACTCGCTCTCGCCGTCCCAGAGGCCGTAGCGTTTGGCCACTTCCTCGACGTTGTCGGAGCACATAAAGTAGTCGGGGTTGGAGCGTTGCAGGCGGCCAATGCGCGGTATGTTGGCGCTCACGGCCACGTGGTCGTCGGGCACGCGTTGTGCCACCCACACGCCGCCAATGCGGTCGGGGCCTTCGCCAATAATTTCCATCTGCCACACCTCTTTCTTGTCGGCAATGGTAATACATTCGCCGCCGTCAGAGTAGCCATGTTTGGCCACCAGTTTGGCAATGAGCTGAATGGCGGCGCGGGCGGTGGTGCAGCGTTGCAGGGCCACGCGCTCGAGTTCCTCGATTTGGAACATGGCGTTGGGGTTGCGCAGTGTGTCGGGGCCGCCGAAGGTGGTTTCGCCAATGGCGAGTTGGCGCTCGTTGAGGCAGGGGTAGGCGGTGTTGAGGTAGGCGTAGGTGTGCTCGGCTTGCGCAATCTTGCCGGCCAGCCGCACGCCGGTGGTGTCGGTGGGCGAAACGGTGTGCATAGTGCCTTTGCGCACCAGGTGGTAGTCGCCCTTCTTGTGGTCGGCGGCGGGTTCTATGGTCATCCAGGTGCGGTAGCGGCCGTCGCAGGTGTGCGAGGTAATGACGCTGCCGTCGGTCGAGGCGCGTTTGCCCACCATGATTGAGGTGCACGACTGGGCTTCGTAGTCGTCGGGCAGCGGCTGTGCCACGGCCAGTAGGGGGAGTAGGGCTATTAGTAGAAGGACTGTTCTTTTCATTTTTGTTGCGATTATTGGTTTTTTGTGTGGTTTGGGACGTGTGGTCTGGTTCGGAGTTCTGATATATTTTTTTCGCGTGTGCAAAATTACGAAAAAAAATCCGAATGCGCGCCGTTTGTTCAACTTTTTTAACAAAAAGTTGACTCGGCGCCATAGTTGGGTCCTCTTGCGGCGGGGTTACCTATGTGGTACGGCGCTCGTTTTCAGGCCTCAAATGGGGGTGGCGGCTATTGGGCGTCGGTGTGGTCGAGTTGGCAGTAGACCGAGTTGTTCGAGATGAATTCGGGCACAATCTCCTTCATCTTGGCCACGATAGACATAGGGTCGAGGGTTTCGAGTTTGGTCCAGAGGTCGGCATATTCGCGGTCTATCTCGTCGAGGGAGTAGGTGCGCACTTGGGCACGCATAATCTTGGGGTGGTAGGTGGGGATGGTGGCCTCCTTGTTGGCCAGTAGCTCCTCGTAGAGCTTCTCGCCTGGGCGAAGACCTATCTCCTTGATTTCGATGTTGGTTTGGCCCGAGAGCTGAATCATCTTGCGCGCCATATCGTAGATTTTGACGGGTTTGCCCATGTCGAACACAAAGATGTCGCCTCCCTGGCCCATGGCACCCGCTTCGAGCACGAGGTTGCAGGCTTCGGGTATGGTCATGAAGTAGCGAATAATGTCGCGGTGGGTAACGGTGAGCGGGCCACCTGCGGCCAACTGCTTCTTGAATAGTGGTATGACCGAACCGTTCGAGCCCAGCACATTGCCGAAGCGTGTGGTGACGAAGTGGGTGCGCTCGGTAGAGCGGCTCTGGATGTAGATTTCGGCCATACGCTTGGTGGCACCCATCACGTTGGTTGGGTTGACGGCCTTGTCGGTAGATACCATGACGAACTTTTCGGCGCCGTATTTTATAGCGAGGTCGGCAATGTTGCGGGTGCCAAACACGTTGACGTATACTGCCTCGTAGGGGTTCTCTTCCATGAATGGCACATGCTTGTAGGCCGCCGCGTGGTAGACCAGTTGTGGGTGGAAGTGGCTGAACACCTCCTCCATGCGCTGCTGGTCTTTGACGTTGGCTATGACGAACTCCATGCGGTCTACCGAGTTGCTGTAGGGTTTGGTGTTGCGCAGCTCGAACTGCAGGTCGTACATGGGGCTTTCGGCTTGGTCGAGCATTATGACCCGCTCTGGCTGGTATTGGAAGAGTTGGCGGCATATCTCGCTGCCAATCGAGCCAGCGGCTCCGGTGACGAGTATGGTCTTGCCCGCAATCTCGCGTACGAGGTTGACGTTGTCGAGTTTGATGCTTTCGCGTTCGAGGAGGTCTTCGATTTTGATGTTCTCAATCTGGTTGGCGCTGAACGAGCCATTTATCCAGTGGCGGATGTGGGGCACCGATTTCACCATCAGACCTAACTCGAGGGCTTTGTTCGAGATGGCCTGTTTGTGGATTTGGCGCACGGTGGGGATGGCTATGATGAGCTGTTTGACGTTGCGTTGCTCGATGAACTTGGGGTTGAGCACGGCGCGCGCGCGCATAACCGGCACGCCGTCGAGTTCTTGGTTCACCTTGGAGAGGTCGTCGTCGATAAAGGCCACAATCTTGTATTCGTAGTGTAGGTCTTGTTTGAGGGCGTTGACGGTGATTATGCCTGCCGCACCAGCACCATAGATAACCACGTTGAGCTCGGGCCTGCGTTTGCGGAAGTAGTCGTTATAGATTTTCTGCATTGCTAAGCGCATTATTATCATAAGGACAGCCAGCATAGAGTAGAGCATGAACGACTCGCGGTATGAGAGCAGGAAACGGCTTTGGACGATGTGGGGATTGATGTTGTTGTTGATGAGGTTGGCTATCCAGAAAAGCGCCAGTGGGCCAGCGGTGGCGATGAGTATGTTGGACACATCTTTGATGCCTAAGTGGCGCACCATGCTGCGATGGGTGCCAACGCTGAGGAAGAAGAGCAGGGTGATGACCATGCTGGTTATTAGTTCGACGCTGGCGCGCTTGAGGCTCACCTCGGTGAAGCCGTGTTGGGTAAAGGCTTCCATGATGACGAACGCTATCAGGAAGAGCACCATATCCATAAGCAGCACAGACCAGCGCGGAATGGTAGAGTGGCGGTAGCGCTTAACGAGGTTGTATATTAATCGATTGTAGAAAGTTGTAGAATGCTGTTTCATAATCTTGAATCTGTTATGTGTCTTGGTAAAAATCCCTTCACGTCGTAGATTACGCCAGGTTCGGGCACCATTTGGCGCAGTGGCAGGTTGGCGAAGGCGCTGTGTGCCACTGCGAGGATGGCTGCGTCGAACTGCATATTTGTTTCGACTTGCGGCACAATATTTATGCCATATTCGCGTTTTGTTTTGGCTGGGTCGGCCCAGGGGTCGACCACAGTCAGGTTTGAGGTGTATTCGCCGAGGGTGGTGATTATGTCGAGGACTTTGGTGTTGCGTATGTCGGGGCAGTTCTCTTTGAAGGTGAAACCCAGTATGAGTATGCGGGCATCCTTAACCCTCACGCCTTTGAGGCACATGTGGCGGATGACTTGTGTGGCAACGTAGTAGCCCATACCGTCGTTGAGGCGGCGCGAGTCGGACATGATGCGTGGCAACACACCGTAGACTTGGGCTTTCTGTATCAAGTAGTATGGGTCTACGCCAATGCAATGCCCGCCAACAAGGCCGGGGCTGAGTTTGATGAAGTTCCACTTGGTGGAGGCGGCTTCGATAACGTCGTGGGTATCTATGCCCATGGCGTTGAACACTTTGGCAAGCTCGTTGAAGAAGGCAATGTTGACGTCGCGCTGGGTGTTTTCCACAATCTTGGAGGCTTCGGCCACTCGTATGGAGGGGGCTCGGTGGGTGCCACACTGCAGCACGGAGCGGTAGAGGCGGTCTACGAAATCGGCCGTCTCTGGTGTAGAGCCGGAGGTGACTTTGACAATGCGCTCCACGGTGTGTTCGCGGTCGCCGGGGTTGATGCGTTCTGGCGAGTACCCAACAAAGAAGTCGTCGTTGAAGCGCAGGCCCGAGGTGCGCTCAAGCATGGGGACACATTCCTCCTCGGTTACGCCTGGGTAGACTGTGGATTCGTATATCACCACCTTGCCGTGGCCGAGGGCTTGGCCCACGGTGGATGAGGCTTCGAGCAGCGGTGTGAGGTCGGGACGATTGTTGACGTCGACGGGCGTTGGCACGGCTACTATAAAGACATTGCAGTTTTTGAGTTGAGCCTTGTCGGTGGTGAATCTGAGGCCGTGGCCAATGGCGTTGGCAAGGCGGTCTGGACCGACCTCGAGGGTGCTGTCGACGCCTCGGCCGAGTTCTTCGACTCGTGCAGGGTTGAGGTCGAACCCCAACACTTGGTAGCGCGAGGCGAAGAGGACTGCCATTGGCAGCCCCACGTAGCCGAGGCCGATGACGGATATTTTTATGTCGCTGTCGTTAATCATTGATGGCTTGTTTGAGGGTGGAGCATACGTGGGCCACCTCGTCGTCGGTCAGGTAGGGGTGGATGGGTAGCGAAAGGCAGACCTTAATACGACCCCAACCCGATGTTAACCCCTCGTCAACCGGTAGGTGAGCGAACACTGGTTGGAGGTGCATGGGGGAGGGGTAATATATCATGGTGGGTATGCCAGCTTGTGCCATACGTAGCTTGGCGGCGTCGCGTTGAGCGGTGCTGGCAAAGAGCACGGTGTATTGCGCCCACGAGGAGCTGAAGCCTTGCGGCAGGTAGGGGGTGAGCACCGCGCCGTCGAGCAGGTTGGTGTAGAGCGAGGCGAAGTGGTTCACGGCTTGCAACTCGCTGTTTTGGAATGCTTTGAGTTTTACGCTGAGTATTGCTGCCTGTAGTGTGTCGAGGCGCGAGTTGAGACCTATGGCGTTGTGTTCGTATTTTGAAAGTCCGCGGCCGTGCTGTGCGAGCGAGCGGGCGTGTGCGGCCCACTCGGCGTTGTTGGTGAAGAGGGCCCCGCCGTCGCCGTAGCAGCCCAGTGGTTTGGCAGGGAAGAACGAGGTTGTGGCGATGTGCCCGAACGAGCAGGCTCGGCGTTGACCGATGGCTCCGCCAAAGCCCTGGGCACCGTCTTCGAGCACAAGTAGTTGCTCGCGCTCGGCGATGGCGCCAATTCTGCCGAAGTCGGCTGGTTGGCCAAAGAGGTCGACTGCTATGATGGCGCGCGGACGCAACTGCCCCTGCTCTTTGACGGTGGCAATGCGTCGTTCGAGGGCCGCTGGGTCGAGGTTGAAAGTGCGAGGGTCGACCTCGACAAAAATTGGTGTTGCGCCTTGTGCTGCCACCACTTCGGCCGAAGCGAAAAAGGTGAAGTCGGGCACGAACACAGCGTCGCCCGGCCCGATATGCCATACCTTGAGGGCCAGCAGCAGGGCGTCGGTGCCGTTGGCACAACTGACGCAGTGGTCGGTGCCAACATATTGAGCCAGTTGCTGTTCGAGCTTGACAACGGGGTCGCCCTGGATGAATGCGCCCGAGGCCATACATGAGGCCACGGCCTCGTCGATGGCGGGGCGCAGGGCTTGGTATTGGCGTGTCAGGTCGCGGAATTGCATGGGCGGTTATTGTTCGTTTTTGGTCAGTCCGGCCGCAGGGTAGGCGCTGTTTTTATATCTATAGGTGCGGCCGCAGCTGCACTTGAGTGTGCTATCAAGTTTCGTGCCACACTCGCACACCCAGCCAATTTGTCGTGCCGGTATGCCAGCCACGAGGGCAAAGTCTGCCACGTCGTGGGTGACCACAGCTCCGGCTGCCACGAGGGCCGAGCGACCCACGGTGTGACCGCAGACGATGGTAGCGTTGGCTCCTATCGAGGCTCCTTGGCAGATGAGGGTGTGGGTGTAGTGCCCATTGGCTGGAAAATGGGCACGCGGGGTGGCGACGTTGGTGAACACGCACGAGGGCCCGCAAAAGACGTTGTCTTCAAGTTCCACGCCGTCGTAGATGGAGACGTTGTTCTGTATCCTCACCCCATTGCCGATTTTGACGTTGGGGCCCACGTTGACGTTCTGTCCGAGCGAGCAGTTGCTGCCAATAGTGGCGCCGCTCTGTACGTGGCAGAAGTGCCACACCTTGGTGCCTCTGCCAATGGTTGCGCCGTCGTCGACGTAGGAGCTCTCGTGTATGAACGTGTCGTTTACCATTGGAACGGGTGTGGGGTTAGTGGGTATTTGGCCATTGGGTGGTAGTCGCCGCAAAGGCCAACAGGGGTGCTGTGGCGTATGTTGTGTACGAGTTCGATGCTGGGGCGGGTCTCGGTCATGTGGAATCCTCGTCCGGCCAAGATTTCTTCGTAGCTGCGGGTGTGCAGTTCGGTAAAGCCGTCGCTAAACGAAAATTCCTGCCCGTCGACGAGTATGGTGCGGTAGCTTCTCAATCCGGCTTCGCGAGCTTCGGTCGGCATATGAGTGGCATTTATGCTTAGGAAGTAGCGCACGCGCGCTTTCTCGAGTTCGATGTATCCGGCCGCGCGGTCGTGGGTGAGGATGTGTACGGTGTTGCTCTTCACGGCGCCGAATATCCATATCAGCATATCGTAGAAGTGTATGCCGATGTTGGTGGGTATGCCGCCACTTTTGCGCTCGTCGCCTTTCCAAGAGGCGTAGTACCATTTGCCGCGTGGGGTGATGTAGGTAAGGTCTATGTTGTAGACTTTGTCGGCTGGGCCTTGCTGCACCTGTTGGCGCAAAGCCTGGACCGAGGGGTGGAGTCGAAGTTGGAGTATGGTGTAGGCGCGGTGGCCGGTGGCGTTCTCTACGCTCTCGAGCGCATCTATGTTCCAGGGGCTTAGCACCATGGGCTTTTCGCAAATAACGTCGGCGCCGAGGCGTAGGCCGTAGCGCGTGTGTGCGTCGTGCAGGTAGTTGGGGGTGCAAACTGAAACGTAGTCGATGTCGGTGCCGCGGTCGTGTAGGCGTGTGTTGTGTCGGTCGAAGAGTTCTTGCTCGGTGAAGAAGGCGGCATCGGGGAAGTAGGAGTCGATAATGCCCACGCTGTCGTTGCGGTCGTAGGCGCTCAGCAGGTTGTTGCCAGTGTCGTGTATAGCTTTCAAGTGGCGTTGGGCGACGTATCCCCCCACGCCTATGAGTGCGAATTGTTTCATTGGGTCGTTGTCAGGTTTTTGAGGCATAGTTGGGCACTTTGGGTCCAGTGAGGTATGTGTAGTGCGAAAGCTTGTTTTATTTTGCTTTTGTCGAGTACCGAGTAGCTTGGGCGCACCACGTTGCTCGGAAATTCGTTGCTGTGGCAGGGCTCGATTTGGCAATGTGTGTGGCCAGCCTGTTGGGCTATGAAGTGAGCGAAGTCGTACCAACTGCACACGCCTTCGTTGCTGTAGTGGTAAAGGCCAAGGTGGTTGTCGAGGTCGGGGGTGTTGATAATGGTGAGAATGGCGGCTGCCAAGTCGCCGGCGTAGGTGGGGGTGCCCACTTGGTCGAACACTACTTTTAGCCTGTCTTTGTGAGCAGAAAGGTCGAGCATGGTCCGCATAAAGTTTTTGCCAAACTCGCTGTAGAGCCAAGCAGTGCGGATTATTATGTTTTTGCAGCCCGAAGCTATCACGGCTTGTTCGCCGAGCAGTTTGGTCTGGCCATATACGCCGGTTGGGTTGGTTGGCTCGAGTTCGGTGCGAGGGGTGTTGCCCTGGTTTCCACCAAATACGTAGTCGGTCGATATATGGACGAGGGTTGCGCCGTTATCGAGAGCGGCGTGGGCCAAGTTGGCAGCGCCGATGTGGTTGAGGCGGTCGGCCAATTGGGGTTCGGACTCGGCTCGGTCTACGTTGGTGTAGGCTGCGCAATTCACAATGATGTCAATGTCCGCTTGTCGCACGAGGCGGTCTACTGCCGCGCTGTCGGTAATGTCAAGTTCGTCGACATCTGTAAAGACACAGTTTATTGTCGTTTTGTTGCATACCATTCGCAAGTGGGTGCCCAACTGTCCGTTTGCTCCTGTTACCAAAAGGTTCATTCAAAGGGTGTTATGAAGTTTTTGAGTAGGGGGTGATTTTTGTCTTTTTCAGACAGTTTGACGTCGGCTTTCGGCAGTTGCCAGTCTATGGCCAGGGTGGGGTCGTCCCAAGCAATGGCACCTTCGGCCTCGGGATGGTAGAATTCGTCGCATTTATACTGAAACACAGCTTCTTGGCTTAGTACAGCGAATCCATGTGCAAGGCCTTTGGGTAAGAAGAGTTGTCGGTGGCTGTCGGCCGAGAGCACTACGGCCGCGTAGCGGCCGTAGGTGGGCGACGAGCGGCGCAAGTCGACGGCTACATCGAGTACCATACCAGATACAACGCGCACCAACTTGCTCTGTGCGTAGGGCGGCGTTTGGAAGTGTAGTCCGCGCACAACACCGTAGGTCGATTTCGACTCGTTGTCTTGCACAAAGGTTATCGCTCTTCCGGTTGAGGCAGCAAAGTCGTTGGCGTTGTAGCTTTCGAAGAAGTAGCCGCGGCTGTCGCCAAAAATTTTCGGCTCTATTATTATAAGGCCCTCTATGTCTGTGTTTATGATGTTCATCTACATTTCTGTTGGTTGATTTGCCAAGTTGAGTAGATATTGACCATATTGGTTTTTGGCCATAGGTTGAGCCACGCGGCGCAGGCCGTCGGCCGAGAGCCAGCCTTTCTCGTAGGCAATGCTTTCGAGGCAAGCAATCTTGAGGCCCTGTCGTTTTTCGATGACTTCGATGAATGTGGAGGCTTCGGCAAGTGAGTCGTGTGTGCCGGTGTCGAGCCATGCAAATCCGCGGCCAAGCAGTTGCACTTTTAGTTCCCCGTCGTCGAGAAATGCTTGGTTGACAGAGGTGATTTCGAGTTCGCCACGTGCGCTGGGCTTGATGGTTTTGGCTGTTTTGACCACCTTGTTGGGATAGAAGTAGAGGCCAACCACGGCATAGTTGCTTTTGGGGTTGGCTGGTTTTTCTTCGATAGAGGTGACGTTGCCTTTGTTGTCGAACGCGGCCACACCGTAGCGTTCTGGGTCGGCAACCCAGTAGCCGAAGACGGTGGCTTTGGCGTGCTGTTCGGCATCGGTCACAGCGGTGCGAAGCAGGTTGCTCAGTCCGTTACCATGAAAGATGTTGTCGCCCAAGACGAGGCAAACCGAGTCGTTGCCTATAAACTCTTCGCCAATGATGAATGCCTGTGCCAAGCCATCGGGCGATGGCTGCTCTGCGTATGAAAAGTTTACTCCAAAGTCGGAGCCGTCGCCCAGCAGTCGGCGGAAGCTTGGCAAGTCGTGTGGGGTTGATATAATAAGTATATCGCGTATGCCAGCAAGCATTAGCACCGAGATAGGGTAGTACACCATCGGTTTGTCGTAGATAGGGAGTAGTTGTTTGCTTACCCCCTTGGTGATGGGGTAGAGTCTAGTTCCGGAACCACCGGCGAGTACGATGCCTTTCATTTGTTGTATTTATTTGGTTTTTAGATTGTTGCCCCCCCCTATGCTTTGTGGTGGGCTTCTCTTGTTCTTCTTCGTCAGAGCCGTAACCATAGCCATATCCGTAGCCATAACCGTAACCATAGCCATAGCCGTATCCATAGCCATACCCATAACCATAGCCGTAGTGTCCGCCGTAGCCTTTTCGAATGAGGGGTACGTCGGTCAGGATGATGGCCATGTTCTTGAACTTGCCTTTATCTTGCAGCTCTTGAATAAATGGCAGGGAGCTCTTGTTGAGGTAACCGATACGCATTACGTATGTGGTGAGGTCGGCAATGCGGTTGATAACGGCAGCGTCGGCCACGATTTGGGCGGGAGTAGAGTCGAAGATTATGTAGTCGTAGTTCTCACGGAGGAAGGCGGTGAGGTTGTCAAGTTTATCGCTCAGTAGGAGTTGGGTTGCATTGGGTGGTGTTTTTTCACACACAATGTAGTCGAGGTGGTCTGATGTTTCGCTGTGTTTGATGATGTTGTTGATGTCGGTCTCTTTGCCGAGCAGGTAGTGAATCAGTCCAATGCGGTTAGAGCGGTCTATGGTTTTGGAGAGCGAGCGCTTACGCAGGTCGAAGTCGACAAGTATGGTTTTCTTTCCCAAGTAGGCGAGCGAGAGGGCAAGGTTGAGCGCTGTGTAGCTTTTGCCCTCGCCAGGGACAGTCGAGACTGTCTGGATGACTTTTTTGTCGTTGCCGTTGAGGAAGAAGGGTATGTTGGACTGTAGTATTCGGAAGGCTTCGGTGACCACGTCGGTGCCGTTGGCGGTGACGATGATTTCGTCGTTTTCGCGTTCTTCGGGCTTTTCGGGTATCTCGCCGAGGACTGGTATGGTCGTGGCACGCTCAACGTCGTTTTTGGAGCGCAACTTGGTGTCGAAGAATGTGATGCAGAACATTATGCCAGCAGGGATGGCAATACCCAGCACCACAGCCACGAGGGCGAACATGAGCAGGCGAGGTCCAGCCAGTTTTACGATGGCGGGTTCTACAACCTTGGCGTTGGCCACGGTGACGGCGAGGTTCATGGCCGTCTCTTCACGTTTGCTGAGCAGGTAGAGGTAGAGTTCTTCTTTGATTTTTTGTTGGCGGCCAATTTCGGTGACGGCTTTGGCTTGGGTGGGGACAGACGAAATGCGGTTCTTGGCTTGCGACTCTTGGTCGCGAGCGGTTTGGAGCCGTATTTCGGTGGCGGTGATGAGGTTGTTGATTGAGGTGAGGATGGCCTCGAATTGGGTGTCCATCTGCTGTTTGGCAGTCTTGCGCTGTGGGTTGTTGCTACCGGCCGAAATCATGCGGTTGTATTCGTTGACGGAGCGGTTATAGCTTGCTATCATGCTTTGTATGCCGCTGTCGCCAAGTCCGGAGAGGGCCGGGAGCAGGTTGTCCTGGTTCTGGGGGTCGTTCATGTAGTTGCGCAGGTAGCGAATGAGGTTGAGCTCGGCTTCGGCCGCGGCAACGGCATCGCCATAGCGTGTGGCGGATTGGACGAGGGTGCCGGAGGCGGCGTCGATGTCGGGCACTTGGGCGCTTTTCTTGATGTCGGCCACTTGAGCGTCGACGCTGCTCAGTTCGTCGGAGATGAGGGCTATGCGCTCTGAGATGAATTGTTCGGTTTTTTCGGCCACCTTGTTTTTGTCGTTGACGACGTCGTAGTTATATACTGCGATGAGTGTATCGACAATCTCGTTGGCGCGACGAGGGTTGTTGTCTTTGTAGGTTATGGAGAGGATGGAGGCAAGTTTGTCGGCGCGAGCCACTTGGAGGTCTTTGAGCATATTGCGAGCCATGCGGTGAACGGGGACGACGGCCATACTCAGGGTGACGTCTTCGAAGTTGTCGTTGTAGTGTGCAGTCTTTTCGACGAGGAAGGTTACGCCGCCGTTTAGTTCGACCTGTTCGTTGTAGTATGCTTCTCCTTTCGCTTTACCAACTTGCGGATTGTTGATATTTTTTACTTTGTATTCATACTTATTATTGTCTTTTGGCGTTATGTCTATATGGATTTCGAGGTCGGTGGTGTCGGGAGAGAAGCCGATGCCTGTAGCCGAGAGGTAGAGTGGAGCGTCTTTGTAGTATGATATTTTGCGGAAGAGGTCGTGGCGCGAGCAGGGGTGGTCGAGGCCGAGGCGGATAACCACTTGGTCCATGAGCGATGAGGAACGAAGCATATATATCTCGTTTTCGAGCGAGAGACTGCTGTTGTCCATTCCGAGGTTAGAGAAGATGGCGTCCATATTGCCGCCAGAGTAGACTTTCTTGCCATTGTCGCGAACCATGATGGTGCCCGAGGCCGAGTAGGATTTGGGCTGGGCTTTGTAGGCAAAGGCGGCGATGACGAGGCAGACTACAACCGAGATTGCGAACCAGTACCAGTTGTTGATGACGATGAAAATGATGTCTTTGATAGAAATGGTGTTCTCGGATTCGGGCTGTTGCTGCAAGTTTTGATTGCTTATTTGGTTGTCCATGGGGTATGAGGTGTTTTATGGATTTGCGATTACGAGATTATCCTCTTTTGAGGTACGAGCGGCTGAGGATGATGTGGTAGATAAGTGTGGATATGGTGCCGAGTGTGGACACGGCTATCGAGACGTACCCCTGGATGACGGGGTCGTGGTTGGCGTTGCGTTTGCGGCGGATGTTTGGCTCGACGTAGACCATGTCGTTTTGGTGGAGGTAGTAGTATGGCGATTCGAATACGTCTTTCGAAGTGAGGTCGATGTTGCCAACAATGCGCATACCGTTCTCTTCACGGACCACGGTGACGTTGTCGCGACGGCCGTAGAGTGTGAGGTCGCCCACCATAGCCAGGGCTTCGAAGATGGTGAGTCGTTCGCCCGAGGCTTCGATTTGGCCAGGACGGGTAACTTCGCCCAGCACGCTGACGCGGAAGTTCATAAGCTTGACGGTGACCACGGGGTCGATGATGTGGCCTTCGTCGACCAAGCGCTTTTCGAGACTTTGAGCCAACTCGCTGTGGGTGAGCCCGACGACGTTGATTTTGCCCAACACTGGGAAAGTGATGTAGCCGTCGGCCGAAACGAGATAGCCCGTCACGGCGCTCGAACCAGGGTTCATCACAGTGCCCGACGCGATGGCCACCTTGTTGGTCTCTTGGTTGAAGGGGATGGTAGACTCGGGCGAGCCACTCTCGATGTAGATGTAGAGTATGTCGTTCGGCTGTATACCTTTGAGGAAGTGCTCGTTGACGATGGTGGCAGAGTCGCGCGTGGCGTCTTGGACGTAGGCCAGTTCTGTCGTCTTGCATCCTGCCAGCAGGACGGCCAGCAGTGCCGAGGCTAAAATCGCTTTGTTGGGTCTCATTTTTATGTCGTTTTTCGCTTTTTTACTATGTATATACGCTATATTGCGTATCTGTAAACGCCTGGTTGCCAGTCGTTATTGGCAGTTTAGGCGTGGTTTTGGTACACAACATATCGCTGCAAAGATACACTTTTTTTCGCAATTGGCTGTATTTTTTTTAACATTTTCGACTTTTTGTATACGTTTATGACACTTGGTGTGAACATGGCCGAAATTGTATCAGGCGCGGTCGATTTCGCTGCAAAAAGGGGTTCGAAGTGGGGTGGTGAAGCCCATTTTTTTTCGTTCGACCGACCTCAACACGACCTCAATACGACCCTAACCCGACTTTAACCCTGAAAATCAGTGGTTTAAGAATATTTTTATAAACGATTGATTTTCAGTGTTTTGGTGGCTGGCGCGCAGCGCCGGCCACCTCTGTACAGAAAAAAAATTTTGCTGTTCCGAAAAAATGTCGTAACTTTGCACCGGTTTTTTGAATGAGGGAGCGTGAGTTCCCTCTTGTTGTATTTAGTTATGATTGAGAAAGCTAAAATAATTGAGATTGCCAAGTCTTGGCTCGATGGGAGCGACAAGTTCCTTGTGGGTGTGAAGGTTACGCCGGCCAATAAGATTTATGTCGACATTGACGGCGACAACGGTGTGACGATAGACGATTGCATCGAGCTGAGCCGCGCTATCGAGAAGTCGCTCGACCGCGACGTTGAGGATTTCGAGCTCAACGTCAGTTCGGCTGGTGCCGACTCGCCGCTGAAGTTCCCTCGCCAGTATCGCAAGAACGTGGGCCGCAGGCTCGAAGTCGTCGACCTCGACGACGAGCGCTGCGAAGGCCGGTTGGCCGAGGTTACCGACGGCGGCTTTGTGCTCGAAGTGCCTGGCAGCCGCAAACAGCCAGCTCGGCGCCTCGACCTGAAGTTCGACGATGTGAAGAGCGCACGAGTTTTGATTGATTTTTGAATTTATAGACACGACAATAACTGACACCATGAAAACATTGGACCTTATCGATTCTTTCCAAGAGTTCAAGGATTTTAAGAACATCGAACGTGAGACGTTGATGCGCATTCTCGAGGAGGTGTTCCGCGCCGCGCTGGCCAAGCACTTCGGCTCTGAAGACAACTTCGACATCATCGTCAATATCGACAGAGGCGACCTCGAAATTTTCCGCAACCGCACCATCGTCGAGGACGGCAACGTGACCGACCCGAGCCGCGAAATTGCGCTCTCCGAGGCTGTCAAGATTGAAGCCGACTTCGAGGTCGGCGAAGAACTGTCTGAACCCATATCGATGTCAGTTTTTGGCCGTCGCGAGATTCTCACCATACGCCAGAACCTCGTGGCCAAGATTCAAGATTACGAAAAATCGCTCGTCTTCCAGAAATATCGCGAAAAGGTTGGCGAAATCATCGTTGGCGAAGTCTACCAGCCCTGGAACAAAGAGGTGCTCATCCTCGACGAGGAGAAGATAGAACTCCTGCTCCCCAAGAGCGAGCAAATACCGGGCGACCACTTCCGCAAGGGCGACACCGTGCGCGCCATTGTGCTCAAAGTGGAGATGAAGAACAACAACCCCGTCATCATCCTTTCGCGCACCAGCCCCATCTTCCTCGAGCGTCTGCTCGAGAGCGAGGTGCCCGAAATCTACGACGGCTTGATAACCATCAAGAACATAGTGCGCCAGCCGGGCGAGAGAGCCAAAGTGGCCGTCGAGAGCTACGACGACCGCATAGACCCCGTGGGCTCGTGTGTCGGCGTCAAAGGTAGCCGCATCCATGGCATTGTGCGCGAACTGCGCAAAGAGAATATCGACGTCATCAACTACACTCCACGCGTAGATGTGATGATTCAGCGCGCCCTCAACCCCGCCAAAATCAGCTCCATCCGCATCAACGAGGAGGAGAAGAAGGCCGAAGTCTTTATGCAGCCCGACCAAGTGAGCCTGGCCATAGGCAAGGGCGGCTACAACATACGCCTCGCTTCGAGACTGGTGGGCTACGAAATCGAAGTCTATCGCGACACCGACGAGGACTACGACGACGTCGACCTGCAAGAATTTAACGACGAAATCGAGCAGTGGGTCATCGACGAGCTCGTCAAGATTGGGTGCGACACCGCCAAGAGCGTGCTGGCACTGCCCAAAGAGGAACTCATCACCCGCACCGACCTCGAAGAAGAGACCATCGACAACGTTCTCGAAATCCTCAAAGCCGAATTCGCCGAATAAAAAAACGTCACTCTTCATAAACAAAAGCAATAACGCCCAAAAAACTAAAATATTTTGCCGTTAAAGCTTTTTAACACTACACAAAACCTCAACCGATTAATTAACAGGCAGTAACGAGCAACCAAGCACCATGGCAGAAGAACCGAAAAATATCAGACTGAACAAAGTCGCCAAAGAATTTAATGTTGGCATCTCCAACCTCGTCGAGTACCTCACTCGCCGGGGCCATAACGTCGACGCCAACCCCAACACCAAAATCACGCCCGAACAGTACCAGCTGCTCGCCACCGCCTTCCAAAAAGAACGCGCCGTCAAGGAACAGGCCGAAAAAATCGAACTCATCTCCACCGCCAACCAGCGCGCCGTGGCCGTCAACGAACCACAACCACCTGCGCCCAGCGAGCCCGAAGAGATTATCATCAAAAACTACAATCCTTCGCCCAACAAGCCCGCTGCCACGCCTCAACCCAAGGAGGAGCAGCCCGAACCCGAACCAATCGCCGTCGAGCCCGAGCCCGAACCTGCCCCCGCCCCGGCCCAACCCGAGCCCACTCCGGTCCAGCCCGAGCCAGAGCCCGAACCAGTCGCTGTAGAGCCCGAACCTGAGCCAGAGCCCGAATCGCTACAGCCCGCGGTCGAGCCCCAAGCCGTCATCGGTGGGTTGAAGATTATAGATAAGGTCGACCTCAGTTCGCTCAACACCAAGACCCGCCCCGACCGCCGCAAGAAGGATAAGAAAAAGGCCGACAAGGCTGCTGCCGATAAGGTTGCCAAGCCCGCCGCGTCCAAACCCGCTGCCAAGCCCGCACCTGTTGCCGAGCCTCAGCCCACGGTTAACGCCCAGCCCCAAGAGCCCGTCAAGCCCGAAACCACTGCTGCCCCTGCCAAGCCAGAGCCAGAGTTTATCGAGACCAAATATCAGAAACTCGAAGGCCCGAAGGTGGTCGACAAAATCGACCTCAGCCAATTTGCCAAGCCCAAAAACGACGACCGCCGCCGTCGCAAACGTGTTAAAAAAGAGGGCGTTAAGGTAACCGAGGCCGAAAAAGCCGCTGCTGCTGCCGTGGCTGGTTCGCAGCAAAAAGCAGCCAAGAAAGAGGCCGCCCAGCAGTCCAAAAACGACAAAAACCAAGCCAAAGGCACCGACAAAAAGTCGGAAGCCAAGAAGAAGAATAAAGCCAAAGCCGAAAAGAAAGTCGAGATAGACGACAACGAAATCGAGAAGCAGATACGCGACACCCTCGCCCGACTCTCGCCACTCGGCAAGTCCAAGACTTCGAAGCACAACCGCGAAAAGCGCCAAAAAGTCCATGCCCACATGGAAGAGGAGGTGCTGCGCGAAATGGAGAGCAAAAACACGCTCCAGGTAACCGAGTTCGTCACCGCCAACGAATTGGCCACGATGATGAACACGCCGGTCACCAAAATCATTGCCACCTGCATGAGCGTGGGCATCTTTGTCAGTATCAACCAGCGCCTCGACGCCGAAACCATCAAGCTCATAGCCGACGAGTTTGGATTCGATGTGAGTTTTGCCTCCGAAGATGTCGTCAACACGCTCCACCAAATCGAGGAGGAGGACCGTCCCGAAGACCTCGTCCCGCGCAACCCAATCGTCACCGTAATGGGCCATGTCGACCATGGCAAGACGTCGCTGCTCGACTATATTCGCAAAACCAACGTCATAGCTGGCGAAGCTGGCGGCATAACCCAGCACATCGGTGCCTACGAGGTGACCACCGCCGATGGTCGCAAAATCACCTTCCTCGACACCCCTGGCCACGAGGCCTTCACAGCCATGCGCGCCCGCGGTGCCAAGATGACCGATATTGCCATCATCGTCATTGCCGCCGACGACAAAATCATGCCGCAAACGGTCGAGGCTATCAACCACGCCCAGTCGGCCGGTGTGCCAATCGTCTTCGCTATCAATAAGATAGATAAACCAGGCGCTGACCCCGACCGCATTAAGACCGAGTTGGCCAACATGAACCTGCTGGTCGAGGAATGGGGAGGCAAATACCAGAGCCAAGACATCAGCGCCAAGAAAGGTATCAACGTCGAAGAGCTGTTAGAGAAGGTTATCCTCCAGGCCGACATCATGGAGCTGAAGGGCAACCCCAACAAGCGCGCCAAAGGCACCGTTATCGAGAGCACACTCGACAAAGGCCGTGGCTATGTGGCCAAAATCCTTGTCGAAGATGGCACCATCCGCAAAGGCGACCCCATCGTGGCTGGCGCTGTTGCCGGCAGGGTTCGTGCCATGTATAACGAACGCAATCAAGAGGTCATGTCGGCTGGCCCATCGCAGCCGGTGCTCCTGCTCGGCCTCACCGGAGCTTGCCAGGCTGGCGACACCTTCAACGTTATGGAGAACGAGAAGGAGGCCAAAGACATCGCTGCCAAACGTACCCAGCTGCAGCGCGAACAAGGCATCCGCACACAGCACCACCTCACACTCGAAGAAATCGGCCGTCGCCGCGCGCTCGGCAACTTTAAGGAACTTAACATCATCGTCAAAGGCGACGTCGACGGCTCGGTCGAAGCCCTTAGCGATTCGCTCATCAAGCTCGGCAACGAAGAGGTTCAAGTCAACGTCATCCACAAAGCTGTGGGTCAGATTTCCGAAAACGACGTCATGCTGGCCATGACCGCCGACGCCATCATCATCGGCTTCCAAGTCCGCCCCTCGGTTGGTGCCCGCAGAATGGCCGAAACCGAACACATCGACATCCGTCTCTACAGCATTATCTACGACGCAATCAACGAACTCAAAGACGCCATCGAGGGTATGCTCGCCCCCGAAACGCAAGAGAAAATTGTGGCCAACCTCGAAATCCGCGAAACATTCAAGATTTCCAAAGTCGGCACCATCGCTGGCTGTATGTGTCTCGACGGCAAAATCAACCGCCAAAGCAGCATCCGCATCATCCGCGACGGTATCGTCGTCTATACCGGCAAACTTGCCTCGCTCAAACGCTTCAAAGACGACGTCAAAGAGGTCGTCAGCGGCCAAGATTGCGGCTTGAACATCGAAAACTACAACGACATCAAGGTCGGCGACATCGTCGAGGCCTACGAAGTGATAGAAATCAAGCGCAAACTGTAAAGAAATCAAAAAATGCTCCTGTAGTTCAATGGATAGAATAGAGGTTTCCTAAACCTTTGATTAGGGTTCGATTCCCTACGGGAGTACAAAGCGGCGGCCTCCGGGTCGCCGCTTTAATTCTTTAATAATAACAAAACGTTGCAAGGTCTATCCCCCGTGTGCGGCAGATTTCAAACACACCCCCTCCAAACAGAGAAAAAAACGTCTAAAATCCGTTCTCCCAACAGCCTGAAAACCAGGCCCACAGACCTATTAAAGAGGGGTTAAGGTCGTATTGAGGTCGAATAGCGCTTGTCAATCAAGCAGTTATCCGCCGAATTTGGGGTGTTTTTCACCCTCCCCAATTCGCGCCCACGGTGCTCCTTTTCCCCACCTTT
>JAFVCE010000019.1 GCA_017479385.1 Bacteroidales bacterium | reverse complement strand
CTTCCACCACTTCGTTTTACGGTTCAAGAGGCTCGAACTACCGTCACCCTGTTTGCTTATCGTAAATATGCCGACCTTGACAGACAAGAACGCATATACGCCTGCTATCAGCACGCTTGCCTAAAGTATGTCACCAATGACAAGATGACTAACTTGACACTGCGAGAACGTCTTGGAATAGATAAACAGAACTACCCGATGGCATCACGTATCATAAAGGATACTTTGATTGCAGGAAAGATCAAGGAGGAGAAGACGGAGAACCAAAGTCGAAACAATAAGGGGTATGTGCCATTCTGGGCATAGGGTATGTAACTGGTGTGTAACTGGAGGCATGTTTTTATAAATGAGTGTCTTTTGAAAGTGCCGATAAATAAAGGGATTTTCTATTGTGAATAGTATGTAACTGGTATGTAACTGAGAGGGGGGGGGAATGTTATCGACTATGGCACTTATGTTTGGTGGAAAGGCGAACAATAGATGTTAAGAGACGCAAATAGTCCAAAAAAGTTTGGGCAGTTGTGGATTCTTTTGTACCTTTGCATTCAGAAAGAGCGTTCTTTGGATTTGTGTAAAACGTGTAGGAACATGTAAGTTCTCTCGTTTCCAAAGTGTTACCTGTTTTGTTTATTCTACAGGTAACACGCTGATATTCAATTCAAAAATAGGGGTTCTACTGTTTTGTTGCCGTTCTCTTCTTTTGTTCATGTGCAGCAAGCGACCCCGGTATCTTCCGGCGGTCGCTTGTTGTTTACGTGACAACGGCTCTTGCTATAAATTACAGCACCGTCGCAAATATTTTTCGCTGAATTAGAAATTATTACTATCTTCGCATTATGGTTTACGAAGAGTGAAATATTGTAAACCATTGAAAATACGAAGCGTTATGCTCGTTCTTGCTCGTGAAAACGTAGGAAACTTTCGGCGAATATGCAAGGATAGTGTATCGGTTCGCGTGTATAGCATGGACTGTTCCCCAATTCCGCATATTCAAGGTTATTTCCTACGACCGTCACGAGAGGATTGGCATACCAGTGCCACGCTTCTTAATTGATAACCTCGTTTGATGGCACAGAACGAATAAAAGTTGCGCACGACGACGTAATAGTGTAAACAATATGGGAAAAACAATCATGGAGTTTGTCTCGGATGCACACCAGCGTTATGAAAATGGAAATCCTGTAATGGGACATCAAAAATGTGGAAGAAAGATTACTATTGAAGCCAATTCTAATGGTTGTAATGGCTATAAATTGGTTGATGGTGATGGTTTTATCGTTAGAATTCACAATTTGGATGTAAACAAACCCAACATGTCCCCAAAGCCAATGAGAGTAATAAGTACATCTAACGAAAAAGTTGAGTTAAAGGGTTATCCAGTTAAAGCAATGACACCTTTTGGTTGGGATGATTTTGACCTCTCTGATTATGGATTAACATTAACATTGTTAGGGTGTGTTGTAAGACAATGTACCCTCCACATGTATGACCGAAATGTCGATATAGAATATTATATCGAAGACGCAGATTTGCCCCAAATTGATTTGAGTGCATTTGCCAAGAGTAGCGAAACAACAAAAGTAGAAATGACAGACGTAGAAAAGTATGCTATATTAAGTATGCAGAAACTAAAGGCTGGAGACGAAGGAGGGGCTTATTCGTCCAGCGTGGATTGTTATGCATCATTCAAGTATTCGCCCGAAGTGCTTCGAAATGTTCGCGACTATGAGAATGTTGGTATGTCTTTGCTCACTTTGCTTACATTTGGTCGCATAGATGACATAGATATACAGCAGCGAATAGCAAGTGTCTCATATCTTTTCCTTAGCATGGGATTGCAAAAAGATTCCGGAAATATCAATATGTACAGATGTCGTTTCCTTTTGCTTCATATGTACCATGAACCTTTCCAATATACGGTAATGTCCGCACTGAATCTCAATTCGGGTTTTGGATTTTTTGGAGGAATGAGTTCATTTACGGCTCGCGATGCCATGCATGCTATGAAATTTGCAGATTTGCAAGATTGCCCAACGTTATCGCGTATTGATAGCACTTTTGTTAACGCAGAACGAGACTTGCAACAAAAAAATAGCCAGTGGATTCTACGGTAATAATGAGGGGAATGCCTCATTCGCAGAACGAGGAAGAAAAAATCATGCAAAATTACTTCAATATTTGGATAATATGGTGTTAAAAAAAGCAGATATTGACTTTTAAACACAGAAGACTGATATGTTAACGAAAAAGCCGAGACCTGCATTGGCCTCGGCTTTTATTTTTTCAGGGGCAGAAACGCCGCTTTGTGAAGCAGCTTGAGGGAATGGCCATGCAGCAGAAGAAAGGGGCTGTATTCGTTGATTTATTCGGTGGCAGTGGCCTCGTGAGCCACACCATCAAGCAGGCACGTCCCGACTGCCGGGTGGTGTACTGCCGAAGGCTGCGAACACCGCTTAATTCAATTAAATGAAGTGAGCAACGATTTCGACCACTACAGCAAGCGTCTGGAACATATCGGGCGCACCAACGAAATGCTCCGAGCCTTGCGTCCCATCGTGGCCACCATATCGCCCAAATCACGCATCGACGAACCTGTGCGCTCGCAGGTGATAGCCGAGGTGGTACGGTGGCATAAGAGTGGCTTTGTGGACTGGTTCTCGCTGTCGAGCTGGTAAGCCCCGCGAGCTTGACGAGCGAACCTGCTCTTCACTATGTGGTGTGCCGTCGGCTCGGCCGACAACTACGTCCACAGCTTCGAGGAGTTCTGCAAAGAGACTTTCTATAACCGAGTGCGCAAGGACGACTATAATGCCGACGGCTACCTTGAGGGTGTCGAGGTGGTGTCGATGGACTACCGCCTGCTGTTTGAGCAATACCGCCTTGTCCCTGATGTGGTGTTTATCCTCGACCCGCCCTATCTGTCCACCGACTGTGGCACATACACCAACAGCGACTACTGGAGGCTGTCCGACTACCTCGATGTGCTGAAATGCTTGCAAGGGACAAAATTTGTCTACTTCACCAGTAGCAAATCAACCATTGTGGAACTTGCCGAATGGATAGCCAAAAACGACTTCCACGGCAACCCCTTCGAGGGTGCAAAAGTCTATCGGCAGCATGTTAGTGGCGTTGTGCTAAACTACGAGGATATGATGCTTGTGAAGGCTGCTTAAAAGCCATTCAAATGGCATTAAAAAAGGCGTTGCAGTCAGTTTGCAACGCCTTTTGCTTGTGTGTGCGTGTGTGGCTCAAGAAATGTACATTTCGTTTTCGACCTCTGACAAATTGTCGCGATTTTATGCACATTTTGTTTTGCGATTTATAAAAACCGAGATTGCGCGTTATTATTAATAAGGTAGACGCACTGCCCCAGGCAACAGCTGCCACGAACTCTGGCAGCTAAAACACATAACCTCAAGAAACAGCCCTCAACCACCGACGAGCAAAAAAGAAGAACGATGCAAGACTTTGCGGCAATAGATTTCGAGACGGCCAACGGCGCCCCATCCAGTGTGTGCAGCGTGGGAGTGGTGGTGGTGCGCGGCAGAGCGGTGTGCGAGACATTCTACAGCCTCATCCAGCCCGAGCCGAATTACTACGCATGGTTTTGCCAGCGCGTTCACGGCTTGAGCCGCGCCGACACCGACAGCGCGGAGCCATTCCCGAGCGTGTGGCAACGTGTGGCACCGCTCGTCGAGGGGCTGCCACTGGTGGCACACAACGCGGCGTTCGACGAGCGCTGCCTGCGCGCGGCAATGCAGACCTACCGCATGGATTGGCCCGACTACATCTTCTACGACACGCTGCGCGCCGCGCGGCGGCTGCTAAAAGGGCTGCCCAACCACCAGCTACACACCGTGAGCGAGGCCTGCGGCTACTGCTTGGAGAGGCACCACCACGCGCTGGCCGACGCCGAGGCCTGCGCCGCCATAGCACTCAAATTGCTGTAACCCATTGGTTTATGGCGCGAAAATAATATTTTCGCGCCCCAAAAACATCGATTTGCAACGCGTTGAATATCAAGCCCTATTCGACCTCAATACGACCCTAACCCCTCCCTAACCCCTTTCCAACCCCCTATCGGCCACGCGCAGAGCGCAATAGCCGATTGGGGCCAAAATCGGCAAAAAAAGCAGCCTGCGCCACACTTTTTGCGCCACAGGAAGGAACCATCGGGCAAGAAAAACCAAATTTTATCGCGCTCAAAATCAATTTATTAGAATAAAAATAAAGAAAAAAATCAAAAAAAATTTTGCCAATCCCGAAAAAAGTCGTAATTTTGCAACCGCTTTCGAGAGAAAAACAGAGAGCACAAACGGTCCGGTAGTTCAGTTTGGTTAGAATACATGCCTGTCACGCATGGGGTCGCGAGTTCGAGTCTCGTCCGGACCGCCAAACAAGAAAAAAGTTTAAAGTTGGAAGTGCTGAAAACAACAGAAACACTTTCAACTTTAATCTTTAAATCTTACAGCCCGGGGCTGCTCGGTTTTGACAGCAAGGAGATGGGTTTGTAAGCATGCAGGCTGACGCGTCAGAAGCCTCGAAAACAGGCGCGATAACAATAACTGGCGAAACCAATTACGCTCTCGCTGCCTAACCGAAGAACAGTAAGTTCGGCTTAATTCTGGCACAAGGTGCCAGAACGGGACATCTCCCACCAGCCCAGCCCGTCGGCGTGTGACCAGGAGGTGCTCAAAAAGACAGGCTAACCAGCTGCCCACCCCGCGCAGTTGGCGAAAACACAGGGGCTAAGGGCTGTCTTGGGTGCCGACGTCCGGCTCAGCCCCCACAACCAACCATCGGATAAGCATGTAGAAAGCACACGTGTCACTTGTTTGGACGGCGGTTCGACTCCGCCCAGCTCCACCGGAAAAAAGGCCCTTTTGTAAGGGCCTTTTTTATGAGAGAGTGCTTGTAATGATGTTCCAGATACGATTTTTTCTGCTTCCATAGACAGCGGCTTTTGCAGGTGAATCGAATAATTTTTTTCGCCATATCGCGAATTTATTGTATTTTTGCAGACGACTACGAGAGTGTGTAGTAGCACGAGACAGATGAAAAGCATTGCTCTTTACCCCTTGTTAGAAAGTTCGCCGGCGCCACAGAATGAGGGCGGGACACAACTGCCTTAGCCTGTTGGTTCGAGGGTGAGGTCAAAAACCCATTTATAGCGTTCATTCGCAGGCTCTTGGCTCCACTTCTGACAAGATTAGAGATGAGCACAAATCTCATGCTTTTCTTAACGACTGGATATTAGGCCTTTTTTGTGAGATTTGGTAGGCCGAAAGGAAGGAATGATGAAGCTTGCTGTGGTTGTGGTAGCATACCACGCACAACCCGACGCTGTGTTAGAAAACATAAAGACCTATGGCGACTATGCTGACCCACTTATTTTGTGGGACAACACTGAGCGCTGCGACAACGATTGGTCGTCGCTCCGCAAGGTGTACCCCGAAGTTATAGTCTGCCAATATGGGGAGAACATCGGGCTCGCCTCGGCCTACAATGCCGCCGCAAAGTTAGCCTCGCAGCGTGGCTGTACACATCTGATGACCATGGACCAGGACTCGGCCTTTGTCAATGTGGACGAATACATCAAGCAAATACCCCCCCCAAACAGCGTATATGGAATAATTGGTGTATCCGTCAACCGGAGCGACTACCAGTCGCTAAATCAGCATATTACAGGCCACACTTGCCAGTCAGGCAGCACCTTTTCGCTTCTTATGCTCGACGCTATAGGTGGTTTTCGCGACGATTTCTTTATCGGTATGGTCGACGCCGAAATATGCCTCAGAGCATCGGGCAGAGGCTACCTGGCGATGGAAGCTGGACGATGCACAATTCGTCACCACATCGGCTCGGGGCGCAGCGTTTCTATATTAGGGCTCAGCACGCACGTATCCGACTACAACGCTTTGCGCCACTATTACGACACACGCAACCGAATTATCATGTGGCACGAGTTCCCCGACGACTGTGGCTGGAGGTTCAAGACAAAATTCTTTGCCAACAGGCTCAAAGTCATTGCAAAGATACTGCTGTTCGAAGACGACAAACGAAGCAAAGTTTTGGCCATACTGCGAGGACTGTACCACGGTGCCATGAACCAGCCAGTACCATATAAGAGGTAGGCTCGTTGGCGAGCCAACATAAGCTATGCAAAATTTGCGCACTGAGCAGCGCAGGAACTTGCCTAAGATAACTTTTAGGATAAACTTTTCGTGCCGTCGTCATATTTTTTATAAAAAGGCGAGCGGTAATTCAGAATTTTTGTGTAACTTTGCAGAATGTTTTAAACCATTCGAACCATGAAACGCCTTGTCACAACAGCACTGATTATCACCGCCCTATGTGGTTGCGCCGCCGCACAGACGACAGACCGCAGCTTCGAGATAGCCAAAAATTTGGAGATTTTTGCCAACGTTTACAAAAACCTCAACTACAATTATGTTGACGATGTGGACCCCGGCAAGGCCATGAAAGTGGCCATAGACGCCATGCTCGCCTCGATGGACCCCTACACCAACTACTATCCCGAGAGCGACATGGAGGACGTCAAGCTCCAACTCCTCGGCCAGTATGGCGGCATCGGGTCGCTCATCTTCCAACGCGGCGACTCTATCTACATCTCCGAACCCTACGAAGGGCTGCCAGCCGACCAGGCAGGGTTGAAACCGGGCGACCGCATTGTGGCCGTGGGCGGCGAAAGCACCGCCGGCAAGACCACCGCCGACGTGAGCCAGGCCCTGCGCGGACAAGCCGGAACGACGGTCGAACTGCGCATCGAGCGCGACGGCAAAACATTCGACCGCACCGTCACTCGCCGCGAAATAAAGTTGCCCAACGTCTCATACAGCGGTATGGTGGGCAACGGCCAAGTGGGCTACGTCAAGCTCGACGAATTCACCACCGATGCCGCCAAGAACGTGCGCGACGCCTTCCGCCGACTCAAGAGCGAGAACCCCGGGATGAAAGGCTTCATTCTCGACCTGCGAGGCAACGGTGGCGGCCTGATGAACGAAGCTGTCGACATAGTGAACATCTGGGTAAAGAAAGGCGAACTCATCGTAGAGACCAAAGGCAAGATTGCCAGCAAGAATATGCGCAGCTACACCCGCCTCAACCCCGAAGACACCGAAATACCCCTCGCCGTGCTCATCGACGGCCAGAGCGCCTCGGCCTCCGAAATTGTGAGCGGCTCGCTGCAGGACCTCGACCGAGCCGTCATCATAGGCCAGCGCTCATATGGCAAAGGCCTGGTACAGAATATCTTACCTATGGCATACAACAGCCAGATGAAGGTCACCGTTTCTAAATACTACATCCCCAGCGGACGTTGCATACAGGCCATAGACTACAGCCATCGCGACGAGAACGGCCGCGCTGTGAAGGTGCCCGACTCGCTCAAAACGGCCTTCAAAACCCGTTCGGGTCGCACTGTCTACGACGGATTTGGCATAGAACCCGACGTGGAAATCGAGCCTCAATATATGTCGAACCTCGGCATGGCTCTCTCGGCCAAGATGTTGGTGTTCGACTACGCCACCCAGTTCTGCCGCACACACCAATCGATTGCACCCCCCTCGCAGTTCGAAATTACAGACGAGATTTACAACGACTTCACCACCTTCCTTGCCGGCAAAGACTACTCGTACCCCACAGTAACCGAGCGCACCCTCGAGGTACTGCGCGAGGCCGCCGAGACCGAACAATACCTTGCCACCATTGGCCCCGAAATTGAGCGCCTGACCGAGGCCGTGAAGCAAGAAAAACGCTCCGACCTGACTCGCCACCGCGAAGAGGTGAGCGAAATGCTCAAAGCCGAAATTCTGCTGCGCTACTACTACGACCGAGGCCGCATAGAAGGCAACCTTGCCAGCGACCCCGAAGTGAAGCGCGCCGTCGAGACATTACTTAAATAACACACACCCAGCACCTTGACCGCCCGAGCACAAATCCACCGCTACATCTACGTGGGGCTGCTGGCCCTGCTGTCGGTGTTCATGACCACGTCGGTCTTCATGGCCAACCTGGTGTGGGTGCTACTCGGAGCCAACTGGCTGTTCGAAGGTCGTTGGCGCCAAAAATGGCAGATGGCACGCCAAAGCCGCCTACTGCACTTGATTGTGGCACTCGTGGCACTGCTTGCCATATCGATGGCATGGAGCACCGACACAGCCTATGGCCTGCACGACCTACAGGTTAAATTGCCGTTGCTGGTACTGCCACTGGTGATACTCACCACCCCGCCTCTCGAAGGCCGCGAGCGACATTTTGTCACCTTTTTCTATATTGGCACGGTTTTTGTTGTGACAATAATTGCACTCGCGCGCCTGCTAACCCACAGCGATATGCCCTATCGCGACCTCGTGCCCTACATCTCGCACATACGTTTCGCACTCAATATCAGCCTCGTAGAATGCCTTTTGGCAGCCATAATGGTGAACACAGCACGGCGCAGTGCAGCGTTGTTTGACAAACTTAAGATAATCATACCCACCCTTTTGTTGGCGCTGTGGTTAGGGGCTTTCCTGCTCGTAATTCGCAGCTACACCGCTTTCGTGGCCCTTGCCGTGGCCGCCACCGTGGTGGCCTTCGGGTTTGGGCTCAAGAGTCGCACCACTGTGAGCCGCATTGCCGTGGCACTCTGGATTGCACTGATAGCCTCGACGGTGGGCCTTTGTGCGTGGTACACACACGACTACTACAACCTGCGTCCACTCTCGCGCCAACCATTGCAACAGCTCACTGCTGGCGGACGCCCCTACGTGCACCACCTCGACGGAGTGATAGAAAACGGCAACTACCTGAACAACTACATCTGCAACGAGGAACTCTTTGCCGAATGGCCTCGCCGCTCGACTGTGCCACTCAACCACCTGTTGCCCAACGGCTACGAGCTCTACCCTACCCTGCTGCGCTACCTCAACGCCACCGGCCACACCAAAGACAGCGCCGGAATATGGAGTTTGACCCAAGACCAGGTGGCCGACATCGAGCGCGGTGTGGCCAACCCGGTGTACGAATCGATAGGCCTGCGCCGCATGGTCTACGTCATGCTCTACGAACGCGAAAGCTACATCCACTACCACTCGGTGCGCAACTTCACCATGCTGCAACGCTTCGAGCTGTGGCAAGCCGGGGCCCACGTAGTGGCCGCCCACCCGCTGTTTGGCGTGGGCGTGGGCGACGTGCCACAAAGCCTGCAACAAGAGCTTGTGGCCACCAACTCGCCACTGGCCGATACCGGCAAGCACACCCACTGCCAATACCTAACCCTACTCATGGCCATAGGCGCCACGGGCTGCGCCCTGCTGCTCGTGCTGCTGCTAAGGGCCTTGCTGCCCGGCCGCAGAATTGCGCCCGAATTGAGGTTCGACCCACTGATGACAGCCTTTGCCGTGCTGGTGGCAGTGTCGTTTGTGAGCGAAGACACCCTCGAAACCCTGGCCGGAATACTGTTCTGCTGCTTCTATTTAGCCTTCCGCCGACACAACCCGCAACCCACCTCATGACCCCTTCGCCAACATACCAATACCACCAGTTTGCCAACGGCATACGACTCATCTTTCGCCGCACACACTCGGCCGTGGCCTACTCGGGCGTTTACATCAACATAGGCTCGCGCGACGAGCAAGGCCCAACCGAGGGCATAGCCCACTTCATAGAACATTCGCTCTTTAAAGGCACCACCCATCGCCGCGCCTACCACGTGCTGAGCCGCATAGACGGCGTGGGGGGCGAACTCAACGCCTTCACCACCAAAGAGGAAACCTGCATATACGCCTCGTCGCTCAACGAGCACCTCGACCGCTGCCTCGAACTGTTCAGCGACGTGCTTTTTTGCTCCACCTTCCCCGACCACGAACTCGAGAAAGAGAAAGACGTGGTGCTCGACGAGATTGACAGCTACCGCGACAGCCCCTCCGAGCTCATATACGACCAGTTCGAAGAGTTGGCCTTCGAAGGGCACCCACTGGCTCACAACATTTTGGGCACCAAAACCACCGTGCGCCACTTTACGGCCGACGCCGTGCGCCGCTTCTTCAACAGCCGCTACACCACCGACCGCATGGTGGTGAGCGTGGTGGCCGACATTGAATGGCCGCGCTTGGTGCGACTCTGCGAGCGCCACTTTGCCGACCACCCGCTGCGCACCTCCGAGGCCGACCGCTCGGCGCAGCCCCACTTCAAACCATTCTGCCGCACCGTTGGCCGACGCACCCACCAGCTCCACGCCCTCGTGGGCTGCCAAGCGCCACACATCTTCAGCCCCGACCGCACGGCCTTCACCCTGATGAGCAACCTGTTGGGCGGGCCAGCCATGAACTCGCGCCTCGGCCTCGCCCTGCGCGAACGCCACGCCTACTGCTACACCGTCGAGAGCCAATACGTGCCCTTTAGCGACACGGGCCTCTTCTACGTCTATGCCGGCCTCGAGTCGGGCTATGGCCAGCAGGCCACCGAACTCATCATGAACGAACTAACCACCTTAGCCACCACCCCACTCAGCGACCGCCAGCTGCGCGCCGCCAAGCGCCAACTCATAGGGCAGATGGCCGTGGGCCAAGACCAGGGAATGAACGAGATGCAATCGATAGGCAAAGCACGACTTAACTACGACCGAGTCGACACCCTCGAAGAGATGGCGCGCGACGTCGAGGCCGTCAGCGCCACCCAAATCCAGGAACTCGCCAAGCACCTCTTCGTGCCCGACGCCATGGCTGCACTCTACTATAAATAGAACAACAGCAGCCAAGAGAGAGAAAAAAATCTGACAAAACTGCTTGCAATTCGGAAAAAAATCGTAACTTTGCAGGCGGATATGACACAGTTCAACCCATACATGAGCGGGCGGAAACTCTTCCTAAACGTCAAGAAGCGTGACGTTTACGACTTCCGATAGGGCGCTGCACCACCTACCACCAGCCACGCCCCCAAGTGGCCTACACCCACGCCCAGACCGCAGCCCACACGCCCCAACGAGGCACCAAAAGCAAAAAACTTTTATTAAAAAACATAAACCCTTAAAACCACAATTTTATGGAAATCCCATTTGCAGAAAGTTGGAAAATCAAAATGGTGGAACCCATCAAAAAGAGCACCCGCGAACAACGCGAAAAATGGCTCAACGAGGCTCACCAAAACGTCTTCATGCTCAAGAGCGACTACGTCTACATCGACCTGCTCACCGATAGCGGTACCGGCGCCATGAGCGACCGCCAGTGGGCCGCCATGATGCAGGGCGACGAAAGCTACGGCGGCGCCCGCTCCTTCTACCACATGAAAGACACCATCACCGACATCACCGGTTTCGAATACGTCATCCCCACCCACCAAGGCCGCGCCGCAGAGAACGTACTGTTCTCCTACCTCGTCAAACCCGGCCAAATCATACCCGGCAACGCCCACTTCGACACCACCAAGGGCCACATCGAGAGCCGCAAAGCCTTCGCCATCGACGTCACCGTGGCCGAAGCCTACGACACCCAGCTCGAAAAACCCTTCAAAGGCAACGTCGACCTCGCCAAACTCGAAAAAGTACTCCAAGAAAACAAAGGCAACGTCCCCTTCATGGTCCTCACCGTGACCAACAACACCGTTGGCGGCCAACCCGTCTCGATGCAGAACATACGCGAAACCTGCGAACTCTGCCACCGCTACGGCGTGCCCGTCAACATCGACAGCGCCCGCTTCATCGAGAACGCCTACTTCATCAAAACACGCGAAGAAGGCTACAAAGACAAAACCCTGCGCGAAATCTGCAAAGAGATGTTCTCCTACGCCGACTCGATGACCATGAGCGCCAAGAAAGACGGCCTGGTCAACATGGGCGGCTTCATCGCCACCAACAAAAAAGAGTGGTACGAAGGCGCCAAACTCTTCTGCATACCCTTCGAAGGCTTCCTCACCTATGGCGGCATGAACGGCCGCGACATGGACGCCCTCGCCGTCGGCCTGAAAGAAAACATCGAATTCGAGATGGTCGAAACCCGCATCAAACAAGTCCACTACCTCGCCGCCAAACTCGACGAATACGGCATACCCTACCAGCGCCCCGCCGGTGGCCACGCCATCTTTGTCGACGCCGACAAGGTCCTCTCCCAAATCCCCAAAGAAGAGTTCCCCGCCCAAACCCTCACCTGCGAACTCTACCTCGAAGCCGGCATCCGCGCCTGCGAAATCGGCTACGTCCTGGCCGACCGCGACCCCGTTACCCGCCAGAACCGCTTTGGCGGCAACGACTTCGTGCGCCTCTGCATACCCCGTCGCGTCTACACCAACAACCACATGGACGTCATAGCCGCCGCCCTCAAGAACGTCTACGACCGTCGCGACACCATCAAACGCGGCCTCGAAATCACCTGGGAAGCCGAACTCATGCGCCACTTCACCTGCCAATTCCGCAGACTCGGCTAATCCGAAAATCAACCCACACAAACTACAAATAGAAAATTGTACTCGCCCGGCGGGTACAATTTTCTATTTATCACCCCTCCCAATGCCCAGATACCCCAAAGAGGGGTCAAAGAGGGGTTAAGGTCGTATTAACATCGTCCTTTCAACATTTTATTAACATCCCTTTAACGATTACCACTCGATGGCAAAGCCACCCCCAATAAGCCCCCTCACCCACCCCACGCCCGGCCAACTCGGCCCTGCCCCAAAAGGGGAAATACAAAAAAAAAGTGCGATTTGAAAAAATATTCGTACCTTTGCAAACGGTTTGGTCACCAACAGGCGCCACCATTTTGCCGCTAACGCGGTAACAATCAGCGCCATAGGTGCCAAGAGGGAATCGGGTGGAAATCCCGAACAGTCCCGCTGCTGTAAGCTCCGCAACCACTCGCGAGCCGCCCCGCCAAACGCCATTGTGCAACGCCATAGTTGCACGAGAAGGCCCGGCTCAGACGAGGGAGCAAGTCAGAAGACCTGCCAAACCGAGAGTACTTTTGAGGCTTTCGAGGAAAAAGCCGGAAAAAGCGACACCGCAGCCCCTGCTCCCACAACCACACCACATGGCACTGCCACTGGCACAACGGAGCTCAAACCACAGGCAACCCACGCCTCGCTCAAACCCGTTCCTTTTATCCACCCCACGAAAGCCGATGCGACATATTAACGCGCAAACGGAAAAATTATTGTTTAACAAAATAATAAAAAAGGAAACAAAAATGAAAAAAATCTTAACCCTTGTGTGCCTGCTCGGCCTCGCGCTGGGTGCCTGGGCACAAATCGACGCCTCGCAGGTGCAGTACTGGATTGGCTCCGGCCCACAGTCGGCCACCGTAGCCGTCTACTTCGACGAAGAAGATATGGACGACGGTATCGTCATCGTGTGGGGCCTGCGTTGGAACGAGGACGAAGACGGCTGGATTACCGTTGCCGACGCTCTCGAACTCATTGCCACCAACGACTCTCGCTTCTCCTACCACATCCGCCGCTACATGGACACCCCCTACGGCCTGGAATGGGTGGCCTACAACGACGGCACACTCGACCTCCGTTCCGGCAACTCGGCCGTCAACAGCATACAAATCGACGGCAACAATTACCCCGCCAACGAGTGGGAAGACTTCGCCTCGCTCGAAGACGGTTCGCAAATGGAAGTCTCGACCGGAGGCTACTACGTAGCCTCTGAAACAATCTACCCCGGCGTCCCAAGCACCCCGGTAGCCACCGACGCCACCATTGCTGCCGACGACATCCTCTTTTGGGTTGGCGAGGGCGACTCCTACGCCATACTCAACATCGAGTCGGGCAACACCAGCCTCGCCTGGGGCTACCGCTTCGACGCCGACGACGAACCGACCGTCTTCGACATGATAACAGCCATCGACGCTGCCGACCCACGCCTGGCCTACAGCATGAGCTGGACTACCTACAAAATGTTTTTTTCCTACCGCGAATACCCCCTCAGCCTCTCTCTCGACGAATTCCGCTTCAAAGTCGATGGCGAATTGGCCGACGACGATGACGAGTTCTCCGACTACGACCTTGCCAATGGCACCTATGTCAAAATCAGCGACTCTGAGGACGACCTTTGGACCGTCGCCGTCAGCCCCGCCAGCGTGGTCGCCATGCCCATCAACACCACCATCGATGCCTCCAACATCCGCTACTGGGTGGGCGAAGGCTCTAACCAAGCCGTCATAGCCATCAACTGGGGTAGCCCCGACACCGCTCTGGCATGGGGTTTGCGTTTCGACGACATATCGGTCCGCGATGCCCTCAACGCCATTGTCGACGCCGACCCACGTCTCTCCTCCAACTACCTTGCCGACTTCACCTTTACTCATAACGGCGAAACTCTAACTTGGAACGCCGAAGGGCGCACCTCCGTCATGCAGTTCATCCTCGACGGCAACCCGAATGCTGGCCTCACAAGCTCCCTCTCGGACGGCTCGTTCCTCAAAGTGGGCGAATCGGCCTACGGTATTGGTGTAGACAGCACCTGCTCTGACTATGGCTGCTACCCTGCCGCCGTATATTGGAGCGCACCCATCTACCCCGTTAGCCTACCTATCCCCGACGAAGCCACTATCGCCGCCGACAGCATTCTCTTCTGGGTAGGCGAGGGTGACAACCAAGTGGTCTTGGCCATCAACTGGGCTGACTCCGCCCTGGCTTGGGGCTACCGCTTCGGTACCGACTACGTCACCATGCAAGACATGATGGACGACATTGTCGCCGCCGACCCGCGCCTTAGCATCGCCATTTCGGGCGGATACCTCACCGACATCAACTTTGTCGAAAACGGCATCAACCTCGCCGTCAGCTCCAACAGTTGGTGGAGCAACTACGTCAACGGTAGCGAATCGGCTGGTATGGCCGCCTACCTCCACGATGGCGACTTCACCCGTTGGGCCGACCCCGTTGCTGGCATCGTAACCGACAGCACCTCCTACGAATGGGACGGCCAGACCTACACCTCCTACACCTACGTCTTCCCCATGGAAATTCACCCCGTGAGCGTGCCCGAAATCAGCAGCGACACCACAACAGTGGTCGACGCTACCATTGCCGCCGACAGCATTCTCTTCTGGGTAGGCGAGGGCAACAACCAAGTGGTCTTGGCCATCAACTGGGCCGACTCCGCCCTGGCTTGGGGCTACCGTTTCGGCACCGATGAAGTCTCTATGCAAAACATGATGGACGACATTGTCGCCGCCGACCCGCGCTTTAGCATCGCCACCTCGGGCGGATACCTCACCGACATCAACTTTGTCGAAAACGACATCAACCTCGCCGTCAGCCCCAACAGTTGGTGGAGCAACTACGTCAACGGTAGCGAATCGGCCGGTATGGCCGCCTACCTCCACGATGGCGACTTCACCCGTTGGGCCGACCCAGCTGCTGGCATCGTAACCGACAGCACCTCCCAAGAATGGGACGGCCAGACCTACACCTTCTACACCTACGTCTTCCCCATGGAAATTCACCCCGTGAGCGTGCCCGAAATCAGCAGCGACACCACAACGACCGACACCACTCAAACCCAGCCCCAACACGGTCCTTTCTGTGGCCCGGTGGGAACCGAGGACTGCACCGCCATTGCTGCCAACAATTCGACCATCGTCGACTGGGCCACTACCTGCGTAGTAACCCGTGGCCCGGCCAACATTGCCATCGCAAACTCGCCCATGGTAACCTACGGCAACGACACGATGGCCATTGGCCCTGTTAGCCTTAGCGACAACCTCAACGTGGTCAGTCTCGGCGACGGTGGCTCGGCCCTGCTCACCTTTGCAGGTCACCTCACCAACGGCGAAGGCCCCGACTTTGCTGTGTTCGAGAACTCGTTCAACGACGCCTTCCTCGAACTGGCCTTTGTCGAAGTCTCGACCGACGGCGAAACCTTTGTGCGATTCCCAGCCTCCTCGTTCACACAAACCGAGACCCAAATCAGCGATACTGGTTCGATTGACCCCACCAACATCAACAACCTTGCCGGCAAATTCCGTAAGGGCTACGGCACCCCGTTCGACCTTGAAGAATTGCGCGGAGCCGAAGGCATCAATATCGACTCCATTAACTATGTGCGCATTGTCGACGTGGTTGGCTCTATCGACCCACAATACGCCACTCGCGATGCCGAAGGTCGCATAATCAACGACCCCTGGCCCACCAACGGCCCTACGGGCGGTTTCGACCTTGCCGGCGTTGGCGCTATCAACATATTCTACGACCCTGTTGACACCACCTCGACCGACACCACCGTCGTGGTCGAAGAAGCCACCATCGATGCCAGCGACATCCTCTACTGGATTGGCGAAGGCGACGACGAGGCTATCTTCGTGCTCGACATCGACGGCCACGCCTACGCTTGGGGTTACCGCTTCGATGCCGACGACGAGCTCACTGCCGAAGACATGATTATCGACATCGACAGTCGCGACCCGCGCTTCAACTACACCCAACCTTATGGCAGCTCTGTCTACCTCTTCAGCTTCGTTGAATACCCTGTCCGCATTCAGGCCGACCCCAACACCTGGAAAGCCAAAGTGAACGGCTACCTCGCCTCGACCGTCGAGATGGAAGACATCGAGCTCCAGAGCGGTATGGTGGTCAAGGTAAGCAACGACAGCAACACCGTGTGGTCCACCCCGATTGAGCCTGCCACCGTTGCCGAAATGCCTGTCGATACCCGTATCGCTGCCAGCGACATACTCTACTGGGTGGGCACCGGCTCCAAACAAGCCATCGTGGCCATCAGCTGGGCCAGCCCCGAAAAAGCTCTGGCATGGGGTGTGCGTTGGGAAGGCAACGCCACCATCAGCGCCATACTCGACAGCCTCAACACCACCGACCCACGCCTCACCATCGACGCCAACAACGGCTTCATCAATAGCATCAGCTTTACCGACTCGCTCATCAACCTCAGCACTCAACCAGCGCCCTCCTCATACGTCCAATTCAGCCTTAGCGGCATTCAGGGTCTCAGCGGCAACGCTACGATGCACAACAACGACTTCCTAAAGATTGGCGAATCGGCCTTTGGCACAGGCTACGATTCCACGATGAGTTACGGCTCTTGGTATCCCGAAGGCGTGGTTTGGGCCACCGAAATCGAGGCTGTCCCCGCCCCCTACACCCCTGACACCAATACAACCGACACCACCACAGTGGTCGACGCCACCATTGCTGCCGATAGCGTGCTCTACTGGCTTGGCGAGGGCAACAACCGCGTGGTCATTGCCTTCAACTGGGCCGACTCCGCTCTGGCTTGGGGCTACCGCTTCGGCACCGATAGCGTAACCGTGAGCACAATCGTCGAAGCCATCGCCACAGCCGACCCGCGTTTCAGCACCGTGGGCTCTACCTCGTTCTACAACGACTTCCTCTTCTACGACTCGACCACTGCCGACACCTTGCGCCTCACCCCGTCCGACGACTGGAGCACATATTGGAACCTCAACGTCAACGGCGAAAGCGCCATGCTTGGCGCCGACCAAATGAAGGTTGGCAACGGCGACTTCGTGAAATGGGCCGACATCTCGGTAGGCGTTATAGTCGACAGCACCTTCATCGACGACGGCACATACCAGTACTGGCAATACACCTACGCCTACCCCATGGAAATTCACCCCGTGAGCGTGCCCAGAACCAACGGCATTGCCACCATCGTGGCCAACAAGGTTGAGGTGTATCCAAATCCGGCCTCGGACCGTATTAAGGTCGTATTAACATCGAATCAAGTACCTACCGACGCCGTTCTTTACGATATGTCGGGCCGCGAAGTTATGCGCCACACCATGCCTGCTGGCAGCAACAGCCTGCAACTCAACATCAACAGCCTGCAACAAGGTATCTACGTGCTCCGTGTTGGAGGTGCTGCCACTCGCGTTGCCATAACTCGCTAACCTAACGACAATGAAGCGCATAGCACTGACCTTTGCCACAGTCCTGCTGCTGCACGCCGCGAGCGTGCAGGGGCAGGACTCTTTTTGTGGAGCCGTGGGCACCGAAGGGTGCGACGCCGTGGCGAGCGACAGCTCGGCCATAGTGGCTTGGGCCACAGGCTGCACAGTCAACCGCGGTCCCGTTGATATAGTCAACCCCAGTGGCGCACGAGTTCACTACGGCGACGACACCATGGCCATCGGCCCTCTGCGTGGGATGAACACCGTGGCCGTGAGCCTCGGCGATGGCGGCACTGCCGTGCTCACCTTCGCCCATCCCATAACAGACGGAGAGGGCCCCGACTTTGCAGTATTCGAAAACTCGTTCAACGATGCTTTCCTCGAACTGGCCTTTGTCGAAGTCTCGACCGACGGAGAGCGCTACGTGCGCTTCCCCTCGGTGTCGCTCACCCAAGACACCACGCAGGTAGGCTCCATTGGCACCCTCGACCCGACCAAACTCTACAATCTGGCTGGCAAATATCGCTATGGCTACGGCACCCCGTTCGACCTGGCCGAGCTGCGCGACTCGGCAGGGATAGATGTCGACTCCATTGTCTACGTGCGCCTTGTCGACGTGGTTGGAACCATCAACCCCACCTACGCCACTCGCGACTCGCGCGGCCACATCGTCAACGACCCCTACCCAACCCAAGACACCATTTGGGGCAGCGGCGGGTTCGACCTCACAGGCGTGGCCGTACTCAACCAGCGCAAACCAGCCACCAGCAGCATATCCGCCACGCGCCACAGCAAGGTGATGGTAGCCCCCAACCCAGCCTCGAACACGGTCAACGTCGTGGCTGGCAGCGAGGGTAACCACACTGTTGCCATCTACGCCACCGACGGACACCTGCTGATGAGCCGCCATTTTGCAGGGCGCAGCACAACACTGAACATTTCGGGCCTCGGCAACGGGGTCTATATGTTACGCATCGACGGCGAAGCCACCAAGCTGGTCGTGAACCGTCGATAGTGAATAATTCATTTTTACCTTTTCAACAAAACATCACTACGGTGGCGACACAACAAGCGTCGCCACCGTTATTTTTACCCACGGTTGAAAAAAAATGTGTATATTTGCAGTTTGTAGTAACACTATAATAAAACGCTATGGATTTCGTACTCAACACTATAGATGAAGCCATCGAAGATTTCCGCCAAGGCAAATTCGTTATCGTGGTCGACGATGAAGACCGCGAAAACGAGGGCGACTTTATTATGGCTGCCGAAAAAATCACTCCCGAGCACGTCAACTTTATGCTCAAAAACGGTCGAGGCGTGCTCTGCGCCCCAATAACAGAGAGCCGCTGCAAGGAGCTGAACCTCGATATGCAGGTTCACGACAACACGTCGCTCCTTGGCACCCCTTTCACCGTGACGGTAGACCTGCTGGGCAACGGCTGCACCACTGGCGTCTCTATGCACGACCGCGCCATGACCATCCGCGCCCTATCCGCCCCCAACACCAAGCCCCAAGACTTGGGCCGCCCGGGCCACATCAACCCCCTGCGCGCTCGCGACGGCGGGGTGCTGGTTCGTGCTGGCCACACCGAGGCCGCTGTCGACCTGGCTCGCCTCGCCGGCCTTGAACCCGCCGGCGCCCTAATCGAGATTATCAACGACGACGGCACCATGGCCCGTATGCCACAACTGCAAGAGGTGGCCAAACGCTTCGGCCTAAAAATCATCACCATCAAAGACCTCATTGCCTACCGCGTAGCCCACGAAACCCTCATCCGCAAAGAAGAAGAAGTATTCCTGCCCACCCAATGGGGCAACTTCCAACTCATTGCCTACACCCAGCTCGACAACGGCACAACCCACATGGTGCTCAAAAAAGGCCAATGGCAACCCGACGAGCCGGTGCTGGTGCGCGTCCACTCCAGTTGCGCCACGGGCGACATATTCGGCTCGTGCAAATGCGACTGCGGCGAGCAACTCCACCAATCGATGAGGATGATTGAAGCCGAAGGCAAAGGCCTCGTGGTATATATGAGCCAAGAGGGCCGCGGCATTGGCCTCGTCAACAAACTCAAAGCCTACCACCTGCAAGAAATGGGGCTCGACACCGTCGACGCCAACATCAAGCTCGGCTTCAAAGCCGACGAGCGCGACTACGGCATCGGGGCCCAGATACTCCGCGACCAGCAAGTATCAAAAATGCGCCTCATTACCAACAATCCCGTGAAGCGTACTGGACTCGAAGGCTACGGCCTCGAAATAACCGAAACCGTGCCAATAGTCATTGCACCCAACCGCTACAACGAGCGCTACCTCAAAACCAAACAAGAGCGCATGGGCCACGAACTTCACCTCTCATAATAACCCCGTCAACCCACACCAAGCACCACTACAAGCCATGAAAGCCAAGACCGTAGCCTGCCTCGCAGTGGCAGCCATAACAATGCTCCTTGCGGCTCTGCCAGCCAAAGCCTGCACCAACTTTCTTTTCTCGAAAGGAGCCACCACCGACGGCTCGACCATCATCACCTACGCCGCCGACAGCCACACTCGCTACGGCCAACTGCGCTACTGCCCGGCTGCCGACCACCGCGCCGGCGAGACCTACAAGGTGTTCGACTACGGCTCGCAACGCTTCTTGATGGAAATTCCACAACCGTCCCATACCTACGCCGTGGTCGGCTTCATCAACGAGCACCAACTGGCCATTGGCGAAACCACATGGGGCGGCCGCCACGAAGTGGAAAAAGGCAACGACCGCGGCATCGACTACGGCTCGCTCATCTACCTCGCTCTTCAACGCGCCCGCAACGCCCGCCAAGCCATAGTGGTTATGGACGAACTGGTGCAAGCCTACGGCTATTCGAGTGGCGGCGAAACCTTCTCTATTGCCGACCCCAACGAGGTCTGGATATTCGAAATCGTGGCCAAAACCTACGAAAAAGGAGCCGTCTGGGTTGCTCGCCGAGTGCCCGACGGCTACGTTTGTGGCCATGCCAACCAAGCCCGCATTACCATCTTCCCTCAAGAAACAACATGGAACAAACGCCGCGGTATGGGCTACCACAAAACCATAAGCAGCGAGCACCTCGACTATATTGACGAGCCCGAGGTGGAGTGTGTCTACTCTCACGACGTCGTCACCGCCGCCCGCCACAACAAATGGTACGACGGCCTCGACCGCAACTTCTCGTTTGCCGATACCTACAACCCCATCACTTTCAGCGGTGCCCGCGCCTGCGACGCACGCGTCTACTCTATGTTCCGCCGCATCAACTCCAAAATGCAACCCTTCGAGGCCTATGCCATGGGCGACATCTACGCTGCTCGCCTGCCGCTCTGGATTAAACCCGACAGCAAAATCTCGCTCCACGACGTCATGGAGCTCATGCGCGACCACTACGAAGGCATCCCTATGGACATGACCAACGACCCCGGCGCAGGCCCATTCCATTGTCCCTACCGCTGGCGCCCCATGGAGTTCACCGTCGACGGCCAGACCTACATCCACGAACGCGCCACCTCTACCCAACAAACGGGCTTCAGCTTCGTGGCCCAGTGCCGGGCATGGCTGCCCAACAAAGTGGGCGGAGTGCTCTGGTTCGGTGTCGACGACACCTACTCTACCTGCTACTGCCCCATGTATTGTGGCCTGACACAGATACCCACCTGCTTCGAAGAGGGCAACGGCAGCATGACCCAATACTCCGAAACGGCCGCCTTTTGGCTCTTCAACCGCGTTAGCAACTTCGCCTACCTGCGCTACGACTCGATGATTGTCGACATTCAGCGCGTACAACGCAGCCTCGAGCTCAAATTCATCGACAACGAAAAAATAAAGTCAGACGCCCTGGCTCGCACCTACAACCAAGAGCGTATGCAGGCCGACATCAACCGTTTTTCGAATATGTGCGCCGAAGACATGATGCGCCAATGGCACCAACTCGACCAGCTGCTACTGATGAAATACATCGACGGCAACATCAAGCACACCAACCCCGACGGCACCCTCAAAACCACCGAGCACGGAGTGGTTCAATTCCCCGAGCAACCAGAATACCCCGAATGGTGGCTCCGCCAGATAATCGATGCCCACGGCAACACCCTGCGAAAGAAGTAATTTTCATGTTGTTGCGTGCGCCTGCGGCGCGCGCAACGACACCACAATCTTCCCCTCAACTCGCCCCCACTCCCAACTGCAACTTTTTTTCGAAAAAACTTAACATATTTTTGTACTTCTCAAAAATATGTGTATATTTGCAGAGTGATTCTTTGTCGCACATATTATATAAAATAAAGAGTATGAAAAAGTTAAGCCTCTTGTTAACCCTCACAGTAGCAATCCTGCTGCCACACACTCGGCTGTCGGCGCAGGAATACACTCGGCTGTCGATACATACCGACACGGCCATCGTGCGCTCATTCGAATATCAAGACGGGGCGATAATCTATACCCAAGAAGCCGGACAGGGTCGATTCCACTACCACACCCTTTCCAGCAATGAGATGATGACCATAGACCTGCCAAATAACATAATCGTCAAAGACTTCGAAATATACGGCAACAAGATTCTTAACTTTTGCGGATACATACCTGGCAACCCCGACATGGCCGTAGTTGGGCACTTCTGCGTGTGCGACCTTTTCTCGTATACAGACCCGTTTAGGCTATACTATGCTGTGCTACCAGAAATCAATGGAGCCCGTATCAACAGGCTAAATAGGATAGATTGCAGCAAGAGAGATTTGGACGACTACACGCGCTTCAACGTCGTTGCTGTTGGCGACTGGAATGGCAACGGCCACTGCGTGGTCGAAATTGTTCCGCAAAGCGGCATAATGCTCATGGGTGTTACGTGGGATATGGGTGTTGTGATAGCGAGTGACGATGAGATATTCGACGACGTGGCAATTACCAAAAACCACTTCGTCACCGTTTCGAGAATAAGAGATACGGTGCGTCTGCGTTGCTTTGTCAACTCGCCAGAATGGACAGAGAGCCATATATTGACAAATGACTTTTGGAGAACTAATATTATACAAATTACTTGCAATCCGCTGTCGCCATACCGCATAACAGGCCTACCCAACGACTCGGTAATAGTGGTAGGCTATGGCGTCAGCCCCCACCAAAACATATCTGAAACGCAGATATTCCAATTGAGTTGCGACAACGACTTCATTTATGCTGGCAACTTGAACTACTATTTCTATGCTGCCGACAATCCGGTGAAAGACGCACGCTACTACATATCGGAGCGCAGATTAAACATCTTGCAGCAAAACTTCCAGGTCGACGGCACGTCGCCAGACGTACTAATCTCGTTTTGGAACAGCCCGACGGGACCGGCGTCTAAAATAACGTACACTCCTTTCAAAACGATATACTCGTTTGGCGAACACGAGCACTATACCGACACCGTACTCATGGTAGGAGAGACACCCACATTAGACCTCTTCCTCGTAAAGAGCCTGCTCTTTTTTCCAAACAATTGCACACATCGCAGCAATTTATCCTTCGACCGTGCCCCTATTCGATACGAATTAAACACTAATGGAAGTCCCATGCATACCAGTTTTTCAGTAAAAGAACTGATACTGCCGATATACGAAGTTCCGGTAAATACCATTTGTCAATAACCCAACAAAAAACATAAAGCCATGAAAAAGATTGCAACGATTGCCCTCCTACTTGTACTGATGCAAAATGCCTATTCGCTCACCTCAAACGATTCGGCTGTCTTCAACATTCCAGAAAAGTACTATAGCATCCTGCCCTCGGTATTAGACCTCGATTCTGCTGCAATCTACCCCAAATCTATGTGTATCACGGGTCGTTGCGATTTGAATGCCATTGGACAAGGCTACTACATACCAGAAGGCATACGAATAAAAGGAGTGGCTCTACCTTGGGCACATTGGCATGACTATGTATCAAATGTAGATACTCTTGTAGACTACGATTTTGATGTATCTGTGCTCAAATATGTTAACAGGGACTCTGTAACATACCTTGCTCACGCGCCACTCAACGTAATAAACACACCTATCACCGATACTCTATTCATTAATTTAAGCTCAACCACGGTCGATACATTGCCTATTTACGAAGCCCTATTTGCCTCACCACTTACTGTGCGCGACTCCTTTTTTTGCGTAGTAGGTACTGGGTACAACAAAGAGGGGGGTATAGCGTTTGACCATAATCTGGGATTCGACATCCGATATTATTATATTTCCCCTCGACACCACACCTCTTTTCTTGATAATATTGGTATAGCCTACTCATCTTATATACATCACAAGTATTATTGGTGGAACTTTTCTTATTATAATTTTGAGGATTTTCATATGTATCTCATCTTCCCGATACTGGATATTCCCGAGAGCGCTGGCGTTGAGCCGACCGACGCCATTGGGAGCAACGCGGGGCTGTGGCCCAACCCTGCGCAGGACGAGTGTACCGTGGCGTCGGGCTACGGGCTGCGCAGCGTGGAGGTATACGACATCGGTGGTCGACTCGTGATGAAACAAGCCGCCTCGGGCCTCGCAACACGAATAGACACCTCGCAACTCCCCCGTGGCACCTACCTCGTAAAAATCGAAACCCCACTCGGCTCCACCACCAAAAAACTGGTCGTGGAATAGGCCCAATGGGCGTAGAGCGACAAGGCACCAAGCCCATAATGCCACCACAGTAGCGCACCAATGGCACGCTGATTTATGCTGGAGCAAGGGTAAAACACCTCGATGCGGATGGTGTCAAGCTGGCAGCATAGGGCTTTGGGTAGGGGTAAAAATCGGGCCACATAGGGGCTGAGTTCGGTCAAAAACAGGGGGCTAAGTGCTTGATTGATAAGGCTTGTTCGACCTCAATACGACCTTAACCCCTCTCTAACCCCTCCTTAACCCTGTAAATCAGGCTGTTTCGAGGTCGCCCCGGTCGGCAAGTTTCGACCATTTTGGGAGGGGTGAAATCGAGCGCCTGGGCGGAACGGCATGGAGCGTTTGGCGAAAATTCTGAGACGCAGGAACAAAAAAAAATGGCTTCGGCGATGAAAAAAAATCGGCGATTTTAAAAAAAATTTGTATTTTAGCAAATTAATTATGCACGCTGGGAGTGGCCCTCAAACCGCCCCAACGTGCTGTGTATGACATAGATAAGGAAAACGTAAAACAACATGAAAACGTTCAAAAAGAGTCTCGTTTTGCTGTCGGTGGCAATGTTTTTGGCCACGGGAGCTTTCGCCCAGTCGAAAAATATTGCCAAAAAAGCCGACGACCTGTTCGACCAGAACCGCTTTATCGAGGCACTCGAAAAATACGAATCGGCCTACAACAAAATTACTTCGAACAAGGCCGAGAAGAACCGCATATACTTCCAGATGGCCGAGTGCTACCGCCTGATGAACGACTACCCCCACGCCGAGCGCATATATAAACGTTTGGCGGCCGCCGGATATTCGCAAAACGAGCCTAAACTATACTTCTACCTGGCCGAGATGTGCCGCTTCGAGGAGAAATTCGACGAGGCCGACCAGTTCTACGAAGAGTACCTGAAAATAGACCCGCGCGACAGCTACGCCCGCTCGCGCAAGGAGAGCCTCATCTACGTCAACCAACTCTCGAACAACCGCACCCGCCACACCATAAGCAAGAAGAGCGAGTGGAGCACCGACTATAACGACTGGGCTCCGCGCTTTTTGGGCGACGACACGACGAAGATTGTCTTCACCTCGTCGCGCTTTGCCGAGGGCGAGGAGGCTGGCCACGACGCCTGGACGGGTCAGGCTTTCTCGGAGCTCTACACCGTTTTCATGGACCGCAACGGACGCTGGAGCTCGACCCCGCAGCTGTTCGACAAGAGTGGCAAAATCAACACCGTCGTCAACGAAGGTGAGGCCTCGTTCTCGCCCGACGGCAACACGGTGTACTTCTCGCGCTGCGACGCCAAGGAGAGCCAGACCCTGGGCTGCAACATATACGTTTCGGTGAGGGTTAATAAGGATTTGGGCGACACCAAGAAGAGCAAGAAAAGCAGCAAGAAAGAGACCGACGCCGGCCAGCAAAGCCAGGGCGACTGGAGCGAGCCGGAGCGCATAGACCTGGGCGACACGGCCTACAACTACCTCTACCCCGCCATCAGCTCGGACGGGCTGACCCTCTACTTTGCCAGCGACCACCCTGGCGGATTTGGTGGCTACGACCTCTGGAAAGCCACCCGCAAGTCGACCTCGGACCACTTTGGCCGCCCCATAAACATGACCTCGATAATCAACACCGCAGGCCGCGAAGTGTTTCCGGTGCTGCGCGACGACTCGACCCTCTACTTCTCGAGCGACGGTCACCCAGGCGTGGGCGGCCTCGACCTCTTCAGCTCGCACCTCACCACGGTGGGCAAATGGACTGTACCCCAGAACCTCGGCATACCGATGAACTCGTCGTACGACGAAATGTCTATCATCTTCTACCCCACCGGCGCCAACGACCGCGTGCTCGAACGAGGCTACTTCTCGTCGAACCGCCCATTCGACGACCCCCACAACCGCCAACTGCGCAACCAAAGCAAAGAGAAAACCCCTCCAATCAACGACGACCTGTTCTACTTCGAACTGCCGCCGCTCAACTACTCGATTGAGGGCACAGTGCGCGACGAGAAGTCGATGCAACTCATCGAGGGCGTCCGTATACGCCTTGTGGGCAGCGACGGCTCGCAAGCCGAGGCCCGCACCGACAAAAAGGGTTTTTACCGATTCGACAACCGCAAGATTCGCCGCGACGTGGTCTACAAGATGTACCTCAGCAAGAAAGACTACTTCTCGCTCGAAGGGTCGGAGAGCACCCGTGGCTACAATGTGGATAAGGACATTGTTCACGATTTCCGCATGGAGCCCGTGCCGAAACAGCCTGTGGTACTGCCCGAAATCAGGTTCGATGTGGCCAAAGCCGACCTCAAAGGAGAATACATGGACTCGCTCATGGACCTCTATCTCGTCATGGTCAACAACCCCAACATTGTGGTCGAAATCAGGTCTCACACCGACTGCCGCCCATACGTTGGTCTGACCAACGACACCCTCTCGCAGCGTCGCGCCCAAACGGTGGTAGACTACCTCGTGGCACGTGGCATTGAGCGCGAACGTCTCGTAGCCAAAGGCTATGCCGACCGCATTCCGCGCGTGCTCGACCGCGAAACCAACGTCTATGTTGGTGGCAAACGCTACACCTTTAGCGAAGGCATGGAGATGGATTGCGACTACATCAACACCCTCAAGGGCGACCACCAGGAGGCTGCCCACAGCCTGAACCGCCGCACCGAATTCCTCGTGCTGCGCACCGACTACGTGTCGAGACGCCTCATCGACAATATGCCTGCCGGCGACAACCAAGTTACCCAGACCGAAGACGGCCGCATTATAGACCTCGTGAACCGCCCCACCGAGGAGAGCGACGAGAAACCCATCATAGTGCACGACGAGAACACGGTGCCCGTGACCATGGTCAACTCGGCCAAAGGCGAAATTACGGCCATTATCAATGGTTCGCAAATCCCGATGCTCATCGACGAACGCTACATCGAGCCCATCGCCATATCGTGGGAGGAGGCTATGAACTTCCTCTACCAACGTCGCATTACGAAAGAGGACTTCCCGCTGCGCGACCAATCGTTCGACCCCGAAGGCAACATACTCGACAAAGCCACCATCATCTTCAAAGAAATCCAAATCGGCCAACAACGCGTCAAGAACGCCGAAGTGGTAGTGGTTAAAGGCGTGGACTATAAATTCATCATCAACCGGACCGGACTGGCACAGTTTGGCGAATACGACTTCGACAAGCGACGCGCCCGACTCACCTTTATTGATGACTAAACTGCCGCTCTTGATAACCGTTGCCGGACCCACCGCCACGGGCAAGACCGCGCTCGCCGTGGCCCTGGCCAGGGTGGTGGATGGCGAGATTATCAGCGCCGACTCGCGCCAAGTCTTTCGCCGGATGGATATTGGTACGGGTAAGGATAAGGAGGAGTTTGGGTCGGACGAACATCGAATAAACTGCCATCTGATAGATATTCTCGAACCCGGCGAGGAGTATAACGCCTATCGTTTTCAGAACGATTTTATTAAAGCTTGGGGCGAAATCACCGCGCGAGGGCGGCAGCCAATCATGTGTGGCGGCACAGGGCTGTATGTCGACGCCATTGTGCGCTCATACCGATTGGCCGACGCGCCGGTAGACCCAGCCTATCGCGCCTCGCTCGAACCGTTCAGCGACGAACAACTCACCGAGCGCTTGGCCGCCCTCGGACCGTTGCATAACCACACCGATACCGAAAGTCGCGACCGGCTGGTCCGCGCCCTCGAAATACAGGAATACGCCTTGCGCCACCCCGAAAGCTACACCCACTTGCCAGCAATGCGCCACGCAGTGTTTGCCCTAACCCTGCCACGCGAAGAGACGGTGGCCAGAATCGAGCGACGCCTCCGCCAACGCTTGCAGGCTGGCATGGCCGACGAGGTGCAGGCCCTGCTCGACTCGGGTTTGAGCCCCGAGCGGCTGGAACGCTACGGCCTCGAATATCGCCACCTGACACTCTACCTCACCGGACGTTGCTCGGAAGAGGAAATGTTTGCCAACCTCTTCACCGACATACGCCGTTTTGCCAAACGCCAAATGACATGGCTGCGACGTATGGAACGGTGTGGCGTGACCATCAACTGGCTCGACGCGCGACTACCATTGCAACAAAATATCGAAACTATTTTAGAAATCTCAAAACCTGGAACTTGAAACATATATTTGTCATAAATCCCTCGGCTGGCAAAGCCGACGCCACGGCCGACCTAACAAACCGCTTGCACAGCCTCGACGGCCGTGTGGACTACGCCATACATATCACCTCTGCCCCAGGCGATGCAACACAATATGTCAAACAACTCTGCCACCAAGAGCCAACCGAAGAGTTTCGATTCTATGCCTGCGGTGGCGACGGCACCATCAACGAGGTTGTCAGCGGCATAGTGGGCTCTACCAACGCACAAATCACCTGCTACCCATGCGGCTCTGGCAACGACTACATCAAATATTATGCCAAACGCGACGACTTCCTCGACATTGACAGGCTTGTCAGTGGCACACCACACCGCGTCGACCTGATGAAGTTGGGCAATCGTTATAGCCTAAACTGCTGCAACATAGGCTTCGAGGCCGAGGTTTGTCGCCACATGGAACACGTCAAGCGTAAACCCATCATAGGTGGCAACAACGCCTACACCACTGGCATTTTGGCAGCCCTCGCCACTGGGCGACACAACCGCTGCCAGATAACCATAGACGGGCAACCCTTCCACGATGGTCCGCTACTGCTCTGCTCATTCGCCAACGGCCAATACGTGGGCGGTGCCTACCGCTGTGCACCACGCTCGCAAAACGACGACGGACTGCTCGACATCTGCCTCGTCAGCCCCACCACCATAGTCCGATTTGCAAAACTCATCAACATCTATCGCGCTGGGAACCACCTCGACGACCCCTCTTGCACCGACCTCATGCACTACCGTCGCGGCCGCGTGGTCGAAATATCAGCCGCTCAGCCTATCCACCTTGTCGCCGACGGTGAGCTGATAAGCGCCGACCACTTCTGCATAGAGAACCTGCACCAAGCCATAACATTCGTCAGCCCTGCAGAGCGTTAAAAGCCTCACAATCGAGCAGTTAAGCACTTACTGCCACCTTACTAACACATAGCAAGGTGGCACTTTTTTATTATAAATAAAAAAGACGGCCACTTCTTTTAGTTGCGTTTCAAAGATACAACACAGTCCTCAATCGACCACCATGCAAGCTGACCATGCGCAAAAAATATGAAAAAAAAGACATCAATATCAAAAAAATATGTATATTTGCAGTGTTGCAACCACTCCACTACTGTCGCACATATAGCTGCCACACCGCTGAATACCAGACACTTAACCCAGAAAACAGAGCACTATAAAAAATAATAAATCATGAAAAAAACACATTCAAAACCAATTTTTGCAGTATGCATACAAGAAATCTCCCCAAAACAAATCACCACATTATTACATCCTTTAATTTTGCTGCGCCCCCCACTTACACCACATTTAGAGGCGATGCTAATTTAAACATAAGCACCTGTGTACCAATAATATACTCCACCATAATTTCGAATAATTTTAACGACCAAGTTACCTATTTTCCATATCAGTGGGAGATAGCACCCCTCCCTTCGACAATAGATTTTCAAATCACTACACCCTACTCGATAATAAACATATGTCACTAATATTAAATTAAATAGCAATGAAAAAGATTATTTTCTCAGCAATAATGCTGTTTTTAGCAACTTGCGCTGTTGCACAACAACGCGACCTCAAGCCCATAAACATTTTAGGACCAGAATATTATACCAACATCGACTCGAGCTTTATCGACTCTGTATCGCGCTGCTCTCACGTAGGGTCTGGAATAATCTGCGACTCTATCGGAGAATACAACATCAGGCTCGGAGAGATGAATTATGTTTATACCGACATCGCCCTCCGTGAAAAAAGATTTACTGACGACACCATTATCATTTATGGGTTGGCTGCAGCAATGATTCCGCCCGACATCCTCAACATTAGTGGAAAATACAGATATACCAACACCATGCGGACCGAGGATATGGCAGACACACTCCACATAGGACTATTCAAACCCCAAACCAATCTCCCACCAGAACACCCCATAAACTTCGCCCCATTCACCTTCAATCTCCCATCAGGCTTATTACCTCCAATCACATACTACGCACAGACCGTCACCCCCGACCCCAACGCTACTTCCGAATATCTTTACCCCAAGCGTTTCTACGACACAATTGTGAGGCTGCCTTTCTACGAATCGTATTTTGACTATGCCGAAGTGGTGACCGACTCGTTCTACCTCTGTGTATACACGCCTATGCCTGAATGGTGTACTAACATCCTTGAGCCACAGCTCCTGCGACACTACACCGCCGCCTATCTTTGCGACACTGCATACACCACCACAACAACATATAACCCAATACGCGGCTGGCACCCCTCTCGCCACTATTTGGTTGACCCAATAGCGTATGCACATTTTATTAGTATGGATAGCACCAACTACCGGAACACTCCGTATAACATATTGCAGATGGTTTACCCCATACTGACCCGCGACCCAGAACGCGACACTGTGAACAGACCCTACTGCTACCACCACACTTGGGACGACACTTGGGACAGCAGCGCCTTCTATCACCCCGACACTACAGCCACGGGCGACACCACAGCTGCTGGCGATACCACCCACACCTACATTGCCTCGCCCAAACTGCTCGACCAGTTTACGAGCGTCGTTCCCAACGTGTGCTCAGCCGCCAACGGGGCGGCTGTGGTCTCGTCGTTCCACCTCGCTGCGGTCGAACTCTACAGCACCGATGGCCGCCTGATTTGCAGCACCAAGGCCTCGGGCCTCACTGCCACCATAGACACCTCGCACTTACCAGAAGGTTCCTACATAGTGAGGATAGTAACCATTGCTGGTTCCACAACCAAGAAATTGATTGTTAGGTAGTTGAACGGGTTATTAAACGGCGTAGAGTGCGGGCCTCCACGGCGGCCCGCACTCTACGCAATAAACCCTACCTGGCCATTTTGACGAAAAAAAATGTTACGTATGATGGCCCACACCAACCCTGACGACCGCTATGGGTTAAGAAACAAAAAAGCGTTTTTTTCTCATAATTAAAAAAAATTGCGTATATTTGCAATTTCAAATACTGCGCAATTATGAGTCACAAAACTGCACTAAAAATCTACGAATGGGCCTCCTACATCTTGCTGGTCGCAGCCACCGTTGTATACTTCTGGCTCAAATCGCAGGGCGTATCCATTGTGCTCATTATCTTGATATTAGCCGTGTTCATGCGCCTCATGATGGAGCGCACCCGCTTTCGCGCCTGCGAGGAAGAAAACGACCAACTGCAGGCCGACCTCCGACGCCTGACCCAACTCTTGGCCGAAGAGAAAAAGAAGCACCAAAACGCCCAAAGCAAATAAAAAAACGCAAATCAACCGCAAGTAATATTACAAAAAATAAAAATTCATCATCCCTATGGCAACAACCACCGACATCAAAAACGGACTTTGCATCAATTTCAACAACGACATCTACACCATCGTCGAATTCCTCCACGTCAAACCTGGCAAGGGAGCCGCCTTTGTCCGCACCAAGATGCGCAGTGTCAAGACCGGCCGCATACTTGAGAACACCTTCCCCAGCGGTGCCAAAATCGACATCGTGCGTGTTGAGCGCCGCCCCTACACCTACCTCTACAAAGAGGGCGATATGCACGTCTTTATGCACACCGAGACCTACGAGCAAATCTATATTCCCGAAACCATAATCAACGCCCCCCAATTCCTCAAAGACGGCCAGTATGTTGAAATCACCGTCCAGGCCGACACCGAGACCCCGCTGCTGTGCGAGTTGCCCCCCTTCATCGAGACCGTGGTGACCTACACCGAACCCGGCTTTGCCGGCAACACCGCCACCAACGCCATGAAAGACGCCACAGTCGAACCCGGCGTGCAAGTGCGCGTGCCCCTCTTTATCAAAGAAGGCGAACGCATCAAAGTCGACACCCGTACCTGCGAGTATGCCGAACGCGTGAAATAAAAACGACGAACCATCATCCCCCCCCCAAGCGTGAAAAAAAGTCTGGTCATAGTAGTTAGTTGCCTCATGGCGTCGTTGCTCGCGGCAGCCTGCCACCACCGTGGTAGCACCACGACCGTGGCGGCCGACACTACCAACTACGCCGCCATAGCCACACCAGCATTCTGCCCCGACTCGGCCATGGCTTTCGCCGAAGCCCAGATAGCTTTCGGCCCACGCACCCCAGGCAGCGCCGCCGCCAACCGCTGTGCCAACTACATAATGGCACAGATGAGCCGTTGGTGCGACACCGTGGTAGCCCAACCCTTCAACGCCACCCTCTGGGACGGGCGCACAGCACGAGGCACCAACATCGTTGCCTCGCTCAAACCCTCGGCCCCAGTGCGCGTGCTCTTGGCCGCGCATTGGGACAGCCGTCTATGGGCCGACCACGACCCCGACAACAGCCTGCACCACCAGCCAGTGCCTGGCGCCAACGACGGCGCTTCGGGCACCGCCCTGCTCATGGAGATGGCGCGCGCCATGGCCGCCATGCCACCCGCAGTGGGAGTAGACTTCGTGTTCTTCGACCTCGAAGACCAAGGCACACCCGAGTGGGCCGACCGCTACGAAGACAACACCTGGTGTAAAGGTTCGCAACACTGGGCCCAGTTGCCCCACACACCCTTCTACACTGCTCGCTACGGCATATTGTTCGACATGGTGGGTACACACCAACCCCGATTCACCAAAGAGGAGGTGAGCCGTCACTACGCACCCGGACTAACCAACAAGGTGTGGCGCGTGGCTGCCGCCCTCGGTCACCAACAAGTGTTCGACGACCGCAACACCGACCCCATTCTCGACGACCACCTCTACATTAACCAGATTGCTGGCATTCCCACCATCGACATAGTGCAGAACTCGCCCGACTGCAGTTTCTTTGCCCACTGGCACACCACCACCGACGACCTTGCCACACTCGACCCGCAAACCCTTGCCACCGTGGCCCAAGTGGTGATGACAACCATCTATTCCGACTTCGCACAATGAAACAACTGTGGCTCATAGCAACACTCGTGGCAGGCCTCGCCCTGCTGGCCTCGTGCCGAAGCGAAGGCAACTGCCGAGCCGTGTTTGGCGAAGGCGGGGTGATAGCGCTCTCCGAACCCAAGTGGCACGTCCTCAACACCATAGGGCAGTCGGTAACCGTAAACCGTGGGCGCAAAGGCATTTATGTAACCCGCATGAGCTACGACCTTTTTGTAGCCTTCGAGTGTGCCTGCCCCAACGACAACGACACTCGCCTGTTGCCCGACACCGAGGCCAACTTCGCGACCGACAGCCTGCACTATGGCGAGGCCGTGTTGCGCTGCCCCGACTGCCAGTCTACCTTCAACGCCATCGACGGACAGCCCCTCAACGGAGCCGCGTGCCCACTTTACCAATACAGCGCCGAGCTCGACGGCGACCTACTTTTAATCCGATAGAACCCACGAAACCAAAAAAAATTTAAAGAATATGAAAAAAAGCATCCGCACAACCACCGTCGTAGCCATAGTCGCGCTGGCCGCCATGGCCGGAATGGGCCTCAGCTCGTGTGGCAGCAGCCGCTCGCAATCGGGCGAACGTATGTATGTGCGTCGCCATACCAACTCGCCCAAAGTGGTCAAATCGACCTATCGCGTCAGCGGTAGCAGCCGCGTGATGGGCACCGACCAGAACCTGCGACGCAAAACCTACTAAACTGCCAAGCCCCGATTGGCCAGCCCTCAGCTCAGAGCAACACCACCTCGGCCGTACCGACCACAAGGTAGTTGCGGCCATCGGCCAACGAGGTGCAGAGCCAACGCGTGCGCCGACGCTCGACGGCACAGAACGTGGCCTGCGGACGGTTGCGCAGGGCGAACCGCTCGCCTGGACGCAAATCGTTGAGCACTGTGGCAGATTCGTGGCCAGGCATTTTGCAGCGCAGCCGACGCTCGATTTCGGCCAACAAGGTGCGATTGAGCGGCACGCGCGACGCGTAGCGCGCCAAGAGCGGTGCCACATCGGCCGAAAAGCAATCGACATATTGCGCAATGAGCCGCGCGAACTCGGTCTGCCATTCATGACCATGAGGTTGAGTGTGAGGATGATGCAAGCCATTTTCGAGATGAGCCATCTCGTGTAGCAGAACAAAAAGAAAGAACTCTGACCCCAAACTACCGTCGACACTTATGGCGTGGCTCTTACCCCCCTGACGGGGCTGACGGTAGTCGCCCAAACGCGACGAGCGCGGACGCGCCACCCTCAGGCTCACCCCACGAGCCAACATATAGTCGGCCACTCGCTCCACAGCTTGTGGCGGCAACCAGCGGGCGAGGCCGGCAACCAGTTCATCGCGCGACAACATGGCTCAACAGAGGGCTGACGTTGATACTGAACGTGGGGCAATCGCAATGGCGAGGCTTGCGGCGCTTGGGCATATGAACCCCGCGGTCGCTACACGAAGCCGCCAGCCCTGCCAGCAATAGCAGAGCCACCAACAATCGGAGTTTGGGTCGACGTTTCATATATCACCTTTAACGCCAAGAAACAAAAAATATTGTGCCGAGACCGTTTTTTTTAAGTATTTTTAAGTCGAACCACACAATAAAAGCGCCCTCTCGACGTTAATAAGAGAGGTATGAAAGTGCTTTTGCTCGGAGCTAACGGAATGCTGGGGCGCAACGTTATCGACGCCCTGCTCGCCCACGGAGACCAGGTGGTCGCCGCCGTGCGCGCCATACCACAAAATTGGCCAAGCGCCGACGGGCTCAGCACCTGCGTGGTGCCCAGCCTCGACCTGCGCTCGCTCAAACAGGCTGCCACGGGCTGCGACGCCGTTATCAACTGTGCCGGCTGCACCAACATGGGCCTGCTTCGCCTCGACGACTACCTGCCAGCCAACCGCGACCTCTGCGCCACCCTTTTGCAGCTGATGATGCAGAGCCCGCTGCGCGCCCTCGTCCACATCAGCACCGCCAACACCGTGGGCAACGGCACCGCCGACCACCCCGGCACCGAGGCCAACACCGAGCCACAGCCCCCATTCAGCCACAGCCTCTACGTGCAGAGCAAACTGCAGGGCGAGCGCCTGCTGCTGCGCGGCGCCGAAGGGCTCAAAGACCGCCACATCGTGGTGCTCAACCCTGGCTTCATGATTGGGCCACACGACCTGCGCCCCTCGTCGGGCCAAATGGTCGACGCCGCCTGGCGTCGACCGCTGATGGTCGCCCCACGGGGTGGCAAAAGCTTTGTGGCCACCACCGACGTGGCCCAAGCCGCCGTCAGCGCGCTCACCCAAGGCCGCAGCGGCCAGCGCTACCTGCTAACTGGCAGCAACCTCAGCCTCGGCCAATTCTACGCCCTTTGCGCCGCCACCGGCCACTACAAGCAACGCCTCGTTGCGCTGCCAAACAGAGTGGTGCGGGCAGCAGGCCGCTTGGGCGACCTGCTACGCCGCCTCGGCATTGCCACCCAACTCTCGTCGGCCAACACCGAACTGCTCATCGCCGCCGAACACTACTCGAGCGCCAAAGCCCAGGCCGAACTCGGCTTTTGCCCAACACCCATAGCCACAGCCATAGCCCAATACAAAAACCTATAAATCAACCCAATAACCCATGACAACCAAACGCCTCATAGCCACCATCGCCATAGCCGCCATAGCGGCAACCACCATCGCCTCGTGTGGCCGCCAGCAGGGCGGCGACACGCAAAAACGCGGCTCGTCGGGCAAAACCCTCGAAGTGCTCATGGCCGTAGACCGCGACCTATGGAACGGCACCACCACCGCACTGGTCGACTCGCTCTTCCGCGCGCCCCAAGACGGCCTGCCGCAACCCGAACCCAAATTCAGCGTGGTCAACATACCCACCTCGTCGCTCCAAAACACCGAGATGTTCCAAAACCATCGCAACATACTGCTCTGCGACGTCAAGGCCGACAACCCCAACAAAGTCTACATACACCACAACGTCAAAGCCTACCCCCAAGTGTGGATAGAATTTGCCGTCGCCTCGCGCCAAGACTTCGAGCGGCTGCTACGCCAGCACTACCCCCGCATAGAGCAAGAAATCTACAACACCGAACACCTCCGAATACAAAAAGCCTTCTACGCCACGCGCAACGTGCCACTTATGGCCGACATACGCCGCCAGTTCGGCTTCGGCCTCACCTTTAGCGACGAATTTGCCATGGCCAAACAGGCCAAAGACTTTGCCTGGGTGCGCAAAGAGGCCAAAGACTTCGGCATAGGCGTACTCATAGCCGTAGAGCCCTACCAGAGCCAGCGCCAGCTGAGCCAAGAGGCCATACTCGACCGCCTCGACACCCTTATGCGGCACCACGTGCCCGGCCCAGCCGATGGCAGCTACATGGCCACCGAACGCCGCGCACCAGCCACCACAACAACCACCACACTCGGCACCACCCCCTACGCCCTACAAACTCGCGGCTGCTGGCGCCTGTTTGGCGACTTCATGGGCGGTCCCTACGTGGCCTACACCGCACTCAACCCGGCACAAGACAGCATCATCACCCTCACAGCCTACGCCTACTGCCCTCGGTTCCCAAAACGCGACTACATAATGCAGGTCGAGAGCATCTGCCACTCCATAACTTTTGGCGACAACCAAACCCAACCAGGGTCGGACCAAGGTCGGGTTAAGGTCGTATCAACATCGAACAATTAACAACTTATTAACACCATGAAGGCCCGCCTCGCACTGCTCATCACCCTACTCCTGCCGATAGCTGCCCTGAGCCAAGACTTCCTCGACCGCAGCGAACTCACGGCCTCGGTGGGCTTCATGCAATACATGGGCGACCTCAACAACCAATCCCTCTTTGGCCGGCCCAACCCTGCCGCGAGCCTGGGACTACGCGTGCGCCTCAACAACCGTATGGCTGCCGCTCTGGCCGTGGCCGCTGGCCACATCGAGGGTGGCAACCCCGACGCCATCGAACTGCGCAACCTCAACTTCCGCTCGCCAGTGGGCGAAGCCACCCTGCGGCTCGAGTTCAACTTCGTCCCCTACGGCCACGGGGCCACCGAATGGCACTGGACCCCCTTTGTCTTTGCCGGCGTGGGCGCCTTCCACTTCAACCCCCAAACCAACTACACCGACAAGCATGGCCACGAGCAGTGGGTCGACCTGCAACCCCTCGGCACCGAGGGGCAAAACCTCAGGGCCTACCCCGACCGCGTGCGCTACTCGCTCAACCAAGTGTGCATCCCATTCGGCGTGGGCGTTAAGTTCCACGTAGCCCGATGGTTCTCGCTCTCGGCCGAGTATGGTTTTCGCGCCACGACGACCGACTACCTCGACGATGTTAGCACCACCTATGTTGGTTCCTCGGCCCTCTCGTCGGGCCAACCCGACGGCGCATTGGCAGCACGGCTGGCCGACCGCAGCGCCGAAGCCTTTGCAGGCTACGTCAACGCACCTGGCACCAAACGCGGCGACGACTCGCTCGACGACTGGTACCAACTCTTCACCATCACAGCCTCGTTCAACCTCGACGCCTTGTTTGGCTGGATGCGCCCCAAGCGCTGCCCTGTGAGGTAGGGCCACCAAACCTGTCGCACAATAATAACGCAAAAAATCGAAAAATATTATGCAACCCTCCGAACTTGACCAAAACCACATTCCCCGCCACGTAGCCATCATCATGGACGGCAATGGGCGCTGGGCCCAACGTCAGCAGGAGCGCCGCCTCTTTGGCCACCAACACGCCATTGCCGCCGTGCGCGCAGCCATGGAGGCCGCCGTGGCCGCCGGCGTCGAATACCTCACACTCTACACCTTCTCGACCGAGAACTGGAACCGCCCCAAAGAAGAGGTCGACGGGCTGATGGAGCTCCTCATCCAAGCCATCCACGACGAAACTCCCACCATGATGGCCAACAACGTGAGCCTCGACACCATTGGCGACATCGGTCGACTGCCGACCGCTACGCTCGACAAGCTCGAAGAGTGCCGCCGCACCACGTCTGTCAACACCGGCACACGCGTCATCCTCGCCCTAAGCTACAGCTCGCGGTGGGAAGTGGCCGAAGCCCTTCGCCACGCCTGTCGCGACGCCGCCGAGGGCCGCCTCGACCCCGACACCATCGGGCCCGAAAGCCTCCGCCCCTACTTGGCCACAGCCCAATATCCCGACCCCGACCTCCTTATCCGCACTGGCGGCGAACTGAGGCTGAGCAACTTCATGCTCTGGCAAATGGCCTACACCGAATTCTACTTCAGCGACCAACTGTGGCCCGACTTCCGCCACGACGACTTCTATCGCGCCATCCTCCACTACCAGCAACGCCAACGACGCTACGGCCTCACCGGCGACCAAATCACACAAAATAACGCAAAAAAGTAAAAAAAATTGCACTTTTTCGGCCCTACGATACAATATTTTTCCCATTTCTGTGTTATTAATTTAATAACAGAATATTAACAACACCCTGGATGAAGCACATCAAGACCACAATACTGCTAATTGCCCTCTTCGCGATGGCCCCCTTCGGAACCAACGCCCAAACCGTAATTGGCAACAGCGATGCCTACAACCTCGACTACCTCACACCCAAGACCTACGAAATTGGCGGCATAACCTACGAAGGCGCCGAAAACTTCGACAAACGCGTCGTCGCCCTCGTCACCGGACTGCAGGTAGGCGACAAAATCAAGGTACCTGGCGACCGCCTCGCCGCTGCCATCGAAAACCTCTGGGACCAAGGCCTCTTCGAGGATGTCCAAATACTCGTCACCCGCATTCAGGGCAACATCATCTTCCTCAAAATCAAACTCGTAGAGCGTCCCAAACTCATGACTTTCAGATTCGAAGGTGCCTCGAAAAGCGACGAGTCTAAACTCAAAGACGAAATCAAAATCGGCGTTGGCAACGTGGTAACCGAGAATATGCTCAAAACCACCTCCAACAAAATCCGCGCATTCTACACCACCAAAGGCTACACCCGAGCCGAAGTCACCCCCATCGTCACCCCCGACACCACCGCTGGCCTCAAAAACCGCGTCAACATCACCTACAAAATCAACCGTGGCCGCAGAATAAAGATAGACTCGCTCCTCATCGATGGCAACGACGAAATGAAAACCGTCAAAATCCTTCGCCAGATGAAGAACACCCACGACGTGAACTACTACAAACACTTCCAGATACTCAGCAAAGGCTTCTGGACCACGTCGAAATACATCGACGGCAACTTCCGCGAAGACCTCGACAACGTCATCAACTTCTACAACGAAGAGGGCTACCGCGACGCCCGCATAGTCTCCGACACCGTGTGGACCGTGCCCGAAAGCGAACTCAGACCCAGAGCCAAAAAGAAAACCAACCAGGAAAGAGTCAAAGTGCGCGTCAAGATACACGAAGGCCGCAAATTCTACTTCCGCAACATCACCTTCTCGGGCAACACTATTTACGACTCCGAAACCCTCGCGCGCCACCTGCGCATAAATCGTGGCGACCCCTACAACCGCACCCTGCTCGAAACCAACCTCAACTACAATCCCTCGTCGACCGACATCTCGTCGATGTATATGGACAACGGCTACCTCTTCTTCCGCGCCGTGCCGGTCGAGACCGCCGTCGAGGGCGACTCCATCGACATCGAAATCCGCATAACCGAAGGCAAACAGGCCCGTGTGCGCGACGTCATCGTCGACGGCAACACCGTAACCAACGACAAAATCATACTGCGCGAACTGCGCACCCGCCCGGGCGACCTCTTCAGCCGCGATGCCATCATCCGCAGCCGTCGCGAGCTGGCTGCCCTCGGCCTCTTCAACGAGGATAAAATCACCCCCGAGCCTCGCCCCAATGCCGAAGACGGAACGGTGGACATTGTCTATAAAGTCGAAGAGGGCAACACCTCGCAGATACAACTCAACGGCGGCTACGGCAGCCGTATGCTCATACTCCAAATAAGCCTCAGCCTCAACAACTTCAGCGCCCGCAACGTCTTCAACCCCAAGCAGTGGGCACCACTGCCGGCAGGCGACGGGCAAAAATTCAGCATCTACGCCACCAAATCGGTTAGCTACACTGCCCTCGGAGGCTCGTTCACCGAGCCCTGGCTCGGCGGTCACCGTCCGCAAGCCCTATCGGCTAACGTGTACTACACCTATCTCAACAATGGCTACCTCTACCGCCGCTCCGACGACGAATACCAGAGTCTCAGCGTGTTTGGAGCCACAACAACGTTCACACGCCGCCTTAACTGGCCCGACGACTACTTCATGCTTGGCCACGCGCTCACCTACCGCCACTACAAGCTCAACAACTACCGCGAGCACCGCATGACCTACAACAACGGCACCGCCAACGACCTGAACTACAGCCTCACAGTTGCCCGCAACTCGACAGACTCGCCCATATTCCCCCGTTCGGGCTCCGAGATTAGCATAACCGGCACTGTTACCCCACCCTACTCGCTGCTCAACGGCAAAGACTTCAGCAACGCCCCCGACAACGAGAAATACCGCTGGCTCGAATACTACAAAGTCAACCTTCGCGGCTCGTGGGTGCTCAACATTGTGGGCAACACGGTACTCAACACCCGCTTCCGCTTTGGCTGGATGGGCTACTACAACAACGACATTGGCACGCCCCCATTCGGCCGCTACTTTGTGGGTGGCGATGGTCTGACCTCCTACTTCACCGACGGCAGCGAGGTGGTACCCCTGCGTGGCTACTCTAACGAGTCGATTGGAGCCTCGAGCGAGGGCGGCGCTGCTTTCGACCGCTTCACCCTCGAGTTGCGCCAACTCATCGTGGAGCAGGGCGGTTTCACCGTGTGGGCGCTCGGTTTCCTCGAAGGAGGCAACTGCTGGGCATCGCTCAAAGAGGTTCAACCCTTCAAACTCTACCAGTCGGCTGGTGTAGGCGTGAGGGTACAAGCCCCTTGGTTCGGACTGATAGGCATTGACTGGGGCTACGGTTTCAACAACAGCAGCACCATTGGTGGCAGCAATTTCCACTTCTCAATCGGACAAAGTTTAGACTAACATCGATGAAACACCGCCTTGCCATAATCATAGCCCTCGCCGCAATGCTGCCCATAGGCTGCTTGCAGGCACAGAAATATGCCTGCGTCAACACCGACTATATTTTCAAGAGCATACCCGACTACGCCACAGCGCAGAAGAGGCTCGACAAATATGTGGCCGACTGGCAGGCCGAACTCGACCAAAAGCAGCACGAGGTCGAGAGTCTGCGCGCAACCTACGAGCAAGAATCGTACCTGCTGCCCGACAACCTGCGCCAGCGTCGCAAAGACGACCTCGACACCCGCGCCCAAGAGGTGCGCGAGTTGCAGCGCCAGCGCTTCGGGGTGGGCGGCGACCTCGACAAAAAGAGAGCCGAGCTGCTCGGGCCGATACAGGAGAGGGTATACTCTACCATAGAGCGCATAGCCCACGAAAAGAGCTACGCCTTTGTGTTCGACCGCGCCGGCAACGCCACGGTGCTTTTTGCCAGCGAAAAATACGACATAAGCAACCAAGTAATCGAACTTTTGGGCTACAAAGCCGGAGCCACCACCCAGGAACCGTCGGCCCCAAAAACTGCCAAAAGCAGTAGCTCTCGCCCCTCCAACCCCGAACTAAAACCTCGCCGTTGAAAAAAAGCCTCGCCCAATTCAACAAAAAATAGTATCTTTGCAAAAACCAACCTTTGAAACAATTTAAACAACAATAACGAAATCAACAATTTAGAAAATGAAGAAGATTTTTGCACTCGCATTTGCCGCCGTTTTTGCCCTTTGCGGCACCGCCATGGCTCAGAAAAACGTCAAGTTGGGACACATCAATTCTAACGAGCTTATGCAAATAATGCCCGGCCGCGACTCGGCACAAACCGTGCTCCAAGCCGAGGTGACCGAACTCGAAGGCACCCTCAAGTCGATGCAAGCCGAAATGGAACAGCGCTACAACGACTATATGGAGAAGCAAAACGGCTGGACCGAACTCATCCGCCAAACCAAACAACGCGAAATTCAAGATATGGGTACCCGTATCCAAGAGTTCCAAGAGAGCGCCCAACAGCAACTCCAAAGCCGCGAACAAGAACTGCTCAAACCCATTATAGACCGTGCCAAACAGGCCATCGAAGAGGTTGCCAAAGAGGGTGGCTTCACCTACATCTTCGACTCTGGTACCGGCGCCCTGCTCTACTCGCAAGACTCGGAAGACATCATGCCCCTGGTCAAGAAAAAACTCGGCCTCAACTAACCACCCATTACACCCCCATTAGGCAATGCAAAAAGTAAGACTGGCCATACTCGGCTCCGGCAACGGCACCAACGCACAGCGCATAGCCGAATACTTCGGCGGCAGCAATGCCGTCGAAGTGGCCTGCATCATCTATAACAAACGCGACGCCTACATCGCCACCCGAGCCCACAACCTCGGCATCGAGGCCCGCTACTTTGGCCGCGCCGACTTCGACCAACCACAAGCCATACTTGACTATCTGAACGGCCAACACGTCGACTGGATAATCCTGGCCGGATTTCTCTGGCTCGTGCCACAAGCCATACTGCAAGCCTACCCCAGCCGCGTAATCAACATTCACCCCGCGTTGCTGCCAGCCCACGGTGGCCGCGGAATGTATGGCGAGCGCGTTCACCAAGCCGTTATCGACGCTGGCGAGGCCGAGAGCGGCATAACCATCCACCTTGTCGACGAACACTACGACCGTGGCACCACCCTCTTTCAAGCCCGCTGCCAAGTGTCGCCCGACGACACGGCCGAAACCCTTGCCCAAAAGGTGCACCAACTCGAATACCGCTACTTCCCTCAAATAATAGAACAAACCGTACTCAAACAATAATGCGTATAGCCGTCAACACCCGCCTGCTCATCAATAGTAAACTGGACGGCATTGGCTGGTTTACGGCCGAAACTATGCGCATAATCGTCGGCAACCATCCCGACGTCGAGTTCATCTTTTTCTTCGACCGCAAGCCCGACCCACACTTCATTTTCGGGCCCAACGTCACCCCCGTCGTGCTCTGCCCACAAGCCCGCCACCCACTGCTGTGGTACGCCTACTTTCAGTGGAGCGTGGCCAGCGCCCTGCGCCGCTACCACCCCGACCTCTACCTAACCCCCGACGGCTATATGCCCCTACCCTGCACCACCCCAACACTGGCCGTGGTCCACGACCTGAACTTCGAGCACGACGACAGCTACCTGCGCCCCTCGCACCAGCGCTACATGAAGCGCTATTTCCCTCGTTTTGCCCACGGGGCCAGCCGCTTGGCCACCGTGTCGGAATACTCAAAGGCCGACATTGCAGCCACCTATGGCATTGACTCCGAGGCGATAGACGTGGTATATAACGGCGCCAACAGCCACTACACGCCGCGCACCGCCGCCCAGCAAGAGGCCACCCGACTGCGCCTCACCGCGGGACAGCCCTTTTTCCTCTTTGTGAGCACCATACTCAAGCGCAAGAACCTGCACGGCCTGCTGCGCGCCTTCGACCTCTACAAAGAGCGCACCGCAGCCCCCGACAAGCTGGTTGTGGTGGGCAACCGCGCTTGGTGGCAAGAGCCTCTGCGCTCTACCTACGAAACCATGCGCCACCGTGCCGACGTGGTTTTTATTGGCCACGCCGACGTCGGCTACCTGGCCGACATCATGGCTGCCGCCCGTGCGCTGGTCTATCCCTCGTTCTTCGAGGGCTTCGGCATCCCCATAATCGAGGCTTTCAGCGCCGGCACGCCGGTCATCACCTCGAACGTCACCTCCATGCCCGAAATAGCGGCCGACGCCGCCCTCCTTATCGACCCCCACAGCCCACAGTCGATTGCCGACGCTATGCAGCTCGCAACCCAACCCGAAGTGGCTGCCAACCTTGTGGCCAAAGGCCACAAACAGGTTGCGCACTACAGCTGGGAGCGCACTGCCAACCTGCTGTGGCAAAGCATGATGAAAGTCCTCGACCGCCAATGAAAAATCTCGCTCTCGCCATGGCGGCAGCCTGTGTGCTGCTATCCACGGGCCGAGCGCAAGACTCGGTTCGCGGGCCGAACTTGGTCTATAACCACTCGTTCGAAGACTACCGCGAGTGCCCCCAACGCATCGACGCCACTGGGGTGCTCACCACCGTCGAAGCATGGTATCAGCCCACCGGTGGCTCGTCCGACTACTACAACGTGTGTGGTCGTCGCGAATGCGCTGTGCCCAACAACAAACTCGGGTCGCAGATGCCACTCACCGGCAACGGCTATTGCGGCATATACTGCTCGCAGGAGAACTATCGCGAATACCTGCAAACCGAGCTTCGCACGCCGCTCGAGGCCGGCGCCACCTACGAGGTTGCCTTCCACGTGAGCCTGGCCGAACTCTCGCCCGAAGGGGTAGGCACACTCGGCGCCCTCTTTACCCACGAGCGCATTGCCGACACTTCGCGCCAAATACTCATGCACCGCGAGTCGAGCCCCAACGGCCTGGCCAAGCAAACCATAGCCACCTACTACACCCCCCAGGTGATGGGTTCGGCCGACCGACCACTGACCGACACCGCCGTCTGGCAACGCGTCGAAGGCCGCTTTGTGGCCCAGGGGGGCGAACGGTTCATGACCATAGGCAACTTCATGCCCACCTCGCGCTCGGGCGTGGCCAGCTCGGGCTCGGACCGCGCCATTGTGCGCGGCGCCTACTACTACCTCGACGACGTGAGTGTGCGCTGCGTGGCTCGACCCCCAACGGCCGACACCACGGCCGAAAAGAGCACCACTCAAGCTCGCCCTAAACTCGCTGTGGGCACCACCTTCGTGCTCGACGATGTCTATTTCGAGTTCGACCGCAGCACCATCCTCCAGCAATCCTACAACGCCCTCACGTCGCTCATAGCCATGCTCGACGAGCACCCACAGCTGCGCATCGAGATTGGGGGGCACACCGACTCGCAGGGCAGCGAGAAGTACAACCTGCGCCTCTCGGAGAGCCGCGCCCGCGCTGTGCGCGACTACTTGGTGGAGCGCGGCGTCAACCCCCGCCGGTTGCGCTTCAGGGGCTACGGCGAGAGCCAGCCCCGCGCCACCAACGACACCGAGGAGGGGCGCGCCCAGAACCGCAGGGTCGAAATCAAGGTCATTGCTGCCGACCGCAGTGGCAATTGAGCAGCCTCCTACAGCCATCGCTAAACCATCGGCCAAGCGAGCGCTAAACATTGTTGAAAACTTGTTCATACTTCGATGTTAATACGACCTTAACCCCTCCTTAACCCCTCCCCAATATGGTAGAGCGTTCTTTGGAGTGGGGGCATATTTTTGCCGAAAATTCCGGGCCGGTGGCAACTCGCCCCTAAAAAGCTTGCTGCGACTTGGGCTACTCGCCCTTCACATGGCCGAGGACGTGGCGCACTATTTTTTGGTATCGGTTGCGGGTCTTGATGTTATGGAAGACGTAGATGGTGAGCTCCGACTCGGAGGCGCCCACAAGGCAGGCCCCTCTCAGCCGCACTTGGCCGCGGCGCGTGGGCTGCTTCTGGCGCGGGTTGCGGTCGCTACGCAGGTAGAGCATCACACCCGGGTGGGTCGTGGTCGGAGGGTGAGGCAGGTCTAACTCGGCAAGCAGGGCGAGGAAGGCGGCGTGGTTCCTGGCACGGACAAGGGTGACGTCGACCCGGCTGCCGTCGATTTCGTAATTTTCCAGAAACAGGGCGTTGGCCACCTCGTCGCGTCCCGCATGGTCAAGGTAGAAGGTCGACTGCGCCGAGAGCGAGAGGCCAAGAGCCAGAAAGAGTATGACGACAACGTTTTTCATAGGGCGGTTTCGAGGGTGCTGGTCAGCCACGACTCGGCGCAAACGAGGTCGCAGTCGCTGTCGGTAGAATAGATTTTTAGCTGCCGCTCGTTGGCAACGACGGTGGCCAAGCCTGCCACGAGAGCCGCAACTGCGGCCGCGGCGGCCACTCGGCGCCAGAGGTGGCGTGCCGGGCGACGGCGATTGGCTAAGTCTCTGCGCGCCAAGGCAAGTGGTAGCAGGAGGTCGGCGTCGGCCGGCCACCGCTCGCGCACCGCGGCGCTGGTGGCGAAAGCCTCGAGCAGGGCGGCGAGGTCGGCCTGATTTATCTCGCCCGAGTAGAACGACTTGAGTTTTTCTTCGACATTATTCATGGTTCTTACTGTTGTTTTTTTCTCTCAATCTGCGGTGCGCGAGCGAGAGCTGCTTACGCACCGCGCTGGGCGACTTGCTCAGCCTTATGGCAATCTCGACGCAGGTGTAGCCCTCTATGTCGTGCAGGCCAACGACCACCCTCTGCAACTGCGAGAGCGGGGCCAGAAGGTCGTCTATGTAGTTGGTTCGAGGCTCTACGACCGAGGTCGAGGCGAGCTGCTGCTCCAATTCGCGGTGACGTATCTCGTTGCGCAGAAACATCTTGGCCATGTTCGAAACCATCCCGTAAAGGTATCCGCGAGGGTTGGCCAGGGGCAACTGCCTGGTTTCCTGCGCCTTGAGCCGAAGGTAGAGGTCCTGCACAATGTCCTTCGCGTCGTCGCTGTTGCCAGTGATAGAGGCTGCGCGAAACAGCAGCACGTCGTATATTTCGAGGTATATATCTTCCATTGCGTCAGGTTTGTGTAGCGCGGCGGCTCGAGGCTGGCCGGTTAATGTTCCTTTCTCAATATAGTTGCGCAAGCGCCCCCCAAAGGTGAACTCCGCACTGAAAAAAACGTGCAAAAAAAATATTTATTGCGCCCTCTTCGAAAATTTTAGTAACGCCCCGAGTGTTCTGCGCCTTCGCGACCCGTAAGTGGTGCGTGCCCTCAATTGCGTCAGTCAATGAGGATGGGGGCGTGGGCGGTGTGTGGCAGGTAGCATTCCAGCAGGTGCTTTGTGCGCAGGCGCACAAAGCCTGTGTTGGTGCCGTCGGTGCATGAGATATACTCCGACTGGGCTATGGTGCGGTCCATTACCAGCTGTATGCTTTGGTCTGCGTCCTGCACGAGGGCCAGCACGGTGGTTGCGCCGTGGGGCGTGCCCATCATGGCCAGCAGGTGCTCCTCGGAGGCGAACGAGACGCGTGGGATGGAAAGGGCGGCGCAGAAATCTTTGGTAACGAATGGGCGGTCGGGGTCGGTAACATAGAGCCAAAAGAGGGTCTGTTGGCGGTTGGTGAGGAAGACGGTCTTGATTACGCGGTTGCGCAGCTTCTCGCCAATCGGGATACAGGCCTCCATTGTGGTGCCATCGCCAGTATCGACGCGCAGGAAAGGGATGGCGAGGCTTGCGAGGGTGGCAAAGATTGCCTGCTGGGTGGCCGACTTGTAGCTTTGTGGAGGCGTGGCCACGGGCTCGCTGACGTAAAAATCGGTATCAACGTTGCTTGTCGTGACAGGTTTGCCAACAGCAACACCAGCCTCCAACTCGTTGCAAGGTCCCTCAATATCAGGGTGCTTCTCAAATTCCATACGTTCCATGAGTCAACTGCTTTTGTGTGCAAAGATACTAATTTTTCTCGAGTCGGCAAAGAAAAAATCGATAGACAGGATTTTCACCTACACTGCTGGGCTTCTTTAGCAAGTGCTTTCCTTTACGATGCACCTCTTTGTGAACTGTGGCAGTGTTCCATAAGCGTGGCAGATGATGTCCGTCAACGTTGCCACTTTCAGTAAATCATGCCGCTGTACTCGTAATCGCGGTTTATCCAGCCACGGCTTTCGCGAGGATACCCATTGTTTTTGTAGGTGTATTCCGTCCTGTAAACACAATTATTCTTGCTGGGAAGAGTATAAGCCCCTTCTGGTATCTGCATCAATCGTTGAAGAAGCACAACGACCGCAACAGGCAACTGCAAAAATGGATTGGGGTGAGAGTCATATTCTAAATCCTCTTCGAAACAGTCGTAATAAATGCTATCTACATTGTCTGGGTCATCCTCCCAGCGCCATTTTTTATGATGGATTTTGCTGATATTTCCATTTTCCCATTCATAACTGATTTCAAGAACATTGCCCATATCCCCAAATAGATTCTTGTAAGTTTCATACGTTATTTTTTCAATTTCACCTTCATCATTATAATACAAAATATCTCTTTCTTCATAAATTACCAAAGAACCGTTAATAACCATGGAGTCACAAGCTATCATTGAAACTAATCGTCCCTGGCTGTCGTAACTGTTATAGTAGTAACCGAGCTTTACTAACATCCCATCTTCCCATACACACGGAAATTTATCGGTGATATGGTCCACATCATTGTAATCGGGTTTATGCTTATAAAAAGAAACCAATACCCCCTGTTCATCATATTCGAAAGACCAATTATAATAATGGTCATCTACTCCCGACAGACGGTTGTCAGGACTGCTAATGTATTCTGGTTCTTTGGTACACGAAAACTCTACAAGCGCTACAAACGATGCAAAAAGCAGCACGGTCAGTCTTTTCATATTTAGATTCATCTTCATTACATTTTGTGGACTTCTAATTATACCTTTTTCCTGGCAAATCCTCCGAATACACCGAAGTCCGTTAAGCGAAATCCATCAGATTTGCACTGCAAAGTTACGCAAATTTTCTGACTTCTTGCTGTTTTTATTCATTTTTTTGGGGGGGGGTAATCGTGTTGATTATCAATGAATTGAGAATTTATCCCAAGTTCAAAAGCCCCTCCATTGTGGAGGGGCTTTCAAGTTCTAATATCTAAAACAAATTACGGTTCTCGATATTGTTGTGGAACAGTAGTGCTGTTGTTCGGCCCTGATTAGAGGGCTGTCGTTTAGGTTTAGCGTTTGGCGTACTTTTTGTACTTGTTCATGAACTTATCGACGCGACCGGCGGTATCGACCAGTTTCAGTTTACCAGTGAAGAACGGGTGCGAAGTGTTCGATATTTCGAGCTTCACCACGGGGTACTCATTGCCATCGGTGTAGACAACAGTTTCTTTGGTGTTGGCGCAACTCTTGGTCAGAATCATATTATCGTTCGACATGTCTTTGAACACGACCAAGCGGTAGTTGTCTGGATGAATTCCTTTTTTCATTTCTTTCTTGTTTTGCCGTTTAAGCAGCTGATCCTTAAACGATTGTGTTAATACTTAATTACTTTTTGCTTTTGCAAAGATACGAACTTTTTCGAAACTGACAAAATTTTTATGCAAAATGAAGATTTTTTAGTGGTCGACACAATAAAATCGGCTCGCGCGCGTTATGACTAATGTTATGAAAAAGGCAGCTAAATATTTAATCCTGTTTTTCGCTCTTTGCATGGCCTGCGGTTTTTGTAGTGCCAAGTCGAAAGAGACTTACCACATAACCCTGACCATAGAAGGCAACAACGACACCGTGATGTATATGGGTCACTACTATGCCGCCGGCAACTTGGTAGTAGATACCGCCAAGCGCGACCGCAAAGGCCAGTTTGTTTTTTCGGGCACCAAAGAACTGAAACCTGGGATGTATTTTTTTGCCAACCCCAAAGGCAACTACGCCGATTTTGTGGTATACCACGAGAAGCCTTTCTTCAAATTCAAAACCATCGAGCGGAACTGGACACTGAATATGGAGGTTGAAGGTTCTAAGGAGAACCAGTTGGTTTATAACTACCAACGCATGATTGACAACATCTACAAAGAGTTTGAGAACCAGCGTGCCGGGCTCGATTCGGCAACGGCTGCCAACTTCTACCACACCACCATACGCTCTACCATAGACAGCGCCAGCCGTGCCTTTATCAAGAGCAACCCGAACTGTATGATTGCCAAAGTGCTCATGGTCTCGATTCCGCCCGAGGTGCCGCTCCTCGACGACACAGGTCGCGAACTTTCGAACAATGAGCGATTCTACTATATGCTCGACCACTACTTCGACAACATCCCGCTCGACGACGAGATGATTATCCGCACTCCCAAAGGCGTTTTCTATCAGCACATTATGGACTATCTTGACCGCGCTCTCAAAGGCGCGCTGCCTTCCGACATCATACCTCGAGTCGACGCCATGCTCGACCGCTGCACCCCCGACGGCGAGGTATTCCAATGGCTGCTGCTCACCTGTGCGCAAAAATACCTGCAAAGCAATGTCATGTCATACGACGAAATCTACGTGCACCTCATACTAAAATACTACGCCAACGCCAACTGGGCCGAGCCCTCGTCGATAGAGCAAGAGGTAGACCGCGCCACGAAGTGGGACCGCCTGCTCATTGGCCGCGAAGCCCCAGAGCTGATAATGTTCGACACCCTGCGCCACGCCCACTCGCTACACCGTATGCCGTCCGAATATAAACTGCTCGTTTTCTGGTCGCCCACGTGTGGACACTGCAAACAAACCGTTCCCAAACTCTACTCCCACTTCGAACACTACGCCGACAGCCTCTCGCTCAGCGTCTACGCCGTGCTCACCGAACCCGACGAAAGCACCATCAAGCAGTGGAAGAACTTCCTGGCAAACAACCACATAGACAACCCCTTGTGGGTCAACCTCAACGGTGGCGAAGCCAACATCGATTGGCGCGAAGTCTACGACGTGCAGACCACGCCGCAGGTCTACCTGCTCGACGGCGACAACAAGATTTTGGCCAAAAAACTCGACGGCGAACTCTTCGAACTCGTACTGAAAAATCTCATAAAAAAGAAATAATGAAACACAAATTACTCATCCTGGCCGGATTGAGCCTCGCATTGCTCGCCGGCTGCAAACACGACAAAGATATGCAAAACCCATTCTTCAGCAACTGGGGCACACCTAACGAGATACCCAACTTTGCGGCCATCAAGGCCGACCACTACATGCCCGCCTTCCAAGAGGGAATGAAGCAACAGAAAGCCGCCATCGACTCGATTGTGAACAACCCCGAAGCTCCTACGTTCGAAAACACAATTCTGGCCTACGAATACAGCGGCGAGCTGCTGGCCAAAGTGAGTGGCGTTTTCTTCAACCTCAGCGAGTGCGAAAGTTCTGACGAGATGGACTCTATTGCCGAAGAGGTCACCCCCCTGCTCTCGGCCCACGCCGACGACATTGCCCTCAACGCAAAACTCTTTGAACGCATAAAAACCGTTTACGACAATCGCAACAGCCTGTCGCTCAATCCCGAGCAGCTGCGACTGGTCGAGGAGACCTACAAAGGCTTTGTGCGCTCGGGTGCCAACATCCCAGCCGAAAAGCAAGACCGATTCCGCCAACTCAACGAGCAGATTGCCTCACTCACGCTACGTTTTGCGCAAAATGTGCTCAAAGCCACCAACGCCTACGGCCTCGACATCGACGAAGACAGCGTTGCCCTCAACCTCGGCCTGACCGAGACCCAGCTCGACGCCGCCCACGAAGCCTACCGACAAGAACATATGACCCCCAGCGAACTCAACGACCCCAAAGGTGTTGACATCATGGGCTACCGCTTCACCCTGCATATGCCCTCGTGGGAGCCTTTCATGCAGGACTGCACCAACCGCGCCCTGCGCGAAGAGATGTGGCACGCCTATGCCGACCGCTGTCGCGAAGGCGAGTTCGACAACACCAAAATCATCGACACGCTGGTCAACCTGCGCCTCGAGCGCGCCAACATCTTGGGCTACAAGACCCATGCCGACTACGTGCTCGACGACTGCCTGGCCAAGACCCCCGAGGCCGTCTACCGCTGCTTGAACCAAATATGGACGCCAGCCCTCAAAAAAGCCAAACAGGAACGCGACGAATATCAGCGTATGCTGAGCCGCGACCTGCCCGGCACCAAGTTGCAACCCTGGGATTGGCGCTACTACAGCGAGCGGTTGCGCTCCGAGCGCTACGCCATTGACGACGCCGAGGTGCGCCCCTACTTCTCGCTCGAGACGGTGCTCGAAGGTGCCTTCGCGGTGGCCAACCGTCTCTACGGCCTCAGCTTTGTCGAGAACCAGAAACTACCCAACTACAACCCCGAGGCTCACCCCTTCGAGGTGTATGACGGCGACAGCCTGATTGGCATTCTCTACATGGACTTCCACCCACGCGCCAGCAAGCGCAGCGGTGCCTGGATGACCGAGTTCCGCGGCCAGCACCGCGACCTCGAGGGGCGCAACGTCATTCCCGTCATACAGGTGGTATGCAACTTCACCCGCCCCACGGCCGACGCCCCTGCCCTGCTCAACTTCGACGAGAGCGAGACCCTCTTCCACGAGTTTGGCCACGCCCTACACGGACTGCTGTCGAACTGCACCTACCCCTCGATTGCTGGCACCAACGTGCCGCGCGACTTTGTTGAGATGCCCTCGCAGGTTATGGAGAACTGGTGCCGCCACCCCGAGGTGATGAAGAGCTATGCCCGCCACTACCAAACCGGCAAAGCCATACCCGACGAACTGATAGCCAAAATTGCCGCCGCTCAAACCTACGGACAAGGCTTTATCAACACCGAGTTGCTGGCCGCCTCGTTGCTCGACATGGACTACTACACCCTCGACCACCAGCAACACATAGAGCCCTTGCAGTTCGAGGAGCAAGCCATGCAGCGCATAGGCCTCATCCCCGAAATCATAAGCCGCTACCGCTCGCCCTACTTCCAACACATCTTCACCACGGGCTACGATGCCGGCTACTATAGTTACACTTGGACCGCCATACTCGACGCCGACGCCTTCGAGGCTTTCCGCGAAAGTGGCGACCTCTACAACCCCGAGTTGGCTGCCCGCTTCCGCCACCTGCTCGAGAGTGGCAACACCGCCGACCCGATGGAACTCTACCTGCAATTCCGCGGCAAAGAGCCGTCGGTCACCCCGCTGCTGCGCAACCGCGGCCTGCTCTGATGAGCTAAAGTTAGCAACATCCCAATTCTGGCGGCGCCAAAAGGCGCCGCCAGAATAAAATTATCTACAGACACAATAAAAGTCAATTTGAAGCGTTATAATACAAATACTTTTGATATGATAAAGTCTGTAACTATAAAAGATTTCTTCTCATTCAAGGGAGAAACCAAGATTGACCTCAATCAAGGGGTCAACATCATGTTGGGTATTAATGGTAGTGGAAAAACGTCGTTTATTAACGCGTTTAGGCTATTGTATGAGGGTGTGTGTGGCGTAGGCTTTGAAAAATTGTTTCAAACGGAATGGGGTGGATTTAGAGAAGTTGCAAATGCATGTGGCGAGAATACACCCGATTGCATTGTTCTTAAATATGTTTTTGATGCAGAGAAACTTAAAGAACTTTCTCCTAAATCGCCATTCACGTCAGATGTAAACTATCGAATAATCCTTCGGCCTTTAGGAGAAACAAGCTACACGATAGAAGAAGAACTATGGACTTCTGACAAAAGAGACATATCACAATATTTCACTTTTTTAAGATTCGAGCATGGCCGAGGAGTGCTATCGGTCTATCATGAATCTGGTGTTAAAACAGAGAAATTCGCTGGGGACACATCAGAACAAGAATTGATACTTCGTCAGTTGAGCGACCCCAAACGATTCCTCCCCTCACAAACAATACGCAACGCAATTGCGCAAATGGCATTATATGAGACTTTTGACACTTCTAACCACAGCGTTGTAAGAGAACCAGCAACAACTAATAGCGACATCAGATTATCATATAATGGGTCTAATCTTACGGCATTGTTAAGCAATTTATCCTCAGACCAGATAACATTCGAAAGAATTGAAAGCAAATTAGCAGACATTAACAGATTTTTCAAGAGCTTTCATTTTCAATTGTTTGGCTCAAGGATATACCTTTCTCTCATAGAGAAAAATTTAAGACACGAAATAGGAATGCGCTTTATCTCTGACGGTACATTGCGCTATATTATTTTGCTGTCAATATTAATGAACAAACAAGGTGGGCGATTCGTTGGATTGGACGAGCCTGAAGGCAGGTTACATCCAGACATGATACACTCTATTGCTGATTTAATAAAATCTGCCGCACAGAATAGACAATTAATTGTAGCCACCCACTCTCCTCTCTTGCTTAACGATTTCGAGTTAGAAGACATACTTGTCTTTGAGAAAGATGAAGATAATTCGACAATCGTACAACGATATTTTGAGGAGGATTTTCCGCAATATGAAGGTGCTCTGCTTCCAGGACAATTATGGTTGAATGGTGAAATCGGTGGTAAAAGATGGTAATCAGAGTCCTTACCGAAGGTGGCGTAACGGGCTCAGACCCGACTGCGACGGCCGAACACAATGCTATGATACAGCAAAATTCGGCAGCGCTTCGCGAAGCATTAAATAGATTTTTTACAGCAGCCCTTGACCGCGATGATATAGATATAAAGATTGAAGTAGGTGGAGGCTGGAAAATGGCTTCGATGTCTTTTATCACTAAAGGTAATAATGACTTTCTTTATGTAGATTTAGACAGGCCTCCCGAACTACGTCAAGAGTGGTTTAATCAAAAACTATTTAATGGAAAACCTTTCCCTCAATCCAAGTCAGAGTGTGTATTCTTTTGGGTTCAAGAAATGGAAGCATGGTTCTTAAAGCAGCCAGAGTGTATTGTTAGATGGGCAAAACAAGAGAGGCTGACAATAAAAAGTGCAGACTTAGAAGATGACCAACTTATAAAAGACAAAGATATCGAGCACTTGAAACAAAAGCCCTCATTTGTGATGAGCGTTTTGTTTAAACGGCATCTCGAATCAAACAAGACAGACAAAAATGAGAACCCCAAAAAAGTTGCATACGGAAAGTTGCGTCATGCACCCGGTATAATACAAGCACTCGACCCTATTAGAATGATACACCAAGATAAAGAATTGTCGAACTTTGTGGAAAAAGTCAGAAGTATGGGGTGATTTTAGCAATAATCACACACTGGCGCCAATAATTCTTATTATCTTTGCTCGCAGCACTGCTCTTCATAGCAGAATCTACAGCCAGATATTTTTCGGCAACGGCACAATAATATCTTTGTTTCGACGTTACTATTAAATCATGAACACCGAAACCACGCTCCAATTCGAACCCATTGGGTTGACACACGCGCCACAAATAGGCGCACTGGCCGAGGCCGCCGGTCTGCGCAACTGCAACTACTCGGTGGCTAACCTGCTGTCGTGGAGTTCGATGTTTGGCACCTCTGTGGCCGCCCTCGAAGGTGGGCTGGTGGTACGCTACGGCCTCGAGCCCAACAACGAGCACACCTATATCCTGCTGCCACACGACGCCACCGAAGCCAGCCTGTCTGCCATTGCCGCAGCGCTGCGCCAAGCGGTGAGCGGACAACTGCGCATTGCCGCCCTCGAGGGTCGCCAAGCCCAGGTGGTGGCTGCCGCCGTGGGCCACGGAGCCGAGCTTGTGGCCTGCCGCGACCGACAAGACTACATCTACTCGCGCGCCGAACTCGAGCAACTACACGGCCGAGCCTTTCGCGACAAGCGCAATCATGTTAACAAATTTCGCAGCCTCTACCCCGACTACACCTTCGCCCCGCTCACTACCGGAATGCTGGCCGAGTGCTGGCAGGTGGAGCAGCATTGGCGCCACGCCGTGCCGAGCCACACCTCGGCGTCGACCCTGGCCGAGATGCGCTCAATGCGGTTCGTTTTCGAGCATTGGGACGAGCTGCCCATGATTGGCGGCGCCATCATGGTCGATGGCCGCATGGTGGCTTTCAGCTACGGCTGCCCCATAAACAGCACGCTGGTCGACGTCTGCGTCGAAAAAGCCGATACGGCCTACGAAGGGGCATTCAACATTGTCAACCTCGAGTTTGTGCGCCACCTGCCAGAGCAGTTCGAGCTGGTGAACCGCGAAGAGGATATGGGCCTCGAAGGGCTGCGCAAAGCCAAAATGTCTTACAATCCCGTCGAACTGCTCGACTACTATTATGTGTGCCACGAGTTATAGATTGCTGCGTTCTACCGAGGCCGACCTTGCCGAGACCCACCGCTGGATGGTGGCTCAATATGGCTTTAGCGAGGCCGAGGTCGACGACTGGCTGCACAACTACCAGATAGATTGGCCGCTCTCGGTGCGCGCGGTCGACAACGAGGGGCACACCCTGGGGCTGCTCACCATGAGTTCTTACCGCATAGAGCAGGAGGCCGAAACCATGCCCGACGAAGCACCACAACTGCTGGCCGAGCTCGACGCCATGCGCTACACCTCTGTCTTCTCGTTTATCGTGGCGCCCCAAATGCGGGGTTCGCGCCTCAACTACGATATGTTCAGCACCGTGCTTGCCGACCTCGAGGGCTACGACTTTGTGTTCATACCCGTCATGCACCACCTGCTCACCCACACCTACTGGCGCCGCTGGGGGGCGCGCCTGTTTTTCGAAGACCGTTTTTGCAAATATTACCTGCTGCCGCTGAGCGAACGGGCCAGGCGGTTGCCTCTGCCCAACTTCTGCTAACAGCCGAGCCGGCAACGCCCCGACAACGCTTTTTGTTCGACCACCGAATGGCCGAAAGAGGGGCTTTTTTCGGGGTGTAACTATCTGTGTATCAAGTGCTGTTCGACCTCAATACGACCTTAACCCCTCTTTAACACGACCTCAACCCTGATTTTCAGCCAGTTACGAGAGGGCAATATAGCCGCCTTTTTGGGCCGGCAGGATGGGTGGCGTTGGCCCCACAGGTTGGGGGGCGAAGGGGGGTAAAGTGGAACTTATTCGGGGGTGGTACCGGGCATCGACGGGGGGGGATGGGAACACAGACGGGGTGGGTGGTGAAACAGCTGGGGCCGGCCTGCGGCCGGCCCCAGCTCTATGGCTTCTTTCTTCGCGCTTCAGCGACGGTCAGATTTGCCCTTTGACCTGGGCGGCCAGTTCGTCGGCACGCGCCTCGGTGGCGGCTTCGCTGTAGATACGGATTATGGGTTCGGTGTTGCTCTTGCGCAGGTGCACCCAGCCGTCGGCAAAGTCTATCTTAACCCCGTCGATGGTGGTGACGGTGCAATTGGGCACTGCCTGGTAGTGCTTGGCGAGGCGCGCGAGCAGGACGTCGACGTCGATGTCGGGCGTCAGGTCCACACGGTTTTTGCTTATTATGTAGTTCGGGTAGGTTTGGCGCAGTTGGCTCATTTTAAGCCCTTTCTTGGCGAGTTGTGTGAGGAAGAGGGCCACGCCCACAAGGGCGTCGCGGCCGTAGTGCAGCTCGGGGTAGATAACGCCGCCGTTGCCTTCGCCACCGATAACGGCGCCGGTGCTCTTCATGAGGGTGGTTACGTTCACCTCGCCCACGGCGGCGGCGGCATAGGTGCAGCCTGGGTGTTGCGCGGTGACGTCGCGCAAGGCGCGGCTCGAACTGAGGTTGCTCACGGTGTTGCCCGGCGTGTGGCCAAGCACGTAGTCGGCCACGCTCACGAGCGTATATTCTTCGCCAAACATCTCGCCCGTCTCGCAAACGAGGGCCAGGCGGTCTACGTCGGGGTCGACCACAATGCCGAGGTCGCAACGCTGCTCGCGCACTGTGCGGGCTATATCGGTCAGGTTTTGCGGTATGGGTTCGGGGTTGTGGGCAAAATGGCCTGTGGGGTCGCAGTTCAGCTCGACCACGTCGGTCACGCCCAGGGCGCGCAGCAGGCGCGGAATGGCGAGGCCACCGGTAGAGTTGACGGCGTCGACAGCCACGCGGAGACCCGCCTCGGCAATGGCTTTCACATCGACCAGAGGCAGCTGCAGCACGCGCGCAATGTGCTTGTCGATGGCCTCATTGTCGTAGCTCATGGTGCCCAGATTGTCCACTTCGGCATAGGTCACCTCGCCGCTGTCGGCCATGCGCAGCACCTCCTTGCCCTCGGCGTCGTTCAAGAACTCGCCGTTGGCGTTGAGCAGCTTGAGGGCGTTCCAATGTTTGGGGTTATGGCTGGCGGTGATAATAATGCCACCGTCGGCATGGTGCTCAATGACCGACATCTCGGTGGTCGGGGTTGTGGAGAGGCCGGTTTCTACCACCTCGGCACCCATACCGACGAGGGTGCCAGTAACGAGGCGGTCTACCATGTCGCCCGAGAGGCGCGCGTCGCGGCCAACCACGATTTTAACGCGCTGTTTGCCTGCACGTTGCTGAATGAAAGCGGTGTAGGCCGAGGTGAATTTAACGATGTCGATAGGGCTCAAACCGTCGCCAGCCACGCCGCCGATGGTGCCCCTTATGCCGGATATAGACTTGATGAGACTCATGTGTGTTAGAACAATTTAATGCGTTAAAACAAAGTGCAAAGTTACACAAAAATTTCGAATTGCGACAAAAAATTTCATTTCTCCGTACCCCTGTGGTCGCTCGCCGCGGTGGCGCGAGCTCGGCTGCTATTTTAGGCCCGAACCCAACGAATGGGGCTTCACGCGCTGCGTGGCAAACGTCTGCTGCTGCGAGAGCAAAAACAATGCTGCCAAGAATGCCAAGACATTTTTCATTTTTGATTACACATTTAATTAATACACGCCGTTCTCAATTAGCATTTTTGCAAACCTTTGACCTCGTTCTTGATTTTTGGCGTATTTCAGTTAAAGGATAAATATCGCAATGCTTCTCTGGCTTACACATTCGCTCTCGAAATTGGCTGCAAAGTTACGAAAATATTTCGACATAGGCCACACAAAAAAACATTTTTTTTCGGTCGCGGGGTATTATATCAGGAAAAATGTGTAATTTTGCAAACAGATTATGGCTAAAAACTCTGACACCTCCTCCCCCCTCATGAGGCAACACGCCGAGCTGAAACGCAAGTATCCCGACGCGATGTTGCTATTCAGGGTGGGCGACTTCTACGAAACTTTTGGCGACGACGCACGGCGCGCCTCAGAGATACTGGGCATAACGCTCACTCGCAAAGCATCGGGCAGCCACACCTATGCCGACTTGGCTGGCATTCCCTACCACGCCCTCGAACAATACTTGCCACGACTGGTGCGCGCTGGCCTAAAAGTGGCTATATGCGAACAACTCGAAGACCCTAAGACCACTAAAGGGCTGGTGAAACGTGGCGTGACAGAGCTTGTCACCCCCGGCGTGAGCTACAACGACATGGTGCTCGAGGTTAAGGAAAACAACTTTCTGTGCGGGCTGCACCTGACCGACAAAGTTCATGGCATTGCATTTCTCGACGTCTCGACTGGCGAATTTTTCGCTGCCCAGGGCAACACGGACTATATAGACCGTCTGCTTCAAAGTTTTCACCCCTCTGAGGTGGTCCTGCAGCGCAAAAAACAAAGATGGTTCCAAGAACACTTCGCCGAGCGATACTACACAACAGTGTTCGACGACTGGGTGTTTCATATCGATTTCGCCAACGAACTACTGCTCAAGCAGTTCGAGACCAAATCGCTCAAAGGTTTTGGGGTTGAGGGGCTCGAAGAAGGCCTTATTGCAGCCGGTGCTGCACTCTACTATCTGAACGAGACCCACCACGACAGAACACGCCACATTTGCAAAATTTCGCGACTCGAAGAAGAGCGCTATGTGTGGCTCGACCGCTTCACGGCTCGCAACCTCGAGTTGGTGCAGCCCATAGGCGAAAATGCGCGCACGCTGCTCGACGTACTCGACCGTTGCCTCACCCCAATGGGGTCGCGACAGCTGCGCCGCTGGATACTCATGCCACTCAAAGATGTGGCAGCCATCGAGGAGCGACTCCAAGTGGTGGACCACACTATTCGCAATGTCGATTTCGCCGACCGGCTCGCAATGCATATCAAGCAAGTGGGCGACCTCGAGCGCCTCGTTTCGAAAGCTTCGGCCGGACGAATAAATCCGCGCGAACTGCAACAACTGGGGCGGTCGCTCAAAGCTGTCGACGCCATACGAACACTCTGTGCCGGCACTGGCGTTGCCGCCATTGACCGCACTGGCGAACAACTGGTGCAATGCGCCCCATTGGCCGAACGCATAGAACGCGAGATTTGCCCAGACCCACCAGTAAAAGTAGAGAAAGGTGGAGTAATTGCCACCGGCGTCGACGAGGAGCTTGACGACTTGCGCAACATCTCGACCTCGGGCAAAGAATATTTAGCCAACATTCAAAAAAGAGAGAGCGAGGAGACAAGCATACCATCGCTCAAAGTAGGGTTCAACAACGTCTTTGGCTACTACCTTGAAGTAACCAATACACACCGCGACAAAGTTCCACCAACATGGATACGAAAGCAGACGCTGGCTGGCGCCGAACGATACATAACCCCCGAGTTGAAAGAGTATGAAGAAAAGATACTCGGCGCCGAAGAGCACATTCAGGTCTTGGAGGCTAAACTATACGAGCGCCTTGTGGCAGCCGCCACCGAATGGGTACAGCCAATACTGCTCAACGCCCGCCTTGTGGCTGGGCTCGACTGCCTACTCGGGTTTGCCAAAGTGGCCAAAGAGGGCAACTACTGCCGTCCGGAACCGGCCGACGACACCGTAATCCACATACGAGAAGGGCGGCACCCTGTCATCGAAACCCAACTCCCACTTGGCGAAAAATACATCAGCAACGACATCTACTTGGACCGAGACAACCAACAAATCATCATCATCACCGGTCCAAACATGAGCGGCAAATCGGCCCTGCTGCGCCAAACGGCTCTCATAGTACTTATGACCCAGTTAGGGTCGTATTGCCCTGCAACATCGGCCCACATAGGCATTGTGGATAAGATATTTACGCGTGTTGGCGCTTCCGACAATATTTCCTCGGGCGAATCGACCTTTATGGTAGAGATGAACGAGACCGCCAGCATACTCAACAACATCAGCGACCGCAGTCTGGTTCTGCTCGACGAGATTGGCCGAGGCACATCGACCTACGACGGCATATCGATTGCCTGGGCCATAACCGAATACCTGCACTCCGGCACCAAGAAACGGCCCAAAGTCCTCTTCGCCACACACTACCACGAACTCATAGCCATGGCCGACAAGTTTGAGCGCATACGCAACTTTCACATCACCGTGAAGGAAATCGACAAGCGAATAATCTTCCTCCGCAAGTTGTCTGAAGGTGGGAGCGAACACAGCTTCGGCATCCACGTGGCACGAATGGCAGGCATGCCCCCAGCCGTAGTGAAGAAAGCCCAAGCAATGCTCGAACTGCTCGAATCGAACCGTACACAGATTGACGAAACAGCAGCCACGAAGACAAAAAAAAGCAAAAAAAACGTTGCCACAGACCCACTTGCAGGCCTTCAGTTGAGTTTTATTCAGCTCGACGACCCAACCTTGCTCGAAATTCGAGAAAAACTTTTAGACATTGATATTGACACACTTACGCCAGTCGAAGCACTTTTCAAACTCAACGAAATCAAAAAAATTGTAGAAAAAAAGTAATTTTTTTTCGCCAATTAAAAAAAAGTTTGTACTTTTGCAAACGCTTTTGAAGAGAAAAAAGCCACGCGGAAATAGCTCAGTTGGTAGAGCACGACCTTGCCAAGGTCGGGGTCGCGAGTTCGAGTCTCGTTTTCCGCTCAAAAAAAAGAGTGATTTGACACGACTAAAAAATGACGCGGAAATAGCTCAGTTGGTAGAGCACGACCTTGCCAAGGTCGGGGTCGCGAGTTCGAGTCTCGTTTTCCGCTCTATTTTTGTTTCTATACAAAAATAGTCCGAAAGGGATTCCGAAGCTCTGGTGGTGGAATGGTAGACACGAGGGACTTAAAATCCCTTGCCTGCAAAGGCGTGTGGGTTCAAGTCCCACCCGGAGTACAAAAGAAACAAGTTTAAAAAAGAGAGTTATTTGAAATGATATACTGAAGTGCAAAACGGCAAGTCCATGTCGAAACCCAACGCCAACCGCCAACAGGCCGAGGCCAAAAGCCGTTATGCAACTATGTAGGATAACAAAGAAAGAACAGATGTCTTGGTAGCTCAGCTGGTAGAGCAATTGACTCTTAATCAATGGGTCCAGGGTTCGAATCCCTGCCAGGACACACTGCGGGGTGTAGCGCAGTTGGCTAGCGCGCCACGTTCGGGACGTGGAGGCCGGAAGTTCGAGTCTTCTCACCCCGACAACAATCCAGCCACTGCATACTGCGAACCGCACAGAACAAAAAAAAGACACCTAACGCAAGCCACTTTAGCTCAGTTGGTAGAGCAACGCATTCGTAATGCGTAGGTCTGCGGTTCGAGCCCGCAAAGTGGCTCACAATTCAAAGAAAATTTAAACAACTAACGAGAGGAAGACATGGTCTGACCTCTCATTTTTATTTTTTAACAAATACAAACAAAAAACATGGTAAAACAGTACGAAACCGTTTTCATTGTGACTCCCGTTTTGTCTGAAGAACAGATGAAGGAAACGGTACAAAAGTACACCACGCTGCTCAAAGACAAGGGCGCCGAAATAGTGTACGAAAACAATTGGGGTATGCGCAAACTGGCCTATCCTATCCGCAAAAAAACCACCGGCTTCTATTATCTTATAGAGTTCAAGGCCGAGGGTAGCGTCATCGCCGACCTCGAGGTGGCCTACAAACGCGACGAGCGCCTGCTGCGCTTCCTCACCGTATCGCTCGACAAACACGCCGTGGCATACAACGAGAAGAAACGCGCCGCCAAACAAGCCGCTGCCGAACAAACCCAAGCCGCCGAATGATAATTTTTTTGTAACCAAAAGCCAAAAAACACCGCATCATGGCAAACGAGACCGAAATCAAATATCTCACCCCGATAGCTGTCGAAACCCAGCGCAAAAAATATTGCCGCTTCAAAAAACTCGGCATAAAATATATTGATTACAAAGACGCCGACTTCCTGCTCAAGTTCGTCAACGAGCAAGGTAAGATTCTGCCCCGCCGCATAACTGGCACTTCCAACAAATATCAGAAGAAAGTGGCCCAAGCCATCAAACGCGCCCGCCACATCGCCCTCATGCCCTACGTGGCCGATTGTCTTAAATAATAATTAGGAGGAACACAGATGGAAATAATACTCAAACAAGATGTAGCCAACCTCGGCTATAAAGACGACATCGTCAACGTCAAAAACGGTTACGCCAACAACTATCTCATTCCTCAGGGTATGGCCATCATAGCCACCCCGGTCAACAAAAAAATCCACGCCGAAACCCTCCGCCAACGCGCCCATAAAGAAGAGGCCCTGCGCAAAAACGCCGAGACTCTGCAGGCTGCCATCAACGGCAAGAGTGTGAAACTCATCGTCAAAGTTGGCGAAAACGGCCAACTGTTCGGCGGCATTAGCAACATCATGGTTGCCGAAGCCCTCAAAGAGCAGCACAACTACGATGTGGACCGCAAAAACATTGTGGTCGACACCATCAAGACCGTTGGCGAATATACTGCCAAAGTCAATGTCTACCGCGACGTGAAGGCCGAGCTCAAACTCGAAGTCGTGGCCGAATAAAACCCTACGGCAACATTATCCACAAGAGAGAACCACAAAACGCTGGTTCTCTCTTTTTTATGAATTATTACAAATATATATTTTGCCATTCTGTGGAAAATGCGTAACTTTGCAGCTGATTTTAACAAGTTCGAAAAGGTGAAGACCCAAAACAAGCTCCGCCCAGAACACATCCAGAATATTGTCGATACTTATAGGGAACGCAGGGAGATAGAGAGGAACAAACGAGCCGAAAGATTCTCTCACTCTGAATGAGTAGCACCAACATAGAGCCAGAGAACGGCCAGCTGGAGGTTGGTGAAAAATGATGACGCTGATGGAAAAAAAAATTGCCATTTGGAAATAAATGTGTAACTTTGCAAATCGTAAAGAAACACAATAACACCATGAAAAGGAAACATAATAACGCCATGAAGAGAATTGCTACAATACTGATACTCACCGTTTTGGCCGTCAGCGGTATGGCCCAGAAGAGCATCCCTGTCGGGGTGAGGATGGAGGCTACCGAAATAGCCATCAACGACGACCAGTACAGCCTTTTTGTCTATCGCGACAAGGATAGCACGCTGGGATACTACCTGAGCATTGGCCACGCCGACTGCATTGTCGAAGCCACCATCGGCAACCTCGGCTCGTTCAGCCTCGGCTCCTACGACGAGGTGTGCCTCTGCCTCGGCGCCACTATTGGCGAAGCCTATGCCTCGCTCGACACGCTGCTCGCCCTCGTCGACCTGCCTGTGGGTTCGGAGCTCGTGTTGCCCGCCCGCGGTGCCAAAATGAGCCGCTACCTCGGCGACTACGGCGAGGCCGTGTGCTACGTCGAGAAGCCCATCCTCGCGAGCAAACGCATAGTCTTCTACTTCGACCACGGCCACTACTCGACCCAGAGCTACCTAACGCGCTCTTCTATCAAGAGTTTGCGCCGCGGCCTCAAGTTCTACCAGAAATTGCACAAACTTTGATGTTCCTGGGCGGGTTGCGACCTGCCAAACCCACACAGGAGTCGCTTCACGGAGGCTTTGCGGTCGGGAACTAATCGATAATCGACCGCTAACTAATCGATAAAAAGAGCCTTCGGCTTCGATGCGTAATTGGCTCAGTATCAAGCCTTGTTCGACCTCAATACGACCCTAACCCGACCTTAACCCGACCCAAGTGCCTCTTTGGTGCTAAAAATCATGTGGTTACAAATGTGGCCACGACCGCAAATTTGGCCCATTTTGGGGCTCTGCCGAGGGTCGAGTTATCGATAAGATTGTTGCTATTGGTACGAAAGGCTTATGGAGATAAAGCGTCGGCGGGTTTTGCTG
>JAFVCE010000018.1 GCA_017479385.1 Bacteroidales bacterium | reverse complement strand
TGTTTTTGCAGGGGGCGGAGGGGTGTGAGGCTTGTGCTTTTTTGAGGTAAGAGAAGTGAGCGCCGGCTGCCACAGGCCGCCGGCTCTCTGGTTGAATCTTGCAGGGCTATCGAGTGGGGTCGATAGGGCGTAGCACTCGCGCTGGGGTGCCGGCAACTACGGTATTGGGCGGCACGTCGCGCGTAACCACCGCACCAGCGGCCACAATGGCGTTGTCGCCCACTGTGACGCCCGCCAGCACCGTGACGCCGGCGCCCAGCCAGGCGTTGCGTCCGATGACGATGGGGCGCGTGAGGAGCGAGTGGCGCCGCTCGGGCTCTTCGGGGTGGAACTCGGTGGCCAGCACACAGTTAGGGCCAATAAAGGCGCCGTCGCCAATGGCAATGCCGCCCAAGGCGAGGAGGGTGCAACCGAAGTTGAGAAAGCAGTCGCGCCCAAAGCTGACGCCGGGGCCATAGTTGATGTGGAGTGGGGCAAAGACGCGAACGTCGTCGGGCACGTCGTGGCGCGTAATCTCGCGCAGCAGGTCGCGCACCTCGGCCTCGGTGTGCCAGCCGCTGTTGAGTGTGGCTGCCAACCGCATGGTGCGCTGCACTTCGGCATAGAGGTCGTCGCTACCTACGTATTCCTCGCCCTTCGTGGTGGTGTTATCGTTCATAGTTAAGCGGTATAAATATTTATCTATCAGGGTTTTATAAAACGCTCGTAGCAATGCGCACCACACAGGTATAGGCCCTCGGCGCGCACGCGGTCGTAGATGGCCTTGCGAGTGGCGCGAGCCTGGTCGGGACTGCCATCGAAGCGGGCGCAGTAGTCGGGGTTGTCGAGTTGCAAGTCTTGTGCGTGCAACAGGTCGCCCACCATGAGGCAGGGGCCAATTTGGTAGAGGGTGTGGCCCGGGGTGTGGCCGTAGGCGGGTATTGCCTTGACCAGTCTGCCGAAGAGTTCGCCGGCGGCCATGGCGGTATCGATTCGGCCTTCGTAGGCAGCGGCCACCTGCTGCCACACGGGGTTGGAGGAGCCAGACTCGAGCTCGGGGCCCGAGAGGTGGAGTGTGGCGTTGGCAAAGACGGCTCGGCCGTCGGCCACCAGCCCGCCTATGTGGTCGGGGTGTATGTGCGTGATGAGGATGTCGGCCACCTGGTCGGGGCTGACGCCGAGGCTGTCGAGCTGTGGCAGGAGGGTGCCGCCGGCTTTGGGGCCGAGGCCAGCGTCGACGAGCAGGGTGTGGTCGGCGGTAGTGACGAGGTAGACGTTGAATGCCGAGCGGAAAGTGGCGTCGGCTCCGCCGGCGAGGGCAAAAAGCAGGCTGTCGCCAGCCGAGCCCTGAAAGAGGGCTGCCGGTTGCCGGCCGGCGCGGTCTTCGATTCCGACCACGGTGAGGCCCAGTTCGGGGCATTCCAGACGGTCGCCACAAAGTTGGGCGAACCGGTCGGCTGGGGTGGAGGCGTTGGTGCGGCTGTTGCGGCCGCCGCCGGCGGCCGCAACAAGAACCACGACAATCGTGGCGACAAAAATGGTTGGGTTGTGTTTCATGTCTAAATGGTCGATTTTTTAATATTTTGTACTTAACAATTCGCCGATACTAATCTTCATCCTCTCCCATGGCGCCAAGACGGGTCGCAAGCTGCGACGCCTCGTCCAAGAGGTCGTACAGCCCATCCTCGCTCAACACGCCACGCTTCAAGCCCTCGGGCAGGAGGCCAGCCTCGTCGGCTTCGAAATCGGTCAGCCAGTCGCCGCCATCGGCATATTCGGCCAGCGCTGCCAAGTCGGCCTGCACGGCCACATACTGCTCCAGCGCCCTGCGCAAATCGCCCACCGCAGCCACAACGCGGTCGTAACGTTCCTCCATTATACTTATGCGCTCAATCTGATTCATAGGTCGAAACACAAAAAATTCTCTGTTTGGTAGAACAATTCTCTATTTTAGGTTCAACAAATCTCATCGGCCGGCATTCCACACATCGGCCTCGAAACGCCGCTGCCCGGTTGCCAATCCGAACTGCAAAGATACAACTTTTTTGGAGCATAGCAAAAAAAATTTGGCCAGTAAAGAAAAATTGCGTAACTTTGCAACGTCGTTTGCGAGAGTAGGCTGACGACAAGAAGAACTCAATTGCCTTACAAATTACCACGCCGAAGACCGATTAGAGCTTCATCATATATCTCTTTTACCATTGGGACATTCGTATTTTATATGGTACGGTGCCCGTTGGTAAAAGAAGGTTGTGGTAAACCTGTAAGGCAGACGGAAAAAACCGTACCATTCTTCTTATATAACACGGCAATAATGCACAAAACCTTATAAAATTACCACAAAATGAAGAAAAAAGTACTGTTGATGGCCACATTGGCCACACTGACGGCAACCGCCGTAAACGCACAGACCCGTATCGGGGAAACAAACAAAAACATATTCAGAGACCAGAAACGCTGTTACATCCCTGCCGAACTTACAAGCAACGGTGTAGCGTTGCTGTATTATTACGACGATAGCACTGCTACCTTCTGCGACCAGAACCTCACAGCAACCGAGATTCAGAGGCCAGAGAGATGCGTAACTTTGTTCTACATGAATTTGGACAACCCCGAAGAGACTTATATTTCTTACAGCCAAACATTTTTCAACAACGACGCGACGTTTGAGTACATCAGATACACCGTCACCAACGAACGCCTCGTGACAAGTGAGTGGGAAACATATACCGACTATGATATCACAAAACTCGAAGCGGTGAACATGAATGGCACCGTATTGTTCTCCCTTGATGCGCCTGAAAATACCACATTCGGATATGCAATATCTTGGGGTGGCGGAATAGCGGAGGTATCACTAGGTGTTCTTGCATTACGCTGGGGAGGTGCGTCCTACCTTGTTGTAAATGAACAAGACTCTATTACCGAGGATGAAAAGTTAGTATTCTACCGCATCAACCAGCAGACGCAGAGCATTGCCCGCGTAGATGGCAGCCTGCCAATAAGCGTGTTCCCCTCCGTCGCCGACCGCAACCAGACCCTCACCGTCGAGCTGGGCGAGGGCAACAACGCCACCGAAGTACAGGTGGTCAACGCCGTCGGTCATGTGGTGAAGAGCGTCGCCGTGCAGCCCGGCCAGCACGAGGTACAACTCCGCGCCAGCGACCTCGGCAGCGGTATGCACATAGTCGGCGCCCGCAACCACAAGAGCCAAGGCGCCTGCAAGATAATTATCAAATAGTTCTATATTACCTTTAAGGAAAAACAGTCTGCAGTATTGAGAAGTGCTGCAGACTGTTTTTCCTTTCTCCACTGATTGTGCTGGCTATGCTATGTGTCCCGCTGTGCGGCAGGCCTTGTGAAATTGTAGCAGAGCTGAGATAAATTCGTTGGCGTTTAGAAAGTAACTTGGGTAGGCTTCGCGCAACTCGTTCATGTCGGAAACTGATACCAGCACCACTGCTCCGTTGCGATTAGTGATGCTGCTCTCTACCTTCGAGTAGAAGTCGCTGGCCAAATCAATCTCTTCGGCCTTAAAGTGTCGCAACTGCGAAATATGCTTCTCGTAGTCGATATGCACAACCACGTATCCCATGCTGAACGATTGCTCTGAGGCTATCTGTACGGCACCGACGAGCGCGCTTAGCTGCTCTGTGAAGTTGTTTTCCTTCTCTACCAAGTCGTATTGCCTGCAAAAGTCAGCCTCGGATAGGCCCTTGAACTCTGCGGCCGTAGGCTGCTCTTCCTGTCGCGCGAAGATGGCACTAACCAGTTTGAAGTAGTTTTGCCATTTTTCGTTACCTTTGCTGGCTTTCAGCGCCGACTGCGAGATTAACTCGGCAGTTTCTACCGCCGTAGCCCAGTCATGCTGCAAACGTGTACGAATCTGCAACTCAACAAGCATACCATTGTATTCGTCGATAGAGTGGTACTTATACACAAAGTGGATACTACGATAGCCGCTCTCTTTAGGCTGCCCTACATAGTTGTAGGTTGACTTTAACTCGAAACCATCGAGCGATACCTCTTGCAGCAGATTAAACGCAGCCATCAATGTGGGTATATTCTCGAATGCGAATCGCGCGCCACCGATGTCCTGCAAACCGCCGAGCCCCATTGTAGGGTTATGCTTCAGCTTGTTTACTATGGACACCATACGTTTCAGTCGTTTCGACGAGAATGCTACCGGCAGTCCGTGGTCAGTCATAATCTGCATCACTTGTTCTGCCATCCTGTCGAGTACAGGCTGATGCATGGCTCGCCAATTGTCGATGAGGGTTGTGGCCTCGGCGATTTTAAACACATCGTCGGAGGCCACAACTATCTGTCCTGCTTTGTTCAGTTGATTTCGAGAATATATCATTGCGCATTCATCATTAGAACTCGGCGGTCTTGGGTGTGCGGGGGAAGGGGATGACGTCGCGGATGTTGGCCATGCCGGTGACGAAGAGCAGTAGGCGTTCGAAGCCCAAGCCGAAGCCCGCGTGTGGGCAACTGCCGTAGCGGCGGGTGTCGAGATACCACCACATATCTTTCATCGGTATGTTCAGCTCATCGATGCGACCCATCAGTTTGTCGTAGTTCTCCTCGCGAACGCTGCCGCCGATGATTTCGCCAATCTGTGGGAAGAGCACGTCGGTGCCCTGCACGGTGAGACCCGAGAAACCGTTGGCTTTGCCAGCTTCTACCACGCTGTCGTTCAGCTTCATGTAGAAAGCCTTGATTTCTTTCGGGTAGTCAATCATAATGACGGGCTTCTTGAAATGCTTCTCTACAAGGTAGCGCTCGTGCTCGCTGGCCAAGTCGACACCCCAGCTAATGGGGAACTCGAATTTTTCGCCGTTTTTGACTGCCTCCTCAAGAATCTTGATGCCTTCGGTGTAGGGCAGTCGCACGAAGTCGGTGCTTACCACGCTCTTCAGGCGCTCGATGAGGCCGTTGTCTATCATCTTGTTCAAGAATTCGAGGTCGTCCATACAGTGGTCGAGAGCCCAACGCACACAGTATTTGATAAATTCCTCTTCGAGAGCGGTGAGCTCGTCGAGTTGGTAGAAAGCCATTTCGGGCTCAATCATCCAGAACTCGGCCAGGTGGCGAGGCGTGTTGCTATTCTCGGCGCGGAATGTGGGGCCAAAGGTGTAAATCTTACCCAACGAGGTGGCACCCAACTCGCCTTCGAGCTGTCCGCTAACGGTTAGGGCAGTGAATTTACCAAAGAAGTCCTGTTCCCAGTCTATGGTGCCATCCTCTTTGCGAGGCGGGTTCTCTGGGTCGAGGGTCGAGACGTGGAACATCTCGCCTGCGCCCTCGCAGTCGCTGGCCGTGATGAGCGGTGTGTGGAAGTAGAAGAAGCCACGCTCGTGGAAGAAGGTGTGGATGGCCATGGCCATATTGTGGCGCAGACGCATAACGGCGCCGAACGTGTTGGTGCGCAGACGCAGGTGGCCAATCTCGCGCAAAAACTCCATCGAGTGGCCTTTCTTTTGTAATGGGTACGTATTGGGGTCGGCTTCGCCATAGACCACAATACTTTCGGCCTGCACCTCTACGGCTTGGCCCGAGCCTTGACTCTCGACCAGCGTACCTTCGACACCAATACAGGCGCCGGTGGTGATGCGCTTAAGTTCCTCTTCGAACTTGGTGGGGTCGGCCACAACTTGGATGTTATGGATAATAGAGCCATCGTTGAGGGCTATGAAGGCCACGTTCTTGTTGCCGCGCTTGGTGCGCACCCATCCTTTGACGCAAATCTGCGTACCGATAAGTGAACTTACATCTTCTTTCAGAAGGTACTTGATTTCGTAACGTTTCATTTATTTATATTTTTTTGTTTTTCTTGGTTAAAAAGTTATGACTGAGCCGATTTGGCGTTTTGCTTGCCGATAAGCTGCTTAAGTTCTACGTCGTTCGAGAAGCGGAAGAGTTGTTCCTCGTCGGCGCGAGGGCAGATAAGTATGGTGTCGCCACCTGCGGCCACGATGTAGTCGTTCAGACCTTTGACGACGACATTCTGATTGTTCGGAACGTGGACAACTGTGTTTTTAACGTCGTAGAGAAAGATGTTGCCCGACACGGGGGCGTTGCCGTCGGTGTCGTGGGGATAGGTGATATAGAGCGACTCCCAGGTCTCGATGTCGCTCCACCCAAACGAGGCTTCGAGAACATGCACGTTGTCGAGTTTCTCCATAATGCCAATATCGACCGAAATCGATTCGGCCGTGGCGTAGGCTTCGGCCACAACTTGGTCGCTGCTGATAGCCGAGAGGCTGAAAAACGATGCAGCCACAGCTGGCAGCAGACGCTCATAGGCAGCCTTGAGCACTGGCAGACTCCACACCAGCAGACCCGAGTTCCAGAAAAATTCGCCCGAGGCGATAAACTGCTGAGCCACCTCGACGGGGGGCTTCTCGGTGAATGTTACAACAGGGTGCAGGCGGTTGTGGTTGGGCAGGGAATAATTGTCTGAGTATTGTATGTAGCCGTACTTGGAATTGGGGTTGGTGGGTTGCACACCCACAGTCACCACCCAATCGTTGGTTTGCACAACCTCGATGGCATCGGCCAAGTTGTCGGCAAAACGTTGGGAGCCGAACACGGCATGGTCCGACGGGGTGACGACGACCGTGGCGTCGGGGCAGAGGCTGCCAATAACCGCTGCAGCATAGGCTATGCATGGGGCTGTGTTGCGACGCACGGGCTCGCTGAGCACCTGGTAGGGCAAGAGGCCGGGTATTTGTTCGTGCACGATGTTGGCATGGGCTGCCGAGGTGACGATGATGATGTTCTCGCGCCGGCAGAGCATCTCCATACGGGCAAAGGTGGTTTGGAGCATACTTTGCCCAGTGCCGAGGATGTCGATAAACTGCTTGGGGTTGTCGGCCTGGCTCATGGGCCAGAACCGGCTACCAAGTCCGCCAGCCATGATGATACAATATATTTTGGGGTTCACAATAAATTTCGATTTTTGACGTTAATAGTTCAAACACTGACGTCGCCTTTGATGTGCGGATGAGGGTCGTAGCCCTCGAGTGAGAAGTCGTCGTAGGCAAACGAGTAGAGGTCTTTGACATTGGGGTTGATAACCATTTTCGGCAGAGGCCGTGGTTCGCGAGTTAGTTGCAAGTGGCACTGGTCGATGTGGTTGAGGTAGATATGCGCGTCGCCGAGAGTGTGAACAAATTCGCCTGGCTCGAGGTCGCACACTTGGGCCACCATCATGGTGAGCAAGGCGTAGCTGGCAATATTGAACGGCACGCCGAGGAAGACATCGGCCGAACGCTGATAGAGCTGACAACTCAGCCTCCCGTCGGCCACATAGAACTGGAAGAGCACATGACAGGGTGGTAGCGCCATCTCGTCGATTTGGGCCACATTCCAGGCCGAGACGATGAGCCGGCGCGAGGTGGGGTTGGTCTTGATTTCGTTAACCACGCGCGTCGTCTGGTCGACGAAGCCGCCGTCGTAGTCTGGCCACGAGCGCCACTGGTAGCCATAGATGGGGCCGAGGTTGCCGTCGGCATGGGCCCACTCGTCCCAGATGGTGACGCGGTTGTCGTGGAGATACTTTATGTTGGTGTCGCCTTGGAGGAACCAAAGCAGTTCGTGGATGATGGAACGCAAGTGGAGTTTTTTGGTGGTCAGCAGCGGAAAACCTTCGGCCAAGTCGAAGCGCATCTGGTAGCCAAACACGCCCACGGTGCCCGTTCCCGTGCGGTCGGAGCGGCGGTTGCCGCGCTCCAATATGTGGCTGACCAAGTCTAAATACTGTTTCATAACTATTAATGATAACGCACAAGACGCAAAAAAATTGTATCGGCGAGCAAAAAAAATAAATCGGCACAATTTTTTTGTGACAATCCATCTTTTTTTCGTAAATTTGCATTTTCGTAAAGTAGAACCAAAAGCCAAAAACAGTCATGGGATTCATAGCAAAACAGAGTGTTAGGGGCGCTGCGGCCAACTATGTGGGCGTGGTTCTGGGCTTCTTTATCACTTTTTTTGTGCTCACCGACTGCCTTACGCAAGAGGAGATTGGCCTCACCCGCGTCATGGTCGACGCGGCCATGCTCTTCTCGGCCCTGGCGCAGCTGGGTTCCAACTCGTCGATAGTGCGCTTCTTCCCACGATTCAAGAACGGCGAGGGGGGAGGCAACCACGGCATCTTCGGTCTCTCGCTGCTCATACCGCTCGTTGGGTTCGCCATCTTCGCCGCACTGTTCTTCCTGCTGCGAAACCCCATCATGACGCTCTATGCCGAGAAGGCTCCGATGATTGTAGACTACTTCTACCTGCTGCTGCCACTCACTTTTTTTGCGCTCTACATGACGGTGTTCGAAACCAACGCCAGTATCCTGCAACACATAGCCGTGCCCAAAGCGGTGCGCGAGGTTGGGGTGCGCCTGCTCAACCTGGCCAGCTACCTGCTCTATGGCCACGGGGTGGTTAGCCTCGACCAGTTTGTGCTGCTGTTTGTGGGTGCCTACGGCGTGGCCATGGTCGTCGATATGCTCTACCTCGTCCGCCTGGGGGGAATATCGCTCCGTATCGACTGGCACTTCATCGACCGCCCCATGGCGGGCGAACTGCTGCGCTACACCCTGCTGATGACCGCCACCGTACTGGCCGGCAACATACCACTCATCAACTCGCTCTTTCTCGGTGCGCAAACCGGCCTGGCCCTCACCGGAGTCTACACCATAGCGTTCTATATTGCCAACATAGTCGAAGTGCCCTACCGCTCACTCGGAGCCATATCGCGCCCAGTGGTGGCAGCGGCCATGGCGGCTGGCAACAACGCCGAAACCACACGCTTGGCCCGACAGGTATCGCTCCACCAGTTCATGGTGAGCACCATGATTTTTTGCGCCATCTGGATTAACCTCGACACCGTTTTTGCCGTCATACCCAACGGGGCCGACTACGCTGGCGGTATGGGGGTGGTGTTGCTGCTCTCGATGGCCAAGATTGTCAACTCGTCGCTCTCTATTGCGACCGACATTGTCAACTTCTCGCACAAATACGCATGGTCGCTGCTCTTCATAGCGCTGCTCACCGTCACGGCCATCCTCTTCAACCAATGGCTCATACCGCTGTGGGGCATCAACGGCGCGGCGGCGGCGACGCTCTTCTCGTATGCACTCTACTTCGCCGCGCTGCTAACCTTCGTGTGGCGCACCCACAGGGTGGGGCTGTTCTGCACGGCCCACCTGAAGGTGGCCGTGGTGGTAATCGGCCTGCTGGCAGCCGACTGGCTGTGGCGCTTCGCTATAGGCGGTCTGCTGGGCACCGACCACCTACTGAGCCAAGCGCTGGGCACCACGCTCGGCGCCATTGCTGGCTCGCTCGCCAAAAGCCTCCTGCTGGGCGCAGCCGCCGTGTGGGCAATCTACCACTGGCAGATAAGCCCCACCCTCAACCAAGCTCTCGCTTCGGCCCTCTGCAAAGCGAGACGGGGGCGGGAAGAATAATTTTTAATTTTCGGCACTCAGATTCCAGACTTTTTTCGTAACTTTGCAAAAAGTTATTTTTGCTCGCGCATAGCGCAACAACAAATGAACCAATATGTTAGATAAACTTGAAGCCATCTATTCCCGCTACCGGGAGATTGAACAGCAGATGAACGACCCCCAAATCACGGCCGACATGAAGCGTTATGTGAAGCTCTCGAAGGACTATAAGGACCTACAACCCGTGGTCAAAGCCTACCACGACTACAAGGCTCTGCTCGACACCATTGCCGAATGCCGCGACCTGCTCGAGACCGAGAAGGACCCCGAACTGCGCGAGATGGCCAAAGAGGAACTAACCGAAAGCCAGAACCGCAAGGAGAGCATGGAGGAGCAAATTCGCATTATGCTCATCCCGGCCGACCCCACCGACTCGAAGAACGCCGTGGTCGAAATTCGCGGCGGCACCGGCGGCGACGAAGCCTGCCTCTTTGCCGGCGACCTCTTCCGTATGTATACCCGCTTCTGCGAGAAAAAACACTGGCGGGTGGAGGTGACCGACTTCAACGAAGGCACTGCCGGCGGCTACAAAGACATTACCTTCAGCGTGAGCGGCGACGGCGTATACGGCCTGCTCAAATACGAAAGTGGCGTCCACCGCGTGCAGCGCGTCCCAGCCACCGAAACCCAGGGCCGGGTCCACACCTCGGCCGCCGGCGTGGTGGTGCTACCCGAAGCCGAAGAATTCGACGTAGAACTCAATCCGGCCGACATCAAAAAAGAGATTTTCTGCGCCTCGGGCCCCGGCGGCCAAAGCGTCAACACCACCTACAGCGCTGTCCGCCTCACACACATCCCCACCGGCATCGTCGTCTCCATGCAAGACCAGAAAAGCCAAATAAAAAACATGGAGAAAGCCCTCACCCTGCTCCGCACACGCCTCTACGAGCGCGAATACAACAAATATATGGAGGAGATGAGCAGCAAACGCAAAACTATGGTAGCCACCGGCGACCGCTCCGAAAAGGTGCGCACCTACAACTACCCCCAAAGCCGCGTCACCGACCACCGCATTGGCTGGAGCATGCACAACCTGCCCGACTTCATGGACGGCAACATCGAAGAATGTATCGAAGCCCTCCAGCTGGCCGAAAATGCCGAAAAGCTCAAAGCCTCAATCGGATAACCCGCCCCCGCAAGGCCCGACAATGGGTATGCCTCACACCCAAAAGCTGCCGCCCCAACCACCGGCCGAAAAGCTAACAACAAGCCACCCGACACCAGGAACCGACCACCGACCCACCTCGACATGAGGGCAAACATAGGGGCCAAAGAGCCATTTTGCTCGAATGCTAACTATCTGAATATCAAGCTCTGTTCGACCTCAATACGACCTTAACCCCTCTTTAACACGACCGAACCCCTGGGAATGAAGCAATTAGGTGGGGGTAAAAAAGCAAAAAATGGGGGACTCAAGAGCCCCCCACTCTATCGGTCGTTAGGACGAACTATTTTACAATTTTCGTAGCACACGTTACGCCCCCGATGACCGATTTGGGTTAAGATATTTTCAGCGCTCTCTGCGGTCTATGACTTCTTGCAGGTGGTAGCGGTCGGCGGTGGCGGCGGGTATGGCGTCGATGAAGCGCTGGTCGTAGCCTGGGGTTTCGTAGCCCCAGCGTTGGAATGTGCCGTCGGGGTTTTCGCGCTTCACCACCTGGTCGTTATACTTGACAATGAGGTGCTTGGCCAGCGCGTCCCACCGCTTCATCATGCGGTTGGCATAGGCTATCGACTTCTTGTTGAGCAGTTGCTGGCGCTCGGCTGGGGTGAGTCCATCGAGGGTTGCGATGAGGCTATCTTGGTCGGCAAAGTAGTAGTCTTCGAGCTCGCGCTGTGCGCGGCGCAAGTCGCCTATCATCATGCTGTAGCGTGGGTAAATCATGTTGGCCACCCAGTTGTTCATCCAGAAGGCAGACTCGAAGCTGAACTCGTTGTGCTGGTTGTTTTCGGGGCGGAAGGGGTCGGGCACCTGCGTCAAGCAGCAATAGAGGGGCACGTAGGCCACCATGTCGGCGTCGTCGCAGTTAAACCAGCACACACCGCCCACGTCGTCGGGCAGCCAGCGGCGCATTTGGCAGGTCATGGTGAAGCCGCTTTGCTGTGTGGCTATGGGGCGTTCGCGGAAGAGCGGGGTGCCGTTGGTGGTCTCGAAGTGCATAGGGAGCGGCCTGATAGGCATACGCCACGGGCCGGCACTCGCGTCGGCCGTCATGTCGAGCGGCGTACCTTCGAAGTGGTCGCGCATATCGGCCTGGAGGTCGCGCAGCGATAGCTGTTTGTCGGGCTTGACCCAAAGCGGCAGGTGGTCGCAGGTGGCAAAATCGCCGTTGATGTAGGGCAGATACTGCGCCATGTCGGTGCGGTGGTGGTTGAAGAAACTCCACACACGGGCGTCGGCGTAGCGCACGTTTTCGAAGTCGATGGGGCAATAGGCGTCGCGAAACGAGAAAGCGCTGTCGGGACCAGCAAAGTAGCCCTTTTCGCGCGCAAAGGCAACGACATCGGCCGAGTAGACGCACTCAACCTCGGGCCGGGTTATCTGCTTGATATTCTTACTACTGAGGCTGCGAAACGGCTTGCGTTTTTCGAGCGGGAACTGGCGTATGCGGCTCAGGTTGGCGTGGGCGCAAATGCAGTCGTCTGGAATGCGCAAGGCCACCCACACGGCTCCTTTGCGCCCGGGCCCTTTGCCCACAATCTCCATAATCCAAGCCTCGTCGGGGTCACAGATGGTGAGGCTCTCGCCAGTGCTGTTGTAGCCGTAGCGGTCCACAAGGTCGGCCATACAGGCAATGGCTTCGCGAGCCGCCGACGAGCGTTGCAGGGCAAGGCGAATAAGGCTAAAGTAGTCGAGCAGCCCGTCGCGGTTCTGTAACTCGAGGCGGCCATCGAAGGTGCTCTCGACTATGGTTAGCTGGCGCTCGTTCATAAAGCCAACAACGTTGTAGGTATACTCGACCTGCTCCACAAACTGACCTTCGTGGACGGGGCCCCAACCGCGGATGGCGAGGGGTTCGCCAGGGGTGTGGCGGCCAGCAGGGCTGTAGTAGAGCGAGCCAGCAAAGCCAAATCCGTCGCAATTGTATGTGCACATCACACTGCCGTCGGCCGACGCTTTTTTGCCCACTATGAGGTTGGTGCAGGCCAGCGCCGACGAGGCTGCGAGCGAGAGTGTTAGCAATATCGAGAGTGCGTTTTTCATTTCTTCTACGGTTTAAACCAAATTGCAAAGTTACGCAAAAAGTTCGACATAGCGAACTTTTGCAGCACATATTTTTTTGGCGCCACCGTGCAACAGCCTCAAAGCGTGACATTGTGGCCATGGGGGTAAAAACAGGCAGGGCGCCTCGCTTGCGAGGCGCCCTGCTGCAGTTAGGTTCTTATGACTTTTGTCGTCAGCGCAATTAGCGGACGATGAGTTTTTCGACCTTGCTGAACTCGTCGTTGGTGACGCGCACAAAGTAGGCGCCCTTGGCGAGGTTGTTGAGGTTGAGATTTTGCACCGATTCGGCATCGACGGTCTTGTTCAGAACCACGCGGCCGCTCATGTCGATGAGCGAGAGGCTAACCTTGCCGGTCACACCTTCGATGGTGATGGTGGCAGAGCTGCTGGCGGGGTTAGGATAGATGCTGATGCTGGCATCCTGGCGAACGGGGTCGATACCATTGGGAACATATTTATATTTAGCCTTGATTTTATGGTCGGCCTGCAGGTTGGTGAAGGTGTAGGTGTAAATCTCGTGGTAGTTGTGAGCGTAGTTGTAGGTCCAGGCACCGCTGGCGTTGCGGGTGCTGTCGATAATCCAACGGGTGTGGTCGTAGTCGATAATGAGGTTGGGGTCGCCCTCGTCGGCCTCAGCATCGTAAGGCTCGACATAAGTCCCGTCAACCCAAACAGAGTCGACCTTGTAGGCGTTGATGTCGGTGAAAGGAACCATGTCGATAGAGACAGAGGAACCCACAGCACGGTCGATGGTGCGGCAGACAGAGTCTTGACCATTCCAACGGAAGCGGCCACCACCGTTCATCACGAGTTCGCCGTCGACATCGATAGTTTCGCACTGGAACTCAATGTTTTTACGCTCGACGGGGACGCGAGGACCAACAAGCATACGGATGTAAGGAGCATCGGGCATATAGGCAAAGCGGCCAGGGTTGTCGGCGTTGGTGGGGTCTTGGAGGTAGGTGGTGTAAGGGTTGGGAGCGAACTGGTAGCCATATTGACGGAGGGTTCCGGTGGTGTCGGCAAGCAGACGGCCCCAAGTGGCGGTGGTGTCGCTGGTGTAGGTCTCGGCATAGGTGGTGCTGGTTTGGGCAACAGCAAAAGCGTGCTCGGCTTCGAGAGCGTAACCAATGCGATAGGACATATTGGGGAAGAGTTCGGGCTGCTCGGGGAACATGATGCGGATGGTGTTGTAGATGCCAGGATAGGCATAGCCATAGGTGGTGTTGACTTCGCTACCGGTAACTTGGTGAACGCCGGCACCAGTGCTTAGGTAGATGGTGTCGCCAGTAGTCAGAGGTATATCGCTGTCGTAGAAGTAGACACTTTGACCATCCGAGGTGAAGACGTCGGCATTGAGGGTAGCGCTGATACGAGCACCAATGTAGTTACGGCTCTGGGGAACAGCAGCGGTTACGAGCTCGACACCACGAATAACCCAGGCATCGCCATTGGTGTCGGTGGGGATTACGTTACCAGTGGTGTAGCGGTTGCTTACACGATAGCCAGCTTTGGTGTAGCCACCATTACCGTCGGTGGTGTAGGTGTTGCCATTTTCGACAACATAGCCAGCACTGAAGTAGTTACCAGCGAGGAAGAGGCCATTGTCGATACTCCAGGTGTAGAGACCATCTTCAGGAGCGGTGACGCGATAGAGAATGGTGTCGTACACACCAGTAACATTTTCGTCGTCGGTGGTGATGGTGGTGGTGGCATAGTGCAGACCAGTTTCAGTGGTGTTAAGACCATTGTTGGTGAAAGAGGCCTCTCTCTCCATATAGGTCGGGTCGTAGCCTAACCAGCCAGTGTGCTGAGCAACAGAGGTACGGCCTTCAACAATCATACTGTCGATTTTGCCAGGGTTGGAGGGCATATCGGCGTGGTTGCCGGTGGCAGAAACAGCGAGGTTGGCTTTGTCGGTTCCCGAGTAGGTCTTGGCAACGATACCGGTTTGAGCGACAGAACCGTTGTTCTTAATGGGGGTATACCAAGAGAGGGGGAGTTGCATACTTTGAGGAACTTGGCCATAGGCACCTTCCACATACTTGTCAGCATAGTAGGTGTAGAGACGGCTGGCAGCGCCACGGCGGACAATGACATCGTCGATAGCCCACACATAGCCGTAGGCGGCCTGACGGGCGCTGTAGGGTTTGCTGTACCAGCGGAGGCGCAGTTTCAGGCTGCTGTTGTTGGCGGCAGCAAGGGGAAGGGTGTAGAGTTGCAGACCGCGGCTGTACTCGTTGATTTCGCAGTCAATACCCTCGACGTTGATTTCCATCGAGTGCCAAACACCTTGAGCATCGGTATAGTCGATGTAGCAGGTGTCGTAGAACTTCATGTAGAACTGGATGAAGCGGAGGTCGACAACGGCGGCAGAAGAAGCGTCGATGGGGCCAAACTCGATGTAAGCGTTGAAGTTCTTGCTGACATCCATCTGAGTCTGGTCGATGCAGGACATAAGCATGAAGCCGTTACTGTCGTTGATACCCCAACCGGCCCACGGGCTCATGACGGCGATAACGAAACGACGGAAGTTGGCGTAAACCGACGAACTGAAGCTGGGATAGTTCTGCAGATACTCGGCACTATTCATTTCGTAGTCGGCGCTGTCGACGCGGTGCCAAGTGGCGAAATAACCGTCTTGGTTGTGGTTGGCGCGGCCCTCGACAGTGGCGGGAGCAGCGTTGGTGCTGTTGTAAACACCAGTGGTGAAGCCAGTTTCATTAGCAAAGTGGTATTCGGCAAGGGTATCGCCCACCTCTTTGGTGAAGATGGAGGCTTTGTAGCCAGCTTGCGACTGGGGGTTGAAAGCCTCAACGTTGGCTGCAGCGTTGGCTTTGGCAGCCATGTTGCTTGTAGCAACTCGTCCAGTTTGCGCAAATGCGATTGTGGCGCACAGTGCAAAACCTAAAACCATTAACGTTTTTTTCATTTTGTTTGATTTTAATGATTAATAATTTGTTTTCATTTTCATTTTTATAGCACTGATTCTCAAAAAGTTTCGGTTTTTGAGACAGCTTTTGCGTGTTTTTTTACACATTGCAAATATAGTCATTTTTTGGAAAAGCACAGATTTTTTTTTCGATTTTAACTTTTTTTAGTGTTTTTTTTGCCCCCTCGCGCAATAAAAAACGCGGTTGTAAGTTATTAATAATGTACTCGCGAAAAAAACATATAAAACATCGTAACGTGAACAAAGCAATGAAAAGACTCGATATAGCAATTGTGTGCCTGCTGGCACTGACTGCCGCCGGCTGTGGCGGAGCCAAGAAAAGCGCCATGGCAGAAAGCGAGAGCCCCTATAAGCGCAAACCGCTGACCGAGGTGTCGGAGCAGACACTGAAGGTCGACGGCATGATTATCGACGCCAAAACCCAGCAAAGTATCGGCAACGAAACCGAGGCCGAACGTCTATACCAAGCCGTGCTTGAGCTCGACTCGACCAACGCCGAGGCCAACTACGAACTGGCCCGCATGATGTTTCAACGCGGATGGTTCGACTCGGCCGCAGGCCACGCCACCATAGCTTGGCAGAGCAACCAAGCCAACCCCTGGTACGCACTCCTCCTCTCCGAAATCTACAAGCACCAGGGCAACACCAAGCAACTCATAGCCCTGTGGGAGGAGATGACCAAAATTGCCCCCGACGAACTCAACTACTACAACGAGCTGTCGAACGCCTACGTCCTTGCAGGCAACATAAACAGCGCCGTCGAAGCCCTCAACCGCGTGGAACGCAAGATTGGCATAACCGAAGGCATTTCGCTCCAAAAACAGAAAATCTGGACCTACGCCGGCCGCAACGACAAAGCCATCAAAGAGGTCGAAAACCTTGCCGCCGCCGTCCCTCAAGAGAAACGTTATCAAGCCATACTCTCCGAGCTCTACATAGCCCAGGGCAAGCCCGAAAAAGCACGCCGCTGCTACGAGCGCATTGCCGAGATTGACCCCGACGACGAATATGTACACATCTCGCTCGCCTCTTACTACAAACAGGCTGGCAACATGGACCGCGCCTACGACGAACTGAAGCAGGGGCTGCGCAGCTCGGCCATCGACAACAAGAGCAAACTCCAAATTCTCGGCTCGTTCTACACCAGCGACGAGTTCTACGGCAAATATTCGAAACAGGCTTTCGCTCTGCTCGAACAGCTCATGGCCGAATGCGACGACACCGTGACCTACGCCACTTTCTACGGCGACGTCCTTATGCGCCAAGAGCGCTACGCCGAAGCCGCACGCCAGTTTCGCGCCTCGCTCACGGCCGATAGCAGCCAGTACCCTGTGTGGGAAGCCCTGCTGATTTGCGAAAACGAAATTCCGAACAACGACGTGCGCCTGCTCAACCTCGCCCGACGCGCCCAAAAACTCTTCCCGCTCCACATTCTGCCCTACTTCATTGAGGGTCAGACCCTCGTAAACCAACAACAATACGAGCAGGCCATCGGCCCGCTCAAGCAGTGCGAGAGCATTGGCTTCACCAACGGCTATTTGGCCGATGGCTGCTACTCGCTGATGGCAGAATGCTACTATCGCACCGGCCGCTACTCCGACGCTTGGGCCACCTTCGACCGCTGCCTCGCTATAACTGGCGACAACATTGGGGTGCTTAACAACTATGCCTACTACCTGGCCGAGCAGAGCACACGACTCGCCGATGCCGAACGGATGTCGAAAAAGACCATCGACGCCGAGCCCGACAACGCAACCTTTCTCGACACCTACGCCTGGGTGCTGCACTGCATGGGGCGCAACAACGAGGCTCTGAAGTATATGGAACGTGCTGTGGCTGCCGACAAGCGCCAAAGCCAAACCCTCATCGACCACCTGAACACCATTAAAAAAGCCGCCCAACAATGAACGTCCGCCTCGCCCTTACGCTAATTGCGACTGCGCTGCTGGCCACGGCCTGCACCAGCCTGAAAGAGCCTTCGGCCCAAAAACCAGATGGTGGCCACGAGGCAATAACCCTTGCCGACCCCAACAGCCCGACAGCGACCAGCCAGAACCCTTCTATCTCGACCAACAAGCCCAGCGGCAGCAGCAACACTGGGTCCGAGAACGCCCCCAATACCGATACCTACAACGCAGCCGAAGCAGTTGCCGCCGCGCCGATGTACGAAACCATGACCGTTAGTTGCGGCTACGATGGGCTCGCAGCCACCGGCCAGGTGCGTATGCAGCGCGACAGCGCGATATGGGTCAGCGTGAGCTACTTCTTCGAACTGGGACGCGTGTTGGCCACCCCCGACTCGGTGCGAATCGACGTCAAGGTGGCCGGCAAAAGTTTTCGTGGTACCTATGCCGACCTGGCACGGGTTACCGGTGTACGAACCAACTTCGACGAACTGCAAGCCCTCATGCGTCGCGACACTGCCGCCGAAGAGCTCACAGCCCTGGCCCACAAGTTGGGCTACAACATAAAGATTAAGCTCTCGAACCGCAAAACGGCCACCGGCCTCCAATTCCCAATGTAAGAACAACTATGAGCATATTCGACAATCCCGACGAATACTTCATGCAGCAGGCACTGCGCGAGGCTCGCGACGCTCGCGACGAGGGCGAGATACCTGTGGGCGCTATTGTGGTGGCCGACGGCACAATCATTGCCCGAGCCCACAACCACACCGAGCGCCTGCACGACGTTACGGCCCACGCCGAAATGCTGGCCATAACCGCAGCCGCCGAAACGCTCGGCGCCAAATATCTGCAAGGTTGCACCCTATACGTAACGCTCGAGCCCTGCGTTATGTGTGCCGGTGCCATTGGGTGGGCACAGCTGAGCCGCATTGTCTACGGCGCATCCGACCCCAAACGGGGCTTCGCCACACTGGGCCGCGCCATGCTCCACCCCAAGACCGTGGTCGAGCAAGGCCTGCTGGCCGACGAGTGCGAGCAGCTTATGAAAGATTTTTTTAAAAGCCGCAGACAATAAAACTCAACATTCGGCGTTATAATATTTAAGGATTCAATAAATATATAATATAGCATGGAAACAGCACAAAAACCCACACTCCTTGTTCTTGCCGCCGGCATGGGCAGCCGCTACGGCGGGCTGAAACAGATGGACGGCGTTGGCCCCGACGGACAAATCATTATGGACTACAGCATCGAGGACGCCATCCGCGCCGGCTTCGGCCGCGTGGTGTTCGTCATCCGCCACTCGTTCGAAGAGGAGTTCAAACGCCACATCAACGCCGACCACTTCGGCGGCCGCATTGCCGTGGAATACGTATACCAGGAACTTGACTGCCTGCCGGCAGGCTTCAGCGTGCCCGAAGGGCGCGAAAAACCTTGGGGAACCAACCATGCCATTCTTATGGCTAAAGAGGCCATCAACGAGCCTTTCGCCATTATCAACGCCGACGACTTCTACGGCCGCGACGCCTTTATGGTGATGGCCGACCACCTGCGCACCCTCGGCGGCAGCCGTGGCCAATACTGCATGGTGGGCTACCGCCTCGAAAACACACTGAGCGAGAACGGCACCGTGAGCCGCGGCGTGTGCCAGACCGACGCCGACGGCTGGCTGGTGGGCATGACCGAACGCACCTCGATTGGCCGCAGCCAGAACGGCATTGAATACCGCGATGCCGACGGCTCGCTCCACCCGCTGCCGGCCGACGCCACGGTGTCGATGAACCTCTTCGGCTTCACGCCCGACTATTTCGAGCAGAGCGAGCGCCTATTTGTCGACTTCCTCAAAGAACACGGCTCCGAAATGAAGTCGGAATACTACATTCCCTTTGCCGTCAACACGCTCATTGCCGGTGGCTACGCCCGCATGAAGGTGCTGAAAACCACCGCCCAATGGTTCGGCGTAACCTACAAGGAAGACCGCCCCATGGTGGTAGAGCGCCTGCGCCGCCTGCACGAACAGGGCATTTACTAAGCCCCACTCCCCCACCACTCCGAGAGTGGCAGGCTGCCGAAAAAAATTTCGATACGAACAAACAATAAAATCCGCCGGCCGACGTTATCTTGATACTATGGCCGACGGATTTTTCGTAACCCCACCCGACGAAGCCACGCTCCGCTTCGCTTGGCAACACCGCAACGACGACGTGGCCCAACTGCTGCTTTCGAGCCACCCAGAGGTCGACATCCGCGCCGCCGCGCGCCAAATAGAAGGGCTGCAAACCGCCGCCGCCAAATGGCCCACACTGCTGAATAGCAGCACTTTCTGTTATCCGCCACGCCTCAACTGCGAGCAAGCCTCGTCCGAAGCCACCGCCAACTACAAGGCCCAGCTCTGCCAGCGCCTTTCTGGCCCCACGGCCGTGGCAGCCGACCTCACCGGCGGCATGGGCATAGACACCATGGCCCTCGCCGCCAAGCTGCGCAAAGTGCACTACATTGAGCGCAACGAAAGCCTCTACCAACTGGCCGTAAACAACTTCTCTGCTCTGAAAATCAGCAACATAGTCTGCCACAACGCCGAGGCCGAAAACTGGATTGCAACCACTGCCGAGCCACTCGAAGTGGCCTACATAGACCCCGCACGCCGCGACGCCCACGGGCGCAAGGTGGCGGCCTTCGAACAATGCGAGCCCAACCTCGTGGCCCTCATGCCCGCGCTGCTCGCCCACGCGCGCAGGGTAGTCGTCAAAGCTTCGCCCATGATAGACATAGCGCTGGCCATCAGCCAGATAGGTCCAATAGCCGAAATCCACATCATGGCCGTAGGTGGCGAATGCAAGGAGGTGCTATTCGTCAGCGGCGAGGCTGGCGACATAGCTATGCACTGCGTTTGCATTGCCCATGGGCGCGTGGCCGACTTTGCCTACAGCCGCCGCGAGGCCGCCGAGGCCCAAGCCACCTACTGCCAACACGCGCAGCGCTACCTCTACGTGCCCCATGCCGCCCTCATGAAAGGGGGATGCTTCAACCTCATTGGCCATCGATACGAACTGCTCAAACTCGACCGCAACAGCCACCTCTACACCTCCGAGCGCCTGGTGGCCGACTTCCCCGGACGAGTTTTCGAAATCGAGACCACTACGCCGCTCAGCCGCAAACACATTGCCCCCCTCCTACCCGACGGGCGCGCCTCGGTGCTCTGCCGCAACTACCCTGCAGAAGCTGCCGACCTGCAGCGCCAGCTACGCCTGCGCGACGGCGGCAGCCATACCCTCGTTGCCACCACCATCATGGGCCGCCGCCTCGGCCTGCTCTGCCACTCGGTTCAAATCGATAATTAAAAATCGAGAACGGGCTCGATTTCCCGTTCTCGGCCATTAATTTTGCCTCTGTAACGACTTGAAAATCAAGGTTAGGGAGGTATTAAAGAGGGGTTAGGGTCGTATTGAGGTCGAACAGCGCTTGAGTTTCAAGCAGTTACGAAGCGACAAAATGCCCTCCTCGGGGCGTTCTTGACCCGATGTTGGGAGGAGTGTTGAGGTTGTTCGAGTGGGTGGTTAGCACTTGTCGCGAGGAGGCTACCAGGTGGTTAGCTGGTGGCTGAAAGGTGGCGACAAGGGGTTTATTTGCGGCCAAAATCGGCTGGAATCTCGCCCCACGAGTCGGTATCCCACTTGCGAATTTGGGTGGTGTAGTTGTTGGCGTGGAGCCACTGCTCGGCGCGGTGCACAAAGTCCCACAGGTCGGCGGTGCGGCTGTCGAGGGGCAACTTGCTGCGACACTGTTTTTGCCGCACCCACGACATGGCGTTGACCGAGTCGCTGTAGATGAGCTGGTCGAGGCCGTGTTTCTTCATGTAGCTCAAGCCGTGGACTATGGCGAGAAATTCGCCTATATTATTGGTTCCCAGGTCAAAACGACGGTGAAAGACTTGCGTACGGGTGGGGATATAAATGCCCTGATACTCCATTACGCCGGGGTTGCCCGAACAGGCGGCATCGACGGCCAGCGCGTCGAGCAGCGGCGGGTTGGGTGTGCCTGGGCGGACGGTGGTGAGGCCGTTGGCGTCGACCACGAGCACCGATGTGTGGCTTTGTGGCTGCGCTGTCGCCACACGTGGCACAGCGGCGCGGTAGGGCATTCGGAGGGCCTGTTCGGCCTCGGACAGCGAGTCGAAAGCCTTGTATTGCGCTCCCTGCACCCCTTGAACCTGCGCGCGACAGTCGTCCCATGAGGTGTAGATGCCGGGCTTTTTGCCCTGCCACACAACGTAGTATCTCTGTTTCTTGGCCATAATCGGTTCTGCAAAATTACGAAAAAAAAGTGAATCTTCGGCAATTTTTTTCGCCTCGGCGGGCTAAACGAAAAATTGGTCGGGAAACCCGATGAGGTAGAGGTGGCTAGTGGCACGGGTGAAGGCGGTGTAGAGCCAACGCAGGTACTCGCGGTCGAGCATATCGTCGGCGAACCAGCCAGGGTCTATCAAGATGTTTTGCCACTGCCCGCCCTGCGTTTTGTGGCAGGTTAGGGCGTAGGAGAACTTGATTTGCAGCGCGTTATAGTAGGGATTGAGGCGCAGCTGCCGCAAGCGGTCGGCCTTGTTGGGCAGGTCGGCATAGTCTTCCATAACGGTTGCAAAAAGGCGGTCGCTCTCGTCGGCGGTCAGAGCCGGTGCCTCGGAGTGGAGGGTGTCGAGCAGGAGCTTGCAGTCGAGGGCTGGCTGGTCGGGATAGTCTACAAAACGTAACGTAGCGTCGGCAAAGCGGAAACCGTAGAGTTCCTGGAAGTTGCGCGCCGCGAGCACCTCGACGATGTCGCCGTTGGCAATGAACCCCATGGGCGAATCGGGGTCGAGCCAGTGGTAGTTGTTTTTGACCACCATAAGGTAGTCGCCGGCGTTGACCTCCTCCTCGCGGTAGAGCACCTGGTTGCGGATGCCCTGGTTGTAGAGGTTGGCGCGCTTGTTTGAGCGGCACACAACGGCCACCTGCTCTAACTCGCGCGACGAGTAGAGGCTGTTGATGGTCTCCATGATGTCCTCGCCCACGAGGCGCGTCACGTCGGTGCACCCCCCGAGGTCGAAGAGTGGCAGGCGCGGCTGGCTGGCATAGCCGAGCGTGGCAATCTGCGAGCGGAGGGCGGTGGCGTTGGCCAGTATGCCCGAAAGCGACTGCTGGCGGACCACCTCGGTCAGTTCGTAGGTCGAAACACGGAGCGGCGTGGCCGAACAGAGGTAGTCGATGTCGAGTGCGGGACTTTCGTCGGCGCCTACGGGCGGCAGCTGTGCAGTGTCGCCGATGAGCATGAGGCGGCAGTGATTGCCGCCATACACATAGTCCACCAAATCGTCGAGCAGACTGTGGCCGCCGATGCCACCTTCGAGCCCTATCATAGACGCCTCGTCGACGATGAAAAGGGTGTAGCTGTGGCGGTTGATGGCTCGCCCCATGCGAACCATGCCGTTGGCGTCGAGGCCGGTCATATAGATTTTTTTGTGTATGGTGAGCGCTGTGCGCCCCGAATAGGAGGAGAGCACCTTGGCGGCGCGGCCGGTGGGGGCTAAGAGCACGGTGTTGAGTTTCAGTTCGGGAGCCGTCTTGATGAGGGCGCTGACGAGCGACGTCTTGCCCGTACCGGCGTAGCCTCTGAGGACGAAAGCGGCAAAGGGGTCGGCCGAATAGAGGAAGTCTACAATGGCCGAGCAGGCCTCGCTTTGACCCGCAGTGGGAGTGTGGGGAAAGTGGGAGAAGACTACTCGGCAGACGGCTTGTTTGAAACTCATGGCGCTAAAAAAAAGGATTTGCACGACGGCAAATCCTTTGTTCTTTTTTGTGTCTCTTACTGACTGATTTTACCGTTGGTGCCTGTTGGTTTATTCCTGAGGTGCGGGTTGGACAGGCGACTGGACCGGTGCGGTCGTGGTGGTTGGGGTGACGCTGGTCGATAGTTGCTCGTCGTTGCCGTGGCGCGGGATGGCTATTGTGGCGGCGAGGCTGAGCACCACGAGCGCGATGGCGAGCCACCAAGTGGCTTTTTCGAGGAAATCGGCGGTTTGGCGCACGCCCATAACCTGGGTCGGGGCCTGAAGGTTGGCCGCAAGTCCGCCTCCCTTCGAGTTCTGCACCAAAACTACAATAGCGAGCAGCACGCTGACAATCAGAATAAGTATTACGAGGAAGTTGTACATAATTTATTTGTTATTTATTAATAATTCCAGTTCAGTAATTCGTTTTGCAAAAGTACTACTTTTTTCGGGATATTTAAGAATTAATTTTTTATAAACATCAATGGCGTTGGCATAGCGGCCCTGTTTTTCGAGTATAACTGCCAGAGTTTCAGTCTCTGAGATATTGTCGGGCGATATGCTTTTTTTGCCCAATTCGGTAACCGGGAGGCTGTCGGACTCAGCCTCTTGGGGCACGTTGAAGTCGTCGGATGTTAAAAAATTCGACAGTATGACGCTCTTCGGGGCGGTCTTGAACGAAACCTCCTTATAGTCGTTGATAGCGCGGAAGACGTCGAACGGCTCCTCCTCGACCGGTGCTTGGCGCACGGCTGCCATACGCGAGTCGAGAGCCGAGCCGCCAACCATCATCAGAGCCACTTGGCGCAGTTCGGCCTCGGCGGGTTCGTCGCCCACCGACTTTTGAGCAAGAACCGAGAGCAACCTCACCACCGACGAGTAAGGGGCCATCTCGGCCAAGCGACCGAGGGCGTCGCGGTCGGCAGCCGAAAAAACTTCCGGCTCGTGTATGAGTGTGGCGAATCTGTCTTGGTCCATTTTTTCAAAAATTGCGGTTCAAAATGAGTTTGCAAATATACATATTTTTTTGAAAATACAAAAACAATAATTTATTTTACATTTCTTTAACCTTAAAAATCAAACACTTACAACAAAAAAATCATTTTGAAGAAATATTTTTATCCACATTATCGAAAAAATTTGTACTTTTGCAAATCCAAAAATGAGTAAAAAATGAAGAGAACATTCCAACCATCACGCAGAAAAAGAGCAAATAAGCACGGATTTCGTAAGAGAATGTCTACCGCCAACGGCAGAAAAGTGTTGGCTGCACGTCGCAGAAAAGGCAGAAAAAAACTGTCTGTATCTGACGAGCGCTAAACCCTCAGACACCGAGCCGCCCTGCGGCTGCGAAATAGAGCCTTTGCAAAGGAAAAAGAAAGAAGTATTGGCGGCATAAGCGGTACTTCTTTTTATTATATACATTAATATATATGAGCAGAAACAAGACACTACCACTGCTCGAGAACGTCGAGGTGACCGACGCTGGGGCCGAAGGGATGGCTGTGGCGCGAGTCGATGGCTTGGTGGTCTTCGTACCCTACGCCGTGCCGGGCGACGTTGTCGACATTCAACTATACAAAAAAAAGAAGAACTATGCCGAAGGCCGCGTCGTGCGACTTGTCGAGCCATCGCCCCGTCGCGTGGCGCCAGCCTGCCCACACTTCGGCGTATGCGGCGGCTGCAAGTGGCAAACATTCGACTACGCCGGCCAACTCGAGGCCAAACAAAAGCAGGTGCGCGACAACCTGGAGCGCATTGGCGGCGTAGACTGCTCGCAAATGCAACCCATCTGCGGCTCCGACAATATTTATTACTATCGTAATAAATTAGAGTTCACCTTCTCGTCGCGCCAATGGCTCACCTCGCCCGACGAGACACCTTCGACCTGGGGCGCCCTCGGATTCCACGTACCCATGATGTTCGACAAGATTCTCCCTATCGACCACTGCGCGCTGCAGGCCGACCCATCCAACGCCATACGAAACACCATTCGCGACTACGCCTTGGCTCACAACCTTGAGTGCTACGACATTCGCAACCACACCGGCTTCCTGCGCAACATCGTAATCCGAACCTCGTCGACAGGCGAACTTATGCTCATCGTGATTGTGGCACAACCTGACCTCGACCGCCTCTACCCACTACTCAACCACTTGGCCGAAACCTTCCCCCAAATCACGTCGCTCCACTACGTCATAAACCAAAAAATGAACGACTCGTACAGCGACCTCTCCGTCGAGACCTACCGAGGCAAAGGCTACATCGAAGAGCGAATGGAGGGCTATAACGGCGCCAACACGCTGAAATTCAAAATCAACCCCAAGTCGTTCTACCAAACCAACTCGGCACAAGCCCAACGCCTCTACAGCCATGTGGCACGTTTTTCCGACCTCAAACCCAGCGACACCCTCTACGACCTCTACACCGGAACAGGTACCATAGCTCTCTTTTTGGCCGACAAATGCAGCAAAGTCGTTGGTATAGAATATGTTGAAGAGGCCATTGCCGACGCTCGCCTCAACGCCGAAGCGAATGGTCTGACCAACACCACCTTCTATGCTGGCGATATGGCCAACGTGCTCACGCCCGACTTCGTTGCGCAAAACGGCACGCCCGACATCGTCGTTACCGACCCCCCTCGAGCCGGTATGCACGAGAAAGTGATACGCCAACTGCTCGCCATGCGACCAAGAAAGATTGTATACGTCAGCTGCAACCCAGCCACCCAAGCTCGCGACCTGCAACTGCTCTCCGAAGCGTACCAAGTGGGGCGCATTCAGCCCGTCGATATGTTCCCCCACACACAGCACGTAGAAAATATTGTTGAACTTTTTCTGACAAAATAACTGACTATTTAAAAAAAAATATTATCTTTGCAAGTTGTTATGTTGTTCAAAAACCGCAGGATTTACGACATAACATTTTGACTAACAATATGATAAATAATAAAAGAAGTATAAAATTAAGTCTTAACATCAAGATGAAAAAAGTATTATTCAGCTTGCTATTAGCAGTTTTATGCCTGCCAATGACAATGGCACAAACCAAGTTCGTCACGCTCGACACAGTGGTCTGCAACCAATACCAATGGATAAATGGTGTGACCTACACTACCGACACAGCCGTCCTGCTGTCTCGCAACGACACCATGTTCGTCCTCAACCTCTCGGTCGACCGCGAATACACCTCGCAACCTGCCGTAGACCTCGAAAAAGGCTGCAGCTACACATGGTTCGGACACCTGCTCACAACCGACACAACCCTGACCGACACGCTTAAGACCGTCAAAGGCGGCTGCGACAGCATTGCCACCATCAACCTCACGCTGACACATAAACATCAGCACGATACGGTCGTGATGGCTCCTCACAGTTATGAATGGCGTGGCATTACCTTTACCGCCGACACCGTTGTTGCCGACTCGGCCAGCGCCGCCGACGGCACCTGCGACTCTATCTTCACACTCGACCTTACTATCACCAAATACGAGAAAGTCATCGACAAACAAGTTTGCGGTTCGTACTACTGGCAAATAGTGCACCCACGCGACACCATTTGGGCCGATATGGGTGGCTACTCGGTGCGCCAAATCAACTACGACACACTGCTCGACACCACCTTCTTTGCCTCGACCAACTTCACTTTCGACAACTCTGCGCTCGACACCATCTACAAACTCAACCTGCAAATCAATGGCGTTTACGACACCGTCGAAACCAGCACCTGCGGTGCCTACAACTGGCACGGCATCCAGTTTGCAGCCTCTAGCGTTTACGACACCACCCTCGTCAACCCCACCACAATGTGCGACTCTAACCTGCACCTTACACTCACCATCAAGGCCCAAATCGACAGCACAAAAGCCACCAGCTGCGGCTCATACGTATGGAACGTCGACTCTGTGCGCTACACCCGCGACACCGTTGTAAGCCTCAACATCCTCAACAATGACGAAGACGGCACTGCCACCTGCGACACCATCATCAAAGTTCTCTCGCTCAAAATAACCCACTTCACCGATACCACCACACAAGTGGCTTGCGGCTCTTTCAACTGGCAAGTTCCGGCTCTCGGCATCGACACCATTATATATAAAGGCAGCGCCGACAGCAACGGTATATTCACACTCAGCCAATACACCGCCGACACCACCACGCTGTGCGACTCGACCTTCGTGCTGGCTCTGACCTTCAACAACATAGTCGACACCGTTAAAGCCGAGGCCTGCACCATCTACCAATGGCGCGACACAACCTTCACCGCTTCGACCAACACGACATTCACTTTCACCGACGAAGAGAACTCCTGCGACTCTGTTTTTGTGCTCGACATCAACATCTTCAACAAAATCGACACTACCGACGTGGCCGCTTGTGGTTCTTACACCTATAAAGACTCGACCTACACAGCCAGCACCACCATCATCAGCTTCGAAACCGATGCCAACGGCTGCCGCACCGAGCACTACCTCAACCTCTCGCTCGTTGAAAACCTGACCGACACCACCGAAGCCGAAGCCTGTGGTTCTTACACCTGGCACGACAGCACATACCTTGCCTCGACTGTGTTTATAGACACCATTGCCTCGACCGACTCCACCATCACCTGCGACAGCATCGTCACCCTCAAACTTACTATCACCCGCCTCGACGCCTACGACACTATGGCTGCCTGCGGTTCTGTTAAATGGAACGACGTTACCTACTACAACAACGACGAAATCTACTACTCCACCACCGACAGCGTGACCAAGTGCGTAACCCGCCACTACCTCACCATCAACATTACCGAGAAAAACACCATAGCGGAGGCCACTGCCTGCGAAAAATACGACTACACCTTCAACGGCAACTTCGAGCCCGTCAGCGGCACCATCACCCAAAACGAATATCGCCGCGTTGTCACCGTCGACACAGTCACCCGCTGCGTGACCAACAACGACCTCAACATCACCATCATCCCCGTAAACAAAGTACTCGTCACCCGCGAAGTCTCGGCCTGCGACAACTACCGCTTCAAGGTTGGCGACAGCACTCGCTACTTCACCGCCAGCTTCAACGACACTATCACCGCCATCAAACGTGGCGCCACCGCAGCCACCTGCTACGACAGTTCGGCCGTGCTCAACCTTAAAATCAACGGCAAGACCTACACCAACCCCAACAACCCAACCGAGAACATTTGCGACAACTTTGAATGGTTCTACAGCTTCAACAAGGTGCCCGTATCGCAAGGCTCGACCGACTCTACTCTGGTCATCGACTCCACCAAGACCCGACTCTACACCCGCTCGGTAAAAGACACCATTCTCCTTGGCCACGACGTTAACGGCTGCGACAGCCTTGCAGTGCTCGACCTCACCGTCTACCGCACACCTGTCGTCACCATCCTCGGCGAATTGGACCTCGAAAAAGGCGAGACCGCACACCTCTCCTACGAATGCGACCAGCCCCGAGCCACCCACATTTGGAACTATAACGGCACAACCAAGAACACACCCGAAATCACCATCGAGAACGTACAGACAAACATCGACGTCACCCTCGTTTCGACCGGCGACGGCGGCTGCGTCAGCACCAAATACATCACCGTTATGGCCAACGAGAACCTCGGCATAGAGGACATCGAAAGCGCCCAAGTCTCTCTCTACCCCAACCCCACCACCGCCTACCTCAACCTCAGCAGCGAGCAGCCTGTGAGCGAAGTCACCATCTTCAACAACCTCGGCCAGAAAGTGAGCACTGCCAGCAACCTCGGCACCGCTACTACCCTCGACCTCAGCTCCTTCGCAACCGGCACCTACTCAATGCGTATCACCTTCGCCAACGGCGAAACACTTATCCGCAAGTTCATAGTATCCAAATAACACTGATGGACAACACTCACCACAACAAAAGCGTTCGGTTCGCCACAACCGGGCGCTTTTTCGTAGCCACACTTGCAGCCCTGCTGCTCGTCGCCTGCACCAACAACGACAAGACCGTGCTCACTGGCGAAACGCAAGGCTCATACTACACCATTGCCTACTACGACCCTCAGCACCGCGACCTACAACCAGCTGTCGACTCCATACTCAACTTGATGGACCAAACCCTTTCGCTATGGAACGACAGCTCACTACTCCGGCACCTGAACGAGACGGGTCAAGGTCGTATTAACATCGAGTTAAAGACCACCTTCGACCACTCTCAAGCCATTGCAGCCTACACCGACGGTGCCTTCGACTGCCGCGTTGGACGACTGGTCCGCGCATGGGGATTCAGCTTCAAACAGCGCGAAACCCTCTCGCAAACCGAAATCGACTCGCTACTCACCTACTCACACGGCAGTGTGAGCCTGCAAAACACCGACTCTGGCCTCGTCCTCGTCAAGCAATACCCCCAAACCGAACTCGACTTCAACGCCATAGCCCAAGGCGAGACCTCCGACCGCATTGCCCAGATGCTACGCGAACGCGGAATCAACAGCTTTATGGTAGACGTTGGTGGCGAAATCATCACCGGCGCTCCCAAGCCCGACGGCAGCCTGTGGACTATAGGCATAGAGCGGCCTGCCTCCAACCGTTACGACGAGCAACAGGTGCTGCTTGCCATCGGCGTTAGCAACCTCTCGGTCGTCACCTCGGGCAATTATCGAAAATACTACGAGAAAGATGGGGTTAAATACTCACACACTATCGACCCCACCACAGGCCGCCCTGTAAGCCACACCCTGCTCAGTGCCACCGTGGTCAGCGACAGCGCTTGGCGTGCCGACGCCCTCGCCACAGCATTTATGGTCATGGGCCTCGACAGTGCTATGAGATTTATCGCTGCCCACCCAGACGACCCAGACATCAACCGCTCGTTCTTTATCTACTCCGACCAAGACGGCGAATACAAAACCTACGCTACACCCGAATTTGAAAAACTGACAACAGAATAAAACACCACCCCATGAAATCAATGACCGGTTTCGCCAAAGTGCAATGCACACTCGGCGACAAAAAGATAAACATCGAAATCAAGACCCTCAACAGCAAACAGCTCGACCTCAACACCAAGCTCCCCGCAACGCTACGCTCGCGCGAACTCGACATTCGTCAGCTGCTCAACCGACTGGAACGAGGCAAGATAGACTTCATCGTTACCGAGGAGAACGGCCTTGCCGAGTCGGCCATCATCAACACCGAACTGCTCACCCAGCGCTACCAGACCGCAGCCCAAATTGCCCACACACTCGGAGCCGACCCCTCTACCCTGCTCGCCTCGCTGCTTCGCCAGTCCGACACCTGGGTAAGCAACAACGCCGACGACATTGCAGAGAACGATTGGCAAACCCTCACCACTGCCATCAGCCACGCCATCGACCTCGTAGACCAATTCCGTAGCCAAGAAGGTGCCGTACTCGAGAAAGATTTCAAACTGCACGTCGACCTCATCGAGCAGAAAATGCTCGCCATACCGCAATACGAGCAGGAGCGCATTGCCACTGCCCGCGACCGCATTAAACGCTACTTCGACGAGTTCGCCGTCAAAGATGTGGACCAGAACCGCTTCGAGCAGGAACTCATCTACTACCTCGAAAAGCTCGACATCACCGAAGAAAAGGTGCGACTGGCCAAACACATAGACTACTTTCGCACCATAATGGCCACCGAGCCCACTTGTGGCAAAAAGCTGGCCTTTGTTGCGCAGGAAATGGGGCGAGAAATCAACACCACCGGTTCGAAAGCCAACCACGTCGAAATACAAAAGCTCGTTGTCGAGATGAAAGACGAGCTCGAAAAAATCAAGGAGCAGCTCGGCAACATACTATAAACCAACACTTTTTTGTTGAAAAATAAAAGATAAATTTTGTTGGTTCAAAAAAAAAGCGTAATTTTGCAATCTCTAAAATGGTATGCGAGAGTTGGAATTACCCGTTCAACGCTCTCACTATCAGGCAACTAACGCTCGACTGGGGTTAATCCGTCGCCTCCAGTTTAGCCGAAGGAACCAAGAGGAAAACGTAAAAAGAAAGAAAAAATTGTTCATCATCAAAAAAAATAATGAGTACCAATAGCTACAAAACAATCTCGGCCAACAAGAACACCGTTCAGAAAGAATGGGTGCTTGTGGATGCCGAAGGCCAGACCGTAGGTCGTTTGGCAACACGCGTAGCCAATATCCTGCGCGGCAAGACCAAACCCAGCTTCACTCCGCATGTTGACTGCGGCGACAACGTCATCATCATCAATGCCGAGAAGTGCGTCTTCACTGGCAAGAAAGAGACCGACAAAATCTACCAGCGCTACACCGGCTACCCCGGCGGCCAGCGCGAGACAACCCCTGCCAAAGTGCGCGCCACTTTCCCCGAGCGCATTCTTGAGCACGCCATTCGCGGTATGCTCCCCAAGAACCGCCTCGGCGACGCCCTCTACCGCAACCTCTACATCTATGCTGGTAGCGAGCATCCCCACCAGGGCCAGAACCCCAAAGCAATCAATATCAACGAAGTAAGATAAGAATAAGATATGGCAGAAGTAATCAACACCATCGGTAGAAGAAAAACCGCTGTCGCTCGTATCTACATGACCCCCGGCACCGGCAAAATCATTGTCAACAAGCGCGACTATAAGGAGTACTTCCCCACCGGCCCGCTGCAGTACATCGTTGGCCAACCCTTCCAAACCGCCAACTGCGAAGGCCAATGGGACGTTAAAGCCAACCTCGACGGTGGCGGAATCACTGGCCAGGCTCAAGCCCTGCGCATGGCCATTGCCCGCGCCCTGTGCGAGAACAACATCGAAGACCGCCCTGCCCTCAAGAAAGAAGGTTTCCTCATGCGCGACCCCCGTATGGTCGAGCGCAAAAAGCCCGGTCAGCCCAAAGCTCGCAAACGTTTCCAATTCAGCAAACGTTAACAGCCGCTTGATAAAGAACAAGTTTAGTATCCAAACTTTTGGCCCGCTCCGCCACGTTGCCAGTTCGCGCAACACAGTAATGCCGAAAAACGTGGCCTGATGGACTCGCCAAAAGTTGGCAAAAAGAATCAACAATCTAAAAGGAAAGTAAACAAATGAACGAACTGAAATTCGAAGAACTGCTCGAAGCAGGATGCCACTTTGGTCACCTCAAACGCAAATGGAACCCCAAAATGGCTCCCTACATCTTCAAAGAGCATAATGGTATTCACGTTATCGACCTTCAGAAGACCATCGTGAAGGCCGACGAGGCCGCCGCCGCCCTCAAACAAATTGCTCGCTCGGGCAAGAAGGTGCTGTTTGTGGCCACCAAAAAACAAGCCAAAGAAGTCGTGGCCGAAATGGCCAAATCTGTCGATATGCCTTTCGTGACCGAACGTTGGCCAGGCGGTATGCTTACCAACTTCGCCACCATCCGCAAGGCTGTCAAGAAGATGAACGCCCTCGACCAGATGATGAACGATAAAGACTTCAACAGCATTTCGAAACGCGAACGCCTCCAAGTGCAACGCGAGCGCGCCAAACTCGACAAGAACCTCGGTTCTATTGCCGACCTCAACCGCCTGCCGAGCGCTCTGTTCATCGTCGACATCAACAAGGAGCACATTGCCGTGGCCGAAGCTCGCCGCCTCAATATCCCCACTTTCGCCTTGGTCGACACCAACACAAACCCCAACCTCATCGACTTCCCGATTCCTGCCAACGACGATGCCTCTAAATCTATCGCCGCTATCCTCAAACATATGTGCGAGGCCATCCAGGAAGGTCTGAACGAGCGTATGCTCGACAAAGACGCTCAAGCCGAAGAGGCTGCCGAGGCCGACGCCCAAGCCGAAGGCAACAACGAGCGCAAACCCCGCGCCCGTCGCCAACGCAACAACGAGCCTAAAGCCGAAGAGCCCAAGGCCGAAAAAGCCGAAGAAACCACTCAGGCTGAATAAATTAACTGACGCGAAACAGTGATTGGTGCCTCACGACGCGCACAAGCGTCTGCCACTAATCACTGTTTTGCACAATAATCAGAAACGTAAACAACACAAAGAAAGGAACAAACAATATGGCAATTACCGCTTCACAGGTCAACGAACTCCGCAAACTCACCGGAGTGGGAATGATGGACTGCAAAAAGGCCCTCGTCGAAACCGACGGCGACATGCAAAAAGCTATCGAACTTCTGCGCCAGAAAGGCCAAAAGATGGCCGCCAAACGTGCCGACCGCGACGCCAACGAAGGCTGCGTCCTGGCCAAATCGAACGGCAACTACGGCGCCCTCATCATGCTGAGCTGCGAGACCGACTTCGTGGCCACCAACGCCGGCTTTGTCGACTTTACCAACAGCATTATCGACACCGCCATGAGCCGCCACATCACCACCAAAGAAGAGGTCCTCGCCATGGACCTCAACGGCAGCAGTGTGGCCGACGCCATTACCGACCAAGTGGCCAAGATTGGCGAAAAAATCGAGCTGGCCCACTTCGAGACCATCGAGGCCGAGAAGGTCTACGCCTACGTACACCCCGGCAACCGCATGGGCTCTATTATCGGTCTGAACAAGAGCGGATTCGACGAGGTGGGTCACGACATCGCTATGCAGGTCGTGGCTATGCGCCCCGTGGCCCTCGACGCCGCCAGCGTGCCCCAAGAGATTAAGGACCAAGAGCTGCGCGTGGCCATCGAGAAGACCAAAGAAGAACTCGTTGGCAAGGCCGTCGATGCCGCCCTCAAGAAAGCTGGCATCAACCCCGCCCACGTCGACAGCGACGAGCACATGGAGTCGAACATGAGCAAAGGCTGGATTACCGAAGAGCAGGTCAAGATGGCCCGCGAAATCAAAGAGAAAGTAGCTGCCGAAAAAGCCGCCACTCTCAACGAAGCCCAAATCAACCAGATTGCCAACGGCCGCCTGAACAAATACTTCCAAGAGAACACCCTCATGGAGCAGGAGTATATCATGGAAAGCAAAGTCAAGGTCAAAGAATTTATGGCCAAGGCCGACAAGGAGCTGTGCTGCACCGGTTTCAAACGCCTCGAACTCGGCGCCTAAGCCCCCAACAACAACCAGGAACAACGAAGGCAGAGCCGTGGCTCTGCCTTTTTTGCGTCGCCATGTGGTGCGGATTGGGGCGCAGCAGAGGCGTTGTAGGCAACTGGAGGGGACCTTATGATATGGGGGTTGCGAGTTGACATAGAGGGCAAAACGAGCGGCGTGTGAGCGGCCAGAACGGGGTTTTGACGAGGCTGAGAAGTGCCAATTTTGGGCAAAAATTGGGGGCTAAGTGCTTGATTGACAATGCTTGTTCGACCTCAATACGACCCTAACCCCTCTTTAACCCCTCCTCAACCATGATTTTCAGCAAGTTAGGAGTTCCGCGCGCGAGGTATTTTTCTGCCAACCAGAAAAGCGAACGCCGACCGCGGTTCTGGGACTACGGTCGGCGATTTGGGGTTGCACAAAGGTCGACTTAGAGGAGGCCTTTGCTGGGTTTGAATTTGGCCACTTTCTTGGCAGGAATTTTGATGGCCTTTTTGGTACGGGGGTTAATGCCGGTGCGGGCTTCGCGTTTGATGACGCTGAATGTGCCGAAACCGACGAGGGTGGTGTTGTTGCCAGCGCGGAGGTCCTCGGTGAGGGCGGCGATGGTGGCATCGACGGCTTTGCGCGAATCGACTTTGGTCAGGCCTGTTTTTTCAGCTACGGCGTTGACTAACTCGGTTTTGTTCATAATGTAATGATTTTTTATATGTTACTGTTTTTAATTGTTTTTTCAAAGTGCAAATATATAATTTTTTTTGCGATTTTATGCAAAAAAAATTATATTTTTTTTGCAGTTATTTTCCGTGGCATTTACTTCGCTGTTTTCCAGAGCTTTATGTCGAAGCCGCGGAGAAATTCGGCAGTCGTCATGCGTTTTTTTCCGCTCATCTGGAGGCTGAGAATGCTCACAAACGAGTCGGCTGTAGCAATTTTTAGCTCGGTTTTGCCGTCGCTGACTACCGTTCCGGGCGCTGTTTCCGGACCCTCGGCGGGGGTTGCTTCGAAGAGTTTGAAGTCGGCCACACGGCCATCCTCGGCTTCGAGGCGCATGGTGGCGGCTGGGTAGGGGGCGAGTCCGCGAATGTGGTCAATCACCACTTTGGTGGTGGCGGTCCAGGGGGTCCGGCAGTCGTCTTTAAAAATCTTCGGTGCGGGTTTGAGGTCGGTTTGTGGCCCTTGTGGCTGTGGGGCAATGGTGCCGCGCTGCAGGGCGTCGAGGGTTTCGACCACAAGGTTGCGTCCCATCTCGGCCAGGCGGTCGTGGAGGATGCCAGCGTTGTCGGTGGCAGCGATGGGAGTGGCGCGTTGCAGGAGGATAGAGCCTTCGTCGATTCGCTCGTTGAGGAGGAAGGTGGTGACGCCGGTCTGTGTTTCGCCGTTCATTATGGCGCGGTTGATTGGGGCAGCGCCGCGATATTGCGGCAGCAACGAGGCGTGGAGGTTGAAAGTGCCGCGCGGCGGCATTGCCCACACCTCTTTGGGCAACATCCTAAAGGCTACCACCACGAAGGCGTCGGCGCCGATGGCCTCGAGTTTGGCGAGGAAGGTAGCATCGCGCAAGCGCTCGGGTTGCATGACTGGCAGACCGTGGGCCCCGGCATATTGCTTAACGGCGCTGGCGGTGGTGTGTTGCCCGCGGCCGGCCTGACGGTCGGGCACGGTGACAACGGCCGCCACCTGGTGTGACGAGGCCATTATGGCGCTGAGCGAGGCTACTGCAAAGTCGGGGGTGCCGAAGAATACTATTTTCATGGCTCTGAGGTTTGGTATTGTTGCGCAAAGCGGCACATCTTGAGGGCCGTAACGGCTCCTTCGACGCCTTTGTTGCCATGCTTGCCACCGGCGCGGTCGAGGGCTTGCTGCATGGTATTGGTTGTCAGAACGCTGAAAATGACGGGCTTACCCGTTTGTAGCGAGGCGTTGGTGAGGCCCTGCGCCACGGCTTGGCAGATGAAGTCGAAGTGGCGCGTCTCGCCTTGAATTACGCAGCCGATGGCAATAACGGCATCGATGTCGGGGTGCGAGGCGAGGCGGTGGGCGGCAAAGCTCAGCTCGTAGGTGCCCGGCACGTGGCACACAGTGATGTCTTTCGCGCCGTGTTCGGCCAGGGTTTGCAGGGCGCCCTCGAGCATGGGGGTGGTCACTTCGGGGTTCCATTCGGCTGCAACAACGGCAATGCGCATTTGCGAGCCGTCTGGTATGAGGGTGGGGTCATAGTCGGAGAGGTTGGTCTTTTTCATTGGTTCTGAAACATTGATTTTGAGTGATTTAAGTAATTATGCGAGCAAGCCTACTCGTCGGGCAGGGTGATGGCTTTGAAGCGGTTTTGGCGCTGCATCCAACGCTCGCGGGCATACTGCTGCATATCGCTCACGGCGTCGCTTTCGTCGATGATTTCGAGGCCGAAGATGGTTTCGATTATGTCTTCGAGCGTGATAATGCCCTGGAACGAGCCGTACTCGTCGATAATGCCTGCAATTTGCTCCTTGTGTTTGAGGAGCGAGTCCCAAATGTCGGCCACCGACATCTCCTCGTTGAAGAGAGGTATGGGGCGCTTTATGTCGGCCAAAGTTTTGCTAAAATGGTCCTCGGCCAGTTCTTCGAGCGCCTCGCTGCGCAGCACGTAACCGGTTAGGAAGTCCTCCTCATCGGCATAGATAGGAATGCGCGAGAAGTGGCTGTATTCCTGTTCTTTATAGAACTGGCGCAAGGTCATCGACTCGGGCGCGGTGGCGGCCACCACACGTGGGGTCATCACGTCGTAGCACTTCACGTCGCCCAGTTTAATGACGTTTTGAATTATCTTGTTTTCGTCTTCGTCAATCACGCCTTCGTCCTCGCCCACATCGGCCATAGCGGCCACCTCTTCGCGACTCACAGCGGCGGCTTCCTGCTCGTCGTCGGCCACGATGTTGGTAAATTTTTCGATAAGCCACACCACGGGGAAGAGCACCGTGATTAGCACCCGAATGGTGCCTGCCGTGAAGCCCATAAGCTGTTTCCAATGTTTGGTGCCGATGGTTTTGGGAATGATTTCGGAGAAGATGAGTATGAGAATGGTGGTTATGGCCGAGATGAGTCCGAACCACTCGCTGCCAAAAACGAGGGTAGCTTGGCGGCCCACGCCGGCAGCGCCTATGGTGTTGGCAATTGTGTTGAGCGACAGTATGGCGGCTATGGGGCGGGCGTTGTCGGTTTTGTAGCTCTTGAAGCGGGTGGCGGGTTTGTAGCCTTCGTCCTCGCGCATGGTGATGAAAGAGAGTGGAGTCGACATAAGCGTCGATTCCAACACCGAACACAAGAACGATATGGCCATTGCGCCAAACAGGAAAAGCAGCAGAAGCGTCATTTCTTTATCTTAAAAAACTGTGCAAAATTACATAAAATAATTGACATACGAGGAAACGAGGCAAAAAATTTGTTTTTTGGCCTGTTTTTCAGTTTTCGAGGCGGGTGGCGGTGCCGCTATCGGGGCAGTTTGCAAGCAGTTCGGCCACAGTTTGGCCCAGCAGCGGGTGGCGCCACTGTGGGGCCACCTCGGCCAACGGTTCGAGTACGAACCGACGCAGGTGCATTCGCGGATGGGGCACGTGCAGCGTGGGCTCGTCAACCACTTCGTTGCCAAAGAAGATGATGTCTATATCGATTGGACGCGAGGCGTAGAGGCGGTTGCCACGGCTGTCGAACCGCGGCGCGGCCATCGTCTTGCCCAAGCTGGCCTCGACGGCCTGTGTGTGGCCGAGGAGGGTGTGAGCGTCGAGCACAGAGCCAACAATAACAGCCTGGTTTATAAAGTTTTGTGTCGATTCCATCCCCCAGGGCTCTGTTTCGTATAGCGACGAGCAGGCTTCGATTTTCAGCCCACGGGCCTCGAGTCTGTCTCGGGCTTGGGCGAGCAGAGTGGCGGTGTCGCCCATATTTCCACCCAGCAACAGGGCTGCGCGTGTGGTGGGTTGGGCGGTCATTGGTCGGCAATTATTTGGTCGGAAATAGAGAGGTAGTTGACGTAGCGGTCGGGATTGATGGTTCCGGCCTCGACGGCAGCTTTTACCGCGCAGCCGGGCTCGTGGCGGTGGGTGCAGTTGGCAAAGCGGCAGTCGTGGAGCACAGCCTTCATCTCTGGAAAGAAGTGCGAGAGCTCTTGAACGGTGAAGTCGACCATGCCAAATTCTTTTATACCCGGCGTGTCTATTAGGAAAGTTTGGCCCGAATGGTTGGGTAGGTTCACGGGGTGTATTTCGGCGAAAGTGGTGGTGTGGCGACCTTTTAGCGACCAGTCTGATATGTTGCCCACACGGAGGTCGAGCGTCGGGTCGAGGGCGTTGAGCAGGGCCGATTTGCCCACTCCAGAGTGGCCAGAAAAGAGCACCGTTCGTCCTGTAATGAGGGCGGCAAGCGTGTCGAGACCTGCGCCGGTAATGGCCGAGGTGTAGAGCACCGGGTAGCCCGCCTCGGTATAGATGGCGGCTGTTTGGTCGAGTAGCGGCGCGAGGTCGGCATCAACGAGGTCGACTTTATTAAAGACAACGCAGGCCGGAATGTGGTAGGCCTCGGCGGTGACGAGCAGGCGGTCTATGAAGCCGGTCGAGGTGCGCGGGGCGGCGAGGGTGGCCACTATGCAAAGGAGGTCGATGTTGGCTGCAATGACGTGGGTTTGCTTCGAGAGTTTGGTAGCGCGGCGCACAATGTAGTTGGAACGGTCGGCAACATCGGTAATAACGCCAGTATCATCGTCCTGAAGGTCAAAAACGACGTGGTCGCCCACAGCAATGGGGTTGGTTTGTTTGTTGCCACGCAAGCGGTAGTTGCCACGAAGCCTACAGTCGACGGTCGTTCCGTCGGCGTTGAGCACTCGGTACCAGCTGCCTGTGGTTCGTATTACAAGTCCGTTCACGACTGCAAAATTACGAAAAAAAGTTGGATGTGTCGATTTTTTTTTGCTCTTCCCTATTTTATTTTGAGACGAAGGCTACAAAACCAGCACTTTAACGCCACGGATTTTGGTTAGTGTGTCGTAGAGTCGCACACTTTGGCTTTGCCGCACTTCGACTTCGAGGCTGCAGTCGAGGTCGAACTTTTGCGAGAGGGGTTTGAGGCCAAAGTCTTTGAGCACCCGCATAACGTCGTTCATCAGCGCATATTCGAAAGCGAGGCGGTAACGGATGTCTATTGTTCGCTCCACGATGGTGGCGTGGGCAATAGCGTCGCGCGCGGCCGTTTTGTAAGCGTTGGCCAAGCCAGATGCGCCGAGCAGCACGCCGCCGAAATAGCGCACCACAACAACGAGCGTGTTGGTAAGGTCGGCACTGAGCAACTGGCCGTGGATGGGGCGGCCGCCTGTGCCAGAGGGCTCGCCGTCGTCGTTGACGCGATAGGCATCCTTGCGTGGCCCGAGGATGTACGCGTAGCAGTGGTGGCGCGCGTCGAAATAGGTTTTGCGCAGCTCGTCGAGTACAACTTTCACCTCCTCGACCGTGGCCACAGGGTGCGCAAAGGCCAAAAATTTGCTGCCTTTTTCTTTATAGAGGCCCTCGGCTGGGGCGGTGATGGTGCGGTAGGTATCGTCGAACATGGTGGCCTGATGTTGGTGGTTAAGAAGGCATTATTACGGTCGAACCAGCGGGTATGGCCGGGGCTTTGAGTCCACCGCCGAGGAGTTCGGGGCCGCGCAGCACGCGCACCTCGTCGTATAGCCCAGTGGCGAGAAAAGCATCGAGCACCTGGCGCCCACCCTCGACTATGACAGACTGTATTTTGAGGTGGTAGAGTTCATCAAGCACCTGGCTAACAGTTGGTTGCTGCAATCCAATCCACCCTTCTGGCAATTTAGCGAGTCGGCCTCGACGGTCGAGTACAATGGGTTGCGGTTGAGGCCCACAAAAATGGCGAGCGGTGAGCGAGGGGTTGTCGCAGAGGTAGGTTGCGCTGCCAACGAGGATGGCAGCCTCCTCGGTGCGCCAGCGGTGGTTGAGGCGGTCCTGTTGCGGCGTGGTAATCCAGTAACGCTGACCGATGTTGGCCGGCGCGAGGTAGCCGTCGGCGCTTTCGGCCCATTTGAGTATCACATATGGTCGACGTTTTTCCATAAATGTGAAGAAACGCCTGTTGAGCATACGGCCCTCGTCGCAAAGCAGGTGGCGAACCACCTCTATTCCATCCTTTTCGAGACGTTCAAAACCACGGCCCGAGACCAGTGGGTTGGGGTCGTCGTTGCAACACACCACCCGCTTTATGCCGCGTTCCACCACGAGGTCGGCGCAGGGCGGCGTTTTGCCATAGTGCGAACATGGCTCGAGATTTACGTAGAGCGTAGCGCCAGCAAAATCGCCTGCTCGCATGAGGGCGTTGCGCTCGGCGTGGTTGTGGCCATACTCTTGGTGAAATCCTTCGGAGAGCACTTGCCCGTCGCGCACCACCACGCAGCCAACCAGCGGGTTAGGTCTCACTCGGCCCAGCCCCGAAGCAGCCAGTTGCAAGCAGCGGCGCATATAGACGATGTCGGCGTTGGTGTTCATAATTCAAAATGCAAATTTACATATTTTTTTTGAAAATTCGGCCTGTCTGGGCAAAAAATTCGTCACCTCAGACATAATCGCCTCAAAAGTCGCGCTCGTGCGAGTCGATGATAATGGTCACTGGGCCGTCGTTGACCAGCTCGAGCTGCATATCGGCTCCGAAAACACCGGTCGGGATGTTGTGCCCCAACAATTCGGCCAGACGCGAAACAAAGCGCTCGTAGAGCGGCACTGCCACCTCGGGACGCGAAGCGCGGATGTAGCTGGGCCGATTGCCCTTGCGCGTCGATGCCATCAGCGTGAACTGGCTCACCACCAGAACATTGGCGCCATCGACAGCCGTTAGTGGTAGATTCATCACCCCATCTGCGTCGGGGAAAATACGCAGTTTGACAATTTTTTGGCAAAGGTACTCTATGTCTTCATCGCCATCTTGGTCGCACACGCCAACAAGTATGGCCATTCCGCGACCTATGCGGCCCTTCTCTTCGCCACCAACACTCACCGAGGCGCGGCTAACGCGCTGTATCACAACTCTCATTGCAGGCTACTCCTCTACTATGGTTAATTTTGCAAACTTCAGCAGCAGCTGCTTGTTGCCCACGCCGTCGAAGAAGACGGTAGCTTTGCGCGAGTCGCCACTACCCTCGACGTTGAGCACTTTGCCCGTACCAAACTTACTGTGTTCCACCTTCATACCGGCCTGAATGCGCCCAATCTCGGCCGGAGGATTGGCCATCGTGGGCCCTTTGGGCTGGATTGGGGCGGCTGGTGCACGTTTTTTGAACTGTGGTTGTGTCGCAGCCGGTTTGCCTACGGCGGTAAATGCGCGTGGGAAACTGCCTGGCGAGGGGAACGGCGAGCGCTTGGTGGCTGGCATACGTATATATGAGCTGTCTATCTCCTCGACAAAGCGGCTCATATCTTGGCACGAAGCGGAGCCGTACTGGTAGCGCGTCATGGCGTAGCTGAGTGTGAGGTGACGCTCGGCGCGGGTGACGGCCACATAGAACAATCTGCGCTCCTCCTCCAATTCTTGGCGCGACGAGATTGAGAGCAACGAGGGAAAGAGGTTTTCCTCCATCCCAACCACATACACGCAGGGAAATTCCAAGCCCTTGGCGGCATGTATAGTCATGAGACTCACCTTGTTAGGATTTTCTTTATCCTTATCTTCCGAGGTGAGCAGAAGCACCTGTTGAAGGAACTCGTCGAGGGTTCGGAATGGCTTGGCTTCGGTCCCTCCTTCAAGTTGCTCCTCGGGGGTGATTTCGTCCTCTTTTTCACAAAATTCTTGCACACCATTGAGCAATTCTTCGATGTTCTCGATTCGGTTGGCGTTTTCGGGGTCATCGTCGTTGCGGAGCATGGTGAGCAGTCCAGAATTGTATACTATTTGTTTGGCCAGAGTGAAGGCATCGATGTTCATCATCGTGGCCGAGAAGCGCTTAATCATGACCATGAAGTCCTCGATTTTGGTAGTGGTCGAGGCACTGATGCCGAGGTCAAACTGCTGAATATTTTCGAGTACCGTATTGATAGACACGTCGTTATCGGCAGCGGCGGTGCGTATCTTGTCCATCGTGGTTTGCCCAATTCCGCGTGGTGGCAAGTTGATGATGCGCAGCAGCGACTCGTCGTCGTGGTTATTGACCACCAGCCTCATATAGGCCAACACGTCTTTGATTTCTTTGCGGCCGTAGAAAGAGATGCCCTGGTAGATTCGATAGGGGATGTTCATTTTGCGCAGGGCTTCCTCGACGGCGCGGCTCTGAATGTTGGTGCGGTAGAGAATGGCAAAATCTTTATAGTCCAAATCTTCGTCGAGCCGGGTAGCCATTATCGAGTCGGCCACCTGACGGCCTTCGTCGCGCTCGTCGGCGGCACGCATGAGCGTAATGGGCTCACCTTTAGCGTTTTCTGTCCACACCTCTTTCTTTATCTGCTCGCGATTTTGGGCTATGATGGAGTTTGCCGCACCCACTATGTTTTGGGTCGAACGGTAGTTTTGTTCCAATTTAAAAAGGTGCAAATTTGGATAATCTCGTCTGAAATTAAAAATATTTTGTATATTTGCACCGCGAAAAGCGTAGATGCTCTGAGCGTCGTCGCCCACCACGCAGATGTTTTGGAAGCGAGCAGCCAGCTTCTTAACAATCAGATACTGAGCGTAGTTAGTGTCTTGATACTCGTCGACCATGATATAGCGAAAGCGGTTTTGATACTTAACCAACACCTCGGGAAAATCGCGCAGAAGGATGTTCATGTTGAACAGCAGGTCGTCGAAGTCCATGGCCATAGCGTTGCGCAGGCGCTGGTTGTAGAGCCGATAGATGGTGCTTATCTGGGGCTTGCGAGCCGTTTGGTCGCTCTGCATAATCTCGGGGTTGTTGGCATAGTCTTCGGGCGAGATGAGGTTGCTTTTGGCCATCGAGATACGGCCCATGACGAACGAGGGATTGTAGACCTTGGGCTCGAGGTTGAGCTGCTTGATTATCTGCTTCACCACGTTCTTGCTGTCGTCGCTGTCGTAGATGGTAAAACTTGCAATGTAGCCCAGCTTGGTGGCCTCGGAGCGGAGGATACGCGCAAAAATGGAGTGGAACGTGCCCATCCAGAGGTTGCGAGCCTCGGGCCCCACCAGCTTCATGATGCGTTCCTTCATCTCGCCGGCGGCCTTGTTGGTGAAAGTAAGGGCCAGAATGTTGAATGGGTCGACGCCACATTCCACCAAATGGGCAATGCGATAGGTCAGTGTGCGGGTCTTGCCGCTGCCGGCGCCTGCAATAATCATCACGGGGCCATCCACGCATGCGGCTGCCTCGCGTTGGGGTTCGTTCAGTTGGTCAAGTAGTTCGCTCATCGGGCTTTACGGATAGCTTTTTATTGTTCGAACAATGGTTAATCATTTGCAAAGTTACGAACTTTCGCCGACGTGGCAAAATATTTTTTTGCGACAGAACAAAATCAGAGGCTTACGGCTCGGCAAGCGCCTTTCTGCAAGCGACACACATTGGGGAAAAACCGATAAAACGAGGGGGCAGAAAGGGGGGAAAATCGGGGTGTAAGTGGCTCTGTATCAAGGGTTGCTCGACCTCAATACGACCTTAACCCCTCTTTAATACCTCCCTCGTACTGATTTTCAGGTTGTTACAGGGGGCGTTTTTTCGAATTTGGACATGGGAATTCAGACCGCCGTTCTTGGGGCTGGCGGCGGGTAGTGTGGGGGTGGCGATTTTTGGGTGTTTTAACGTTCTCTTGCTCGACTTTGTTAGCCGTTGATTTTGGCTACTGTGGGCGAGGTGGTGCCGCCTGGGGCGGTGAGGGTGACCGTGGCGGTGGAGGCACTGAGGGTGTATTTGCCTCGCGCGGCGGCGCCTATCAGTCCGCCGGCAGCGTTGGATATATTGCTGGTTGTCAGCATGATAGAACCAGCGGCGGTGCTGTTCGAGAGGACGGTCGGGTGACTGCTTTCGCCCACCAGTCCGCCCGCTATTATGGCGGCGCTGCAGCCCAGTTCGGCCGCGCCCTCCCACTGGCAGCCTTCGATGGTGACCGGCGGCAGGGTTCCGCCTGAGGTTATGCGCGCCACTATGCCGCCAAAGCGAGAGCAGCCGCCGTCGAGGACCGGCCCTTCGGTGGTTGACGAGCAGCGTGTTATGCCGATGGCTTTGGTGGGCGAGGTGACCTCGGCCACTATGCCGCCCACCGAGCCGTTGCTGCCCGCGAGCGTGGCGGCGAGCGCGAAGCGCGTGGTGCAGTCTTCGACCGTGGCTTCGCCCGTGGCGCTGCGCAGCTCGTAGACCAGTCCGCCAACGTTGTAGGTCGTGGCCGTCGGGGCGTCGATGGCAAGGCCGTCGACGTGGCAGTCGGCTATCGTTGCCGACTCGGCTTGGCCACACAGCGCGCCGGCTTTCACGGTCTTGTAGGTGGTG
>JAFVCE010000017.1 GCA_017479385.1 Bacteroidales bacterium | reverse complement strand
GCCTCCACCGCCACGGTCACCCTCACCGCCCCAGGCGGCACCACCTCGCCCACAGTAGCCAAAATCAACGGCTAACAAAGTCGAGCAAGAGAACGTTAAAACACCTAAAAATCGCCACCCCCACACAACCCTCCGCCAGCCCCCGGAACGACGGTCTGGATTTCCATGTCCAAATTCGAAAAAACGCCCCCTGTAACAACCTGAAAATCAGGACTAGGGAGGTATTAAAGAGGGGTTAAGGTCGTATTGAGGTCGAACAACCCTTGATACAGAGCCACTTACACCCCGATTTTCCCCCTTTCTGCTCCCTCTTCTCTCCGTCGTTTAGCAGGTTATTCTTTGTTGTTTCAAAGGTGCTGTACGGCGATAGGTAGGCAGTTGGTAGTGATGTAGTGGGTGGGTGGGGGGCTATGTCTTGCTGAGATTGGGCGGTAGCGCTGCCTCGTGGCGTCGGGTGATGAGTGTGATATGGGAGTACTGGTTCAAAACAAAAGTAGGAGGCTTACTAATGGTTAGTAGTTGCCTCCTACTCGATTTCTTGCAAATAATTAACTATCTGTCGTTTAGCCTTCGACGATAGCACCAGTGGGGCAAGCGCCAGCGCAGGTGCCGCAGGAAACGCAAGCGTTTTCATCGATTTTGTAGATGTCGCCTTCGGAGATAGCTCCAACGGGGCACTCGTCGATGCAGGTGCCGCAAGCAACGCAGATGTCAGTGATTTTGTAAGCCATTTTTTTGTTTTGTTTTAGGTTAATAATATTTTGCAAAAGTACAAATATTTTTTGAAATACGAATGAATTATTTAAAAAAATATTGTATAGTTGACGTATACGGCTTTAAATCAGAGAGATAAGCATCCAAAGCCAGTGGGCAGCAATGCCGGCGCAGAGGCCTCCAATGGTGTGTGCGCCGATGGCTTTGCCAATAAGTTTGCGGTATCCGAGTGCGTCGAGCATGGCGGTGTGGGTGGAGAGGTAGCCGCTCCAGCACATACCCATGGCGGTGAAAACGGCGATGGCATTGTTGTCGATAATGCCTTCGGCAATGAATCGAGGAACGAGGCCTATGGCAGCGCCGACAGCGCCGAGGGCGGTGATGGGGAAGGAAACGAGGGCACCGTTTTTGAAGCCGAAGAGCCAGTCGAAGATGAAGTTAACCTTGTCGGCCAGCCAGGTGATGATGGGCACGCCCTCGTAGGCGGCGCCGGTGTACTGGCCGTTTTCGCCCGAAGGGCCGAAAGTGAGCATCATGACGATGGTGGATATGCAGAGCACACCGGGAATGATGGCAAAGCCAATGCCAACGCCGTCTTTGCCGCCATCGAGCAGCGAGTTGAGGAAGCGCTGGAAGACAGAGCCTTCGGTTTTGAACGATATGCTCTGCTCGTCGCCTATGTGGCCTTCGACAACGGGCGAGTCGAGTTCGGGGTAGGTTTTGAGTGTGGAATGTTGCATTATGCGCGTGGAGACGATGCTTCCCACCACAGCGCCCACGAGGCCCACGAGAGCCCCTTTGCCGAATCCGAGGCCGGTCATGAAGGCAATGACAACCAGACCCATACCGAACGCGGTGCCGAAGTTGGTGAGCGACACGAGTTGGTATTTTTTGAAGTAGCGGGCAAAGTTTTTGTCTTTGGCCAAAGAGATGATGGCTGGGTTGTCGCTCAAGAAGGTCATGACAGCGCCGAGGGCTGCCACGCCAGGCAGGTTGTAGAGCGGTTTCATGAGCGGGCGGAGCATATTCTCCATCAGTCGCACCACGCCGAACTCGGTGAGCAGTTTGCTGATGGCGCCCATGAGTACGCAGATAGCCATGATGTAGAACACCGTTTCGAGCAGCAGGTGGTAGGCAGTCTGCATAAAGGTGTTGAGCATAAGTGGCAGGGTCATGCGGTAGGCCAAAACCCAGAAGAATGCGACGAAAATGATGAGGAACACGATGGCCTCGAAGCTGCGTTTGGTGGTGAATTGGAGCGGTTTGCGCAGCTTATCTTCAAGCTTCGAAAACAATTTTTCGACCCAGTGATTGTAGTTGAGGGTGATTTTTCTTTTGTTCTCTTGCATAATAAAAAGGTGTTATTTGCGTTTTAGTTTAAGGAAATTGATGTCCCAAGTGACGCCGATGTTGGCGGTGAGGTCGTTGGTCTCGATGTTGCCCAGGGTCGACTTGCGGTTGGCAAAGAAAGCGTGCAGACGGGCGTCGGGGCAGCGGTCGGGTCGATATTCGAGGCCAGCGCCATAGAGCAGGTAACTACTGCCGGCTGGCACAAAAAGGTCGAGTGCGGCAAAGGTGGTGAGGTCTTCGTCGGACTTGTTCTGCTCGTAGGCACCTTTGACGAAGCAAGAGAGGCCGTGGCCAAGTTTGAGGTCGAGGCGCGACACGAGGCAGTAGTTTTTGCCCCAGTCGTCGGCAGCAACAGAGTGGTGAATGAGGTCGACATAGATGGCCCAATGGTTGAAATCGAGGCGGTTGCCGAGGGCGATGTAGCCCATATAGTTGCCGTCGTCGCGCTGAAAGAGGTTGGCCGACCAGAGGGTTTGGACAGGGCCTGCCGAGCCGGCCCAGTAGAGGTTGTAGCTCAGTCGGTTAGTGGCAAAATTGAAGTTTGGCGAGAGCGAATGGACGGCTGGCGAGTTGGCCACTTGGAACATGAACGTTTGCCCGTCGTTGATGTAGGCGGCCGAAAAGCCTATTTGGAAGCAGTAGAAGTTGTCCCAATAGGTGGTGTTGAAATAGACGTCGATAGGGCGGGCGTCGTATTCGTAGCCACCAACGGCGAGGGCGTCCTTACCAGCGCGCAGGCGGAAGTGGGGGCTGACGTTATAACTAAGGTAGAGGAAGTCGGTGTTGTCGAACAAACCCACGGTGCCAGGCTTGGCTATGAGGCGTTGGCGCAGGTAGTAGTCGAAGCCGTTGCCGAGCGAGCCACCGAGGTGCAGGTTGAAGTACCGTCCGCGGAAACCGTAGAGGGGGTCGTCGCTCTCGTGTTGAGAATAGTTAAAGTCGGCGCGAGCTTCGAGTTTGAATTCGCCGAAAAGGGGTTTCGAGTCGGATTGCGCATTGGCCGAAATGGTGGCTACGGCCAACATGGCAAGAAGTAGTATTTGTTTTGTTTTCAAAGCGTTGTGTTTTATTATTAATGTATATACAGAGTGCAAATTTACACTTTTTTTCTGAATTTCGGAAAAACTTTGTAACTTTGCAGTGCAAAATATGTAGAAAAGAAAAATGAGAAAGACTCTGTTTTTGATGTTGCTCGCACTGGTATTGCCTTTTGCCTTGTTTGCGCAAAAGGCTGAAGTCGAGTATATTACCGTTCGAGGTAAGATTACTACTCAAGGCACGAAGGAGGCTGTGCCCTATGCCATGGTCTACACCACCGACCGCTCGGCCTATACCACCGCTAACGCCGACGGCGAATACGTCTTGAAACTGCCTAAAAGCCAGTGCGATGGAAGCCTTGTTTTTGCTCAGACAGGGTACCACCGCGACACATTGGCCGTGGCCAAGCTGCTCAAAAAGGGCAACGTGGCTCTCGTGCAGGGCGACATCAAACTGAACGAGGTGCAAGTTACTGCCTACAAGACTCCGAAGGCGCTAATGAAAGAGGTTATTAGTCGCATTCCGCAAAACTACACCACCGACACCACCATCGTTACTGGCTTTTTCCGCACGGTGCGCACAGCCAACGACGAGCTTTACCTTTTTGCCGAATATGTGGCCGACATTATGCGCCCTGGCTACGGCAAAAATCCGAAACGCAAAGTCGGAATCCATCTAACGAACCTCAGTTCTGTGCAGAAAATGCGCCTTATGTATTACGACACGCTCCTGCTTGGCCGTATGGCCCACTCCGAGGTCTCGACCACTCTGATGGCAGGCTACGACAATGAGGAATTTACAGACCGTGTCGAGATGTTCAAAACCTATCTAAAAGTGACAAACAGCGACACGTTGTCTGAGTTCACAGACGCCGATGGGCGCAGCTATTATCTTATTAGCAGCGGCCGTTCCAAATACACCATCGACCAGCAATCGCTGGCCATTACGCGCATCGAGTTCTCATCGCCGTTGTCGCCAACCATATCGCTACCATTGTGGATACTGCCGGGTGGCAAAGAGGTGACGCCACTGCGAAAGTTTCAAACGTCGATGAAAGCTATTTATAATTACGATAGGGTTGGCGACCGCTATACGCTTGTGTCGTTTGTTGAAGAGGAAACTCGAGTCTATCACAACGAAACCTCTGGCCGTTGGGAAGGGGTTATGCCGACCATAACCACCAAGAGTCATCGCATTTTTCAGCTAACAGGTTTGCAACACAGCACTGCCACATTCAGCCCTACCATAACCAACCGCTACTACGCTGTAACCTATTCTGAAGTGCCGGTAGCTACTACCGATTATAACGAAGACTATTGGGAGCAGTTCAACTTCATACCCGTCGAGCAGAGCCTGCTCGACAAACTGAATGCCAAACTAAAAAACAAACGTTAAACCATCCGCTCTCGCGCCCCAGATAGCGCGAGTGGTAAAACAAGAGAACTACTGTGTACGAAATAATAAGCAAAAGGCTCCTCAACAGCCACGAAATCTACAGAATGGAAATCCATGCCCCATGGATTTCGCTCAGCGGCAAACCAGGCCAGTTTGTCATCGTCATACCACACGAGAATGGCGAGCGCATACCGCTCACAATCAGCGATATAGTCTATCAACGCCAGTCGGTGGTAATAGTCTTCCAGGTGGTAGGCGAAACCACTCGGCAGTTGGCCGCAATGAGCGAGGGCGACGACCTCTACACCATTGTCGGCCCATTGGGTCGCCCCAGCGAGCTGATTGCCAAACACGAGGCCGGCGAGTTGCGCCGACTGCTCTTTGTGGCTGGCGGAGTGGGCATTGCGCCCGTATTCCCACAGGTGAAGTGGGCTTTCCGCCAGGGCATTCCGACCGACGTCGTTATCGGCGCACGCTCGAAGGACCTGCTTTTCTATGAAGACGAACTGCGCGCTGTGTGCCACAACCTCTACATCATGACCGACGACGGCTCGTATGGCGAGCAGGGCTTGGTAACCGCCAAAGTCGACGAGTTGTGCAAAAGTGGCGCCGACTACTCTCACTGTGTGGCCATAGGCCCGCTGCCAATGATGAAATTTGTCAGCCTTACTACATCTAAATACGACCTCGCCACCATCGTGAGCCTGAACTGCATGATGGTCGACGGCACAGGAATGTGTGGCGCCTGCCGCGTCAGGGTGGGGGCAGAGGTGAAGTTCTGCTGCGTAGACGGGCCCGAGTTCGACGGCCATTTGGTCGACTTCGACGGGGCTGCGCGCAAACTCAAGACCCCCGACACTCGTCGCTATCGCATTGCCACTGCCGAGAGCGGCCACAAGTGTAACCTCAAAGAGGCTGTAGACCAAGCTGTTGCCGCGCGTAGTTTGCAGCCGCAACAGTCCGTGCGCCAACGCCCGCAGGAGCAGGACCCCAAGGTGCGCGCCACCAATTTCGACGAGGTATCGTATGGCTTCACCGAGCGCCAAGCCGTGGTCGAAGCCGGCCGCTGCCTGCAATGCAAAAAACCTCGCTGCGTCGAGGCTTGTCCGGTCGAAATTAACATACCCGAATTCATACGCAACATCAAAGAGGGCAACTTCAACCAAGCCTACGTCACCATAGGCCGCGACTCGGCGTTGCCAGCCGTGTGTGGGCGCGTTTGCCCGCAGGAGAACCAGTGCGAAGGCTCGTGTGTGATGGGCGTCAAGAACGAGCCAATCGCCATTGGCGCCCTCGAGCGCTTTGTGGCCGACAACCACAGGGTGCAGTCGAAGAGCCAGCCACAGTGCTATCCGGCCGGCCGCAAGGTGGCCGTGGTGGGTTCGGGCCCCAGTGGCCTCACCTGTGCTGGCGACTTGGCCAAGCGGGGCTTCCAAGTCACCGTTTTCGAGGCCTTGCACCACGCCGGCGGTGTGCTCGTATACGGTATACCCGAGTTCCGCCTGCCCAAGCAGCAAGTGGTCGAGCCCGAAATCGAGAACCTGCGCCGCCTCGGTGTCGAAATTCGCACCAACGTCATTATTGGCAAGAGCATAACCATCGACCAGCTCTTTAGCGAGATGGAGTACGACGCCGTATACATCGCTTCGGGCGCCGGCTTGCCCAAGTTTATGGGCATCAAAGGCGAGACACTCATCGGCGTGGTCTCGGCCAACGAGCTGCTCACCCGAACCAACCTCATGCACGGCTACGACGAGCATTACGACACACCTATCTATCTGGGCCGCAAGGTTATAGTGGTTGGTGGCGGCAATGTGGCTATGGACGCTGCACGCACCGCCCTGCGCCTGGGCAGCCAGGTTACGGTGGTCTACCGCCGGGGCCAGCAGGATATGCCGGCACGCCGCGAAGAGGTGCACCACGCCATCGACGAGGGGGTCGAATTCCTATTCCAGACCGCGCCAGTCGAAATTCTTGGCAACGACGACGGCACCGTCGCCGCCCTGCGCTGCATAAAGATGGAGATGGGCCAACCCGACGCCAAGGGTCGCCGCAGCTTCTCGCCTGTCGAGGGCAGCGAGTTCAACCTCGAGGCCGATACCATTATTGCCGCCCTCGGCACCAGCCCCAACCCCCTTATCCGCACCACCACCCCGGGATTGGAATGCGAGGTGTGGGGTGGCATAAAGGCCGACGAGAGTGGCCGCACCAGTCGCCGCCTTATCTTTGCCGGAGGCGACGCCGTGAGCGGCGCTGCAACCGTTATTTTGGCCATGGGCGCAGGCCGCAAAGCCGCCAAAGCCATTGCCGCAGAATTGGCAATGGACTAACAGGATGACGAAAGATAGTTTGTAAGCAATACTTCAACCACCCATCAGCCCCCTACTGCCATCGAGTAACAGATGGCAGAAAGAGGGCTTTTGGTCGATACGTAAGTGCTTGAATATCAAGCGCTGTTCGACCTCAATACGACCCTAACCCCTCCTTAATACGACCTCAACCTTGATAATCAGTCGGTTACAAGACCCGAATCTAACCCTTTTTTGCCGCTTTTTTGCCCCCATGGCCGTTAACCGAAAAGGGGAGGGGCGAGGAATTTTTTTTGTTTTTTTTGTATTGTTCAAACAATAAAAAATGGCGCGCGGCGTTAATTATGTATGGTCAGTGAAAACATAGCAAAAATCGGTGCCATGTTGCCCGCCAGTGTGAGGCTGGTTGCTGTTAGCAAACTGAAGCCTGTGGCCGACATAGTCGAGGCCTACGAGGCCGGTCAGCGCCTTTTTGGCGAGAACTATGCGGCCGAGCTGCGCGACAAGCAGCCGCAGCTGCCGCCCGACGTTGAGTGGCACTTCATAGGTCATGTGCAGTCGAAGCAGATTAAGTACTACATCAACTACGTGTCGCTCATCCACGGGGTCGACAGCCTCGACCACCTCAACGCCATTGGCCGCGAGGCCCAGAAGGTTGGGCGAGCGGTGAGGGTGTTGCTCCAGCTGCACGTGGCGAGCGAGGAAACCAAGTTCGGCTTTGCCCCCAGCGAGGTCGAGGCCCTTTGCGAACTGCCACCCGTGCCGGGAGTGCAGGTTTGCGGCGTGATGGGTATGGCTTCGCACACCAGCGACACGAAGCGTGTGAGGGACGATTTCCGCACCGTGCGCCGCGTTTTCGAACGACTCAAGAGCGGCATTTTTGCTGCTAATGACGATTTCTGCGAAGTGTCGATGGGTATGAGTCATGATTGGCAAGTGGCTGTTGATGAGGGCAGTACGCTGGTGCGCCTCGGCACCTCGATTTTTGGTGAACGGGATTATTCGAAACAAAAAAACTAACTACAATGCAGATTTTTCAAAAAAGTAGGCACATCGTGCTTTCCTACATCGTCATCACCCTGGGTCTTATGCTCTACACCTTTGGGTGGTCGGCCTTTATGCTGCCGGCCCAGATAGTGGGTGGTGGCGTGAGCGGCCTTTCGGCCATTATCTACTATGCACTCGGCGTCCATGTGCCGATAGGTGTGTTGAACCTCGTTTTCAACGGCATATTGGTGGCCATTGGCTTCAAGGTGCTTGGGTCGAAGTTTGGCGCCAACACCATCTATGGCATAGTGATGAGCTCGGTCTTCTTCATCATGTGGCAGCAGGGGCTGCACGTGGAGCGGCTGTTCGACGTCGAGCATTTCGGCGTCTTTATGTGTGCCGTGATTGGTGGCGCCTGCTGCGGTGCGGGCATTGGCCTGAGCTTCATTATGGGCGGCAACACGGGCGGAACCGACATTATTGCCCTCATTGTGAGCAAGTACCACAACGTCTCGCCCGGGCGTGTCATCATGATTATAGATGTGCTCATTATTGGCTGCTCCTATTTTGTGAGCCATAGGATAGACAATGTGGTGTGTGGCTACGTGGTGATGATTGTTATGACATACGTGCTCGACATGGTGCTCGACGGCAACAAGCAGTCTTATCAGATTATGGTTTTCTCGCTCAAGAACGACGAAATTGCCGAGGCCGTAACCCGCGAAGTTGGGCGCGGCGCCACGCTGCTCGATGCCGAGGGCTGCTACACCAAGGCCAACCAGAAAGTGCTGCTGCTCATGGTTCACCGTACCGATAAGCCCCACGTGATGCAAATTATCCATCGCATCGACCAAAACGCCTTTATCTCTGTCAGCAAAGCCGAGGGCGTCTATGGCAAGAACTTCGAAAAACTTAAACTCTAAACTATTCATAATCTGCTCTTTACAATGAAACTTGTTTCTCCATCGCTACTCAGCGCCAACTTTGGCAACCTGCAGCACGACATCGAAATGCTCAATCGCTCCGAGTGCGACTGGCTCCACGTCGATGTTATGGACGGTGTTTTCGTCCCCAACATCTCGTTCGGTCAGCCAATAGTTAAGCATATCAAATTCCATGCCAAAAAGCCTCTCGACGTACATTTAATGATTGTAGACCCTGGGCGCTACGTGGCCGACTTTGCCGAGGCCGGTGCCGACATCCTAACCGTTCACTACGAAGCTTGCACCCACCTCGACCGCGTGCTACACAGCATTCGCGACCACGGCATGAAGGCCGGCGTGGTGCTCAATCCGGCCACCTCGGTCGAGTTGCTCGAAGACTCGGTGCAGCTGTGCGACTTGGTGTTGCTCATGAGCGTCAACCCTGGCTTTGGCGGACAAAAATTCATCGAGAACACATACTCCAAGGTGCGTCGCCTGCGCGCCATCTGCGACCGCAAGAATCCGCAATGTCTAATCGAGGTCGATGGCGGCGTCAACTTGCAGAATGCCAGCGCGTTGTATGAAGCCGGTGCCGACGTTCTTGTGGCCGGCAACGCCGTCTTTAAGAGCGACGACCCAGTGCTCACCATCCACCAACTGAAGCAATGAACCGCCCCCGACTTGTTATTGCCGCCGGCCGCGATAAGGCCATTTTGCGCCACCATCCGTGGATTTTTAGCGGCGCAGTTAAGCGTGTCGAAGGCAACCCCGCCGAGGGCGACTTGGTCGACGTATGCTCTGCCAGTGGCGAATGGTTGGCCATGGGCCATTTTCAGAACGATAATATCGTCTGTAAGGTCCTTACTTTCAATAAAGAAGAGTCTTTGTTGCCCATTGCCGAACTCTTGCGCCGACGGGTGGTTTCGGCCATCGGCTACCGTCGCCAACTTGGCTTTTTCGATATGGCGAGCACCAATGTTTTTCGCCTCATTCATGCCGAGGGCGACTACCTGCCCGGGCTGGTGGCCGACTGGTACGACGGCGTGGTGGTGCTCCAAGCCCATTCGGTGGGTATGCACCGTTGTTTTCCGCAGTTGGTCGAAATCTTCATGACAGCCATACCTGTCATAATGGCAGTCTATGACAAAAGTTCTGCCACCTGCCCTGGCGGTGCCACCGACGGCTTCGTCTTCGGCCCCGAAGTGGCCGAGAAAGAGGTGGTGGAATATGGCAACCGGCTTATAATCAACTTCTACGAAGGCCAAAAGACGGGCTTCTTTGTCGACCAGCGCGAAAACCGGCGCTTGGTGGCCGACCTTTCGCGTGGGCGCTCGGTGCTCAACTGCTTTGGCTACACGGGTGGTTTCTCGCTTGCAGCCTTGCGCGGCGGTGCCAGCTATGTCGAAACGGTCGATATTAGCAAGAAAGCCATCGCCCTCTGCGACCGCAATGTGGCCCTCAACTTCGGCCCCGAGGCTCCTCACAGGGGCGTGGTGGCCGACGTGTTGCAGCGTCTCGACGCGGCCGATAAGCGCTTCGACTTCATTGTGCTCGACCCTCCTGCCTTTGCCAAAAACCACCGTGCGCTCCAAGCTGGACTCAAGGGCTACCGCTCCATCAACCAACGCGCTATGGAAGCTTTGCCCGATGGCGGGTTGCTGATGACCTTCAGTTGCTCGCAGGCTGTAAGCCGCGACGACTTCCAGACAATGCTCTTCACAGCTGCCATGAACGCTGGCCGCCGTGTTCGTATTGTTAGGCAGTTGCCTCATGCTGCCGACCATCCTGTTAGTATTCATCATCCTGAGGGCGAGTATCTTAAAGGTTTGTTGCTCGAGGTAGAATAGCCGCGGCTGGGCTCATTTTGCTTTTATAATGCGGTAGCCTATTTGGCAGGCCAAGCAGCGGTGGGCAGTGCAATACTCGTTGAACAGTTCGAGCATAGCCTGCGACTGCAGTGCCGATGTCGGTGTGCGCCCCATGGCGCTCCAGCGACGTATAATGTTGTTATTTTCGGCCGGCAATTGGGCCAACAGGTCGAGGGCGAGTTCGTGGTATTTTTGTTGTCCGGTCGTGGTGCCGTAGTGGAATAGTAGTGGCAGCCAGGCGTTGATAATGATTAGCTCGGTCTGCGACTGTCCGAGGCGTTTGGGCGATGCCTTTGCCGGCTGGTCAAACTGGTAGTGAGTAGTCCAGTAGGGTGCCGCCTCGACATCGAAGAACAGCTCTATCTCTTTGACGCTGGTGCACTCGAGGAGCGTCGAAAAGAGGTGCGACGACTGCGAAAGCAGGGCTGCAAACTGGCTAATACGTATGGTGGGGAAACTCGAGGGGCGCAGTCGGAACGAGCGCCAAAGGTAGCCTGCCATTGGTGTCAGCCCAGCGCCGGCGCGAATAGCTTCGTAGTCGGCTTGCAGTGCTCGGGGATATTCGTCGTCGAACAGTCCGTCGAGCAGCCCAGCCTGCCCCATTAGCAAAGCCTCGAGTCGTTGGGGGCTGTCTTTCCAGCGAGCAAGCAGGCGCAGGTCGGTGGCTTTGGACAGAAGTTCGAAGGCAAATCCGTTCACCTTGCCCCCAAAGTAGTGAGCCATAAGCCAGTAGCAGCATTGTTCCCAACTGCCGGCCGACTCGTCGAGAAGCCGCTTTACGCCCTCTGTTTTGCGAGCCAATCGCTCCACGGCCAATCGCTCGAGGTGCGAATTGAAGGCAAAGTCGGCAATGTCGGTCAACCGTCCACCGCAGGCTATGTCGTTCGTGCTCATGCTGTTGACGAGCATTTGATAGTTCTGCCAAAAACTTTCTGGCACGAACTGTCTGATTTCTACAGTGGGCAATGGCTGGCCGTTAGGCAGTGATATGTCGGCATCGTGGTCGTAGACGACGTGCAAAACCACGGTGTTGTAGGCTTTGTCGCTGTCGTGGTGGTGCTGCTTCCAGTCGGAGGCTTTGACGTGTATTTCGATATTGCCAGCCCAACGAATGTTATCGATGAAGACTATCGCGTTGGTAAAGTCTGGACCCGCATCGCGGTTCAGCTCGCCAGCGCGTTCCACTGTCACCAGCCTGCCGTCGGTGGTGACGAGTGGTCCTCGCAACAGTTGGTGTTGCCACAAGTATTGGAGGAAGTCTTCGGTCATTACAAAATTTAGTTAAAAAGGTCCTTCATCTTGTCGAAGAAGCCACGCTCTTGTTTCGAAGGGTTGGGCTTGAAGTTGGGACTTTTCTGCAACGTTTCGAGCATTGATTTTTCTTCGCGTGTGAGGCTTTTGGGTATCCACACGTTGATGCAGACCATTAGGTCGCCTCGACCGTAGCCAGCTGGGTCTGGCAGGCCTTTACCTTTGAGTCTCAATACTTTGCCCGAGGGTGTACCTTGCTCTATTTTCACTTTCACTTTGCCCGAGAGGGTTGGAATCTCGATAGAGGAGCCCATGGCGGCCTCGCTAAAGGTGACGAATGTGTTGTAGTATAGGTTGTTTTCTTGGCGCTCGAATATTTCGTGCGGAATTTCTTCGATGAGTACAATCAAGTCGCCAGGAACGCCACCGCGCGGAGCGGCGTTGCCCTTGCCGGCAAGCGAGAGTTGCATGCCGTCTTGCACACCGGCGGGTATGTTGATGGATATGATTTCCTCGGAGCGCACAATGCCGTCGCCGTTACAGTCGTGACATTTGTCTTTGATTGTACGGCCTTCGCCTCCGCAATGTGGGCAGGCCGACTGGGTTTGCATATGGCCAAGTATGGTCCGTTTCATCTCGGTGATGACTCCCGTGCCGTGGCAGTGCTGGCACGTTTCGAACGAGTTGTTTTTCGAGCCGCTACCACCGCAGGTTTTGCATGGCACGTATTTTGATACCTTGATTTTTTTCTCGCAGCCTTTGTCGATTTCTTCGAGGGTGAGTTTGACTTTGATGCGGAGGTTGCTGCCGCGCATAACGCGCCGCCCACCTTGAGCTCCACCAAAGCCGCCGAAACCGCGAAATCCGCCACCTCCGAACAGGTCGCCAAAGATGTCGCCAAATTGCGAGAAGATGTCGTTCATGTTCATGCCACCTTGACCGTAGCCACCAGCGCCGTCGACTCCGGCATGGCCGAACTGGTCGTAGCGAGCCTTTTTGTCGGGGTTGCTAAGCACGTCGTAGGCCTCGGCGGCTTCTTTGAATTTTTCTTCGGCTTCTTTGTCGCCGGGGTTGCGGTCGGGGTGATATTGAAGGGCTTTTTTGCGGTAGGCTTTTTTTAGTTCGTCGGGGGTGACATTCTTGTCGACCCCGAGCACTTCGTAGTAATCTCTTTTTGCCATTACGTTATTCCTCCTATTTGGTTTATCAGACGGCTACGACCACTTTGGGGTGACGCAACACTTTGTCGTTCAGGTAGTAGCCTTTTTCGACGACATCGAGCACGGTGCCTTTTTGTTTCTTGTCGGCCGCGGGGCACTGGGCTACGGCTTCGTGTATCTCTTCGTCGAATTTTGCGCCTTTGACTTCGATTTCTTTGAGTCCTTTTTGGTTGAGGATTTTGACGAGTTTTTTGTAAATCAGAACCACGCCTTCTTTGGCCTTGTCGTCGTCGGGCAGGGCTGCAATGGCGCGCTCAAAGTCGTCGACTACGGGCAGGATGGCCTTGATGGTGTCTTCCGAACCGTTGAGTATGAGGCTGGCTTTTTCGGCCGCGGTGCGTTTGCGATAGTTTTCGTATTCGGAATAGGTTCTGATGTATTTGTCGTTGAGTTCGGCCAGCTTTTGGTTCAGTTTTTGTATTTCGTCGCTGTTGTCGGCGGTTTGGTTGTCGGTAGTGGGGTCTGGGTTGGTGGTGTCTGCCTGCTGTGTGGTGTCGATGTCGGGCATGGGTGTTTCGATATTTTTGTCGTCCATTGTTCTTGATGTTTTTCGGTTGTTGGTTTTTTTTTGAGATATGTATATCAAAAGGTGTGCCAAATTGTCAGTGACTGACATTTTGTCACCATTCGAAGATGTCTTCGGGTTTGGCAGGCCTTTTGCTACCAAGCCATTGAGTGTGGAGCTGGCGCGGCTCGTCGGGCAGTTTGTCGAGCGGGAAGGTGCGCATATCGGGTTTGCCGAATGCCACCATGCGGCGCGGGGCTCGGGTGCTGTCGAAGTAGATTCGCATATCGGACCCTACCCCCACGTTGACACCCACAACGCTCTCGTTGCCAGTCGAATCCTCTTCGGTGATGTGGAACACCATCTGTGCGTTGCCGAGGATGTCGGCAAAGGTGGGCTCGCCGCCAGCGAAGTGAACCACGCCTTGCTTGCCTTTGAGGAGGTTGAACTTTTCGGGGTCGAGTCGCTGCATGGTTTTGCAGTCGGTGCGGAGGTAGACCATCGTGACGCCGGTGCTGTCGTGGTGCAGTTCGATTGTGTCGGCCTGACACTGGTAGCCTTCGTTCCATAGTGTGGGGCTGCCAAAAAGCAGGGCAACCGAGTCGGCCACGCGGTAGTGGGCCGAGTCGCAAAGGGCCTGGACGTCGGTGCGGAAAGCTTTGACATGGGCGTAGGCAAAGACGGAGCTGACGTTGCGCGCCGAGTCGAGGGTGAGCCAGATGGTGTCGGCATGGACGTAGAGCGAGTCGTCTTCGGGCTTCTCGGCGTATGTGGCCAGGGCTCTGCCTGTGACGTAGCTGTAGCGCTCTTTGCCACGCCAGAGTCCGTAGTGGCCGTAGCAGGCGAGGCCGTTGTCGGGCTGGTTGATAGCCACATGGCCGAAGCCTTCGGCCCACTCGTAGCCCTCATCATAGATGAGGGTATCGGCCGCGAGCTCGCCGTCGCGGTTGGTTACGTGTGAGGCGCGGTGCGACACGGCAAAGCGGTTCTCGGTGTTGTAGGTGCCGAGTTCGCTATAGATGTGGGTCGAGTCGGTGTAAATATTGGTCGGGCTACTGAACGAGGCCAGCGAGGTTACCGTGTTGTAGGTGAGCGTGTCGGTGAGCAGGCGCGACGAACTGTCGGTCAGCACCACATCGCCGTGGATGAAGAACTCTTTGAGTTCGGCGTTGTAGAGGCCGCTGCGGCTGTCGAGCGTGCGCTGGTTGCTCTCGCCATGGCCCCATTCGGTGTAGTAGGCCACCGAGCGGTTGCGGTCGTAGGTTATGTGGTTGGTGAAGAGCATCGTGTTGCCATCGACAAGCACCACCGTGTCGGCCCAAATGTTGGCCACGCGGCTGTTGCCGTCATAGTAGAGCCGGTCGCCATAGATGTGGGTCGTGTCTGAAAGTTCAATCACAATGTTGCGAAAAGCCGTGAAGTCGTTCACCGCAGTGTTGAGCAGGGCAGAGTCGGCCCAAAGTGTCATGTCGTCGTGTGTGGCACGAACTTTGCTATACAGTATCCAAACGTCGGGATTTTCGGCGTCGCGGGCGCCCATGCCCGATGTGTATTCAATTAGCCTTTGGGCTTCGACCTGGGTTGCGAGGAGCACCATTGCGGCCGCTATTATCGTTGTTTTCAACCAGTTGCGCATTGTTTTCACTGTGGTGGCAAAAATGCAAAGTTACACAAAAAAACCGACGTTCGAAAAAAAAATCCTATATTCCGATTTTTTTGTGTAACTTTGCAGCCCGTAAGGGTCGCGTCCCACGGGCTCGCCCTCCGTACATAACAATCAGTAGTCATGACCGAAACTAAACGCACCATCATCATCACCGGCGGAGCCGGCTTTATTGGCAGCCACGTGGTTCGCCTGCTCGTGAATAAATATCCCGACTATCGGATTATCAATCTCGACAAGCTTACCTATGCCGGCAATCTCGAAAACCTGAAAGACATCGAAAGCCGCCCCAACTACCGCTTTGTGCGGATGGATATTTGCGACTTCGAGGGGGTTCTGCAACTCATGCGCCAAGAACAGGTGGACGGCATTATCCACCTCGCGGCCGAAAGCCATGTAGACCGCTCCATAAAAGACCCCTTCACCTTTGCGCAGACCAACGTCATGGGCACCCTCTCGCTGCTCCAAGCCGCCAAAACGGCGTGGGAGGGGAACTACGAAGGCAAACTCTTCTACCACATATCGACCGACGAGGTCTACGGCGCCCTCGAGGTGACCAACCCCGAAGGCATCGAGCCCCCCTTCTCGACCAAAGCCTCGAGCGGCAAAAAACACGTGGCCTACGGCTCGCAGTTCTTCACCGAAGAGCTTAAATACCAGCCCCACTCGCCCTACAGCGCCTCCAAGGCCTCGAGCGACCACTTTGTGCGCGCCTTCCACGACACCTACGGCCTGCCCACCATCGTCACCAATTGCTCGAACAACTACGGCCCCTACCAGTTCCCCGAAAAGCTTATCCCTCTCTTTGTGAACAACATACGCCACCGCCGCCAGCTGCCCGTCTACGGCAAAGGCGAGAACGTGCGCGACTGGCTCTACGTCGAAGACCACGCTCGCGCCATCGACCTCATCTTCCACCGCGGCCAGGTGGCCGAGACCTACAACATTGGCGGTTTCAACGAGTGGAAAAACATCGACATCGTGCGTCTGCTCATCCAAACCACCGACCGCCTGCTGGGCCGTCCCGAGGGGCAAGACATGGACCTCATCACCTACGTCACCGACCGCGCTGGCCACGACCTGCGCTACGCCATCGACAGCCGCAAACTCCAACGCGAACTGGGCTGGGAACCTACCCTCCAATTCGAAGAGGGCATAGAAAAAACCGTTGCCTGGTACCTCGAAAACCAAGAGTGGATGGACCGCGTGACAAGTGGCGACTACATGAAATACTATAACGATATGTACTCCGGTCGATGAACCTCATTCTCGACTACGGCAACGTCCTTGTGCGCTGGGAACCCGAGCGGGTCTACACCCAGTTCTTTGGCAGCGAAGCCCAAAGTTGGTACTTCCTGCGCCACGTGCTAACCTCCGAATTGCGCAGCCGTATCGATGCCGGCCTAAACCAAGACCTCTGCCTCAGTCAACTCAAAAGCCAATACCCCGACCAGGCCGACGCCATCGAGCTCTACCGTTCGCGCTGGGACGAGATGCTCCCCGGCGAGGTGCCCGGAATGCGCCACCTGGTAGCCGAACTGCGCCAAGTGCCTGGCCTACAACTCTTCGGGCTCACCAACTGGAGCATGGAGACCTTCCCCGCCGCGAGGCGTCGGTTCGAAGTGCTGCAAATGATAGACCGCTACGTTGTGTCGGGCGACGTGGGCCTCGTCAAACCCGACCCTGCCATCTTCCGCCTCATCCTGCAACGCTACAACCTCGAACCGGCCGAGACCATCTTCGTCGACGACAATGCCGACAATGTGGCCGCCGCCACCGCACTCGGCCTGCTCGGAGTGCGCTTCACCACGGCCGACGAACTGCGCCAAAAACTGGCTACATTGCTCCCTCCTAACTCGCTGAAAAACAGGGGTGAGGAGGGGTTAAAGAGGGGTTAAGGTCGTATTGAGGTCGAACAACGCTTGATATTCAGCTACTTAGCACCCCCAAAAATACCCTCCTCACCCCATCCGCTGCCCGATGGCAGAGTGGGGTAGAGAGGCCTGTCACTTAAATTTCATCCGACGAGGAACACAGTGTTCCGCTTATGCAAATTCACCTCAACCCGCAGGCGTGCCCACTGGGCCACGCTCATGGTGCGAATGCTCTGGGTCGGCATCGTGATGTCGGTAGCCACGCAAACCTGGGTTGCCGGCCGCAACGTTTGGCAGATGGCTTCGAGCATTTGGTTGTTGCGGTAGGGAGCCTCGATAAAAATCTGCGTCTGCCCTTCGCGCAAAGCGCGCTCCTCGAGCCGGCGCAAAGCGTGGGCTCGCTCAGAGCGGTCGACCGGCAGGTAGCCCACAAAGGCAAAATTCTGCCCGTTCAAGCCGCTGGCCATCAGGGCCAACATCAGCGACGAGGGGCCAACCAGCGGCACAACCTCTATGCCCAAACGCTGAGCCTGGCGAGTTATCATAGCCCCTGGGTCGGCCACGCAGGGCAGGCCTGCCTCGCTCAGCAGGCCAACGTTCTGCCCATCGAAAATGGGGTCCAAATAGTGGGCCGTCTCGGCCTCGGCAGTATGCTCGTTGAGCAGGTAGAAAGTGGTCTCGTCAATAGGGCGAGAATAGCCCGCCCGACGCAAAAAACGGCGCGCCGAACGCAACTCTTCGACCACAAAAACGCTACATTGGTCAAGCAACTCGCCATTCGCTGCTGGCAGCGAACGCGTAACCTCCTCGGCGCCAATGGTTACTGGAAACAAAAATAATTTTCCATTCATTTTGCAAAAATACAAAAAAAAATCGTAATTTTGCAAAATCTTATTTAAAAAAATATAGAACCAAATAAAACTACCTAACAATGAACAAATTCGATCCTGCAACAGCTATCCAGCGTCTCGACGGAAGCGACGCCAACCGTGGTGTGAACCCCGCAATTTGCGACAGCGCCACCTTCATCTTCCCCGAGGCTCATCTGATGACCGAGACTTTCCACGGCGAAACCGAAGGCTACTTCCTCTACAGCCGCCACTGGAACCCCTCCAACCTTGCACTCTGCAAAGCCCTGGCCGCTATGGAAGGCACCGAGGCCGCTTGGGTTACCGGTAGCGGTCTGGCCGCCATCACCTGCGCCCTCCTTCACGAAGTGAAGGCTGGCGACCACATCGTGGCCAGCATGACAACCTATGGTGGCACCTTCGCCTTCATGGCCAACTACCTCAAAAAGTTCAACGTCGACTGCACCTTCGTCAATATGCAGGACCTCGACGCCGTTAAGAAAGCCCTTGCCGCCCACCCCAACACCAAAGTCGTCTACACCGAGACCATGAACAACCCCCTGCTGCGCATTGCCAACGTGCCCGAACTGAGCAAGATGGCCCACGCCGCCGGCGCCAAGCTCATTGTAGACAACACCTTCACCCCCATGATTTTCAACCCCTGCCGTCTGGGCGCCGACGTAACCGTCTACAGCATGACCAAATACATCAACGGCACCAACGACTGCGTGGCTGGCGCCATCTGCGGCTCGGCCGAGTATATTGGCAGCCTCATCGACGTCAATAACGGCACCTGCATGCTCCTCGGCCCCGTGCTCGACCCCTTGCGCAGCGCCTCCATCCTCAAAAACCTCCACACCCTCCACATCCGTATGAAAAAGCACGGCGAGAACGCAATGTACCTTGCCAAACGCTTCAAAGAGGTGGGCTTCAAATACAACTACCCCGGCCTCCCCGAGCACCCCGATTACCAGCTCTTCTGCTCCATGATGAACGAAGGCTACGGCTTTGGTGGCATGATTAGTATCGACATGGGTACTGCCGAAAGCGCCAGCAAAATCATGGAAATCATGCAACAGAAAGGTGTTGGCTACCTCGCCGTCAGCCTCGGTTATTTCAAGACCCTCTTCAGCAACAGCGGTAAGAGCACCAGTAGCGAAGTCCCCGAAGACATTCAGAAAGAAATGGGCATGAGCGAAGGCCTCATCCGCTTCTCGATGGGTCTCGACAACGACATCGAAGCAACCTTCCAACTCATCAAAGAAAGCGTCGAAGAAAGCCGCCGCTAAAAAATACCGAGAAACCGGAAACTCCGACCCATTCGGAGTTTCCGGGAACCTCGGAATTTCCAGATATTCCCGAAAATTGGGAAATATAGGTCGCTCTAAACCCTCCCCAAAAACATCCAACCCATGAAAAAAATAGCCATCATACTCTCCGGCTGCGGCAATCGCGACGGCTCCGAACTCCAAGAAAGCCTCTCGCTCATGCTCGCCATCGACCGCCGCGGTTGGCAGTACCAATGCTTCGCGCCCGAAGGCTACTTCGAAGTGGTGCCTCATGTCGAAATGGCCGACGCTGACGATGAAGCCGAAGAAGGCTCTATTGTCGACGTCGAACAGCGCGACATCTTTGTAGAGAGCGCTCGCATTGCTCGTGGCAACCTCTTGCCAATCGAGCAGTATAACCCTGCCGACTACGACGCGTTGGCTTTGCCCGGCGGCATGGGTGCTGCTCGCAACCTCTCCACCTTCGCATTCGATGGCCCACGCATGACAGTGATAGACAGTGTTGCCGACGCCATTCTCGAAACCTACCGCGCCCACAAACCTGTGGTGGCCATGTGTATTGCACCCATGGTCCTGGCCAAGGTCCTGGGCCGATACGGCATTCACATCACCCTTGGGCAAGACCGCAGCATACCAGCTGCCAAAGTGGCCCTCGAGTTGGGGTGCATAGTCGAAGAGTGCGCCCCCACGGCCGTCTGTGTCGACGACGACCATCGTGTCATCACGACCCCAGCCTATATGGCGGCAACCCGCATAAGCGAAATCTTCGACGGAGCCGAAAACCTCGTTGCGTCGCTCCAAACCATGTTGCAATAGAACCATAGCAAAAGCAATAACGCAAAGGCGGAAACTTTATTTTGTTTCCGCCTTGCTTTTTTTTAACAAAATTCAATCCACAATATATAATGTTAAATTATATATAAAAAGGAAGCGGCGCACAATTTTGTGAGCCGCTTCGCGTTATTGTTGTTATGGAATGTGACGGTTTACATATTTTCGGCGTAGGCCATGTATTTGTCGACTTCGCTCCACTCGGAACTTTCGGGGTAGTTGGCCTTGATTTGTTTGAAGCAGTCGATGGCTTTGGCCCCGTTGCCGAGGATGATGTAGCCCATGCCGGCTTTGAAGAGTGCGGTGGGGGCGCTCACAAAGTTGTCGCTTGCTTTGGCGGCTTTGAGGTAGAGGTCGATAGCCTCTTGGGTGCGGCCAGCCTCCATTTGGGCGTCGGCTTGGCACATGAGGGCCATGGGCTTGGTGAAGAGGTCGGTGGCTTTATATTTCTTGAGTTGGCTGATGGCTTCGTCGTAGTTGCCGAGGCGCAGCTGGCTCACACCGGCATAGTAGTGGGCGAGGTTGCCGGCTTTGGTGTTGCCATATTCGTCTATCATGCCGAGAAAACCGAGGTGGTTGTCGTTGCCGTTGAGGGCCAACTCGTAGTTGCCTTGCCCGAACCATTGCTCGGCGGCGAACATTTCTTCGGAGGCTTGCACGTCGCGGGGTTGGAAGTACCACTTGCGCAACCCAAAAATGAGGGCCAATATCACCAAAATGGCGCATACGATGATGATGATGAGTTTGCCGTTTTTCTCGAAAAACAACTGGCCTTTGGTTAGTAAGTCGTTGGTTTCCAGTGCTGTTTCTTCTTTCTGGTCTTTCATGGGGTTATGTGTTTTGCTCTATTTTTCTATGTTAAAAAACTTTGCAAAGTTAGTATTTTTTTTCGAAATACACATATATGAACCAAAATTTTTTTTCAACCGTGGATGTAAATAACTTTATATTTAATGTGTAACCTGCTCGAAAAGTGCTCAAAAAGGCCTCCGCTCCGGACCATAGAGCAAGCAAAAAGGTTGAAGTTGCTGGTTGAATTATTTTTCATAAATTATTGATAATCAGCGAGAAATTGTTGAGAAAAAAATATTTTTCAAAAAAAAGTCCGAATATCAATTTTTTTTACATATCTTTGCATTGGATTATTATAGTATTAAGAACAGAATGGATACTACAACTAAATATCTCGGCTTACAACTCAATAGCCCTATCATTGCCGGCAGTTGCGGACTCACCGCCGATGTCGACAAACTTGAAAAACTCGAACAGGCCGGTGCCGGCGCTGTGATTCTGAAATCCATTTTCGAAGAGCAAATAATGCACGACATTAGGCGCAACACCCAGGCCGTCGTGGACACGGATAACTACGGCATTTCGTATGAATATATTGCTCAGCACGTGGCCGACGACTCGCTTGCCAAGTATTTCAAGCTTGTGAGCGAAGCCAAAAAGCGCCTCAGCATACCCGTTATTGGCAGCATCAACTGCTTCTCGTACGAGAATTGGCTCACCTATGCCAGTAAGTTTGTCGACGCCGGCTGCGACGCCATAGAGTTGAATATGGCCATCATGGCGACCGAGACTTCGACTTCGGCCGACGACGTAGAACGCACCTACACCAACATCATCAACACGCTTCGCAAGTCGGTTTCGATACCCATTAGCATCAAGGTCGGCCCCTATTTTACCGATATGGCCAAATCGATGCAACAGCTCTCGTGGATGGGTATTCAAGGCTTGACCATCTTCAACAAGTCGATGCAGATGGACATTGATGTCGACAAGCTCGAAGTGGTCAACGCACCCAAACTCTCCAACCCCGACGAGAAGTACAACACCCTGCGCTGGGTTGCCATTTTGAGCAAAGCCACACGTTGCGACATTTCGGCCTCTACGGGCGTCTTCACCCCAATCGATGTGGTCAAAATGCTCCTCGCCGGCGCTGGTACTGTGCAGGTGGTTTCGAGCCTATACATCAATGGTTTAGACCATATGCGCACCCTCAATGATGGCCTCAAGCAGTGGATGGCTGACAAGGGCTACACCTCGATTGACCAATTCAGAGGCAAACTGGCCGTCAAGCCGAACGACAATACATCGCTCTGGATGCGCACTCAGTTTATGAAATATTTCGCCGAAATAGGCTAACCCTCCACAGCGGTCTTGAACCATCGTCAACACAACCCACTAACCATCACCAAACCAAAATCCACAGCGGCCGCCACAGCGCCGGCCATCAACACCAACCACACGACCCAACCAAAGAAGAACCAACGCCCAGCCCAGCCGCCCATCACCCCGGGCGGCAGCTGTGGGTGCCAACCGAATCCTTAAACACCGAAAAGAATTAACTTTACATCAATAAGCATATTATTACAAATCCTATGGACAACCAGCAACAAGACCGCACTATGAGCTTCTTCCGCTTCGAAGACCTCCGTGTATACGCCAAAGCAACCGACTACGCCCAATGGCTCCTAACCAATATCGGCACCCCACAAACCGCTGCCGACAAGAGCCTTATCAAAACTTTCTCTACCTCGGCATTCGACATCGCCCTCAACATTGCCGAAGGCTCTGCTCGCAACAAGAACCAGTTCGACCACTATCTGAAAATTGCAAAAACCGCAATCCGCGAGTGCATAGTCTACACCACTTTGGCCTCGGCCCGTGGCCTGTTCGACGAAGAACAAACCAACCAGTCGCGCGAGTACCTCATGGAGCTGACTCGCATGATTGGCGCCCTCATCATCTCGCTGCAACGCGGCTCGCGCCGTCGCGACGAGGATTCGCAGACCTACGAAACTCGCGACGTCACTAACGCCGAAGCCTACGACCCGCTCGACTCGATAAACACCGACTTCTAAACTCCCCAACGGCTGCACGAGGTTGGTCCGATGCACTTCTCGGTGCATAAAGCCGCAGCCTCTCCACGCCAAGCCTCGCCGACCAAGCCAGCAGTCGCCGTCAGCAGGGCAGGGTAGAGGTGGGTTGTCAACGTCTCGGGCATGATGCTAAGAGTGTCGAGGCTCCAATTTTTGTCTCACGGTGGGTCGAAAAAGACCTTAATCGGGAGACAAAAACCGCAAAAATTAGATTTTTTTCGTATTTTTTTTATGCGCGCCGGCCGCAGGCCGGCGCGCAATTGTCTTACCCCCAGCAACCCACTCATAACTACCTGGAAAACATGGTTGAGGAGGGGTTAAAGAGGGGTTAAGGTCGTATTGAGGTCGAATAAGCATTGATATTCAGACATATAAACCCCGATTTTTACCCAATATTTACCCCTTGCCAGCCCGATATTTACCCGTTTTTTACCACAAAACAGGTAGCCTACAAAACTTTTTTTCGCCAAATCAAAAAATAGTTGTAACTTTGCACTCGCAATCGCCACCACGACTGCAACCAATCTCTAATCCAAAAGCCTAACACCTGATGGAGAAGAAAATAGGAACCATAACCATACTCATATCCAACCGCGAAGCCGCGCGCCAAATCAACGACATCCTTGCCGACCATGGCCGCATCATCCTTGCCCGCCAAGGGCTGCCGTTCCGCGAAAGCCAAACTGCCGTCATCTCGCTCATCGTTCAAGGCACCTCCGACGAGGTTAATGCCCTCACAGGTCGTCTTGGCCGCCTGCGCGACGTGGTTTGCAAGGCGGTTCTCATCAAATCGTAACCGAATTTTATTAATCCCAAAACGCAATACCCAATGAAACACCAAAACTTCATAGACCGCGACAAGCTCTACGGAATGCTCGAAAACAACGCCCCGACAGCCGACCAACTCGACGAAATCCTGAACCGTGCCCGCAAGCTCAAGGGCCTCAAACTCGAGGATGTGGCCAAGCTGCTATGCGTTGAAAACGAGGCCGATATTGCCAAAATCCTCGACACCGCTCACTACTGCAAGGAAGAAATCTACGGCAAACGCCTCGTGCTTTTCGCCCCCATCTATACCGGAAACGCGTGCGTCAACAACTGCGTGTACTGTGGTTTCCGTCGCGACAACAAACAACTTAAACGCAAAATTCTCACGCTCGACGAAATCGAGACCGAGACTCAACACCTGCTGCGAATGGGCCACAAGCGTGCCCTCCTCATCTGTGGCGAAAGTCCGCGCAACGACGCCGACTATATGGTCGAAGCAATCCGTCGCACCTATGCCGCTCGCGACGAGAAGGGTAGTTCCATCCGCCGCATCAACGTCGAACTTGCCCCTATGAGCGTCGAAGATTTTGCCAAACTCAAGGCCGAAAAAATTGGCACCTACGTCTGTTTCCAAGAAACCTACGACCCTGTAGAGTATGCCAAATTCCACCCCGCCAACACTCCTAAAGGCGACTACCTCTACCGCCTCACCTGCATGGACCGCGCTATGGAAGGCGGTATCGACGACGTAGGACTCGGTGTCCTCTTCGGACTGGTCGACTATCGGTTCGAAATCCTCGCCATCATGGAGCACGCCCGTCACCTCGAAGAGGATTACGGTTGCGGCCCTCACACCGTTTCGTTCCCCCGCATCGAGCCGGCCGAAGGCACCCCGTTCAGTCTGCCAGAGAACATCCCGCACCCCGTGAACGACAAAGATCTCATGAAAATCATCGCCATCATCCGCATTGCCATGCCCTATACCGGCATCATCATCAGCACGCGCGAGCGTCCCGAGATGCGCGACCAGCTGGTTAAGTACGGCGTCAGCCAAATCAGCGCTGCCAGCGAGACCAACCCCGGCGGCTACGACGAAGAGGCCAGCACCGGAGCCCAATTCACTTTGGGCGACCATCGCTCGCTCGACGAGGTTATCAGCATGATGATTGACGGCGGCTACATCCCGAGTTTCTGCACCGGCTGCTATCGCAAAGGGCGTGTGGGTGCCGACTTCATGGACCTCGCCAAACCGGGCCTTATAAAAGAGTATTGCAAGCCCAACGCGATGTTCACCTTCCGCGAATATCTCGAGGATTATGCCTCGCCCGAGACCAAGGCCAAAGGCCTAAAACTTCTCAAAGAACTCACCCAAACGTTTAGCAAAGAGGAGCTTAAGCGCAAAGTCGAAGGCAATCTGTGCAAAATCGGCGAGGGTGAGCGCGACCTGTACTTCTAATCGCCTGTGGTTTCATATAGTCGAGGGGCGGCGAGCGAAGCGAGCCGCCCTTTCTTTTTCGTATCTGTTTCCCAATATATTATTGTTATTTCCTCTTCTTCCGGACCGAGAAGCCGAAGCCGCCAATCCGTTCGCCCAAGCCGTAGTATTTGCCGTGGCTGTAGGCTAATGGTGCAGCGTGGTTAAGCTGAAATTGTCCGGTACTCTTGTCAATCAAACCCTCTTCGGCATCGATTGCCACAACTTCGGCAATAAACATATCGTGCGACCCTAATTTCTTCGTCTCAACAACACGGCACTCTATGTTGAGTGGGCTCTCTGCAATGAGCGGAGCCTTCACCACTTGCCCTTGTTCAGTATGCAAACCCATCATTTTGAACTTGTTGCAGTCGCGTCCACTCTTCACCCCACACCAGTCGGTGGCAAAAGCCAATCTTTCTGTCGTCAGGTTGATTACGAACTCGCCAGTGCGTTCTATCAGTTCGTGGCTATATCTGCTCGGCCGTATCGAGACGTAGCAGAGTGGAGGGTCGCTACAAATAGTGCCAGTCCAAGCCACGGTGATGATGTTGTAGTTCTCGGCACAGTCTCCGCAACTCACCATAACCGCTGGCAACGGATAAATCATCGTGCCAGGTTTGAACGCGGTTTTCATTCTTTGAACTTTTTCTCAAGCTCTTCTACCCAAAAATGGAACTGTTTGTCGGTCTCGTTCAGGTTGGCAATGGTCTTGCAGGCGTGGAGCACTGTGGCGTGGTCCTTGTTGCCACATTGCAGTCCAATGATGGCCAACGACGACTTTGTCATCTTTTTTGCAAAATACATCGTCAGTTGTCGAGCCTGAACAATCTCGCGCTTACGTGTGCGCGACTGTATGCTCTCGATGGGGAGGTTAAAGTAGTCGCACACCACTTTTTGTATATATTCTATTGTTATCTCGCGCGAGGTGTTCTTCACAAACTTGTCTATCATCTGCTTGGCAAGGTCGAGCGTAATTTGCTTCTTGTTGAGCGAACTTTGTGCAATGAGCGATATTAGGGCGCCTTCGAGTTCGCGCACGTTGGTGTTGATGTTGTAGGCTATGTATTCAATTACATCGTAGGGCATCTCTATGCCGTCGCTCGAAAGTTTTTGTTGCAGAATGCGAATGCGAGTTTCTGCGTCGGGTATCTGCAAGTCGGCGGCCAAGCCCCACTTCATACGCGAAAGCAGGCGGGGATTGAGGTCGCGCATCTCGCTCGGAGCCTTGTCAGAGGTAATTATTATCTGGCAGTTGTGTTGGTGCAAGTAGTTGAATATGTGGAAGAAAGCGTCTTGCGTACCAGCAAATTTATTCTCCCAGAACTGAATGTCGTCCACAATCAACACGTCTATCATCTCGTAGAAGTGTATGAAGTCGTTGATTGTCTTGTTCTTTCCGGCCTCGGTGTATTGTTGTGCAAACTGCTCTGAACTGACGTACAAAACGGTCTTGTCTGGGTGCAACTCGCGAGTTTTTAAGCCAATAGCGTTGGCCAAGTGGGTTTTGCCCAGCCCCACGCTGCTGTGGAGAAGCAGTGGGTTGAAGGCCGTCGTGCCCGGATTTTCGGCAACGGCATAGCCGGCAGCCCTCGCAAGGCGGTTACAGTCGCCCTCAACAAAGTTGTCGAACGTCTTTTTGTCGCTCAACTGCGAGTTGATTCTCACCTTCTGTATACCGGGAATAATGAACGGGTTCGGGAACTCGCTTGCATTCTCCTTATTTATATTTATAGGAACATCTTTCGGTTGATTCTGCGTCAGTTGGTGACCAGTCGATGGAATGTTGGTCACAATGGGGGTGTCCGAAATGCTTTGGTCCACGGCAATGCTGTACTTAAGCATTCCCGAAGGGCCAAGTTGCAGGCGAATGGTTCTGCGTAGCAGGTCGATGAAATGCTCTTCGAGCCATTCGTAGAAGAAGAAACTGGGTACTTGGATGGTCAGTACCGAGTCCTCGAGTTGCACAGGTATGATAGGTTCGAACCAGGTCTTGAAAATTTTTTCATTGTCCTTGCCGAGGTTATCTTTTATTATTTCGAGGCAATTTGCCCAAACTGTCTTGTAATCTTGCGCCATTGTGATTTGTCTAATTTCCTGGTTTTTCTATATGTTACGAGTTTTGCGTCGTTTTCGTTTGACATTGCAAAAATGCACCAAAAAATCAGCTTCTATGATGAAAAATAAATTTGCATATATCAACTTTTTTTTGTAAAGTTTTGCGCCAATGTGTTGTGTTCCCCCTTTAACTCATTTTCTCAAATGACTGAAAAATAACCTACTTAACCTCAAAACCCTCTCTGTCCACGCCTCTTAATATACGAAAAAAATCTGAATATTTTGAATGTTTTTTCGCAAATTTTATGTTCACATTCTAAAAATGTTAACATCCACCAGAGCATTCTGATATTCAACTGTTTGTAAAATCATAATGCTCGTAACTTGCTCATTTTTAGCTACTTTTTTTAAAGTGTTGACAATCAGCGGTAATTATCCGGCACCTTATTTGTAACTCTCAAAAAATCATCTGTTTGGCTTTTTATCCACAAAATACTGTTAGGAATTATTTATTGTTTTCAACAGAATTTTTTTTTGAAAAAAATAGCTCCTCAACATCCTGTCTCGAAAAAGAGATTTGTTTTCTACGTAGGCCGGCTCACAATTGTTGCGCTCAGTTCTCGCTTTCTGCCTAATTTTTTTATTCACCACTGTTCGTATGATTTTTTTATCACCCTTTCGCGCGCGTACTATAATTAATTGTCTAACTTGTTGGCTTTCAGATTGGTTACGGCGTGAGAAAAGTTTTGTTGATATTTTTTTTATCATAAATGACTTTATGTCAGAAAAATAGTGTATCTTTGTAGTCTCAAAATGATTGAGAAGAACTGTTTAACCAATTGAATAACAATACATTTAACAACAAACGCAATGAAAACAGCCTATAACTTCAACGCAGGTCCTTGCGTCCTGCCGAAACAAGCCATTGAAAACACCGTCAAGGCTCTGTACGACTTCGATAACACCGGTATCGGTATTGCCGAAATCAGCCACCGTACCCCCGGTTGGGAGAAACTGATGGCCGACACCCGTCAGTTGTGGCGCGACCTGCTCGGTATCCCCGAAGAGTACGAGGTTCTCTTCCTCGGTGGTGGTGCCAGCACCGGTTTCATGGATGTTCCCGCCAACCTGCTCAACAAGAAAGCTGCCTATCTGCAGACTGGTGTGTGGGCAAAAAAAGCTGCCAAAGAGGCCAAACTGTTCGGCGAAACCGTTATCGTCGCCAGCAGCGAAGACAAGACCTACAGCTACATTCCTAAAGGATGGACCGTCCCAGCCGACGCCGACTACTTCCACATCACTACCAACAACACCATCTACGGCACCGAAATCCGTCGCGACATGGATGCTAACGAAATCAACAACGTTATGCTCGTTGCCGATATGAGCTCCGACATCATGAGCCGCCCCGTCGACGTGAAGAAATACGGCCTCATCTATGGTGGTGCCCAGAAGAATGTTGGCCCTGCTGGCGTCACTTTCTACATCGTCCGTAAAGACATCCTCGGCAAGATTACCGACCGTCAATACATGAACCCCCTGCCCACAATGGTCGACTTCCGCACCCACGCTGCCGAAGAAGCCAAGAATATCTCCATGTTCAACACCCCGCCGGTCATCAACATCTTCATGATGTACGAAACTCTGAAATGGGTCAAAGAGCTTGGTGGCGTTGCAGAAATGAACAAAATCAACGTCAAGAAGTCCAACCTCCTTTACGAAGAAATCGACCGCAACAGTATGTTCATCGGCACCGCCGAGAAGGACAGCCGCTCCATTATGAACCACTGCTTCGTCATGGCTCCTGGCCGCGAAAACCTGCAAGACGCTTTCATGGCCTTCGCCAAAGAGCGTGGCATGGTTGGTATTAAGGGTCACCGCTCGGTTGGTGGTTTCCGCGCCAGCCTCTACAATGCTTGCCCCATCGAGGCCGTCGAGGCTCTCGTCCAGTGCATGCAGGACTTCGAGAAAGCCAACAAGTAAAGCATTAATGCCGTCATGGACATCATTGACCTCATCGATATGTTTGTCATTGCAGACGACGTCAATGATGCCCGTGGCTTCATAAATAAGGTAAAATCCATATCCAAAAACAAGAAAAAAATGAAAATTCTCGTAGCAACGGAGAAACCTTTCGCAAAGGTAGCCGTTGATGGAATTAAAAAAGTGGTCGAGGAGAATGGCCATCAGTTCGCCCTCCTCGAGAAATATACCGACGTGAACGATTTCTACGCCGCCGTCGCAGACGCCGATGCCCTCATTGTCCGTAGCGACAAAGTGACCAAAGAGGTTATCGACCACGCCAAAAACCTCAAAATCGTTGTCCGTGCTGGTGCCGGTTACGACAACCTCGACCTCGAGGCTTGCACCGCTCGTGGCATTGTGGCCATGAATACCCCTGGCCAGAACAGCAACGCCGTGGCCGAATTGGTCATGGGTATGTTGGTCTACGCAGTTCGCAACTTCTATAACGGCAAGAGTGGCAGCGAACTCATGGGCAAAAAACTCGGTATCCTCGCATTCGGTAACGTGGGACGCAATGTGGCCCGCATCGCCAAGGGCTTCGGTATGGAAGTCTACGCCTACGACGCTTTCATGACCGCCGACCAAATCAACGCAACAGGTATGGCTACCGCCGTCGCCAACCAGGAGGCTCTCTTCGAGCAGTGCGACATCGTTTCGCTCCACATCCCCGCCACCGCCGAGACCAAGCAGAGCATCAACTATGCTCTCGTGGGCAAGATGCACAAGGGTGGTATCCTCGTCAACAGTGCTCGTAAAGAGGTCATTGACGAAGCCGGCCTGCTCAAACTCATGGCCGAGCGTACCGACCTGAAGTACATCACCGACATCATGCCCGATGCCGACGCCGACTTCCGCGCTTTCGAAGGCCGCTACTTCGCTACCCCCAAGAAGATGGGTGCCCAGACCGAAGAGGCCAACATCAACGCCGGTATTGCCGCCGCCAACCAGATTGCCGATTTCTTCAAGACTGGTAACAAAAAATTCCAGGTCAACAAATAATAAATCGGCCCTTTGGGCGTTATTATAAGGGAAGAGCCTTCGGGCCTTCCCTTAATTTTATGCCATTGCAATGACTAAGTTGCTCATATTCAACCCAGAACACGACCTCTGCCTGGCCAACGGCAGCCCCAGCTACGTTCCGCCACACTCGGCTGTCAGTTTTGCCCGCACCTCGTTGGGATTGATGAACACGCTCTATCGCGATGGTATTGCCACTTCGGCCTACCAATCTCTCCCCTCAGCAGACACCTATTCGTCGATAATTGCTTGGGGGTGGAACGCCACGCTCAAACATCAACTCTTAAAACTCGGCGTGCCACAGGCTTTTCTCCCCACCGACGGTGAGTTATCAACCATTCGTCGCCTACAACATCGTAGCACCGTTCTGTCCCTCCAGCCCGATTGCATTGCCGCCCATTCGGTCGGCGAAGTCGAGGCCTTCCTCGCCGAAGTCGCTCCCCATGCTGTGATGAAGGCCCCGTGGTCAGGCGCTGGCCGCGGCTTACACTGGGCCTCTCTGCCGCTTACCCCTCAGGACCGTGCTTGGGTGGCAAAAACCGTATCTGCCCAACAATGTGTCATTGTCGAACCACAGCGCAAAGTGTGGCACAACCTCGCTCTCGAATACGTTGGAGGCCGTTTCTGCGGTTACTCTCTTTTCGAGGTCGAAAAAGCTGTCTATAGTCAGAATATCTCGTTGAACGACAATGAGATAGAAAAAATATTTGCTAATACCGATTTGCAGGCAGTCCGCCGTAAGGTTGAAAACTGGCTCGCCGTCAACATCTTCCCACTATATTCAGGACCGCTTGGGGTCGACCTCATGGTAGAGCAGTGCGGTCGGGTTTTCGTGGCCGAAATCAACCTTCGTCACACTATGGGTATGGTTGCTCACTGTCGCATTAATAATCTTCATCTATCTTAAAATCAGACCATTGCTATGACTTTTGCCGAAATAGTACTCTTTGCCCTTGCCCTATGTGTAGACTCGTTTTTTGTCTCTACTGCCGTTTCTCTTCAGCAAAAACCGCCGCTACGGCGCCGGCTACTCATTGCCCTCGTCTTCGCGATTTTTCAAGGCCTTTTTCCTCTCCTCGGAGCTTTGCTTGGCGAAGCTTTCAAGACAGTTGTCGAGTCGGTTGACCACTGGATTGCTTTCGGGCTGCTCGCATTGATTGGTGCCAAGATGATTAGCGACGCATTCTCGTCAGAATCAGAAAAAGAAAACCGCTTCGACATATCTCGGTTCCGTATAATCTGTCTCCTCGCCATTGCTACCAGCATCGATGCCTTTGTTGTTGGCATTACTTGGGGACTGCAATACCATACAAATCAAGTTGTTATAGCCTCGTCTGTTACCCTGCTTTTCACATTCATAGTCTCGTTTATAGGTGGTTGGCTTGGCTGTCGCCACATAGCTATACGTGGCAAGGCGGCAGGCATAGTAGCCGGAATAGTATTGATTCTCCTCGGCCTAAAAATCCTAATCGAGCATCTTTTCCTCCAAGCTGCATAATTTTCGTTAATGGTGCGTTTTTGTCGTTACAAAATTATCGTTACCACACTTTTTCCACACTCACTCTTGGGTCGGGTTAAGGTCGGGTTAAGGTCGTATTAACATCGAGTAGTGCAACGATTTTTACCCGGTTTAGCCCAATTTTTACCCCTCCCAATTACAACGATTTTTCTACCCCCCCCCCGCTTGTCATGCAGGCTCTACTTCGACCTTGCTGCTGTTTCGTCGTTAGTCAAAGAAGCGCCACACTACACCATAAATCAGCCCAAGCTTTTGCCCTGGGTAGTGGGGTAGGAGAAAGTAGTTTGGCGAAGTCTCCCAAACAGCGTTCAAATGGCCTACTTTTGCATATATCGTGGCGCGCTTAACTTGCAGATTTATAAACACATCGCCCCAAATGTAGTTGCCAATCTTCGTCTCGTTTTGGCGGTAGAAGTAACCTCCGTAGGGCTGGTAAGCGTCGGCGTAGTAGGCTGTGTGGTACCTCACATCTAACCCAATTTGTACCTTCAATGCCTTTGCAAACAAGTCAACGTCGGCATAAATAGAGTTCTTTGTTGCCCACAGTGGCACCCTTATTTGCTCCTCATCGGTGCTGTATTGCAGTATTTGCTGCATATCGTAGTGCCAGTGGTGCCACTTCAATGTCATTTTCATCTTGGCTTGAAGTAACCAGGCGTTAGCGGTTGATTGTGTGGTTATTCCATTGCTCTCTATCCATACGTTGTTTGCCACGTTCCTTGCCGTCAGCCTCAAGTCCAGTACCGAGTCTCTTGTGTAGCCAAGTTCATACTTGTTCACTTTCATTAGTGCCAAAGGCAGGCTCATTATTGCAGCGTGTTGGTGAAAAATCAACTCGGCTGGTGCTTGTTGAAGAGCAACCGAGGCGGCCACTCGGCGTATGCTATCCATCTCGAACGCTGTTTCAATAGCGAGCCTTAGTGCATTCATATTTTTGTTCGATGCAAAACGCTTTTCTCCACTGAAAATCAGGCTAAAACGATTTGTTATATTTAGTTCGGCTTTAGCAAAAGGCGATATGCTCGCAAACTCGTCGGTCCCAATAGAGTCGATGTGCGACTTGAAGTGTTCGGGCTTTGCTCCAATGGTGATTTTCAGTGGGTTAGGCCATCTGTAGTTCATGTATGCATCGTTTGTCCAATACAGTAGCGACGAATAGTGTTGCCATAGTTGGCGCCGGCCATAGTGCAGCGTGTCGCTCTCTACAGCTATATCGAAGCCGAATACGCCGCTGTTAAGCACTTTTGGTCTCGGTGCCGGAATGGTGTCAACAGTCGTTGTCGAGTCGGCAATGCTGTCTAACATAACTACCTCAGTATGATATTCATAACGAGGCAGTTGCCTTACTGTATTGAAACTTTGGTGCGCAAAAATTATCAGTTCCTTGTCTTTGCTGACCAGGTCCTCGTATGTTACGGGTATTCCAGCGCGGTTAGATTGCAGTCTCATTGTGAAAACAGAGTCGGCAGCCAAACCTCCGTTCTCCTCCATTGTGAAATGTTGCCAAATTACTCCTCCTTGCACTTGGTAGCGCGAATCCCTTGAATAATAGTTAGTTGTGAAGTCGAGGTAGTGGTTTGTAGAGCTTGAATGTGCGTAAACACCTTCGGGGTTTATAAGTGTGTAGTCGAAAGCCACGTTCCAACGCGGTGCTACATTTTGTGAGTGGCTTACGCTAACCTGATAGTCGTTGTTGAGTGAACTTCCGTAACTAAGTCGAGAATATGGATTTTGCGCAATCAGCATATTTACAGTCCGTTGGCTCTTCTTGTATCCAATATTAATGTCCGGTTTTGGCTCAAAGTCTATGCCGTCTCCTCTTGTGAATAGAAGTGGCAGGTGCGATTGCCCAACAACACCTTTCGACAGGTAGTAGTTGCTGTTCAGAGCGTCCAGCTTGTCGGCAAATTGACTCCCTGTTGGCGATAGGGTAGGATGACTGTACTTTAATATCTTGACATCCATTGGGTTATAGTGGAATATATAAACTCCAGCTTGAAGAATCGAGTCAGGTATTGCTACGTAGTCTATTAGACCTTTCATCGAGGTATCTACGGTTCTGTTAGTGTCGGTTGGCCACAAGTTGTTGCTGCTACCAGAAGAATTAACTCCTGGCAGACCAACTCCTCCGCGGGTGTTTACTCTTCCACGTTGAATGTCGATTGGTGCAGATTGCGCCCAAATAGCCGATGTTGCGACGATTGTCAGCAACGTCAGCCATAGCTTGCGAAGTGTGTTTAATTTGTTGATTTTCAACAATTAAATTACTGGTTTTGAAGAAATCGTTCAACGTCCATTGCTGCCATACAGCCTCGTCCGGCAGCAACGATTGCTTGGCGGAAGTTCGGGTCGCATACGTCGCCAGCGGCGAAAACGCCCTCGACATTTGTGGCGCAGTGGGGATTGTTGATTTTTATGTAGCCTTGTTCGTCGACTTCTATTTGGCCATCGAGGAACGCTGTGTTTGGGTTGTGACCAATGGCAACAAAGACTCCGGTGACAGATTTTTCTGTGTGCTCGCCAGTTTCAACGTTCTCTATATCAATAGCTTCGACACCATCGAGGTCGGTACCTTTAATTTCGGCAATGCGGCTGTTCCAAACCATTTCAATTTTTGGGTTATTCAGCACTCTGCTCTGCATTGCTTTCGAGGCGCGCAGCTCATCGCGGCGGTGTATAAGGTATACCTTGTTGCAAAGTGTGGCGAGGTAGTTGGCCTCTTCGCAAGCCGTGTCGCCTCCTCCAACTACGGCAACATCTTGATTTTTATAGAAGTAGCCGTCGCAGGTGGCACATGCCGATACTCCTTGTCCATAGAATTTCTTTTCGCTTGGCAGTCCGAGCCACTTGGCGGAAGCACCGGTGGCAATAATGATTGTTTCGGCTTCGATGGTGTTGCCGTGGTCGTCAGAGCAGATAAATGGACGGTGGCTGAGGTCTGCTTTTTCGATGTAGCCGCTCCTAATGTCAGCACCGAAACGACTGGCCTGTTTTTTCAAGTCGGCCATCATCTCGGTTCCCGAAATGCCTTCGGGGTAGCCGGGGAAGTTCTCGATTTCGGTTGTGATTGTGAGTTGCCCTCCAGGGAGCATTCCTTCGTAGAGTACGGGTTTAATGTCGGCGCGGCCAGTGTAGATAGCGGCAGTGTAACCTGCAGGGCCTGAGCCAATTATCAGACAACGTGTGTGTTCCATATTTGTCAAGTGTTTGAATGTTTTTTCTTGAATGAGAAGTAGATTAAAAACAGTAGTCCGACGATAATTACTGTTATTTGTTGGCAACCCCAGAGCAGCCAGCCAGCGGCTGTACCAACGGCAGAGCTAATGCCGTAGATGGCGAGTGCCATTTGTATCAAAACGGGGTAGACACCGATTCCTCCTTGCGACAAGGTCATGCCAACTGTGCCGAAGAGATAGATTACGAATGCCACGATCAGAGGCAGATTGGCTGTTTCGTTGAATGCGAGGCAGATGACGTAGCCCGACATTATGTACAGACCATAGGTCAAAAGGCTGTAGATAATGAAGAGGAAAACGTCGGTGGGAGAGAGAAATAGTATGCTTTTAAGGCCGTCGATGCAGCCTTTGGCGAAGTCGTTGATTTTGCGAAATATCTTGTATTTCAGTAGTTTAGTCCAGAAGAGTTTGTAACTTAAGAATATGAGAGCTAATACGATTATGCCGATAGCGGCGAGTAGCCAGATGTTGGGGAGTGATTCGTATTTTTCTGAAAGGGTGTTGTAGAGCCAGTCTTTGGCGTCGCCGAAAAGGAATACCATACCGACGAGGACGATGACGACGAAGGAGAGCACGTCGACAAGGCGTTCGGTGGCGACAGTTCCGAGCGATTTGTCGAGTGGGATTTTTTCGCTGGTGCGCATTGTCACGCAGCGCATTACTTCGCCCAGCCTGGGGAAGGCCATATTGGCCAAGTAGCTGATGACGACAGAACCGTAAATGTTTAGTAGGCTGGTCTTATAACCCATTGATTTATAGAGTAGTTGCCAGCGAGCAGCGCGCGTCAGATGGCTGATGAGGCCCATTATGATAACGACTGCGACCCACCAGTAGTTGGCTTGGAGAAATGAGTCCCAGATGGCCTTTTTTTGGTCTGGTTCAAGTTTGATTAGGAACCAGTAGATGAAGAATAGCCCTATGCCGAGAAAGAGCGAGAATTTGAGTATGTCGCCTATGCGTTTTTTGCTTTTGGTCTCAGCTTGGGCCATGGTCATGTTAGTTTGTTGTTGGTCGGGAAAATTACGGTTGGGTGCCACTGGCGGGCTTCGTCGGCGTCCATGATTGCGTAGCTGGCAATGATGATGAGGCTGCCGACGGGTGCTTTGTGGGCGGCAGCTCCGTTGAGACAGATTTCGCCGCTACCACGCTGGCCACGGATGGCATAGGTGGCAAAGCGCTCGCCATTGGTTATGTTGTATATCTCAACGCGTTCGTTTTCAATTATTTGTGCGGCGTCCATAAGGTCCTCGTCGATTGTGATGCTGCCAATATAGTTGAGGTCGGCTTCGGTGACGGTGACGCGATGGATTTTGGATTTGAGGACTTGGATTTGCATCTGGTTAGTTTTTTTTGTAGTTCGGGGCAATAATTTTGTTAATTTTGCGTTAGAAGAGTATCCAGTAGAGTAGGGCGCAGACAAGGAGAGCGTAGAGCATAATACGGCCGGCGGGCATGGGTTTCATGTAGTCGTCGTCGCCGATGTCGAAGCGGCGTTTGATTTTTACGTTTTTGCGTGTGGAGTCGATGGTAGCAGTTTCGGCGGTGTTGGAGGTTGGAGTTTGAAAGCGAGGTGTGTAGTTGAAAGTGGGCATTGGCCGTCTACGGAAGAGGTCTTTGACAGTGAATTGGGCTTTTTTTTGCCGTTGTTGGCGGTCCAGGTCGCGCACTTTGGCTTGGAAGTAGGCCAGTTCGTCGTCGCTTTCGGCTGGGCTTTGGGTCTTCGCCTCGGGTTCGACCTCGGCAGGATGGCTTTCGGCGTACTTTTTTTTCAGGGCCTCCCATCGTTCTTTTTCTGGGTCATAGAACCGCGGTGTGTAGTGGAACTGGCGTGGCTTGGGGGTGTAGAACATCGGCATTGGGCTTTCCTCCTATTGCGTTATTTGGGTTCACTAACTACTTGGTTCATAGGTACATCAAACGGCTCGACTGGTATTTTGTCGAACAGCTGGAATCGGAACGCTACACCAACTTTATAGGCCTTGGTGGTGGATTTGAGCAGCCGGTCGTAGAAGCCTCGGCCGCGTCCCATGCGGTTGTTTTGTCTGTCGAATGCAACACCGGGCACAATGATGAGGCTGATGTTGTCGAGGGCGGTAAATTCTTCGCCAACCGGTTCGGGGATGCCGAACTGTGGCCCTTCGCGCAGCGATTCGGGGCCTGTGTATTGGCGCAGCCGTAGGTCGTCGCCGTCTACGCAAGGCAAGAGTATCGTTTTTTCGCGGTGCCAGCGTTCTACGAACTCGTGGGTGAACACCTCGTCGTCCATAGACCAGTAGGTTAGCACGATAGGCGCCTCGACAAATTGGGGCAGTTGCTCCAATTGCTGCATAATGCAGCGCGAGCGGTCTATTTTTTCGGCCAGGCTGACCTCGTTTTTAAGCTCGCGGATATGTTTACGCAACTGCTTCTTGTCCATGTGCAAAATGTTGATTATCAGCCTATATGCTGGTTAGAAAGGGAGGTCGTCCTCCGTGTTGGGCATAGCGTTGGTTGGTGTCGAGGCAAATGGCGTTGCGGCTTGTTGCTGATGTGCGGCCGCGGCTGGTTGGGCAGTGGGTTGGGGTGCAGGAGCCACTTGTTGTGGTGCACCGTTCCACTGGTAGCCGTTCGAGACGGGCGGCATTTGGCCAGGAACGTAGTTTTGGATGCGTGTGCAGCGCAGGTCGGTGTACCAGCGCTCGTTAAATTCTCGCGACTCGGGGGTGAATGTCACAGCAACAGGGCTGTTGAGCTGCACGCTCTGAATCATGGCCACGCGGTCTTCGCCGAAGCAGGTGAAAGCCACCTGGCGAGGATACTCACCGTCGGTTTCGATAACAAAGCCGCCACGTACCCAGGGGCCACGAGCCGATTCGCCGCGAGTTTCGGGCAATATTTTTATGAGTCTTCCGGTTATTTCCATTTTTATTATATGTATTTAATTGTCAATAATTTGTGTGCCAACGCTGCTCGGTTGACAAATTACAAAGTTATGATTTTTTTCTGACATACGGACCAAAAAGTTTAATAATATTTCCAAATTTCATGTTAATTGTTTGTTTCTCAGGTCGTTATTGTTAGATTTTTTGTTTGTCGAGGTGGTGCGGCGGCCCTTTGGGCCGCCGCACATTGCCCCAAAATTTCGCTCAATGTTTGTTCTAGAAACCATTCCCTGACGTTGCAGCTCTCCGTAAAAAACGAAATCCACGGCTTGCGGTGTCTGCAAAACGTCGAAAAATATCTAATAATAATGTAACTATCGTTGCACAAACTTTTAGTTAATATTATGTTAAGTAGTAATTTTGTAATTGCTTGATTATCAGGGTTGGGGTCGTGTTAAGGAGGGGTTAGGGTCGTATTGAGGTCGAGCAGGCCTTGATATTCAGATAGTTATATGACGATAAAAGCCCGATGTTAGGGGCTTCTATCGTAGTTTGTAATTGGTATTTAGGGGCTTTTGCGAACTAATTTTGTGGGGCGCTCCCCCAAAATTTTGTTGAGCGTTGTTCGACTTTGTCTCGATTTCTGCCGTAGGTTTACCGCTGGTTGGTGTTTGGCGCTTGTGGTTGAACGGTTGATTTATTACTTTTCCAGTCGGCAGAAAACGCCTCATTATTTGGCGCGGAAGTGGATTTTGATGGGCACGCCGTGGAAGTCCCACAGCTCGCGCATACGGTTTTCGACAAAGCGGCGGTAGGGGTCGCGAACATACTGCGGCAGGTTGCAGAAGAAGACAAACTGAGGGTAGGCCGTGGGTAGTTGTGTTATATATTTGATTTTTACCCATTTGCCTTTGACCGATGGTGGCGGGTTCTGCTCTTTGACGATGGGGAGCAGCACATCGTTGAGTTGGGCGGTGGGTATGCGTCGCGAGCGAGCCTCGTAGACCTGTTTGGCCATTTCGAGCACTCGGTAGATGCGTTGTTTGTTGATGACGCTTGTAAAGATGATTGGCACATCGGTGAATGGAGCAATGCGCTCGCGGATGAGGTCTTCGTATTGGCGGTGGGTGTGGTTGTCTTTCTCGATGAGGTCCCATTTGTTGGCCACGATGACTACGCCTTTGTTGTTGCGCTGAATGAGCGAGAAGATGTTAAGGTCTTGTTGTTCAATGCCTTGTGAAGCGTCGAGCATGAGTATGCATACGTCGCTCGATTCGATTGCGCGCACCGACCGCATGACGGAGTAGAACTCGAGGTCTTCTTCGACTTTCTGTTTGCGGCGCAGGCCGGCGGTGTCGACAAAGTTGAAGTCGAACCCGAACATATTGTAGTGAGAGTAGATGCTGTCGCGCGTGGTGCCGGCGATGGGGGTGACGATGTTGCGTTGCTGGCCGGTGATGGTGTTGATGAACGAGCTTTTGCCCACGTTGGGGCGGCCTACGACGGTTATTCTTGGAAGGCCTTCGGTGGGGTCGTCCTCGCCGCTGTCGAAGTCTTTCACCAGAGCGTCGAGCAGGTCGCCGGTGCCGCTTCCGCTGATGCCGGCAATGGGGTAGGGGTCGCCCAGACCCAGGGCGTAGAACTCGCCCAGGGCGTCCATCTCGCGCGAGTTGTCGACCTTGTTGGCCACGAGAAAGACGGGCTTGGTGCAACGGCGGAGCATATTGGCCACATCCTCGTCCATTGGGGTTAGCCCTTCGCGTGCGTCGACCAGAAAGAGTATGGCATCGGCCTCGTCGATGGCGAGCGCAACTTGCTTGCGGATTTCGGTTTCGAAGGCGTCGTCGCTTCCCACCACGTAGCCGCCGGTGTCGATGATAGAGAATTTCTTCCCGTTCCAGTCGGAGTGGCCATACTGGCGGTCGCGCGTTACGCCGGCCGTTTCGTCAACGATGGCAGTGCGCGTCTGCGTGAGGCGGTTAAAGAGCGTCGATTTGCCCACGTTGGGGCGTCCTACTATTGCTACGAGGTTCATGCTGGTGAGTTGTTGTTAGTACGAGGTTGGTTGAACTGGTGTGGCATTCTATTTGTTGGAGCAGTTGCCGCGCCAGTGCGTAGCAACTGCTCCAATATCTGACAGTATTAATATTCTGGTTTATAACATTTTGCGGCGTCCGCCGTGGCCAATCAGGAGGTTGAAGCCGAACTTGATGTTCAAGCCCTTCTCCTCCACCAAGTAGATGCTCGACACATAGTCGGCCATCAGGTAGAACTGTGCGGCCGAAAGCGGCGTGATGATAAAGCCAACGCCTGGGTTGAGGGGGTCTATCTTTGAGCCGTCATACACAATCGACGAGCCTGCTACGACTTCGAGCCAGTTCAGTAGGTTGACGTTGGCCGACAGGGTGGTGTTGTAGCGGAATTTGTCTTTCTTTTTGTCGAAATCTATATGATAGTTGTTGAGGGTGTAGAGGTCGTAGTCGTTCTTGTTGGTGAGCAGACCGCGGTCGAACTGTCCGTGGAACAGAATGCCGGCGCGCACAAAAGTGCCGAGGCTAACCGAGGCGCCAATGTTGATTTTGGTGGGGATGGTGTAGTAGTAGTCGCCGCCCTTGCTGAGCACCGAGTCGGGTACCAAGCGGCCTAAAAGCGAGGCATAACTATCCAAAAGCGTGTCGAGTTGGAGCGAGCCATTGTTGAGCAACTGTTGCACGTCGAAGCCTGCGAACGAGGTGTCGACAGCGCCACCCGAGGGGCCGATAGAGTAGACGTTGTTGTGCCAATGGAGGCCGCTGGTGAGGTCGATGACCGAAGCCGAGATGGCGAATGGGCCAATCTGGTATTTGGCGCCGAGGTCGAAGCCTACGCTCATGTTGGCCACTTCGGGGCTGACGAGGTATTTGAGGGCACCCATCACGCCTTTGTTGCGCAGGGCGTTGATGTCGATGAGGTCGCTCAAGCCATTGCCACCAAGATTGATAGGTATTGGGCTGGAGATGCCAAGTTGATAATTGATTGTGGCGTTTATGGCGTCGATGTTTTGGTCGGTGGTAAGCTTAATGTCGGGGCGGAACGAGATGTGGGCCAAACCGTAGTAAATCTTGGCGCGTGCGCCAATGGTGAGGTTGATAATCGGGATTCTGTGTCCGATGCCGATGCCGGCTTCGCCGTAGACGTGCATATTAAATAGGTCGCCAGTAAGGATTTCGGCGCTGCGGCCAGCAACGCCATTTTCATCCAAGTTGCCGTGGAGGAGGAAGTCGACCGTGCTGTAGGGAATGGTGAAATCGAACTTGGTTTTCAGTCCCAAACTGGCGGTGATAAAGGTGTTGCCAATGCGCAATCCGCCGCCAATAAGGTTCATATTCAAGCCAAAGTTGAGTTGGCTGTTTTCGCTCATGGCATCGCTAATTTTGTTGAGGTCGATGTTGGTGATGTGGTTCACCGTGTCAATGCTCAACATATCGCCAATGGCCAGCGGAGCACCGAACTGTAGTCTGGTTAAGCCAGGCAGCGAAATGTAGAGGGTGTTGCTTGCTGGGAAGAAAGCGGGGTTGAGGTCGTTGCTCTGCGGCACGCGGAAAGCGTGGTAGAAGAGGTTGTTTTCTTCGTTATAGTTCTGAGCCGTAGCTGTGGCAGTGAGCGTGGCGGCAATGGTTAGGCAAAATGCGTATTTCAGTATCTTTTTCATCAGTTGGTTCCTCCTATAACTTATTCGTTGTCAGAATTGTTGTTAATGCTGTTAAAAATCGGGAGAGGCTCGTTGGTCAACGGCATATCCACGTTGATGAAAGAGGCCAGCTTCAAGTATATACGCATATCAATAAAGTCTTGGCGGCGCACAACAACGCGTTTCTGGTCGGTGGTTTGGAGGCGTATGGTGACTTGCAACGCCGAGGCGTTGAGCAGGGTGTGGAGAGTGGCAGTGTCCTGAATGTCGAACTTGAGCGGCTGTTGATTTGGGTTTGGACCGGCCGATTGGGCGGGCTCGGTATCGGTAAGCAGCGAGCCGAGGATGTCTTGGTCGAACACATTAGCTATCAGTACGTTGTCGTTCTCGTCGAGGGCGTCGGCCGTGATTCTCAGATTGAGAGGAATATTGTTCTTTACCAGCAAGTTGAGGCTAATGCTGTCGGCGCCAATGCCGAGCGACATATCGTCGCCAAATCGCGAAGTAATCTGGCTGAGGATAGAGTCGAAGTTAATGTTGCTGGTCGACATGGCTATCTTGGTGGAGTAGGGGATGCTTTCGATTTTCAACTGGAAGGGGACGCGCACGCCGACATTGGCGTCGTAGTCGATAGACGAAATCGAGATGAGGTCGGAGAAGTCGACGAAGCTCATGTCGCTAACGTTGAGGTACTGCAAAATGCGGCTCTCGATGAGTATGCGCATACGCACAGTTACCTTAATGTGTTGTGGCAGCGCGTTGACCACATCTTTAATATTAATAGTGGTGTCGATGTGGGCACCGTCGAGAATGGCCTCGTTGTCGATGAGTGTAACCGTCTTCAGACCGTTGTAAGTTTGAGGGTGACCCTGGTTGTCGACGTAGTCTATTATCAGGCTGTCTATGTTGAGTTTTGCGTGTTGCGACAAGGTGTCGTTGATGTTGGCGTTGGCGTTGATGCGGACGTTGAGTTTGAGCAACACCGAGTCGAACCAAATCTTCAGCGAGTCGGCCGGCATGGGCAGAGTCTGGAAGATGTTGAGGTCGTCGTCGAAAAGGACAAGCGTTGTGTCGCGATACGAGAGCGTGTCGCTTGCTTTAAGCCCGAAATTGGGTTTGAAAGTGGGGGTGAAAGACTTCTTTTTATTGCTCTCGGTGTTGATTGTGCCAGAGAAAGTTGTGTCGAAATCGATGGTCAACACATCGGCCTGCATATCGACGATACCTGTCGACGAACCGTCGAGCATATTGAGCAGGTCGTTGAGGGCTACGCTGCCGTAACCCACTGGAACTCCGAATTTTGGCGAGAAATCGCCATGCACATGGATTGGATTGCGGAGCAGGTCTTTGTCTGAATCGCGCAGGCAGGAGGTAAAGCAAACTATTACCATTGCTGCAACCAAGTATAGTCCTTTTTTCATAAAAATTTTTGTGTTAAATTTTTTGCAAAGGTACACCTTTTTTTTTAATTACTAAAATTTTTTTTCAAAAACACATATATTCATTAAAATAATGTGTGCAGCGACGTTGAAATGAAAAAAAATTGAAAAAAAATTAAAATCTGCACAATAAAACGACAGAAGTGTCGTTATTAATACTGAATTTGGCCTCGTAGTTCAGCTGAATAGAACGTCGGATTCCGGTTCCGAAAGTCGGGGGTTTGAATCCCTCCGGGGTCACAAATAAAACTCTACAGCAAGATGAAACAAGAAACCTCTCCGCTTCTCCAAATCTTTGTACTTATCTGTTTTGCAGTAGGAATCGAGTTCGCAATCTCGATTGCTGCTCTTGCGCTCTCGATATTTGGGGTAGACATCACGTCGACCTCATTCCTGCTTGCAACTCAGGCCATAGGCGGGGCCGCGCTCTTCGTGGTGCCAGTGGTTCTGCTGGCAGTCCTCTACGGCCACGACTACAAAACTATGTGGCAGCTCGATTTCTCTGCACCGAAGTGGAAACTGGCCCTTGTTAGCGCCATAATTATGGTTGCTTTCTCCCCGCTGAACGATGTTATCACAAGCTTTAACGACTCTTGGCATTTTGGTGGCGTGTGGGCAAAGTTCGAAGAATACTTCCGTACTATGGCAGACTTATCGAACAACTTGATAGAAAAATTCCTTGCCACCGAAAGCGTTTGGGGCTTGATTGTTAACCTATTGGTTATTGCTGTCTTGCCAGCCATCTGCGAAGAACTTTTCTTCCGTGGTTGTATGCAGCAGCTGATGACCAAATGGCTTCGCAATCCGCACTGGGCCATCGTCATCACCGCAGCCATCTTCAGTATTGCTCATGGCGATATTTTTGCTTTTCTAACGCGTTTCGCAATGGGCATCGTGTTGGGTTACCTGTTCTACGCTTCGGGGTCGATATTGGTTAGCGCCAGCGCCCATTTCGTAAACAATGCCCTCGTTGTTTTGTTTGGATTCTTGTCGGCTCGTGGCGTAATAGACTATAGTGCGCTCGATACTTACACCCTACCATGGTGGGTCGTGGTTTTGGCCACCCTCTCGGCCTTGCTGCTCTTCGGAGGCTATATGGGCGAAAAAATTGTTCGCAAACCATCATTGAAACCTTAAAAGTCAGCGCGTTAGCGCCAAATTGCAAAAAAAATGTTCAAGTTGCAAGTGTTTGATTTTCAGTAGTTTCGCTGTGGTAAAAAGATTTTCGATAGGCAAATTGCATTTTTTATTTTTTGATTTCAAAAAAAAATCTTAATTTTGCAATCTGTTTTGACATGAAACATAAAGATTATCAGTAATTAAAATAAAAGACCATTATTATGACAAAGGCAGAAATCGTAGCAGATATTGCTCAGAAAACAGGCATAGAGAAAGTTGCCATTCAAGCCACGGTTGAGGAGTTTATGACTGTCATCAAGGAGTCGCTCTCTCGCGGTGAGAACGTCTACCTCCGTGGATTCGGCAGTTTTATCGTTAAGAAAAGAGCCGAAAAGACTGGTCGCAATATCAGCAAGAATACCACTATAATCATTCCTGCGCACAATATCCCCGCTTTCAAGCCGGCCAAGACGTTTGTCGTCGATGTGAAAAAGAACTCAGTAAAATAAACTATAAAAAATCTAAACATTATGCCTAACGGAAAGAAGCACAAGAGACACAAAATGTCTACCCACAAGCGCAAAAAACGTCTGCGCAAGAACAGACATAAAAAGAAATAGGCTAAACACCTATCTCTTTTAAGTGTCGTCAGAAACAATCTAAAACTAAAACAAATTACACGGAACGGGTGCCTCGATGGTGCCGTGAGTGTGATTTGTTTTTTACGTAGAATAAACACCACCATAATATTTAAACATAACACCACTCTATTTTTGTGACAAAAGAACTTATCATATCCGCCAACGACAAAGAGATACAGATAGCCCTGACCGAGGACAAACTGCTTGTCGAACTGCACAAAGAGAAGCTCGCTTCGCGCTTCTCGGTGGGGGATATATATGTGGGACGTGTGCGCAAAATAATGCAGGGCCTCAACGCAGCTTTCGTCGACTTGGGCGACGAGAAAGACGGCTTTATGCACTACCTCGACCTCGGCCCCGACTATAATAGCTTTAACAAATACTTGAAACTGGCCATGAATGGCGACCGCAATGCCGCCACCCTCAAAGGTGTTAAACCCGAGCCGGTGCTCGCAAAGGAGGGCAACCTCTCCGAGTTGCTAACTTTGGGCCAGTATGTGCTTGTACAAATCTCTAAAGAGCCCATCTCCACCAAAGGCCCTAAACTGACGGGCGACATATCGCTTGCGGGCCATTTTCTTGTGCTGACCCCTTTCTCGAGCAAGATTTCGGTATCTCAAAAAATCAGGAGCCGCGAAGAGCGTAGCCGCCTGCGCCGCCTTATGCAAAGCATTAGGCCCGAGGGGTTTGGCGTTATTGTGCGCACCGTGGCCGAGGGCCGCACCGTGGCCGAACTCGACGCCGACCTGCGCCTGTTGCTCGATTCGTGGGCCAGCATGACCGAAGCTATCAAGAAGGTGAACTCGCCGCGAAAGGTTCACTCTGAACTCAGCCCCACCACAGCCGTTTTGCGCGACGTGCTAACCGACGATGTTAGCGCCATCTATATCGACACCCCATCGGTTTACGAGGAGGCAAAACGCTATGTCCACACCGTTTCGCCCGATAAGGACGACATTGTGCGCCTCTACAAGCTCGAGACCCCCATCTTCGAGCAATTCGGCATTCAGCGCGACATTCGCCGCGCCTTTGGTCGCATTGTCACCATCCGCTCGGGTGTGTACCTATATATCGAGCACACCGAGGCCATGCACGTCATCGACGTTAACAGCGGCAACCACATAAAGTTCGGCACCGGCCAAGAAGACACCGCCCTGCAAGTCAATATAGAGAGTGCCAAAGAGATTGCGCGCCAGCTGCGCCTGCGCGACATGGGCGGCATCGTAATCGTCGACTTCATCGACATGGTTAAGGCCGAAAACCGCAAAGCCCTCTTCGAATTCATGACCGAAGAGATGTCTAAAGACAAGGCTCGCCACACCATTCTCCCGCTCAGCAAGTTCGGCTTGATGCAGATAACCCGCCAACGCGTACGCCCCGTTATTGAGGTCGACGTGCAAGAAAAATGCCCCTTCTGCGAAGGCACCGGAACTATCAAATCGAGCCTCGTGGTAGTCGATGACATTGAGTCGAACCTGCGCTACCTGGTCCAGACTCAGGGCGAGCGCCGCTTGGCCATCACCACCCACCCCTACGTCCACTCCTACATAACCAAAGGCGGCCTCCGTTCGCTGTGGTTCAAATGGATGTGGCGCTACAAAACCGTGCTGGTTTTCACCAAATCGGAGAAATTTAACCTCTTGGAATACAAGTTTTTTAACTCGAAAGGTGAAGAAATTTCTATGTAGTCTGACATTTGCGGCTCTGCTACTCGTCCAGCTGCCGCTCCACGCACAAAAAGTGCGCGGAATTGATGTCTCGCGCTACCAAGAAACCATCAACTGGACCAAGGTGGCCAAAGATTCTACCATACGCTTTGTCTACATCAAAGCCACCGAGGGTACCTCAATCCGCGACCCTCAGTACGCCACCAACGTCAAGAAAGCCAAAGAAGCCGGCCTGCTGGTGGGCAGCTACCACCTCTATAGCAGCAAAACCACTGCCTACCAGCAGTTTGGCAACTTCAAGTCGGTTGTCAATAAAAAACAACAAGACCTCATTCCGGTGCTCGATATAGAGGGGCACCACTGCGACAAACTCTATATGGCGCGCGTCGACAAACTGCTCGAACTCATGGAGAACGAATACGGGGTCAAGCCCATGATTTACACCAGCGAACGGCTCTACAAAACCCACTTCAGCGGCAAAAAATACGCCAAATACCATATCTTCATCGCCAACTATCGTTCCTACCCCAGCACACGCTTCACCCTGTGGCAATACACAGAGAGCGGCCGCTGCCCGGGCATAAAAGGCAAGGTCGACTTCAGCCGTTTCAACCGCAACCATTCGTTGGCCGACATCAAGCTTCCCAAGCCCAAAAAGCAATAGCAGCACCACTCAAAAAAAAAGGTTATATTTGTTTTTGTAACTACCTGAAAAACAGGGTTGAGGAGGGGTTAAAGAGGGGTTAGGGTCGTATTGAGGTCGAACAACGCTTGATACTGAGGCGATTAGCTATCGATTTCTGGCCGACCTTGAGCCCTCTGGGGGGGCAAGGTCGGCCAGTTGGCAGCGCCGAGTTGCCGTTTGTGGTGGTCGAGGGATAGTTGTTTTTAGCAAACGTCGATGAGTTCGTACTACCGTTTGGGGGTAAGTTGAGCTCCGTAGAGCGGTCGCTCTGTGGCCACGGTGGTGGGCGAAGAGTGGCCTGGGAAGAGGCGTGTGGCGGCTGGCAGCGAGAGTATTTTCGACAAGCTTTCGCGCAGGGCCACTGGGTCGCCACCCTCATATTCGGTTGTGCCGGGCGAGCCACGGAAAATGGTGTCGCCCACCAGGGCTGCCTGTTCTGCCGGACAGAGGTAGACCACGCTGTCGGGCGTGTGGCCTGGTGTGTGTATGGCCTGCAGGCGCATTTGGCCAGCTACGAAGAGGGCTCCGTCGTCGAAAAACTCGGCGTCGCGCAACACCACGTTGCGCTGGCAGTAGGCGCTGAGGTTTAGTTGTGTGTCGAGCAAATATTGCTGCCCATTGCGATGAATGCTGTATGGAATGCCCAGCCGCTGCGAGAGTTCGCATACTGCCCCCGTGTGGTCGAAGTGGCCGTGGGTGAGCAGTATGCGTTCTATCGTCCAGCCGTTGCGCTCGATGAGTGCCAGCAGTCGCGAGGCCTCGGCGCCGGGGTCGACAACGAAGCCGCGGCGCGACTCGCCGTCTATGCAGAAGTAGCAAAACACCCCGAACACGTCGCGCACAACCACGCTGCGAATCATAGCGCGCAGCCCTCCGGACCGCATTGGTGTGGGTGCTCCTCGCTGTTGGCGGCGCTCTTCTTGAGGGCACGTTCGAGGGCGTTCTTCATAGCGCGCACGCTGACTGCCCCGGGTATGGCTACGTCGCCATTTATAACAAAATAAGGCACACCATGTATGCCCCTGATGGCGGCTTCGCGCTCGTCGTAGCGCACCTCGTCTGTGTAGCGGTCGCTGTCGAGTATGGCACCTACTTTTGTGCCATCCATCCCAACCTCGGTGGCTATGCGCAGAAGCACGTCGCGGTTGGCAAGTTTCTCGTTGCGAGTAAAATAGGCGTCGAACAGCTTCTCGCTTATTCGGTCGGCCAGCTGCCAGCCACCCTCGTCGTGGGCCAACTTGGCAAGGCGGTGTGCGTCGCGGGTGTTGGTATAGAGCGTCGAAGCGTAGCGGAAGTCAAGGCCCTCGTCGCGGCCCAGTTGCGAGATGTGTTCGATTTGGGCGCGGGCGTCGTCGAGGCTAAGTTGATATTTGCGCGCAAAACGCTCGTCGGTGCGTGTCTGCACCTCGAAAGGGGCGTTGGGGTCGAGCTCGAACGCGAGGCTCTCTATTTCGACTTGGTTGGCAATACCCATCTCGTCGATGGCGTGTTTCAGGCGGGTCTCGCCGATGTAGCAGTAGGGGCAGGCGTAGTCGCTCCAGTAGGTGATTTTCATATCTGTTATTCCTTTCTGTTATCGATTTCTGTCTGCAAAATTACAATTAATTCGTAAATTTGCATTCTGAAAAAATTAGATTTACTAAATCGAAAAGACGAATAAGTAATGGAACTCAGGCAGTTGAAATACTTCATCAAGAGCGCAGAGAGCGAAAATTTCTCGGTGGCGGCACAAGAATGCTTCGTGGTGCAGAGCACCCTGTCGCACCAAATCAAGCAACTCGAGACCGATTTGGGGGTGACGCTCTTCGACCGCGTGGGCAAGCGTGTTGCGCTCACCGAGGCTGGGCGTGTCTTCCTGCCGCTGGCGCGTGCCACGGTGGCCGCAGCCGAGGAAGGCCGTCAGCAACTAAAGGATATGGAACAGCTGAAGAGCGGGCGTTTGCGTGTGGGTGTTACCTATGGCCTATCGGTGCTCCTCACTCGCGCTCTACAACTTTTCTGCCCACGCTACCCTGGTGTGCAGTTCGACATCCGTTTCGAGCGCACCAACGACATATTGCCCCTGCTGCGAAGTGGCGACCTCGACCTCGCACTGGCCTACTGCCACGGTCCGTTTGGCGACGACGTGCAGGCCACGCCGCTCTTCTCGTCGTGCCTCTGCGCGCTGGTCGACCCACAGCACCCGTTAGCCCTGCGCGGCGATGTTTCGCTACCCGAGCTCGCCCCGTGGCAGGTGGCCATACCGGCGCGTGGCATGAGCAGTCGCTATCTGCTCGACGAGTTGCTGCGGCAAACGGGTTTCGCGCTGCAGCCGCTGATGGAACTGAACGAGATTTACACGATGATACACATGGTCCACTCGTGCCAAATCGTGGCGCTACACACGCGGAGCAGCGTCTTCGACGAAGACGACATCAGAACGCTCCCCATCCGCGAGTCGACTCGGCCCATGCAGGCCTCGCTGCTCACCATAGTGGGCAAGTACAGCCGCCGCGCCGTCGATGAATTTTCGTCGTGTGTGCTCGCAGCTTCGCGCGAGGCTCATATGGCCGACTAATCGTTGCGAGGATGGGGCTATATGGGCGCTCGGCACCACAACCACGAGGGTGGGGGAGTGAAAAAATCGCTTCACAAGCATTGTAGCGAATCGGTGCAGTGTTTGGTTCATGATTTCGGGCGGCGAGCGAAGCGAGCCGCACTTATACGATGAACTATTTTCGGCGCTATCGGGGACAACACAGCCTTCAATCCTGTCTCGGCCTATAACCCGACTTCTGACCCGTTCTCATAGCGATAGGCGGGTGGTCGTGGCGCCTATATGGTCTTGACAATAAGCGAGTTCGCTAATTCGCTATGTGCGCTCACCTCTTGCCAAAACCAACTGCAAAGTTAGCAACATTTTGTCGTTTGTCCAAATAAATATCGTTACAATTCGTTACACTCCAACGAAAAAAAACAGTCTAACGAAAAACTCATCTTCTGGCCTAAAAAATACGACCTCGAGAGTGTCTGTTTCCACCTCTCGAATTGGGCGAAAAATCGTAATTTTGGCGCGTAATGTAGGTTTTTTTTGCCAATTCAGAAAAATTTCGTAACTTTGCAGCCTGATTTATATTATAAAAAAACTAACACAACATACCTGATAGCAATGCAGAAAAGTAAAGTAGGACTTGATTTTACAAAAGTTGAACATGCTCGTTCGGTAGCTCGCAACATCGCAGGCCAAGTGCAAGATTTTGTGGGAGGATACACAACTGTCGCCGTCGAGCGCACCTTGTGCCGATTGCTTGGCATTGACGATATTGACGAAAACGGTGTCCCGCTGCCCAATGTGGTTGTAGACGAAATTAAGAGCAAAGGCCAACTCGGTCAGGGCGTTATGTTCTTCATCGGCAACGCCATTGCCGAGACCGGCAAGTCGCCCCAAGAGATAGCCGAAGCCATATCGGCCGGTACGCTCGACATTACCCGTCTCCCAATCCACCCGATGAGCGAAATCCAAAGTTGCCTCAACCCCTATATCAACAAGACAATAGACCGCATTCGTGCCAACCGTCTGCGCCGCGAACACTACATCGAAACCATCGGCGAAGGCTCCAAGCCCTATCTTTACATCATCGTGGCAACGGGCAACATCTACGAAGATGTTGTGCAGGCCCAGGCCGGTGCACGCCAAGGTGCCGACATCATTGCCGTTATCCGTACCACGGGTCAGAGCTTGCTCGACTATGTGCCCTACGGTGCAACCACCGAAGGCTTTGGCGGCACATTCGCCACTCAAGAAAACTTCCGCATCATGCGCAAAGCCCTCGACGAGGTTGGCGAAGAGGTTGGCCGCTACATCCGCTTGTGTAACTACTGCTCGGGCCTTTGTATGCCCGAAATTGCTGCCATGGGTGCTCTCGAAGGCCTCGACGTTATGCTCAACGATGCTCTCTACGGTATCCTCTTCCGCGACATCAATATGCAGCGTACACTTATCGACCAATATATCTCGCGCATTATCAACGGCTTTGCTGGCGTCATTATCAACACCGGCGAAGACAACTACCTCACCACTGCCGACGCTTACGAAGAGGCCCACACCGTTTTGGCTTCGGACCTGATTAACGAGCAACTTGCACTATTGGCTGGCTTGCCCGAAGAGCAGCAAGGTTTGGGCCACGCTTTCGAGATGGACCCCATGCTCGAAAACGGCTTCCTCTACGAATTGGCCCAGGCTCAGATGATTCGCGAAATATTCCCCAAAGCCCCGCTGAAATATATGCCGCCAACCAAGTTCATGACTGGCAACATCTTCAGGGGCCACATCCAAGATGCCCTGTTCAACATCATAGGCCAATGGACCCACCAGGGCTTGCAGCTGCTCGGTATGCCAACCGAGGCTATCCACACACCATTCATGAGCGACCGTTACCTCTCTATCGAAAATGCTAAATACATATTCAACAATATGAAAGACATTGGCGAAGAGGTCGAGTTCAAAGAGGGCGGCATTATTCGCAGCCGCGCCAAAGAGGTGCTCGATAAAGCCACTGCGCTCCTTGAGCAAATGGAGAGCGAAGGCCTCTTCACTGCGCTCGAAAAAGGTATCTTTGCCAACGTCAAGCGCCCGAAAAATGGCGGTAAAGGTCTCGACGGCGTCAGTGCCAAAGCCGAGAACTACTTCAACCCATTTGTTGAACTAATGAAAGGAAAAAAATAATACGTCAAAGTGCTCGCACATCGGGCGACGGAGCGCCAACACGACAGTCGTCGCACCGATGTTATAACACAATAACGCAAAAAATCGAAATTTATTATGAGCGAAGGTCTATATTCAATGGAGGCTAAGGATTACGACAAAACCTTAGACCTAACCAAAATAAAACCATATGGCGATACAATGAACGATGGCAAGGTGCAACTCAGTTTCACCCTGCCCGTACCCGCAGGTGCCGAGGCCGAAGAGGCCGCCAAGCAACTGCTCAAAAAAATGGGATTCGAAAATCCACTCGTGGTGTTCCAAAAAGAACTCACCGAGGGCTTCTGTTTTATGAACTGCTACGGCTCGCTAACCCATACCGTCGACTATACCAACATCCACGTTCCAAAGGTGGAAAGTACAACGATGGAGATGAAAGAGTGTGACGAATATATTCGCGAGCACATCGGCCGCCCAATAGTATGTGTAGGGGCCTCGACCGGCACCGATGCCCATACCGTTGGTATCGACGCCATCATGAACATGAAGGGCTACGCCGGTCACTACGGCCTGGAACGCTACGATATGATTGAAGCCTACAACTTGGGCAGCCAGGTCCCCAACGACGAGTTTATTGCCAAAGCTGTTGAACTCCATGCCGATGCACTCCTTGTGAGCCAGACCGTAACGCAAAAAGATGTGCACATTCAGAACCTTACCGAGTTGGTCGAAATGCTCGAAGCCGAGGGCCTGCGCGACAAAATTATACTCGTTTGTGGTGGTCCACGTGTAAGCCACGAGTTGGCCAAAGAGTTGGGCTACGACGCAGGTTTTGGTGCCAACACCTATGCCGACGATGTTGCCTCGTATGTGGCGCAAGAAATGGTTAAGCGCGGCGTGAAATAACTAAAAGACAATCAAAGAATTAACACAATAATAATATAGTCATGGACAAAAACGAAATCAAACCCTTTATTGCTCGTCGCGCTGCCAAAGAGCTTCACGATGGCGATGTTGTCAATCTTGGTATCGGTCTGCCGACCCTCATCCCGAATTTTCTTCCCGAAGGCGTCAAAGTCGTCTTGCAGTCCGAAAATGGTATGATTGGTATGGGGCCCACCCCCGAAGAGGGTAAGGAAGACCCTTGGTTCATCAATGCTGGTGGCGGATTTATCACTGCCGTCGAGGGCGCAAGCACATTCGATAGTGCCACTTCGTTCGGTATCATCCGCGGCGGTCACGTCGACGTATCGGTTCTCGGCGCTATGGAAGTCGACGAGCAGGGCGATTTGGCTAACTGGATGATTCCTGGCAAGAAGACCCCCGGTATGGGTGGTGCAATGGACCTCTTGGTCGGTGCCAAAAAGGTTATCCTCGCCATGGAACATACCGCTAAAGGCAACCCCAAGATTCTGAAAAAATGCCGTCTTCCCCTCACCGCAAAAGGCCAGGTGAATATGATTATCACCGAGATGGGTGTGATGGAAGTTACTCCGGAAGGCATTGTTCTGACCGAAATTAACCCCGAATTCACCGTCGAGCAGGTTCAGGCCGCAACCGAGGCAACACTCATCATCAGCCCCGACCTCAAAGAGATGAAATAATCAGATTATAAGTATGAGGGTGAGTCCTCAACGACTCGCCCTCTCTTTTTTAAAAACAAAAAATCAAAAGGCCGGTGGCGGCACAACTCTGTTCGCAAGCAAGCAGAATTAGGCTTTCGCCGGCAGACAATAAAAAGGTTGAGGCAAAATCAGACAAAAAATGCTGGTATGGAACAAACAATAGGTATGGCTCAACTCTTAAAACATAATATATAAGGTATGGCAAAAAAACTTCTTCTGTTTGCAGCGGTACTGGTAGGCGTCGTGTCGGCTTCGGCCCAAAACCACATAGAGTTTCGTTGGCACGGCTACTATGGCGTGGGCGAATATGCTTTCATGACAAACCTCAACACAACAAAATATAATGACACGGCGAACCTTAACGGATTTACTTTCGTCTCGGGCTTCCAGTTCCGCAAAGAGGCAGGTCTGGGCTTGGGTTTTACATTCCTCTCCGACCCTCGAGGCTCGTTTACTCAACTGCCAGTGTTCTTCGAGTTGCGTAGCCACTATTCGCGCAGTCGCCTCTCGCCGTTCTCTGTATTACAATTGGGCTACACCATTCCGCTTGGCACTACTGGACCTGCTCCCAAATCGGTGTCAATCGAAGAAGGCGGCCTTTATTTTGGCCTCAATGGAGGTGTTCGCTATGCCATAACACGCAACGTGGGCGTCAACCTCAATGTTGGATATCAGCTCATTTTTATGAACGATGTTCGCCAGTGTGACCCCAACGGCATTCCTGCCCTCAACGATGCCATCTTGTTCCATATGTTCCGCGTTGGCGCAGGCATAAACTTCTGATAATTGGCATGTTGTGGCGACGGATTATTGCAGCAGTTGCTATTACGCTCATGGCTATTGTAGCCTATGCGCAAGAGAGTCCTCGCGCCAATATTGTGCCTTATGCTGACGAAAACGACATCGAAAAACTCAAATATAAAGACTCCCCATACTACGTGTCGCTCAATGGTGGCTGGAAGCGCGAAGAGAACGACACCGCAGTTACGCTAACAAAAGAAATCGAGGTTCCAAAGGCTTGGAAAAATTATTACGCCTACCTCAACCTCAGAACTTCTGCAACTTGCCGCCTCGAAGTTGACGCAGCACCTATTGCCAGTGCCTCCGACTCAAGACTTTGGCACGAATTTGACTTAACGCCCCACCTTAAATTTGGAAAAAGAAACACATTGACGGTCCGCATAGTCAAGCATTCGGAGGCGGACCTCCTCGAAAGCGAAACTATCCGCACCTGTTTCGACATCGATGGGGCAGTTTTCATTACCCTAAAACCAGAGACCCATGTTCGGGATTACACCCTATTAAGGTCGTATCAACATCGAACATCGACCGCTTCGATTACCCTTTTAGCCGACCTACATACCAAGCAAAAAAAAGGTCGCTACTACCTCGAGGTCGAACTTTGGGACCCCCAGGGCCATCAGTTCGACAAAATGGGAAAGTGGGTACTCTTCGACAAACGTTCCGACAACCGTCTCTCGCTTTCGGCCAACTACGCCTCGGTACAGCCGTGGACTGCCGAAACCCCGAATCTTTACACCGTTGTCATGCGTTTGCGCGATGAGAATATGAAACTCATCGAGACTGTAGGGACACGTTTTGGTTTCCGCTCTGTCGAGGTTACCGACGGACTTTTGCGTCTTAATGGTGTCCCTATCACGCTCAAAGGTGCTGTCTATTGCGAACCACAAATCGAGGGCGAGGCGACATATATACGTATGCGTCAAGACCTTCTACAGATGAAGCGCTACGGCTTCAACGCCATTCGTACAGCCTATCGTTCGCCAGCCTCACCCGAATTTTATGAACTTTGCGACCAGTTGGGCTTCTACGTTGTGTGCGACGCTAATCTTCAACCCTATTCAACCAAAGCCAAAGCCGTGGCCACCGATAGGGACTTCTCGCCAGCATTCGTGCAAAGAGTGACCGGTATGTATGGACAACTCAAAAATCATACCTCCATAATAGCTTGGTCTCTCGGACCAGGCCGCGACAATGGCATTTGTATGGACGACGCATATAAGTCGTTGAAAGCCATAGAGAAATCTCGCCCGATACTCTATAGTGGCGCTCTCTATTCTGACAATACCGACGTCATAGCTACTGCTAATCCCACCACCGACCAAGTTCGTGAATTCGCCGCAAAGCAGCAGACTCGTCCAATGATTATTTTGGCCTACGATGCCGCTTCGGCCACTTTCTCATCTACGTTCGATGAACTGTGGACCCTCGTCCACACCAAGCCGAATGTACAAGGCTGTTTCCTCGATTCGTGGCTGCCTGTATCGACTTTCGACGTTACTACTTCGACCACAAAAAAGCACGGTGGACTCGTAACCGAGACGCGAAAACCGTTGCCAATACTGCCTTCATTGAGATATTTGTTCCGCACATACGACATCAGAATGGTTGAAAATAGTGCCGACCAAGGCGAATTTGAGGTTCGCAACACGTCGGACTTTTCGTCCATGTCGAACCTCATTCTCGAATATACTGTCCGCACCAACCACAAACCGCGCATAGTCGAAGGCGACCTTCCTCTCACGCTCGGCCCTGGCGAGTCAGAGTCGTTCAAACTACGCCTGCCACAGTTAACGCTCTATGCCGACGAGGAACTCTTCATCACATTCACCGTAAAGCAGCGTCAAGCCACCGCTTTTTCGCCAGCAGGAACCATCGTTGGCACTACCGAGTTCCCACTGGTAGCCTCCCGTGTGGCAAAAAAGGCGCCGTCTGAATTAAATCGCTCGCCTCTGAAATTAGAGAAGGACGCTACAGAGGGGGCTAACTATAAGGTTTCTGTTAGCAATTTCGCCGTTGAATTCGATTCTGCCACCTGTGCTTTACGTTCCTATTCCTTTGGGCAAGATGGGAAACTCCCGTTGCCTGTCTTTTCGGCCTATGAATTACCTCAGAGTTCAGGGACACTTGCCTCCTCGTTCTCTATGCGAGACCCATATTGCCTCACACTCGAACACATATCTCGCTTCGGTACTTCGCTCGATGTATACCAGTCCGTAGAGATTTTCCAGTCGGGCGACATTATTTATACGACAGAAATTCCGCAACGCAAGTCGTCGTCGCCCTATTGTGTCGTTTCAATTCCTCTACCAGAGTCGTTCGACACACTGGAGTGGTTTGGGCGTAGCCTATGTTCGCACTTCGGTAGCAGTCCTATTGGAACAATCGACCACAACAAGTTACCAATAGTTCGTTTTGCTGATACCACCGATGGTGCTCGCAGAACCGAGACTCGCTGGTTGGCATTAACAAACCAGGCGTCGGGACTTTACATAGAAATCATAGACAAAATGTTCGATTTTGCAGTTGAGGATAACAAACTGTTAATCAGCGTGAAACTTGATTCGGATACCACGTCGGTAGTCCGGCTGCATTACCGCGCGTTCGATACGTATGAAAACGCCCCATACGACTTTTACCGCACAGTCTACCCACAACACAAGTCGACGTTGCCTGCTCAACCCACCATTGTTTCGAACAAAGTGCGATTCGACTCGCCGATGACCATCACAATAACCTCTCCTGACCAAGAGTCAACATTGCGATACACCATTGATGGCTCGGACCCAACTGCGTCGTCGCCACTATATACAACCCCGTTTTCGATAGAAAATACAACTCTTGTCAAGGCTCGGGCTTTCTCGAAAGACGGAACACCTTCGTTCACCGTGCAAAAACATTTCAGTTTTGACTATGTGCAAGCTGTTTCCTATTCGCGAAAACCGAACACGCCATACAATAAAAATGCCGACAAGGTTTTGTTTGATGGTGAGACAGGTGTGGTGACAGACCTTGCTCATGGGTGGCTTGGCTTTTCTGGGACAGGTGTCGAGATAGTGGCCACATTGTCGAAAAAGGTCGATGTAGAACAGGTCGAACTCCGATTTGCTCATAACCCCAATGTGTGGGTTTTTGCTCCCACGGCGGTCGAGGTTTCGGTCTCGGTAGATGGTACTACCTATTCGCTCCCTGTTCCTGCCACGATTATTTACAATCCTGCGGTTGCCGATATGGAGGAACAGGTCGTGAAACTCGCCATACCAATCGAGAGCGAGCAAATTCAATTCATAAAAATAAACATAGCAACGCTGCCACACATACCAGATTGGCATCGGGCCAAAGGGTTGAAACCGTGGCTGTTAACTGATGAAATAACCGTTATAGAAAGTTTAAAACAATGAAAAAAATATCGCTCTTACTGTCCATTATAGTTCTCTTCACATTCCAAGCGTGCAAAGTTGATTTCTCCCCCAATGCTGAGTGGAAGGAAATACCGATAGTTTTTTGTGTGCTTGACCAAGACGAAGACACCATTTGGGCGCGGGTGCAGCGCTGCTACCTCCCCAATGGTGACATTCAAGAGCCTGCCATGATAAGCGATTCTATCAATTTCCCACAGGGATACATCACTGTCGATATGCTTGCTATGAATGGTAACTCGGTGGTCGATTCGTTCCATTTCGACTATACTACCAAAACCATCGATACCGGTTCTTTTGCCCGCGAAAATCAACCAATGTATTATTATGTGCCGTCTCGTAAGCTTGATTCTGCTGTTACTTATAGGCTCATTGTGCGCCATACCGCTGGGCGCGATATTATTGCCGAAGCTACTACGAACCTTATCTCGAACGAAAACAGTGAGTTGCTATATGTAAACCACGGTCGTCCACTCTTTTCGTTCCAGTCCAGCCAGTCGAGAAATCAGTACAACATTCAGTGGAATGGACTGACCAATGCGCGCCGCTACGAGCCCGTAATCAGGTTCTATTATTCCGAAAACAGTGGGCAAGACACCCTATACGCAGACATCCCTTGTGGCAGTGTTCTGCACAACGGCTCCTCTTATGTTCAGATGTTATACTACGGGCAGCACCTCTTCCTTGCCGACCTAAAGGAAGCTTTGAAAGACGACCCAGCACCGAAAAATTACTTGAAAACGGTCGACGTCTTCATTACCGCCTGCAACGAAGACCTCAATGCCTACATCAACTCGTCGTCGATAGGAGGGGTCGACCAGTTCCACAGAACCTACTCTAACATAAACAATGGCAAAGGTATAGGCATTTTTGCCGCTCGAAGGACTCACTTGCACCAAACCATAGATGCCGACCCTTCGAACGGTCCTCGAAGCCTCTATCAAGAGTTGCTAAAACTCGGTCTGAACTTTCAGTGAAAAGTTTTTCATAAATTATTATTGCAGAATGAAGAAAAATATGTAATTTTGCAAATAATATGCTTTTGAGAAAATAATTAAAAATCAACTAATTAACAATACAGATGAACATTACAAGAGAAAATTTAAGCGATTTGGACCTCAATATCAAGGTTGAGATTGAAGAAAACGACTACATCGAGGCCGTAAATAAATCGCTGAAACGTATGCAACAAAACGCTGTCGAGCCTGGCTTCCGCAAAGGCAAAGCTCCGTTAGCCCTCATTTCGCGCAAATACCGTACCAGCGTTGTTGCCGACGAAGTGCAACGCATCATCAACGACGCTATCTTCAAATATGTCGACGACGAAAAGCTCGACATCTTCGCATACCCCATCCTCAACGACGAAAAGAACTCTAACCTCGACTTTGAGAAACAAACAACCTTCGACTTCTATTTCGACGCCGCACTGCGCCCCAAAGTCGAGATTGACTGGAGCAAAATTGATATCAAACTTTCTCACATCAAGGTCGGTAAGAAAGAGGTCGACGAGCAAGTCGAAGCCCTCTCGCGCCGTTATGGTAAATTCGAAACACCCGACACCATCGTCGATGGCGCCATGGTCTACGGCAAAGCCGAGGAACTTGACGAGAACGGCGAAGTGAAAGAGGGTGGTCTCTCTACCTACGCCATGTTCAATACAGCCGACATCAATGACGACGACATTCGTGCTTCTATCCTCGGCAAGGCCGCTACCGATACCCTCGTTATCGATGCCGCTAAAGCTTTCAGCACCGACACGCTCGTAAACAAGTTCCGCATGACCCAGGAACAGGCCAAAGACTTCAAATCCAAAATACGTTTCGTTGCTTCCAGTTGCTCGCTCATTTCGCCGGCCGAAGTCAATGAAGAGTTATTCGAAAAAGCCTTCCCTGGCCGCGGCATTAAGACCGAAAAAGACTTCCGCAAAGCCATCACCGAGCAAATCAACGAGATGAACGACGAACAATGCAAGACCGTCTTTTCCAACAAGGTTTACAAGACTTTGCTCGACAACTTCGATGCTCCCCTCCCCGAAGCATTCCTCAAACGTTGGATTCTCCGCAACGACGAAAAAGCCACTGCCGAAAGTGTAGACAGCGAATGGGCAGACCGCTACCTCCCCTCCATCAAGTGGGAACTCTTGCAAAACGAGTTGGAGAAAATAAGCCCCATCGAGCCTACCCACAACGATGTTGTCGAGATGGTGAAAAAGATACTTACCGACAATGCCGAACACAGTGGCGAGCCTGTCGCCGACCCCGAAAAGCGCGAAAAAGAGATTGCCGCCGCTGCCGAAACTATCGCCAAAGACCGCAACAATGTCTCTAATATCGTAGATCGCCTCTTCAGCGACAACTTGGCCAAACTCTTCATCGACCAGCTCAAACCCGAGGTTGAAGAGATGACCGCCAAGCAGTTTGCCGAGAAAGCTGCTCAAATCTAAAAATCATAGCCGCATTCCCGCAGTCTGGCAGTCGAGCCTCGAGTTTACAATCAAAGACGCGACTGCCAGGCCAAGGGGTACGGATTAACACTTTTTTTCAGAACAAAACCATTAACCATACAAAATGAAAAAGATATTACTTCCGCTCCTCATCCTCCTCTCTACGCTCGCCCCAGCCGTGGCGCAACAGGACAGAGCACCCTTTGCGGCGAACACATTCCTTTCGGGCAATTTTGGATTGAGTTTCTATAGTCGCACCGGTGGTGAAAGCAACTCGCAGATGGGTTTCGGCGGAGGTGTGTCGTATGGCAAGTGGATACTGCAACCCCTCGCTCTGCGCGTTGGTGTCGATGCCGCTATGCTCACAGTGAATGACGAGTCGCAAACCAACCTCTTTGCCTCGGCCGAACTCATGTGGGACATCTTCTCGGCCTTTGGCACCCCAAATGAGCGCCGAATCAACGTCTACCCCTTTGTCGGTCTCGGCGTCTACAGCCAAATGGCCGGCCAGTCTACATCGAACATCCAGACCATGCTCGGCCTCCACGTTCCATTCAGCCTCAGTAATGGCTGGCAGGTCTTTGCCGAATACAAAAGCTTTATTTTGCCTCACGGCGATTGGGTGAGCTACACCCACACCATCTCGCTCGGTGCCACCTACAACTTTTTGTATTTTCCCTACAGCCGCCGCTCCGAGTTTGCCACCCACGGTTTTAGCGAGGACTGGTTTATTGGCTACGCCATGGGAGCCAACGTGTCGCTCTTCAACTTCAAAGGGTGGGACTCGTTCGACAACTACAGCCTTATGCCCGAACTTATGGTTGGCCGTAACTACACGCCCCGCTGGACCATCCGATTCGAACTTTCGGGTCTCTTCGGCCGTACTCAAGACCAAGAGCTTTACCGCTTCACCGCTTTCCATGCCGACGTGCTCTTCAACGTCTCCAATGTACTCGACTTTGCTCGCGGTCGCCGTTTGGGTGTAATGCCCTATCTTGGGGCTGGCCCTGTGTGGCGCTACGACAACCCAATGTTCACCATGTCGGCCGACGGAGGTCTCTTTTTGCGCTACTACCTTACGCCGCAGTCCGACATTTTTGCCGACCTCAAGTACACCCTCTTGCCTCGCTACATAGCCCAGAGTGCGAGCGAAACTTCGCGCTACGGCTGCGGCATGGCTTCGCTCACCTTTGGCTACATCTACAATTTCGGCACCAGCAGCACTCGCTACCGTATGCCGGTTGGCCGATAATCGTGGGCGATTTCTTTACGACCACGACCAGTGAGTAATAAATATTGTTTTGGCGGCACAATATTTTGTCACTTCTTGCGTTAATGTAAGTATGAAGAAGTTTGTTCTTGCACTCGTCTTTGGATTTATTGCCCTGTGTATCAACGCGCAGGATAAAGCCCGAATGGCCGACTTCGCCGCCCAGCTCGATACCCTTTTTGGTACGGCGCGCTATGCCCCTACCGACAACCAACGTTACTTGGCCAGCGAGCAGGCCGTGCAACTCATGGCCGAAGCTCTGAACACAGAGGGTTCTATGAGTTGGAAGTGGAATTTTGGCGACAAGGTGTCGGTGCTCACTTCGCCCGACAAGAAGGTTCGCCTTATTACTTGGCCCGTCTTGCGCGACAACGGCGAGTGGGAGTGTTTTGGCTTCATCCAGTACCTCAACGCTGCCACTGGCAAGGTGGAGTTTGCCGAGCTGAACGACAAATCCGACGAACTCATCAACCGCGAGGAAACCATAGTCGACCCCTCTAATTGGTACGGCGCAGTCTATCAAGAAATTATTCAGACTTCGAACGATGGCAAAACCTACTATACACTCTTGGGGTACAACGGCGTTGACAACATCACCCAGCGTAAGGTCATCGAGCCCGTGTGGTTCAAGCCATCGACCGGCAAACCCCAGTTTGGCCAAGCCCTCTTTCGCCGCGAGCGCAACCTGCGCCGTGTGGTGCTCGAATATTCTAACAGCGTTATGGTCAACCTCCGCTTCGAGGAGCAGTTTGTGCGCGAAGTTGAGCGCAAACGCGTCAAGGTCAAAGGCTCCAAGAACCGCTATCGTACCGTCGAGGTGGTGCACGAGCACAAAGAAAAGATGATAATGTTCGACGAGGTCGCCCCGCAAGTCGAGGGTATGGAGGGCTTATATCAATACTACGTACCCTCGGGCGAGGAAATGGCCTACGCCTTTGTTGGTGGCAAGTGGGAACTTCGCCGCGGCGCCGAAGGCCGCCTCGACGACAAGCGCCTCAACAAACCATTCGAACCAATCGAGAAGCAGGCCCCTTCCTATTCAACCCGATAAACCTGAACTATACCTACTACGCCATGCTCGACCACATCGACTCCCCCAACGACTTGCGCCAGCTTGCGCCCAGCGACCTTTTGCCACTGGCCGACGAGTTGCGCCACTTCATTATCAATACCCTTGCCACACACCCTGGTCACCTTGCTTCGAGCCTCGGCACTGTTGAGCTAACTCTGGCACTGCACTATGTTTTTAACACTCCCGACGACAAGCTCATTTGGGACGTAGGCCACCAGTCCTATGCCCACAAAATAATAACCGGCCGCCGCGACCGTTTCGACACCATTCGCACCTACGGCGGCTTGAGTGGCTTTCCGCGCCCCAGCGAAAGCCCTTATGACGCTTTTGGCACCGGACACAGCTCTACCTCCATCTCGGCCGCCCTCGGTATGGCCACCGCTTCTAAACTGCAGGGCAACACCACACGCCAACACATTGCCATCATTGGCGACGGCGCGCTGACCGGTGGCGAAGCTTTCGAAGCCCTCAATGCGGCCGGCGACTCTAAGGCTAACATTCTTGTGGTGCTCAACGACAACGGTATTTCTATCGACAAAGCGGTGGGCGGTCTCGACCGATACCTCACGCGCCTCACCGCTTCGACCCACTATAACCGCCTTAAGGACGAGGTGTGGGCTCGCCTGAGCGGCGTCCGCCCTGGCACACGCACTCACAATCGTTCGCGTTCGCTCATTCAACGCCTCACCTTCACCGCCAAAACGGCGCTCTTGGGCGGAAGCAATCTCTTCGAGTCGCTCGGCATTCGCTACTTCGGCCCCATCGATGGGCACGACATCGCCCAAATGGTCGAAATGCTCACCAAGCTCCGCAGCCTGCCAGGTCCCAAGTTGTTACACGTAATAACAATCAAAGGCAAAGGCCTCGACAGCGCCGAGCGCAACCCAGTGGTTTACCATGCGCCAGGACGCTACGACGCCATCACCGGCCGTCAGATTAGTCACCAGGCAGATGGTCAACCGCCTCGTTATCAAGATGTTTTTGGTCAAACTATCGTCGAACTTGCCAAAGCCAACAACCGCATTGTAGGCATAACTCCAGCCATGCCAACAGGCTGCTCGCTCAACATCATGATGGCCGAAATGCCCGACCGTGCTTTCGATGTGGGAATTGCCGAACCCCACGCCGTGACCTTTGCGGCAGGCCTCGCGGCACAAGGCATGGTGCCGTTTTGCAACATCTATTCGTCGTTTGCCCAACGCGCTTTCGACCAGGTTATCCACGACGTGGCTCTTCAGCAGTTGCCGGTGGTATTGTGTCTCGACCGCGCTGGCATTGTGGGCGACGATGGTCCAACCCACCACGGTGTGTTCGATATTGCCGCCTTGCGCCCTGTGCCCAACCTCACCATTGCCGCCCCAATGAACGAACACGAATTGCGCAATATGATGTTCACCGCCCAGCTGCCAGACGCTGGGCCGTGGGTTATACGCTACCCACGCGGCTGCGGAGTGCTGCCCGACTGGCACAATGAGATGAGCCCACTCGCCATTGGGCGTGGCCGCCAGCTTGCAGATGGTACCGACGTGGCCATACTGTCCATAGGCCACAGTGGCAACGACGCCCTCGAGGCAGCCAAGAGGCTCATGAGTGAACTGCAAATCAGTGCAGCGGTGTTCGATATGCGTTTCGTCAAACCCCTCGACGAGCAGTTACTCGATACCATTGCCGCGGCCAACTATCGAGCCATAGTGACGGTCGAAGACGGCGTCAAAGCCGGAGGTTTCGGCTCGTCGGTTCTCGAATACTTCGAGAGCCACCACCACGACCGCCTGCCTCGCTTCGCCATACTCGGCGTGGGCGACGCGTTTGTGCCCCACGGCCCCGTAGCTCGCCTAAAGCACGACTGCGGTTACGACGCCGACGACATTGTGTCCACCATAACCAAGTTGCTCAACGCGCGGTAGAGGTTCTCCAAATGAAAGATACCCTAACATCGCTCAACCTATTTTTTGTGATAGCCATTTCGCAATGTCTTCGTTGTAGTTATCTGTGTGTTCAATGTAATTATCTATCGCGGTTATCACGTCCTCTTTTTTCAAAGACACGAGCAACATCTCCCCAATTTTAACATCATAGACAGTTCCCTCTGTCCGATTTATAGATACTCTGCCATGGTGCTTCATCCCGCTAACAGTAAAGCAAACACTGTTTTCATTAATGTGTATATTGCTAATACCCCATGAGGCAACAACACTTCGATTACTTAAAAAGGTAACAAGCAGGCTTCTAATATCTTTTGATAGTTTCATTTTTGTATTATTTTAAATAATTTTAAATTGCAAAATTACTAAAAATAATAAAAATAGCAAAATGTTGTGATAAAAAATAATTATTTTAAATAAAATTACTATCTTTGCAAAATAAAGTATCAAAGAAAATATGGATTTGAAACTAAAGGAAATTCTTGCACAAAGAGGTATTACAATGAAGGATTTTGCGACACTGTCTGGCATTAGTCAGTCAAATCTAAGCAACTATCTTAGTGGTAATATTTCCCCAACATTAGATACCTTAAAAAAGATGGCGACAACGTTAAACATTGAGTTGGCAGAGTTGTTCAAAGAAAAAAATGATGTGGAATTATATGCAAAATTAGATGGCATTTTGTATCCCATAAGCAAGAAAGACATTGTTGAAATAATATCTAAAAAGAAATGAAATGGATTTAGGCGCTCTTCAGGTGCTATTAGGAGATACAGGTATTATTGTATCGGAAATAGTAGAAAACAATAAGGCAAGTGAGGTTTATGTAAAGACCAAGTTCGTTCAAGACAATGGTTTTGAATGGGACACATATGTGCCATATGTTGATAGAAGGGCTGGACTTAACATAGTAGTAGAGCAAGCTTTAGCAGGGTATTTAAAATCTTTAAAGCAGTACTTTACCAAAGAGGCAATGAGAGAATGGCGTCAAACCGAGATTGCAAGAGGGTTAATTAGTGGACCAGTAACGTCTGCTTTTTTCAACATCTTATTGTCGTTCAAAGAGGAGTTTGAACGTTTTCCGGCAAATCCAAATCCGGCTCGAAGAATACAAGATATCAAGGATGCAGGTTACACGGTAGCTTCTGTCCCAAGACTTGATGGCACGAAAGGTTACAATAGAATCCTTCTACCCATACCTTTACATACAGAAATGAGTTATGAAACATTCTCTGCACAGTTCAAGGCGCGAGTAATAAGGCTCCTTAATGAGAGAAATGCTTTTGAGGCAAGAGCAACAGCAAAAAAATCATTGATACCAGACCATAAGTTTTCAGAAGTTAGATGGAACGAAGAGACCAAGGGCGAAAACTCAATTAATATGACCGACGACGAAATAATAAAGAAGTTCCAACTGCTAGACAACCAAAGAAATCAGCAAAAAAGAGAAATATGTAGAAAATGCTTTCAAGAAGGTGTTAGAGGCACTATCTATGGAATAGACTACTTTTATAAGGGAACCAATCTGTGGGACAAAAATATTCCTACCACAGGAAAAGAGGCCGAGAAGGGGTGCGAAGGCTGCCCATGGTATGATATTGAGGAATGGCGTAACCAGTTGAACAATGCACTCAAACAAAATGGATTATGACTGATATAAAAACTTTCGGAAGTGTCTGTTCTGGCATTGAGGCAGCAAGTTTTGTCTTAAAGCCATTGGGGGTGATGCCAATCTGGGTGTCTGAAATTGCAGAATACCCTTCGCGCTTTTTGGCAGAAAAATACCCAGACTCGCCAAATCTTGGCGATATGAACAACATACCAGAGTTGATTAATAGTAGGGTTGCAGATGTTCCAGACCTCCTATGCGGAGGAACCCCATGTCAAGCGTTTTCTTTAGCAGGGTGGAAAAACGGATTAGATGACAAACGTGGACAGCTTACACTGAAATATATCGACATATTAAACGAGATTGACTCAATAAGATTAGAGTATGGTAAAGAACGAGCAATATTCTTTTGGGAAAATGTTGAGGGTGTGTTGACCGATAAAAGTAACGCTTTTGGTTGTTTTATTGCAGGATTGGCTGGGTTAGAGGAGCCTCTGATTGTGGAAAAATGGAAAAGTGCAGGTGTGGTCTATGGAAAAGACAGAAATATTGCATGGCGAGTTCTCGATGCAAAATATTTTGGAGTCCCACAACAAAGGCGAAGGATATATGTAGTTGGTGGTGGCAAGGATTTCTATCCAGAAAGGGTACTATTGGAAGAAGGCGGCATTATCAGCGACCCGTACAAAACTACCGACAACAGAGCCCAACAACTCTCGCTATTTCCCACAGGCACTGCCGATAAGGGGACCACTGGAACGGTTGTCAATAAGCTGTGCAAGGTCGTCAATGATATAAAAATTGAAGCATTTCGCTGCTATTCGGATTGTTTGTATGCCGCATACGGTACGAAATGGAATGGCAATGCAGCTGCAAATAATGGTTCGTTGTATTTTGCGCAGAATGGGCGACTACGACGACTGACACCATTAGAATGTGAGCGCCTAATGGGATTTCCCGACAACTATACGTATCTTCCACATTGCACGCCCACAAATCGTTATCAGGCTACCGGAAACTCTTGGGCAGTTCCTGTAATAAGTTGGATAATGAAGAGGTTGATAGCATACAACACTCTGCCAAAGACCGCGTTACCGCCATTCGTCGATAAGGAAAATTACCAAATCATACTATTAGACGATTTTACAGACCAAGGGCATGGCTATCTCAATGCCTCAGATACCTGCTATGATTACACCGTAAGTAGTATGTTAGACATTGTTGACACAGAGCCAGACGAGCAGTTCTATATTTCTCCCAAAGGGTGTGATGGCATTCTAAGACGCAAATATCAGCATAATTCAGGAATGAACAGCCGTCTGGAAGAGATACTAAAACAATGTTCATTGAGTTACCAAGCAAGTTGAGACTTTCGGTACGGCTTTCGTAGTCGGTCCGAATTATCAATAAGAAGGAGCCTTCAAACAGGGATAGCCATCGCTGTGGGGGCGGGGTTTGGAGGGGGAATTTTGGGGTGTTAACTGGCTGAATATCAAGCGTTGTTCGACCTCAATACGACCTTAACCCCTCTTTAATACGACCGCATCCCTGAATATCAGGTAGTTACAATTGCACAATTTAGCCGTTTTTCGGGGGCAAAATATAGGTCGGTCGTTGGGGGTGCTTTTGTTTGGGAAATGGGTAGTTGGTGGGCGCTTCGGGGTGGCGAAAGTTGGTCGCCGCTCCTCTTGTTGTTGCTCGGTTGGGTCGGGGAGAACCGTTTGTTTTTATCGAAAGTGGAAGTGGTTGGTCTCTTGTTGTTGGGCGGTTGGGGCGAGGCAAACCGTTTGTTTTTGGAGTGAGTGGGGAGTTGTGGTTTTGTTTATGGTTTAGGGTGGGGTAGGGGTGGGGTGGCGGTGGCGCTTCAGGTTACGACGCGGTGTAGGCAGCTGCCCAGTTGCTGGCGCAGGTCGTTGAGTTGTTTGCGCTCGGCGAGGATGAGCATGACGTCGTCGTCGGGCTGTAGGTTTTTGAGTTTTTGGTCGGTGATGGCTATGAGGTGGTCTATCTTGAAGAGTTTGAAGCTGTTGAGCGACTCTTCGAGGTCGGCTACGAGGCGCGACTCGATGGTGGGGACGTAGATGTTTTTGCCTTTCCATAGGTCGCTTATGCGATAGGTGTCGACCATGAGCGAGAAGGCGAGGGTGCGCACTGCGGGGTCGGCCGAGGCGAGGTCGGTGGTAGTGGGCAGGTGGCCGTTTTTGACGCCTGCCGAGTACATATCGAATATTTGTTGGCAGGCGGCGTTGTCGAATGTCAGTTCGTCGCTCTCGAGGTTTTCGACCAGAATTTGTGCCAGGCTCTGGGTGAGCGTTTGTGGCTGGTCGCCTCCGGCCGGTTGGGGCACGGCTATGGGGCTGTCGCCATAGTTGAGCAGTAGGCGTATGAGTTGTACCTCGTGGGGGTCGGCAAAGGCGTTGGTGGGCTGGGCGGGCTTTGGCTGTGTGGTGGGGTTTTGTGGCTGAGGTTCAGTGGGTTGCTGGTCGACTTCGGTGGGTTGGGGTTCGGCCTTAGACTGGCGGCGCAGCATGGTTCGGTTCAGTTCGTTGGCGAGCACCGCCTCGGGCATATCGAACAGCGAGGCGCATTGCGACACATAGGCTTGCCGCTCGAGCAGGTCGGGCACGAGGGCTATGGTGTTCACTATTTCTTTCACCGTTTCGCTTTTGCGAATGGGGTCGTCTTTAACGTCGCCAAGCATGACCTTGGTTTTGTAGACAATAAAGTTGTCCTCGTTTTCGGATAGGTATTGCTGCAATTGTGTCGAGCCGTATTTTTGGGCGTAGCTGTCGGGGTCTTCGCCGTCGGGGAAGAGTACCACGCGCACGTGCATTCCCTCTTCGAAGAGCATATTGACGGCGCGCAAGGCGGCCTTGATTCCGGCTTGGTCGCCGTCGTAGAGCACGGTGATGTTGTTGGTGTAGCGCTTAATGAGGCGTATTTGGTCTACGGTGAGCGATGTTCCGCACGAGGCTACGGTGTTTTGTACGCCCGATTGGTACATCGAAATAACGTCTATGTTCCCCTCCACAAGGTAGCACTTGCCGGCGCGGCCAATGGCGTTGCGAGCTTGGTATAGGCCGTAGAGGGCGTGGCTTTTGTTGTAGATGTCGGAGTCGGGCGAGTTGACGTATTTGGCAATCTGTTTGTCTTTGGTCAGTATGCGTCCGCTGAAGCCGAGCACGCGGCCCGAGATGCTGTAGATGGGGAACATGACGCGCGCGCGGAAGCGGTCGAAACGGCGCTGCCCCTCCTCTTTAACAATGGTGAGGCCTGTTTTTTCGAGCACGTTGAGCGAGTAGCCGTTGCGCAGGGCGTGGTCGGTAAAGGCCGACCATTCGTCGAGGCAAAAGCCGAGGCCAAAAGCCTTGATAACCTCGTCGCTCAAGCCGCGGCTGTGAAAGTAGCTCAGCCCCACGGCGCGCCCCATCTCGTTGTTGAAAAGGGTGTCGGCAAAATACTTTTGCGCAAATTCAGACACGTGGAACAGGGCGTCGCGCTCGTTCTGGCGCTCGCGCTGCTCGTCTGTCATCTCCTCTTCGCGAATTTCGATGTTATATTTCTTGGCCAGGTAGCGCAGCGCCTCGGGATAGGTGTAGTGCTCGTGCTTCATGAGGAAGGTGACCACGTCGCCAGCCTCGCCACAACCAAAGCACTTGTAAATCCCCTTCGAGGGCGAGACGTAGAACGAGGGCGTTTTCTCGTTGTGGAACGGGCAGCAGCCGATGTGGTTGCCTCCACGTTTTTTGAGCGACACGAAATCGCCAATAACCTCCTCAATACGAGAGGCATCCATAATCCGTCCTATGGTCTCGTGGTCAATCATAGCAAGCTGCAAAGTTACGAAAAAAAAGAAAATTAGAACTAAAAAAACATATTTTTTTTCGCGGTACGTTTTTTTGTGTGGCTATTAGGCTGGTGAGATAGGCTTTTTTAGATAACAGTCCCACACCACAAAAGGGCGTGGGACGGCGTTGTATTTTTTTCTTATAGTTTTTGTTATGTCTCGGCACGTTGTCAGAATTTCAGCGGTTTTGCTGCATATCAAGTGCGGTTTCGTAGTCCTGGTCGGTGATGGTGTAAATATATGTATTATAATACTTTCCGCCGTCGTCTGGGATATACTTCCACTCTCCTAAGAATGTTATATTGTGCTGCAAAGGCTGGTAAAAGTCTCTGTATAGTGAATTTCCATTTGATTTAACTTCCACAGTGGTGGCAAACCAGTGGGTGCACGATATTGTATCGTCGAATGTTAGTTCAATTTCTTTGTAATAACCGTGTCGCCCCTGTCGTTACACGAGCCGCCAGCGAAAGGGTTATTGTCGGTGGACACTCTTTTAGTTTGCATGGGGGCAATTGATAAGCCATCAACACTAACCTCATGGCTGCTTTCGTTATAGACACAGTAATGCTGTTCGGGTTCACCGTAGCAAACTATTGTGTTATCTTCGCACCCTGTCATAATTGCCATGATAGCGATAGGAATTATAATTATTGTAACTATTTTTTCATTTTGTATTTAGTATTTGGATTTTATCAATAGATAGATAATTCTTAAAAACCTAAATCATTATAGGATTCATTGTAGCCCAACACATTACTCTCTTTACCACAACAGCAACACCATACAGAGGGACCATTCTGTTCAAAGCATCGTCCCAAACTTTTATCACTGCGGAAGGGTTCCACTTAGAGCAGCTTTTAGTACTTGCTCCTTGTTGCAGGCTGAAAAGAGTGTTGCAGCGACGGCCAGCACCAGCGCACCTACGCGGAAGATTTTTGAGGATTTTTTTTCCTTAAAAGTACCTTTTTTCATAAAAACTTAGGTGTTAAAAATTTATAACCATCAGTTTGTTAGGATGTTAATGACGTTATGTGTTCAGTATTTTGCCTACAAATATACAAAAAAAATCCAATTTGCGACCAAAAAAGTTGGGATATTTCAGATATTTCAAAATTTTTGTGTATTTTTGCAGTTTGAAATTATGAAACGAATAGGGATAATAGCGCTACTAATGTGCCTCGTGTTTGTTACCTCGGCCGAGGCTCGAACCGAACGCGACACGCTCTCGGCAGGCCCCTCAATTTCGTTCACCGAAAACCGTGGACAGTGGGAGAGCGATGTGTTCTTTGCCGCACAGCTCCACAACGCAGCCATATTCGTTGAACGTCAAGGCTTTGTGGTTACCTTGCGCGAAGCCCAACAAGGCCTCAATTCGCACCAAATGGGTACCCATCGCCACGCTTTTCGTGTGGCATTTGATGGCGGAAACAAATGGTCTTCGCCCAGCGGATACGAACCCGAGCAGGGCTATTCTAACTACTTTATCGGCCCAGACCCAGCCCGTTGGGCAACTGGTGTATCATCGTTCGCGGCGGTCGAGTTCGGCAACATCTACGACGGCGTAGACTTCCGTATTTTTTCGGCCAAAAACATGGTCAAATACGAATTTAGAGTTGCCCCAGAGGCAGACCCTTCGGTCATCAAACTCAGCTACGACGGGCAGAGTTCGCTACGCCTTGCCCCCAACGGCAACCTAATCATTGGCACTACCGTGCGCGACGTGGTGGAATTACGCCCCTACGTCTACCAACAAAACAACCGAGGCAAACAGGTGGAGGTGAAAAGTTCTTTCCGTCTGAAAAACAACGTGCTAACATTCGAAATTGGCGACTACGACCATTCTCTCCCCCTGGTGATAGACCCCGTGCTCTATTTCTCGACCTATACAGGCTCTACAGCCGACAACTGGGGCACGGCCTCGGCCTACGATTCGCACCAAAACGTATACACCGCTGGCCTTGTCTTTGCCGAAGACTACCCAACCACGGTCGGGGCCTACGACGTAGACTTCAACGGCCAGGCCGACATAGGTATCTTCAAGTTCAACAGCACTGGCGACCGCCGTCTATATGCCACCTACCTCGGTGGCTCGGGAACCGATATGCCACACAGCATTTTCGTCAACTCGTTCGACGAATTGCTGATTTTTGGTACCACCGGCTCGACCAATTTCCCAACCACGAGCGACGCCTACAGCCGCACTCACAGCGGAGGTCAGAATTTTTCATACCTGTTCTCATCCATGTCGTTTCCCAATGGCAGCGACTTCTTCATCAGTCGCCTAAGCAGCGACGGAACTTCGCTGCAAGCCTCGACCTACATAGGCGGTTCGGGCAACGACGGATTGAACTACAAGCCCTATTTTACCTATGCGTCGAGTCAACAAACAATTTATGTTGGCAACGATTCGCTGTATTATAACTACAGCGATGGCGCTCGCGGCGAAATCATTACCGACGACCAAAACAACGTCTACGTGGGTTCGACAACCTTCTCGACCGATTTCCCGACCACACGAGGAGCCGTCCGCGAGTACTGCTGTGGCAAGCAGGATGGTGTGGTGTTCAAGCTCGACTATAACCTGCGCAATATGCTGTGGAGCACATACATAGGTGGGAGTGGCGACGACGCGGTCTATTCCATCGACGTCGACAACGAGTATAACCTCCTCATCTGCGGAGGCACTAATTCGACCAACTTCCCGTTATCGCCAGGAACTTTTCAGTCTACGTATGGCGGCGGCTCGGCCGACGGCTTCATTGCCAAACTGTCGTACTATGGCGACCGCCTGTTGGCTTCGACCTATTTTGGCAGCACCGAGTATGACCAATGTTATTTTGTTCGTAACGGCAAAAACGACGAGGTGCTTATTTTTGGCCAAACTGCCGCGACTGGCAGCACGATGATATTTAATGCTGCCTACAACACGCCCAGTGCCGGAATGCTGTTGGCACGCTTCAATAGCACACTGACCGAGCGGCGGTGGTCGACGGTGTTTGGTACGCCATATCGCATAAACCTTTCGCCCACAGCCTTTTGTGCCGATATTTGTAACCGTATTTACGCCGTCGGTTGGGGCCGCGACTTCGTGGGTCATGTGCCCGGAGTGGGGTGGGGGCAAGCCGGCACGGCTGGCATGGAGGTAACGGCCGACGCTTACCAATCGACCACCGACGGGCAGGATTTCTACATCATAAGTTTGAGCAGCGATGCCTCGACGCTCGACTACGCTTCGTTTTTTGGCGAACCGCACACCGGTAACCGTAACGACGGAGCCGACCACGTTGACGGCGGTACAAGCCGTTTCGACAAGTTGGGAACGCTCTACCAGTCGGTCTGTGCCTCGTGTGGCGGTAGCAACGGCTTTCCGGTCACTCCTGGCGTGTGGTCAGAAAGCAACAACAGTAACAACTGCAACAACGCCATATTCCGCTTCAGCGTTCACAACGACTTTCCTGTTGCCGAATACATCATTCCCCCCGTGGGCTGCGCGCCCTACACTATCAGTTTTGTCAATACCGGCCGCGGAACCTCGTTCCACTGGGATTTTGGCGACGGCACTACCTCAACCCAAGAGTCGCCATCGCACACCTACACCGACCCAGGAAAATACAAGGTGACGCTTGTTGCAGCAATGGCCGACGGCTGCACCACTGCCGACACTGTCATGCACGAAGTTACCGTTCTCGGCAGTTTGGCATATTCGCACGAAGAACTCATAGCATGTAGCGGCAGCGCGCTGCAACTGGGTTCGAAACCGCTCACAGGCTGCGCCTATGCGTGGACTGGGGGCTCAGTGAGCGACCCCTCGGTGGCCAACCCGTGGGTTACCACTACAGGCACCTATGTGCTGCGCACAAGTGTGGCTTCGGGCTGTAGTCAGACCGATACGTTCCGCGTCAACTTCGTGGCTTTGGTCGATACCATCATCGCCAAAGCCCCTTCCTGCCCGAGCAATATGGATGGCGAGATTGCGCTCCACCTCACCGACGACGGCGTTGGCTCGGCCATAACTTTCGATGGTCTTGCAACGACCGATACCCTCTTTGCCGGCCTCGCCTCGGGCAGTGTGCATATTGTCGAGTTGGAAAATGGCAATTGCCGTCTGAATAGAACCATAACAGTTCCGCAACCACCTGTGACTCATTTCGACAAGGAGTCTAACAGTGTGCTCTGCTCCGACTCGTGTTTGGGTTGGTTCCACGTTTGGGACGGCATTACTAACGACACCATGTTGGCCAACCTTTGCCCCGGAAACTACGAGGTGACGCTGACCGATACGAATAATTGTCCCTACACCCATGCTGTTACCATTCGTCGCAGCCACGACCTCGACGGCCTGCGCGCTTGGGCCGACAGTTACAACCTGTTTCTTGGCACCTCGACGCGCTTGCACGCTACCGACATTTCGGGCGCGACCTACCTATGGAGTCCGGCTACGTCGCTCAATAATCCCACCGTCCAGTCGCCTGTGGCCACACCCACCGACTCGGTTACCGTATACACCGTGACCGTTACTTCGGCCGATGGCTGCACTGCCTTCGATACGGTGTGTCTGCGCGGAACCGAGGTGGTTTGCGGCGCCCCTAACTTTGTAATTCCCAATGCCTTTACGCCAAACAGCGATGGCCGCAATGACCGCCTTTGCTTCAACGGCGAGTATATCACCTCGTTCTATATTGCCATCTTTACCCGTTGGGGCGAGAAGGTTTATGAGAGCCACGACATAAACGAGTGTTGGGACGGCCGTTACCACGACAATTGGTGCCTGCCGGGCGTATACACCTATACTTGTACCATCACCTGCGAGGCGGGCCTCACCAACTCGTTCAAGGGCGACATAACCCTAATTCGTTGACCCATGCCGAGCACCCAACCATCCAAGCCCAAGCGAGACCAGTTTGTTATTGCCAACGTGGCCGATATTGCTCGTGCCGAGGTGGTGATGAGCTTCGCGCAGCGCATAGCAAAGGCTTTAGACAAGGGGCTTATAGCCCTCCACATTGTCGACCCCGCGCTCGATGGCCCTTCGGCCGAGGAGGCGGAACAGGCTATGAGTCGAGCCTCGCTGCCCTACATGGTGCTCAAAGGGGCCACGCGCCAGGTGGTGACCGACTTGCCGACGCTGCTCGGCGCGGTGATTGTGGTGACGGCGGTCGACCCCAAAGCACCGCGCCGCAGCCCTCTGAACCCTGCCACTATGCTTGTCGGTTTTGCCGAGTGCAAGGTGGCTTACCTCGTGGTTCAGCAGCCGCTCGGGGTTGAGAACACTTTGCGCCACGTGTCGCTAAGCGTAGACCACCGGCGCGAGAGCAAAGAGAAGTTGCTGTGGGCGTCGTATATGGCTCGGTTCAACCACAGCGAGGTCGAGGTGTGTTACCGCGACTATCGCGACGAGGGGTTGCGCCAACGTTGGCGTAACAATATGGTGTTTCTTAAAAAAATGTTCACTTCGCTCGGCATAGGGTTCAGTATGTGCGAGTTGAGCGGTCGTGGGGCGCGCATCGACCTCGACGTGGTTGCCCAGGCGCGGCCCGATATGATTATCAGCCTCGCCACCGACCCGCGCGAGCGCGACGTGGCCGACCTCATTGTTGGTACGCAGGAGCGCCAGCTGGTGGTCAACCCCCAAGGTGTTCCGGTGTTGTTGCTCAACCCGAGAGATGACCTTTATGTGCTTTGCGATTAACCCTACAGCACCTCCAAAAGAGGGATGATGGAGGGGGAGAACTCGAGGCGGAGTCGCCCCGAGGAGGGCTTTTTTTCGAGTTGTAAGTGCCTCAGTATCAAGTGCTGTTCGACCTCAATACGACCTTAACCCCTCTTTAATACGACCTTGGGCTTGATTTTCAGACGTTTATGAGGGTGCAATCTAACCCTTTTTTGATGAAAAAACCGCGTTGGCAGCCCTGGCTGCCAACGCGGTTGGATGGGGTGTTGGTTGGCTTAAACTTCCCAGGTATCGCCGCTGTTGAGCAGTTCGTCCATGGTGAGGTATTTGCCTTTTTGTTTTTGTTCGTCCATTTGGTCCTCGTAGAGTTGGGTGTAGGAGGTTTTCTTGACGTTGCGGATAACGCCGAGGGCCACTGGGAGGTCGCCACCCATGCGGGCGAGCATCATGTGGATACCGGCATCTTCGGTATCTTCGTGGTGAATCATGATGTCGTCGATGGTAATGCCGTCTTGGCCGATGGTGACGGCTTCGAGCTGGCGGCCGTTGAAGCGGAGGCCTTTGTCCTTGTTTTTGCCGAAGAGCATGGGTTTGCCATGTTCGAGGACGATGGTGCGGTCGTCGCGCACGGCGCGGTCGGTGATGGCGGCGTGGGTTTTGTCGTTAAAGATGACGCAGTTTTGGAGCACTTCGACGACGCTGGTGCCGTCGTGTTGGGCGGCGCGGGTCATACATTCGGTCGAGAGTTGGGGCACGCAGTCGAGTGTGCGAGCAAAGAAGGTGCCTTGTGCGCCCATGACCAGTTCGCCCGGGTTGAAGGGGTAGTCTATAGTGCCGTAGGGCGAGGTTTTGGTTACTTGGCCGAACTTTGTGGTGGGGCTGTATTGGCCTTTGGTGAGGCCGTAAATCTCGTTGTTGAAGATGGTGATGTTGAGGTCCTGGTTGCGGCGGATGGCGTGGATTAGGTGGTTGCCGCCGATGGCCATAGAGTCGCCGTCGCCCATGTTGACCCACACGCTGAGGGCGGGGTTGGCCAGCTTCACTCCGGTGGCAATGGCGCAAGCGCGGCCGTGGATGGAGTGGAAGCCATAGGTGTCTACATAGTAGGGTATACGGCTCGAGCAGCCGATGCCGCTAACCATGCAGATGTTCTCTTTTTTGTGGTGGGTTTTGGGGAATGTGGCCAGCAGGGCGGCGAGGATGGCGTGGTCGCCACAGCCGGGACACCATTTAACCATTTGGTCGCTGGTGAAGTCAGCTTTTGTATATTCCTTGTCCGTGTTGGGGACGAAATGTCTTTCTGCCATGATGTTTTTTGTTTTATTGTTTAATTGTTTAAACTGTTTGATTGTTTTATTAATCGATTGTTTCAGTGTCGGTGCAACAGTTCAACAATCAACAACTCAGCAATTTGGTGAAGTGTTCTTTGAGTTCGCCCACTTCGAACGGGAGGCCCATAATTTTGTTGTATTGGGTCATTGGGCATTCGGGGAACTGGGTGCGCAGGTAGCCGGCAAACTGTCCGTTGTTGAGTTCGCAGACCACGATTTTTTTGTAGCGGCGCAGCAGCTCGCCAGTGTTCTTGGGCAGGGGGCAGATGTAGTTGAAGTGGGTGTAGGCCACCTTCTTACCTTCGTTGTTCATCTCTTCGACAGCGAGGGTGAGGGCGCCGGCAGTGCCACCCCAACCCACGACGAGGAGGTCGGCGTCGGGGCAGCCGGTGACTTCCTGTTCGGGTATGTAGTTGGCCACGCGGTTCACCTTTTCCTGGCGGTTGTAGACCATAAGGGCGTGGTTTTCGGGGTCGGTGCTCAAGGGGCCGTCGGGGCATTTTTCGAGGCCGCCCACGCGGTGGCTGAGGCCTTCCATGCCGGGCAGTGCCCACTGGCGGGCGTAGGTCTCGGGGTCGCGGCGGAAGGGGCGATAGTCTGGGTCGTTAGGAGTGGCCAAACGCGGCTTGATTTCGGGCATATCGGCCATCTTGGGTATGCGGAACAGCTGGCTGCCGTTGCCGAGGTAGCCGTCGGTGAGCAGGATGACGGGGGTCATGTGCTCGAGAGCTATCTTGGCGGCGTTGAAAGCCCAGTAGAAGCAGTTGGCCGAGCTCGAGGCTGCAACGACCACGAGGGGGGCCTCGCCGTTGCGGCCGTAGAGGGCTTGGGCCAGGTCGCTCTGCTCGGTCTTGGTGGGCAAGCCGGTCGAGGGGCCGCCACGTTGAACGTCGACCACGACCAAAGGCAGTTCGGTCATAACGGCCAAGCCGAGGGCTTCGCTCTTGAGCGAGAGGCCGGGGCCAGAGGTTGAGGTGCAAGCCAGAGCGCCGGCATAGCTGGCGCCGATGGCAGAGCAGATACCGGCAATTTCGTCTTCGGCTTGGAACACGCGGGCGCCAAGGCTTTTGTGTTTGGCCAGTTCGACCATCACTTCGGTAGCGGGGGTGATAGGATACGACCCCAAGAAGAGTTGGCGGCCGCTCTTTTCGCTGGCTGCGAGCAGACCCCAAGCGGTGGCCACGTTGCCGGTGATGTTGCGATAGCGGCCTTTGGGCATACTGTCGGCCTTGGCCACCTCGACAATGTGCGAGTGCATCACCTCGAGTTTGTCGGCATACTCGTAACCCTCGGTGAGCACGGCCTTGTTCAGGGCCACGATTTCGGGTTTCTTGGCGAATTTGCGTTCGAGGTAGGCAAAAGTGTGGTCGAGCGACTTGTGGGTGACGTAGAAGATGATGCCGAGTGCAAACATATTGCGGCTCTTGTCGGTGGTCTTCTTGTCGATGCCATGCTGCTCGCCAATTTTGGCGGTGAATGAGCTGATGGGGGCCTTGACAATGGTGTAGGCGCGCTCCATCTCATCGGTGAAGGGGTCGGCGGCGTAGCCAGCCTTCTCCATAGCCTCGTCGGTGAAAGTGTCGATATCCACAATCACCATGGCGCCTTTCTTGGCCCATTTTAGGTTGCTCTTGAACGAGGCGGGGTTCATTGCCACGAGGATGTCGCACTTGTCGCCCGAACTGTAGATGTGGTTACCCACATGTACCTGGTATCCGCTCACGCCTGCAATGGTGTTGTGCGGAGCACGAATTTCGGCTGGATAGTCGGGGAAAGTTGCTATGTCGTTGCCGGTCAAAGCCGAGGCGTCGGAGAACAAAGTGCCCGAAAGCTGCATTCCGTCGCCCGAATCGCCTGCAAAGCGGACTACTATATCCTCTTTTGTAACAATCTGGTTTTGTGACATTTTAGTTATTTTTTATTTTAATTTTTACGTTCATTGCAATTGCAAAGGTACAAACTTTTTATGATATGGCAAATTTTATAACATTTTTTTATTCACAAAAATTAGTTTAATTTGTTGAAAATAACCCGCTTTATCGTCTGCACTCGACTTTGGGGGCAAAAAAAATGTCGCCATATCGGAAATAATGTGTATCTTTGCAGCATGGAAAAGATAACTTTAGGACGTAGCGGCCTCGTGGTGCCGCGCAACGGTTTTGGCGCTCTCCCCATTCAGCGCATAAGTGACGACGAGGCTGTGAAACTTATCCGCAAGGCTTTAGACAATGGTATGTACTATTTCGACACCGCCCGTTTCTATACCGACAGCGAACACAAACTTGGCCTTGCCCTCAAAGGGCGTCGCAGCGAGGTGATTATCAGTACTAAAACAGGTGCTACAACCGCCGAGGGCTTTTGGCGCGACCTCGAAACAAGCCTCGGCGAGTTGCAGACCGACTATGTGGACCTCTACCAGTTCCACAACCCCAAATTCTGCCCCAAACCGGGCGATGGCACCGGCCTCTACGAAGCCATGCTCGAAGCCGTGAAGCAGGGCAAAGTGCGCCACATTGGCATCACCAACCATGCCATCCCCATTGCTCGCGAAGCCATCGAGAGTGGCCTATACGAAACGCTGCAATTCCCATTCTCATACCTCGCTTCGAAAGAGGACGAAGAAATCGTGGCCATGACCCACGCCCACAACATGGGTTTCATAGTCATGAAGGGGCTCGCCGGCGGCCTTATCAACCATGCTGCCACGGCCTATGCTTTCTTGGCTCAATACGACCATGTGGCACCCATCTGGGGCATTCAACGCGAGAGCGAACTCGACGAATTTATCTCGTTCCAGGACAATCCCCCCCGGCTCGACGACTCGATGCGCGCTCGCATTGCTGCCGACCGCGAGCAACTGAGTGGCGATTTCTGCCGCGGCTGTGCATACTGCCAACCTTGCCCTGTGGGTATCGAGATTGAGAGTTGCAACCGTATGAGCCTTTTCCTTCGTCGCGCCCCGCTCAGCGTCTACCTAACTGACGAGTTTAACGAGAAGATGAAAAAAATCGACGACTGTCTGCAGTGCCACACCTGCACCGAGCGCTGCCCCTACCACCTCGACACGCCAACGCTCCTGCGTCGCAACTACGAAGATTTCAAACAATTTTGGGCCAACCGTAAAAAGTGACCCCAATAGCACATATCGAGTCGCCTTATGGCGAAAAATTCGGCGTGCCTCGCCAGTCGGGCATGGTCGACGTAGTTTCCACCGTGGTTTTCGAGCCACCCTTTAGGGTGGCCGAGGCCCTGCGTGGGCTCGATGGGTTCAGCCACCTGTGGCTCATCTGGCTTTTCCACAAGGCACAGCGCGAAGATTGGTCGCCAACCGTGCGTCCACCGCGACTGGGCGGCAACACTCGTGTTGGGGTCTTCGCCACGCGCAGCCCCTTTCGTCCCAACGCCATAGGCCTCTCGGCTGTGAAGTTGCTGGGTGTTGAGGACGACCCCACGCGTGGACCTATAATAAAGGTGTCGGGCGCCGACTTGATGGATGGCACGCCCATTCTCGACATCAAGCCCTATCTGCCTTATGCCGACAGCATAGCAGAGGCCACTGGCGGCTTTGCCACGCAAGCCGACGACCGTTCGCTTCGCGTGGTCTTCGCGCCCGAGACTATGAGGTGTCTCGAGTCCGAAATGGTAGAACAGTTGCGACAGGTGATTGCTCACGACCCTCGTCCGCGCTACCACGACGACCCACATCGCCTCTACGGTATGACATTTGCTGGCCACGAGGTGCGCTTCACCATTGACGACGGCTGCGCGACGGTGGTTTCGGTGGAATAAAATTTTTTTCTATCCCCAGCTGCAACAAAGCCCCCATTTTTGGTGTCATAACAACGATGGACAACGACATTGCGCACATCGTGAAGCTTTGCCGGCTTCACAACCCCAAAGGTCAACGGGCTCTCTACTCGCTCTTTGCAGCCGAGATGTTGGGCGTTTGCCGCCGCTATGCCCCCGACCGCGCCACGGCCGAAGACCTGCTGCAAGAGGGGTTCATTCGCGTTTTTGCCAAGCTCCATAACCTGCGCGAACCCCAGGCCGCCGAGTCCTGGATTTATCGCATAATGGTCTCGACCTGTGTTAATTACCTCAACCGCCAGTATCGACGCTACGAATCGGTCGACGACCTACCCGACACCGATTCGGAGCCTGCTTTCGATGCCGACCCTTTCGCGGCCGAGGAGTTGATAAAGGCCATCGGAACCCTCACGCCAGGCCAGCGCCTTGTCTTCAATCTGCGCGAGGTGGAGGGCTACAGCTTTGCAGAGATTGCCGCTATGCTTGCCGCACCCGAAGGCACGGTGCGGTCGCTACTTTCGCGCGCAAAACATTCGCTTCGTCAACAATTATCTCAAAACCAGTGAATTATGGAAAACCTTAAAAAATACCGAACCGAGCCCGACCCCAAAGTATGGCGCAACATAAGCCGCCGCCTCATAGTGCGCAATGTGGCTGTTGTTGCTGCCGTGGCTGCCCTGCTGGGCGGTGCTGTGGCAGTTGCATTCGCGCTGAAGCCAAATTCGCCCAAAGTCGAAGAACCTACGACGGAAGTTGCCCAGTTGCTTGCCGAGCCCATCACAGCCCAGCCCGAAGTGGCCATAGTGGTGGAACAAAGAACTGAAAAAGAGCCGCAAAAAGCTGTAAAACAAGATGTTGAAGAGGCGGTGTTGCCCGTCCAACCAGCAGTGACGCAGCCCAAGTTGCAGCCTCAACAAACCACACAAGAGGCCACTATAGTGCTGCCCCAAGTTGCCGCCTCTGAGCCAGATGTAGACACCACAGTCGCGCCAGTTGCCGATGTGCCAGCCTCCGAGCCCACGACAAAGCCTTCGCCTGCCACCAAGGGCCCATCCCTCAAAGCCCCAACCACTCCGCCGGCCGACTTGGTGCTGGTTCCCAATGCCTTCACCCCCTCTGTGCCGGGCCCCAACGACCACTTTATTGTTGGCACCACAATCGACACTGTTGGCGCGCTCTACGACTTTCGCATTCTTGTCTACAACCGCCGTGGGGCAAAGGTTTACGAATCAGACGACATCAACTTTCGCTGGGATGGAACCTCAGCCGGTCGCCCCATACCCCAAGGTGCCTATGCCTACATCATCCGCTACCGCGACAGTCGTGGCGAACAGCACCTCCAAAAAGGCACCGTCACCCTCATTCGATAGGCCACACAGCAAGCCTTAAAACCAAAAACTTAAAAATATGTTAAAATTCACCCCTCGTGAGGGGTGAATTTTTGTTTAAGTGCCTGAAAATCAATGTTGTATATAATCATCTGTAAATCAATCACTTAAATAGGTTGTGGTCGTGTTAAGGTCGTATTGAGGTCGGGTTGACATCGACCATGGTTCGGAGGCACAATTTTTGCCCCTCGAACCACCAGCGACGGCAATGTGGCGCAATGTTGGGTGAGGGTAGAAGTAACCTTCAGTATGTCAGTAGGATAGGCGCGTCTGAGAGGGAAAATTGGGCATTCTTCTTGCTGTGATGATTTTCGTAGCTAAGAACCAACTTGTCGGCTACCCAGTAGCTGAGGTCGACGCTCAGTATGGCAATGCCTGCGCCGCCAAGCAGGTCGGCCAGCCAGTGGCGATTGTTGTAGAGGCGCATGAAGGCAACCGTGGCGGTAATGCCATAGACTGCCGTGGCCAGCAGTGGGTAGTCGTCGCCATACTCTTTGCGCAGCAGTTCGGCGCCCAACACGGCCGTGAAGGTGTGGCCCGAGGGAAAGCTGTTGAACGAGGTGTGGTCGGGCCGTTGAACGTGGGCAAAATACTTTGTCAGGTTGAGAACCAGTGCGCCCGAACCCACGCTCAAGGCCGTCACGCCCAGAGTGTGCCTAAAACTGCTCCGCCCTTTGAGTCCAAAGGTTTTGAGGGCGAATGGCATGGCGATTGGTGCGTATTGCAGGTAGTTGTCGAACGTGAGGCGCGGGTGATTGTCGGATTGCAGCGTGGTGCGCAAATCGACGCAAAAGCTGTGCAACTGTGGCACAAAAGTAAGCATCGAACCAGCCGTGACGAGGCTTGTGCCAATCTTGAACGACGGCTGAGCCACCAGCGGAACGACCGTGGTCGAGTCCTGCGCGTGTAGGTGGCAGAGCATGAGCAGGGTGGCGATGATGGTCAGCGTGGCTCTCATGGTTGGATGAGTGTTATTGCGCCGTCGGTCAGCTGCGGCACGAGTGGACAGGTGTCGGTACGAAATGCGAATTCGATGTCGGCTTCGGCACCGAGGCGGCGCAGTCGAGCCACGTGGGTGGCGTTTTGGCATATAGCAAGTGGGTCTCCGTTAGCCGCGTGCCAAAGGGCCAGTGCCATAGTGGCCGAGTCGTTGACGAGCGTGGCACCGGCGGTGGTCACGAGGCGTTCGGCCAAAGCGCCGGCAAAGAGGGTGTCTTCAAGGCAGGGGGCTCCCTCCCAACCGCTGCAGAGTATGACCACATCGCGCCCGTCGCTGGCCAGACACTGGGTCAGTGCACTGATGTTGGCAAAGCTGCCCACGAGGGTGCGTTCGGCGTCGGCGGCGCGGGCCAAACTCACGGTGCCGTTGGTTGTGCTGTAGGCCAGTTTGTGGCCATGCAGGTCGTGACGCATATATTCGGTGGGCGAATTGCCGAACTCGGCGGCCATAATTTTGCCTCCCGAGGCCACGAGGTCTACTTTCACTCCGCCACGTTCGGCAGCGAGGGTGAAGCCCATGTCGCGATAGCGTGGCAGAGGTTCGAGGCTATCGAGCGGAACCACCATGTCGGCCCCGGCTTGCAGCGCAGCACATATAGCGGTAGTGGCGCGCAACACGTCGACAGCCACGGTGGTTTGGTGTTGCTTCAGCGTGCGGTGAGCGTAGAGGGTTGGGGTGAGAGTGACTTCGAGTTGCATTAGTGGTGTGAGTGATTAAGGGTGTATTACTTCTTTCAAAAAAGTGGTTAAAGTGTGGTTATTCAGCGCCAAACTCCATGAGATAGGCTTTGATAAATTCGTCTATCTTGCCATCCATCACGCCGCTCACGTCGCTGGTTTGGTAGCCGGTGCGGTGGTCCTTCACGCGGCGGTCGTCCATGACGTAGGAGCGTATCTGGCTGCCCCATTCAATCTTTTTTTGAGAAGCTTTGATTTTGGCCTGCTCCTCCATACGGTGTTTCAGCTCGCGGTCGTAGAGTTGCGAGCGCAGCAGGCGCATGGCGTTCTCCTTGTTCTTGGGCTGGTCGCGGGTTTCGGTGTTCTCGATAAGTATTTCCTCCTCGGCACCGGTGTAGGGGTCCTTGTACTGGTAGCGCAGGCGCACTCCGCTCTCAACCTTGTTCACGTTTTGGCCACCGGCTCCACCGCTGCGGAAGGTATCCCACGAGAGGCGGCTCATGTCGACCACTACCTCGATGGAGTCGTCGACCAGCGGGGTCACGCTCACGCTGGTGAACGAGGTCATGCGCTTGCCTTGAGCGTTGAATGGGCTGACGCGTACCAGACGGTGGACTCCGGTTTCGCTCTTGAGGTAGCCGTAGGCAAATTCGCCCTCGATTTGTAGTGTGCAACTCTTAATGCCGGCCCCCTCGCCGTCGAGTTGGTTGCTAATGGCTACGCGGTAGCCGTGGGTTTCGGCATAGCGTATATACATACGCATCAGCATCTCGGCCCAGTCTTGGGCTTCGACTCCGCCAGCGCCAGCGTTGATAGAGAGCACCGCGTCGAGTCGGTCGCTGTCGTTGCGCAACATATTTTTGAATTCGAGGTCTTCGACCTTTTTTTGCGTTGTTGCAATCTGGGCAACGAGTTCATCTTCGGTGGCGTCGCCGGCATCGAAAAATTCGCCCATCACCTCGAGGTCGCCGCAGGCCGTGTCGACGTCGTTGTAGGCCGTCACCCAACTCTTCTTGGCATTGATTCCTTTCACCACTTTTTGTGCCTCTTTGGGGTCATTCCAAAAGTCGGGGGCTTCGGTCTTCTTTTCCTCCTCTGCAATCCAAGCGGCGGTGGCGTCGATGTCTAAAAACTTGTGCAGGGCGTCCTTGCGCTGTATGAGGTCTTTTATCTGTTCTTGGTTGGTCATAGTTCTTAAATTAAAGGTTAGCGATGGTTAAAGCGTGGTGATGAGTAGCGCTGCTGCGAATGCTACGGTGGTAAGCAGCACGCTGAGCCACGAAAAATGGTTGCGCTTATGGTCGAAAAGTATGCTGCTGCTCACGTGCAAAAGCACGCCCACCACGAGGCCGACGATGGCTTGTTGCACCTCGGGGCTGGGCTGAATGACATAGTGGTTAAGCAGCGACCCGAGTGGCGACATGATGCCGAAGAGCGTTAGCAATGCCAATACCGGACAAAAGCCATATCCGCGTGCTTTCATCAGTCCCACAAGGATGATGGCCACGGGGATGTTGTGGATGATGATGCCCCATAACAGGCCGTGGTTCACGCTGCCGTTGGCGTCGACCAGAGGCATACCCTCAATCAGTGCGTGGAGCGAAAGGCCGAGCAGTAGGCCAAAGAGCGTGAATCCCTCCTCGGTGTGGCCATGTTCGGCGTGGGCCGAAAGGCTGTCGAGTATTTGCTGGATTAAGAAGCCTACCAGTACCGCGACGTATGGCAGTAGTGCAAAGTGCGCATTGCCAGGCGTGGACAACTCGGGCAGCAAATCGAGGCTGCAAACGGCCAGCAGGAACGCTCCGCCAAAAACGGTAATGGCACGCATGGCGCTGTCCGAAAGTCTCTTGCCAGCCAGCACCATGAGTGCCCAAAGAGCCACTCCTGCAACTATCATTATGTACGCTTCGACCATAGTCAATAAAAAAAGGGTAAGCTGATTATATCGCACCGCTACAACCAAACACCCTTGCTGTATTCCTACCCTGGGGGATTCAATGGGAGCTGGTCGTATAAGACTTACCCGATTTGCAAAAGTACGACTTTTTTTGATACTGGCAAAAAAAAAATATATCGCTCGACTCAAAGTGCTGATTGCGAGCGATATATTTTTTTCAGAGTAGTGTCTCTCGTCGTGAGTTTAGAGCAGTTTTTTGAGGTCTTGCTCTATGGTTTCGATACTTTCGGTGGGCTCGTAGCGACGAATCACGTTGCCTTGTTGGTCGACGAGGAACTTGGTGAAGTTCCACTTAATGTCGGGCGATTTGTCATAGTCTTTGTCCTTTGCCTTGAGCATGACGTGCATCATCTTGCCCGTGCGGTCCTTCTTGTCGAAACCGTCAAACCCCTTCTTCGATTTGAGGAATGTGAAGAGAGGCGAGGCGTTGTCGCCATTGACGTCTATTTTCTCGAATTGGGGGAATGTGATAGAGTAGCGCGAAGTGCAGAACTCGTGGATTTCTTCGTTCGAGCCGGGAGCCTGCTCACCAAACTGGTTGCAGGGGAAATCGAGCACCTCGAGCCCCTTTTCGGCGTAGTCTTCGTAGAGCTTTTGCAGCTCGGTATACTGTGGGGTGAAGCCGCATTTGGTGGCGGTGTTGACAATGAGTAGCACTTTGCCGCGATAGGTCGAAAGGGCAACGTTTTGCCCAACACCGTCGACAACGGTAATGTCGTAGATTGATTGTTGTGCTGTGGCGGCTAAGAATGTGGCGGCCATAACAAGCGTCATGATAATTTTTTTCATGGTTGGACTGTGTTATTTTTGTTTCTATATTTATTAGTACGCCTTTGGTTCGAAAACTTTCAAGGACGTCTGCATTTTTTTTGCTGGCGTCCTTGAAAATATTGTTCTAATTGCTTGTTTTGTTTATTTCTGGAAAAGGCGTTGCCAGTTTTTGTATTCGCGTTCTTTCCAGCAATTGTTGTGGTAGGCGTAGGAGACAATGGCGGGGATGACGGTTGTACCTTCGGCATAGACCATCTGTTGCAACTCGTCGTCGACTTTGCCCCAGCTGCCAGCTTCGAGCAGGGTTGAGGAGGAGCAAGCGCCGTCGCGCACGTCGGCTACGGTGATTTGGATGGCATATTTGTGCATAGGTACTTCGTGGCCAAGAATTTCGGCACAGACCACGGTGTCTTGTGCAAAGTTCTTGGGCGAGCCTCCACCGACCATGAAGAGGCCGCTCTCGGGGGCCTGCATCTTGATTTGGGTCAGTTCGATGAAGTCGCGCACCGAGTCGATGCTGAGGTAGGGCTTGCCCTCGTTGGAGCGTTCCCACTGGTGTTTACCAATGCCGAAGCCTGCCGAGCAGTCGCTGAAAGCGGGTACGAATATGGGCACGCCGCATTCGTAGCAGGTTTGGATTAGGCTATCTTTCTTCACCGAGTTGCCTTCGTGGAGCCATTTGCCGAGCTCGTAGAGGAATTCGCGCGAGCTGTAGGGGCGGGCTTCGAGGCTGTTGGCGAGGAGGTAGGTGGTGTTGTCGCACACTTGGAGCTCTTCTTCGTCGATGAAGGTGTCGTATATGCGGTCGATATAGAGCTCGCGGAGCTTGGTGTCGGGAATGACGTTCTCTTTGGTTCCGACGTAGTGTTTGAAGCCGAGGGCTTCGAAGAGGTCCATGTCGATGATGGTGGCGCCGGTGGCGACAACAACGTCAATCATCTTGTTGCGAACCATATCTACATAGACTTGCATACAGCCGGCGGCCGAGGTCGAGCCGGCCACGGTAAGGATGTTGGTGCACTCTTTTTCGCGGCACATCATCGTCAGTATGTCGGCAGCGCGAGCCGTGTCGCGGCTGGTGAACGACATTCCGCGCATAGCGTCGATGAGTTCGGTCGAGTCGTACTTTTTGATGTCGATGTGCTTGATGGTTTCTTTCAACAAATCCTTTTTTTTCATTTTTTGTAAAGAGGTGTTTAAAAATATTGGCAGGTGCTAAATCGCTGGCTATGAGCCGTATGTGACCGCTGCCGGTGACCTGCCAAAGCCCGCACACGGTCGTCGTTGCGTCTGCAAAGTTACAAAAAAAATTCATATCAGCATTTTTTTTTGTAACTTTGCATTCGCAATTGTATATTAAAATAATGTGTAAATGATGAATAATCAACCAATAAAACCCTTGACTTTTGGCGCCACGATGTTGGCTTCGGCCCTTGGCGTGCTGATTGTTTCGGTGGTGTGTACCATTGTGATGTTTGTTGCCTCCATTGCCATGATGGCTGTGCTCTCTACTGTTGGCTCTAAGGATACAGCCACTGTGCGCAGCAAAACTTTTGTACACGTTAATCTGGAACGCATTAGTGGCGACCGCACTGCCGACCGCCTGTCGCTTAGTTTTGGCGACAACAAGACCGTTGGCCTTATCGATGCCGCTGCTGCCATACGCGCAGCTGCCAGCGATGACAACGTGGCCGGCCTCTACGTAACCGACCCCGGCACGAGCACCCTCTCGTTTGCTTCGCTCACCGAGTTGCGTGCTGCCATTGCCGACTTCCGCCAAAGTGGCAAACCTGTTATTAGTTATGCCACAGGCTATTCGCAGCCAGGCTATTACCTCTGCTCGGTGGCCGATACGATGGCCCTGCACCCAGCTGGTATGGTCGACTTCAGGGGTATGGGCGCGCAGGTGATTTTCTATAAAGAACTGTTCGACAAGCTCGGCGTCGAGATGCAACTCATCCGCCCCGAGAGTTGTGCATACAAAAGTGCTGGCGAGGTCTATACTCGTTCGAGCATGAGCACCGAAAACCGCGAACAAATCCGCGCCTACATTTCGAGCATTTGGAACACTGTTCTTGGCCAGATTGCCGAGTCGCGCTCGCTCTCTACGAGCAGCCTCAACAGCATTGCCGACAACCTCGGCGGCTACTTGGCAACCGACGCATACAAGTCTCACTTGGTCGATACCCTCTGCTTCGAGGCTGATATTCGCGACGCTCTTAAGCGTCTTGGCGGTCGACACCTGATGACAATAGACAGATATGCAACCGCCAAACCTGCGCCCAAGAATGTCAGCAAGAACGTTATTGCCGTGGTTTATGCCGAAGGCAACGTGGTTGACGGCAGTGCTCGTGGCTTTAACGATGCCGTTTATGGCGACGACATTGTGGCCTCGTTGCGCAAAGCCACCAAAGACGACAATGTCAAAGCCATCGTTATGCGCGTCAATTCGCCAGGCGGTGCAGCCACTGCAAGCGAGAGCATGACCCACGCTGTTATCGAGGCCCGCAAGGCCAAGCCCGTAATCGTTTCGATGGGCGACCTGGCGGCCTCGGCCGGATACGAGATGTCGTGTATGGCCGACTACATCGTGGCCCAGCCCACCACCATCACCGGCTCGATAGGTGTCTTCGCCACCCTGCCGAACGTGGGCACCATGATGAGCAAAAAACTGGGCCTGACCGTCGACACCGCCAACACCAACCGCAACGCTACAGGCCTCACCGTCTACCGTCAGCTCTCGCCAGCCGCACGCGCGCTGATGATTCGCAACGTCGAAGACTTCTACAAAACATTCGTTTCGCGCGTGGCCGAGGGTCGCGGCATGACCTTCGACGAGGTTCACCGCATTGCTCGTGGTCGCGTCTGGACAGGTGCTGATGCCATAAAGATTGGTCTTGTCGACACGCTTGGTGGCTTCGACCTTGCTCTTGCCATTGCTGCACAAAAGGCTGGCATTGAGGACTATCGCGTTGTTAACTACCCCAAAGAAGTAGGCATTTGGAACCAGCTCAACGCTATGCTGGGCGACAACGGTTCGGACGACATAAACCTCTTGGCCAAAATGCGCCTTGCTTGGCAGTGGCGCGGACTCAAAAAAAATCGTCTCGAACAACTCGAGCAGCCGCTATCAGACCTCACGCAAGTCTCAGGTCTGCAAGCCCGTATGCCTTTCGTTGTGATGGACTATTGATTACTATTCGAACCCAACCCCAAACAATAAATAGTATGGATAACATTAAACAATACATCGAAAAGAACCAGGCTCGCTTTCTCGAAGAGCTATTCAGCCTGATACGTATCCCCTCCATCAGCTCAGAGAGCGAGCACAAACCCGATATGGTGCGTTGCGCCGAGCGTTGGCGCGAGCTGCTGCTTGCCGCTGGTGCCGACCGTGCCGAGGTTATGCCAACCGAGGGCAACCCCGTGGTTTTTGGCGAAAAAATTATCGACCCCGCCCGTCCCACCGTGTTGGTTTATGGCCACTACGACGTTATGCCCGTGGCCCCGCTCGAACTGTGGCGCACTTCGCCATTCGAGCCGGTGGTTAAAGATGGCCACATCTGGGCTCGCGGCGCCGACGACGACAAGGGTCAAAGCTTCATGCACGCCAAGGCTTTTGAGTATATGGTCGCTTCGGGCACGTTGTCCTGCAACGTCAAGTTTATGCTCGAGGGCGAAGAGGAAATTGGCTCCGGCTCGCTCTACGGCTTTTGCGAACAGCACAAAGATTTGCTCAAGGCCGACATCATTCTGGTTAGCGACACCTCGATGATAGCTCCCGACGTGCCCTCCATCACCAGCGGCCTGCGTGGCCTCTGCTATTGGGAGGTGGAGGTTACTGGCGCCAGCCACGACCTGCACAGCGGCATCTTTGGCGGTGCCGTGGCCAACCCCATCAACGTGCTCTGCAAGATGATTGCCGACCTGCACGATGCCGACGGCCACATAACCATCCCCGGTTTCTACGACGATGTGCTGGTGCTTAGCGACGAAGAGCGCACCCTCATGGCTCAAGCCCCGTTCGACGAGGAGGAATACAAACGCGAACTCGGTGTGCGTGCCCTCAAAGGCGAGAAAGGCTACACCACCAAGGAGCGTACCGGCATTCGCCCCTGCCTCGACGTTTGCGGCATTTGGGGCGGACACACCGGCGAGGGCACCAAGACCGTTCTCCCCTCAAAGGCCTACGCCAAAATCAGCACTCGCCTCGTGGCCAATCAAGACTTCGAGAAGATTAGCGAGATGTTCAAAAACTATTTCGAGGCTGCTGCCCCCGATTGCGTCACGGTGAAGGTTACTCCGTGTCACGGTGGTGCTGCCTATGTTGCTCCGCTCGAACTCAAGGCCTACAAGGCTGCCGAGCGCGCCATGCAAGACACCTTTGGCAAGCGCCCCATCCCCACCCGCAGTGGCGGAAGCATTCCCATTGTGGCCGGTTTCGAGAAGATTTTAGGCCTGAAGAGCATCCTTATGGGCTTCGGTTTGGCGGCCGACGACATCCACGCTCCCAACGAGAACTACCCGTTGCAGCAATTCTTCAAAGGCATTGAGACCATTCCGCTCTTCTACAAATACTTTGCCGAATAGCCATAAACAATAGATAAAGGAGGGGGCGCCATCGGTACGATGGCGCCCCCTAATTGTCTGAATATCAAGGCTTGTTCGACCTCAATACGACCCTAACCCCTCTTTGACACGTCTGAAGTGCTAATTATGAGGTAGTTAGGAACGGCTATTTTCGGTGCTCTGCCAAGCGTTGGCGTAGGGCTGTGGCAAAGCTGGCGATGTCCTCCTCGGTGGTATCGAAACTGCAAACCCAGCGCACCACGTTGTCGTCCTCGTCCCAGTCGTAGAAGAAGTAGTCTTGCTGCAGGGCTGTCCAAACCTCGCGCGGCAGGCGCACAAAGAGGCTGTTGGCCTGCATGGGGTAGACCACCTCGACCCCTTCGATATTGCTCACGCTCTCGAGCAGCAGCTTGGCCATGCGGTTGCTGTGGGCCGCGTTGCGTTGCCAGAGGTCGGTGGCGAGGTAGGCGCGGAACTGGGCCGCTACGAAGCGCATTTTGCTGTAGAGTTGGCCCATCTGCTTACGGCGGTAGCGGGCATCGCGGTCAAGCTCTGGGTTGAGCACAACAACGCTTTCGCCCATCATGAGGCCGTTTTTGGTGCCACCAAACGAGACGATGTCGGCGCCACAGTCGGTGGTCATCTGCCTGAAACTGAGGCCTAAAGCCACGGCAGCGTTGGCCAGTCGGGCTCCGTCGATATGGAGCCACATATTGTGGCTATGGGCCAAGTCGGCCAGGGCTTCAATCTCGCTGGTGGTGTAGAGTGTGCCGAGTTCGGTGGGTTGCGTAATGCTTATGGCGCGTGGTTGCGAGTGGTGCTCGAACCCGAAACCGTGGAGCCTGGTGGCAACCAGTTCGGGGGTGAGTTTGCCGTCGGGGGTGTCCACGGTGAGCAGGCGGCACCCCACGAGGCGTTGGGGCGCACCGCATTCGTCGACGTTGATGTGGGCCGTTTCGGCACACACCACGGCCTCGTGCGAGCGGCACATGAGGTCGATACTCAATGTGTTGGCACCTGTGCCGTTAAAAACGAAGTAGGGCTGTGCCTGGTCGCCAAAATGTTGGCGAAAGAGAGCCTCGGTCTCGGCGCACCATTCGTCGTCGCCATAGGCCAGAGCGTGGCCGGTGTTGGTTTCGGCTATGGCTTGCAGCACTTCGGGGCTGATGCCAGAGTGGTTGTCGCTACCAAATCCGCGTTTCATATCGCTGGCTGTTTTTTATTTATCCATAGTGAAGAGGAACTCCTCGTTGCTTTTGGTTCTGATGAGGTTGCGTTGCAGGAACTCCATGGCCTCGACGGGCGTCATGTCGACCAGTTGGTTGCGCAGCACGAGAATGCGGTTGAGCGAGGCTTGTGGCACAAGCAGGTCGTCGCGGCGAGTGCTGGAGGCCACGAGGTCGATGGCGGGGTAGATGCGCTTGTTAGAGAGTTTGCGGTCGAGCTGCAGCTCCATGTTGCCGGTGCCTTTAAACTCTTCGAAGATTACGTCGTCCATCTTCGAGCCGGTGTCGGTAAGGGCTGTGGCGATGATGGTGAGCGAGCCGCCGTTCTCTATTTTGCGGGCTGCGCCGAAGAAGCGTTTGGGCTTTTGCAGGGCGTTGGCCTCGACGCCGCCGCTGAGCACCTTGCCGCTGGCGGGCTGAACAGTGTTATAGGCTCGTGCGAGGCGGGTTATCGAGTCGAGCACTATCACCACGTCGTGGCCACACTCGGTCATGCGTTTAGCCTTTTCGAGCACTATGTTGGCAATGCGCACGTGGCGTTCGGCCGGCTCGTCGAATGTCGAGGCTATGACTTCGGCGTGTACGCTGCGCTGCATATCGGTCACCTCCTCGGGACGTTCGTCGATGAGCAGCACCATGAGGTATACCTCGGGGTGGTTGTAGGCAATGGCGTTGGCCACCTCTTTAAGGAGCGTGGTTTTACCGGTCTTGGGCTGTGCCACAATGAGGCCGCGCTGACCTTTGCCGATGGGGGCAAACATATCGATTATGCGCGTCGAGACGGTCTCCTGTGGGTGGCCGGTGAGTTTGAATTTTTCTTGCGGGAAGAGCGGCGTTAGCGATTCGAATGGTACGCGGTCGCGCACGCGCTCGGGCGAAAGGCCGTTGATTTCGATAACCTTGATGAGGGGGAAGTATTTATCGATGTCTTTTGGCGGACGGATGGCGCCACGTATGGTGTCGCCCGTCTTGAGGCCGTAGTTGCGAATTTGGACCGGCGAGACAAACACGTCGTCGGGCGAGGAGAGGTAGTTGTAGTCGCTCGAGCGGAGAAATCCGTAGCCGTCTGGCACCACTTCGAGCACGCCTTCGGCCTCGATAACGCCGTCCACGTCGTAGAAGTATTCTTTCTCTTTCTCCTTTTCTTTATCTTTGGGTTGTTGGTCGTTTTCGGCCTGTTTGGGGGCTTGTGGCTCGTTGTCTTTGTTTTCGGCCACGGGCGTCTCGGCGGTTTGGTCAGGCTGTGGTTGCTCGGACGGAGCCTCTTCGGGCTTGGGCTGCTCGGCTGGTTGCTGCTGCTCGGCGGTTGGCTGCGGGTTCTTTTTGGGGCGGCCACGCTTGCGTCCTTTCTTGGGCTGTTCGGCCGGTGTGTCGGCTTTTGGCTGCTCCTCGGGTGAGGGCGAGGATTCTGGCTTGTTTTCGGCCACGGGTTCGGGCTCAGGCATTGGTTCGGGCATAGGCTCGTGGACAGGGGCCACGGGCTGTGTTGGCTCGGTTTTGTGTATCACCAAGCGGCCGGTGGGGGTGAGCACCTCGGGCACGGTAGGTATCTCTGGAAGCGCCATCTCGCTGATGTTGAAGTCGATAGCCTGTATTTCGGCGGCCGACTGCTCGTGGGCAGCTTCGAGAGTGAGCTGCTGGCGCTGGTTATGTTGTGACTGGTTTTTGACGTTCGACTCGGCTATGACCGTGGGTTTAAGCCTCGTGCGACGCGTTTTGGGTTTGGGGGCAGGCTCGGCATTGTCTTTTGAGCCGTCGGCCTCTTTTCGGGGTTGTGGATTGGTGGCTTGTTGGTCGAGAATTTTGTAGATTAAGTCCTGCGGTTCGAGCCGCGTGGCGCGCGAAATTCCCATTTCTTTGGCAATTTCGATTAGTTTTATCTGAGCCATCTCAGACAGTTCGGCTTTACTATACATTGTTTGTCAATAAGTTTTCAAACTATTTTTTTCGGTGGGCGAAAGTGCCACCACGTGTGATTTTTGTTGACCTAAATAGATGATTGCCAATTGTTTATGAATATAAACCTCAGCAAGTACTCTTTTGTTCAGACATTGCAAAAATAAGATTTTTTTTTAATATATGAAAAAAAATTTTGCGCATAAGCCTAAAATGTGTATTTTTGCAGAAGAATTTAAAACCGAAATTTAAATCTAAAGTATTCATTATTATGAACATCCCACAAAATCTGAAGTACACCCAGGACGACGAATGGGTACGCATCGAAGGCGAATTTGCCTATGTTGGACTTACTGACTATGCCCAGCACGAGCTCGGCGACATAGTTTTTGTTGATGTGGCTTGCGAAGGCGACACCATCGAAGCCGGCGAAGAGTTCGGCTCGGTCGAGGCCGTCAAGACCGTGGCTCCCCTCCTCATGCCTGTTACTGGCGAGGTGGTAGAGTTCAATGCCGCCCTCGAGGATGCCTCCTCTATCAACAACGACCCCTATGGCGCTGGTTGGGTTATCAAAATCAAACCTGCCAATATGGCCGACATCGACACCTTGCTCGACGCCGCTGCCTACACCGCCAAAATCGGTGCCTAAACTGCAGCAAATTCGACAAAAAAACTATCGGCAGTCGCCCCGCGGTGGCTGCCGATTGCTTTTTGGTTGCCTTTGATAGTGGACTTACTTGTCTGAATAGTGACCGTAGGCTGCGACGACGATGACTATGACCTCGGTATCGCGGATTTCGTAGACCAAGCGGTGCTTCTCGCTAATGCGTCGCGACCACAAGTTGGCTCCCATTCCGCGCAACGGCTCGGGGTGGCCGGTGCCGGTTTGGGGATGCTTTTTCAGCTCTTCGATAAGAGTAGCTGCCTTTTTGTATGACTTCGGCTCAGATTTTCTCAGCCTTAACAGGTCTCTTGTTGCTCTGTCAAGATAATCAATGTCGTACATAATCAAATAGCTATTCTATCAAGAAATTGGTCGAGCGATTCACCGGGGAGCATAGACTTGTAGTTTCCCTTCTCGTAATCTTCCATGCGGCTCTTAATCATGGCAAAGTACTCTTCTTTCGACATACAGGTGTCGTCTTGCTCGGCGGCGGCCTCTTTCTTCTCGGCGCGGCGAACCGAAGCCTGCAGCTTTTTCAGGATTTCGGGGTTGCGTATGGCGAGAATGTGGCGTATGAGGTCGTTTTGTTGGCTCTCGATTGTTGCTGTCTGCATAGTGCGTTGTTTTTTTGGATTCGAAATGCAAAGGTACGCAAAAAAATTGGACTGGCCAAATTTTTTCTAAAAGTTTAACAAAAACGAAAACAAAACAGCCACCCGACTGGTTTTGGTGGCTGCCTTGTTATAAGGTTAGTATGGTATGCAATGTTGCAATTAGTCCATAACGGTGTTCCATCCGTGAATGTCTTCGGCTTCGCCGAGTTGGATGGCGCGCAGGGCATGGTAGAGCTTGGTGCTGATGGGACCGGGCTCTTTGCCAAAGACGTAGCTCTTGCCGGTCTCGGGGTCGTCGAGGCGCTCGATGGGGCTGATGACGGCAGCGGTACCGCAGGCACCGGCTTCTTGGAAGTCTTTCAACTCTTCGACGTCGATGGGACGACGCTCAACTTTCATGCCCATATCTTCGGCCAGTTGCATGAGGCTCTTGTTGGTGATAGAGGGCAGAATAGAGGTGCTCTTTGGGGTGATGTATACACCGTCCTTGATACCGAAGAAGTTGGCTGCACCAGCTTCGTCGACATATTTCTTCTCTTTGGCGTCGAGGTAGAACTCGCAGGCGTATTGGCCACCGTGGCAGGCTTCGGTGTGGGCCTTGAGGCTGGCTGCATAGTTACCACCAACTTTGTAGACACCGGTGCCGAGGGGGGCGCTACGGTCATACTTGCGGGTGATGACGTAGGGGTTGGCTTGGAAACCACCTTTAAAATAAGGTCCCACTGGGGTGACGAAGATGAGGAAGAGGTACTCGTCGGCGGGTTTAACGCCCACGGTGATACCAGTGCCGATGAGGAGCGGACGCAGGTAGAGGCTGGCGCCAGTGCCGTATGGAGGAATGAATTTTTCGTTGAGTTTGATGACTTTTTTGCACATTTCGACGAATTTCTCGGTCGAGAGTTCTGGCATCATGATGCCACGGCAGGTGCTCTGCAGGCGCTCGGCGTTGGCTTCGGGGCGGAAAATGCGGATTTTACCGTCCTTGCAGCGATAGGCTTTCAGGCCTTCGAAGGCTTCTTGACCATAGTGAAGGCTGGAGGCTGCCATGTGCATTTCTATGTGTTCGGAGCTCGAAATTTCGACTTCGCCCCATTCACCGTTGCGGAACCAGCAACGTACATTGTAGTCCGTTTTTACGTAACCAAACGGTAGGTTTTGCCAATCTATATTCATGATTTTCAATTTTTTAGTAGTGTTGTACACTTGTTGTTACTGAATACAAAGGTACATTTTTTTTTGATTTTTCAGAAAAAAAATTTTGTATGTCAAAAAAAAGTCGTAATTTTGCAACCGATTTCAGAGAGAACGAAAGCCTTCTGGAACGGCCCCTTAGCTCAGTTGGTTAGAGCAGCTGACTCATAATCAGCGGGTCCTTGGTTCGAGCCCGAGAGGGGCCACAAAAATTGAAAATTGAAAATTGAGAGATTGGTTTTCGATTTTCAATTTTCAGTTTAAAGTAATAAGGTATATGGGCAGGATTATGGCTATAGACTATGGTGCCAAGCGCACAGGCCTGGCGGTGACGGACCCGGAACGCATCATCGCCGGCAACTTGGGCACGGTGGAGACGCCGCGGCTGATGGACTACCTGGCCTCGTATTTCGAGCGCGAGGTGGTCGATGTCGTGGTTGTGGGCGAGGCCAAGCATTGGGACAATACCCCCTCGCAGTCGATGGCCATTATCGAGCCATTTGTGGCCTCCCTGCGCGCGGCTTACCCTGACAAGGAGGTGGCGCGCATCGACGAACGCTTTACTTCGAAAATGGCTTTTCAGACCATGCTTGACAGTGGTATTGGCCGCAAAAAAAGGCGAGACAAGGCTCTCGTCGATTCCATAAGCGCCACCCTCATGCTGCAAAACTATATGCAACTTTTGTCGAACACTCTAAAACAGTAAATATAATTATGATATACCCCATCGTTGGCTTTGGCCACCCCACTTTGCGCAAAGTCGCCCAACCCATCACCGCCGACTATCCCGAGCTGAAGCAGCTCGTGAGCGATATGTTCGAGACCATGTATAACGCCGATGGCGTAGGGCTGGCCGCTCCGCAGATTGACCTTTCGATTAGGGTGGTGGTTATCGGTTTTCGCCCCTACGACGAGAAGTCCGACACCTATGGCGAACCAGCCGAAGAGCATGTGCTTATTAACCCCGAGATTTTGGAATATCGTGGCGAGAAGCAGTACTTCAACGAAGGCTGCTTGAGCATTCCCGACATCCACGAGGATGTGCTGCGCCCCGAACGCGTGGTGGTGCGCTATTGCGACACCGATTTTGTTGAACACACCGAGGAGTTTTCGGGCATGCTGGCCCGCGTAGCGCAGCACGAGATTGACCACCTTGACGGCAAGGTCTTTACCGACCGCTTGAGCAACTTGCGCCGCACCATGCTCCACCGCCGCCTGAACGACATAGCCTCTGGCCGTGTGGCTACGCATTATCGTATGAAACCAAATAAACGCAAATAACAAGATGAAACTTCGCATTATTGCCATCGCTGCGCTGTGTTCGATAGCGCTGATGTCGTGCCGACCCAACCACGACAGCCTCGTGCAACGTATTACCGACGAGGAACAACAACTGTCTATGATTGATGTTGCGGCCGACGATAGCAAGGCCGAGAACCTTATTGGCTTGTACGAAAAGTTTGTGCGCTACAATGCTGCCGACACCCTTTCGCCTATCTATCTCTCGCGTGCGGCCGATATTGCTGCCAATTTGGGCCAGACCGACCGCTCTATTGCCATTCTCGACCGCGTTATTAACGATTATCCCGACTATTCCGATTTGGCGGGTTGCTACTTCATGAAGGGCTATGCCTACGACCTGAATGGGCAGTACGACTTGGCTCGCGAGGCCTACGCCGAGTTTGTAGAGATGTTTCCTGACCACTACCTTGCCAGCGACACTCGCAAGTTGCTGCCTTTCATCGGTATGTCGGCCGAGGATATGCTCAACGCTTTGCTTGATAGTTCGAGCGCAGAGCAGTTGGCCGATATGGATTAAAGGTATTTCTAAATTTCCCTTTTGGTTGGTATAGGGTCTGCCACCCGTCGCCCTGGGTTCGGGGCGTGGTGGTTGATAAATCGCCCCGAGGTCGCCCCTGCGAGGGGTGTGGAAGGGGCTTTTTTAGGGTCGTAAGTGCTTGATACACAAGGCTTGTTCGACCTCAATACGACCTTAACCCCTCTTTAATACGACCTTAACCCTGAATATCAAGCAGTTACGAGGGCGAAATTTGACCCCGATTTGGGTAAAAGATGAGGGGCCTCGGCCATTCGGCCGAGGCCCCTCGTTGGGGTCGATGCCCTATCATTCGGCGCTGCTGATGAAGGGGTACTTGTAGTCGCTGGCGGGGTTGAAGGTTTCTTTGATGGCCTGGGGCGAGGTCCAGCGAATGAGGTTGAGGTACGAGCCGGCTTTGTCGTTGGTGCCGCTGGCGCGGGCTCCGCCGAAGGGTTGCTGGCCAACCACGGCGCCGGTGGGTTTGTCGTTATAGTAGATGTTGCCGGCGGCATACTTGAGTATGTCGGCTGCTTGGCGCAGGGCTTGGCGACAGGTGGCGAAGATGGCGCCGGTGAGGGCGTAGGGCGAGGTTTGGTCGCAGAGGTGGAGCGTCTCTTCGTAGCGGTTGTCGTCGTAGACGTAGATGGTTATGATGGGGCCAAAGATTTCTTCGCACATCGATTTGTAGTCTGGTTTTTTGGCCAGGATGACGGTGGGCTCGATGAACCAGCCTTGACTCTTGTCGCCGTTGCCGCCAAAAACTATCTCGGCGTCGGGGCTTTGTTTGGCGTGTTCGAGGTAGCGCATGCAGTTGTCGAACGAAGCCTCGTCGATAACGGCGTTGACGAAGGCAGAGAAGTCGCGCACGTCGCCCATTTTTATTTCGGCCAGCATACGGCCCACAATTTCTTTCACTTTGGGCCACAGCGAGGTGGGGATGTAGGCGCGGCTGGCGGCCGAGCATTTTTGGCCCTGGAATTCGAAAGCGCCGCGCACGATGGCGGTGGCCACCTGCTCGGGGCAGGCCGAGGCGTGGGCGAAGATGAAGTCTTTGCCGCCCGTTTCGCCTACGATTTTGGGGTAGGTGCGGTAGTTGGCAATGTTGTCGCCAATGGCTTTCCAGAAACTGTTGAAGGTGCCAGTCGAACCGGTGAAGTGCACGCCGGCCAGGTTGCGGTCGGCAAAGGCAATGTTGCCAATGAGGGCGCCGCTGCCAGGCAGGAAGTTGACCACGCCGTCGGGCAGGCCGGCTTCTTTATATATCTTCATCAGAATGTAGTTCGAGAGCAGGGCGGTGGTAGAGGGTTTCCAGATGCAGACGTTGCCCATGAGCACTGGCGAGAGGCAGAGGTTAGAGGCGATAGAGGTGAAGTTGAACGGGGTGATGGCAAAAACGAAACCTTCGAGTGGGCGATAGGTGACGTAGTTGAGCGTGCCTTTATCGCTGCAGGGTTGGTCGCTGTATATCTGGCTGGCGTAGTGCACGTTGTAGCGCAAGAAGTCGATGAGTTCGCAAGCCGAGTCGATTTCGGCCTGCATGGTGGTCTTGCCCTGGCCGAGCATGGTGGCGGCGTTGATGAGGTAGCGGTATTTGCCTTCGATGAGTGTGGCGATTTTGAGCATTACGCTGGCGCGGTCAATCCACGGTGTGTTGGCCCATTGCTCGTGGGCTTTCATGGCGGCGTCTATGGCGTCGCGCACCTCTTGTTCGCCCACTTTGTGGTAGGTGGCCAGCAGGTGGCTGTTCTCGGTGGGCATAACCACGCGGCCGGTGTTGCCGGTGCGCACTTCGCGGCCGCCGATAATGGCGGGAATGTCGGTCACTACGGCATAAAGTTCGTCGAGGGCTTTGCGTATCTCTTTGCGCTCGGGGCTGCCAGGGTTGTAGCCTTTAACGGGCTCATTTTCAGGTTTTGGAAACGAAAAGATTGTGTTGTTCATAAATTGGATAGTTTTGTAATATTTACTTTGGTTACTAAATTTGATTGTGCAAAGTTACGATTTTTTTTTCAAATCGCAAAAAAAATTGTAATTTTGCAACCCGAAAAACGATAAAAATACGCTTAACAATGAAAAAGATTAGTTTACTTTTGGTTTGCTTGGCCACTTTGGCATTCTCGTCGTGCTCGCTCCTCTCCTCGTCGAGCAACAACGCTGCCACGTTGGCCGGCAAGAACTGTGGTTCGTCGGTGGCTGCGCTCTATAAGGTCTATAGCGCCAACAAGACCATCGACCTCACCAACGCCACCAACATCAGCAACGCTTTGGCGCTGACCGCCAGCTGCACCCAGCTCAAAGAGAATAAAGACAATGCCGACTACCGCAAGGCCTTCACGGCCGGCTTGGTGTCGTCGGCCGCGGGGCTCATCACCACGCAGACGGCTTCGTCGTTTGTCGACAAGTTGCTCGCCACCTCGGGGCTCGAAAACGTCAACACCTCCAACATTGCCTCTACGGCCAGCACGGCCATGGCCATCTACTCGCTGCTTAACAGTATAAAACAGTAGTTGTTCCATTTTTGGCAATCCTCCTATAGGGTCAGCCGCGCCGCAGGCGCGGCTGACCCTCTTTTTTGGCCGCCGAGTTCGTCGGCATATTGGGTGGAAATAGTTGTTTGATGTATTGCTCGTTGTGTGTGCGCCGTAGCGAGTTCACAATAGCGTCGCGACACTCTTTTTTGTAGAAGAAGAACATTTGGTTCTGCTCCTTTTTCTCGTTGGGTGTGGTAGCCACGTAGACTGGTTGCAGTGTCTCGGGGTCGAGACCGGTATAGTACATCTCGGCCGAGAGGGTCATCGGGGTGGGGGTGAAGTCCTGTATTTGCTCCAGGTGGTAGCCCATACGCTTCATCTGCACCGCCAGCTCGGCCATATCCTTCAGGCGACAGCCAGGGTGCGAGCTGATGAAGTAGGGTATAAGCTGGTAGCGGCGGCCTGCATTGCGGCAAATTTCGTCGAAACGGCGCTTGGTTTCGACAAAAAGGTCGAAGCTGGGCTTGCGCATATAGCGCAGTACCTCGGCCGAAGTGTGCTCGGGTGCCACCTTTAGGCGACCACTGGCGTGGTTGAGCACCACTTGGCGAAAATAGTCCCAGCCGTGGTTCTGGTCGGTAAAGAGGTCGCAGCGTATGCCACTACCTATATATATATGTTTCACCCCAGGCAGTTGCCCCACTTTGCGGTAGAGGTCGAGCAGTGGGCGGTGGTCCGACAACAGGTTGCGACACAGCGTTGGGTGGCTGCAACTATAGCGCGCACAGCGGCGGCAGAGTTCGGGATTTTTGCCGTGCATACCGTACATATTGGCCGACGGGCCACCGAGGTCGGTAATGGTGCCGTGAAAGTCGTCGGAGGCCACAATTTGCTTCAGCTCGGCCATGATAGAGCGTTCGCTGCGCGACGATATTTGCTTGCCCTGGTGGGCCGAGATGGTGCAGAACGAGCAGCCGCCGAAGCATCCGCGGTGTATGTTGACCGAGTTCTTAATCATCTCGAAGGCCGGTATTGGGCCGCGTTTTTTGTATTTCGGGTGAGGTTGGCGCAGGTAGGGCAGGTCGAACGAGGCATCTATCTCGCTCGTGGTCATAGGGGCTTCGGGTGGGTTGATAATAACCCACTGGTTGCCGTGGCGTTGAACGATTGTGGCACACTCTATCTTGTTGCTTTCCACCTCTACGAGGTGTATGTTCTCGGCTTGTGCGCGCTTAGATTTTTGGCATTCTTCGTAGCTGTGCAACTCGATGGCGGTTGTGGTGTCGGGCTTTTGAGCCGAGAGGTAGGCCACTTGAGGCAGCTCTTCGAGGTCGGCCAAACTTCCGCCGTTGGCCAGGATGTTGGCCACTTTGGTCATGGTGCGTTCGGCCATGCCGTAAACAAGCAAGTCGGCTGGGCAGTCGGCCAAAATCGAGGGGCGCAGGCGGTCGTCCCAGTAGTCGTAGTGTGCCACACGGCGCATCGAGGCTTCAATGCCTCCCAGCACCACAGGCACGTTGGGGTAGAGTTGCTTAAGGTGCTTGGCATAAACATAGGCGGCGCGGTCGGGGCGAAAGCCGTAGGCTCCGCCAGGGGTGTAGGCGTCGTCGTGGCGCAGGCGTCGGGCAGCCGTGTAGTGGTTCACCATCGAGTCCATCACGCCACTCGTAACGCCAAAGAAAAGCCGTGGAGCACCAAATTTGCGAAAGTCGCGCAGGTCGTCACGCCAGTTTGGCTGGGCGATTATGGCCACGCGGTAGCCGGCTGCCTCGAGAGTGCGGCCTATAACAGCCGTTCCAAACGATGGGTGGTCAACATAGGCATCGCCCGACACAATAACTATGTCGATTTCGGTCCATCCTAGTCTGCGAACCTCATCTAACGTTATGGGCAAAAAGTGGCTCATTCGACATTATTAACGTCAAAAAATCAATTTTAGTATGTGGCCAAGTACAGAAACTATAAATTCTTGCTCATGCACATATCTCTACCCATTGACCGATTGGGGGTTAGATGATGGGAATGTCGAAATAGGTGTCGGGGTAGGGCTCGTTGCGCAGTGTGAAGTGCCACCATTCTGAGTAGAGCGGTCTGAAGCCGTGGCGTAGCATGACTGTGCGCAGCAGTTGGCGGTTGGCATACTGCTCGTTGGTCAGTCCGCTGCGGTAGTCGGGGTGCGACTCTGGGCCCAGATGGTCGAATGTACCGCCCATATCTACCTCGCGCCCCGAGGCCATGTCGAGCAGGGTCAAGTCTACCGTCGAGCCGCGCGAGTGGCCGCTGCGGGTGGCCACGTAGTCTTGTTCGAAGAGTTCGCTCTTCTGCAAATCGGGATAGAAGTAGGCCTTCATTGCCGTATCGGTGTTGTGAGACCACCTAACAAAGTGGTCTACAGCCCGTTGTGGGCGGTAGGCGTCGAAAATCTTCAGACGGTAGCCCATACTTTTCAGCTCGTCGCTCACGGCTCGCAGCGAGTCGGCCGCCTGCCGTGTGAGCCAGGCTTCGGGACGCTGGTATCCGTCTATGCGGCTGCCAACAAAGTTGTAGGTCGTGTAGTAGCGAATTTCGAGAATGGCGTCGGGCACCACGTCGCCAATACGCACAAAGCCCACGCGCTCCATTGCCTCGTGCTGTGTGGTGGCAAGGGTGTCGGCAACGACTATGGTTCTCACGGTGTCGGTCTGCACCTCGTTGCTTTTGGTGGGGCTGCATGAGGTGGCTATGAGGGCTGCTAATGCAGTTGCTATCAGTTTGATATTGTTCATCTTACGTTTATTGTTTGTGCTGGTGCTACGGCCCTAAATTCAGGTGCGTACATACATTGCCAAGTTGTGAGTCCGGTGCTGAATGTGCCGGGGTTGGTTACGTAAGCGTCGTATTCCACGCGATAGTTGCCTTTTGTGGCGTAGCTTATGTAGAATTTCATGTCGGTGTTCCCAACCGAGAGGTAATAGCTCAATCCTCCGTTCCAGCGCCAGCCCGAGTTGGTTGTTAGTGGTTCGAAGCACGAGGGGCGTCCGTCGACGAGTTCCACATATTCGAGCGTGCGGTCAATGGCTATGTCAATGGTCACTCTAACCTTGTCGCCAACATTCAGGCCATCTTTTTTTATAGCAATTTCCGTGCCATCGGCTGCCAGACGCGAAATTTTTTTCGTCAGTTTCACTCCCGTTTCAGACGATGGTATGTTCTTCAGCTCGTCTTCATATTGGTAGTAGGCTGCGCCCCAAGCAATGCCATTGCCTGCTTTGGCAAAGGTAATGGTTTGGTTGTTGCCTTCGGGGAAGGCTTGTCCGGTGTAGGTTTTCGAGGTGTAGCCCGAACCTGCTTCGGTTGGGCGGAGGGTGTCGCTGGCAATAACTACCGTCGAGGCAGGCGAGGCCGTCGCCAACTTTCCGCTGCCCAGCAACGCGTTGATTGCGTTGACGGTAGCCATATCGTTGCCCCAATGCGAGGTTTGTTTTTGTTTCAAGAGCCATTGCTGCATCAGGGCAATGTCGAGGCTGTCGGCAGGTACCACTTCGCTGAAAGCCGAAACGAGCATAGCCTGCGTCTCGATTGGGCGTTTGTACCAATAGTAGCCACCGTTGTTGTCGCGCCAATACATCCCAAATTCGTCGTTGGTGAGCGATTTTTCCTTCAGCAGTTGCACAATATTTGCGGCCTGTTTGGCGTTATTATGTCGGTGGAAAATCAGAGCCAACTGGGCTTGCGAGTAAAGGTCGGTTACTTGGCTGTAGCGTGCCAGCGCGTTATTATAGTAAAAGGTGTAGGCCTCGTTGGCACCGCCGCTAAACTTTTCGCCCTCGAAAATGCTGCGTAGGTAGAGGTAGTTGATGTTGGTCGCGTTGCATTGCAGGTTCTTTTTCTTGACCTGGGGCTTGATGTAGCGCGAAAAGTAGGCCTGTTCTTCGCGGTCTATGTAGGCCAACCCCTTGAGGGCGGCTCGCCACAACTCGTTGCCAACCACCTCGCGGCCTAATTTGCCGATTAGGCCAACGACTACCGAGGTGACGTATTCGGACCCTTCGGGCGCGCCTGGCATCCAGCTCCAACTACCGTCGAGGTGCTGCGCGTCGAGCAGTTTGCTACCAATGTTGACGATGTTTTGGTCTGTGGTTTTGCTGTCAAAGAACTTGGCCACGTTGCGGTACTGCTCGCTCTCGCTTTCGGCGGCGCGCAGCCACGGCGAAGCCGTGAGCAGGGTTTGTTTCACTGCCTCGTTGCGAGCCAGAGGTGAGGTGAGAGCCGTCGTGTCGTCTTTCCATGCTGCAAAAACCGTGCCAATCGTTGGATTTTGGCTCACGATTTTGCGCGACAGGAGGTTGATGTAAAGGCTGTTGGCCAAGTAGATGCTGCTTGGCGACTGGCAGTCTTCGACGTAGGGCATGGCTTTGATGGCCTGCCAGATGGGGTTGGGGGTGTATTCGACCGAGAGGAGGAGTGGCTGGTGACTTTTTGTCATGACAGGGTCTGTCAGTTCTGACAGTGGCACACTTTTTGTGTCGTTGCCGTTGAGGAATACCGACACGCTTCGCGTCACTGCCACTCGGTTGCCAAGCACGGCAATCTCGCCTCGCTCGCCGTCGCTCATCGTGCTACTTTGTGCCGAAATAACATACTCTGCCACATGGCAAGTCGCAGGCACCACGAAGCGGAAGTCGACGCTTGCTGCCCCATTGGCCGGTACCTTAACGTGGCGCACCGTGGGGGCGACATCGGTGAGTTGAAATCTGACCTCGGCCTCGCATTCCTCGTCCGAAAGGTTCACCACTTTGGCCAAAAAGCTGGCCGAATCGCCCTGGCGCAAAAAGCGTGGCACGTTGGGTTGTACCATGAGTTGTTTTTGGGTGACGAGTTCTTTGAAAAATGTTGCAGAGCGCAAATCGGTCGAAACCGCAAGCCCGTGTAGCTGCCACCTTGTGAGCAGTTCTGGAACGGTGAATGTGTATTCTATCGACCCCATACTGTCGGTAATAGCGTGTGGCTCGAAGAACGCCAGGGTGTTCAAGTTGCTGCGCAGTTCCACCATCTGCTCTGCGGTGGCCACACCACCGGCATCGGCAGTCGCGTTGGTCTCGCTGTCGCCGAATGCCATATCGGCTTCCTCCATCTCGGCATCCTCCATTACCGCCGCTGTGGCCATCATCATGGGCTGTGCCGACTCTTTGTAGCGCACCGAGCGCATAAGTCCTTTGTTCATAGTGTGGTAGCCCATATTGCTGTAGTTGCGTTCCAGCTCCCATTGCAAGGTGGGAAAAGCAGCGTAGGCCATGTGGGGCGAATAGTGAATGTAGTTGCTGGCGGTGGAATACTTGACCGTTCGGTCGATGAAAGAGAACGACGCAGCGCTGCTCCAGAATGAGGAGTGCCAACCGAGCGACCCGTAACTGTTCAAAGCTTCGTCGTAGAGCGTCATAATGAGGTTGTAGTCGGTCGGTTGGGTCGAGTTTACCTTTATGCGCCAGGTCTCGGTCTCGCCAGGAGTGAGCTTGTCGCGGAAGGTCTCGAACTTGACGGTGGCCTCCTTGTCGGGCGACACAACGTTGACAAACTTGTGCTCGAACACCGTTTCGCCATTCTTGACGGCAATGAGCATAATGTTGAAGCCTCCAACGAGGTCGTCGTCAACCTCGATTGGCAGGCTTGCGACCGAGTTGTTGAGGGTGAGCTGGGTGTCGAGGATGTGGCGCTTGTCGGTATAGGCTAAGCAGGTAACCGTGAGGTCGTTGTGGCGTGTGCCAAGAAAAATTTCGACTCTCTCGCCAGGTTTGGCACGCTTTTTGCTGATGTTGTTCCATAGGAGCTCTTTGACATAGATTTTTTCAGGATTTTTTTTCATTATTGTTACCACGCTTTCGGCTGTGGAACGGTTGCCGAGCGCGTCGGTGGCTACGAGTCGCAGTTTGTAGCGCCCATCGTTGAGCGTTGGCAGTTCGAAACTGTTGTCTTTGCCGGCGGCGGTGACCATTTGTGCCGAGTAGACCTCGCGTCCCACGGTGTCGCCCTCGTGCTCGACGCGGCTGTAGGCAAATTGTGGGAAGCGTTTGTGGAACTCGTCGCGCCCCAGTGGCTGCTCGGCCTCGGCAATGAAGTAGGGGTGCCACTGTCGCGCTATGGCAGGCACATCAAGTTGCTCGACGCTCAGATGCACCTCGCCGCGCAACGGGTTGTTGTTGAGGTCGGTAAAATCGAAATCGACTTTTCTTAATTCCTCCACAGTGCCGTCGGCATAAAGCACAAGGTTTGTGTTGTCGTAGCCCAAAATTACCGAGGTGTAGGCGTTTTGGGTTTCGCCATTGAGGTCGGTGACGTCGGCGCTCACCGTGTAGCGAAACTGCGGCTGGTGGCTAAGCTCTACGTTTGAGTCGGGCTGCGGAACGAAGGTGACCGAGAAACGCCCGTCGTCGCCAACCGCTACGCGGCCCGAATCGACCACCTGGCTACTCTCTCCACAGCGGAAGTAGTTGAACGAGTGGCGAGTAACGGTGTATCGCACCGCAGCGCCAACAAGCGGCGCACCGCTATAGGTCGCCACCAAGCCCTCTATGTTGTGGGGTTGGCCAAAAGCTGGCGGGACATCGAGTAGGCTGTCGGCGCCACGGCCAAAAAGCTGAACCATGAAGTGCGGCTGCTTATACTCTTCGACCCTCACCGACGCGTATGCCGTTGTGTTTCCGCTCTTGGCTTCGAGTTGCATATGGCCGTTCAGCCCACCTTCGGGAACCATGAAACTGCCGTTGGCCACGCCAAACCGATTGGTGACGAACGTAGCGCTGTCGACCACTCGGTGGTTGATGTCGTAGAACACAATCTTCACCTTGCGTTCGGCCAGCGTTTGCCCTTCGGCCAAGCGGTCAGAGCTGAACAGTAGGCAGGCAAAACTAACCTCTTCGCCGGGGTGATAGACAGGCCGGTCGGTATAGATGTGCATTTGAGTGCGCGCGTTGCGGTCGGTTTTGGGATTGTAGCTTGAGGCAGAAATGGTGTCGCGCCGACTGCCTCGGGTCACGATGAACGAAAGGTTGTAGCCATGTAGGTCAATGCCTTCGAACGCGAAGCGCCCGCTGGCGTCGCTTTTGGCCGAGCCCAATATGCGCTGCTCTTTTTTGCCACGAACGTAGCGGCTCTCCATTAGCTGCACCTGTGCGCCAGGCAGTGGGCGCCCCGTAGTGCGGTGAAGTAGGTAGCCCTCGCTCGCGGTGCCGGCCACCACGAGGTCGCTAACCGTGAACGACACGGCTACCAACCCACTGTCGGTTAGCTCTTTACGTGGCGATACGAGCAATTCGTATTTGCCTTCGGGCAGTGGCGGCAGGTAGGACATGGCGGTGCGGTAGTGGTGAGCCGTATCGCGCCCCACGGGTTGCGACCACGAGCCGAGGACCTTGCGCCGCGAGTAGTATTTGTCGCAACTGGTGCAGCCGTGGTTGGTGGCGTTGATAATGCGGAACCAAAGTGTGTCGACGTTGCGGTGGGTGACGGAAAACATCTCGTCGCGTTCGGCTGCCAGCACGCCGCCCATACTTACGTTGATGCTGGCGCGCTCAATTTCGCCCTTCAGCCAATGGCAGCGCGAGGCTCCTTGGCTGCCGCTATAGAGGGTCAGAGCGCTGTCGCACCACGCCGCAGCCTCGAGGTAGAGCCCATCGTTGTTGAGGCGCTGGGCAAGATTAAATATAAGGTCGGCGCGCAGTGGGCAGCTGCTGCGGTTGTATTTGGCAATGAGGTTGAGCAGGGTGTCGGTGGTTACGTAGCGGTTGGGCGTGCGGTCTATGAGTTCGAGTTGCCGCAGGTCGAGGCTGAGGCGGATGAAGTCGGAGTCGGCGGCGTGGAAATCGATGAGTTTTTGGTTCAGTATCAGCGCTTTGGCCGGCGAAGGCTCGTTGTCTACGGCCATCCACATAAGCAGGTCGTAGAGCGTTGGAGTGAGCAGGTGGGCCGAGCCTTTGCGGTGGCAAAAAAGTGTGTAGTCGTCTATCGGGGTGGCTTTGAGTACCGAGTCGTTGGCTATGGCGGCCGAGTCGTTGCCGAGCAGGGCGTGGCAAATGGCGGCGTCGGCCGGTCCGAGGGTGGGGAGCAACGCCTCGTAGCGCGCAGTTGCCGAGTCGGCCCAGTCTTCAAGGTAGTAGGCGGCGGCGCGCTCCATGAGGTAGGCGGCGGTCAGGGCCCCGTGACTGTCATGCTGTTTGCGAGCTTGGGCAAAGAGTTTCTCGGCTTGAGTGTAGGCCGTTTTGTAGAGCCGTTGCTCGATAAGCGAGTCTGTTTTGCTGAGGGCATTATGGTCGACAGATTGGGCTTGCAATGTGCTGACACACAGCAGTGTGGCGGCGATAACGAGCAGTTTGGTCATGGTTTTCATGGTCCTGAGTTCTTGCGGTTTCGAATTGCAAAGATACGAAAAAATCGGCACTCGCAGCTATTTTTCTTCGGCAAACAAATGCTTTAGCATTTTTCTCGAAAAAAATTTGGTGCCGACGCAATAATTTCTCCCTTGTTGCGTTATCACTAAAAAGGGGAGTACTCGCTTTGAATATTGACAATGAAGTGGCTTTCCTCTCCCAATCCGGACTGTTTAGTATGCGCTCGGGTGGGGCAGAGGAGGGGCTTTCGTCGGGTGCTAAGTGCTTGAGTATCAATGCTTGTTCGACCTCAATACGACCTTAACCCCTCTTTAACCCCTCCTCAACCCTGGTTTTCAAGCAGTTAGTAGGGGGTGTTTTTTGGGAAAAAGAACGGGGCCGCGCCGAAGGCGTGGCCCCGTATTCACTCCGTCGGGTGTCGACAAATGTTTAGCCTTCGTAGAAGGGCATTTTGACGGTGACGGCTTTGAGCAGTTTCTCGCGAATCTTGATGTAGATTTCGGTGCCGGTCTTGGCGTATTCGGCACATACGAGGGCGGTACCTATGTTCTTGCCGGTGCTGGGGCTGGGGCTGCCACTGCGCACCTCGCCAATGCAGTTGCCTTCGGCGTCGCAAACCTGGTAGCCGTTGCGAGCAATACCGCGGTCAATCATCTCGAAACCAGCGATTTTGCGTTTCACTCCGGCAGCTTTCTGCGCCAGGAAGAGCTCTTTGTTGATAAAGCTGTTGTTCTCGGCTTTGAGTTTGGTAATCCAAGCCAGCGGGGCCTCGAGGGGGCTGATGGTGTCGTCCATCTCGTGGCCGTAGAGGCAGAATCCTTTTTCGAGGCGCAGGGTGTCGCGGCAACCCAGGCCGGCAGGCATAATGCCGAACTCTTTGCCAGCCTCGAACACAGCGTTCCACACGTCGATAGCTTTCTCGCGGGGGATGTAGATTTCGCATCCGCCAGCGCCAGTGTAGCCGGTGGTGGAGAGGATGATGTTGTCTATGCCAGCAAAGGTGAGTATCTTGAAGGTGTAATACTCCATGTCGACGATGTTCTCGGAGGTGAGTTTCTGCATGGCTTTCAAGGCGTTGGGACCTTGAACGGCGAGCTGGGCCCACTGTTCGCTTTCGTTGACGAAGTCTTCGCCGAGGCGCATTCCCATCTTGTCGGCAATTTGGCTCATCCAAGCCCAGTCCTTGTCGATATTGGCTGCGTTGGGTACCATGAAATATTCGTCGTCGTGGACGCGATAGACCAGCATATCGTCCACAATGCCGCACTGGCCGTTGGGCAGGCAGGTGTATTGCACCTTGCCGTCGGTGAGGGCCTCAACGTCGTTCACGGTGACGTATTGCATAAAGTGCTTGGCGGCGGGACCCTTGGCGCGAAATTCGCCCATGTGGCTCACGTCGAACACGCCCACATTGTTGCGAACGTTGTTGTGCTCTTCGACCAGTCCGGTGTATTGGATTGGCATGTTGTAGCCTGCAAATTCGGCCATCTTGGCTCCGAGTGCAATGTGCAAATCGGTGTAAGGAGTTGTTTTCATTGGTGTAACTATTTGATATTGTTTTATTTATCTTTACATTGCGGAACTTTTTTCCGACTACAAATTTACATCTTTTTTTCGAATAAAGTTGTTTTATTGCGAAAAAAATCTTGCAATTCGGAATTTTTTTGTAATTTTGCGTTCCGAATTATGGCACGCTACTTTGTTCATTTAGCCTATAACGGAGCCAATTACTGCGGATGGCAGACCCAACCAAACCTGCCCACAGTGCAGCTTACGCTCGAAAAAGCCCTCGCCACGCTCTTGCGGCAGCCTGTGGCCGTTGTGGGCTGTGGCCGAACCGATACCGGTGTCCATGCAGCCGACTTCTACGCCCATTTCGACCACCACGGCGACCCATTCGATACGCAAGCCATCGTGTTCAAACTAAACAGCCTGCTCCCGCCCGACATTGCCGTGTTCGATATTTGCCGCGTGCGCGACAACGCCCACGCGCGCTTCGACGCTGTGGCACGAACCTATCGCTACCACGTCAGCACCCAGCGCCTCCCGTTCCGCCAAGGTCTCTACTGCCGTATATATTTTTCGCCCGACGTAGACCGCATGAACGAAGCTGCCCGTGTGCTTATGGAATACGACGACTTTACGAGTTTTGCCAAACTCCACACCCAAGTCAAGACCAACATTTGCCACCTCAGCCACGCCCATTGGGATGTTGAGGGCGACGAGCTGGTCTTCACCATACGCAGCAACCGTTTCTTACGCAACATGGTGAGGTCGGTAACCGGCACGCTCCTCGACGTTGGTCGTGGCAAATTGACTATCGACGGCCTGCGCCACATCGTCGAACAACGCGACCGCTGTGCTGCTGGTGTGAGTATGCCAGCCTGTGGCCTTTTCTTGACCAAAGTAGATTACCCAGACGGTTATTTCGACCCAGAACAACCTCAACAACAATGAAATACATCGAAGTGACATTCCAACTCGGCTCCAATGCCGCCTTTCGCGATATGCTTATAGACAGCCTCGGCAACGAAGGCCCGTTCGACAGTTTTGTCGAAACCACCGACGGCCTCAAAGCCTATGTCACTGCCGACCAGTTTAGCGAGACTTTTGTTGCCGAAACTGTAGCCGCCATCAAGCAACTCAGTCCGTCCATGGCCGCCGTAGATTGCCGCTACAGTATCTCCGAAGTGCCCGACAAAAACTGGAACGAAGAGTGGGAACGCAACCACACCGCTGTCATGGTCGAAGAACCCTCTCGAATCTATGTCCGAGCCCCGTTCCACCAGCCACGCCCCGACGTTGACTACGAAATCGTTATCGAACCCAAAATGTCGTTCGGCACGGCCCACCACCAAACCACTCGCATGATGCTCTCTTTCGTTGCAGCCGAACCCCTCGCCGGTCGCCGTCTGCTCGACATGGGCACTGGCACCGGTGTGTTGGCAATTTTGGCCAAAATGCGAGGCGCTTCCTATGTCGAAGCTATCGACGTGGATGAGTGGGCCTATCGCAACGCCATCGAAAACGCCGAACGCAACGACGTCGACATCAACATCCACCTCGGCGACGCCACTTCGCTCGCTGGCCAGTTCGATGTGGTGCTTGCTAATATAAATAAGAATATACTGCTGCGCGACATGGCTGCCTACACCGCCGTGCTCAATCACTCGGGAACGCTCATAATCAGTGGTTTCTACAACCACGACGAGCCTGCCCTCGTTTCTCATGCTGCCTCGCTGGGCCTTGAACCTGCAAGTCGTCGCGAAGCCGACTCGTGGGCCTCGCTGCGTTTCGTGAAACAATAAATCTGTTGCCGTATGATAGTCTGCATTGCCGAAAAACCAAGCGTGGCTCGCGACATTGCGCGCATAATCGGTGCTTCGCACAGCCATGACGGCTACATGGAGGGCAACGGCTATCAGGTGACTTGGACCTACGGTCATCTTTGCACGCTCAAAGAACCCAACGACTACTATCCCCAGTGGCGACAGTGGACATTCGGCCAACTACCAATGATTCCACAACGGTTCGGAATAAAACTGATAGAAAACGATACATATAAGCGTCAATTTGCTGTTATAGAGCGACTTATGCAATCGGCAGACCGCATTGTGAACTGCGGCGACGCTGGTCAAGAGGGCGAACTCATCCAACGTTGGGTAATGCAAAAAGCCAAAGCTACTTGCCCCGTGAGCCGTCTCTGGATTTCGTCGATGACCGACGAAGCCATTCGCGACGGTTTTGCCAACCTTAAACCTCAAGACGATTATCAAAGCCTATACGAAGCCGGTCTTTGCCGCGCCATTGGAGACTGGCTGCTCGGCATGAATGCCACGCGCCTCTACACGCTCAAGTTCAGTTCTGTGCGCGGCGAGGTGCTCTCTATTGGCCGCGTGCAAACCCCTACGCTGGCCATGATTGTGGCAAGGTACAATGAGATAACAAACTTTAAACCAGAGAAATACTGGGTGTTGACAACCGTCTATCGCGGCGTTGTCTTTTCTTCGACAAAGGGTAAAATCAAGAAGCCCGAAGAGGGGCAAACTGCGCTCGAAAGCATAAAAACATCAGAGTTTACAGTAACCGACATCCAACAAAAGGCCGGCACCGAAGCTCCACCGCGGCTGTTCGACCTCACATCGCTCCAAGTTGAGTGTAACAAGAAATTTGGATATTCGGCCGACGACACCCTAAAACACATCCAAAGCCTATACGAAAAGAAGTTGACGACTTACCCTCGCGTCGATACAACCTACCTGCCCGACGATGTTTACCCGCGTTGCCCACAAATCTTGCAAGGTATGTTGCCCTACGCGAACCTCGTTGCCCCGCTGATGGGCAAACGCTTGAAAAAGAGCAAGAAAGTGTTCGACACCTCGAAGGTGACCGACCACCACGCCATCATCCCCACGGGCGTCAACCCCTCGGGCGGAGACCTCACTGTTTATGAAAAAAGGGTCTACGACCTCGTCGCACGCCGCTTCATCGCCGCCTTCTATCCCGACTGCAAGACGAGCACCACATCGGTCTTTGGCGAAGCTGCAAAAGTGGAGTTCAAGGCAAACGGCAAGCAAATTCTCGACGAAGGGTGGCGCGCTGTCTTCGCAGGACAGAACGACGCCAACACCACCGACGACCAGCCCGACACACCAGACAACCAGTCGCTACCCCTCTTTGCAAAAGGCGAGCACGGTCCGCACACGCCGCAATTGGCTGAAAAACAAACAACTCCACCAAAGCCATACACCGAAGCGACGCTCTTGAGGGCCATGGAAACCGCCGGCAAGACTGTGGACAACGACGAACTGCGTGACGCGCTGAAAGCCAACGGCATAGGTCGCCCATCGACCAGAGCAGCTATTATAGAGACGCTCTACAAGCGCGACTACATTCGCAAGGAGCGCAAAAACCTCGTCCCCACCGAGCGAGGCATTTCCCTAATTGGCATTATCAAAGAAGATTTACTCAAAAGTGCCGAACTTACCGGCCTGTGGGAAAAGAAGTTACGCGACATAGAGGCTCACCGATACAGCGCCTCCCAATTCATCTCAGAGCTGAAGGAGATGGTGGCCACAATCGTTCAACAAGTTTTGACCGACCCCACCAACCGCCGCGTGTAGTATACAGACAAAATTCTTACCCCAAAAAGGCCTAAAAATATGGCTCGATGGATGTGTGTAAATGCTTGATTTTCAATATATATTCGAGCGGTTTCGTAAGTATTTGAAAATCAATGTGTTGAATATGTTGTGGTCGTGTTAAGGTCGTATTAAGGTCGGACCAACATCGGGTACCCCTCGTTAGCCACCTAAAACCAAGCACTTTGGTGACCGATGTTTTCCACAACCTTGACCCAGAAAAATAATTCGATTGGGAGCAAAAAAACAAAGTTTTTCTTGTTTTTAAAAAAAAATGTGTATCTTTGCACCTAAAATTTACAATTATGAAAAAAACAGTATTCTTTGCAACACTACTGACACTGTGTGTGTTAGGCTCTGAAAACGCATTTGCACAAGTGCGCGAAACCACTCGCTACGACGACGGTCGTGTCTATATTGGCCAAAGAAATGCTCGTGGCAAAATCGAAGGCGAAGGCACCATGACATGGCCCGATGGTTCGCGCTACGAAGGTCAATGGAAGAAAGGTATGCAAAACGGTACCGGTACCTACTACTGGGCCGACGGTCTTGTTTATCAAGGCGAATGGAAGAACAACCAGATTTCTGGTAAAGGCACTTTCCGCTTCCCGAACGGCAACGTGCTCGAAGGCCAGTGGAACGGCCTGGGTAACGGCACTGGCTCGCTCACTTGGGCCGACGGCACGCGCTATGAAGGCGCTTTTGTTAATGGCGCTCCCCATGGCCAGGGTGTCAAAGTGTGGCCCGACGGCTCTCGCTATGAGGGCAACTATGTGGCTGGACACATGAGTGGCAGTGGCGTTATGGAGTACGCCAATGGCGACAAGTATGAAGGCAACTGGGCCAACGATATGTTCAACGGTCAGGGTACCTATACCCATGCCGACGGCACTGTCGAAAAAGGTACTTTCCGTCAAGGTAAGCTTGCACAATAACCTAAACCGATGGCAATGAAGCGCTTGACCAATGTGGCGATAGTGGCAGCGTTGTTGCCGACGCTGGTTTCTTGTTTCGGCTCGCGATATGTTTCGGCCGACCCGCAGTTGGAAGAAATCTATGTGGGCAAAGACTATTACGCCATTGTTGGCGACTTCGGCCGACCCGACGCCACAGCCCAAGACGGCATGGGTGGCACCACGGTGGCCTATAACAGTGTCTCGCTCCGCGGCACTCAGGCCGATACGCTCTATCGGCAATATGTAGTTCGCAACCGCGCCACGCGCGTGAGTGGTGCTCCACGAGGTGGGGTGACATTCCGAGTTGGGGCCGATTTGAAGTGCTACGCCGTCGAGTCCGACTTTGAGCGTCAGCGTGTTAAGGAACCCAAAGCCAAACGGCAAAAGGCCCATGACCCCCGCTTGCCCGACCCCATCAAGCCCATCATTCCGCGCACACTCGACTTCCCGTATGTAGAGTCCCACTCGCCCTACGCCGACGTGGTATCTATCCAGAAAGTGGAGGTCGGACAGTCGCAAACCAAGGTATACTTCCTCTACCGTGACCGAACCCCAGCGCGACGCCCAATCAACGATTATGGCATCTACGTTATGCCCGAAACCTACCTCGAAGACTGCGCCACGGGGCATCGTTACCCACTGGCCAAAGCCGAAGGCATTAACCTCTATCCCGACCATACCCTTTTCTCGCACAACGAGGGAGGCTACGACGTCCTCGTCTACTCGCTCACATTCAAAGGTGTGCCGGGTGGGGTGCAGTATATCAATATTGTAGAGCCTGGTCATTCTGGTTTCAATTTTTATAACGTCGATGTCCGTACGCCGGTCACCACAAAAGAAGAACTCAAAAAACTATAATTTATTATGCGCAAAACAATATTTTTTGCAGCCGCATTGACATTAGTCTTCGCTGGCTGTCAAAAACAACAAAATCAACAAGTTATCGGTAAACCCGACGTTCAGGTTGTCGATGGACGCTTCACCCCCGAGGTGATGTGGAGCCTCGGCCAAACTGGCGAGTATGCCGTAAGCCCCGACGGTTCGCAGGTAGTCTATGGCGTGAAATACATAGACATGAACCAAAACGCCGGCAACATAGACCTCTACCTTGCCGAAACAGATTCCCCAGCCGAAGCTAAGCGTCTTACCACCACCGCCGAGTCCGAGTTCAGCCCCGTTTGGGCTAACAACAGCACGGTGATGTTTTGCCGTGGCAACAAAATCATCTCGCTCAATATCACCAGCAATAAGGAGACCGTTATGGCCGAGAACGAGGCTGGTTTCGAAGGCTTTAAGCTCTCTCCCGATGGCAGTTCGATAGTCTATATCTCCACAATTCCCGTCAAGCGTCCGCAACACATCGACAAACTCTTCGAAGGCCTTGACCACACAACGGGTCGAATCAACGAAGACCTCATGTATCGTCACTGGGACCAGTGGGTCGACGAAATCCCTCACATCTATCTTGCTCCGATAGCCGGCGGCAAGGTCGATATGGCCCAATCGGTCGATATTCTGGGTGGCGAACCCTACGAGTGCCCTATGCGCCCATGGGGTGGCACCGAGCAATACAACTACAGCCCCGATGGCAAATACATTGCCTACACCTGCCGCAAGAAGACTGGCTACGACTACGCTCACTCTACCAACAGCGACATATATTTATATAGTATAGCCGACGGCTCCACACGCAACATCTCGGAAGGCATCATGGGCTATGACCAGAACCCCGTTTTCAGCCACGACGGCTCCATGATAGCTTGGGAAAGTATGGAGCGCGACGGCTACGAGAGCGACAAACTTCGCTTGATGGTCATGGACCTCGCCACCGGCTCGAGAAGCGACTTGACCGAGAACTTCGATTACGGCGTGAGCAACATCTGCTGGACAGAGAACGACAAAGAGCTCGTCGCCATGGTGATGTATCGTGGTATGAATGAGATATTTGCCTTCAACCGCGAAAGCAAAGCCGTCCGTCAACTCTCGCACGGCTACCACGACGTTAACAGTTTCCAACTCAATGGTCGCGACATCATTGCCTCGCAGGTCTCTATTCAATATCCGGCCGAGCTCTTTGCCTACAACCTCACCGACAGCCTTGCCGAGGGCAATAAGATTACCACCGTCAACGACGCTGTCCTTTCGCAAGTGTGTATGGGCAAAGTCGAAGAACACTGGGTTAAGACCGTAGACGGAAAGGATATGCTAACCTGGCTCATCTACCCATACGACTACGATTCCACCAAAGTCTATCCAGCACTGCTCTTTTGCGAGGGTGGCCCCCAGACCATGGTCAGCCAGTTCTGGAGCACTCGATGGAACTTCGAAGTCATGTCTGGAGCCGGCTATTTCGTCATAGCCCCCAATCGTCGCGGTGTTCCTGGCTTCGGTATGGAGTGGCTTGAAGAGATTTCGAAAGACTATGGCGGACTCTGTATGCAAGACTATATGGCCGCTACCGACTATTTCGCCAACAACTTCAAACAAATTGATAAAGAGCGCATTGGTGCCTGTGGTGCCTCATTTGGTGGATACAGCATCTATTGGCTTGCAGGCCACAACCACGATGTGGCTGGCTACGAGGGTGGACGTCGCTTCAAGGCTTTCCTTGCCCACAATGGTATGTTCAACTTCGAGCAACAATATCTCGAAACAGAGGAGATGTGGTTCGACAATTGGGACCTTGGTGGCCCCTACTGGGACTGGAATAATCCGCAAATAAAGAAGTCCTACTCCAATTCGCCACACCTTTTTGTCGACAAGTGGAACACCCCCATCTGCGTCATCCACTCAGAGTTCGACTTCCGCATTGTGGCTTCTGAAGGCATGGCTGCCTACAACGCTGCCCAAATGCGCCACATTCCCAGCCGTTACCTCTACTTCCCAGACGAGACCCACTGGGTGCTCCGTCCGCAGAACAGTTTGTTGTGGCATCGCAACTTCATCGACTGGTTCGACCAATGGTTGAAGAAGTAACGCAAAGAAATTGAAAAAAGTGTCCCTCGGGACACTTTTTTTTTACCCTCAAACAGGCCAAAAGTTACGTTAAAAAGCCTATAAAAGAGCAGATTTCTTGGTTTATAGGTATAAATTCATTATTTTCATGCTTGAAAATCAGTGGTTTAATGTTTTTAGGCTAATTTTTTTTTCTTGTATTGAAAAAAAATGTATAAATTTGCAGTTGTATAATTGTGCATAAACGAAATGATTATGAAACGTTTCTTGATAGCTCTCTTGTCGTTCGCAATGCTTTTTGGCGTATGCGATGTGCAGGCACAAACTAAGAAAAAGAAAACTACTACCAAAAAGAAAGCCGCACCAGTAGTTGTGGAACCCGAGGTTAAAACCGTCGAGTTGCCCTACAACAGCAACGATTGCATTTTTGCCATTCCGTTACAGGTTGGCGTACCCTATGGCCCGACAACGCCGCCCGATGGTGCAGGCCGAATGCAGGAAATTAAAGCCGATAAGGCTCACCCGAACCTCTTCGAGTATGAGCACAACAGCGTATGGTACAAGTTCACAGCCCCCTATAACGGAGACCTCGAGATAAAGATTACGCAGGACAACGTTTGGGACGACTACGACTTTTTGGTCTATAAAAATACAGGTGCCTACTTTAGCAACAACGTGATACAGAACAAACAGTTGCCAGTAGCCGTAAACCTCGCTGCCGTCGATAGCAACGGCCTCGCCGCCGAAGCCCTCAAAGCCGCCGAGCAGCAAAAGAATCAGCGTCCGCGCCCGTCGGGCCAGCAAGGTGCTTCAGCTACGCAGACCGCAGGCCAGAAAAGCAAGCCTCAGGCCGAACCAGCCTATGTGCCTCCTGCAAAACCCAAGCCCACAATCGGCATGAGTGTAGACGCTACGAACAAGATGTTGACCAAGAAGCAGGTCGGAACTTTCATCAAGTCTATCCCCGTCCGCATGGGCGAAGAATACTTCATCGTGCTCGACAACTGCTCGCCCAACGGCCGTGGTCACACCATCGAGGTCAACGTCCACGTCGAAGCTTTCGAGCCGCTCGTCCTCTTCTACGATTATAAGGCTAAAAAGTATATTGATGTAGACCTCATCATCCTCGAAAAGAGTTCGGCCGGCGAGCGCCCAATCGTCAAAGACCAGCATTTCCGTGGCGGAAGGGTGAAATTTGTGCCCGGATTTAACTACACGCTCTACGCCAAACACGATGGCTATTTCTCGATTTATCGCGACTTTAACTCTAATTTCTTCATGCGCGACACCCTCATGCTCTACCGTATGAACCGCACCGAGAAAGGCACAGTCTTCCCCATAACCGACGTCTACTTTGACGAGGGTGGCTCGCAGCTCCTGCCGCAGAGCGACACCACGCTGATGAACTACGTGGCCATGTTCCGCAACCACCCCGACGTCACCTTCATGGTTAAAGGCTACGTCCAGTCCTATGGCGTCAACCCCAAGGCCGATATGCTCCTCTCGCTCGACCGTGCCAAAGCCGTCAAGGAGTTCTTCATCAAGAACGGCATAGCCGAGAAACGCATTACTACCACCGGAATGTCGCAAAACGAGATAAAACGCATGGCCTCGGCCGCACTCGACAAAGGCGAGAAGTTTAGCGACGTAAAGATAGAACTCATCATAACCGAGATGTAACCCACCAATCAAGAGCAAAGAGATAGTGAAACGTTTATCTACATCGTTGATAGTCATGCTGTTGTCTGTCGCCGCCTTGGCACAGACAACAGTTCTTGAATGCACCTTCGAAACAGTCGCCGAACGTTCGCTATGGTCTTTTCAGAACAACTCGGCTGGCAGCACTGGTTGGCTTATCGGAACAGCCACAAGCAACGATGGAACCCACTCGCTCTATGTTAGTTACAACGGTGGAACAACTTGCTCGTACCAAGCCAGCAAGGCCACCAGCGCTGTGGCCTACTGCCAAGTAGCGCTCGCAGCCGGAACCTACGCCTACAGCTACGACTGCAACGTGGGTGGCGAGTGCCCAAACTTCGACTATATGGCCGTCTACATTGTGCCCGCCACCGAACCCATGCCCCAAACCACCTCGCCGTGGCAGCCCGCCAGCGGCGCACTGCGCCTGCACGACGACAACACCCTATGCAACACTGGTGGCTGGACAACGCTCTCGGGCACGTTCCAAATTGCGTCAGAGGGCAACTACAGCCTCGTTTTTTATTGGCGAAACAATGCCGATACCGGTACCCCCATCAGCGCCGCGGTCGACAACATAAGCCTCGCTCGCACCAGTAGCGAACCCCCACAACCTACCGACTTCATCGTTGTGGTGCAGCCCAACAACCCCTCGCGCGGAAGCGTCGTTGGTGGTGGGCGCTACGATATTGGTAATGAGGCGCGGCTTATCGCCGCGCCTCACTACGGCTACAACTTTGCAGGCTGGGACGATGGCGAAACTGCTAACCCACGCTATCTTACCGTTGTGGCCGACACCACGCTAACGGCCCTTTTTTTTGCGTCGAACGTATCGCAAGTTGTTGACACAGTGGTCGATACCATCCACCGCGACTATTACCACCACGACACCATTACCCTTCGCGACACGGTTGTAGACACGCTGCCACTACACGTTTATCACATCGATACAGTAATCCTACACGACACCCTGCGCACCACCGTCTACCACACCGATACCGTCACCGTCGTCAACGAAGTGCACGACACCCTACGCACCGACTATTACCACACCGACACCGCCTACCTGCACGACACCCTCTACATTGACTATTACCACACCGATACCATCGTCCTGCCCGACACGCACTATCTGCCCGTCTACATTACCGACACAATCTGGCCCGACAGCGTGGTGCACGACACCCTGCGCTTTACGCGCTATGACACCATTTACGTAGACCGCATTGTTATCGACACCATTATTTTTACACGCTACGACACCATTATCAGCGTCGAAACCGTGTACGACACACTCCGCTTTACCGACACGGTGACGCGCTTCGTGGTCGACACGCTGATATTGCACGACACCATCTACCTAACCGACAGCGCCTCACTCGGCCTCGACCAAACATCCGAGTCCCGTTTCGCCCTCCGCGCCGTTGGCAACATCCTCGTGGTCGATAATCCCGACTGCCAACCCCTCTGGGTCTACGACACAGCCGGGCGCCTCGTGGTTGCCAGCCGCGGGCGTAGCCACGTCGAGTTGCAACTGCCGGCAGCAGGCGTCTACATAGTGCGAGTTGGCGATAACATAAAACGCATAACCACAATACGTTAGCCCATGCCATCAGTCAACCCCATATTCAACCGCACCGCTCTCCTTGTTGGCGACGACGCAATGAACCGCCTGGTTCAGTCTCGCGTCATCATCTTCGGCGTAGGTGGCGTTGGCAGTTGGTGCGCCGAAAGCTTGGTGCGTAGCGGCATAGGCCACCTAACCATAGTCGACAGCGACCGCGTGTGCGTAACCAACATCAACCGCCAGCTCATAGCCACCGTCCACACCGTGGGCAGGGTCAAGGTTGAGGCACTTCGCGAGCGACTGCTCGAAATCAACCCCAAGGCCGACATCAAGGCCGTGCAAGAAATCTACAGTGCCGAAACTGCCAGCAGCTTTGGCCTCGAACAGTACGACTACATTATCGACGCCATTGACAGCCTGGCCGACAAGGTTCACCTTTTGCACTACGCCAGCACCATGCCAGGCGTCACTTACTCGTCGATGGGCGCGGCGCTCAAGCTCGACCCTACGCAGGTTCGAGTGGCCGAATTTTGGAAAGTGCAGGGCTGCCCACTGGCCCGCGCCATGCGCAAACGCATTAAGAGCAGCGGCCTCTACCCGCGCAAAAAGATAATGTGTGTCTACTCGCCCGAACTGCTCACCAATCAAGGCCGCGCCACCACCTGCGGCACCGAAGCCTGCCTCTGCCCCAAAGCCCAAACGGGCGAGGGGAGGGCAGACCTGCTCAACCACGAGTGGTGCTCGTCGAAGGCCCAAATCAACGGCACCATGACCCACATCACAGCCCTCTTTGGCTTCACCATAGCAGGCCTTGTGGTTCGCCACCTGATGACCAAGAAGTAAGAAAAACATCGCCCCAGCGAGCCATTTCCGTCACCCAAACATCGCTTTGGGGAGCACTTTTTGTCGTGTCGTAACTGCTTGAATATCAATGCCTGTTCGACCTCAATACGACCCTAACCCCTCTTTAACCCCTCTCCAACCCCTGTTGCTCGCTAAAAATCAGATAGTTACGTGAACAAAATTTTGCGCCCCCAAGTGCCATTTTGGAGCATAAATTGGTCGGCGGGGCTGTTCGACGGGCTCCGCTCCGAAGTTATTAGAGTGTATGGGCATTTTGGCCAGCAAGCCTTACTTTGCCCCCAGCCGCGTCAGTTGCTGTCGGAGGCTGGCAATTTGGCCCTCGATGAAGTCGGTCGAATATTTGGCGTCGGCAAATCCGTTGCCGCGAGCAATATAGGCTGGGTCGTCGTCGCAGTCGGTCAGCAGCTCTTCGTAGGTGTGGATTTGTCGGCGCAGCCGCAGCTGTTCGGCAACTGCCGGGGTGGGAGAGAAGAGCAACCCTTCGAGGGCGTTGCTAATGCCCTCGTGGTCGACGTCGGTGGTTACGTAGTCGGCACAGTCCTTAACCGTGTCGGCGGCGTTGCCCATGGCCACACCAATGCCCGCCCAGCGCAGCATCTCGATGTCGTTGCCGCCGTCGCCAAAGGCAATGGTCTCGTTTTGCTTAATTCCAAAATGGCGGCACAGGCAGTCCATCCCCACAGCCTTGCTGTTGGTGGCCGACACGATGTCGGTGAAGGCGTGGTGCCATCGCGGCATACGGCAGCCGGGCAGCAGCTGTGCCACTTCGGCGTCCATCGTGGGTGGCATGAGGGCTATTATTTGGTAGATTTTGCTGTTGCGCATTTGGGCAATGGGGGTAAGTGGCGGCATGGTAAATTCTAACTGGTCGCGCAGTGCCATGGCTTCGGGGCTCACCTTGTTCACCGCCATACCATCGGCCGTGAAAAGCATGGTGCAAAGGTCGTGGCTCTCGGCAAAGTCGAGCCAGCGGTTGGCTTCGTCGCTGGCAATGGGGCTATCGAGCAGCACGCCCGAGGGGCCAAAAACGTAGCCCCCGTTCATGGTTATGCGAGCGTCGAACTCGACGGGCATTTCGGGTATCAAAATCTGAGGCCGGCCCGACGAGATGAAGGTCATAATCCCCATATCGCGCAATCGGTTGAGGGCCTCGACCGTTCCCGTCGAGAGGCGGTGGGTGGTGAAGCTGAGCAGGGTGCCGTCGATGTCGAAAAAGGCGGCCTTTATTTTTTGCGGTTCAGTTGCCATATTTGCCAAGAGTTAAAGAGGTTTTGAAAAACGCTGTAGAACGCCACGTAGACCGAGGCGAGTGGGTGAAGAAACGAGTTGGCCATCCAAATGCCCATGGCCGAGTTCTTTTGGCCGAGCAGCTGGCCTCCGCCAATGGTGTCGCCATAGTGGCGACCAATAATGCGGCCGGTAGCAAATTGCACCACGCACATTGTGAGCGAGGCCACCCCGAGCCACGCAATGGCGCCCCAATTGCCATGCCCGTGCAAAAAAATATAGTTTATGGTTTGCCCTAAGGTCAGGAACAGCGCTATGCTCCATAGGTAGAATCCGGCACCGTTGACGCGCGCAATGGCGCCCTTGGCCGCTGGCCACAGCAGTTGCAGCAGCAGCGCCACGAAGAACGGGAAGGCCAGGGTGGGGGCTATGCGCTTTATTATCATCCAAAACGAATCGAAAAACGATAGTTCTGGCCGCACTCCTATGATGGTGAAAATGAGGGGCGCGACCACGGCCACCATCAGGTTGCCGACTATGGTATAGGTGGTAACGGTTTCGCGGTTGGCACCGAGCATACAACTCACCACAGCCACCGACGAGGCTACGGGGCACAACACGCCAATCAGCACCCCTTCGGCCACTATGTTGTTGCAGCCCAGGACTTTGAGTAAGGCGTATCCGCCAACGCTCACCAGCACCTGGAAGAGCATAAGCCAGAAGTCGAGCATGGTTAGCCGAAGTTTGCGGAGGTCTACGGCGCAGAAAGTGAGGAGCAAAATAGTAAATATAATGTATGGCACCACGAAGCCCACCGCCGCACACTGGCGGTGGAATAGTAGCCCGAGAACGATGGCCACGGGCAGCACGTATGGTCGTAGGTGGCTCATTAGCAGTGTTCTATCATTTTGGTGAAGAGGGTTGTCATGGTGCCCGAGGCGCGGTCGGCGGCGCGTACCACATCGTCGCCATCGTTGCGACAGTCGTCGCCCAGGTCGTTGGCTTGGTTGGTGATAACACTCATGCCGAACACCTCGATGCCGCAATGGCGAGCCACGATGACTTCGGGCACAGTGCTCATGCCCACCGCGTCGCCCCCCATGGCACGATACATACGGTACTCGGCCGGGGTTTCGTAGGTTGGGCCGGTCTCGGCCACGTATACGCCGTGGCGCAGCGCCACGCCCATATCGGCGGCGGTGGCGTCGGCCAAGTTGCGCAGGCGGCGGCTGTAGGCCTCGGTCATGTCGGGAAAGCGGGTGCCAAACTCGTCGAGGTTTGGCCCCAGCAGTGGGTTGGGCATAAAATTAATGTGGTCGTCTATAACCATCAGGTCGCCCACCTTGTAATCGGGGTTCATGGCGCCGGCAGCGTTGCTCACAAAAAGGGTGTTCACTCCGAGCCTGGCCATAACCCTTGTTGGGAGCGTCACCTCGCGCATGGTGTAGCCTTCGTAGTAGTGAAAGCGGCCCTGCATGGCCATCACCGGACGGCCGCCGAGGGTGCCAGCAATGAGGTTGCCACGGTGCCCCACGGCCGTAGATTGCTTGAAATGAGGTATTTGGGCGTATGAAATAACGATTGGGTTCTCTATCTGGTCGGCCAACTTGCCGAGTCCGCTGCCAAGAACGATGGCCACTTTTGGCACTGGCATAGTGGTGGCTATGGCTTGGCCAATGGCGGTAGCCGCTTCGTTTATCATGTTGATGTAAAGGTCGTTAGTCATTGTTAGTTTGTAAATTAATAGTATAAAAGTGATTAGTCTTGATTGTCGTTGCCGAAGCGGTTGTTGATTTCGGCCATAATCTCGGCTGCGCGCTCGTATTCCTCGTTGGCTTCGGCCTCGGCCAGTTCGCTGCGCAGTTCCTCGAGTGTGGGTTGGATGAGTTGCGAGGCCGATTCCATATCGCTATCGGTAATGCCAGCTTCTTCCAACAGGCTGTCGGTCAGGTAGATTGGGGCGTTGCAGTTAATGGCTATGGCAATGGCGTCGCTTGGGCGGCAGTCAACTTTGCGTTGCCCCATGAGGCCTATGAGCGATATTTTGGCGTAGAAAATGCCTTCGCTGAAGCTTTCGATATATACGTTTTCGACAACGCAGCCGCAGCTGGCCACGAGGTCGGCAATGAGCTTGTGGGTGAGTGGGCGTTCGCCACCAATCCCCTCTTTGGCCATGAGCACAGCTTTGGCCTCGGTGGGGCCAACAACAATCGGGACAAGGGTCTCGGTGGCCGGCACGTAGATGAGAATCATAAACGTGTCGGTTGTGCCGAATGTTTGCACCGATATGTTGTTTGGATAAACGGGGTAGAGTTTCATTTTGTAATGTAGTCTACAAGTTTGGCCACGGCGCGACCACGGTGGCTGATACGGTTTTTTACCTCGAGAGGCATTTCGGCAAAACTCACCGCAAAGCGGTCGGGCATGAAAACGGGGTCGTAGCCAAAGCCTCCTTCGCCAAAGGGCTGGGTGAGTATTTGCCCGTCAACGCGGCCTTCGAAGTAGAGCGGCGAACCCTCCTCGATGAGGCAAATAACGGTGCGGAAGTCGGCGCGACGATTGGTCTGGCCGTCGAGAGCGTCGAGCAGCTTGCGCACATTGTCGTCAAACGAGCAATGCTCGCCAGCATAGCGAGCAGAGTAAACGCCCGGAGCGCCGCCCAAAGCGTCGACCTCGAGGCCTGTGTCGTCGGCAAAACAGGGGCGGCCGGTGCGGGTCCATACCCACATGGCTTTTTGTAAGGCGTTGCCCTCGAGGGTATCGGCCGTTTCGGGTATCTCGCCCGAAAGGCCGGCGTCGGCAAGGCTCAGCACTGCAACCTTGCCTTCGAGCAAGGCGCTGACTTCTTGTATCTTGTGTCGATTGTTGGTCGCAAAAATCAATTCTTTCATGTTTGCAAAATTACACAAAAAAAATAATATACGCGCGTGTGGAGCAAAATATTTTTTTAGAGCAGTCGTTGCTATGTCGGAAAAAAAGCGTAACTTTGCACCACAAAAACTCACCCACTAATGGTAAACGACATTGACAAACTGATAGTTATAGGCGACCGCGTGCTCATCAAGCCAGCTACGGCGGTGCAGCGCACACAGAGCGGCCTTTATTTGCCATCGACCTACAAGGACAAAGAGGACATCCAGTCGGGCTATATCCTGAAGTGCGGCCCCGGATACGCGCTGCCGGGCGGCGACGACGAGGACTGGAAGTCGGAGCGCCAAGAGGTGAAGTATCTCCCGCTGCAGGTCAAACCCGGCGATATGGCTCTATATCTGCAAAAGAGCGCGGTGGAAATCAAATATCGCGGCGAAAAGTACTTTATTGTTCCTCAAAACGCCATACTCCTCGTAGAGCGTGACGAATTCTAAAACGCCGAAAAAACAATTTTATTGTATGGCTTCAAATTTTTTGTTGCCAATTAATGTTTTTTTTGTAAATTTGCAATCTTAACACAAACCGAACAGATACCGGTATGGAATACAACTTCAATGAGTTAGAGCCAAAATGGCAAGCCTGGTGGCGCGATAATCAGACCTACAAAGTCGATATTGACGGCTCGAAACCGCACTTTTATGTACTCGATATGTTCCCTTACCCCTCGGGAGCGGGACTGCACGTTGGCCATCCGCTGGGCTATATAGCCAGCGACATCTATGCCCGCTACAAACGTCTGCGTGGCTATAATGTGCTTCACCCCATGGGCTACGACGCCTATGGCTTGCCAGCCGAGCAATATGCAATCCAGACCGGTCAACACCCCGCTGTGACCACCGAACACAACATTGCCCGCTATCGCGAGCAGTTGGATAAAATCGGCTTCAGTTTCGATTGGAGTCGCGAGGTACGCACCTGCGACCCCAGTTACTACAAGTGGACACAGTGGACTTTTATCCAACTCTTCAACAGTTACTATTGCAACCAGGCCAGCCAGGCTCGGCCGATAGCCGAACTTGTCGACGTTTTTGCCAAGCAAGGAACCGAGGGCCTTGATGTGGCCTGCACCGAGCAACTCTCTTTCTCCGCCGACGAGTGGAACTCGTGGGACGCTGCCAAGCGCAGCCAAGTATTGATGAACTACCGGTTGGCCTATCTGGCCGACATACCTGTAAACTGGTGTGCCGAGCTGGGCACAGTGTTGGCCAACGACGAGGTTGTGGGTGGTGTGAGTGTGCGCGGCGGTTATCCTGTCGAGCGTAAGTTGATGCGCCAGTGGAGTTTGCGTATAACTGCCTATGCCCAACGTTTGGTCGACGGACTTGACCAAGTTGATTGGACCGACAGCCTAAAGGAAATTCAGCGCAACTGGATTGGCCGCAGCGAGGGCGCCGCCGTATGGTTCCCCATAAAGGGTTGTGGAGACCAGCAGGCAGCGTTCGAAATTTTCACAACTCGCCCCGATACCATCTTTGGAGTCACCTTCATGGTGCTATGTCCCGAGCATGAGCTCATCAGTTCCATAACCACACCCGACCGTAAGACCGAAGTCGAAGACTATGTGGCTTGGGCCAAAAACCGTAGCGAGCGTGAACGCCAGGCCGAAGTGAAGAAAGTAAGTGGCGTGTTCACTGGCGCCTACGCCATCAATCCGCTCACCAACGAGCAAATCCCGATTTGGGTGAGCGACTATGTTTTGGCTGGGTATGGCACTGGAGCCATCATGGCAGTGCCGGCTCACGACAGCCGCGACTTTGCTTTTGCCCGTCATTTCGAGCTGCCCATCCGCCAGGTTGTTGCTCCCGAACCAGACGCTGTGAGCGACCCCGCAACTTGGGACGAGAGCCTCGATTCTAAAACGGGATATAGCGTCAACAGCGGATTCGTAAGTGGTATGAAGGTCAAAGAGGCGATGGCCGCTGTCATCAACAAGATTGAAGAGATGGGTATTGGTCGCCGCACCGTCAACTACCGTCTGCGCGATGCCATCTTCAGCCGCCAACGCTACTGGGGCGAGCCATTCCCAGTATATTATAAAAATGGTATTCCTTGCACCATTCCCGAGCAGTGCCTGCCATTAGAGTTGCCCGAAGTCAAAGATTTTAAACCAACCGCTACTGGCGAGCCGCCGCTCGGTCACGCCGAAATATGGGCCTGGGACGAGAAGAACTGCAAGGTTGTAAACAAAAACCTTATCGACAACGAGACGGTCTTTCCACTCGAGTTGAGCACCATGCCAGGTTTTGCTGGCAGTAGCGGCTACTATATGCGCTACATGGACCCACACAACAATAATGCCTATTTCTCAAAAGACGCTGTCGACTATTGGCAAAACGTTGACCTCTATGTGGGTGGCGCCGAGCACGGCACTGGGCACCTCATCTATGCTCGTTTTTGGAACAAATTCCTGTTCGACCTCGGTTTGGCCGTCAGGGAGGAGCCGTTCCAAAAACTCATCAACCAAGGTATGATTCAGGGTCGCTCCAATTTCGTCTATCGCTCAAAAACCGACAACAATCTGTTTATTTCAAAGAACGTCGAATCTCGTCCTGCAAATACCGTGCCAATCCATGTCGACATCAATATTGTCGATAACGATGTGCTCGACATCGAGCGTTTCCGTCAGTGGCGTCCCGAGTTCAAAGATGCCAAATTCGAACTCGAAGACGGCAAATATATCTGCGGCTGGGAGGTAGAAAAAATGTCGAAATCGATGTTCAACGTCCAAAATCCCGACGACCTCGTAGCTCGTTATGGTGCCGACACGCTTCGCCTCTACGAGATGTTCCTCGGCCCCATCGAGCAAGCAAAACCGTGGGATACAAACGGTATAGAGGGCGTTTTCCGCTTCTTGAAAAAGTTCTGGCGCCTATATGACAATGTCTCTACAGCAGAACCAACCAAGGCCGAACTCAAGATACTTCATCAAACCATCAAGAAGGTTACCGAAGACATCGAGCGCTTCTCGTTCAACACTTCGGTTTCTACCTTCATGATTTGTGCCAATGACCTCACGGCTGCCAAAACTGACAAAATGGCAGTCCTCGAGCCGCTTGTGGTGCTCATAGCACCATTTGCACCACATATCGCCGAAGAACTTTGGCACCGTTTGGGCCACACCGAGAGCGTATGCGCAGCCCAATGGCCAAAGTGCGACGAGCAGTATCTTGTCGAAGATTCGTTCACCTATCCCGTGTCGTTTAATGGCAAGATGAGGTTTACAATCAGCCTACCGGCCAGCGTTTCGCAAACCGAGGCCATTGCCGCTGTCACCTCGAGCCCCGACTGTCAGAAATGGCTCGCTGGCGCCACCCCGAAAAAAGTCATCTTTGTCCCCAAAAAGATTATAAACATTGTTTATTAACAAAACTTCCAATATCTAACTATGTTAAGCCGTCATTTCCTCAGAACTAAAGTCTTACAGACTGTCTATGCCAACCAGTTCGGCGATAAAGAGCCTTCAGTGTCGCTCGAACTTTTCGAGTTTAACATTCAGCGTCTGAACGATTTAGGCATCGTTCAAGTTTCAATGTTGCTCGAAGCGCTCTCGGTCGTTGAAAAGATGATTGCTGAAGGCTCGAAAATCTACCTCAGCACTAATGACGATTTAGAAGACAATAAATTCCTTGTCGACAACGAGTTTGTAAGACGCCTGCGCGACAACTTCGATTTAACGAAACAAATCGAGCGTTGCAAAATGAATTGGGATGTGAGCGAAGACCTTTTCAGAAAGGCATTCCTCTCGTTTCGTAAGATTGAGGCATATCGCTCAATGTTGGCCGAGGAACAGGATTACGCCCACACACAAGCCGAGGTTTTGCAGCTGTTTCGTTATCTTGTGAACGACGAAGGTTTGCGTGCTGCAATTGTCGAGCGTAGCCTCCTTTGGGATGACGACTACGACCAAGTGGCTCAATATAACTTCATGATGATGAAGACTTTGAATGAGGATACATTCACCGAAGCTTCACCGTGGCCGTTGATGTACGATAGGCGAGTCGAAAAAGATGAAGCCGATATGCAGTTTGCTCGCAACTTGCTCAAAACGGTCCTCGCCGGACGCGAAGAGTGCGAGCGACTAATTAAGGCCCACCTGCAAGGATGGGACTTTGAGCGGGTGGCACCTATGGATATTTTACTCATAAATATGGCCATTGCAGAGTTCACAACCTGCCCGTCTATCCCAGAAAGGGTAACGGTTGACGAATGTATTGAACTTTCAAAAGAATTTAGTACTGACCGGAGCAAGTTGTTTATAAACGGTATACTCGACCGAATAATAATCGATTTGCGTTCGGCTGGACGTATTAATAAGTCGGGCAGGGGTCTCCTCGATATGTCCATGCTCGACGAGGAGGAAGACAAATGAAACGCTTATTTATAGTCCCGGCATTATTGCTCTCGCTGCTCTTGATTTCGTGTAATAATGGGGCACAAAGCAACCGTTCTGCCGATGTGGATTTAATCAACAATCCCATCACTCCCGACGGTTTTGACAAAAATGCCAAAGTTCCAGTCCTGACGTTCGACCAAGAAAAGCACGACTTTGGCCGTCTGTCGCAAGGCGAAAACATTGCCTATAGTTTCCATTTCAAAAACACAGGCAATGCTGACCTCATAATTAGCAGTTGTTCAGCGACTTGTGGCTGTACGGTTGCCGACTATCCGCGCAATCGCATTGCTCCTGGCGAAGAGGGGTACGTTACCGTATCGTTCCATTCGGCTGGCAAAACTGGACAGCAGTACCAAGAAGTGACCGTTGTGTCGAACGCGCAACCATCACGTAATCGTTTGATAATCACAGCTCAAGTTGGAGCTTAATTAAAGTATAACATTAATAAATAGATATTAAAATTATGAATTTGATGATTTTACTGCAAGCATCTGCAGGTAATGGTGCAGGTTCGATGTGGATTTGGATGATTTTGTTAATCGTCCTCATGTGGTTGCTCATGATTCGTCCGCAGCAAAAGAAGGCCAAGGAAGAGGCTAAGTTCCGCGAAGGTCTAAAGAAGGGCGATAGAGTTGTCTTCTCGGGCGGTATCTATGGTAAAGTTCACAGTGTGGAAGAACACACAATAGACGTCGAAGTCGCTAACGGTGTGATTCTTACTGTCGAAAAGTCTATGATTCAGCCTATTGCAGAACAAAAGGAAGAAAAGAAGTAAGACATGAGGAAGTTATGGCTTCAGACAAGACAACTGTTCAAGTCATACAGAGCCTTTATCGTTGTAACGATGTTGACGGCTGTTGTATGGCTTCTCGTCTCATTGTCCGAAGTTAGGAACTTCACAATTAAAGTCCCGGTAGGTTATGTTGGGTACAACGACGCGCAATACGCTGTTACTTATGTAGATACGTCGCTTTACCTAAACGTTGACATGAATGGTTTCGAGGCTGTGGCGCGTAAGTTTCGCCACTCGAAACAGGGTATAACTATCGACGTCTCGTCCGATGTTCGCTTGTCAAAAGCCATAGGTGTTGCCGCTGTTCTCGATACAATTGCTCCTCAACTAAAAATCAGGGCTAACCGCCAAATTTCTTCTGCCAAAGATTCGTTGAGGCTGGTCCTCAAACCATTGATGTACAAACCATTTTGTCCAGATTTGTCAAAAGTTGATTTTAAATTTGCCGACCAATATGGACTGAATGGTGCACCAATTGTTTCGCCCGACACGGTTTTCTTGTACGGCTCCGAGGAGTCCCTGTCGAAAATAACGGGCTTACAGTTACAGCCCGCAACATTCACAAACATCACAGATAGTGATACTTATGAACTGTTACTTGAACCAGTTTGGGAGCAGTTCGACGATGTTCGACCGTCGGTCGACAGAGTAAAAGTCTTCGTTCCTATTTCTTCTTTCACGGAACTCACAATTGAAATTCCGATAGTGATAAACGGAGCCGATTCATCGCTCAATGTCAAGCTTTATCCTTCACAAGTAGTTGCTACAGTGTGGGTGCCTCAGAGCGATTATTCAAACATATCGCCATCTATGTTTGCAGCCGAAGTCGACCAAAAAGAGATACAATCTGGCAAAGAAACCTTGCCCGTAAGGCTATCAAAATTTCCTTCAATGACTCGAATTAAAAGTATTAACCCCTCTGAAATTCAATATATTGTGATAAAATGATAAGGATAGGACTTACAGGGGGAATTGGCTGTGGAAAAACCACAGTGTTGCGCGAATTTGAAAGGCTTGGGGCACGCATCTTTTCTGCCGACGAGGTTGCTTCTCACTATTATGAAGACGAAAATTTCAAGCATGAATTGCGCTCCATTTTCGGACCTGTAATATTTCATCAAGATGGAAGCGTAGATAAAAAAGCAATTGCTCAGCTTGTATTTGCAGACAAAGGCCTACTTTCTGCCCTCAACGCCCTCGTTCACCCACGGGTCATTGCCGACTTTGAAGAGGTGTTAAGGTCGGGTCAAGGTCGTGTTAACATCGTCTTTGAGTCGGCTATCCTCTACGATTATGGTTTCGATAAAATGATGGACAGCGTGGTTTGTGTTTACCTTGACCATGATGAGCGTGTGCGCCGTCTTATGATTCGCGACAACTCAACCCGTCAACAGATTGAGGCTCGAATGCGAAACCAGCTTCCAGCGGAATATGCTATCGACAAAGCAGACTATGTTGTCCTGAATTATGAAGGTAATCCTCGCAGGCGTCAAGTGGAATACATTTATTCTCAAATAATTAGCAACCAATGACCGCAAAACGTTTCATAGTACTGCTATGCTCTCTATTTCTTGTCTCGACTGCCATTGCGCAAAACGATGGCGCTTTTCATGTTGGCAGAATGCGGTTCAAAAGCATGCGTGTTGATTGGGTCGATTCAGTAATGTCGACCCTCTCTCTGCGTCAGAAAGTTGCACAACTTATGGTTGTCAGAGTCCCGTTAAAACTGACTGACACAAAGGCTGCCGAGTTTTCGCAGACTATGAATGTCTATGGTGTTGGAGGGGTATGTTTTTTTGCGGGGACTGCGCAGCGTCAGGTCGAACTTACACGACTATTCCAGTCGCAGGCACACATTCCTCTTTTGGTCTGTCTTGACGCTGAATGGGGACTTGGTATGAGGCTTACAGATAGCTATTCTTTCCCACGTAATGCTGTTTTTGGTAGACTATCGCCAACGTCAGACAGCATTGTCTATCGGCTTGGAGAAGAGATTGGACGCCAGTGCCGCCAGCTCGGGGTCCACATCAATTTTGCTCCAGTTGTTGACATAAATAGTAATCCCAAAAATCCCGTCATCGGCACACGGTCGTTCGGAACCGACCGCGAAAAAGTGTCGAGACTCGGAATAATGTATGCAAAAGGTCTTCAAAGTCAGGGAGTAATGGCTGTAGCTAAACATTTTCCAGGCCATGGCGACACCGATGCCGATAGCCATCTGCAGCTGCCTGTCATCAACCACACTCGCCAATATGTCGATACCATAGACCTTTACCCTTTTCGAAGACTAATCAATGCGGGTGTTGGTGGGGTCATGGTGGCTCACCTTCAAGTAAATGCATACGACAAACATTACCCTTCGTCGCTTTCACCAACAATAGTAGATAGTTTGTTGCGCAATGCCATGAATTTTAAAGGTTTGATTATTACCGATGGCCTTGATATGAAGGGTGTTACTAATGGTTACAAAGATGGTCAAGCAGAGTTGTTAGCCCTTCTTGCAGGCAACGATATGTTGCTCCTCCCCCCCAATGTGCCACAAGCCATAGATGTCATAACCCTGGCGGCAGAGTCTGACTCAAAGGTTAAGGATATGGTCGAGAACCATTGTCGAAACATTCTTAAAGCGAAACAACAGTTAATTGGTACTAATGGAATAGATTTCAGCAAAATAGTCGTTCCTGATGAAAGTGCTACTTTACGTTCGAATGACATTGTTGCTGACCTCAATATAGCCATCGACAAGCGCATCGATTCGGTTGCTATGGCTGGCATTAAAGCCAAAGCCTACCCGGGATGCCAAATAGTGGTAATGCATAAGGGGAGAATGATATTGTCGAAGTCGTATGGTCAATTATCGTATGACGCTGATGCAGACAGCGTTAACAACGAAACCGTCTATGACCTTGCCTCGCTTACGAAAGTTACTGCCACAACGTTAGCCATGATGAAGCTGGTGGACGGCGGTCGCGTTAAACTCGACGACAAGCTATCGCGCTATCTACCTTACCTCAAAGGTACTGACAAAGAGAATATTACCATACGGCAGACTATGAGCCATATAGCTGGTTTCAAAGCCTTCGACTCTTACTGGCATGTCTCTAATAACCGCGACACAATATTCAACCTCATTGCAACCAGCAAGCTCAATGCTGCACGAAAATATTTGTACAGCGACTTGGGCTTTATTCTACTCGGCGACTTGGTTGAAAAAGTTACTGGTTTGCCACTCGATATGTATGTTGAACGCCATTTCTACCAGCCTATGGGTTTGAACAGTACATCATTCCTACCGGTTGAGCATGGTATTGATATAGAGCGTATAGCCCCTACAGAGGTCGACAACAATCGCGGACTAATCCGTGGCGAAGTTCATGACCCCAACGCATACGCATTGGGTGGGGTGTCGGGCCATGCAGGATTATTCTCGACGGCTGAAGAGGTAGCAAAACTCATGCAGATGTTGCTCAACGGCGGTGAATATGGCGGCAGGCGCTACTTGAGCCAATCTGTTATCGACACTTTTACCACTCGCCATTACGTCAATCTCGGCAATCGGCGAGCCCTCGGGTTCGATAAGGTTGGCCTCAAACTATCCGAGTCGTACACTGCCGCCCCAGAGGCGTCGCAGGCTTCGTATGGCCACACAGGTTTCACCGGCACAATGGTTTGGGTAGACCCTGATAAAGAGCTTGTTTACGTCTTTCTCTCTAATCGCGTTCACCCCTCGGCCTCGCCAAACCGCCTCTCTAAAATGAACATTCGGACAATAATTCATGGTTTAATTTATAATAATCTCAATACAAAATGAGCAATTTACCCAAATGGTTGTTTGCAGGATTAGGATGGGCTATAGGTGGCCCCATTGGAGCCATATTGGGCTATTTTATTGGCAAAGCAATATCCTCGCCTTCAACAGATACGGAGAAACATCATGGCCCATATCGAAACACTGGCACCGAAGCCGATATCAATGCTGCGTTGCTGGTCTTGATTGCCGCAGTGATGAAGGCTGACGGCACTGTGAAACGTAGTGAGCTCGACTATGTGAAGCGCTTTCTGCTTGCTAACTATGGCGAGAGCAAGGCCAAAGAACTGCTCCAAATGTTGCGCTCGCTTGTTGCGCAGGATATTCCGCTTCACGAAGTCTGCGGACAGATTAAGGTTAACACCGACTACACTACACGCTACCACATTGTCGACTTCCTGTTTGGCCTTGCCAGCGCCGATAACGAGTTCTCTTCGCAGGAACTAAACGTTCTGAATAATATAGCGTGCTATTTGGGCATCAACGTGGCAGATTACGGCTCTATTCGCGAGCGCCACATGGGAGGACAAAGCCGTAGTTACGGCAACCGCTCGACGTCGTCGAGCAGTTATGCTGGCGACCCCTATAAAGTGCTTGGTATTGATAAAACAGCCACCGACGATGAAGTGCGCCGCGCCTACCGCCGAATGGCAATGAAGTATCATCCCGACAAGGTAGAAGGTCTTGGCGAAGAGGTGCGTCGCAATGCCGAAGAACAGATGCGCAAGATCAATGCTGCCTACGAGCAGGTAAAGTCCCAGCGTGGCATGAAATGATAACCGTCAGACAGATAACGACGCTCGACGACCCCGAGTTGGAGGTCTACTCCCACCTCACCGAGGCTCAACTTCGCAACAAACTTGAGCCCACGAAAGGGGTATTTATTGCCGAAAGTCCAAAGGTGATAAAGGCTGCACTCGAAGCAGGCTGCCAACCACTGTCAGTGCTGACAGAAGAAAAGTTCGTTGACCGTCAGGTTCTGCCATTTGCCGAAAAGTTCGGAAATATAACTGTTTATACAGGTTCGCGCGAACTATTGTCATCGTTGACGGGTTATTCGCTCTCGCGTGGCATGATTTGTGCTATGTATCGCCCAGAGCTGCCATCGGTCGAAGCAATCTGCAACGAGGCGAAACGCGTAGTATTGGTCGACGGAGTTGTAAACGCCACCAATACGGGTGCCATTTTCAGAGCGGCAGCGGCCTTGGGAATAGACGCGCTGCTTTTTACCCATACCTGCTGCGACCCTCTCAACCGTCGCTCGGTGCGCGTCAGTATGGGAACAATATTCAAGTTGTCATGGACCCAGCTCGACTCGTCGACGTCGGCCACCGAGGCCGTCGGTCAGCTGCGCGAAAATGGATTTGTAACAATAGCCATGGCGCTGACAGACAAGGCGTTGCCAATCGATTCGCCAGCTTTTGCCAACCTCGACCGTGCGGCCATAGTACTGGGCAATGAGGGCGATGGTTTGCCGGCCGAGACCATTACAGCCTGCTGCCATTCGGCAATCATACCTATGCAAAACGGTGTTGATTCGCTCAACGTTGCTGCCGCGGCAGCAGTTGCTTTCTGGCAGTTGCGAGTGCGAAAAGGGTAGGGGATGGCACGTACCTCGAAAACCTCAACGGCCAGATAAATGCCCACCTCAGCCACATAAGAAAGAAAAAAGCAGCGTCGACACAATATTTTTCCGAACTTTGCGTTATTAAAGAAAAAGAAACGTAAAATATTGTTTTATAAAACGATGTACCCTGACTTGCCAAAACTACAACACACCGAAACCGGCAACTTCTTTCTGATTGCCGGCCCCTGTGTGGTCGAAAATAGCGAGATGCCGTTCGAGATTTGCGAACACTTGCTTGCCATAACCTCGCGTTTGCAAATACCTTTCACATTCAAGGCCTCTTACCGCAAAGCCAACCGCTCGCGCGTCGACTCTTTCTCGGGCATAGGAGACCTCGAGGCCCTCAACATCCTTGCCAAAGTGGGCCAAACCTACAACGTGCCGGTGGTGACCGACATCCACAACGAGCGCGAAGCCGAGATGGCCGCCGAGTATGTAGACGTGCTGCAGATACCAGCCTTCCTTTGCCGCCAAACCGACCTCCTTGCTGCCGCGGCCCGCACAGGCCGTTGCGTCAACGTGAAGAAAGGCCAATTCCTCTCGCCCGACGCCATGGTACACGCCATCGACAAGCTCCGCCACTTTGGTTCGACCAACATGATGCTCACCGAACGCGGTGCCACTTTTGGTTATCAAGACCTCGTGGTCGATTTCCGCTCGGTGCCTATAATGAAGCGCAACAACGTGCCTGTTGTGGTCGACATAACCCACTCGCTCCAACGTCCCAATCAGCCTGCCGGCGTAACTGGTGGCAACCCCGAACTAATCGAAACCATTGGCCGCGCCGCCGTGGCGGTCCAGGCCGACGGCATATTCATGGAGACCCACCCCGACCCAGCCACAGCCAAGTCGGACGGCGCCAATATGCTCCACCTCGCGCAGGCCGAGCACTTACTAACCGTTTTACTCAAAATTCACCAAGCTTCGCGATGAAACTCAACCTACAACGCCCATTGGTCTTCTTCGACCTCGAGACGACCGGCATCAATGTCGGTTCCGACCACATTGTCGAAATCTGTCTGCACAAAGCCATGCCCGACGGCACCACACAAACCCTCGTACGCCGTGTGCGCCCCGTCGACACCCAAGGCAACACCATACCCATACCGCCCGAAACCACTGCCATTCATGGTATTGCCGACAAGGACGTGGCCAACGAGCCATCGTTTGCCGAACAGGCTCAAGAGTTGCTCGACTTTATTGGCGACGCCGATTTGGCAGGCTACAATTCGAACCGTTTCGACGTGCCGCTGCTGGTCGAAGAATTTCTACGCGCCGGAGTGGATTTCGACGTCAATTCGCGCCGCTTGGTCGACGTGCAGAACGTCTTCCACAAAATGGAACAACGCACACTCAAGGCCGCTTATAAATTCTACTGCAACCGCGACCTCGAGCACGCTCATACCGCCGAGGCCGACACCGTTGCCACCTACGAAGTGCTCTTGGCACAAATCGAGCGCTACGAAGGAAAGGACTACGTGGCACCCGACGGCTCGGTGACCCACAACGCAGTGCGCAACGACGTGGCCGCCCTCAGCCGCTTTACTGCCAACTCGCAATGGGCCGACTTGGTGGGTCACTTGGCATACGACGGCAAACGCCGCATGGTCTTCAACTTTGGTAAACATAAGGGTAAACCTGTCGACGACGTTTTTGCTTCAGAGCCAGCCTATTACGATTGGATGATGAAGGCCGACTTCCCGCTCTCGACCAAAAAAGTGCTACGCGAAGCTTGGCAAAATCATCGCCAAAAAGCTAAGCTCGAAGCCTTGAAGCTCCATTTCGGCAGCGGCGATAAAAAATAGTCCCCAGCAGCCCAACGCTGCAGCATGGTGCAGGAATTGGAGAAAGAAAACCGTAGCGTCGAAGCCTTGCCCCATCGCAACCGCCTCAACCTCAGCATAGTGCGGAAAAAAGAGGGAAAAGGGTTGAGAAATTTTCTCGCAATTCGAAAAAAATGACTAACTTTGCCCAATCAAAGTCTGCGGCGACTAATGAGGGTGAAAAGTGATTGTCAGCGTTTTGCCTTGCAGCCAGCGGTTGCTATGCGATAGAAAATGCGGTGTTAGGCGTTGACAATCTCGTCGAGTTCGAGCCAGCGGAGTTCTTTGACATCCAACAACTCAATAATTTCGCCAATGCGGTTCGACGCTTTGGTCAGCCGGTCGTGGTCGCTCACCTCGCCACTCGATAGCAGTTGCTCCAACTCTTCGCGCTCGTGGCCCAGTGCCTCGATTTCGGCCGTTAGGGCTTCATACTCCTTTTGCTGCTTGTAGGTGGCTTTGGGCTTAGCGCTCTTGGGGCGCTCGTAGCGCGGCTTGGCGGCTCGCTCCTGCAAGGTTTCGGCTCGGCGCTGCTGGGCTTTCATGGCTCGATAGTCGGTATAGTTAGAGTGATAATCCCTAATATGCCCCTCGCCTTCGAACACAAAAAGGTGGTCTACAATGTGGTCCATAAACGAGCGGTCGTGGCTCACAATGACCACGCAACCGCGATAGGTTTGCAAGAATTGCTCGAGGATTTCGAGCGTGTAGATGTCGAGGTCGTTGGTTGGCTCGTCGAGTATAAGAAAGTTCGGGTTGGCCATCAGTACCATGAGCAGGTGCAGTCTGCGGCGCTCGCCTCCGCTGAGGTTGCCAAAATAGTTATACTGTGTGGTGCCGTCGAATCCAAAGTAGGTCAGAAACTGGTGGGCTGACATTGAGCGTCCGCCGTCGAGTTCAATCTCTTCGGCTACATCCTTCACCAGGTCAATCACTCGGCGGTCGGCCGGTGCCTGCATTCCGCCTTGGGTGTAGAAGCCAAACTGGATGGTCTGCCCAACCACCACGCGCCCACTTGTGGGCCGCAGGTTCTCTGTCATCAGGTTCAAGAAAGTGCTCTTGCCAACCCCGTTGGGGCCCACAATGCCAATCTTCTCTCCCTTCTTGAAGACGTAGCTAAAGTCGTCGACCAGAGGGCTTTGGCCGCCCGGAGCGGTGTAGCAAACATTATACATCTCCAGAATTTTGCCGCCAATGCGCTCGGTTTTTACCGTCAGTTGCGGCCTCGAGTCGTCGAACCTCGTGTGGGCTTTGGCCTCCAGCTCGTAAAAAGCATCGATTCGGGCCTGAGCTTTGGTTCCACGGGCCTGTGGCATACGGCGCATCCACTCCAGTTCGGTGCGGTACAGGCTGCGAGCCTTCTCTACCTCGGCGCGCTCGTTGTGTTCGCGCTCGGCCTTCTTGGCAATGTAGTAGTCGTACTTGCCGCGGTAGTGATAAAGCTGACTGTTGTCTATTTCGATGATGTCGTCGCACACATGGTCAAGAAAGTAGCGGTCGTGTGTAACCATCAGGATGGCAAGCTTTTGGCGCGAAAGGAAGTCTTCGAGCCATTCAATCATGGCAATATCCAAATGGTTGGTCGGCTCGTCGAGGATGAGCAAGTTCGAGTCGTCGAGCAGTATGCGCGTCAGGGCAACCTTCTTCTGTTCGCCGCCACTGAGCGAGTCCATCGGGCGGTCGAGCAGGTGGTCGACCCCCATGCGGCTCAAAATCTCCTCGATTCGTTGCTCGAAAGTCCACTCGTCCTCGTGCTCGGGGCGCGAAGCGGCGTAGACAAACGAGCGCACCAGTTGCGCCGCGTGGAACTCGGGCCGTTGGGGCAGGTAGGCCATCTTCACCGCTCCGCGAAAAGTTACTTTGCCGGCGTCGGGCAGCGTCTTGCCCATCAGGATGTTGAGCAGCGTCGATTTGCCGTAGCCATTGCGGGCCACGAGGGCGGTCTTCTGTCCGGCATTGATTCCGAACGAAATGTCGTCGAACAGCAACTTGTCGCCATACGATTTAGACAGATTTTCAACAGTGAGCAGAGCGTCGGCCATAGAGTGTGCGGTTAACAAAACGGGCTGCAAAATTACGCAAAAAAACCGAAATAAAAGAAAAAACTTGCCGAAAGCCACCTATGGCGATGTGGCAACCGTGGCTAATGTGACGTAGAAGATTAATTAGACCACACAGGATAAATTACCGCAGAAATAACTTTCTCGACTCCTCACATTGCTCCTCCCCACATCAAGACCAAGGAGGGGTTAACATCGGGTTAAGGTCGTATTAACATCGTCCTTTCAACAACTTATTAACAGCCTCAAGCCCCTCCGGTTCGAACCGCCCTGCGTGTCAGCCGGTGGCTGCTCGGAACCGAGGTGCATATTTTTTTTATAAATATTATATTACAATTCGATTTTTATTCGTAAATTTGCAGAATAGAACAAAACTATGGGTAGAATTATAAAGCGATACAAATCAACGATATACGGCCCTTACAGGGTTGCTTACCTGCGCAGCGGGGGCCTCACGGCGCTCCTTTTGGTGGGCTATATTGTGGTTTCTGGGCTGTTTGGGAGGCCGCTCCACGCGCCCGAGAACTATGGCATCGACATCATTCTCTTCGTAGCCATCTTCGCCTTTACCCTAACCTACCGCAACGCTTTGCCCGACCACAAAGTCACTTTCAAAGAACTCATCCTACTCGGCCTCGGCATTGCGGCCACAGCCTCGCTTGGCTATGGCCTCTTTGTGTGGCTCTATGCCGGAGTGCTCAACCCCGAGCAGTGCTCGCTTTTTGCCGAAGGGCGTATCGCGCTGATGGTAGACCCCGAGGCTGCCGATGCCGAAGCTCAGGTTGCCATAGACCGCGTGAGGCACTACTCGGCTTTCGATTGGGGCTTCATCGCCTTCTTCCGCTCGCTGGTCATGGGCAGCTTCATAGCCTTCTTCGCTGCCATAGTATTTCGTACCGAAAAAGGCCAAATTATTTCAAAAACCAAAAAATAAAAATAACAGACCAATCATCATGGATATTTCTATAGTAGTACCCCTCTTCAACGAAGACGAATCGTTGCCCCACCTGGCCGAATGGATAGACCGCGTGATGGCAGCCCATGGCTTCATCTACGAAGTAATAATGGTCGACGACGGCTCGCGCGACCGCTCTTGGGCCGTAATCGAGCAACTACGCGCCGCCAACCCAGCCTATAAGGGAATAAAATTCCGTCGCAACTATGGCAAGTCGGCCGCCCTCAACGTAGGCTTTGGCCAAGCCCAAGGCGACGTCGTTATAACCATGGACGCCGACCTGCAAGACAGTCCCGACGAAGTGCCAGAACTTTACCGCATGATAAAGGAAGAAGGCTACGACCTCGTTAGCGGCTGGAAGAAAGTGCGTTACGACTCCAAAATTGCCAAAAACATACCATCCAAATTTTTCAACTGGACCACTCGCCGCATGAGCGGCATAAAGCTTCACGACTTCAACTGTGGCCTAAAGGCCTATCGCAACGACGTGGTGAAGAGCATCGAGGTTTATGGCGAAATGCACCGCTATATCCCAGTAATTGCCAAGTGGGCAGGCTTTTCGCGCATTGGCGAGAAAGTTGTTCAGCACCGTAAACGCGAGTTTGGCGTTACCAAGTTCGGCATGAACCGCTTTGTTAATGGCTACCTCGACCTGATGAGCATCATGTTCATGTCTAAATTCGGCAAACAGCCCATGCACTTCTTCGGCCTCATCGGCAGTGTGTCGCTCCTACTCGGAGTGGTAGCCTTGGTGGTGGTGCTCTGCCTTAAAATTGCTGGTCGCATGGCGCTCACCAACAGCGTGTGGTTCTACCTTGCCATGTTCTTCGCCGTTGTTGGCCTCATGCTCTTCTTGGCGGGCTTTATCGGCGAGCTGGTGTGCCGCAACAGCACTACAAGAAACCAATATTTAATCGAAAAAGAACTACTCTAATGTCACTACAATGCGGAATAGTGGGACTGCCCAATGTTGGCAAATCCACCCTCTTTAATTGCCTTAGCAACGCCAAAGCCCAGGCTGCAAACTTCCCGTTCTGTACCATCGAGCCCAATGTTGGCGTAATCACGGTGCCCGACGAGCGCTTGGCCAAACTGGTCGAGATTGAGCGTCCGGCCAGCGTGGTGCCGGCAACGGTCGAAATTGTAGACATTGCTGGCTTGGTCAAAGGTGCCTCTAAGGGCGAGGGCCTCGGCAACAAGTTTCTGGGCGACATTCGCAACTGCGACGCCATTATTCATGTGCTTCGTTGTTTCGAAAACGACAACATCACTCATGTCGACGGCACCGTCGACCCCGTGCGCGACAAACTTACTATCGATACCGAACTGCAGTTCAAAGACCTCGAAACCATCGAGAACCGCTATGACAAGGAGGTCAAGAAGGCCAAAGCTGGCGGCGATGCCCGTGCGCGCAAGTTGGTAGAAGTGATGGACCTCTATCGCGAGGCTTTGCTCGCTGGCCGCAGCGCAAGAACAGTTGTGCTCGACGAGTCGCAGGCCGAGGTGGTGCGCGACCTCATGCTTCTCACTGCCAAGCCGATACTTTACGTGTGCAACGTCGACGAAGCGTCGGTGGTTAGCGGCAACAAGTATGTCGACGCTGTGCGTCAAGCCGTCAAAGACGAGGAGGCCGAGGTGTTGGTTATCGGAGCCGGCATCGAGTCGGACATTGCCGAACTCGAAACCTATGAAGAGAAGCAAATGTTCCTCGAAGACCTGGGCCTGAAAGAGAGCGGCGTCAACCGCCTTATCAAGGCAGCCTACCGATTGCTCAACCTGCAAACCTTCCTCACAGCTGGCCCCAAAGAGTGCCGAGCTTGGACGTTCAAAAAAGGAATGAAGGCGCCACAAACGGCAGGTATCATCCACTCCGATTTCGAACGTGGCTTTATCCGCGCAGAGGTTATAAAGTTCGACGACTACGTGGCTCTCGGGTCAGAAGCCAAATGTCGCGAAGCTGGCAAGATAGCGGTCGAAGGCAAGGACTATGTGGTGCAGGATGGAGACATAATGCACTTCCGTTTTAACGTTTAAACGACATCCGGTTTTGAAACCCAAAGCAGTTCATATTCTACTTCTGGCCACATTGGTGTTGACCACAGCCTGCTCTACCGAAAAGGCCACGTGGACCAACGTCCACTACCATAACCTGACGTGCCATTACAACGTTTGGTGGAACGGCAACGAAAGCCTTAAGGAGGGTATAGAATTGCTTTCGAAAAAGTCGACCGACGATTACACTCAAATTCTTCCTATCTATAAAGTCGGAACAATCGAAGAGGCTCGTTCGGTCAATCCCCAAATGGACCGTGCCATCGAGAAAGGCGTTAAAGGTATTAAGAAACACAGCATCTACGTAAAGGGCGAAGAGCATGTGGCATACATCAAAGAGTGTTATCTCCTCACGGCCTACGCCACTTTCTATAAGCAAGACTATGCTTCGACTATCAATACCTGTCAAATTCTGACCAGCCAGTTTGCTGGCACCAGCGCTGGCGACCAAGGGGCGATACTCAAAGCTCGGTGCTTGACAATGGAGAAGCAGTACACCGAGGCCGAAACGACCCTCGACCACCTGTTGACCGATATGGAGAAAGGTAACTTCTCGCGTTCAGAGCGCGAACGTCTCTATCTTGCTATGGCCGAAGCCTGCCTGCCTCAGCAGAAGTACAAGAAGACAGTCCAGTACATAAAAGAGGCTCTAAACGTCACTTCCAGTTCCTCTACCAAAGCAAGGCTCAACTTCATCCTCGCCCAAATCTATCAAAAGCTCGACAAACGCTCGGTTGCGGCGAAGTATTATAACCGTGTGCTCAGCTATTCGCCCGACTATGTCATGGAGTTCAACGCCAAGATGGGCGAGGCTTCGTGTGCCGACTTGCAACATAGCGATGTCGGCAAGCTTGAGCGGCTGCTCGACCAGATGCTCAACGACAAAAAGAACGAAGAGTTCCGCGACCAAATTTATTTTGCCAAAGGCGAAATGTATATGGGGCTCAAGGATGCGCAGAAAGCTTGCGACAACTACCGACTTTCGGTGGCGGCAGCAAAGCAGAACCAGATGCAGCGTGCCAAGTCGGCCGTGCGGTTGGGCGAGGTGCTCTACGAGGTTTACGAAAACTACACCGAAGCCCAGCATTATTACGACACTGCTATTCAGGTCATAAACAAGGATTATCCCAACTATCGCAACATCAAAACAAGATACGACCTGCTCACCTCGCTCGTGGCTTTCACGTCGGTTTATGAACGTAACGACAGTCTGATTGCTCTTGCGGCAATGTCTGAGGCCGAGCGCTCGGCCCTAATCGAGCAAAAAATCGAAACCCTCAAAGCTCAAGAGGCGGCCGATAAGGAAAAAGAACTGCTCGAACAGATGATTAACGAGTCGAAAGCCCAAAGCAACACGCTTACGGGCGATTGGTATTTTTACAACGCAAACACTGTGCAAAAAGGCAAGGAAACTTTCCGCCAGCGCTGGGGTGTACGCACGCTCGAGGACAACTGGTTCCTTTCTCACAAAGGAGTGATAAGCATGAATATGTTCGACGACAGTTCGTCAGACTCAGAGGAGGAGCAAGACGATGAGGTTGCCGATTCTACGGCTGTTGGCAAGCTCGCGCTCGGTGCGGCTGGCGACCCTAACGACCCCCACAGTGTGGCTTATTATACCAAAGACATCCCGACCACTCAGGCGCAGCTCGACTCGATGGATTATCAGACTGCTATCAGCCTCCTCAATGCTGGCTACATCTTCTATGATGGGCTCGAGAACACCACACGGGCGCTCGAATGCTATCTGCGTATGGCCAACGACTACACTATGTACGACGAGATAGTCCAAGCTTTCTATATGCTCTATCGCATTTATAACAAGCAAGGCAATACCCCGTCGGCCAACTACTATCGCGATATGGTGCTGATGGGCTTCCCCGACAGCGACTTTGCAAATATGATTCGTGATGAAAATTATTATAAACAACTGATTAACCGCGACAATGATATCAAAGAACTCTACTCGGAGGTCTACAATCTATACCGTCGTCGCCGTTATCGTGATGTAATATCCGAGTCTGATGATGCAATCAATACCTATGCCAATCACCCAATGCTGCCAAAATTTCAGTACTGGCAGTGTTTGGCCTATGCCAACCTCGGCCAGCATCGGCAGGCTGTCGACGTCTTGCAGTCGATAATAGATAATACCCCCAAGACAGATTCTATCATCCCGCTGGCCCAAGCCCAACTTGCTGTACTGCTGTCAGATACGTTGTTCGCGTCCGACACCAGCGAGCTCATAACCGACTATGACGAAGAGCGAGCCAAAAAGCGTGATGGCAAGATTGGTGCCAAAACGGCAGAGACAGACAATTTGGCAGAGTCGGAGCCCGAATTGCCCGAAGAAGCTCTGCTCTACCGCTACAGAGCCGACAACCAGCACTATGTCATCATTGTCATAAACGATAAGAAAATTAATGCTACCGAGCTGCAGTATAAGTTGATAGACTTCAACAGCACTTACTATTCCAACATGGGATACAAGACCAGCGCGGCCCTATTTACCGACTCTACACAAATCGTTACCATCCACCGCTTTGTTACGGCAAAAGAGGCAATGCAGTACCACAGCCACCTCAGCCAGGCCGACAGCCCGCTGAAGCAGTATGCCGAGGCCGACTATGTCCTCTTCCCAATCTCGACACAAAACTATGCAACTTTCTATAACCGAAAAAATATTGAAGCATACAAAGCTTTTTTTGAAAGATATTATAAATAAAAGGTACTAATTAAATATGGCAAAAATAATCGAAACCGAAAACAGTCCCATCAACACCATCACCAATGGGTCGGTAATTAAAGGCAACATCACAGCCGTAGGCGACTTCCGTATGGACGGCACTCTCGAAGGCAATATATCGCTCAATGGCAAACTCGTAGTGGGCGAAACCGGCATCGTAAACGGCAATATTATCTGCCAGAATGCCAACATCATAGGCAGTGTCAACGGCAACATCTCCGTCAAAGAGTTGCTTTCACTCCACTCTACGGCCAATGTCAAGGGCGACATCCTCATCAACAAGCTTTCTATCGAGCCAGGAGCATCGTTTTCAGGTACTTGTCGCATGATTGACGAAGTTCGTCATGCTCAGCCAGAGCCAGCCAAGCAGGAAGAACAAGAAAACTAATAACCAATGACGAACGAACGCGCCATACAGAACTCTATTACAGAACTCTTTGAACAATGGGCCAACGAACCTTGCACCGAGGTTCTTGCCATTGGCGCACATGGTTCGAAGCGTCGCTACTTTAGGCTCAAAGGGTTGAAGCACAACTGTATTGCAGCTTTCAACGACGACCGTCGCGAGAACGATGCATTTCTTTACTACTCGGCTTTTTTTAAGCAAAAGAACCTCCCTGTACCAGAAATTTATGCTGTTGGCAACGACCACCTAACTTACCTTCAGCAGGACCTTGGCGACCAGACTCTCTTCAACTATATATATGATAAGAAAAGGAGTGGAGGTGGCTTCGACGTCGAGGCCATAAACCTTTATCGTCGCGTTATCGAGGACCTTATTCGCTTTCAGACCGAGTGCCGTGACATTGATTTTGACAAGGCATATCCTCGCAGCGCTTTCGACGAGCAGTCTATTCAATGGGACCTCAATTACTTCAAGTATTACTTTCTAAAACCTGCAGAAATACCATTCGATGAGCAACTTATAGAGGATGACTTCAAGAACTTCTTGAACTATTTGCTCTCGGCCGATACTTCCTATTTTATGTATCGCGACTTCCAGCCGAGAAATATAATGTTGACAGCGACTGGCGAACTATACTACATTGATTATCAAGGTGGCAGACGTGGGGCTGCACAATACGACCTCGCTTCGTTGCTATTCAGCGCGCGCAGCGATATGCCAGACCCAATTCGGCGCGAGCTGCTAACCTACTATATGTCGCAGCGTGGATTCGATAAGGGGCAGCGTCAACAATTCGAATCGTACTATTGGGCCTATGTGTTGGTCCGCATCATGCAGGCCATGGGTGCTTATGGCTACCGTGGATACTTCGAGCATAAGGACCATTTTGTCAAGAGTTTACCGCTGGCAATCAGTAATTTACGCAAGGTTACTGAAAGTGTTACTTTACCGGTAGAGTTACCACACCTTTCGCAGGTATGGCAAGCAATTGCCAACAAGCAGCAGGTGTTTGGCCAAGAAGCTGCACCACAGGCCAGCGAGTGCCTCACGGTTAGGGTAAGCAGCTTCAGCTACAAGCGTGGAATACCCAACGACCCGAGTGGAAATGGGGGCGGATTTGTGTTCGACTGCCGAGCCTTGCCCAATCCTGGCCGCTATGAGCAATATCGTGCTTATACGGGTAAGGACAAGCCGGTAATTGATTTCCTCGAAAAGGAAGAGCCGGTTGCGCGTTTTCTTAACAATGCTAAAAACCTTGTGGCTCAATCGATTGAGAAGTATTTGGAGCGCCATTTCACAAGTCTTGCAGTCAATTTTGGCTGCACCGGAGGCCAACATCGCTCCGTTTATTGTGCAGAAAAAATTGCACAGTTCATACAACAAAATTACGATTGCAACGTTATAATTAAACATATTGAACAGGAACTATGATACTTACAAAACTACAATCGGCAATAAGTGCAGCGCTCAAGTCGCTCTACAATATCGACATTGCTCCCGAAAAGGTTGACATTCAGTCGACTAAAAAAGAGTTCGAGGGCGACTTCACTTTGGTGGTCTTCCCGTTCGTGAAGCAGGCTCGCAAGAGCCCCGAAGCCGTTGCCAACGAGATTGGTGCTGCCGTGAACATACCAGAAATTGCAGCCTACAATGTTATTAAAGGCTTTCTCAACTTCTCGGTTGCCGATTCGTACTGGATTGATTTTGTGGCTTATAATGCTAATGCTGCCACCTTTGGCTTTGTTGCACCAAACCCAGAAGCCGCCCCTGTAGTGATTGAATATTCGTCGCCCAATACCAACAAGCCCCTGCACCTCGGCCACATTCGCAACAACCTCCTCGGCTGGTCGGTCAGCCGTTTGCTCGAGGCCGCTGGAGCCAATGTGCGCCGCGTCAACTTGGTAAACGACCGCGGCATTCACATCTGCAAATCCATGCTGGCATGGTTGCGCTACGGCAATGGCGAGACACCCGAATCGAGCGGAATGAAGGGCGACCACCTGGTTGGGAAATACTATGTGGAGTTCGACAAACACTTTAAGGAAGAGGTGAAACAGCTTGTAGACCAAGGTGTTGACGAAGAAGAAGCGAAGAAACAAGCTCCCCTTATGGTCGAAGCCCAGTCTATGCTCAAACGCTGGGAAGAGGGCGACAAAGAGGTGCGCGACCTTTGGCAGAAAATGAACAGTTGGGTCTATGCCGGTTTCGACGAAACCTACGCCCGTCTTGGGGTAGGATTTGACAAAATTTATTATGAATCGAATACCTATCTGCTTGGTAAGGAACTGGTTCAGAAAGGTTTAGACCTCGGAATTCTCTTCCGCAAAGAGGACGGCTCTGTATGGTGCGACCTCACTGCCGACGGCCTCGACCAGAAGCTGCTTCTGCGCCGCGACGGCACCTCTGTCTACATGACCCAAGACCTCGGAACTGCCCTGCTTCGCCATAACGACTTCGGCACCGAGCAACTTATCTATGTTGTTGGTAATGAGCAAGATTACCACTTCAAGGTGCTAAAGTTGATACTTGGCAAACTCGGCTTCGATTGGGCTGACAAGGTTTATCACCTTTCGTATGGCATGGTCGAGTTGCCCAACGGCAAGATGAAGTCGCGCGAGGGTACGGTGGTCGACGCCGACGACCTGATAACCGAAATGGAGGCTACTGCCGAGCAGATGAGCCTCGAACATGGCAAGAACGATGACCTCTCGCCCGAGCAGCAAAAGCACCTGCACCACATACTTGCCCTCGGAGCCCTTAAGTACTTCATACTCAAGGTAGACCCCACGAAGAATATGCTATTCAACCCGGCCGAGAGCATAGACTTTAACGGCAACACGGGGCCGTTCATACAGTACACCCACGCTCGCATTCGCAGCATAGTGCGCAAAGGGCAGGAGGCTGGCCTCGACCTATCGGCCGTATGCCACCCCTCGGCACCACTTTCCGACAAAGAGAAAAATATTGTCAAAACCCTCTACGACCTGCCAGCCACCATTGCCCAAGCGGCGCAGAAATACAGCCCGTCGATGGTGGCCAACTATGCCTACGAGTTGGCCAAAAACTTCAACAGCTTCTACCAAGACACCCCCATCATGCGCGAGCCCGACGCCGAGTTGCGCCTCTTCCGCCTGCAGTTGTGCAATATGGTGGCAACCGCCCTGCGCAACACCATGGATGTGCTCGGAATAGAGGTGCCAGAACGAATGTAACCTTTTTGAACGATACGATTACACAAAAATCCTGCCACTTGGCGGGATTTTTATTTTTTTTGTGGCAAAAAAAACGATAATCAAATTTTTTTTCGTATCTTTGCAGTTTGAAACAAAAACACCAACAGGAATGTAGAACAAGGCCTAACAGTCACAATATCAATAAACAAGGGAGGAATAAAGATGGTAGACACCATTAATCACAACGCCTTGAAATGGCTGCAAATAACTAATCCGAGCGAAGACGACTACCGCTTATTGTTAGACGAATATCATTTTCACCCCCTCGATATTGAAGACTGTCGCGGTGCCAATCAGCGACCAAAGATTGACGAATACGACGACTACTACTTCCTCATCCTGCACTTTCCATATTTCGACAAAGGCAATAAATTTATCCGCATCAAGGAGGTGAAAATCTTCTGGGGGCGCGATTTCATCATCACTATTGGCAAGTCGCACTGGGTGGTGCAAAAGCTGTTTGAGGAGATGCAAGAAGACCTGGCCAAACACGACGAAGACGCCGAGGCCAAATTCTCGTCGAGCGACCTGCTGCTCTACCACATTCTCGACCGTCTGATGCTCGAAACCTACACCCTCATCATGCGCGTAGGTGCCGAGGTAGACCTCATAAACTACGACATTTTCAACAAACGCGCCCGTAGCATCATCGAGCTCATCTCCATCACGCGGCGCAATATCATCTTGCTCAACACCACCTTCAGGCCGCAGCTGCGCGTGCTCCACATGTTCGAAAGTGGCGGCATTCGTGGCTTTGTCGACCCCGAGGTGCTCGATATGGAGGACTACTGGGGCAATATCCTCGACCAGTATCAGAAGATGTTCGACTCTATCGAGGATTACGGCGAACTCATCGAAGGCCTTTCCAAAACGTTCGACTCGTTGCAGGCCAACAAGAGCAACGAAATCATGAAGGTCTTCACCTACTTCAGTACCATCATGCTTCCACTCACCGTGGTCACTGGTATGTTCGGCATGAATGTCGATTTCCCATTCACCACCTCCACAACCGCCTTTTGGCTCATCCTGCTGGCCATGATTTTGCTCATGGCGGCGCTCATCCTCTTCTTCCGTCGCAGAATTAACAACTAAAGCCAAAACATAGTTATCTCTGTCCGATAGCAAGCCACTGCCACCGGTCGAGGTGGGACAGAAGTCGCCCCAAGTTCGGCCCGGGGAGGGTAAAAATGCGATACGTAAGTGCTTGAATATCAATGCTTGTTCGACCTCAATACGACCCTAACCCCTCTTTAACCCCTCCTCAACCCTGATTTTCAGCAGTTTGCAGCACCAAAAATACCCCCACCAGCAGTGTGGTGAGGGCATTTTTTTTGTAGGGCAGATTGTTGCTCAACGGGCGAGGTATTGGTCGACGTGACCGAATACAATTTCGGCCCTCGCGGCAAAACTCTCTTCGGTGGCGAAAGCCACGTGGGGCGTGAGCAGGCAGTTTGGGGCGTGGAGCAAGGGGTGCTCGCTGGGCAGTGGCGGTTCTTGCTCGAAAACGTCGAATGCAGCACCGGCAATGGTACCCTCGCGCAGGGCGGCGGCCACGGCTTCGATGTCGGTTACTGGGCCGCGTGCGGTGTTAATAAGCAGGGCAGTGGGGCGCATAAGGCGCAACTGGTCGGCCCCCACGAGGTGGCGCGTGTCGGCTGTCAGAGGGGTGTGGAGCGACACTATGTCGGCACGGCGTAGCAGGTCGTCGAGCGAGCAGTATTCAACTCCAAGTGCTTCTACCTCATGGCGTTGCGTGCGGCTGTATGCAATCACTTTAGCGCCGAAAGCTATCAGCAGCTTGGCTGTGGCAGTGCCGATGGCACCCGTGCCAACGAGGCCAACCACTTTGCCACGCAGTTCGCGGCCGAGCAGCGTTCCGCGCGAGCCACCTTGGCGTATGGTGCCGTCGAGGTGCGTCACTTGGCGCAGCAGGTCGAGCATCATGCCCACGGCCAGTTCGCTCACTGCGGTGGTAGAGTAGCCGGCGGCGTTTTGCACCTCGATGTTGTGTTGGGCGCAATATTGCAGGTCTATGTGGTCCAGACCAGTAAAGGCCACACTGAGGTATTTGAGGCGTTGGCAGCAGCCAAGTAGCGTGGCAGAGAGTTTGATGTTGCTCACCACCACCACGTCGGCATCGGCCATACGGGCGGCGAGGGTTTCCTCATCCTCGCGGCGGTCAAGATGGTAGGCAAAAGTGTGCCCCATAGCCGAGTAGTGCTGGCCGAGGGCTTCGAATTTGTCTCGGCTTATGCCGAGTGGTTCAACGCAGGTTATCTTCATGTTGGTTAGTGGTTATCGGTTGGTTAAGTCGGCTGGCAGCTTGGCGAGCGCAGTGAGAGCGATGGCATACGCGAGCCAACAAATTATTAACGCAAAACAGCCCAAATTATTGTGCCTTTTGTGCGCAGACCACTACTTTTTTTTCTACCTTATTGCCACCCGACAAAGTTAAGCAAAGAGTTTATTTTCCAAAATGAATAGCTTACTCACATCAACAAAAAAACAAGGGCTGCGCTTCTTTGTGTGCAACCCTTGCTGTTGTTGTTATGGTCAACCAGCGTTAGGCTATCTTCATGGTTTGCAAGAAGTTGACGCTGGCGTGGATGAGGCGGTACATAACGGTGTCGATGTCGACAAACGGCACAACCTTGCGGTAGTCGGCCACGAGTTGTTCGATGCAAGGGCTGCTCTTGAGGCCCTCTTGGTGACGGAAGTCGAGAGCTTGGGCAGCGTTGAAGAGTTCGATTGCGAGCACGCGTTCCACGTTCTCCATAACGCGGAAGCACTTGGTGGCGGCGTTGCCTCCCATGCTGACAAGGTCTTCCTGGTTCTGGCTCGAGGTGATGCTGTCGACAGAGCAGGGGGTGCAGAGTTGCTTGGTCTGGCTGACGATAGAGGCGGCAGCATATTGCGGAATCATGAAGCCGCTGTTCAGACCGGGTTTGGCAACGAGGAAGCTGGGCAGACCGCGTTTGGCATCGATAAGTTGGTAGGTGCGGCGTTCGCTGATAGAGCCGAGTTCGGCCACGGCAATGGCGAGGAAATCGAGCACCATGGCCAGGGGTTCGCCGTGGAAGTGGCCACCAGAGATGACCATGTCGTCGTCGGGCAGAACGATGGGGTTGTCGGTAGTTGAGTTGATTTCGGTTTCGACCACGCTTGCCACATAGCGAATAGTGTCTTTGGCAGCGCCGTGAACTTGCGGTGCGCAGCGGAAGCTGTAGGGGTCTTGCACGTGTTCTTTGTGACGAGCTATGATTTGGCTGCCCTCGGTGTAGCGACGCACGGCTTCGGCAGTTTCGAGCTGTCCGCGGTGTGGACGCACCATGTGGAGCGACTCGTAGAAGGGCTCGATTCGGCCATCGAATGCGTCGAGGCTGAGGCTGAGAATGAGGTCGGCTTGACGGCTCAGGCGTTGGGCTTTGAGTAGGCTCCATACTGCGTACGAACTCATAAACTGGGTGCCGTTGAGTAGGGCAAGACCCTCTTTGCTTTGAAGCTCAATGGGTTGCCAGCCAAGTTGGCGGTAGACCTCTTGGGCGTCTGTGCGCTGACCTTTATAGTACACGTCGCCCATGCCGAGGATGGCGGGCAGCATGAGGTTGGCCAGAGGGCAGAGGTCGCCGCTTGCGCCGAGCGAACCTTGCTGGTAGACCACGGGGAGGACGTCGTTGTTGTAGCAGTCGATGAGGCGTTGCACCGTTTGGAGCTGGGCGCCACTGTAGCCAAAGCAGAAGTTTTGGGCTTTGAGCAGCAGCATGAGGCGGACCACCTCGGCCGGCACTTCGTCGCCAACACCACAAGCGTGGCTCATAACGAGGTTCTTTTGCAACTGGCTAAGCTGCTCTTTGCTGATAGAGATGTTGCAGAGCGAGCCGAAGCCGGTGGTGACACCATAGATGGGCTCTTTCTGAGTCTCCATCTTGTGGTTAAGGTAGTCGCGGCATTTCTGTATGCGTGCTGCGGCCTCGTCGCTGAGGGCGAGGGTATAGTGGTTGTCGATTATCTCTTGGATTTTGGCGAGGGTGAGCTTCTCGTCGGGGTTGAAATAGTAGGTCATATACTATGTGGAGAATTAAATTTGTTTGTGATTATTTTTCCAACTGCTCTTTGGCGCGGGAGGCGATGTCGTCGTCGACGAGAATGCGGCCGCAGTGTTCGCATACGATGACTTTTTTGTGCATCTTGATTTCGAGCTGGCGCTGTGGAGGGATGTTGCTGAAGCAGCCACCACACGAGTCGCGGTCGATGGTGACGACGGCCAAGCCGTTGCGAGCCGCGTTGCGAATGCGGCGGTAGGCGTTGAGGTAGCGCTCGTCGGAGCCTGTGAAGTATTGTTCTTGTTCGTGCGATTTGGCCATGAGGCGCTCTTCGTCTTTTTCGGTTTCGGCAATGATGTCGGTCAGTTCTTCGCGCTTGGCGGCGAGTTCTTTGAGGCGATATTCCACCAGCTGTTTGGCGTCGGCAATGTGTGTTTCCATTTCGCCGATTTTGGCTTCGCCTTCGCGGTTTTTGCGTTCGCAGAGTTGGATTTCGAGTTGCTGGAATTCGATTTCTTTGTTGAGGGATTCGAATTCGCGGTTGTTGCGCACGTTTTCTTGTTGTTTTTGGTATTTGCTAATCATTTCTTCGTGCTCGGCAATCTCGTTTTTGTGGGTGGCGATGGCCTGACGGGTTTCGGCAATGGTGTTTTTGAAGTTGTCGATGCGTGTGTTGAGGCCGGCAATCTCGTCCTCGAGGTCTTCGATGGCCTGGGGCAGTTCGCCACGGATGATTTTGATTTTGTCGATTTCAGAATCGATGCTTTGCAGTGTATAGAGGGCTACGAGGCGTTGTTCGACAGCCACATCGACATCGAGGCGCACCGGCGATTCGTTGGTGGTTGCTATTTCTTCTTTCTTGGTGCTGACTTTTTTTGCCATTTTTATGTATTTATTATATTACTATTCGGTATGGTTAAGGTCGATATGTCGTTGAACCTCAATTAGATATAGTGTACATATCCGTTTTGGGCCGACGATATTCGATATGCAAAGTTACGAAATTTTTCGGAAATGGCACAATAAATTACTTCTTTTGCGAATTGTTCGCTTTCGTAATGGCCTATGTCGGCGAGGATTATGCGTTCTTCGGCTTTTTGGAAGTCGTGGTATTTGAGGTCGGCGGTGAGTAGGATGTCGGCGTGGGCGGTGATGGCGTTGGTGATGAGGAAACTTCCCGAACCGCCACAGATGGCTACGGTTTGGATTGTTGTTCGGCAGAGGTTTGAGCATCGCACAACGGGTAGGCGGAGGCGTTGTTTGACTTGGTTGAGGAAGTCTGCGACCGGCATGGGTTCGGGTAGTTGGCCAAGCATTCCGGCACCGAGGTCGGGATTGTCGGCCATTGGTTTGAGGATGTGGCAGTTGGTTAGGCCGAGTTTTTGAGCGAGGATGCCGTTGACGCCGTTTTTCATGTTGTCGAGGTTGGTGTGGGCGGCGTAGACGGCTATGTTGTTTTGGATGAGTTGTATGGTCATTCGGCCGGTTTCGGTTTGTGTGGTTATACGTTTCAGGCCGCTGAAGATGAAGGGGTGGTGGGTGACGATGAGGTTGAGGTTGTGGGCGATGGCTTCGCCGATGGTTTGTGGTGTGAGGTCGATGGCAATGAGGGTTCCTCGATATTGGGTTGTGGGGTCGCCGAGTAGGAAGCCGGAGTTGTCGTAGTCTTCTTGGTATTTGGGTGGGAATGTGTGGTCGAGGTGGTCGATGACGTGGCCTATTGTTGTTGGTTTCATGTTTGTATAACGTTGTTTTTTGGGTTTTATTGCGTGGTGGCGAATTGTTTTTTTTAGGTGTGTTATGTGGCTGATTATCAATGGTTGTTCGACCTCAATACGACCTTAACCCCTCTTTAACCCCTCCTCAACCTTGATTTTCAGTGTTTTATTGGTGGTTGGAGTGGGGGTAAAATGAGGCCGCGAACGGTTCCCGTTCGCGGCCTCATTGGGGGTATTTTTCTTGGTTTAGGTTTACCAGAGGAGGGCGCGTTTTTCGGGTGCGAGCCACATGCCGTTGCCTTCTTGGATGTTGAAGGCTTCGATGAATTCGGTGACTTGTGGGAGGGCGATGTTGACGCGGTTGCGGCCGAGCGAGTGGACGTCCATCTGGGTGAGTTGGAGGGCGGCTTGTGGGCGGATGTTGCTGGCCCATACTGCGGCGTAGGCCAGGAAGAAGCGCTGTTCGGGGGTGTAGCCGTCCATCAGGTTTTTGTTGAGTTGGCCTTTGGCCATGGCGTTTTGCATGGCGAGGTAGCTAACGTGTAGGCCACCGTTGTCGGCTATGTTTTCGCCGAGGGTGAGTTCACCGTTGCCGTGGATGAGGCCGAGTTCTGGGTCGTCGAGGGCGATGCACTCGTTGAAGGCGTTGATGAGGGCTTGTTTGTTGGTGTTGAAGTTGTTGGCGTCGTCTTCAGTCCACCAGTCGTTGAGGTTGCCGTCTTTGTCGTATTGGCGGCCCTGGTCGTCGAAGCCGTGGGTGAGTTCGTGGCCGATGACCACACCAATGGCGCCGTAGTTGGCGGCCTCGTCGGCGGTCATGTCAAAGAATGGGGGTTGGAGTATGCCGGCGGGGAAGCAGATTTCGTTGGTGGTGGGGTTGTAGTAGGCGTTGACGGTTTGGGGGGTCATTTGCCACTCGTCGCGGTCCATGGGTTTGTTGATTTTGCTGAGCATGTAGTCCATGTCGAACACATTGCTGCGCACGATGTTGGCGTAGTAGCTGTCGTCGTTGATTTCGAGTTTGCTGTAGTCGCGCCATTTGTTGGGGTAGCCTATTTTGACGAGGATGGTGGAGAGTTTTTCGTGGGCGTTGGCTTTGGTTTGGTCGGTCATCCAGGTGGCCATGTCGATGCGTTGGCCGAGGGCGACCATGAGGTTGTCGACGAGGGTCTCCATGCGTTGTTTGGCTTCGGCTGGGAAGTAGCGCTCGACGTAGAGTTGGCCCATGGCTTCGCCGAGGGCGCCGTCGACGGTGGCGGTGACGCGTTTCCAGCGCGGACGGTTCTGCTCGCGACCGCTGAGCAGACGGCCGTAGAAGTCGAAGTTGGCGTTGACGAAGTCGTCGCTCAGGTAGCTGGCGGCGGCGTTGATTTCGTGCCAGGCGAAGTAGGCTTTGAGTATTTCGACATCGGTGTCCTTAAGCACGAGGCTCACCTCTTTGATGTATTTGGGTTGTGCGATGTTGAAGGTTTCGAGGCCTTTGAGGATGTTCATCGAGGTGAAGTATCCCTGCCAGTCGATGTTGGGGGCGAGGGTCTTGGCTTGGTCGATGGTGTAGCGGTTGAAGGTGCCTTGGGGGTCGCGGTTTTCGAGACGGGTGTTTTGCGATTTGGCCAAGCGGGTTTCGAAGTTCATAACCATTTGGGCCAGTTTGTCGGCGCGTATGCCGCTCATTTGGTCGTAGCCGGCAAGGGCAAATTCTTTGGTCATGAGGTCGACGTAGCCGGCGCGGACGTTCTTGTTGTTGCCTTCGTCGGTCAGGTAGTAGTCGCGGTCGCCGAGGCCGAGGCCGGTCTGGTAGGCCCAGGCTATGCATTGTTTGGCATCGTCTTTATCGGCTTCGCCAAAGACGCCGAAGAGCACGTGGTTACCGCGGTGGTGCATTTTGAGCAGTTGTTCCCAAGCACCGGCGTTGTTCTTGATGGCGGCAATTTCGTCGAGGTAGGGCTTAAGTGGGGCGGCACCCTGCTCTTGCAGGCGAGTGCTGTCCATACCGATGTTGTAGAGGGTGGCTATTTTGTCGGCAATAGAGCCTTTTTCGTTCTGGCCGGCCGAGACGGAGTCGATAATGCCGCGCAGTTGTTCTTGGAGGTTTTCGCCAAGGGCGTCGAACGAGCCGTAGCGCGAGTGTTCGGCGTCGAGGGGGTGGTTTTTCATCCAGCCGCCACAAGCGTACTGGTAAAAGTCGTCTGCTGCATTGGCTGTAGTGTCGAGGTTGTCGAGGTTTATGCCCGAACCAAGCTCGGTTTTGTGTTTGCATCCGGTGAGGATAAGTGCCATGGTTGCAATGGTTAATAAAGTTTTTTTCATTTGGTTTATGTTGTTGAATTTTTTTGCAAAGATAACTTTTTTTTACAATATGGGCGAAACTTTTTTCAGTTTCCGCGTTTGGCGTGGTAGCCGTCGTCGGCCAGTAGAGCGAGAATGCGGTCGCGATGGTCGCCTTGAATCATAATCGCACCCTCTTTGGCCGAGCCGCCAACGCCACATTTGTTCTTTAGTTTTTTGCCCAGTTCGGCGAGGTCGGCTTCGGTACCCACAAAGCCGTCGACCATGGTGGTGGGTTTGCCGTTGCGCCGTTCGAGCCTCACCACGAGGCGTTGTTGCTGTGGTGGCAAGGTTTCTACCTCGGCGGCGTCGTCGTCATACTGGTATTGGTAGTCGGGGTTGGTGGAATAAACAACCCCCACACGGTTGTTCTTGCTCATCGTTTGCTGTTGGTAACAATGCTGGTAATTGGGCGGCTGGTGTCGCGAGTGTAGATGTTGAGGGCCTGGTGGTGGTTTAGGAAGTGGACGGTAGAGCCGAGGTTTTCGGCCTCGCCGTCGATGTTGACCCATTTGTCGATGTTGCCTTCGACAACTATGTCGCTGGCTTTGAACATCTCGCAGTGCTGCGAAAGTTCAAAGTGGTTGGCGTAGGCCAGTGGCACCGTGAGGGCAAGGTGTTCGATAGGTATTTTGTCGAGCACCACAACGTCTATCAAGCCGTCGTTCACTTTAGCCAAAGGCGCTACGGCGGCGTTGTAGCCAAACTGGTTGCTGTTGGCAAAGGCAATGAGCCATGCGTTGCGGGTGTATTCGTGTCCGTCGATGGTGAGTTTGTAGTCCTTGCATTGGTAGCTGGCATATTCGCGCAGCATGAAACTCATATAGGCCGGAAAACCGCGGGTTTTGGCAGCCTTCATCAGGCGGGCTATGTAGGCGTCGAAACCGACCCCCGAGAGGTTGACCGAGACGTATTGGTCGTTGATGGTCATGACGTCTATTTTTTCTTCGTAACACTGGTTGAGCACTCTGACGGCCAGTGCGGGCATGAGCGGAATTTTCAAGCAGCGGGCCAAGCCGTTGCCACTGCCGCAGGGGATGATGCCGAGGCGAGTGTCGCTGCCGTAGATGCCGGCCGTGACGTCGTTGACGCTGCCATCGCCGCCCACGGCTATGACGGCGTCGTAGTTCTTGTCGGCAGCTTGGCGTGCCAACTCGGTGCCGTGGTGTATGTGTTCGGTGTAGGAGACCTCGTAGTCGAAGATGTCGAGATTAAGGTTATCGCGGAGCACGGTCTCAATTTTCTTCTGTCGACCGACGCCAGATATAGGGTTTACTACTACTCTAATTTTCTTTTTCATAATGTTTTTTGTCTGAAAACAGGTTGCTATATTGCTGTAGAAGAGCTTTTAGCGTGTCGGTTTGTGGTGTATTGTCACTGCCTTTTGTTGGCAAAGTGGTCAGTGTGTGGCTCCCATCTGGGGCGTTGGTGACCATCAGTGCGTAGTTGTTGCCAAAGGCTACGAATCGGCCGTGGTTTGGGCTGCGCAAGAGGCTGGTTCCGAATGAGGTGCAGGTGGTATCGATTTCGAGTATATCGAGAATGGTCGGTAGTATGTCGACCTGCTGCATAATGCGCTCATCTTCACGTCCTTGCATATTTTTTGGCGAAAAAAACATCATCGGTATACTATACCAACCCTCATAGTCGTTATATATAGGAGTGATGTTTGGGCCGCTGTGGTCGCCTACAATTACGAAGAGTGTGTTCTCGTACCAGTCGGCGTGGCGAGCTTGAGCGAAGAATTGTCGCAGGCAGTAGTCGGTATAGGCCACGCATTTAAGTATCGGGTGAGGTCCTTCGGCAAAGAGTTCTTTGACATTGTCGGGAATAGGGTAGGGGTGATGGCTGGTGACGGTGAATATTTCGGCCAAGAATGGCTGCTTATAACTGTCGAGTTTGCGCAGCGTGAAGTCGAAGAAGGGCCCGTCGAAAATGCCCCACGCGCCGTCATAGTCGTTGCCTGTGTGCACGTCGGCTTCGTATTCGTTTTTGCCAAAATAGTCGTCAAATCCCACTTGTTTGCAATATTTGTCGAAGTCCATAGTGCCGTTATATCCGCCGTGGAAGAAGCCAGAATGGTATCCGGATGGTTTCAATAGGCCTGGTAGCCCGGTAGTGTAGGCCTTTCCGGCTGGGGTTTGTGTGAACGCGGTCGATGACAGGGTTGGAACCGACGAGGTTATGGCTGTTATGCCTTCGATTGATTTTTTGCTATTAGCACGGCCTTGATAAACAACAGATTGGGTGGCGAGCGAATCGAGGAATGGGGTGTAGCTTGGCAGCACGCCGTTATTGTAGCAGCCCATATACTCTTGAGCGAAACTTTCGAGCACTATTATAACTATGTTGGGCCGTGGAGCGGTGTGCAGGGTGTCGGTCGAGGGCTTTGCTGCCGGAACAAATGTTGGGTCGAACAGTTGGTTGGCCTGTTCGTTACTCATATAGTTGACGCTTCCGACAGTCGGCTTGCCAATGGTGCGCAAAATCGAGTAGGCATCGTTGTCCACCAATGCTGCATTTTTGGGCTGGCAGTATCGCGTGGCATCGGCAAGTTGCAGGCGGTGTGTAATGCCACCTCTGACCAGTAGCAGCGTGATTAGTGCTATTGTGGCAAACATTGTGGCGTCGGCTGCAGTGTGCTGACCAAACCGTCGTTGAGGCAGAAGTTTGATGTTGCTGTTGGCAATAAAAAACAACACCATTATTACCACGGCGAAGACCCATGCGTACCAGTAATCGATGGCAAAGATTGGCAGCAACGTCCCCATCTGTCCACCAACGCCGAGGTAGTCGAATATGTCGGCCGTCAGCAGGCGAAAGGTGAATTGGTAGTAAGCTGTGTTGCTGCAGTTTGCCACAACTATGATGAGGATTGGAACAACGTAGAGTATCTCACTCACAATGCGATACCACCTGTTCCAACGAGCCTTTACTGGTAGTGCGGTCAGAGCGATATAAGGCAGTAGGATTGTTGCAATAGTGGCGAAACCGAACACAATGTTGCCCCAAACAATGCCGAGCCATTCGCCAGCGCTGCCGACATGGAAGATTGTGGTGTTCGCCGCATAAAAAAGAATTTGCGTTAGTAGCAATGTGCCAAACGCAAGAAGCACTTTTTTTAGCAGGTACACATTTATATTATCTCCGTGCCGTGACATAGTTTTAAGGGCGATATGACGATTGTTGCAGGATTTGTCGAGCGTCGGTGTTTTCCATCAAATCGGGAAGCGACGTCTTTGTTTTTTTAGCATAACGCCGCACAATCTGCCAGCCAATATAGGCCACCGAGCGTGGAGCCGAGCCGTCGCCAAAAGCGTTGGTTTTTGGGGCGTCGTCGAGCAGATTGTGCAACTGCGAATAGTCGGTTTCGTAAAGCAATTGGTTTTGAACGAGGTAAGCCCAAACGTTACCTTCGTTTTTGCGCATCCAGTCTAATTGTTGGCTGGTGTAGCGTGTGATGATGGTGTCGTTGGCGTCGGGCAAAGTCTGCTCAAGGAAGTAGAGCGTCTTGCCTTCGGCCACCATGTAGTCGAGTAGCGTCATTTCGTCATCGGGGAGCGGAATGTTGGCTCTGCCTATGGCAGCCATGCAGTCGGCCACAATGTAATCGCGCGTGCATAGGTTCACTAAATAAATAGGCACACCAAAGTATTGGTAACGGCCGAGCGCGGGCAGCGCATACCTATCTATCGAAATGGCGAGTGAGTGGTCGTCGCAGAACACACGGTTGCGATAGTCTTGAAAATCGGCGGTGATAAGGGTGTAGAAATGGTTGTAGTTAATCGAGGGACAGAGGTGTTTTGCTCGACCCAACGCCGATGTTAACTCGACCTCAACCCAACCCAAGTCGTGGTAAAGGCTGTCGACAACGGCATATATGTCGCTCACTACGGGGTCGGCAACAAAGCCTTGCACCATTGCCATATACTGCTCATCGAGCGGTGCGATGTTGAGCAAATCGGTGTTGTATTCGGGCTGCGCCGATATGAGGGTTTGTTGCAGGTTTTGGGCAGGAGTGGCAAAAAGTAGTTGCTCGAAACGATGGAATTTTACCTCCACGCCATCGCCTGCCCCATGGTTGGAGCAGGCGACAGTGGTGAGTGCGATTACTGTTATTAGTAGCCTATTTAGTTTCGGTTTGAGCATTGTTGACGTTTTCTTTAGCCTCTTTTTCTGTCTCGTTGATTATGCGCAGTTTAGCCTGCAAGAGGGCTATTTGCTGACGGGCGTTCTGCATTTTCTTTTCGAATTCTTCTTTTAGCAGGTCGGCCTGTTTCGACGAGGCGAGGAAGCCGAGGTTGTTCTCCCAAAGGTTGAGGTCGCTGCGCAGCTTCTCAATACGGTCGGTGAGGTCTTGCTTTTCGTTCGAAACAAAGTTGCGGGTGTTGCCGGCCACGTGGCGCAGACGCTCGCGATAGGCGGTTTCTTCGGCTTCGCGGGCCGAGATTTTCAGTTTTTCGAAAATGCCGTTAATCAAGCTGCGAAATTCGGTGTGTAGGCGCTCTTTGTCGGCCATGGGCACAAAGCCCACTTCGGCCCACTGGCGTTGGAAGTCTTTGATAACGTTGAGGTTTTCCTCGCGGTTGTCGCCAAACTGGTGCTCTTTGAGGGCCGCAATGATGGCCTCTTTCTTGGCCAGATTTTCGCCTTCTGAGGCGCGACGGTCCTTGAAGAACTCGCCTTTTTTGGCAAAGAATTCGTCGCAGGCGCCGCGAAAACGCTGCCACACTTTTTCGCTCACTTTGCGACTGGTTGGGCCAATGCTCTTCCATTCGGTTTGCAGGGCGAGGAGTTCTTCGGTGGCTTTCTTCCAGTCTTCGCGTTTGGCTATGGCTTCGGCTTTGAGGCAGAGGGCTATCTTTTTGTTATAGTTTTCGGTTTGTTCGTCGCGAATGACGCCAAAGTGCTCTTTTTTCTGGGCGTAATGTTGGTCGATGATGGATTTGAATTTGGTCCAGATTTCTTCGTTCACTTCGCGGGCGACGGGGCCGATGGTCTTCCACACTTTGAGTAACTCGTCGAGGGCTGCAGTGGTGTCGTTCCATTCTTTGGTCGACTGTGGGGTGTTTTCGGTCAGCTCGATGGCTTTGTCAATCAGGGCTTGTTTGGCAAGGAGGTTCTTGTCGAACTCTTCGCGGCGCTGGTCGTAGTATTCGCGGCGACGCTCGTCGATTTGGTTTGCGGCGCTGCAAAAGCGTTGCCAAATTTCTTCGTTCTGCTCGGTGGGGACGGGGCCGATTTCCTTCCACTGTGCGCGGAGGTTTTGCAGGCCTTTGAATGCAGTGTCGATAGACGACTCCATTATCAGTTCTTCGGCTTTTTCGCAGAGTTCGATTTTTTGTTCGAGGTTGCGTTTGAGGTCGAGCATTCGTAACTCTTTGTTTATCTTGACCTTGTTGAAGAACTGTTCAATCAGGAAGTGGTAGTTCTGCCAGAGGTCGCTGAGGTTTTCGCGAGGCACGTCGCCGATGGTTTTCCAGCGGTCTTGAATGGCGTTGAACTGGTCGTAGGTTACTTTGAGCGATTCTTCGTCGGAGTCGATGAGTTTGCGCAACTCGTCGAGTATCTGCTGTTTGGCTTCGAGATTTTTCTTCTTTTGGGCTTCGATGGCCTCGGCGTGTTTTTGGCGACGGTCGCGATAGGTGTTATATAATTTATGGAAAGCTTCGCCCACAGCGTCGTCAAGGCTTTGATAGTCGTCTTTGTTACCGCCGTTGGCGAGGAAGGCCTCGAAAGCGGCTTGCTGCACGTCGTGGTTCAAGGTGTTGAATCGGGTGCGGATGGCGGCGACGCGGTTTTTGATTTTGCTAATGTCGTCGGTGTTGAGAAGTTCGCCGAATGCGGCTACGAGTTCTTCGCGCGACATGGCCGAGCAGTCCAGTTCGGGCTCAGCTTCGTCGGCTTGCGGCGTTTCGACGGTTGCCTCTGCGGCAGGGGTGGGGGCGGGCTCTTCGTGTTCGGGTGCTGGTTGGGGTGTTGGTTCGGGCTGGGGTTGCTCGGTCGGCTCTTCGGGGGCGACGGGGGCGACTTCGGCCTCGGTGGGTTCGACATTGGAATTTTGTTCAAGGGTTGCCTCGGGGGCATTCTGCTGTGGCTCTTCTTGCGGAGTGGTCAGCATTTCGTTGGTCTCTTCCATTGTAGTGGTTTTTGGTTTAGAACTACTTCTGTATCAATCAGATACGAGTTGTTTAACGGGTTGATTTTTATATCAATTTTCCCTGCAAATATACACCTTTTTTTTGATATAAATGTTTTTCGAAAAAAAATCTTCGTATTTATTACAAACATTCGTGCCTCTTGTGCCTGCGTTTCGTCGCGTCGCAGTGGGCGTTCTCGGAAGGTACCGAGAGTTCTTTTTGGACACATTTTTAAAGTTTTTTTATTTATATTAAAAAAATATTGTATATTTGTGGAACGAAATTTTTGTAAATTATTAACCTAAATCATTAAAAATCAACAGAAAATGACTAAAGTTGCAATCAATGGTTTTGGCCGTATCGGCAGAATGTCATTCCGCGCCATGCTTGCTCACCCCGAGCTTGAGATTGTGGCCATAAACGACCTTACCAGTGCCGAGACGCTGGCTTACCTGTTTAAATACGATTCGGTTCACGACAATTTCGACGGCGAAGTGTATGCCGAAGGCGAATGCCTCGTGGTGAACGGCAAGAAGGTGCGCATCTATGCCGAGCGCGACCCCCAGAACCTTCCCTGGAAGGAGCTTGGTGTTGACATTGTGGTAGAAAGCACAGGCCTGTTTAAGAAACGCGAACAGATGATGAAACACATCAATGCCGGCGCCAAGAAGGTGGTTCTGACCGTACCCGCCTCGAAGGCCGAAGACGTCGACGCCACTGTGGTTATGGGCGTCAACGACAGTGTGCTCACCAAGGATATGCAGCTCATCTCGAATGCCAGCTGCACCACCAACTGCCTTGCCCCCGTGGCCAAAGTGCTGAACGACAAATTCGGCATCAAACGTGGTTTGATGAACACCGTTCACAGCTACACCAACGACCAGAAAATCCTCGACCAGCCCCACAGCGACCTGCGCCGTGCCCGCGCTGCCGCCGTCAGCATAATCCCCACTTCGAGCGGTGCCGCCAAGGCCGTGGGTCTCGTCATTCCCGAACTCAAGGGCAAACTCGACGGTTTCGCAATGCGCGTTCCCACTCCCGACGGCTCGGTTGTTGACCTCACTGCCGAACTGAACTGCAACGTCACCAAAGAAGAAATAAACGCCGCCATCAAAGAGGCCGCCGAAGGTGCAATGAAAGGTGTGCTGCAATACTGCGACGAGCCTATCGTGAGCGTCGACATTATCGACAACACCCACAGCTCCATTTTCGACAGCCTGCTTACCCAGGTTATGGATGGCAACTTCGTGAAAGTCGTGAGCTGGTACGACAATGAGAAGGGCTACAGCACCCGCATTGGCGACCTCACCGCCAAGCTGGCCAAACTTGTCTGAAACTTGCTTGTATTTTTCATATTTGTTGAGTGGAAAGCCATCGTGCTTTCCACTTAATTTTGTGACTTCATGAAAATGAGAAAAATCCTAACCCTGCTCACGGCAGCGCTTCTGATGGCCTCGTGCGCGCCACGAACAAATACAGGCCAAGCTGTAACCGACACGTTTCGTGACGATTACAACCGCACTGTGGTTGTCCCGACCCACCCCAAGCGCGTCGTTAGCACTTCGCCTGCCGTGACCGAAATCATATTCGCCCTCGGTGCAGACAGCTTGCTTGTGGGCCGAACAGACTTCTGCAACTATCCCGCCGAGGCTAAAAAAATAGAGTCGATTGGCGGCATATCGAACCTCAGTATTGAGAAAATTCTCTCTCTCTCGCCCGATTTGGTTATCAGCGGTTCGATGATTCCGCAAAAATCGGCCGACCAACTGGCCGCCATGGGTGTACCGATGGTTTGTGTGATAGAGAAGCAGCAGTTCGACGGCCTTTTTGCCAACATCCTCGCCATCGGGTCGCTCATTGGCAGCAGTGAAGCTGCCGAGCAACTCGTGGCCAACCTCAAAGCCCGTGTGCCACAAGTGCCCGACCTCGACGACTCGCTGCCAACGGTCTACTACGTTGTTGGTTTCGGCTCGACGGGTAACTACACTGCTGGGGGCAACACTTTTATCAACGACATTATCGAGATGGCTGGCGGTCGCAATGTGGCCAAAGATGTCAAAGGTTGGAGCTATAGTGTTGAGGCACTGATGGATAGCGACCCCGACTATATCATGATTCGCCGCGAAGACTCGGCAACGTTTGTCCGCCTGGCTCCCTACAAGCGCCTCAGCGCAGTGCGCGAAGGTCGCCTCATTCCGGTCGAGAGTAGCACCGTCGACCTCCAGGTTCCGCGCAACATCGAGGCCGTCGAAACCCTTCGCCAAGCCCTCCATCCAAACAAGAACTAATCGGCATCTGCTGCTATCGGCATCGGCAACCGCTCGGCCCAAAGTCGAGCGGTTGTCGCATTGATACCGGTTTATGGTCGTGTAATGGTCGAAACTATGCCGTGCAAACATTCGTCAAAAAACGTGAAATAATCGAATAAAAATGGGGCAAAGAATACGATAAAAATGGCTCGACATGGGCCAAAAAATGGGGTCTAACTGCTTGATTGACAAGCGTTGTTCGACCTCAATACGACCTTAACCCCTCCTTAACCCGACCTCAACCCTGATTTTCAGGCATTTGCGAGAAGCAATTCTAACCTTATTTTTTGGATTGCTCGAGCCAAGCTTTTGGGGGTAAAAAAGAAGGCCGCAACTGCGTCAGAGCAGTTGCGGCCTGAGGGGTTTGCCTCACACTTTTTTAGTGGAGGAATGCCAGCAAGATACCGGCGGCGACAGCCGAACCCACAACGCCTGCGACGTTGGGACCCATGGCGTGTTGCAGCAGGTAGTTGGTGCGGTCGTATTCCAGACCCACGTTGTTCGACACACGGGCGGCATCGGGCACTGCGCTCACGCCCGAGTTGCCGATGAGGGGGTTAATCTTGTTGCCCTCTTTGAGGAAGAGGTTCATAAACTTGACAAAGAGCACTCCGGCGAAGGTGGCCACGATGAACGAGCCGGCGCCGAGGCCGAAAATCTCGAGCGAACGCAGCGAGAGGAACACCGAGGCTTGGGTCGAGGCGCCAACGGTTATGCCGATGAGCAGGGTGCAGATGTTGACAATGGCGTTAGAAGCTGTGTCGCTCAGGCGTTTGGTTACACCGCACTCTTTCAGCAAGTTGCCAAAGAAGAGCATACCCAGCAGCGGCAGTCCCGAGGGGACAATGAAAGCGCAGAAGAGCAGGCCAATGATTGGGAAAGTGATTTTTTCGAGCTTCGACACCTGGCGCGGCGGTTTCATGCGGATGGTGCGTTCCTTCTTGGTTGTGAGCAGGCGCATGATGGGTGGTTGAATAACCGGCACGAGGGCCATATACGAGTAGGCCGACACGGCAATGGCACCCATCAACTCGGGAGCCAACTGGCTCGAGAGGAAGATGGCGGTGGGACCGTCGGCTCCACCAATAATGCCGATTGCACCAGCCTCGTTGGGGGCAAATCCGAGGGCCAGTGCACCCATATAGGCGGCAAAGATGCCAAACTGCGCGGCGGCTCCCACGAGCATCAGTTTGGGGTTTGAGAGCAGCGCCGAAAAGTCTGTCATTGCACCAATGCCGAGGAATATCAACGGCGGGTACCAGCCGTTTTGCACTCCGTGGTAAAGGATGTTCAGCACAGAGCCTGTTTCGTAGATGCCAATTTTTAGGCCAGGATAGAACGGGATGTTTCCGATGAGCATACCAAATCCGATAGGGACGAGCAGTAGTGGCTCGAACTCGTATTTTATGCCGAGGAAGATGAAAATCAGTCCTATCAATATCATGGCTATGTGGCCCCAGGTCACGTTGGCGAAGCCGGTGTATTCGAAGAACTGCACCAGCTGGGTCGACATGAACTCCATGAAACCACCAGTTGCTAATGTTAACATAACTTCTGTATCTTACTAATGTTCAACAACTTTTATTAGTTTCTTAGCTGATGACGACCAGCACGTCGCCCTCGAGCACGCTGTCGCCTTTGCGCACCTTGACGGCCGATATTTTGCCGTCGACGTCGGCCTCGATGTTGTTCTCCATCTTCATGGCCTCGAGCAGGACGACGGTTTGGCCGGCCTTAACCTCGTCGCCCACGTTGACAAAGACGTCGAGAATGGTGCCTGGAAGAGGGGTTGTGACTTTGGTGCCAGCCGTAGCGGGCGAAGACTTCTGCACGTCGCCTGTTGAAGCAGCCGAGACTCGCGGTGCGGTGCGGCTCGTGGTCGAGATGACGGTCTTCTTCTGTTGCTTCAGTTCTTGGTCCACAGTCACGGTGTAGGGAGTGCCATTAACGTTAAGCTTAATCTCCTGGCCCTCAACCTCGTTGATGTCGACATTATATTCGTTGCCGTTTATTTTGAGTTTATAGTTTTTCATTTCTTATCGTCTGTTAAAATAATGGTTCATGTTGTAATATTTGGCGTTCCAGGGCGTCCAGGCACGCTCCACCTTCTGAATGGTGATGATGTTGTCCTCCTCGTCGTGCAACTCGTCGTTGTAGAGGTGAATGGCAGCGGCAATAGCGGCGTAGATTTCGGCCTCCTTGTTGCCGGTGTTGGTGGTTGTAGCCTCTGCGGGGGTGGTAGGTGTCTTCTCTTTCTTTCTATTCTGGAAGCCCATGATGACCTTACCGTAGCCTGCCAAGATAAGGTAGATGCTCATCAGAGCGAGGAACACCACGGCCACAGCCACAACCGTGAGGCCAATGCCGATGGGGTCGGAGGCCTTTATGCGCTCGGCCTGTTTGGGAACGCGATAGTGGAGTGTCTGGACAGGGGTGTTGCCAATCTGTTCAAGGCCGCCCTCGATGTTGATTATGTTGAAGTCGTAGCCGGCGGGGCTGTTGCCAACAACAATCAGTTCGTGGGTGCGGGGCTCAATGCTGAAAGCGTAGTTGTTGCTGTGGAAGCCTTGGTAGGCCACGCGAGGCAGCTTGCCATCGGCGTCGGGGGCCATATCGAGCACGCCCAAGTACGAGGTGTCTACGCTTTTGGCGGCCGAAGCAACGAACACAATTTTGTTGCCCACAACGGCAATAGAGCGTGGGCGGATGATGTTCTTAACGTCGTGGCGTTTGTGGAGGTTGTCGGTAACATAGCGGCCAACGCGAACCATCTCGTTGCCTTGACGCATCACGAGGTCGATTGCGCAGTCCACACTATCTATCACTACAAAACTGCCGGTTTCGGCAATGTAGCAACTAGTCACAGGTTTAAACTCGGTGGAACGCGAGTGGTGTTGGCGCGGGGCTGGCTGCTCGGTGGGTTGGGTGGGGCCGCTCACGCCGTCGCGATGACCGTGGTGGCCACCGTGTGGGCGTTGGGCTTGTGCCATCCCAAGCAGCAGCGTTGCGCACACTGCGACTGTGGTTATCTTTTTTATTATTGTATTCATTTTAATAATTACATTAACAATCAAAAACAAGAAGAGTAGGGCAGAGGTAGCTTTGAGGGCGTGCCTCTGCCACTTTTCGAGTTGCGGCTTATTGAGCCTTTTCGCATTTGCTTTCGCACTCTTTGCCTTCGGCTTTCTGGCAGCATTCTTGGCCTTCGGCCTTCTTGCAGCACTCTTGGCCTTCGGCTTTGCAGCAGGCGGCGCTGTCGGCGGCCATGCATTCGTGGGCCTTCTGTTCGCAGCACTCAACGGCGGCGGTGTCGGCGCAATTCTCGTCAGCCTTGGGGGCTTTGTTGTTGTTGCAAGCGGTCATGCAAAAAGCGATAGCCAGAGCAGCAACGGCGGTCATAAAAACTTTCTTCATTTTGTTTTTTGATTGTTTTGTGGGGATTTTGTCCCCGGGTTAATAATATTTTTTGTTGTTTTACGTTATTCAATAAATAATGTTAGAGTGGCAGGTTGCAGTGCTTCTTGATGGGCAGGCTGTCTTTCTTGGTAGAGAGAGCCTGGAGAGCGCGGATGACGCGGAAGCGGGTGTTGCGAGGCTCGATAACATCGTCGATGTAGCCATACTTGGCTGCGTTGTAGGGGTTGGCGAATTGGTCGTTATACTCCTGCTCTTTTTGGGCGATGAATTTGGCCTGCTCTTCGGGGTCGGTAATCTCTTTGAGGGCGCGACCATGTAGCACCTCGGTGGCACCGCTGGCGCCCATAACGGCAATCTGGGCCGTTGGCCAAGCGTAGTTGATGTCGGAACGCAACTGCTTGCAGCTCATAACGATGTGGGCTCCGCCGTAGCTCTTGCGCAGGGTGACGGTGACTTTGGGCACGGTGGCTTCGCCATAGGCAAAGAGCATCTTTGCGCCGTGGACTATGACGCCGTTATATTCCTGGCCTGTGCCGGGGAGGAAGCCAGGCACATCGACGAGGGTGACGAGCGGGATGTTGAATGCGTCGCAGAAGCGGACGAAGCGGGCGCCTTTGCGCGAGGCGTTGCAGTCGAGCACGCCAGCCATGGCTTTGGGTTGGTTGGCGACGAGGCCGACGCTCATGCCACCCATACGGGCAAAGCCGACCACGAGGTTGGGGGCGAACTTTTCGTGTACCTCGAAGAATTTGCCTTCGTCGACGATGGCGGTGATGACGTCTTTGACGTCGTAGGCCTGGTTGGGGTTGTCGGGGATAATGCTGTTGAGGCTATCCTCGAGGCGGTCGATGGGGTCCTCGGTGGCCACGAAGGGGGCCTCTTCGAAGTTGTTGGAGGGGATGTAGCTGACGAGGGTGCGGATTTTCTGGATGGTCTCCTCTTCGGTCTCGCCAACAAAGTGGGCCACGCCGCTCTTGGTGGCATGAACCATGGCGCCGCCAAGTTTGTCGACGGTAACGTCCTCGCCCGTAACGGTTTTGACCACCTTGGGGCCGGTGAGGAACATATAGCTGTTCTCCTTGCTCATGAGGATGAAGTCGGTGAGGGCGGGGCTGTAGACGGAGCCGCCGGCGCAGGGGCCGAATATGGCGCTGATTTGGGGTATCACACCAGAGGCCAGGATGTTGCGCTCAAAGATTTCGGCGTAGCCGGCCAGGGCGTTGCAACCCTCTTGTATGCGGGCTCCACCGCTGTCGTTGAGGCCGATGACGGGGGCGCCAGTTTTCATGGCTTGGTCCATAACTTTGCATATTTTGAGGGCCATTGTTTCGCTAAGCGAGCCACCAAACACGGTGAAGTCTTGGGCAAAAACGTAGACCAAACGGCCGTCGATGGTGCCGTAGCCGGTCACCACGCCGTCGCCGAGGAACGATTGTTTTTGCATATCGAAATTGACGCAGCGGTGGGTGACGAACATATCGAATTCTTCGAACGAGCCTTCGTCGAGCAGTAGGGCAATACGCTCGCGAGCGGTGAGTTTGCCCTGTTCGTGCTGTTTGGCTATGCGTTTTTCGCCGCCACCTTGCTTGGCTAAACTTCTTTTGTCGAGAAGTTCTTTGATTTTTTCTTCAAATGCCATATACTATTTTTTTTGGATTTACGTTAATGTTGTGATGATTTGTGATTATTTGCAGCACAGTTCGGTAAGGACTCCGAGGGTTGACTTCGGGTGTAGGAAACCGATGTTGAGGCCTTCGGCTCCGCGGCGGCTTTGCTTGTCGATTAGGCGGACGCCTTTCTCGGCCGTCTCGGCCAGTGCGCTGTCGGTGTTGTCGACGGCAAAAGCTATGTGGTGCATCCCTCCTTTGCCGCCGTTTTTCTCGATGAAGGTGGCAATGGTGCTTTCGGGCGAGGTGGGCTCGAGGAGTTCGATTTTCACGTCGCCGCACTTGAAAAAGGCGGTCTTCACTTTCTGGTCGGTCACTTCCTCAATGGCGTAGCATTTCAGGCCCATGACATCTTCCCAGTAGCGGATAGCTTCGTCGAGATTTGTAACGGCAATGCCGATGTGTTCAACATGTGTAGGGGTCATAATCGATGGATTTTTTTATGTTTAGGTTGTTCGTTTTTATGTATATTATATTTATTGCGCTGATTATCAGCTTCAACACACTTTGGGTTGAAAGTACAAAGTTACATAAATTATTTGGTTTGGCAAAAAAAATATTCACTTTTGTTTAAAAAAAGTGTATCCTCGACGCAATATTTGGCAAAAAAAGTAGTTATTTATTGTATGACGCGGAAGATTTTGACCCTGCTCTCGGCCTTGCTGGCCACCTTTGTTGCTCAAGCTCAATACGACTGGAGCTACCGCTCCATTGACGAGGCTTACAATGACCGTGCCTACCTTTTCAGGCCCGACAGCGGCGCAATGGAGCTTGTTGTCAAAAAGGGGCGCACCTACTCGGCTGGTCGCTACCAGCGCCTTACGGCCGAGAGGGCCGACTCGATTGCTTTCGGCAGCGTATGCATTATTACCGGTCCCTACCTCGTGGGGCGCACCGAGCACTTCCGCCTGCAGTCGGCCGAAAGCGACTTCTACCTGCCCGTGTCGGAGGCCGAGGCCATGTTCCCCTACCTGGTTTCGGTGCGCTATTGGGACGCAAAGTTAGACTCGTTGCGGAGCTATAACTACCTCGATGAGTGGGCTTTATCGGGATTGCTCGACTGCGATACTGCCACGCTCCGCTCCCACCGCTACAGCCCTCTGAGTTGGGTGGGCTACGAGTTTCAACCCTCGTACCTCTCGCCTGTGGTTTTTAGGGTTGCGACCAACGTCGAAGGCAGCCAGCCGCTGAGCCTCGCCGCCCTCGCGCGCCTTTCGGAGTGGAAGGCAATGACCACGGCCAGCGTGGTCGACGCCTACGAGGCTGCCTTGGCCCATGCCCGCGAGTTGCGCGAAGAGTCGGACCGTCGTATGCGCAAAGCGCAGGATTCGCTGCGCGACGCCAACCTCTTTGCCGCCACGGTGCTGCGCGACCTGCTGGCCGAAACGGTCAACCAAGACGCTATGGCCCAGATAGTTGCTGGCTCGGAGGTAATGCTCTTTGCCTATACCGATACCGTTGGCGAGCGCGACTGCTTCTATGGCCGTTTCCACAACGAGAGTTATAAGTTCGCTTATGGCGACCTCCGTTTCGCTTCGCCAGACGATGTGGCCTACCTCATGCGCCGTGGTCGCAGCGGTATGGACCTCAGGCTCAAGGCCGCCACCATCGCCGACAGCCTGGCCACAGAGCGCTATGCCGACAGCCTGGCTCGCGCCCACGCCGAACTGCGCGAGCAGATAGAACAGACCAAGCGCGATATGGATAGTCGCCAAATCTTTATCATGAACCTCAACCTCGCACAAAGCGACTACCAGTTTGGCCTCGAATTCAACTTCTACAACTGTTTTCAAAAGACCATTCGGAAGATAGAGATGCAGGTCACGGCCTACAACGCCCAAGGCGCGATGCAGCGCGACAAGTTCGACCGCCGTATGCGCGACGTGCGCTGTATGGGCCCCATCCCGCCACAGTCGCCGGCTCAATACACCTTCGACGAGTTGTTTTGGGACGACAATGGCCGCATTCGCTACCTGCGCCTCACCTACATCAAGTTCACCTTTGCCGACGGCTCCACGCGCAGCTTTTCGGGCTACGATTCCATACTGAAACACATCCTCAACCCCTGACCCTCGTGGCTCACGAAGCAGCCCGATGGGCCTCTCCCGATTTATGCAAAAATCGGGGTTAGAATGCCTGTTCGTAAATGCTTGATTCATAGGGTTGAGGAGGGGTTAAAGAGGGGTTAGGGTCGTATTGAGGTCGAACAACGCTTGATACTGAGCACTTTAACCCTCAATTTTTCCCCGATGTCGCTCTGTTTTTATCGTATTTTGGGACCGTAATTTGCCCGATTTTGCCACAACTTTTACACAACTTTTACCCGATATTTTCTCGATGTCTCCTCGACCTCAGTCCGATGGTTGTTCGAGCTCAACAGCGTCTCATGAAGGCTCTTTTTCGACCCCATCGTGATGGCAGTTGCTCGCTGAGAGGTTGCTAAATGTGTCGAGGGCAGCCCTTTCGGGCTGCCCTCGACGGTTGCAGTATGGTTGTCGTTACTTTATGCGCATTTTGTAGAACGAGCGGTAGACGAAGACAAGAGCGATTATCAAGAACAGCACGCCCACCCACGGGGCTATGGCGCGGAAGCCTTCGCTGATGGCTATCTCCATGGCCAGCACGCCGAAGAGGGTTGTGAACTTGATGATGGGGTTGAGGGCCACCGACGAGGTGTCTTTGAACGGGTCGCCAACGGTGTCGCCCACAACGCTGGCGTCGTGCAAGTCGGTGCCTTTGGCCTTCATGTCGACTTCGACCACCTTCTTGGCATTGTCCCAAGCGCCACCGGCATTGGCCATGAACATGGCTTGGAAGAGGCCGAAGACGGCTATAGAGATGAGGTAGCTAACAAACAGGCACACAGCATTTTGGCCGCCAATGCTCTCGGGGCTCGAGAGGCAGGCAAAGGCCAGCGCGAAGCAGAATATGGCGATAAAGATGTTTATCATGCCGCGTTGGGCGTAGGTGGTGCAGATTTTGACCACCTCTTGGCTCTTCTGGGTGTCGGCCTTCTTGGGGGCGTTGGCGTCGAGGCGGATGTTGGTTTTTATGTACTCCACAGCACGGTTGGCACCCGTGGTAACGGCTTGCATCGAGGCGCCAGTGAACCAGTAGATGACGCATCCGCCGAGTATGAAGCCGAGAATAGAGTAGGGGTTGAGCAAGTTGAGAATCGAGGCGGGGTCGGCAATGCCGAGGGTGTTCTTAATCATCAGTATAAGGCTGAAAATCATAGTGGTAGCACCCACAACGGCGGTACCAATGAGCACCGGCTTGGAGGTAGCCTTGAAGGTGTTGCCTGCGCCGTCGTTGGCTTCGAGGTAGTATTTGGCTTTTTCGAAATCGGGGGTAAAGCCGAACTCTTGTTCCACCTCGCGGGTGGTCTTCTCGACGTCGTCTTCGATAAGGGAGAGCTCGTATACGCTTTGGGCGTTGTCGGTCACGGGGCCATAGCTGTCTACGGCAATGGTGACGGGACCCATGCCGAGCATACCGAAGGCCACCAGGCCAAAGGCGAAGATGGAGGCATACTGCGGCAACACGGCGCTGATATCGAACACGTTGGTGGCAAGGTAGGCAAAGAGCATGAGTACAAAGAAGACCAGACCGGTCCAGAAAGCGCTCATGTTGCCGGCCACCAAGCCGCTAAGTATGTTGAGGCTGGCTCCGCCTTGCTCCGAGGCCGATACCACTTCGTGGACGTGTTTGCTCTTGGGCGAGGTGAAGACTTTGGTCAGTTCGGGAATGAGGGCAGCGCCGAGGGTGCCAAACGAGATGATGATGGCCAAGGCGAGCCAAGTGTTCTCGGGCAGGCGGTTGGCAAGAATGAAGTAGCTGGCTAAGAAGGTGCCGGCAATGCTCAGCAGCGAGGTAATCCACACCAGCGAGGTGAGCGGCTGCTCGAAATCGAGGTCGTCGGCCTTGCTGTAGCGTGCTTTGGCAATGGCGCCGTTAATGTAGTAGGCCAAAACCGAGGCCACGATGCCGAGAATGCGCATAACAAATATCCATGCCAGCAGCGGCACTTGGTACTCGGCAGGAACGGCCAGCAGAATGAAGCTCACCAGGGCCACGCCAGTAACGCCGTAGGTTTCGAAACCGTCGGCGGTGGGTCCTATGCTGTCGCCAGCGTTGTCGCCAGTACAGTCGGCAATGACGCCTGGGTTGCGTGGGTCGTCTTCGCCAATCTTGAACACAACTTTCATCAGGTCAGACCCGATGTCGGCAATCTTCGTAAAAATACCTCCGGCAATGCGTAGGGCGCTGGCTCCGAGGCTCTCGCCAATGGCAAAGCCAATGAAGCAGCTGCCTGCCAGATTTTCGGGCATAAAAAGAAGGATGACCAACATCAGCACCAACTCTACGCAGATGAGCACAATACCAATGCTCATGCCAGCGCGGAGAGGGATGTTGAGCAGGTCGAGTGGGCGGCGACGCAGCGAGGCAAAAGCCATACGGGCATTGGCCAGGGTGTTCATGCGCACACCGAACCAGGCCACGCCGTAGCTCCCCAAAATGCCAATCACCGTCCAAGCCAAGATGAGCAGCACAGCGCCTCCGCTCATTTTGCTAAGCACACCAAAGTAGAGGGCAATGGCGGCTCCGATAAAGAGGAAGAGCAGCACCAAGAACTTGCCCTGCTGTTTGAGGTAGGTAGAGCAGGTCTTGAAAATCACGTTGCCGATTTCGAGCATCGAACTGTGAGCTTTGAGCTTGCGGACCTTGCTGAATTGCCAAAAGCCGAACAGCAAGCCCAGCACCACTACCAAAAAGCCCCAATAGAGAATTTTTGAGTCGTCGGCCGAGGCGAACCCTTTGGGCATAACCAGGTCGGCTTCGCTGGCAAACGCGAAAATGGGCGTTGCGAGTGTTGCGAGGATTGTAGTTAACTTCTTCATAAATTGAATGTTAAGAATTTAGAGTTAAAAAGTGACTGTTTGCAAATATAATACTTTTTTTATAAATAATAAAAAAAATCACACATCGGCCTGCAAATAGTTGTAGACCTCGGTGCCCTTGGCCTTGCCGATGGCCTGTATTAAGTCGTCGAGGGTTAGGCTTTTTATCTGTTTCACCGAGCCAAATCGCAGCAGCAAGTCGCGTGCTGTTTTTGGCCCAATGCCAGGAATATCGGTTAGTTGGGTGCGGAAAGTGCCACGGCTGCGCTTGTCCTTGTGAAAAGTAATGGCAAAGCGGTGCACTTCGTTCTGAATTTGCTCCAGCAGGTGGAAGAGCGGGTCGGTAGGCTTCAGGCCCACCACGGCTGGCGGAAAGCCGTAGAGCAGTTCCGAGGTGCGGTGGCGGTCGTCTTTGGCCAAGCCGGCGATTGGTATCTCGAGCCGCAGTTGGTCTTGAATCACCTGTCGGGCCACCTCCATTTGTCCTCGTCCGCCATCAACCACCAGCAGGTCGGGCAGTGGTTGGTTTTCTTCGTGCAGCCGTTTGTAGCGCCTGTAAATCACCTCGGCCATCGAAGCGTAGTCGTCGGGCCCTTCAACAGTTTTTATATTGAACTTTCTGTATTCCTTTCGGTTAGGTTTGCCACCAGTAAAGCGCACCATAGCTGCCACTGGGTAGGCGCCTTGGATGTTCGAATTGTCGAAGCACTCTATGTTCATTGGCAATGTAGGCAGGTTCAATGCGTGCTGAATGCGCTCAAGAAGGTGCTCGTTGCGGCGGGTGGGCGTTCCCTCGTCGGGGTTGACCAGCGCCCGTTGGTGGCGGCACTGTTGGGCGTAGGCCGACACGTTGCGCATCGAGAGTTCGAGCAGTTTGCGGCGGTCGCCTTTGGGGTTGACGTTTTGCTTTATGTATGCCTCGGGTATGTCGTCCACAGCCATCGGCACCACGGCCTCGGTGGCGGTGCTCTGCGTTTGCTCGTGCAGGGTGGGAATTACGGTGGCCAGAATTTCGGCGTCGCTCTCGTCAAGTTGTTTGCGTATCTCGTTAGAAAAGCTGTAAATGACGTTGCCGTTTTTTATTCTCATCATGTTGACGTAGGCGTATCGGTCGTCGGACATGATGTTGAACACGTCTACATCCCTCACGTTCGAGTCGACTACGGCCGAGCGGCTTTGGTATTCTTCGAGCAGCTGTATTTTGCGTTTCAGCACCTCGGCTTCTTCAAATCGCAACTCGTCGGCCAAGGCGAGCATACGGCTCTTCATCTCGTCTAAAATCTCGCCAAAGTCGCCTTTAAGTATTCGCCTAATATTCTCGATACTGGCCATATAGTCCTCGTAGCTTTGCAACCCGGCGCAGGGGGCCGAGCAGAGGCCAATTTGGTGTTTCATGCAGGGTCGCTCGTCGGGGTGCGAGCCGTCGACTTTGAGTTTGCGTTCGCAGGTACGATAGGTGAACAGCTGGCGGATTATGGTCTGCAGTTCGCGCAGTATGCGCTGGTTGGGGTAGGGGCCAAAGTACTGGCCTCTGACGTGGTGCCCGCGTGTGAAAATCAGCCGTGGGTAGTCTTCGTCGGTTATGCACAGGTAGGGGTACGACTTGTCGTCCTTGAGCATACTGTTGTAGCGTGGCTGATAGCGTTTTATGAGGTTGTTTTCGAGCAGCAGGGCATCGACTTCGGTGGCAACCACGGTTATGCGTATATCGTAGATGTTGCGAACCAGCATCTTGATTTTGGCGCTCTTGTCGTCGTAGTGGGTGAAGTAAGAACTCACCCTTCGTTGCAGGTTTCTGGCTTTGCCCACATAGATAACTTTACCCGACTCGTCGAGGTGCTGGTACACTCCTGGCGTTTCGGGTATTGTTTTCAGCCGCATAGCAATGCGGTCTATATTCTTATTTATACTGTTATCTATCACTTAGGGTATGCGAGTTCGGCTTTTTCTATGTGGAATTTTATTCGGTTCACGCCATACAGGTCGTAGCGGTTGGTGGCTTGCTCAATCTCTATGTGCTGTTCGCCCTTGCTGTTAAAGAAGAAGTATTGGCGAAGGCGGTCTTTGACGTGCAGCAGATTGCCCTCCATCTCGCCTTGCCAGCGGCCATGTTCGCGAATGTGGACGTAGGCGGGGAACATACGGCGGTCGCCGGTAGGGCTCTCCATATTCACGGCCAGTTGCAGCAGCTGTTCGCGAAAGCGTGTGGTGTCTATCCACATATCGAAACATAGGTGGTAGCAACTCTCGACGTCCTTTATTTGAACGTCGAAGTTCTCTTTCGAGAAGCGACGCCAATCGTCGTTGTCGAAAGTGCGCTCGTCAGAGAAAATGGTGTTGTTGCTGCACGACGTGCAGCAGCAAATAACAGCGGCTATTAATATAGGAAAAAAATGTTTCATCGGGTAGCAATGAGTTTTTGTAGTATTTGTACTGCGTTGGTGGCTGCGCCTTTGCGCAGGTTGTCGGCAACAACCCATAGGTTGAGGCTGCGGGGTTGCGACGGGTCGCGGCGCACACGGCCCACGAACACTTCATCGCGCCCGTGGGCGGTTATCGGCATGGGGTAAAGGTTGTTGCTTGGGTCGTCGCAGAGCACTAGTCCAGGGGTGGTGTTGAGCAGATGTTTCACGGCGTCGATGTCGAAGTCGTTTTCGAACTCGAGGTTAACCGATTCGCTGTGGCCTCCAACCACTGGCACACGGGCCACTGTGGCGCTCACGGCAATGCTGGGGCTACGCAGTATTTTGCGGGTCTCGTCGACAAGTTTTTGCTCTTCGGTTGTGTAGCCGTCGGGCAGCCAGTCGCCGCCGTGGGGAAAGAGGTTTCGATGAATAGGGTAGGGGTAGGCCATATCGGCTTTCTGGCCCTGTTCTTCGGCCTCGAGTTGGCGAATGGCTTTTATGCCGGTGCCAGTCACGCTTTGGTAGGTCGATACTATTATGCGGCGAATGGTGTATTGAGCGTGCAGGCGATAGATGGCAAGCACCATCTGCACCGTAGAGCAGTTGGGGTTGGCAATTATGCGGTCGGTGCTTTTAATGGCGTCGAAGTTGATTTCGGGAACCACAAGTGGTATATCTTGCTCTTTGCGCCATGCCGATGAGTTGTCGACCACCGTGGTGCCGTTTTGTGCAAACAGTGGTGCATATTGGCGTGAGGCTGCGGCTCCGGCCGAGAAGAGGGCATAGTTTGGGTGGGCGGCAATGGCGTCGTCGACGGTGACGACGGTCAACTTGCGTCCGGCGAAATCGATTTGTTTGCCAACCGATTTAGGGGTTGCAGCGGCTATTATTTCGGCCGAACCGAATCCGTGTTCGGCAAGCACTTGCAGCATTACGCTGCCCACGAGCCCTGTGGCTCCGACAACTGCAATTTTCATCTGATTAGGGTTATAGTTCCTTTGCGTAGTTGGGTTTGAGTTGGGTTGAAGATGGTGTTGTAGCGTATTACGTAGACGTATGTACCCTGTGGGCAGGGATTGCCGTTAAGGTCGCGGCAGTCCCAAGAGCCGTTCACACCCTCGAAGTGGCCAACCAGCAAGCCATTGCGGTTGTAGATGAAGCATTCGAGGTTGTTGGTCTGTGTGGTCGAGATACGGAAAATGTTGTTGCCGGCAGCGTCGTCGGGCAGCAGAATGTTGGGCAGCCAGAATGTTTCGCGCTGCAGGGGGACCATCACCGAGGCTGTGTCGACACAACCGTATGGGCTCTTGGCATAGAGCCAGAACACAGCCGAGTCGGCGTCGACGGGCATGGCGTAGGTCACCGTCGGGGTGGTCATTTCTTCGCCGCCAGGCATGAGCCACACGCGCGACTGGGTGCCGGTGCTGACGTCGGTCAGTTCAACGTCGAGCTGGTCGAGGGTGGTCACTTCGGGGTCGACCGATATGATAGCCTCGTAGGGGTGTATGGTGAGGCGAAGATAGACAATGCTGTCGCAGCCGCCCATTTGGGTGTGGAGGATTATGGTGTCGTTGCGATAGGTGTCGTCGTTGTTGCGGGAGTAGAGTTTGCCATTGCGCCATACGATGGGGGCGCAGGTGTCGACATATTGAGGGCTCCACATGGTGTCGAGTATGCGCAGGTTGAGTCGCTCTATGCTGTCGCAGCCGGCACGTGAGCGCATTTTTACCATGTCTTGGGTCGATTGGTAGTAGGTCTTTACCTGGCCGTTGACGTTCCAGCGGTAGGGGGCTTCGCTCTTACATATCTCGTCGGTCGTGGTGTGGTCGTAGAGCGGGTGCATTAGGGTATAGGTGGTGTCGAAGTTGCTGCAGCCGTTGCGGAAATCGACTTTGGAACGAAGCATGACAGTATCGATGTGGTCATCGAGGGCTATTTCGGGACGGTATATGACAAGGTGCTTGCGGTCGTTGTCAGTCCTGAAGCGGCTCGATGGCAGTTGGCGGTCTATGCCGTTAATCTTCTCTATTAGTTCCCATTCCACGTTTGTTATCTGTTGCATTATGGTGTCGTAAATAATATCGAAGACTGACGAGTCGTTTTGGCACACATTTTGCGATTGTGTTCTAACTTGATATGAGTTCATCGTGTCGACACCCACGCAAATGGTGTCGTAGAGTTGATAATGGAAACCAGTGGCGCCAAAGAAGTTGATTTCGGCAACGTAGTAGGAGGTTACGTGCGGTTCGACCACGGCCTCGATGCGATACATACCAGCGTCGGCAAGTGTGTCGGTGTTGATGATTTGGTGATGTATGTAGTAGCCGTTCGTGTCGTTGGGTGGAGTGTCGTCTTGGTCTTGGTTCCACACAGTGAGGGGTACCAAACTGTCGTTGCCGTTTTCGAGATGGAAAAGACGATAGTACCTAAATGTCGGGTCGCTCATTCCTTGAGGAGTGAACCTAAATGCGCGTTTATAGATTGTATCGCCGTTATGACCACCAAAAAGATTGTAGCCTTCAGGGGCAAAGGCTGCAGGCGAGTTGGGGGCAATGTTTGCCAAAGGTTGAGTGAGTTCGCCATCGATGGTTACAAGACTGTAGTCTGGTTGCGAAGGATGTCCATCTTTATTTTGTATTCCAATCAAGGCCTTATAGCCACTGGTGTTGGCCGATGCGAAGTTATGTATATGCACTTCTATAATGTTAGTCCCTTCGTAGCATACAGCCATATAGTTATTGTTAAGGTCCACATTATAAGGGTCTATGTTTTTCCAACTCACAACAATACGGCGACATGGAAAGTATGCAGCGCTGTCGGTGACGCCTTTAAAAATTCCTGTTGTATCGTCGCTCCTTGGATATGTATCGCAGTAGCATACATATATTGCATCGTGGTGATAATCGGCTCGCGGTGTGCGTCCACCAAAGCTAGACGTTGGGCAGGTGGGACAAGTATCGTTACCATCCTCGTTTTTCCCCATCAGCCATGGAAGTGGGTTAATATTAGAATATGCGTTGCCGTGTCTTTGGTCGGTAGTATTTCCTATGGCAGCGCCTGTATTGAAAGTGAGCATACCATTGTCTCCGACCACGGCACCTCTTCTGATTTCGCCAAAGAAAGCAAACGGGAAGTCAATTTTGATGCTGTCCCAGTCGAAGATATCATCGGTTGCAATATCAAGCCTTTGCACAGGGCCATCGGCTGGGTAATTGTATGTAGCCGAGTCGTATGGCGTGCCGCGAAGCATAGAGCGCAAGTCGAAGTCCTCTGGTGGGTCGTAGGGTATTTCTTCAACCTTGTAGGTGCCGTTGAAAAGTCGAGTGGGTACGAAGACTGTGGAACGCAGCGTCATGCGTGGATTTTCGCAGGTGATGGCTGTGTCCCATTCCATGTTGATGTGGAATTGCGACCGCTTGTGGTCCACGCGCTGGTCGATAGTAATGCCAGGGCAGGCGTTTTGGCTCTGTGTGGCTATGGGGAGCAGTGTGGCTATGAACGATGTGGCAATTAGCAGTATGTGTTTTGAGCTCATTGACTGTGTGTTTTTATTTGTTTTACAGCACGTTGCGTGTTTTGTACTTTGCAAAGTGCTTTGCAAAGATACGAAATTTTCTGTAATAATGACACCTTTTTTTGAACTTTTGTTGCGCGGGGGCTATTTTTTTTGATAATGGGGGTGGTGAAGGGTTATGGTATCGCGCAAATTTTTTGTTGTGAGGTGGGTATAGATTTCGGTGGTGGCAATGTTTTCGTGACCCAACATTTCTTGCACCGCGCGCAGGTCGGCACCGTTCTGCACGAGTTCGGTGGCAAAGCTGTGGCGCAGCGAGTGTGGACTTACGCGTTTGGCAACTCCGGCCTGCTTGGCTGCGTCGCGCAAAAACATGAAGACGTAGTTGCGGCTCAAGCGTCGTCCTAATCGCGATAGGAAGACGATGTGCTCCTCTCCCCGTAGGGGAGAGTAATGGCTGCGAATGGTGGTGATGTAGGTTTGGAGCAACTCCATGGCGTGCTCGTTGACTGGTACCCAGCGCTCTTTGTTGCCTTTGCCCACAATGTGGAGGCCCATTTCGTCGGGGTAGATGTTGGCCAGAGTCATGGCCACAAGCTCTGATACGCGCAGCCCGCACCCGTAGAGTATTTCGACAATGACGTAGTTGCGAGCTTGGTCGGGCAAGCTTAGGTCGAAGGTGGCCTGAATGGCGCTGATGTCGGCATCGGAGAGAACGTCGGGCAGGTGCTGCGGCTTGGTGGGCATGGCCACGAGGTCGGCTGGGTTGTCGGCCACGAGGTCTTCTACCTCGAGCCAGCGAAAGAAGAGCCTCCAACCCGATATGAGGCGGCACTGTGTGGCTACTGCAATATCGGCTTCGACTGCAATGGCGACGAGCTCACGAAGGTCGTCGGCCGAGAGTTCGGTGGGCTTCAGCCTGCGCTCCAAGCCCAATCGCTCTAAGTGGCGAACGTCGTTGAGGTAGGCCTCGATAGAGTTTGGCGAAAGCCTCCGTTCGAGTGTGAGGTAGGTGCGGAAGTCGCGCAATGTGGCTGTCCAGAGTTTTTGGAGCATGGGGCGGGTTGGTTTGGCTTTGTTTGGTTGCGAAAACGGCTTGCTTTTTTTAGCCGACTCGAAGACGTTTTTTTTGTGGGTTCTATAAGGCCTCTATTCGGGGCGATGCCGGATTGTTAATAACTTTGTAAGGTGTTGATTTTTAGCTAATTACGTAATATGTTGGATTTCAGTGTGTTAGAGGGGTTGTGGTCGTGTTAAGGTCGTATTGAGGTCGGGTTGACATCGACCGCCGTTCGAAGGTGCCTAAAAAGGGCTTCGAGGCGAGGGCGATTTTGGGGCGATTTAGGGGGCTTGTTCGACAGGTTTCAGACCCAATTTTTCGGCCTCGCGGTACATCATGGCCAGAGCTTGCTCGCGGTCGTTGGCAATGGTGCCGTCGAGTATGGCGTCTTTGATGGCATCTTTGATGGTGCCGATTTCGGGGCAAGGTTGGAGGCCGAAGATGATCATTATGTCGATTCCCGAAACGGGAGGCTGGAAGTTGCGAATGCGGTCTTTCTCTTCGAGCTCGACGAGTTTGCGGCGCACAATGGCGAAGTTGGCGAGGTAGCGGCGCACTTTGGCCTCGTTTTTCGAGGTGATGTCGGCTTCGCAGAGGGTCATAAGGTCGTCTATGTCGTCGCCGGCGTCGAAGAGCAGTCGGCGCACGGCCGAGTCGGTCACCTCGTCTTCGGCCAGTATGATGGGACGCAGGTGGAGTAGGACGAGTTTTTCGACATACTTCATCTTGGCATCGAGTGGCAGGCGCAGGTTGGTGAAGATGCGTTTAACCATACGGCTTCCGCGCACTTCGTGGCCGTGGAATGTCCAGCCCAGTTTGGGGTCGTAGCGCTTTGTGGCGGGTTTGCCAATATCGTGCAGCAGGGCGGCCCAGCGCAGCCAAAGGTTGTCGCTCTGTGTGGCCACGTGGTCGAGCACCTCGAGGGTGTGGTAGAAGTTGTCTTTGTGGCTGCGGCCTTCGACGGTTTCGGTGCCTTTGAGGGTCGATAGTTCGGGGAATATGAGCGGTAGCAGTCCGCTTTTGTCGAGCAGTTTGAAGCCAATTGAGGGCTTGGGGCTGAGCATTATCTTGTTGAGCTCGGTGGTGATTCGCTCGTGCGACACAATCTTAATACGGTCGGCGTTGCGACCAATGGCGGCAGAGGTCTCGTCGTCTATGCGGAAACCGAGTTGTGCGGCGAAGCGTACGGCGCGCATCATGCGCAGTGGGTCGTCGCAGAAAGTGGTGTCGGGTTCGAGAGGGGTGCGCAGCAGGCCGCGGTCGAGGTCGGCAATGCCGCCAAAGGGGTCGACCAGCGAGCCGTAGCCTTCGGCGTTGAGCACCACGGCCATGGCGTTGATAGTAAAGTCGCGGCGGTTCTGGTCGTCGGTTAGGGTGCCGTTTTCGACTATGGGTTTGCGGCTGTCGGAGCGGTAGCTTTCGCGGCGGGCGCCAACAAACTCTACCTGCCACTCTTCGCCATCGTGGTTAAAGTGGAACGAGGCGGTGCCGAAGTTTTTGAACACCGAGACGTTTGAGGCTCTGAAGTGGTGAGAGTGGTCGGCATTGACGGCTCGGGCTGCGGCGTGGGCCAGTTCGATGCCTATGCTCACCTCGCCGGTGCTACCGGCAGGTGGCAGGCAAACAATGTCGATGTCGGTGCAGTGACGGCCGAGGAAGTAGTCGCGCACCACGCCCCCCACGGCGTAGGCTTGGCAGCCAAGCTCGTCGGCGGCGTGGCCAATGATGGCGTAGATGGGGTTGTGGAGTTGGACGTCCATATTCGGTGGTCTATCTGATTGTGTTTGTTCGGTAATGCTGAGGGGCTACCACTGCTTGGTTGTTACGAGGTTGCCCTCGGCGTCGTATACCTCCCAAACGCCGCTGCGCTGGCCGGCCTCGTATTGGCCCAGATAGTAGGGCGAGCCGTTGTCGCGATAAACGCAGTAGCGTCCCTCTTCGCGACCGTCGACAAAGGTGGCGTCGGTCTGCAGTTGGCCGTTGGGGTAGAAGAACTGCCAGCGTCCCTGGCGCACGTTGGCCACAGTTGTGCCGACACTGCGTAGGGCGCAGGTGCTGTAGAACTGATACCAGTATTGGGTGTCGGCTACGTGCAGCACCACAGTGGCTGGTGTTTGCTCGTCGCCCAGCTCGGTCACGGCCAGCGAGTCGTAGTGTTGGCTGAAGTAGGGTTTGCCGTCGGTGGTAAGGAATTGCCAGTTGGTGCCCAACGGCTTGGCGGGGCTGAATCGTGCTGTGGCAAAGAGCGAGCCGTCGGGGTAATAATATTTCCAAGTGCCTTCGGGTTGGCCGGTTTTGGCGTTGAACACTTTTTCGGCCTGTAGCGAGCCGTCGGCACGCTTGTCGACCACGTTGTTTTGCTTTGTGCCACAAGCTGCGAGGAGCAGTGCGAAGGCTATGAGGGTGAATGTCAGTCGTTTCATTGGTTTGTGTTTATAAATTGCTTTGCAAAGTTACAAAAAAAAAGAAAAATAGAAGCAAAAAAGCGCTATTTTTTTTTCACAACGCGTTGAGAACAACCGCCACACGCTTACCGTGTAGCACTGCTTAATTAGATTACTTCCTGGTAACCAGGAGGTAATCTCGATGTTGTATCGATTATGCTATAAAACTTTTATTGGCAGTGGGGTGCGCAGTTGGTTACCGCATTTTCCACATATCGAGTGCGGTTGCGTAGTCCTGGTCGGTGACGGTGTAGGTGTATATATTGTTCCACTCATTTTTTCCACAACTGCGTATCCAGTCCTCATCGTTGGCTATATTATGCTCTGCCGGATTTTGCAAATGTTTTATGTTTTGTTGCCCGTCCACAGTATCTTTAATAATGGCATACCAGTGCGTACACACAAGCGTGTCGTCGAACTTGACCTCAAGTTCAACGTAGTATGAGGTGTCAACTTCGCCGTAGTGGATTCCATAAACGAAAAAGATTGAATGGTAGCTACACGTTGCTATTTCCTGTGTACTTTCGGGTGGAATTGTTACAACATTAACCGTGTAGGTATGACAACTTTCGTTAGTAACATAGAACTCTTTATCTGGGGGCTCGGTGTAAACCTCAGCACAGCTTGCCATAAAAGCAGTAACAGCGACAGTGATTATTGCTAAAGCGATTATCCTTTTCATAATAATTATTGCATTTGCGGTTTAGTTACTTAATTAAAAGTCTAAGCCTTCATAATAACTCAGCATTGTGATTATCTCGGATTCTGTGGAGTTATGACGCTTCAGCTCTAATAACTTTTGTTTCAGTGAATAAAGGCCGTATACATCTGGCAACACATCGTCTTGTAATTCTTTAATGCCGTACTCACTAATGTTATCATTACAGTATTCGCTACTTAATTTGACATTCTGATTATAATCATCTATTAAATCTATAAAAACTGGAGTATATGGGTAATGCCAATAGTTAGTGTCATTTCTATTCCAATGTTGGAAACCGCCGTTGTCATCGTATGTGGTCAAGCCTGCCTGATGATATAACTCGTTTGTGAAATACAATTGCACGCAACGAGACCAACTTTCCCTGATGAATGAAGTTTTAGATTTATAGTTTATATTTCCTACAAATCTTAATAATGATTGGTGTCCTAACTCATGGAACGTCGTACTAATTATACCATTCGATTTCCTATAAGTATTATCACTGTTACGTCCATATACTACTATGTTATTACGTATCCCCAATATATTCCAAAAACAGATATTGTAGCCCAGAACATCCTCAATCGTATGATTGTTATATGCCACTTTTAACTTATGAGAGGCTCTGGGAGACTCTATCACCCAACTGGGGCTATAGAAAGCAAAAAGCAGTGCTCTATGGATGGTGGCATACATAAAGCTTTTTCCGCCAGGATAGATATTCAAATCCCAATGGGAACTTTGTGAAGGGCCAGTATAGTATGCCTGCCACATATTGTCTCGAATATCCCAGTGGGCGCGCTCCCAAACAATCGAATATTTAACGCTTTGGTTGGCCTTAAACTGAGCGCGAGTCCAGCAATATCCATTTTTATCTGTAAATATGCGACGGACTTTTGTACCCCTCTTTACCACAACAGCAGCGCCATGCACTGGGAGCAAACTGTTCAAAGTGTCGTCCCAAACTTTTATCGTTGCAGAGGGGGTCCATTTAGAACTGCTGTTAGTGCTATGGATTGAGGCGGTGCCCCCTATTGTGCCGTTTAGCGAATTTTCGTATTTTGAATAGCCCGACAGGTCGGTCGAAATTTCATCGAGTTTATCAAAAAAGTCTTCATTTGCGTAGTAGAAGTTAGAATCCTGCATATCTTCAGGTATGAAAACCTTATATATTAACTTTACGTCCAGATTACCAGGCACTTGATAATCAAGTGGGATTACTGCGTACTTCCAAGTTGATTGCTCTGGCAGCGAGGGGTCATGATAATAGCAGCCGTCGACTAAAATTTCATAATCAAGTGGGTAGTCGAACCAAACAATATTGGTATCATCCTCCAGCAGCATTAGGTCATTATCGTCGTTAATAAAGACTTTTACGTATTTGCCTGTAGGCTCAATCGTATCTAACGACGAGGTAGAAGGACCGTTTAGCATTTTGAACGCGGCCAGCATGGTCTCGTAGCGATATGGGTCGCCTATCTGTTGGCCGAGGACAATTTCGCCATCGTTGTATCCACTTTTGGCAGAAATGCCGTGTGGTGATGACGAAACAGCTGGCTCTAATTGCTCCTTGTTGCAGGCTGAAAAGAGTGTTGCGGCGACGGCCAGCGCCAGCGCACCTGCGCGGAAGATTTTCGAGGATTTTTTTTCATTAAAAGTAGCTTTTTTCATAAAAACTTAGGTGCAAAAATTTATAGCTATCAGTTTGTTAGGATGTTAATGGCGTTATGCGTTCAATATTTTGCCTACAAATATACAAAAAAATTCTATACAGAAACAAAAAAATGTTTTTTTCTATAAAATTATGCAAACGGTTTTTTGGTAAGTTGCGGATAGATAGTTATTTAAGAGATAGCGAGACAGTTTGGCAAAGTATTGGTTGCCAAACTGTCTCGCTATTTTGGTTTTGAATGTGAGGATTAATATTTGTAGAATCCTTCGCCGGTTTTGCGTCCCAGCAGGCCGGCGCGAACCATTTTGCGCAGCAGGGGATGAGGACGGTATTTGGGGTCGCCAAATTCTTTGTAGAGCACTTCCATGATGGCCAGGTTGACATCGTTGCCAATAAGGTCGGCCAATTCGAGTGGACCCATGGGGTGGTTGGCTCCGAGCTTCATGCATTTGTCGATATCTTCGGCGCTGGCAATGCCGTCGGCCAGAATGCCCACGGCCTCGTTAATCATGGGGATGAGAATGCGGTTGACCACAAATCCTGGGGCTTCTTTAACCTCGACGGGTTGTTTGCCGATTTGGGTAGCGAGGTCCATAATGCAATTGCAAACCTCGTCGCTGGTGAGTTGGCCACGAATTACTTCGACCAAAGCCATACGGTCGGCGGGGTTGAAGAAGTGCATACCGATGAATTGAGCCGGGCGCTTGGTGCAGGCAGCAATTTCGGTAATGGAGAGGCTCGACGAGTTGGTGGCGAACACGGTCTCAGGTTTGCAAATGGCGTCGAGTTCGGTAAAGACGTCTTTCTTGAGTTGCATCTCTTCGACGGCGGCTTCGATAACCAGGTCGGCGTCGGCAAAGGTTGCGTAGTCGGTGGTGGTGCTGATGTTGGCCAGCAGGGCATCGACGGCCTCTTGGGTCATTTTGCCTTTCTCGACCAATTTGGCATAACTTTTGCTTATGGAACCCATAGCCTTGTCGAGGCTGGCCTGGGTGCGGCTCTTCATGGTGACGGGCATTTTGGCGGCGAAAGCTTTGACAATGCCTTTGGCCATGGTGCCGGTTCCGATAACACAAATTTTCATGATTATGGTTGTTGTTTGTTAGATGATTTATAGAAAAAAATATTATTTGCCTTGAAATTCGACTTTCTGCTTGTTGATGAAAGCGCTCATACCGTTCTTCTGGTCTTCGGTTGCGAAGCATTGGCCAAAGCGCACTGTTTCGTAGGCAATGGCTTCGTCGGCAGCGAGGTCGTATTCATTATTAATACACTCTTTGGCTAACTGGATGGCGATAGGGGCGTTGGCGGCCATTTGTTGCGCCATTGTGATGGCAGCTGGCAAGAGGTCGGTCTGGTCGTAAACGGCGTTGACAAGGCCAATGCGCAGAGCTTCGTCGGAGCGGATTGGGGCGCCTGTGTAGATGAGTTGCTTGGCCATACCCATACCAACAAGTTTGGCCAGCCGGTAGGTGCCACTAAAACCGGGGATTATGCCGAGGCCCACTTCGGGTTGGCCGAACTTGGCGTTGGTGCTGCAAATGCGGATGTCGCAGGCCATGGCCAACTCGCAACCTCCACCAAGGGCGTAGCCATTGACGGCTGCAATGACGGGGATAGGCAACTGCTCTATGCGGCGAAATACGTCGGCACCACGGCGGCCGAAGACTTCGCCGGCTGCTTGGTTGAGGGTGGCCATCTCGCTGATGTCTGCACCGGCCACGAAGGCTTTCTCGCCGTCGCCAGTAATAATCAAGGCTCGCGTAGTGCCAAAATCGATGGTATTGAGGTACTGGTTAATCTCGCTGAGCACAGCAGTGTTGAGGGCGTTGAGCGATTTGGGGGCCGAAATGGTTAGAATGTTGATGGCTCCTTCGCTGTTTATTTTCAAATAGTTGTAGTCCATATCTTATGTGTCGATTTAATAAAACGGGTGCAAAGTTACGCTTTTTTTTTCAATTAACAGCGTTTTTGTCCTAAATCTTTTTCTTTTTATTTTTTACATATTGCACTCTAACAGCAGTCGGGCGGCAATATTTAGAAGGGCTTTAGGTCGCTGAAGTGGCGTTTGTGAAGCAAGTAGTAGTCGGTTAGCAAGTGTCGAGGATAGATGCAGTCCACCTTTTGCTGCTTGAGTGCTTCGCGCTTGGCGCGGAGGCTTGGTTTCCATTGGCGAAACTGTTTGTGTGCTTCGAGCACGGCGCGGCACTCGCCGGCTTTGCCTTCGGCCAAAAACTTGAGGGCGGCCACATAGTCGAGCACCATACGCAAGGTTATGATGTGGTGCAACTCGTTGTCGGGCAGATTTTTGTAGAGCATAGACAAGTTGTTTCGGAAGTTGAGCATGGTTTTCATCGGCGAACTCTTGGGTAAGGTTCCTCCACCCACGTGGTAGAGTACCGAACGTGGGCAGTAGGCAATCTTGTGGCCTGCGTTTTTGGCCCGCCAACAGAAGTCGATTTCCTCCATGTGGGCAAAAAAGTCGTCGTCGAGGCCACCCAGCTGGTGCCACACGTTAGAGCGTACAAACATTGCCGCGCCAGTGGCCCAAAACACTTGGCGAGCATCATCATATTGGCCGTGGTCTTGTTCGAGAGTGTTGAACATTCGCCCGCGGCAGAACGGGTATCCAAAACGGTCTATAAATCCGCCTGCTCCGCCGGCATATTCGAACGTGTCTTTTTGGTCATACATCAGCAGCTTGGGCTGAGCTACGGCAATCTCGGAGTCGGCTTCCATCATCTCTATCACTGGCGAAACCCAGTTGGGGGTACATTCCACGTCGTCGTTCAGAAGCACATAGTAGTCGGCTTCGACCTGAGCCAGAGCACGGTTGTAACCTCCAGCAAAGCCATAATTCTTGTCGAGCGCGATGGTGCGAAGGGTGGGGTAGTGCTCGGCGAGGAAAGCGAGCGAGTCGTCGGTAGAGCCATTGTCGGCCACTATCACCTCGGCTTCGCCAGCGGTGTTCGTTACCACTGAAGGGAGAAATTTTTCGATAATGTGGCGCCCGTTCCAATTAAGTATGACTACAGCAACTTTTTTCATGGCTTTATGATTTTTAGGGTCCCGTTTTTGAGTATGCGGCCTTCGCGAGTGAGCTTCCAGCGGCGATGGCTCCATAGCCAATATTCTGGCTTTTCTTTGATTTGATATTCCAGTCGTTCTACGTATGCTTGAGTAATGCTGTATTGCTCGGCCTCGGCTGGATTGTCGCACAGTTGGCTAAACGTAACTTCATAGTATCCGCGACGCACCTTTTTCACTTCGTAGAAAAGCACAGGGTAGTTATATTTGCGTGCAAAATATTCGGCGCCGTAAAGGAAAGCTGTGTCGCGTCCGAGGAAGGTTGTCCAGTAGCTGCGGTGAGGGTTCGATGGCGACTGGTCGCTAAGCATCATATAAGCGCATGGAACTTGGTGCTGGTCGTAGTAGGCAAAACATTGGCGGACGTCGGTTTGGTCTACCACTTCAGTGCCGTAGCGGGTACGGCGACGGGTTACCCACGTGGCAATGCGTTTGTTGTCGAGCGGTTTGCCAACGCCAATTCCGTGGTGTAGCAACTGCATATTGAGCGAGGTAACCATGTATTCCCAGTTGTTGTAGTGGGCCGACATAAGTATTACGCTCTGGCCTCGCTCGTAGTATCTATCGACCAGTTGGCGGTTGGTAATGTGGTAACGTTTCTTTATCTGTGGCGGGGTGGCAAAAAGATTGTATATTCCTTCGACAAGCAGGTCGGAGAGGTGACGATAGTAGCGACGTTCGATGTCGCGATGTTGACTTGCGGGCAGTGACGATAGGCGAAGGTTCTCGCGTATTGTCTTGCGTCGGTAGCCAAATAGCAGACAGACTACAAAATATATTATGTCCGAAAGAATGTACACCTTTTGCGATTATTAGTAGCCACGTTCAAATTGGCGACCGACCTCGCCTATGGCATTCTCGTGGAGTTGGCCGTTGCTTAACACTTGCTCCCACTTCATGTCGCGGACTTCGCCTTTGGCGTTCGAATTGAGTAGCTTGTAGTATCCGCTACGGAATTGGTCCCAGAAAATAAATACACGGTTAGGCTGGTCGGCTGGCAGCGAGTTGTATCGCCACAACTGGTATGGCAGGTAGTAGATGTGGCCCAAACTGCCTTCATAGTCTTGCGAAAACATCTCGCCACTGCCTTGCGACGTGGAGGTTCCGACAAAGTTTTTCTCGTCGCGCACAAAGTCTGGCGGGCCATATTGAAGGTAAACTCGGCCACGGTCGGTGTGGTGGCCAGGCGTTTTGGGATAGCTAAATTCCTTGAGTACGTAGTCTACAAGGACCTTGTATTCTTCCCATGCTTTCGACGGGGCAGTTGCGTTGCGTTTTGCCCAGAAACTATAGAAGAAAGCCTGTTTTTTCTCGATAGAATTGCTGGCAATGACCTTTCTGGCTTGGCTGCGCTCTATTTCGGAAGCAATTGGGGTTAAGGCGTCGATGTATATGTTTAGGGTGTTCGTATCGGTGAATTGAGCAACGAAGGTGGCAGCATAGTCAGAAAGTGGCTCGGGCTCTACGCCTGGGTTAGAACGGAAGAAAGGTAGTTTGGTATAAATTAGTGTCTCGTTGTCGCGGTCGCGAGCTTCGACAACAATGTTGTAGTGTCCCGAAGGGAGGTTGGCAATGTCGATTGTTCCAAAAACCGGCACAGTTTGTGCGGCTTGGTGGCGAGTGGTGGCCAAGATGTCGGTAGCGCGAATTCCGGTCTCGTATTCTTCGACGTAGGCGCAAGTGATGAATTTGTCGCGTCCCAGTTCTGTTTCGAGGTTGTATAGCTCATAGTAGAAGCTGATTTGCTTAATCTGTTCGGGGAGGAAGTCGTTGATATAAGGCTCCATGTCGTAGCCGCGGCGCGAAATGGCGTTTTCTGTCGTGGTTTTTTTTGCAGAGGAGATGAGTTGTAACATCGAAATTGATGGCCGTTCGTTTTCGTAGAAGACCACAACTTTCTCTTCGGCGGTCGAGGCTGCAGCTGTCGAGGCAAGGTCGCGCATAGATACGCTGAGTGTGTAGATACCGTTGCGTAGCGAGAAGCGCTGAATGTCTATGATATTAAAGCCGAGGTTGTTAGTGTCGGTAACGGTCGGGCTATTGAGGTTGTATTTTTTTAAGTAGCAGACCGAGTCGCCCGATTTTGCTATCAGCGTAACTTCGACCGTGGCACTGTATTTGCCTATTTCAACTTCGTTGAAATTAAGGCTCCATGCGTCGATGGAGAGTATCGCTTCGACGTAAGGCCTATTATCGTCTGGGATATAGTATGTTGCATAGTTAAATAGTGCCGACAAACTCTTGTTTTGAGCTATCGTTGGCAGCGATATTGCCACAGCTATCAGTGCAAACAGGTATTTTTTCATATTCGTACTTTTTACTTAATAACGCCCGAATTGATTATTTATTGTGCAAAGTTCTAAATTTTTATCAGCTTTCTTCGCGGTAGTAAACTTTGTAGAATTTTCCGCGCGCATCCTCGCCTTGCTCTATGAGTTGGCGGTCGCCATGAATGTAGATATGGAAGTTTTTGTCGAGTTTGATGACGCTTTTCAGTGACCGCTGTTGTTTCTTGACCGCTTCTTCACTAATGGCAAACGAGTCTTGTAAGGCAACGTCGTTGTCTTGCTGATAGTTGTTGCGAAACTGCTTAAAGCTTTCAATTAATTCAGGCTGTTCAATCACCTCGTTTGCAAATGATTGAACATCGAAACTTTCGTTCTGCTTGAAGTACTTTACGCTGCGGTTTAGCAGGTCGGCTTGGTCGGCTTTTGTAACCCCTTCGAACTGCTGAGGAAGCTCGTCGGTAACGAACTTTTTATAGGCGGAAAGTTCGGTGTGGGTGCTGTAGTATTCGTCTTCTCGTTGTCTGAGGTTCAAGAAGTTGTCGCGCCAATACTGAGCGTCGGAACCGCGGTTTGTAGCATCGACTACGCTTACAACAAACCCTTTGTCGGCTTCGAGGTTGAAAATGAGTGCCCCTTTGTCGAGTTTGTTGACATTGATGCCCTTATCTGGCTCGAGTCGGAACCGAGCATTGCTATCTTCATGCAAGACTTTAAGAAACTGTTCTTTGTTCTCTGATTTAAAGAGACCTACACAATTTGTTATTTGCCCGTTAACTTGACATTCTGAAAAGTAGACAACAAAGAAGTCGCCACCTTTGATGTTGGGGTGGGTAGAGGCCTCGTAGAGATGTTTGGCAATGGTTTGTGATTGTGTGACGATGTCGTTTGGGTCGTCGAAAATCTGACTCACGCAATCGTAAACAATGTTGTCGTCGGGCGAGAGATGGAAGTATTCTTCGGCTTTGAAAGGCGAAATAAAGTATTGCAAGAGCATATCTCTGAGCTGTTCGTCGAGACTAATCGGACTGTCTGACAGCTGGTAGCCATCTTGTGTAGTGATGTTACCAATGCGGTGAATGACAGCGCTTTGCAATGAATTTGAATCAAAAATTGGCATCGTTGTTTCGGTTTTGTGCGAAATTGCAAAATTAATAAAAAAAATTGAATTGCGCGTAATTGAAAAAAAAGTCGTAATTTTGCAGCCCGAAACTATAATGTATATAAGAATGACATCGACTGAAATTCGCGCTCAATTCCTGAACTTCTTCGCCTCGAAGCAACATCATGTTGTTCCGAGCGCTCCCATGGTGGTCAAAAACGACCCTACGCTAATGTTCACAAACGCTGGTATGAACCAGTTTAAAGATATTTTTCTTGGCAACGCACCGGCGCAATATAACCGTGCCTGCGATGCCCAGAAGTGCCTGAGGGTCAGCGGAAAGCACAACGACCTTGAAGAGGTTGGCCACGACACCTATCACCACACGATGTTCGAAATGCTGGGCAACTGGAGCTTCGGCGACTACTTTAAGAAAGAGGCTATTGCCTACGCTTGGGAATTCCTTACCGAGGTGATGAAGATAGACCGTAATAACCTGTATGTCACAGTGTTTGGCGGCGACGAAAAGGAAGGTCTGCCCATGGACACAGAAGCCTACGACTTCTGGAAGGCTCACATTGCCGAGGACCGCATTCTTCGTGGCTCGAAAAAGGATAACTTTTGGGAGATGGGCGACCAGGGTCCCTGCGGACCTTGCAGCGAAATTCACATCGATATTCGTCCCGATAGCGAGAAGGCTAAAGTGCCTGGCTGCGAACTTGTTAACAAAGATAATCCGCAGGTAATCGAGATTTGGAACCTCGTCTTCATGCAGTTCAACCGCCTGGCCAACGGCACCCTCGAGCCGCTCAAGGCCAAACACATTGATACCGGCATGGGATTTGAACGCCTCTGCATGGTGATGCAGGGCAAGCGCTCGAACTACGATACTGACGTTTTTCAGCCTCTTATTCAGGAACTTGCACACCGAGCTGGCAAAGAATATGGTGCCAACGAAGAGGCCGATGTGGCCATGCGCGTTTGCGCCGACCACCTGCGCGCCGTGAGCTTCAGCATTGCCGACGGCCAGCTGCCTTCGAATGCCAAAGCCGGCTATGTTATTCGCCGCATTCTGCGCCGTGCCGTGCGCTATGGCTATACCTTCCTCGGGTTCGACTCGCCGTTCCTCAACACGCTGGTGCCGATACTTGTTGCGCAAATGGGAGACCAATACCCCGAACTGCGTAAGCAACAGCAACTTATCGAACGAATTATTACCGAAGAAGAGCAGTCGTTCCTCAAAACTTTGGCTGGCGGCATTCGTCGCTTCGAGGCCTACATCGAGCAACACGTCACCGACAACACTAAGGTCGTTGATGGTGCTTTCGCATTCGAACTTTTCGACACCTACGGTTTCCCCATCGACCTCACGCAGCTCATGGCTTGCGAAAAAGGTTGGAGCGTAGATATGCCAGGATTCGAAAAAGGCCTGCAAGAGCAAAAACAACGCAGCCGTGCAGCCGCCGTGGTTGAAAATGGCGACTGGGTTGAGGTGCAACATACTGGCGAACAACGCTTTGTTGGTTACGACACCACCGAGGCCGATGTGCGCATTGCCCGATACCGCCAAGTCAAGGCTAAAGACAAAACGCAGTATCAATTGGTGTTCGACCAAACGCCTTTCTATGGCGAAAGCGGCGGCCAAGTGGGCGACCGCGGTATGCTGAAGTCGGAAGAGGAACAGATTGCCATCGTAGATACAAAAAAGGAAAACAACCTTATTGTCCACATAACCAACGAGTTGCCCAACGACCTCGAGGCTGATTTCAAGGCAGTGGTCGATGTTGAAAGACGCCGCGCAATCGAGAATAACCACACTGCTACCCACCTGCTGCACAAAGCGTTACGCACCGTGCTTGGCACTCATGTAGAGCAGAAGGGCTCGAGCGTAGACGACCAGCGCCTGCGCTTCGACTTTAGCCACTTTGCCAAGATGACGCACGAAGAAATTCGCGAAGTTGAGCGCTTGGTCAATATCGACATTCGTCGCAACATCCCGCTCGAAGAGCACCGCGCAATGCCAATCGACGAGGCTCGCAAACTCGGCGCAATGGCACTCTTTGGCGAAAAATATGGAGAGTATGTCAGAGTCGTGAAATACGCCGAGAGCGTAGAATTTTGTGGCGGAACACACGTTCCACAAACTGGCCGAATCGGTATGCTGCGCATTGTGAGTGAGGGTGCTGTGGCAGCAGGTATGCGTCGCATCGAGGCCATAACAGGCTGGCAAGCAGAACAATATGTCGACTCTCTTCAAGACCAACTCGAAGTCCTCCGCGAAGCACTCAAGAATCCGAAAGACATTGCTGTTGCTGTGGCCAAGCTGCAAGAGGAGAACGCAGCACTGCGCTCGAAAATCGAAGCTTTCCAGCAAGCCCAGGCTGCAGCCGTAGCCAAAACCTATGCCGACCGTTTTGCAACACAGACTACGGTTGCCGAGGTGGTAGACTTCGACCTAAACGTTATGAAAGACAGTCTTGTACAACTCCGCAACCAACATCCCGATATGGCCCTTGTGCTTGGTAGCACCTATGGTCAAAAGCCGTCGTTGCTCATCGTTTTAGGTCAGAACCGTGTAGATTCAGGCGCCAATGCTGGCCAGATGGTACGAACCGCGGGCCGCGAAATCCAGGGCGGCGGTGGCGGTCAGGCACACTTTGCAACCGCTGGTGGTCGCAACATCGACGGTTTGCAAAAAGCCGTCGAGGCTGCCGTGGCCATGCTTGGCTAACTCTATTGTTAATAACTTTTTTGAATAATACATAAAGCACTGAATTTCAGTGCTTTATGTATTATATTGATTTTTAGAGTCTTAGATGGGTTAGGGTCGTATTAAGGTCGTGTTGAGGTCGTGTTGAGGTCGAGGAATAAACATTGTTGATAACTTTCCCATCCGTCGACACATAGAACCACTGTCGATGGGTGGCCGAACAGAGTGTAAATAAAGGTCGAAAAAATAGGGAAGGCTGCCCGTTTAGTTGGCTACGTTGTTGCGCAGATAGAGGTCGAAAACGGTGCGCTTGCTCCACTCGGTCGGGACAAAACGGCTGTCGGTGCAGTGAGCGTCGTAGTCCATGTGGCGACCGGCCTCTACGGCATCGACAAAGGCTACAAACTCCTCGATGGTATAGGGCAAGTAGCTGGCCACCTCGTGGCCAAGTCCATCGAAGCGCAACACCCAGTGGTCAAAGCCCTTACGGCTGAACTCTTTGGCCACACGGTCGGCTCCGAACTGCGATGTGGAGAGCGACGAGCGCAGGCGTTTATAGTTCACAATGCGGTCGGCCGTGCCGTGGAAGAAGCAGGTTGGTGCCGGCTCTGTGGCATAGTGCAACTTGCTGTTGCGGCAGATGATTCCGCCCGCGTATGGCACCACGGCGAGGGGTTTGAACGACTGTGGCAACTCTGCCGCGTCGGGCAACGAGTTGGCACGGCAGTAGTCGGTTTGCAACACCGAGATGGCGCCAGCGCTGTTGCCGGTGAGGATTATGTGAGATGTGTCGATGGCCAGTTCGTCGGCATGGTTGCAAATCCAAGCTATAGCGGCCGAGCAATCCTGGACGGCTACGCTCACGGCATTTTCGAAATAGGAGTGGACGTTAAAAAGGTTGGCTTTGGCGAGGTCGGCATCGCGCAGACCGAGGCGGTAATCGATAGAAACAACGGTAAATCCGCGGTCGGCCAACCGCTGGCATCCCAGCACCACGTGCTCGCTGTTGCGCTCGCCGAGGTAGAAGCCTCCGCCAAACATATAGAGCACACAGGCGTGGTCGGCGCGAGGGTTGGCCGGACGGTAGACGTCGAGCAGCAGGTGCGTAGAGTCGTTGCGCGTGACATATTGGTAGGTTTGTTGGGCGAGGGCGCACAAGGTGGCCAGCACGGCCATGAGGGTTGCAATTTGGCGTTTCATTGGTAAACGGATTTTGGCATTCAGTTTTGTTGCAAGCTCGCAGCGAAGTCGGCGAGCGACGGGAAAGCAAAGTCGACAAGGTGCGGGTTGGCCGCGGCCTCGACGTCGTGGTGCCCAATGAGCACCGTCTGCATTCGGCATCGATAGCCGAAAAGCATATCGTTGTAGGTATCGCCCACCATCACAGATTTGCGCAGTTTCACGCCAACGAAGTCGCGTCGGGCTTGGAGCGCCATACCGATGTTGGGTTTGCGATAGGGGCCGGGTGCGGTCGAGGTGTCGTAGCAGGCGTAGATGTGGTCTATGTGGCCACCAGCGGCTTCGACTTCGGCAATTAGTTTGCTGTGTATGCGCTGTAGCTCGTCTAAAGTTGTCAACCCTTTGCCAATACACGACTGGTTGGTGACTACAAAAACGTGGCGGAACAACTTGTTGCAGAGCGCGATAGCTTCGACGGCACCTGGTTCCAACACTAACTGGTCGGCGTTGAGCACGTATGAGTCGACGAGAAGTCTGTTTATCACCCCATCGCGGTCGAGGAATAGCGACCCTCCTGTTTCTATATACGTGCGTCGTTTCATATCTAAATATATGGTTGTCAGAGTGTTTCGATGGCGCGAACCATCTTATCCCAAGTGTATAGGTCTTTTTCGTTGGCCACACCGGCAGCGAGAGTTTGCTGCAGGTCGCGGTCATAGTAGTTGGCAATGGTCGAGGCAATAGAATCGGCGTCGGGCTGGGTAACGAGGCCGGTAACTTCGTGTTTCACGATGTCGGGCAGCCCTCCGACGTTGGTAACAATCATGGGCTTCGCAAAGTGCATGGCTATTTGCGTAATGCCGCTTTGAGTGGCGCTGCGATAGGGAAGAACAACGGCGTCGGCCGCGCAGAAGTAGTTGCTCACCTCGTTGTCGGCAATATAGTCGTTGAATAAAGCCACACGGTCGGCAAGTCCGAGGTTCTGAATTTGGTCGAGGTAGGGTTGCGGGTCGTCGTAGAACTCGCCTGCAACGATTAGCTTCAAATTCCTATCGGTCAATCTCTTATCTGCCATGGCTTGAAGCAGTAAATCAAGTCCTTTATATCCGCGCACAAACCCAAAGAAAAGCAGATAGCGACTCGAGGGGTCGAGCTGCAGGTGGGTTATAGCCTCATCGCGTGGCACGATGGCGCCATAGTGGTCGTAGATTGGGTGAGGGGAGAGGACGTGTCGCTTCGTGTTGTCCAGCTCGTGCAACTCGTCAACTGTCAGGTGCGACATAGCCACTACGCCATCGATAGAGCGAACAAAATATTTTGCCAGCGGTTTGTCGAAGAAGTGACGCTCGTGGGGCAGCATATTGTGAACCACCGATACCACCTTTGTCCCGCTGCGGCGCACAATGCGCGCCACAACGCCCATGGCGGGGGCCATGAAAGGCATCCAATATTGAACGACGAGCAGGTCGGGCTTCATTTTGGCAATGGCGCGGCCTGTGCGGCACCATGTGATGGGGTTGACCGAACTGAGCATTCTACTAATGTCGAGGCTGGCGGGAGGTTCGGTTGTGCTCATCTGGGTCTTGCCTGGGAAAAGAAACGAAGGGTACTGCAGGGTGAAAGTAACGATTTTTACGTCGTTGCCTTCGGCCTGATATTCAGCGGCCAAGCGCTCGCTGAATGCGGCAATTCCGCCGCGGTAGGGGTGTGCTGGTCCAAGAATTACTACCTTCATAACAATTTGCAAATTTACAACTTTTTTTTCGAATTGCACACAATATTTTTTCTTTTTTGCTGTTATTTTTTATATGAAACGATATATCTGCATACTCATCGCTGCTTTATGCCTCACACAAATGTCGTGTGCGCAGCGCCAAACCGACTTCACCGATGTTGCCGCCCAAACAATCGACGGCGTGGTTCACATCAAAACCGAGATGACCAAACTCACCCCGCTCTACCAGTCGTTTTTCGGCATGATAATCAACCAGGGGCTTCAGCGCCAGACCTATAGCGCCTACGGCTCGGGCGTCATAATCACTGCCGATGGTTACATCCTTACCAACAACCACGTGGTTCAGGATGCCGAGCGCATCAGCGTCACCCTCAACGACCGCCGAGAACTGCCTGCCCGCCTTGTGGGCAACGACCCAGCCACCGACTTGGCCGTCATAAAAATCGAGGCCAACGACCTCGCTTTCATCGAGTTTGGCAATAGCGACGCGGTTCGTATTGGCGAGCCTGTGCTGGCCATCGGCAACCCATTCAACCTTACATCCACCGTCACGGCTGGCATCATTAGCGCCAAGGCTCGCAATATGAATATCATCGAGAACCCTGGCGGATTGGAGAGCCCCATCGAGTCGTTTCTCCAAACCGACGCAGCCGTCAATTCGGGCAATTCGGGCGGAGCCCTTGTCAATGCCGAAGCCAAACTTATCGGCATCATCACCGCCATCGCCTCTGGCAACGGCAACTACATCGGCTACTCGTTTGCCATACCCTCAAACCTCGCCTCGAAGGTGGCCAGCGACCTGCGGCGCTATGGCTACGTGCAACGTGCTTATTTGGGCGTCAATGTGTTAGAACTCACGCCGCGTATGGCTTCCGAGCTTGGCTCAGACCAAACCAAAGGTCTTTACATTGCCCGGATGGCTCAAACAGGAGCCGCCGCAACTGCTGGCATGACCACTGGCGACATCATCACCGAAATAGAAGGGGTCGAGGTCAGCACCTTTGCCGAGATGATGGAAGAACTGGGGCGTTTCAGTCCTGGCGACGTCATCAAGGTAAAATACATACGCAATAACCGTGCCAATACTGTCATGGTGACACTCCTCAACCTTAAAGGAACCACAGCCATAGTCCGCAAGTAACGACGTAAATGCCTGTCAACGAGGGTCTTGAAGCAAAGCGCACATTGATGACACAAACGCCTGTCAAGCGTTTGGTTGTCCAGCTGGCACTGCCAACCATTATCAGTATGGTGGTGACAGCATTCTACAATATTGCCGATGCCGCCTTCGTGGGCCATCTCTCTACCGAAGCCACCGCTGGCATAGGAATTTCGTTTGCCTATATGACTTTCATCCAAGCCGTTGGCTTCTTCTTTGGCCACGGCTCTGGCAATCACATCTCGCGCGCACTTGGCGCACGACGCTACGACGACGCTACAGAGATGGCTTCGACAGGCTTTTTTACACCTATAATTATCGGTGTCGTCGCTGCCATTCTCTGCACAATATGGCTGCCCTCGTTGGCGGTCCTACTCGGTGCAACAGCCGACGTTGTTCCGAGTGCGTGCGACTACCTTCGCTACATCGTCTTGGCTTCGCCATTCATGATGTCGGCCCTAACACTGAACAACCAACTGCGATTACAGGGCAATGCACGCTTTGCCATGATTGGGATAACGTCGGGTGCAGTCCTCAACATTGTGCTCGACCCATTGTTTATTTTCGTCCTCGATATGGGGGTAACTGGAGCATCGCTGGCCACGGCTTTGAGTCAACTGTTTTCGTGGTGCTTGTTGCTTCGTGGCACTATGCGAGCCGATAGCGTCCGCATTCGCTTAGCTTCTTTCAGGCCCACTTGGCACAACTATTACGAAATATTTCGTGGTGGGTTACCTTCGCTTTGCCGCCAAGCTTTCAACTGTATTGCGGCCATTTGTCTCAACTATGCGGCTGCGAAGTGGGCAGCTCCTGGCGAAGAAGCCTCAACGGTGGCTGCCTTTGCCGTGGTTACACGCACAATGATGTTTGCTTTTAGCGTCGTACTCGGTTTCTGTCAAGGGTTCCAACCCGTAAGTGGCTTCAATTATGGAGCCAGACTTTATGGTAGAGTGAGGGAGTCCTATCTTTTTGCACTCGAAGTATCTACACTGTTTTTGCTTGTCATCTCTGTATGTGGTTACCTATTCGCCCCGAACATCATAATGCTGTTCCGAAGCGAAGACGCAACCCTTGTCGATATTGGTACGAAAGCCCTACGTTGGCAATGCATTACCTTTCCACTCATTGGCTTGTCAACAACCACTAATATGCTCTTTCAGAACATTCGTATGACTTTTCGTTCGACGTTGATAAGTATGGGGCGACAAGGGCTTTTCTTTATACCAGTGGTGCTCATCTTGCCTCACTATTTTGGCCTTGACGGGGTGTTGGCTTCTCAACCGGTAGCCGACTTTTTGACGTTCTTGCTTTCGGTACCATACGCCCTCTGGATTGAGCGTAAATTGCGTTATGCCAGTTTTCAAAGCTCATCGTCGGGGAGTTCAATGTCGCCGACCGATTTCAGCGACGACGTGATGGAGTAGCCACTTTTTTTTAGGGTGGTGCTTTCGGTTGTGGTTACAACAATCTGGTCTTCGAGCACGCCTTGCTCGAGCATATATTTGCGGAGCGACTCGTTGTGCATATTTCGAAATCGCACAATGGTATCGTTGTCGGTTGGTGGAACTTGCAAGTCGAACGTCAAGACGATGGTTGTGTCGTATGTGGCAATCTTCGCAAGGTCGCCAAACTGGTGATATTGCTCTGACGAAAAACCACGCTGATGCTCGTCTATAGCGATGAATGTCAGGTCGTTAGTATTAATGCCCAAAGCATTACCCAACGCTCTCGCTGGCGAAGTGGCAACTTTTATTAGCAAGTTTTGCAGGGTTTTCCATACTAATTTCATGTAGTTGAATTCCGGACTGTCTATATTGCCAGAGATGGGTACGTCGAGAAGAATTTTGTTGTCCTTGTCTTTGAGGATGTAGAGGGCGGCTTTGAGAGGGAGATTCAACTGTGGTGATACATCTTTACGACGTTTGCCGAGCTCGAGGTTATAGATGTCTATCTTGTTATTTCCGCTGAGTACGCTGCTGTTTATGGTGTTGTGAGAGGTGAAGCCAAAGATGCCATCGTCGCAAGGCATACCAAAATACGAGAGCAGCCAGGGACTAAACTGCTTCATATCGAGGCCTTTAACCACGGCCGTAAGGTCTTGGTTTTGCTTCCAGTCGTCGAGCCTGCCGGCCCAGCGTGCAAAGAGGTGGCCTCCACCTGGCAGCGAGGCTGACAATTTGGCAGCGTTTTGCCCAGCGAGCGTGAGGTTTTCCGATTCGGCATGGATTTTGCTAATTTTCATGTCGAATGGTTCTGGCAATGTGTGGTCTACATAGGTGAACTGGCTGTTCTTTAGCTCGAAATGGCCGACTTTTAGGTCTAAGGGTTCGCTTTGGGTTACTGACAATGTGTCAGATGGTTGCAGCAGAGTGGTGTCGGGTGCAGAATTTGATTGTGGAATCAGAGCCGAAAAGTTTGTGTGGTCGTCGTAGCGCTCGAACGTGCCTCGCAAACCATCGACAGCGAGTTCATTGACATAGATGATATTTTTTCCAAGATTAATCTGATTTATGTCGATGATTAAATTATCCAACCCTGCAATAAATTTATTTTCAACACCTTTTAGCATGACGCTATCAACTCTGACCGCACCTTTGAGCGTAGCATTCGCAATGTCGCTCACGTTGCCAGTGGCCGAGGCAGTAATATCGACAGCGCCATCAACGTTGCTCACGTTAAGCACTGGCGAGATGTATTCCTTGAGATTTGATAAGGCAAATTGACTGACATCGACGTAGACCTTGAAGTCGTTTGTAGTTTTGTCGACATTAGCGTCAATCTTCAGAGTTCCACCATCGGCCAAAGCCAGTGTTAGGCCGGCCTCGCTGCCGTCGTCGGTACCAATCACGAATCCAGGTATCATAATATTCAAATCGTGCACATCCCACTCCTTGCTGCGCTGCAAGTCGTTGTACTTAACTTTTGCGTGCAAAACTTTAATATCGTAGAAGCGCAACACCCACGGCTCGGATGGAGTAGTGTCTGGCTCTGAGTTATCGGACTTGAAATGATTGACCAACGAGTTGAAATTGAAGTCGCTACCATCTTGAACTAAATTAACACTTAAGCTATCAAGGCCTAAGTGCTTGATATAAAGTTCGCGGCTGAGGAGTTTAAGAAGCTTAACTTTAATATCGAACTTATCGAACGAGACAAATGCAGTTTTGCCATCATCTTCATACAAAGTTAAGTCGCTAAGCTTCAGATGTCCGCTCAACACGTTAAGCTTCAATCCTTCAAGTTCTACTTTTCGACCTAACAACTGCTCGCCATACCTATTGATATATGCCTTGGTAATTGGTGGGGCAACCACCATTATGCAAGCCACAAGTGCAATAATTGCAGCAACGACTATCAATATGTTTCTCAACCACTTTGGCATGGCGTAATAAAGTGATAGTTTAACTATACAAGCTCGCGTTTGAGGTTGTCAATAAATTTGTCGATACGGTGCAGTTCGTCTGGAATACGGATGTTTTGGGGGCAGTGCGACTCGCACTGGTGACACCCAATGCAGTGGTCGGCTTGCCGCAACGTTGGAATAGTGCGGTCGACGCTAATCAAGTACTCGCGTCGCAACCTGCGATACTCCTCATTAGCCGAATTGGTAGGCAGCGTTCCCTCGTTCTTGCACTTGTTGTAGTGAACAAAAATTCCTGGAATATCTATTCCGTAAGGACAGGGCATACAATATTTGCAGTCGTTACACGGAATGTTGCGCATATTGACAATCTCTTCGGCAATGTGGTAAAGGAACTTCTCGTCGTCGGCCGTGACAGGCTGCAACGGACTGTAGTTTAGCAGATTGTCCTTCAGGTGTTCCATGTATGTCATGCCGCTCAAAACAGTCAGCACACCTTCGGGGGTACCAGCATAGCGGAATGCCCACGAAGCAACAGTCTTTTCTGGCTCACGGTGCTTGAGCTCGGCAGCCAGATATTGAGGCAGGTTCGACAAGCGTCCACCCAGTAGTGGCTCCATAATGACCGACGGGATGTTGCGCTTTTGCAATTCTCCATAAAGGTAGCGAGCATCGGTATTCCGGTCGTTAATCTCGTTAGCAAAGTCCCAGTCGAGGTAGTTGAGCTCTATCTGAACAAAATCCCACTGATACTTGTCGTGCTGCGACAGCAGGTAGTCGAAAACCTCAATGTCGCCATGATACGAGAAACCCAAATTGCGAATACGTCCGGCTTTGCGTTCTTCGACCAGAAAATCGAGCATACCGTTGTCGAGATAACGGCTGTGGAGGTTCTCCATACCGCCCTGACCAATGCTGTGAAGCAGATAATAATCAATGTAGTCGACTTGCAGCCGCTTGAATGAGTTGTGGTACATTTGCAGCGACGCTTCGCGCGACCAGTTGGTTTTGGCAAAGTTAGAAAGTTTTGTGGCAACGAAATACTTGTCGCGAGGATAGCGGTGGAGAGCAATACCGGTCGAGGTCTCGGAATTACCCTGGCAGTAGGCTGGGGAGGTGTCGAAGTAGTTGACACCGTGCTCGATGGCATAATCAACTAAGCGATTGACCTGCTCTTGGTCTATTTCGCTCTTCACTTCGCGAGCGCTACCTCCGCCTATCACAGGCAGTCTCATCATGCCGTAGCCCAAAAGCGACACCTTTTCGCCCGTTTTGGGGTTGGTTCGGTAGGTCATCTGGCCGGCTTGTGGCTCAGCCAAAGAGCTGTAGTCGTTGGTAACCTCGTCGGGCAGGCCTGCACGTTTGCAGGCCGAAGCCACAGCTCCGGCAGCGGCACCTGCGCCGAGGACTTTCATAAAACTGCGTCGAGATATATCTTTTGCTGACATATTAGCTTTGTTCGGTTGGGTTGAAAAATTAATAACTATGGTGTTCTTCGTAGCCTTCTACATGGATGGCAGGGAACGGACGGGCAGGGCACAGGTTCTCGCAGGCACCACAGCCAATGCAGCGGGCCTCGTTCACGGCAGGAACCATCGGCGACGACTCGTCGCTCGGGTCGCGGTTTACCATCGTGATTGCCTGTGTGGGGCAGTGTCGGGCGCAATTGCCACACGTCACCCCATCGGTCAGAACCACGCAGTTTTTCGGTTCCCAAACAGCATGCCCAATTTGTAACGACGACTTCTGCGAAGCGTCTATCTTGACAATGGCACCTGTGGGACAAACCGTACTGCAACGTGTGCATTCGGGGCGGCAATAGCCACGCTCGTAAGACATTACGGGTTGCATGAAGGTAGATATTTCTGTCGACGGACGAAGCACGTTGTTAGGGCAGTCGCTTACGCAAAGTTGGCAAGCCGTGCAGTGGCGAGCCATATTGCGGGCCGAAATTGAACCCGGAGGAGTGATAGGTGTTTTGCGCTCGGGAACAACCCTGTCGAGCAACGGAGCAAAACCGCCGTCGACCTTTTTCGCCTCCTGGGCGACGGCAGTGCCAGCCACCATGGCCGAAGCGGCCAAGAAGGCACGCTTGCTTTCGTCGACTTTTGTTTCGGTTTTTGATTTACCTAAAGCAAAACTGTATTTAAGTGCTCCAAACTTACACTTATTCAAGCAATTGCCACACGACACGCAGCGACTGTAATCGACCGTGTGGGTTGTGTGGTCTATGCACGAGGCTTTGCAGTGGGTGGTGCATTGCGAGCAGTTGCGGCACTTCTCGGCGTCGAAACGAACTTTGAAGAGCGAAAAGCGCGAAAAGAAACTCAATGTAGTGCCAACAGGGCAGATGGTGTTGCAGTAGGTGCGACCACCAAACCAAGCCACCAGTCCAATGGCCACTACGCTCACAACTGCCACAACGAAGGTGGGCAAGCTGCGCAGCCACACTTCGCGGCTATAGAAAGCATAACTGTCGTAGTGTTCGGCCACCTTGGCCAGCAGATTGCCGGCCCACATCCACACAGGTTGCAACAGGTTCTGCGCAATGCGTCCATAGATAGCGTAAGGGTCGAGCAAGGCAATGGCCGAACCAACGCCCAGCACCACCACCACGGCAAACAGTACCCAAATAGGGTAGCGTACCCAACGCAATTCGCGATGATAATTGTAGCGGTTTTTCTTCGGATGGAGGTGAGCCACAACATCTTGCATAACGCCCAGCGGACAAATCACCGAGCAGTAAACACGGCCAAAAACCAATGTCAGCAGCACCAGAGCCACAATCACAACCACATTGGCAGCCAACACAGCAGGCAGAAACTGGATTTTGGCCATCCAGCCAAGCCAAAGATGAATTGCTCCTGTGTAGTCTAAAAACAGCGCCGTCACTCCTAAAAAGAAGAGCAAAGCTAGCGCAACTCGTATTTTTTTCAGCATATTATTACTTTAATTGTTTTGTCATAAAAAGCGCTGCAAAAGTAATAAAAAAAAATGACATATCCCATTTTGTTCAAAAAAAATATCACCACAATTTGGTATTGCGAATTTAATAGGTTGATTTTCAAATCGTTATGTGTTAATAACATAACAGTCTGAAAATCAGGGTTAAGGATAGGTTAGGGTCGTATTGAGGTCGTATTAACATCGGGTAGAGGTCGACCGCCCTCAATTCTCCACTTATGAACACCCCACTGCAGCCCCCTGCAACCAGCACGACGATAGTTCAAAAAAACAACAATTTTTTAGATACTACACGCATATTTCAAAAAAAATGTGTATATTTGCAATCTGTTTGAAAAGGAAACAACATATACATAAAATTAATAATCAACAAATTAACCGCTATGACGAAATTCGTTTACACATTCGGAGGTAAAACCGCCGAGGGAAAAGCCGACATGAAGAACCTGCTTGGTGGCAAAGGTGCTAACCTTGCCGAGATGTGCCTTTTGGGCCTGCCAGTACCTGCTGGCCTCACCATAACCACCGAGTGCTGCACTGCCTACTACGACAACAACTGCCAATTGCCTGCCGGCTTGATGGACGAAGTTTGGACCGCCATGAAGAACGTCGAGAACCTTATGGGTATGAAATATGACGACCCCGAGAACCCACTGCTCGTTAGCTGCCGCTCGGGCGCTCGCAGCTCTATGCCTGGCATGATGGATACCGTGCTCAACATCGGTCTCTCCAGCAAGACTATTCCTGGTATGCTCAAAAAAACCGGTAACCCCCGTTTTGTGTACGACTCGTATCGTCGCCTCATCATGATGTATGCCGATGTGGTAATGGAAAAATCGGAAGGCATTGAACCCGCCGACGGTAAAGGCATCCGCAAGCAACTCGACGATATGCTCGACGAATACAAAGCCAAGAAAGGCTACAAGAGCGACACCGACCTCACCGCCGACGACCTGCAACTGCTGGCCGAAGAGTTTAAGAAAAAAGTGAAAGAGGTGCTTGGTACCGAGTTCCCCGACGACGCTCGTGCCCAGATGGAAGGCGGCATTAAGGCCGTTTTCAAATCATGGAACGGCAAGAAAGCTGTCAGCTACCGCAAAATCGAGGGTATACCCGACGATTGGGGCACAGCCGTCAACGTCCAAGCCATGGTTTTTGGCAATATGGGCGACAATTCTGCCACCGGCGTTGCCTTCACCCGTAACCCCGCCACTGGCGACAACCAGTTCTATGGCGAGTGGCTTATCAACGCCCAGGGCGAAGACGTGGTGGCCGGTATCCGCACCCCCAACCCCCTCAACGACGACACCAAGAACGAGCAGAACCGCCATATGCACTCCATGCAGGAACTCATGCCCGAAACCTATAAGGAACTCTGCGACATACGCCAAATCCTCGAGCACAACTTCCACGATATGCTCGACATCGAGTTTACCATTCAGGACGGCAAACTCTATATGCTCCAGTGCCGCGTTGGTAAACGCACCGGCGTGGCCGCCCTCACCATGGCCATGGATATGCTCAACGAAGGCTTGATTGACGATAGCGAGGTGGTTATGCGCATAAGCCCTGCACAGCTCGACGAGTTGCTGCACCCCATCCTCGACGCATCCGACGAGAAGAAACACACCGTCATCGCCAAAGGTCTGCCGGCCGGTCCTGGCGGCGCTGTGGGTGTAATCGCCCTCACCAGCGAAAAAGCCAAGGAATATAACGCTGCTGGCGTCAAAAACATCCTCGTACGCGAAGAGACCAACCCCGAAGACGTCGAAGGTATGCGTGCCGCCGACGGCATTCTCACCGCTCGTGGTGGCATGACCTCGCACGCTGCCCTCGTGGCCCGTGGCTGGGGCAAATGCTGCATCGTGGGCTGCGACGCCGTCAAGATTGAAGGCAACTGCGTAACCATAGCTGGCAAAACCTTCCACGAAGGCGACCTCCTCTCGCTCAACGGCACCAAAGGCTGGGTCTACGACGAAGAGGTAAAGATGATTAACGCTACCGAGAATCCGCTCTTCCAGCAATTCATGAAACTCGTCGACAAGCACCGCAAAATGGGTATCCGCACCAATGCCGACAACCCCGTCGACGCCCAAAAAGCCATCGATTTCGGTGCCGAAGGTATCGGCCTGTTCCGTATCGAACATATGTTCTATGGCGAAAACAGCGAGGTGCCTCTCGAGAAACTTCGCAACATGATTTTGGCCGATACCCTCGAGGCCCGCATAGCCGCCCTCGCCGAGTTGGAACCCTACATTAAAGAAAGTGCCAAAGGTACCCTCAAGGTTATGGATGGCAAGCCGCTCACCTTCCGCCTAATGGACCCCCCGCTGCACGAGTTTGTTCCCCAAACCGAGGAAAAACAGCGCGAGGTGGCCAAAGCCCGTGGCATAGACTACGAAGCTCTGCACAACCGCATTGAGAATATGCACGAAGTGAACCCGATGATGGGTCTGCGCGGTGTTCGTCTGGGTATCATCTACCCCGAAATCACCGAAACGCAGTTCCGCGCTCTGTTCAGCGCCACCGCCGAACTCAAGAAAGAGGGTTTCAACCCCATGCTCGAAATCATGGTACCCCTCACAATCAACGCCGCCGAGTTGCGTCACCAAAAGACTATCGCTACCAACATCAAGAAAGAAGTTGAAGCCAAATATGGTCTCGAGTTCGACTACAAGTTCGGCACCATGATTGAAATTCCGCGCGCCGCCCTCGTCGCCAACCAGATTGCCGATGTGGCCGAGTTCTTCAGCTTTGGCACCAACGACCTCACTCAGATGACTTTCGGCTTCAGCCGCGACGACGTCAACGCCATCGTGAGCAAATATGTCGACGAAAAAATCATCCCGGCCGACCCATTCAACACATTCGACCGTGAGTGTGTGGGCGAACTTGTTAAGATTGGCATCGAGCGTGGCCGTTCCACACGTCCCAACCTCAAGTGTGGCGTTTGTGGCGAGCATGGTGGCGACCCGACCGCCGCTGCGTTCTTCTACCGCAATGGCATGAACTACGTCAGCTGCAGCCCATTCCGCGTGCCCGTTGCCCGCTTGGCAGCCGCTCAAGCCGCAATCAAAGAAGAAAGAGAGAAATAATTAACCAATATTTCAAAGAACGCGCGCAGGCGTGCAATTATAAATAACGACAAAAGTCAAATTTTATTGCACGCCTCCGCTCTAAAAAAATAAAGTTATGACCGAACGAATCATAAGCGACCTCGCCAAACTTGGCATTACCGGAGTCAAGAAAGTTCACTACAACCCCTCTTACGAAGAGTTGTTCCAAATGGAGATGGAGCCCTCGCTGACTGGCTACGACAAAGGCCAACTCACCGAACTCGACGCCATAAACGTTATGACCGGCATCTACACCGGCCGCTCGCCCAAAGACAAATATATCGTCATGGACGACAACTCTAAAAACACCATCTGGTGGACCACCGACGAGTATAAAAACGACAACCACCCGATGAGCGAACCCGTGTGGAACGAACTCAAGGCGTTGGCCAAGAACGAGTTGTGCAACAAAGAACTCTTTGTTGTCGATGCTTTCTGTGGCGCCAACAAAGACACTCGAATGGCAGTCCGCTTCATTATGGAAGTGGCTTGGCAGGCCCACTTCGTTCGCAATATGTTCATCAAACCAACCGACGACGAACTTAAGAACTTCGAGCCTAACTTCACCGTCTACACAGCAAGCAAGGCCAAAGTAGAGAACTACAAAGAACTTGGCCTCAACAGCGAGACCGCCGTGGCCTTCAACATCACCAGCCGCGAGCAGGTTATACTCAACACCTGGTATGGTGGCGAAATGAAGAAGGGTATGTTCAGCATGATGAACTACTACCTGCCGCTCCAAGGCATTGCAGCCATGCACTGCTCGGCCAACACCGATATGCAAGGCGAGCATACTGCCATCTTCTTCGGTTTGAGCGGCACTGGCAAGACCACCCTCAGCACCGACCCCAAACGCTTGCTCATTGGCGACGACGAACACGGCTGGGACGACGAAGGCGTGTTCAACTTCGAAGGCGGCTGCTACGCCAAGGTCATCGACCTCGACAAAGATAGCGAGCCCGACATCTACAACGCTATTCGCCGCAATGCGCTGCTCGAGAACGTGACCGTAGACGACAACGGCAAGATTAACTTTGCCGACAAGAGCGTCACCGAAAACACCCGCGTCAGTTACCCAATAGACCACATCGAGAAGATAGTTCGCCCCGTGAGCGCCGCTCCGGCCGCCGAGAATGTCATCTTCCTCAGCGCCGACGCTTTCGGCGTGTTGCCACCAGTCTCTATACTCACTCCCGAACAGTGCAAATATTACTTCCTCAGCGGCTTCACCGCCAAACTGGCTGGCACCGAGCGCGGCATTACCGAACCCACGCCCACATTCAGTGCCTGCTTCGGCCAAGCTTTCCTCGAGCTTCACCCCACCAAGTATGCCGAAGAACTGGTTAAGCGTATGGAGAAGAGCGGGGCCCGAGCCTACCTGGTCAACACCGGCTGGAACGGCACTGGCAAGCGCATAAGCATTAAAGATACCCGTGGCATTATAGACGCCATACTCGACGGCTCCATCCTCAAAGCCGAGACCAAGAAGATACCTTACTTCGATTTCGAGGTTCCGACTTCGTTGCCAGGCGTCGACCCGAAGATTCTCGACCCGCGCGACACCTACGCCGATGCCACTCTGTGGGACGAGAAGGCTCGCGACTTGGCAGGACGCTTCATCAAGAATTTTGCCAAATTCACCCTCAACGAAGCAGGCAAAGCCCTCGTCGTTGCAGGTCCAAAACTCTAAAAACACTGTATGAAACTGCGAGTCGCCATAGTACTGGTTGCCATGCTTTTCGCGACCTTCGAAGCACAAGCCTATGACTTTGCTTTGCGCCTGAACTATGGCGACTCTCTCTTTTTTACGATAACCGACCCTGTAAAAGACTACGTAAAAATTGTCCCACCCGAAAGTGCCGGTATAAATAGCTATGCCGGGCACGAAAAGCCTGTGGGAAGACTATCGCTGCCGTCGCACGTAACCTATAACGACAAGACCTTTACCGTTACGGCCATCGGCACCAAAGCTTTCTACGCCTGCGACGGCATTACCGGCGTAACCCTACCGCCAACGGTAACGACGATTGAGCCCTACGCTTTTTACGGCTGCTCGGGAATGAAAGGCAGCATCGTGCTTGGCGAGAACATAGAGTCGGTCGGTGCGTCGGCCTTTTACGGCTGCACGGGTTTGACCGAAATCAAGTTCAAAGCCATTGCCTGCACCGAAATGGGCAACTCGATGAGCAACACCGTGTTCGGCAATTGCAGCAATGTGCAACGCATAACCATTGCGTCTGGAGTAACCATTATTCCAGACTATGCTTTCTGCGGTTTAGACGAAGCGCTCTACCTTTCGGCACTGCCCGAAACACTCACAACTATAGGCGCTTACGCCTTTGCCTACTGCAGCAACATTGCAGGGCAAATTGTCATACCAAACAGTGTTGCAACAATAGGCGAATGCGCCTTCCACCAGTGCCACTCTATTGGTAGCGTTGTTGTTGGCAAAAATGTTCGAGCCATCGGCAACCGCGCATTCTTTCGCTGCATTAATCTGGGCAGCGTTAGGATGCTGACCTACGTGCCGCCAACAATCTCGGACTTCACCTTTGCCGAAACTGGCAACAAGCTCACTGTTTCCATACCCTGCGTCAGCCGCTACCAGTATCTTGCCAACAGTGCTTGGAAGAAGCTGCAACCTTCGACCTACGGCGAATGCGAGTTCAAAGTCGCTGCCACCATGTCTGAACCACACTCGGGTAAGATAATAGGTGTGGGCAAATACTCGTATGGCGACACAGTGGAACTAACCGTTGTTTGCGCCCCAGGCTACGGCTTCGACGGCTGGAGCGACGGCCTCATGGCCAATCCGCGCCAATTTGTGGCGTATGACAATTTGTCAGTCACTGCCAAAATGCGGCCGTCGGGTACGATTGTTGTACACGACACTTTGATTATGGTCGACACCGTTTATAGCGATGGTATTAAAATTGTGCGCGACACTGTCGAGCTCAACGAGGTGGCACGAAGCGTAGCCTCCTACAAAGAGATTGCCTACAATCCCACCAAGAAAACCATTGCTTGGACCCTACGACGCGGCGAGAACCCCGTTTCGGCCTCGCTCTACAACCAGCAGGGCGAATGCGTGTACACCTCGAACGGTAAACGCAACAAGATTAACCTAAGCCGCTTTGCAACAGGTTCTTATATAATCAGAATAGAGACCGACGAGCGCGTGCTCCGTGCACGCTTCTTCATCTCGTCCGACAAAGGCCAGCGCGCGCAACCCCAAACCGATGGCAAACATGGCCGCAAAAAAAAGTAAACAAAAACAATAGAAAATATAAACAATGATGAAAAACAATTTCACATCTCGTCACAATGGTGTCTCCAAAGCCGCCGACGAGGAGAAAATGCTAAAAGAAATTGGTGTCAGCTCGATGGATGAGCTCATCGGAAAAACCGTACCGGCTGCCATCCGCCTTGCCGAGCCCCTCCCGTTGCCCGCAGGCATGAGCGAGTACCAATTCCTCAACCACTGCCGCACACTGGCCAAGAAAAACCAACTGTGGCGCACCTATATCGGTATGGGCTACTACGGAACCGTCACCCCAGCCGTCATCATGCGCAACGTCTTCGAAAACCCGGGTTGGTACACCAGCTACACCCCCTACCAAACCGAGATAAGCCAGGGCCGCCTCGAAGCCCTCATGAACTACCAAACCATGGTGGCCGACATGACTGGCCTGCCCCTGAGCAACGCCTCGCTGCTCGACGAAGCCACCGCCGCCGGCGAAGCCATGATTATGTTCTTCAACAGCCGCTCGCGCCAAGCCGTTAAGGACGGTGTGTGCAAAGTCTTTGTAGACGAAGGCATACTGCCACAAACCCTGGCCGTGATGAAGACCAACGCCGCACCACGCGGAATCGAAATCGTTACCGGCAAAGCCGCAAAAACCGAGCTCGACTCGACCTACTTCGCTTCGTTCGTGCAATACCCCAACCAGTTTGGCGAAGCCAACGACTGGACCTCCTATATTGCCCAATGCCACGAAAAAGGCATCTTCGTTTGCATGGCCACCGACCTCATGGCCCTGGCCCTGATGAAGACCCCTGGCGAGATGGGTGCCGACTGCGCCGTGGGCAACGCCCAGCGCTTTGGTCTGCCCATGGGCTTTGGTGGCCCCCACGCCGGCTTCTTTGCCTTTACCGAGGCCTTCAAACGCGCCTTCCCAGGCCGCATAATCGGCTGGTCGGTCGACGCCAAAGGCAACCCCGCCCTCCGTATGGCCCTCGGTATGCGCGAGCAGCACATCAAACGCGACAAAGCCACCTCCAACATCTGCACCGCCGCCGCCCTCGTGGCCAACATGAGCGGTTTCTACGCCGTTTGGCACGGCCCTGAAGGTATCTGCCAAATTGCTACCACCATCTACACCAAAGCCCACCGCTTGGCCGCAGAACTCGAAAAATATGGCTACAAACAGTGGAACCGCGTCTTCTTCGACACCCTCGCTCTGCAATGCCCGGTGCCCACCGCCGAGGTGCGCAAAGTGGCCGAAAAACACGAAATCAACTTCCGCTACATCTGCGAAGAATGCATCGGCATCTCTATCGACGAAACCGTGTGCCACGCCGACATCGAGGCCATCATAGCCTGCCTGGCCGAGGCCGCCGGCAAAACCGCCGAACCCCTCGTCTGTGGCGGCAACTGCTCGGCCCCGTCGCTCCCTGCCGAACTGCAACGCACCACCAACTACCTCACCCAGAAGGTCTTCAACAGCTATCACGACGAAACATCGATGATGCGCTACATCAAACGCCTCGAAGAGAAAGACCTCAGCCTCAACCGCGCCATGATACCCCTCGGCAGCTGCACCATGAAACTCAACGCCGCCGCCGAAATGATGCCCCTCAGCTGGAGCAAATTTGGCGGAATGCACCCCTTCGTCCCCGCCGAGCAAGCCCAGGGCTACATCGAGATGATTAAAGACATCGAGCAGCAACTGGCCGTCATCACCGGCTTTGCTGGCGTGTCGCTCCAACCCAACTCGGGCGCTTATGGCGAATACAGCGGCCTCACCGTCATCCGCAACTACCACATTGCCAACGGCCAAAGCCAGCGCAACGTCTGCCTCATCCCCGCTTCGGCCCACGGCACCAACCCCGCCAGTGCCGCCAAAGCCGGCATGACCGTAGTCGTAGTCAAATGCAACGACCGTGGCGATGTCGACATCGACGACCTCCGCGCCAAAGCCGAGCAGTACAAAGACACCCTCAGCTGCCTCATGATAACCTACCCCTCCACCCATGGCGCATTCGAAGAGGGCATACTCGACATCATCAACATCATCCACTCGGTCGGCGCCCTCGTCTATATGGACGGCGCCAACATGAACGCCCAAGTGGGACTCACCAGCCCCGGCCGCATGGGAGCCGACGTGTGCCACCTCAACCTCCACAAAACCTTTGCCATGCCTCACGGCGGTGGCGGCCCCGGCGTTGGCCCCATAGCCGTATGCCAAAAACTGGTCGACTACCTGCCCACCCACCCCGTGGTCGAAGTGGGCGGCACCCAGGGCAACACCATGGCCGCAGCCCCCTACGGCAGCGCCATGCTCCTCCCCATCACCTACGGCTACCTCCTCATGCTCGGCGGCGAAGGCCTCACCGAAGCCACCCGCCACGCCATCCTCAACGCCAACTACCTCCGCGCCCGCCTGCAGAAATACTACAAAATTCTCTACACCGGCAAGAACGGTATGTGTGGCCACGAGATGATAATCGACTTCAACGAATTCAGCCTCAAGGTCAGCGTGGGCGACATCGCCAAGCGCCTCATGGACTACGGCTTCCACGCCCCAACCGTCGCCTTCCCCGTCCACAACACCCTCATGGTCGAACCCACCGAGAGCGAACCCCTCAGCGAACTCGACCGCTTCTGCGACGCCATGATTGCCATCCGCCAAGAAATCGACGACATCATGACCGGCCGCAGCGACGAGAAATGCAACCCCATCTGCAACGCACCCCACACCATGCAGGTGGTCTGCGCCGACGAGTGGACGCTCCCCTACAGCCGCCAAAAAGCCGCCTTCCCACAACCCCACACCGAGAAGTACTGGCCCACCATCAGCAAAATCGACGACGCCTACGGCGACCGCAACCTCCAAGCCGTCTGGGCCGAATAACCATTCACCCCAAAAGGGTAGGGCATAGCCCCTCCACAGACGTCGACACACAAGAATATCGTTGCCCCAAAAACGCAACGATATTCTTTTTTCACTCCCAAAAAACAGAGCTACATTTCCTATCCACAAAAGCCTGAAATTCAGCACCAACGAGGGATTAAAGAGTGGTTAAGGTCGTATTGAGGTCGAACACCGCCTGATACTCAACCACTTAAGTACCATAAAAAAGTTACGAACATTAACACAAGTCAACTTAGTCAATAATCCTCCAAAAACACACTATCTTAATGAATCAGTGTATGAATTAACATAAATATGCTGACCGTTATCTAATTTTACATACACTGTTCTGTTTTTTTCTAGAACAGAAACAAAAATGTTAGCTTATAATAATGATGTGTTTTACATACAGTTATGCTTCGTATGAGCCAACGGAGCATACAAAATGCTATACGATTAAAAATAATAGTGTATTTTTTTTTTGATATATGAAAAAAAACACTTATCTTTGCAAACGTTTAAAACATAAAACAACTTAATTAAAAAAAGCATTATGAACACACTTAAAATTCTAAAAAACACTGTGGTAGCAATTGCAATCATCTCATGCACAGTAGCATGCGATAAGCAGACAACTACTTCAAACAATTTTGAACCTTCAACCAAATCAAACCCGAATGGTACAATGATTGGGTATTATGAAAGTGGAGCTAACGACTTCACCTTAACTTTTGACAGAAACGCTTTTGAAGCACAATTTAATCCTTACGTTGACTCATTGCTTGGACATGATTACGTGTATGAATATATATCTATAGTAGATGACGATATATGGGGATTCTCTGATTACCCTGCAATAAGTATATCGCTTTTCAATATCGCGCAAGGCTCTTCATACACAGTCTTTTGGTTCGATATTGATAAAACTATTGAGGGTAATGTGGCAAAATACTATTTACGTTCTAATACCACAAACACAAGAGGAATCAGTGACTGGACCTTTGTTACGTGCAAGGGGACAAACTGCCCCGACGGCTGTAAAAAAAATGGGAAGGAATGTACTCCATGTAACAAAGCTCAAAATTCAAGTGTAGTACCATCATGTGAAAGACTTGAGGAACCAGCAATGAAGACTGTTTTACCAATAGTCGGAACAATAATAGTCGCTCTCATTGCTTTGCTATAAGAGTATGTTGTAATAGTAACACGTATACATATTATGAAACGAATAGGTGTTACAGCATTATTAGTATGCTCGGTTGCGATGGCTGCTGCGTGTGGTAGGCCGATAACGTCAGCCGCAGCGGCAAATGGTGGAGCGGTCGTCGAGACCGACCAATACAAGTTGATTTGGTATTGGCAAAGAAACATTGTCAGACCAATGCTAAAAAGTGACAACTTTTTGATTCATGTTCGTTACCGCCAGATAGATGATGATTCTTTGGTAAGTAATTACTCGATTGGAAAAGCAAAACGCATGAACGTCTGTTTTGTTGACCATACCTCCGTTCGGTTCACAAAGAAAGGATTTATTACTGTCGACGAAAATAATCAGACTGTGGTGGTGGGTAAGAAGAAAGGCGAACTGTACGAAGATGCGTATTCTAACTATTTTGTAGCAAAAGCTGAATTTTTCAGGTCTTTTTTTATACCTATTTATCTGCCAAATTTTGTATCAATGCGCGATACGACGCTTGGCGGAGTAGAGTATAAGGTATTGGAAGCTCTCGATACTTTTGTCCACCGTTATAATCCCCAAACCGACAAATTCGACATTCCAATATACCACAACGTTTATTATTATTACAACCTTGACAAACACCTTTTAGACTACATCTGTGCCATACCTACGGATGTGGACCGCAACATGGCTTTTAAAGAAGAGTTTTGGCTCGATTATGATTTCGAAGACCACTCGGCACACTACGCCGACGTTTTTGATATCAAGAATGAGCGATACGCTTATTATGATTTTTATGACGACAACAACAATCCGCCATCCGTCATTACGTTATCATCATCTGCAACGGCCACCGACTCGGTTCTTAACTTCCCAATAGTGAACCTAAATGGCGACACAACAAGCATCGCAGAACTCGACGGCTGGCTGCTACTCGACCTTTGGATGTTTGGTTGCAGACCCTGTTACGACTGGATGAACAAAGTAGACATACAGCGCCAGTCGCCCGAAGGTTTTAAGCCCGATGCAGAAGGCATACGTTTGGTTAACATCAACGTCCTATCCAACAACAGCGAAAGAATAATGGAACTTGCCCACCGTTACCATGCCGAGAAGTCTATGTATCATGCAAAAGGCCTAAGTACTGTTCTTCGATTAAATTCTGTGCCTCAATTCTACCTCATATCGCCCGACAAGCAGGTGGTCTACACCTCGGCTTACCTCAACGACTACAAAGAGCTTATCGAAGCGAAAAACCAATACACGCTAACACACACAAAGAAATAGTCATAAACGCCCCCCAAAAAGAGCTGTCTCGCATAAGCAAAACTAAGGCGTGAAATATTTTTTTTGCGATTTCAAAAAAAAAATGTAATTTTGCACCCACGTAATAGTTTGACAAATGAAAAAGATACTGATATTTGCAGCTTCGATGATGATAGCCGTTTTGGCTAATTCTCAAATTATTGTGGGTGCTCAAGGGGGCTATGGCTCCTCGCAAGAGACCAACACGATGAACGCCGATTTAAGGTCGAATGCCAACATTTTGGCCGGCGTGCAGGTGGGATATATGGTTACACCAAAACTTTTGGTGTCGCTTTCGTTCAATTTTAACCGCAACAACACGGTCGACTTCATTGCAACCGACAGCATCAAGCGCGAAGGTATGCGCCACGAGGTAACCGAGCACCAACTCTCATATAACCGCTCGGGGTGGAACATCACTCCACAGGTGCGCTACGAACTGTTGCGCTACGGCAACATGAAGTTCAACCTCTCGCTGCAAGGAATTTATGGCAAGATGGGTCACTCGTCGACCACCGAGTCGTACCTCTCGTGGCGCAACAACCACGAGTTGATTGTGGACGACGAAATTATTGGCGACAACACCATCACCATGCTCGACATCAACTTGCGCCCCACGCTCACATACGAGTTCTCCGAGCACCTCATTGCCGAACTTTCGCTCGACATACTCTCGGTTGGCTACCGCCGAGTAACCACGGCCTACGAGTTCGAGGATGAGACCAAGAACTACAGCGCCATGACTACCGATATTTATGGCGGCATCAACTCGTCGCGCGAGCCACTGCTTTGGGAGAACGGCCTGCTGCACCTCGGCTTGTACTACAAATTCTAAAACCGTCTGGATATTGAAACCACAATAGCTCCGGCGAACTGACGTCGGAGCATTTTTGCAACAGCGATGAACAATCTTTGGAAAACAATAATCATGGTACGCCAATGCGACAAAGGGCTCTTTGCTCGCAGGGTGGTGTATGTAGTTTTCCAAAGCCTGCTGCCAATCGTGAGTTTACGCGTACTCAAAGCCCTTATCGACGCCGTTACAGCCACCATCGAGAGTGGCACAGCCTCGACCGAACTCCCTGCACTTATCGTGACATTTGTGGGGCTCTTCTTCATGCAGCGCGTGTTCAGTATACTCACCAGCGTCAATGGCGACATCATGGCCCAAAAACTCATCGACAACATAAGCGACAAGGTGCAAAGCCAAGCTGCGACGCTCGATATGAGTTACTACGACTCGCCTTCCTACCACGACACCCTTCAGCGTGCGCAGCAGGAAATTTCGGCACGCCCAATCCAGGTTGTCACAAACGGAATGAACCTCGTGGGGGCACTCATCTCTATGATAGGTATTGCCGCCATTGTGGGCAGCCAGTCGTGGCTACTGCTGGTCATAATTGTTGCAGCCACAGTGCCGACGGCCATAATTCGCTTTGTAAAGGCTCACCGAATCTACACCTTTCGCCGCAGCAGTACGCAAACCCTACGCCGCACAAACTACTTCGGAATGCTTCTCACGCAGAAGCCATCGGCTGCCGAAATACGAACGCTGCGCTTGAGCAGTTTCTTTCGCCGCCAATTCGTTGAAAGTCGTAGCAAAATAGTCGCCCAGCTGCTCGCCATATCGCGCCGACTTGGATGGGCCGACGGCATAAGCGCCTTGTTCGAAGCCGCTGCATTGGTTGCCGTCTTTGCCGTCATGCTCGGCCAAACCACGGCCGGGCTAATGTCTGTGGGCTCATTCGTTATGGTGTTCGAAGCCGTCCGTCGCGGAATGAGCTACCTACAAACTGCTGCCACCTCTGCCTCGGGGCTTTACGACAACCGTCTCTTCATAGGCAACCTGTTCGAATTTCTCGACCTCAAGCCGTTGATAACCAATAGCGAAGACCCCATACCATTCCCCTCGCAGGTCGAAGAAATAGAATTCTGCGATGTCAGTTTCCGCTACCCAGATATGGAGCGCAACGTATTGTCTCACTTCAACTTCCATGCTCGCAAAGGCGAAATAACCCGCCTCGACGGCGAGAACGGCAGCGGCAAGACCACGGCCGTGAAATTGTTGCTGCGATTGTACGACCCCGACGAGGGGGTTGTGAAGGTAAATGGGAGGGACTTGGGTCGTATTAACATCGAACAACTCCGCTCTTCGATAGGGGTTATGTTCCAAGAATTCATGCGCTACAATTGCACCGTGACCGAGAACATCGCCTTCGGAGCCATTCATCGACCGGTCGACATGACTTCTGTGGTTGCCGCCGCCACTGCAGCCGGTATCGACAAAGTAATTGAAAACCTGCCAGATGGTTACAACACCATGCTCGGCCGAATGTTCGAAGGTGGCGCCGAACTCAGTATGGGCCAGTGGCAGCGACTGGCCTTGGCGCGCCTGCTCTACGCCAACACCCAGATTATGATTCTCGACGAGCCCACAGCCTGGATCGACCATCGCTCGCGCGAGAACTTTAACAACCTGCTCGAAAGCTTGAAAGAAAACAAAATCATCATACTTATAACCCACACCCAATGAACTGCAAACTCAACACAATAACCCTCAAAGGCTACGAGGGCAACTTCGTTTTCCTGCTTGGCGACGACGTTGCCGAACGCAACCTGCCTTTCAGCAAGAAAGAAATTGAATTTTTGCGCGCGCGCCGTGACGAAAATCGCGAAACAATCGTCCGTTTCGACCGTCTGCCTTATTATGCCTACGTAGTCACCTTCGACAGCGACAAACCAGCCGAAGAGAGCCAAGAACACCTGCGCCGCTCTGCCGACCGCCTGCGCACAATGATGATTGCCGACAAGGTCTTCGACGCCGCCCTCTCGGGCGAGGGCATCATTCCCGAAGAGATGATGGCTTTTGTAGAAGGCTTGGTGCTGGCAGACTACACCTTTGACCGCTACAAGACTAAACAGCCAGAACACCTTGGCACAATCGAAATCGACGACCACTTTTTCTCTGCCGAAGAGTTCGAGGCGAACCAGCGCCTTTGGAATCGCATTTTTTGGTGTCGCGAGTGGGTTAACCTCCCAGTCCAAGACCTTAATGCCGTACAGTTTGCCAACGAACTTAAATCGATTGCAGACGACCTTGGGGTTGAGTGCACCGTGTTCGACAAGCGTCAAATCGAGTCGCTCCGTATGGGTGGCTTGCTGGCTGTGAACCGTGGCAGTGTAGACGAGCCGCGCTTCGTGGTGCTCGAATACAAACCCGACAACGCCATCAACGCCAAACCGTTGGCACTTGTTGGCAAAGGTGTTATGTACGACACTGGCGGCCTCAACATCAAACCCGATGACTATATGCAGGAGATGAAGTCCGACATGGCTGGCGCCGCCACGATGGCTTCCACGCTCTTTGCCGCTGCCGACAATAACCTGCCAGTCCACATCGTGGCCCTGCTGCCCATGACCGACAACCGGCCAGGCTTCAACGCATACGCTGCCGACGACATACTGACTATGTATGACGGCACCACGGTCGAGGTCGTCAACACCGATGCCGAAGGCCGCCTCATTCTTGCCGATGCAATTGCCTATGCCGCAAAGAACTACGACCCCGAACTCATCATCGACGCAGCTACGCTCACTGGCGCCGCAGTGCGAGCCATTTCCACTTTCGGCATTGCAGTTATGCAGCAAAATGCGTCGGCTCCATACAACCTTCTTTCCATTGTGGGCGAAAAAGTATATGAACGAGTGGTTATGTTCCCCTTCTGGAAGGAGTATGACGAACTCATCAAGTCCGACGTAGCCGACATCAAGAACTGTGGCCCAGCCCAGGCTGGTACCATCACGGCCGGTAAGTTCCTGGCCCACTTCGCAAAAGAGGTTCCGTACATTCATCTCGACATTGCTGGCGTGGCCTATTTCAGCAAGAAACAACAATACTATGCACCTGGCGCTTCGGGCTACGGCATAAGACTGCTTTATGCTTTTTTGCAGACCTACGACATATTGCATAAATAACGCCGACCAGATTTTTTTATTGTCTCAATGCCACAATAAAATTCCACACCAACCGTTATTTATTTATAACAACCACACAATCAAAATGGACAACAAAAAACAAGATAATAACATACGCCTCGCCATAACCCATGGCGATATTAATGGTATTGGCTACGAAGTCATACTCAAAACCTTCAACGACAGCCGAATGTTCGAACATTGCACCCCCATACTCTATGGCTCGTCAAAGGTTGCCTCCTACCACAAAAAACTCCTCCCTGGCCATCAAGATGTAGCATTCAATGCTATTCGCGACGCTTCGGAGGCTGTTGACCATAAATTCAATATCGTTAATCTTACCCAAGAAGAAATCAAAATCGACCTCGGTAAGTCGACAGAGGTGGCTGGTCAGCTCTCTCGCGAGGCCCTGAATCGCGCCTGTGCCGACCTCAAAGCCGGTCTTGTCGATGCCCTTGTCACGGCTCCTATCAACAAACGCAACATTCAAGCCGTCGACTTCGACTTTCCTGGCCACACCGAATATCTCTCTCACCAATTTGGCTGTTCGAGCCTAATGCTTATGGTGTGCGACCGTATACGCATAGGTATCGTCACAAACCATTTGGCGCTGAAAGATGTGCCATCTACGCTTACTCACAACCTCCTGTTCGACAAAATCATGCTAATGAACGAGAGCCTCAAACGCGATTTTAGCATCACTATGCCCAAGATTGCTGTCCTCGCACTCGACCCACATGCTGGCGACAATGGCGTTATTGGCGACTTTGACATGAAAGTCATCAAGCCAGTCATCGACGAGGTGAAAACCAAAGGTGTACTGGCCTATGGCCCGTTCCCGTCCGACGGATTCTTCGGCTCGAGCGAGTTCAACAATTTCGATGGCGTATTGGCTCTGTATCACGACCAAGGGTTAATCCCGTTCAAACTCATGTCGTTCACCGAGGGCGTGAACTTTACGGCCGGACTTCCTTACGTCAGAACCAGCCCTGCCCACGGTACAGCCTACGACATTGCTGGCAAAGATAGCGCATCGGAGCAGTCATTCCGCTCGGCCGTGTACTTGGCTTGCAACATCATAAACAACCGGATGGAGTATGACGAACTGACCTCCAATCCACTCAAATAATGAAAAAACTCATCCTCATCGATGGTATGGCGGCGGTATACAGGGCCTACTACGCCCTGAACCGCAATCCTCGGCTCAATTCGAAAGGGCTGAACACCTCTGCTATTTTGGGCTTCACTACCAGCTTGTTAGACCTCATCAAACAGCAATCACCTACACATATTGGTGTGGCGTTCGATTTGAGTGAGCCCACCTTTCGGCACGAAATGTACAGCGAATACAAGGCTAACCGCGACGCGATGCCCGAAGAAATCCAACTTGCCCTACCTTTTATCAGACAGATTGTCGAGGCAATGCGCATACCTATCATCACTTGTAGTGGTTATGAGGCCGACGACGTAATTGGCACCCTGTCGCGCAAAGCCGAAGAGCAAGGTTTCGAGCAAATTTTGATGGTTACCCCCGACAAGGATTTTGGCCAACTGGTCACGCCGCGTACGCAAATATACCATCATGGCCGTATGGGCAAACCTGACCAAATTCTTGGCGTAGAAGAAGTGTTGGAGAAGTTCGGCATTCAGCAATGCTCGCAGGTGATAGACCTTCTGGGTTTATGGGGCGATGCCATCGACAACATTCCCGGCGTGAGAGGGGTAGGAGAGAAGACTGCAAAAAAACTCATCAACCAGTTTGGGTCTATCGAGAATATGGTTGCTCATGTCGACGAAATTAGCAACAATAAGGTTCGCGAACTAATCCGCGATGGTGCCGAAAATGCCCTCTTCTCAAAACAGTTGGCTACAATATGCACAACTGTCCCTATCGATTTCGACGAATCGCTCCTTGCCATAAAAGAACCTGACTATGCCACGCTGAAAGAGTTGTTCGACTACCTCGAGTTCCGCCAACTATCACGCAGGGTTTTCGGCAGTCAGCAAAGTGTTGCGGCTCAAGAGCAGAAGCCGACAGACCGACCTGAAACCATACAGATTTCGATGTTCGACAACTCGGAGCTTCAACTTGTCCCAACACAACACACCGACGTACAGTTGCTTTCCGATATGCCCACCGAGGGCGACGTTGCCATATATGTTGAGGGAGCTACAATCGCCATCTCTAACAATGCCGACTCGGCATACCTATGCAAGGTTTCTGACATCGATATTCCACGGCTCAAGCACTTGATGGAAAATCCCAAAACGCTCAAACTTTGTCATAACCTAAAGAACCTTAAATACATACTTCGCGAACTTGATATAACCATCTCGGGCACAATCTTCGACTTGCAGCTGGCACACTACCTCATCGACGCCGAAGCACGCCACACGCTCGAATTTATCAGCTCGGCCAATCTTAACCAAAATCCAGAAACGCCACAAGACAAGGTTTCTACCATGTGGACTCTCTACCCGCTGCTATCATCGCAGTTGCGCGAAGCCGAGCTCAACCACCTTTACGACGACATCGAGTTGCCGTTGGTCGACGTGCTAATCGATATGGAGACTGAGGGGGTGCGTATCGACATAGGGGCTTTGAAGAGTTATTCTGCCAGATTGACCGACGAGCGCAACGCACTCGAATCTGAAATCTATCGCCAAGCAGGATGCAGATTCAACATTGGCTCGCCAAAACAGTTGGGCGAAGTACTCTACGACAACCTTAAGATAACCGACAAACCACCGCGTACTGCCACCAAACAATATTCCACCGCCGAAGATGTCCTGCTCAAGTTAAAGGAGAACCACCCGATTGTAGGTTTGATTCTTGAGTGGCGCTCGTTGAGCAAACTTATCGGGACCTACCTCGACAGCTTCCCAAAACTCATAAACCCAACAACAGGGCGCCTTCATACCATCTATAACCAAACCGTAACTTCGACCGGACGACTCTCTTCGTCGTCGCCTAACCTACAAAACATACCGATACGCACCGAGCGCGGACGAGAAATAAGGAAAGCCTTTGTTGCTGCCGACGACAACCACCTGCTCTTGGCGGCCGACTACTCTCAAATAGAGTTGCGAATAATAGCCTCTCTCTCGCACGACAGCCACATGATTTCGGCTTTCGCCAACCGCTACGATATCCATGCCGCCACGGCTGCAAAGATTTATGGTCTTGACATTGAAGATGTTTCCAAAGAGCAACGTCGCAACGCCAAGTCGGTGAACTTTGGCATAGTCTACGGCATAAGTTCGTTCGGGTTGAGCGAACAACTCGGCATCCCACGCCGCCAAGCGGCCGAACTTATCGACGAGTACTTCAAACAGTATCCCGACATCAAGAACTACATTGACAGCAATATTTCCTTTGCCAGACAATATGGCTACGCCCAAACCTTACTCGGCCGCCGCCGCTACCTTGCCGACATCAACAGTCGCAACGCCGCTGCTCGCAACTTTGCCGAGCGCAATGCGGTTAATATGCCCATACAAGGCTCGTCTGCCGATATGATTAAGATAGCCATGGTACAAATACACAAACGTTTTGCCGAGGAAGGGCTGCGCAGCAAGATGATTTTGCAGGTGCACGACGAATTGGTCTTCGACCTCTACAAACCAGAAGAGCAGATTGTAAGGCAAATTGTAGAAACCGAGATGAAGCAGGCCTTGCCACTCAAAGACGTTGAAATAGAGGTTGGTATAGACATCGGTCCCGACTGGCTTTCGGCACACTAACACACAACATTAAGCCACCTGCGGGTGGCTTTTTTCAAACATAGCAACAAATTTTGTTGTAATAATACTGAAGTTCCGATTTTTTTGTGTAAATTTGCAATTTGCATTAATAGTATATTGTTAGTGCTAACTATCAATGGAAGAAGAACTTGTAAATAAATTGAATTCGTTGCTCGCACGCGAGGTGGTTCTTGCCACAGGCTGTACCGAGCCAGTGGCGGTAGCCCTCTGTGTTGCATACGCAAAACGCGAACTCGGCTCTATGCCCGAAAAAGTTGAAGTGAAGCTGAGCAAAAATGTGTATAAAAATGCCATGGGCGTAGGAATACCAGGCACAGGCATGATTGGCTTGCCAATAGCAATATCAATGGCTGTGACCGCCGCTAACCCTGACGACGAATTGCGCCTGCTCTCGCTCTCGCCAGAGCAAATAGAGTTTGCCCGCCAGTGGCTCGCCAACAATGGCAGCCGCATTTCGATAAGCGTGGCCGAAGGCGACTGCGACAAACTTTATATCGAAGTAACCCTCGAAGCCAGTCAACACAGCGCTAAAGCCATTATTGCCTGCCGCCACACTAACCTAATATACCTTGCCAAAGACGGCGTGGCAAAGATTGATAAGTGCACCACCGACACAACCGACGACGCTTGTGGCGACCCACTCGACACCCTCGAACTTTCGGCTCGTATGGTTTACGACTACGCCACCACCGCCGATGTGGCTGGATTTGCTTGGCTAAAAGAGGCTGCCGAAGTCAATGCAGCTGCCTCGGCCGAGGGCATGAAAGGCCTCGGACTTAGCTCTGGCAAGACCATAAGCAAGATGGGCGGCGACGACACTGTTCATACCATCGTAGCTCGCACTGTGGCAGCCAGCGACGCCCGTATGTCGGGCTGCAAACAGCCCGTCTACTCCAATTCCGGCAGTGGCAACCAGGGCATAACCTGCACACTGCCCGTCTACTACTACGCTCAAGCCCACAATATCGATAGCGATACAACCCTCCGCGCACTTGCCCTCTCAAACATGATGAGCATCTACATCAAGCGTGGCATAGGACGCCTCTCGGCCCTCTGTGGCATAGTCAACGCAACCATAGGAGTGTGCTCAGCCCTCGTTTACCTGCAAGGTGGCTCTTTCGAGCAAATCGGCCACGCCATCAAAAACCAAATCAACTCTGTGGCCGGCCTGCTCTGCGATGGGGCTAAGCCCTCGTGCGCATTGAAAATGGCCACAGGCCTCTATTCTGCATTTGTGGCAGCCGCCCTCGCTATGGACGACATTGAGGTAGCCCCGACCGACGGTCTTGCCGAGGTTAAACTCGACAACACCATTCGCAACCTCGTAAAAATTGGCCACGACGGTATGGACCAGACCGACGACACGATACTTGATATCATGATTCACAAGGAGTTACAATAATCACCTTTCGGTTATCGAAAACAGATTGTTGATAACTTTATTTAGACGTTAGGTATCATCACAAAAAAAGTTGTACCTTTGCAACTTAAAAAAACGACAAACCATAATATAAAAACAGTCATGGACTATAAAGACAGAGATTTCAAAGACAGAGACAATAGGGAAAGAAAAGAAGAGGTATACTCACAGGCCATACCTGCAGGCAAACGCAGATACTTTTTCGACGTAAAAGAGACCCGCGGTGGCGAACGCTACATTACCATCACCGAAAGCCGCAAGATATTCAACGACCGCTCTGGCGACTTCACTTTCGAGAAAAACAAGTTGTTCCTCTATAAAGAAGACTTCGAAAAATTCCACAAAGGCCTCGAAAATGCGCTCTCTTTTATCGAGACCGGCATTGTACCACCACCCGTAGTTGACGAGCACGACAACAACAGTACCGGTAGTCGTACCTACGACCTCGATGACATAGACTTCAACTACTAACCCCTCGTAACCCATGTCGAAAGTTATCTCCATAGCTAACCAAAAAGGCGGCGTGGGCAAAACCACCACAGCCGTCAACCTCTCGGCCTCGCTCGCAGTACTCGAATACAAGGTGCTACTCATCGACGCCGACCCCCAAGCCAACGCCTCGTCGGGCCTCGGCATCTCCACCGACGACATCGAGAAAGGCCTCTACGAGTGCCTACTCGGCCAAGCGCAAGTGGCCGACTGCATTTGCGAAACCGACACACCCAACCTTTCGCTCCTGCCAACCAGAATAGACCTTGTGGGTGCCGAAGTAGAACTTATAAACGAAAAGGGACGCGAATACTTCATGCAACGCGCCATCGAGCCCATCCGCAACGACTACGACTTCATCATCATCGACTGCTCTCCATCGCTCGGCCTCATCACCGTCAACGCACTCACAGCCTCCGACTCCGTTATCATCCCCATCCAGAGCGAGTACTTCGCACTCGAAGGCCTCGGTATGTTGCTCAACACCGTCCGTATTGTCCAAACACGCCTCAATCCCAAACTCGCTATCGAAGGGCTGCTCATCACCATGTTCGACAACCGCTTGCGCCTTGCTCGACAGGTGGTCGAAGACGTCCGCTCTCACTTCCACCAAATGGTGTTCGACACGCTCATCTATCGCAATATTAAACTGGCCGAGGCTCCCTCCTATGGTAAAAGCATCATCATGCACGACGCCGCCTCGACAGGCGCTATCAACTACCTGAACCTCGCCAACGAAATCCTCAAACGCAACAACCTTAGCAAATAACAATCATGGCAACAAAAAAACAGGGCGGCCTCGGCCGCGGACTGGGCTCAATACTACCCGACATCGAAATCGAAGCCACCCAAGCTGGCGCCACCCTCACAGCCACCATTACCACCGTCAAAGTAGCCGACATCGAACCCAACCCCTACCAACCACGCAAAGAGTTCGACCCGCAAGCACTCGACGAGTTGGCACAATCTATCCGCCAACAAGGTGTCATAAGCCCCATAACCGTGCGCCGTATGGCCAACGGCAAATACCAACTCATAGCCGGTGAGCGCCGTTGCCGCGCAGCACAGTTGGCCGGCCTCGACGATGTGCCAGCATATATCCGTATCGCTACCGATAGCCAAGCCATGGAGATGGCCCTCGTCGAGAACATTCAGCGCGAAAACCTCAACGCCATGGAGGTGGCACTGTCATACAATGCTCTAATCGAAGAGTGCCGCCTAACCCACGAACAACTCAGCGAGCGGGTAGGCAAAAACCGCTCCACAATAACCAACTACCTGCGTCTGCTCACCCTGCCAGCCGAAACCCAGCTGGCCCTCAGCAACGACCAAATCACCATGGGCCACGCCCGAGCACTCACCGCCATCGAAGACCCCGAGCAACACCTCGCCATACTCCACCAAATAATCAGCCGCCAACTCTCTGTCCACCAAGCTGAACAGATGGTCAAAGCCGCCAAAGCCCAACCAGTTCACGTAAGCACCAAAGAAAAGCTGCCCGCTAACTACGCCGCTGCTCAAAATCGCCTCAAAGAGCAGTTACAGGCCACTGTTGACATAAAACGCTCGCGCCGAGGCAAAGGCACCATCACAATTGCATACAACTCCGACAGCGACTTCGAGCGCCTTATCGAACTGCTTACATCAAAACTTTAACTATAAATATCGATGTTGCTGATTAACAAACCGAAAACAAGCTGCGCTAAAGCGATACTTTTATTAACACTCGTAATCGCTTCGCAAACAGTTTGTTCGCAGGTTAAGGTCGTATCAACATCGAATCAACCTCGGACCAACGTCGCCACGCCACTGACCGACAGCGAGTTACAACAGCACTCCCCAATGGTCGCCCTCCGTTGGTCGCTCATCCCAGGTGCAGGTCAAATATACAACCACCAGGCCTGGAAAATCCCCATAATCTACACCGCTTTCGCCGTAACAGGCTACGTAGCCTACCGCCACTACAACTCAATGGTCACCTTTCGCGACGAATACCTCTATCGTATAAACAACGGTGTACCGAACCTCCAAGCCTACGCCAACTACGGCACGTCGAACATCTACAACCTCTACCAATCCTACAGCCGCTACTTCCAGCTCTCCATCATCGTTGGTGTAGGGTTCTATGCACTTAACCTCCTCGACGCATACGTCTTTGGTCACCTCTTCGACTTCCAGCTCGACGAGTCGCTCGCCCTACGAGCCTCACCAACACTACTGCCCTGTGGCGATGTCGCCTCGCCTGCATTAAGCCTCAACCTCACCTTTTAATCCCAAGCAAAAAAACTTTGCCACCACACAATAAACCGACACTCATCAACGTTATAATAAGAAACAAGCAAGCACAAAAAACGCAACAACATGATTAACAAACTTCTTCTCATCCAAAGCGACGCCGTCCAAACCGTGGTCGACACAGCAGCCAACGCCTTGGCGGCACCCGAAAAAATCACCCTTTGGGACCTCACCCTGAAAGGTGGGTGGATTATGGCCGTACTTGCCGCCCTCCTCATCTTGGCACTCTACATCTCGATAGAACGCTACCTCACCCTCAACAAAGCCATCAAGAACGACAGCGACAACGCCTTTATGTCGCAAATCCGCAACTACATACACCAGGGCAATATCGACGCCGCTCGCCAACTCTCGAGCCAGACCCAAAGTCCCATTGCACGTATGATAGACAAAGGCCTGAGCCGCCTCGGACGTCCGCTTTCCGACATCCAGGCCGCCATAGAGAACGAAGGCAAACTGGCCGTCGCCAACCTCGAAAAAGGTGTATCGCTCGTAGCCACTGTAGCCTCGCTCGGCCCCATGCTCGGCTTTCTCGGCACCGTTACCGGTATGGTTACCGCATTCCAAGATATGGCCCACGCTGGCAACAACATCGACATCTCCATCCTCGCCACCGGTATCTACGAAGCTATGGTCACAACCGTAGGCGGACTCATCGTGGGCATCATTGCCTACTTCCTCTATAATCTGCTTGTGACGCGAATCAACAAAGTCGTCTTCGACCTCGAAGTCCGCGCCAACGAATTCATGGACCTGCTACACGAACCCGCATGATACAAAGTCGCAATCAAATAAAAATCGAGGCCTCGAGCTCCACCATGTCCGACTTGGTGTTCTTGCTGCTTATCTTTTTCATGATAACCTCGACGCTCATCAGCCCCAACGCTGTCAAGCTCATGCTGCCCGAAAGCAACAGCCGCACCATGGCCAAGCAAAATGTCACCGTCTACATCGACGACAACTACACTTTCTATGTAGGCGAGACGCCGGCCACAGCCGACGACCTCGAGCCTCTTATTGCTGCAGGCATTGAACCTGGAATAGACGACGCCTGCGTAGTGCTTCGAGCCGACAAAACCGTACCGGTTCAGTATGTTGTCAACGTTATCGATGCCGTCAACGCCATCAATGCCCGCAACGGGGCAAAACACAAGGTAATCCTCGCCACATCGCCCAAATCGTAAACCGAAACCAATGTCTGAAGAACAAAAAAACAAACTGATATCAGGCGCCATAACAGCCGCCATCATGGCCATTTTGGTCGTGATATGCGTCTCGTTCGGTTACAATCCCCCCAACCCACCTATACCCGAAGAGGGAGTTGAGGTAAATCTTGGCGACTCTGACTTCGGATTCGGCAACTCGCCCGACCTCGAGCCGAGCAGCGCTTCGTCTCAATATGTGCCGCCTGCAGCTAACGAGCGGGTATCGACCCAAACCACCGAAACTACAACCCCACTCAATAGCAGCACCAACAATGGCACAATAACCAACCCCAACGCCCAAGTGCAACCACGCGAAGAGAATAAAGAGCCCGACATCAATCGCGATGCCCTCTTCACTGGCCGTCGAAACAAAACCAGCAATGGCGGAAACGAAGGACAGTCGACAGGCGAAGGCAATCAAGGCAAAGCCAACGGCGACCCCAACTCGCAGCGCTACGACGGCCAACCTGGCTCGGGAGGCCCTGGGGTATCGCTTGCCGGTCGAAAAGCAGTGTCGCTGCCAGCACCAAAGTACAACTCGAACAAACAAGGCAAAATAATTGTCAAGATTTGGGTCGACCGCAGTGGTACTGTAACCAGAGTCGAGGCACCAGAAAAAGGTTCTAATATCTTAGACGACAACATGGTGCGCCAGGCCAAAGAGACTGCCCTGAAAACCAAATTCAGCGCCAAACCCGATGCCCCCGAAACCCAAACAGGCACAATCACCTACCACTACAACATTGTGAACTAACCACCCATGGACGAGACCGTTAGAATAGACAAATATCTTTGGGCCGTGAGGCTTTTCAAGACGCGCGCACAAGCCACCGAAGCCTGCCGAGCTGGGCAAGTAAAAATGGGGCAACAGGTACTTAAACCGTCACACGAGGTGAGGGTAGGGGAGGTATACTCGCTCAGCATAGAGCAGTTACACAAAACCATACGCGTCGAAGCGCCACTCCACAGCCGTGTTGGAGCCCAACTGGTACCCAACTTCATGACAGACCTCACGCCGAAAGAAGAGTATGAACGCATACAGATGGTTCGCCAATACGCTTTCGAAAAACGCGACCGCGGTGCCGGCCGTCCAACCAAGCGAGAACGCCGCGAAATCGAGGAGTTCAAATACAAATAAAAAAATAAATTGTTGCACCACCTGCAATAAACGGCTCTAAAACAGTACAAATATATAGTTTCGACAAGTGAACGAACAGGAAGTAATAAGGGCAATTCTCAACGGCGATACCCGACAATTCGAAGAAATTGTCGACCAGTATCAGCAAATTGTGGCCAACCTGTGTTACAAATACAGCGGCAACAAGCTCGACACCGAAGAGATAACCCAACAGGTCTTTGTTGAACTGTACAGTTCGCTTCCGCGTTTTAGGTTCGACTCGAAACTGAGTACTTTCATATATCGAATAGCAGTCAACGTAATCTGCAAGTCGTTAGAAAAAGAACGTCGCTATGTGCGCCAACCCGACGAGCAACCCGAGCAACCCTCGACCGACCGAAACATTGAGCAACAACTCATCTACTCAGAACAGCACCAAGAGTTGAAACTCGCCATAGCACAACTGAAGCACGAACAACGCACAGCTCTGATTCTCTACACCTACAACGACTTTTCCTACAACGACATTGCCGAGGTTATGCAATGCAGCCTCTCCAAAGTAGAAACGTTGATTTTTAGAGCCAAAAAAAACCTTGCAACAATATTGAAAAATAAAAAACAAAACAGTAAAAATAATGAACACGAACAATAACGACATAATAGAACAACTAAAAAGCGAAAGCTGCCCCTTTGCTGTCGACGTAAAAGCAAGAGTTATGTCGGCAATCTGCAACAGGCCTTCGCTCAAGGTTGTCCGACGCCGTAAGACTGCCATCCGATGGTCGGCCGCTGCTGTCGTCGCCTTTATGATTGCAGCCAGCGTCAATCTGACCATCCTATTCACCAAAGACTATAACGAGGACCAAATAGGGAACATGATGGCCACCGTCTATTCCTACGAAATGCCCGATAGCGATAGCCAACCATTCATGCTCATAGAATCATTTTATGACGAATAACGCATTTTATTTCAACGCCTTATGAAACGATACATAACCATATTGCTCGCGCTTTTTGCCTTCACAACAGTCTTTGCCCAACACAAAGAGCAATCTAAAAATCAACCCATAGAGAAGCAGGTAATCGAACTTGTCAACGACCTCTCCGCCATACAGAAACATAAACTTGAATCTCTTCAGAAGGAATCGAAAGAGCGCATAGACCGCATAAAACGCAACCGCACAGCCGTGCACGACAGCATTAACGCGGTGTTCGAAAAGTATGGCGACCACACCAAAGAGCTTTCGCCACTCATTGAGCGCGACGCAGCCCTGCAAGCCGAATTGTCACGCGAATACTACCGCATAAAAGTCCGCATCGACGAGATACTTACTCGCGACCAAGCCATGCAACTACGAGCCAAACTAAAAGAAAAGTGCGAAAAAAACGAAAGCAAGCACAAGCACAAAAAATAGTCGACCTCTCTGCCGACAAAAGCCCAAATAACGTATTACAGTTAATCGACAACACTTTGCGCACCTCTTTTGTCAAGGGGGGTGCTAATTTTTTTAACAGCCGAACATCCTGTCATCCAGGCAAGTAGCTTTGTGGGGATGATGTTTTTTTCTGCTATTTTATAAAAAAAGCGTATATTTGCAATTTGATATATACTAACGCGACAAATGCAAAACATACGCAACATAGCAATAATAGCCCCTGTCGACCACGGCAAGACCACCCTCGTCGACCGCATGCTCCATCAGGCCAAACTCTTTCGCGACAATCAGGAAACGGGCGAACTGATACTCGACAACAACGACCTTGAACGCGAACGCGGAATTACCATACTGTCCAAGAACGTCTCGGTACGCTATAAAGGATACAAAATCAACGTCATAGATACTCCTGGCCACAGCGACTTTGGCGGCGAGGTAGAACGTGTGCTCAATATGGCCGACGGCGTGTTGCTGGTGGTCGATGCCTTCGAAGGCCCAATGCCCCAGACTCGCTTCGTGCTGCAAAAAGCCATCGAACTTGGGCTTAAACCTATAGTCGTGGTCAACAAAGTTGACAAACCCAACTGCGACCCCGAAGCCACTCAAGAGGCCGTGTTCGACCTCATGTTCAACTTGGGCGCTAACAACGACCAGCTCGAGTTCCCCACTGCCTACGGCTCGGCCAAGCAAGGCTGGATGGGAGAGGACTGGCAAACCCCGACCGAGGATATTACCTACCTCATGGACCTCATTATCAGCACTATACCTGCACCACAAGTGCCCGAAGGAAACACACAGATGATGATTTCGAGCCTCGACTATAGCTCCTACCTGGGCCGTATTGCCGTAGGCCGCCTACATCGTGGCACACTGCAAGCTGGCCAATCTATCTGCCTCATGAAGCGCGACGGCAGCCGCGTTAACAGCAAAATCAAAGAGCTATACACCTTTGAAGGCCTCGGAAAAGAACGTACAAAGAACGTTGTCGAAGCTGGCGAAATATGTGCCGTACTCCTCGAACTGGACAAAAACGTAATGTTCGAAATTGGCGACACCGTTTGCGACTTCGATACCCCAGAGCCACTGCCCCCAATCAAAGTCGACGAACCCACAATGTCGATGCTCTTCACAATCAACAACTCGCCTTTCTTCGGCAAAGAGGGCAAATTCGTTACCAGTCGCCACCTGCGCGACCGCCTTTTCAAAGAGCTCGAAAAGAACCTCGCCATGCGCATTGAGGAGACCGGTTCGCCAGACGCGCTGCTTGTCTACGGCCGCGGCATTATGCACCTCTCGGTCCTCATCGAGACCATGCGCCGCGAAGGCTACGAACTGCAAGTGGGGCAGCCTAAGGTTATTATAAAAGAAATCGACGGCCAAAAATGCGAACCCGTCGAACAACTCACGGTGCTGGTTCCCGAAGAGTTTTCGAGCAAGGTAATCGATGTCGTTACCCGTCGCAAAGGCGAAGTGGGCACCATCGACACAAAAGGCGACCGTGTTCAGCTCGAATTCGTCATTCCCTCGCGCGGCATTATTGGCCTGCGCAACACCCTGCTCACCGCTACCAACGGCGAAGCCATCATCGCCCACCGTCTGCTCGAATTCCAGCCTTGGAAGGGCGACCTCGACGACCATAAGTATGGAGCCCTCATTGCCAAAGAAACCGGAGAGGCTACGGCATATAGTATCAGCAAGTTGCAGGACCGCGGTCCATTCTTTATCGAACCTGGCGACCATGTGTATGCCGGACAGGTGATAGGCGAAAGCCTCCGCCCAGGCAACGACATAGTTATCAACGTAGTAACGGCCAAGAACCTGACAAATATGCGTTCGAAGAGTGCCGACGACAAGAGCACCACCGCACCTGCCATCAAGTTCAGCCTCGAGGAGGCCATGGAGTATATCCGCGACGACGAATATCTCGAAATTACTCCGACCAATCTGCGCATACGTAAGATTATTCTCGACGAAACAGAGCGCAAGCGCGCACGTATCAACGCTGCCGAAAATCAATAACAACCATCTGACCTACAAATAATTAGCCAGCAATGAAACTCCACGCACCAGCCCTCATTCTCGCCCTTACCATCGGCATTGTCGCCCATGGGCAGGATGGCTACATAGAGCTGAGCGGTTCCGTTACCGACCGCACGAGCCGCGAACCCATTGCTGGTGCCACCATCCGCACAGTCGACGGCGAGTACTACACCACCAGCAACGGCGATGGCGACTATGTGCTCAAGTTGCCAGAGTCGTTGAAAAAGAGTTCGGTAATCTTTCGCTCGCTTGGCTACGCGGCCGACACGCTGACCGTCAAGCATTTGCGCCGCAAACCTAACGTCGCCATGCAACCCCGTGCCATAGAACTCAAGGCCGTAGAGGTTGGCGAGTACAGCTCGCCCAAGTTGCTCGTCGAAGCCGCGCTGCGCAACATACCGCAAAACTACAGCGTAGACACAACTATCGGCACATTCTTCTACCGCGATTGCCGTACGCTCAACGACGAGGTGTACCTCTTCGACGAAATGGTGTTCGAAGCCCTGCGCGTTGGTTACGATAAGCACCACAATATCAAAAAGTTCAAAAACAAATACAACGAACGCACCATTGCCAGTAACTACAAGGCCATTCTCTACGACCGCCTGATGGTTCTCGACACAGCGTGGGTAGACAGCATTTCGTATGGTATGGCCTCGGCCTACACCTCATACAGCGATGAAAACGTGCTCAGCGACGACCTGGAAGCGCCTTACGCCTCGTCTATCTTCAGCGATTTGAAGAACTACAACATGACCATGACCAAACAAACAGACGGGCAAAGTGCTGACTACTATGTCGTTACAATAAATAACAAGAAAAAGAAGTCTAACGTTGGCGCTGGCGTAAAAGCCAATGTAGAGATGACCATGAAGCTCTACATTGCCTACGGCACACTCGCCATAACGCGAATAGAAACAACAGAAACCGAGAGCGTAAGCAAGTTTCCGCCCATTGTCAAAGCCTTTGTTAAAAAGTACGGATTAGACTCAATTTCAACAAAATACCACTCCGATGTACGTTATTCTGAAATTGGCAACCGCTACACACTCACTTCAGACTACACCCGCACACAATTCACCATATACTGCAAACCCAACAGCCTCATTGGGCAAGAGCGCCAATGCTACGACATTGTTACACAATTGCAGCTGACCAAGCAGGGTAGGGGAGATGCCAGCTTCTTGAAAACACGCAAGATTCAGTCGCCAAAAACCATCAGCATAACCGACCGCACGATTGGCAAGATAGAGTATGACGACTCGTTTTGGAACCAATACAGCTATGTTCCGCTCGAGGCTTCGATGCGCCAAAAGCTGATGAAGCGCCTCTCAATGGGCAAACAATATCGATAAACCATCGCGATTGGCTCGAATGAGCGATATGTCAAGGACTGGGTGTGCTCGAATATTATGTTAAGTAGCCTCGATGTTAATACGACCTTAATACGACCCTAACCCGACTTCAACCCCTGTGCAAAGAACCACGATTAAATAAAACATTATCGATAAGAAAGGGGAGCGTGAACGTATTTTCTCGGACCTGTGAGCGAACTATCGAGCAATCACATCCGGCAAAATATTTAGCCTTGGGTTACGACAGTCAGCTTTCGGATTGCGACATGACAAAAGTTTTTCTGACAACCGCAGACAACATTCTGTTATCACAATCGTTTGAGGATTATTTTCCGAGCAGTTTTCCTAAAAACTGTAATCAACGAGAATTGCTTACGGTGAGTAATTATTTTGCACGGTGCAAAATACTCGATTCTCGACAATTTCGGGTTGATACAAATCCACCTACGAAATCTAATGGTTATTCTGTAGAATACAGAACAGCGCATGATGAGACCTAATTTATTGTTTCAACCTCGTGTCTACAACAATATGTTTAAATTTACTCCCTGTATGCCAAAAAACCGGAATGTGGCCAATCGAGGCTATTTCGAAATAACCTACTTAACATAATATCAATTTAATTAAATATGCAAATGTGTGTGCAAACAGGTTTCGTAATCTCGAACTTTTGCTTTTTTAGTTTTAAGGGTTAAAAAGTTGCGGGCCGGCGAAAGCCGGCCCGCAACTGGTGTTAATATACGATATGATTGTTTATTGCTGGGATTTTAGTTCTTCGACGCGGGCCTTGACTGGTTTCAACTCGTCGTACATCTCGAGGCGTGCATAGACGGTTTCGAGAGCCGAAAGGCAGTTGAAAAGATTGGCGCGCTGAGCTTTCTGCTGGTCGGCGGGCAGATGGTCGATGAACTTGATGGCGCTGTTGAAGTAGTCGATTGATTTGCGGAAGAGCTCGTTCGACTCGTTCATCAACTTGTCGTAAAGGCCAGTTTCGTCTTCGAGAGGAACGTTCTTGGTGGCCTCGAGTTTGTCGACACCACGGTTGAAGTACATCTTGCCAACGCTGAAATTTGCGGCAAATTGGGCTGGGCTGATTTCGAGCGACTCGTTGTAGCGCTCAAGAGCAGCATCATAGTCGCCTGTTATCTCGAGGATAGCACCTGTTTGGACCAGAATTTGCGAGTAGATATCGGGGTTGTCTTTGGTCATCTCGAGGGCCGAGTTGAGCATTTCCTTACCCTTTTCGATGTTATCGTTCAGCAGGTAGCCTTCGGCAAGGAGGAGCTTGGCATTGTAGTCGTTGGGACAGTTTTTGCTGTAGTTGGTGGCAACCTTCATGGCTTCGGCCTTGTTGCTATCGTTTTTGTAGAGGTCGAACATTGTGCGATAGACGGGTTGTTTGTCGGTTTTGCGGCGGATGAGCTGGTTGTAGTAGTTCTTCATCACGTCTGTTTTGTTGAGGGCGTGGGCCGAAATGCCGGCAATGTAGAGAGCTTCGTTGGCATATTCGCGACGACCAGAGTTGTTGAACATCGTGATAGCTTTTTCGGCAAACTGTATTGCGTTGTCATATTCGCCTGCATTATAAGCGTTTATCGACTTGTTGTAGAAGTTGTTACCAACATAGCTAAACACTTCGTTGTTCTCTTTCGAGTATTCGTTTTTGGTGTCGAGACGCTTGCACTCGAGGGCAGCGTTGTAGGCTTGTTCGGCCCAGTCGGGGGCCAAGTCTTTGAACTTCGATTTGGGGTTCGAAGCCTCGGCACCGATACGTGTGTAGATGAGGCCGCGGTAGCACCACGTTTTAGCATCATCTTTAGTATTTTCGTGCTCGGTGGCGAGGTCAATCTCGGCCTTTGCTTTGTTCAGGTAATTCTTTTTGAGGTCTTGAATGGCGCTTTGAACGTTGAGGGTTTGGGCGCTGAGGCTCATCGTTGTTACGGTCAAGGCGACGATTAAAACTAATTTTTTCATGGTATTTTGTTTTAATTGTTTATTCATTAGTATCGTTCGAGTCGATTTTATTGCTGTCTGGCTCAATATTTTCTGATGGCATTTGCTCGTCGGCCTCGTCCGAAGTTGGCACTTTGGTTATTGAGGCAATGTAGTCTTTGCCGCGTAGGTCGATGAGTTTCACGCCTTGTGTGTTGCGACCGAGTATTCTTATATCCTTGATTTTCATGCGGATAGTGATACCAGAACGGTTAATAATCATCAAGTCGTTGTCGTCGGTCACATTGGCAATAGCCACGAGGCCGCCAGTTTTTTCGGTCACTTGAATGGTCTTCACGCCCTTGCTGCCACGGTGTGTGGTGCGGTATTCTTCGAGCTCGGAGCGCTTGCCATAACCGTGGTCTGATACCACGAGGATGTTGTCGGTGGGGTCCGACACACAGAGCATATCGATAACCTGGTCGTCCGACTCGGCAAGTTCTATGCCTTTCACACCCGAGGCGCCGCGACCCATCTCGCGGAACTCGTTTTCGGAGCAGCGAACCACCTTGCCCTGCTTCGAGGCAATAAGGATTTCGCTGGTGCCATCGGTGAGGCGAGCGGTTATGAGTTCGTCGCCTTCGCGAATGCCAACAGCTATAATGCCGTTAGTGCGCGGACGCGAATAGGCTTCGAGCGAGGTCTTCTTAACTATGCCGTTCTTGGTACACATTATTATAAAATGGTTGGCTAAGTAGTCGGCATCTGTGAGGTTCTCGACGTTGACGTAGGCTTTAATCTTGTCGTCGGGCTCGATATTGATAAGGTTCATGGCGGCGCGGCCTTTGGTGTTCTTCTCGCCTTCGGGGATTTCGAACACGCGCATCCAGTAGCAGCGACCTTTCTCGGTAAAGAAGAGCATATAGTTGTGGTTGGTTGCCGTAAGTATGTGTTCCACAAAGTCTTCGGACCTTACCGAACTACCTTTCGACCCCACGCCTCCCCTACTCTGGGTTCGGTATTCGTTGAGCGAGGTACGTTTGATGTAGCCACGGTGCGATATGGTGATTACCACCTGCTCGTTGGGGATGGTGTCTTCGATACGGAAGTTCGAGGCCTCGTAGCGAATGGCTGTGCGACGGTCGTCGCCATACTTGTCGCGTATTGCAATCAGCTCGTCTTTAATTACGCCCATGAGTACATTGCGGTCGCTGAGTATCTCTTTGCAATGTTCGATGAAAGCCATTTTTTCGTCATACTCGCCTTGCAGGCGTTGGCGTTCCATGCCGGCGAGTTGGCGTAGGCGCATCTCGACGATGGCGGCGGCTTGCAGTTCGCTGAAGTCGTAGGTCTCGACCAGGCCCTTGCGGGCATCGTCGACGGTTGGGGCGCGACGGATGAGGGCTATGATTTCGTCGATTATATCGATTGCTTTGAGCAGACCTATAAGTATGTGAGCGCGGCGTTCGGCCTCGGCCATCTCGAACTTGGTGCGACGGGTTACGACGCTCTCGCGATGCTCGATGAAGTTGCTGATAAGGTCTTTGAGGTTGAGCACCATGGGGCGACCGTGGACGAGGGCGGTATTGTTAACAGCAAACGACGACTGCAATTCGGAGAGTTGATACAGTTTGTTGAGTATCACGTTGGGAACCACGTCGTTGCGCAGGATATAGACAACGCGTATGCCTTTCTTGTCGCTCTCGTCGCGGATGTCGGTAATGCCTTCGATTTTGCCTTCTTTGACGAGGTTGGCCTGCTTTTTAATCATTTCGGCTTTGTTTACACCGTAGGGAATGGTGCTCACCACAATGATGTTGCGGCCTTTATGGTCCTCTTCGATGGTGGCGTCGGCACGCAGAACGATGCTGCCACGACCAGTTGTGTAGGCGTCGCGCACACCGTTGTAACCGTAGATGGTGCCGCCACCAGGAAAGTCGGGCGCTTTGACGTATTGCATCAGTTCTTCGACCGTGATGGCATTGTTGTCGATGTAGGCAATGCAGCCGTCGAGCACTTCGCGGAGGTTGTGGGTTGGCATATTGGTGGCCATACCGACGGCAATGCCGCTCGAGCCGTTGACCAGCAGATTGGGTATCTTGGCGGGGAGGACGGTAGGTTCTTCGCCGTCGTTGTCGTAGGTAGGCACCATGTCGACGGTATCTTCGTCGATATCGGCAAGCATTTCGTCGGCAATTTGCTTCATACGGGCCTCGGTGTAACGCATAGCGGCCGCGTCGTCGCCGTCGATAGAGCCAAAGTTGCCCTGGCCATCGACCAAGGGGTAGCGCATAGCCCATGGTTGAGCCAAGCGAACAAGGGCGCCATAGACCGAACTGTCGCCATGGGGGTGATATTTACCAAGCACATCACCAACTATACGGGCCGATTTCTTGAAGGGGGTATTGTAGCGTATGCCGTTTTCGTTCATAGAGAATAGGATACGGCGATGGACAGGCTTAAGACCATCGCGCACATCAGGCAAGGCACGCGACACGATGACCGACATTGCGTAGTCGATATATGCCGATTTCATCGTGGTTTCGATGTCAACCTGTACGATTTTCTCGTTATCTGATACCATTTGTATTGTTAGTTTTCTTATTGTCAATAGTTTAGCCCCGAGGTTCGGGGTTGAAATAATTTACAAATTTACGAAAAATTATTGAATTAGAGCCCTATTTTTTTGTAAAAAAATATTAACAATTGTGCACTTTTTGTTGAAAGGTCTCCCCCACCCCGTTGCGTTCACTTTATGCTGTTGATAACTTGTAGGAAGATTTTGGCCATATATTTGTTTTTTTATATAATTTTGCACCCCGAAAAAGTTACAATACATCCTCTTTGAAATGGAAGCCAAGTTAAGCCAAAACGTCAAAAAAGTCATAGCCAACAGTCGCGACGAAGCCCTGCGTCTGAAGAACGGCGCCATAGGTGTAGAGCACCTGTTTCTCGGCATTTTGCGCGAGCCGGAGTGCTCGGCCGTAGCGCTGCTGACAGCCGCTGGGGTCGACCTGGCCGATATGCGTAGCCGCATTGAGTCGTCGATTAGCCAAATCGACAGCGATGTGCGCTACAGCGACGACACCGAACTCCCCATGCTCCGCCAGGCCGAGAAGGTGCTGCGCCTCAGTTTTCTCGAATCCACAAAGCTCAAAGCCAAAGAGATAGGCACAGACCACCTGATACTTGCCATCCTCATGGAAGGCGAAAACATGGCAGCCAAACTGCTCGAAAAAGCAGGTGCTACCCACGACCGCCTTTTCCGTATGGTGCAGAGCAACAACGGCTTGGCCAACTCTACCGACCAAATGGGCGAGTTGCCCGACTTTTCTTCGCAGACCAGCGACGACGACAACGACAATCCCTACCCCGACCCCGAGCAGGCCGACAACCAGCGTCAGCGCCAGCAGGGCAAGAGCCAGTCGGCCACCCCTGCGCTCGAGAATTTTGGCCGCGACCTGACCAAAGCTGCCGAGGAGGGCGAGCTCGACCCCATCGTGGGCCGCGACCGCGAGCTGGAGCGCATTGCCCAAATCCTTTCGCGCCGAAAAAAGAACAACCCCATTCTCATCGGCGAACCCGGCGTGGGCAAAACAGCCATTGCCGAAGGCCTCGCCATGCACATTGTCGAAGGTCGCGTTCCACGCACGCTCTACGGCAAACGCGTCGTAACGCTCGACCTCGCCTCGCTCGTGGCAGGCACCAAATATCGCGGCCAGTTCGAAGAACGCATGAAAGCCGTCATCAACGAACTCGAAAAGAACCCAAACATCATTATCTTTATCGACGAAATCCACACCATCGTTGGAGCCGGCAGCGCCAGCGGTTCGCTCGACGCGTCGAATATGTTCAAACCCGCCCTCTCGCGCGGCCGCCTGCAATGTATCGGCACCACCACCCTCGACGAGTACCGCCAATATATCGAAAAAGATGGAGCCCTCGAGCGCCGATTTCAAAAAGTACTCGTCGAAGCCCCTTCGCCCGAAGAAACACTCGAAATTCTGCGCAACATACGCCCCAAATATGAGGCACACCACCTGGTTGCTTTCACCGACGAAGCTCTCCAGGCCTGCGTCTCGCTCACCGAGCGCTACGTCAGCGACCGCCTACTGCCCGACAAGGCCATCGACGCCCTCGACGAAGCCGGCGCGCGCGTCCGCATTGCCAACGTAGAGGTTCCTCAAGCCGTGATAGACCTCGAGCACGAAATCGAGAAAATCGTCGGCCTGAAAAAACAGGTTCTGGCCGAGAAAAAATATAACGAAGCTGCCGAATACCGCGACCGCGAACGCGAACTCAACGCCCGCCTTGCCGACGAGAAGAAGCGCTGGGAAGACGACGAGAAGAACCGCCACATTCAGGTAACCGCCAACGACGTGGCCGAAGTGGTGGCCATGATGACCGGCGTCCCAGTGCAGCGAATTGCCGAAAACGAAAGCTCGCGCCTGATGACCATCGAGTCTGAACTGCAAGGCAGCGTCGTGGGTCAAGATACCGCTATAACGCAGATTGCCAAGGCCATACGCCGCAACCGCGCCGGCCTCAAAGACCCCAACAAACCCATCGGCTCGTTCCTCTTCCTCGGCCCAACCGGTGTGGGCAAGACCTACCTCACCAAAATCCTTGCCCGCTACCTCTTCGACAGCGAAAACGCAATGATTCGCATCGACATGAGCGAATATATGGAGAAATTCTCTGTAAGCCGCCTTGTCGGAGCGCCTCCGGGATATGTGGGCTACGAAGAGGGCGGACAACTCACCGAGAAAGTGCGGCGCAAACCCTACTCCATCGTCCTGCTCGACGAGATAGAGAAGGCACACCCCGACGTGTTCAACGTCCTGCTGCAGGTGCTCGACGACGGCCAACTAACCGACGGCCTCGGGCGTAAAGTCGACTTCAAAAACACTATCATCATTATGACCTCGAACATCGGCAGCCGCCAACTCAAAGACTTCGGCACCGGTGTGGGATTCAACACCTCGGCCCGCGAAGCCGAGCGCGACGCCCTGCAACGCGACGTCATAGAAAAATCGCTCAAAAAGGCCTTCGCCCCCGAATTTCTTAACCGTATCGACGACATAGTCTACTTCAACAGCCTGAAACGCAACGACATACACCGCATTATCGACATCGAACTCAAAGGCCTCTTCGCTCGCATAGAGCAGATGGGCTTCGGCGTAGAAATAGACGAACAGGCCAAAGACTTCCTGCTGCGCAAGGGCTGGGACGAGCAGTACGGTGCCCGCCCGCTCAAGCGCGCCATTCAGCGCTATATCGAGGACGACCTGGCCGACGAGATTATCAAAGCCGACATCCTACCAGGCGACACCATTGCCATCACCACCCAGGGCAGCGACCTCGACGAAAAGATAATTTTCGACATCCGCAAAGGCGACACCTCGGCCCAACTAAGCCAAGCCATCAACGAGAGCAACCTCTCTCCGGCCCAGGCCGAGTAGTCCCCTACCCCCCATTCGGCCATCAGCAAAGGCGCACCAAAACCCGCCCCACAACTGATGGCCGATTTTTGTTTTTATCGAGAAAATAGTATCTATTCACCCTAAACATTCCGCACTGGTAATCAGTAAGTTAAAAACATTGCCCAGGGGTTAGAAAGGGGTCAAAGAGGGGTTAAGGTCGTATTGAGGTCGAACAAGCCCTATCAATCAAGCACTTAGCCCCCATCCAAAACAGGGTTTAGCCCCCCGCAAAGGGCTCACAATTTCGCAGAAATATAATAGCCCCACCCTACCTTTATGGTCTGGAGTGGGGCTAATGTGTGGTGTCCATTCCGGACACAGAGATACTTTTTTACTTACCAGTCAGTCTGTCGGGAGCGATTTTTCCCAATAGAACACGCTCTTGAGCAATCTTTCTCACGTCGAACTAACTGTTCATAACCTCTTCGATTTCGGCCACGGTTTTGGGTATCGGCTTGCCAAGCACGCGGCAGCCATCGGTGGTGACCAGTATGTCGTCTTCGATGCGTATGCCGCCAAAGTCGCGCCACTTGTTCAGTTCGTCGAAGTTGATGAAGTCGCGACAGGTGCCTTCGGCTTGCCACTTGTCGATTAGGGCGGGAATGAAATAGCAGCCAGGTTCGTCGGTTATGACAAAGCCGGGTTGCAGGCGGCGGCCGCAGCGCAGGCTGCCGAGGCCGAACTGCTCGCTGGGGCGGGTTTCGGTGTCGTAGCCGACGTTGATTTGGCCGTAGTTCTCCATGTCGTGAACGTCGAGACCCATCATGTGGCCCAAGCCGTGGGGCATGAGCAGGCTGTGGGCACCTGCGGCCACAATGTCGTCTACATTGCCACGAAGTATGCCGAGGTCCTTATAGCCCTGGGCCAAGACGCGGCTGGCGGCGGTGTGCACTTCTTTATAGGTAACACCTGGGCGAGTTTGGCGCTGTGCTTCGAGGTTGGCGTTGAGCACGATTTCGTAAATGGTCCGCTGACGGTCGTCGAAGCGTCCGCCCACGGGCACCGAACGGGTAATGTCGGAGCAATAGTTCATCGGGGTTTCGCAGCCGGCATCCATCACGAGCATACGGCCCACTTCGAGTCGATTGTTGTGGCCGTGGTTGTGAAGCGTCTCGCCGTGTACGGTCATAATGATTGGGAAACTCACGGGGCCGTTGCCTTTCCAAGCCTCGCCCTCCATGAAGCCGGCCAGCTCGTATTCGTAGCGGCCTGGCATGGCCAATTTCATGGCACCGACGTGCATATTGTAGGCAGTGGCAATGGCGCGCTCGATTTCTTCGATTTCCTCGTCGCTCTTAATCATACGTTGTTTCACGCAGGCAAGCACCAACGGCAACGAAGCGTAACTATCTACGGCCGAGTAGCTAATGCCGAGCCAGTCGGCGAGGTCGGCACGAATGTCGGCACGATAGGGCGGCAGGAAGTGGGCGCAGGGGCGAGCGCCACCGTTGCCGGCAAGCAGGCGGCGCAGGGCTGCCATATCGCCCGAGTTCTCGACACCCACCTGGGCGGCCAGCTCGGCAACGCTCGGTAGCGGACCGGTCCAGATAATATCGTCTATGTCGTAGTCGTTGGCAAAGATGTAGTCCTTACCGTTGTCGCAATCAATAACGCCCACCAGGTCTTCGCGCTGCAGGCCGAAGAAATAGAGGAACGTGCTATCTTGACGAAACCAGTAGGTGTTGTCCTTATAGTTGCAGGGGGCTTCGTGGTTGCCAGGAATAATAATGATGCCGTGGCCCATCTCCTTGCGGAGTTGTTGGCGACGAGCGATGTAGGTTTCTTTCTTGAACATGATTAATATCTATTTTTTTTGAGACTGCAAAGATACACATTTTTTTTGAAAATCAAATCTTTTCTTCCTAAAATCATCAAAAATGGCTACCCAAAGCCTATCTGTAACCTAATGGAGAGGACTGATTTTCATACCATTCCCACCTGCCGACGTGTTGAGCAACGAACACGGCGCTGATAGAAATGACAGGCTGGTGCGAAAAAAAAATATTTGCCAAACCGGAAATAATTCGTAACATTGCACCCGAGATGACGTCACCTATATGTCAAAGATGACAAACACATCAGTCATACACTAAAAAATAGCTACCTTTGCAAAAAAATATGATAGGGAAATGACAAGGAAAACAGACGATATTATCATAATAATAGATAGAATGTTGCGAAACATTAGCGACCCTCCCACAATGGGAAGTATCATGAGGCAACTGAATGAGGTGCCAGGCATATCAGTAACTCGCGATATGCTGCGTCGCTATATAGAGCGAATAGAGAGAGGGCTACCAAATGGAATAACAATAGTAAGGCAACCCATCGTAAGTACCGATTTACAGCGCCGTAAAGAGGGGCGTGTGACTTTGCGGTACAGTCAGGTGCCGCCAATACCTCATCTCACCACCGACGAAAATGCACTACTGACCAATATGCACCTCTTGTACCAATCGGTGAGTAATCTGCCATGGCTACCACAAGTTCGCCAACTGATGGAACAGATGAACCTTGCCGATAGCGAGAGCAATGCAACCCCAAGGTGTCTCTTTCTTGATAGTGGAGCAGTCTCTATTCGCGACAAACGTTCTATGCGCCACCTCGGCGACCTTTTCGATGCCGCCCTGCGACGCTATAGCGTTGCCATCACATACCACCCTTTCGATGGCGATACGAGGGTACACGAGGTGAGTGTGCTGGCCGTTAAGCAAGATGAACGCTTTTGGTACGCCGCTGTATTAAACGAGAAGAGTTTGCTGCGAGCCCAGGCTGACGGGCAATGGCCTTTCTTTTGGCTGGCAATAGACAGGATTGAGAAAGTTACACTATCTAATCAGCCATATCTTACTACCGAAGTGAATTGGGACGAATATTTCGGTCAGGTGGTGGGCATCACTAACCCATACAACAAACCGATAGAAAAAGTTCGCCTGCTGGTTTATGGAGCCATGCGCGAGTACCTGCAAGCGGCTCCGCTACATAGCACTCAGCAAACACTACCCCGCCCCGACCTGCCAGATGAGCCACTCGAAGTGACCCTACTGGTGAAAGACAATCATGAATTGCGCAACCTTATCAGTTCGCTTATGAGCAGTGTGGTGGTATTGGCTCCGCCGCAACTGGCCAACTGGCAACAAGAGGTTCTAAACACAACCAGGCAAAGAATTACTACAACACTAAACAAACAATAAGCAATGACACAGTATTTGGTAAAACAGATTAACGTAGATGGGAAAAGTCATTCCAAAGCGGCTCTGTTTAAAGCATAAATCATTATGAATACAAGTGTTGTGGACAAAGATACCATTCGTACGATAGATTTTGCCGAATTGGATGCCTACTCTCGTAGGCAATCCTATAACAGGAAGTTACGCCCCTACCAGCAAGAGAACAAGTCGGCTATCTATAGGGCATGGGCTGAGGGCAAGATGGGTGTTATGCTTCAGATGCCGACAGGCACTGGCAAGACTCATCTTTTTTCCTCAATCATCAAAGACCTGCAAGACTATTTTTACGATAAAGGTTCGGCTTGTTCAAAAAAGGACATAGACGAGCGTCTGAAGTGGAATATACCCAAAATACTTGTGCTGGTACATCGTGTGGAACTACTGGAACAGATAGAAGATACCCTGACCAGTAAATACAAACACGTGTGTGGCACTATAAGTGGAGGAAAGGTATTCGGAAGTAGCCGTAATGTTATTGTGGCATCGGTGCAGACCTTAAGCCGTCGTAGACGTCTTACACAATGGGAACAGGACACCAATTTCGACTTTATCATCATTGACGAAGCTCACCATTCTCCCGCCGACAGCTATCAACGCATACGACAAGCGTGGCCCAATGCTCGTCTGCTTGGTGTGACAGCGACTCCATGTCGCTTGAATCATCAACCCTTTACAGATACATACGACAAACTCATCCTCAGTCAGCCAGTATATCGTTTCATTGAGCAGAACTACTTATGCAACTATGAATACTTCTCTATCCGTCCCGACTCACAGATGCAGTATAAGATTGACCACCTGAAGACCGACTTTAGTGGCGATTACGATGAGCTAGAGATGGAACGTCTGCTGAACCAAGACCGTATCAGGGCCGGCATATTGGAAACATACGAGCGTTTTGCTAAAGGGAAGAAGGGCATTGTGTATACAATAAACAGGAAGCACAACGAAATGCTCGCGACTCTATTCTCCCAACATGGCTACCGTGTAGCTTACATTGACTCCTTGACGCCTAAGGAAGAACGCAATTCTGCAGTGAAAGAGTTCAGAAAAGGAGAAATTGACATTATTTTCAACGTCAATATTTTCAGCGAAGGATTTGATTGCCCCGATGTGGAATTTATTCAGCTATGCCGACCCACCAAATCGCTTTCGATGTACCTGCAGCAGGTCGGTCGTGGATTTAGGATAGCCTGGGGCAAGGAGAAAGTGCTGTTCCTCGATAATGTCGGATTATACAACCGATTTGGTCTCCCGTCGGCTCGCAGACATTGGCAACACCATTTTGAAGGACGCGAGGATTGGGATGAGACTGGAACCTGCGGCGGTGGGCTGTTAGAAGAACATCAATATGTGCCACGGGATTTGAGCGAGGGTAACGAGGAAATGCAAATGGTGTATACAAGCATTGAGGCACCCGAGACGTATCAGCCTGTTGCGAATGCTCAGGCGGACGACATTGACGAACCCATAGCAGAGAAAAAACCTATAGAAAACATAAAACACAATATGGAAGAAGAAATAATAGTACTTACAGATGATGACAGCATAAATATCAATACAGCCACAGACGAAGAGGTGGCTCATTTGCTGCTGATGATTGAAAACAAACACCCTACGGGTGTAATAAAAACAGAAAGTATAGAAGAGTGGCTTACAATGCAACATAATGAGCGAATGTTGACACTGATAGATAATGTCGTCAGCCAAGGATTTAGCCGAGAAGAGATTATTGCTCTGCTGTCCGAGCTAGCACCAGCTGAGACGTCTATGACGGTAAAAGAAAGTGAAATACCGTTTGAGGGATTGTATGTAAGAAAAAAAGATGGAACTATTATCCAGGAGAAGAAGGGTATTGATACTTTTATCAGAGCCATTCGAGATGCCGGTGTCGAGAACGTGTTTAAAGCCAAAATTGCCACGTTAGGAAGATATTTAGTCAGTGATGCTCCGCACCCGTCCTATCCCAACAGGTCATTTTTTTATGATGGCTATTACATTGTTGTCAATCACGCCTGTGTGCAGAAAAAGAAACTATTGGAAGAGATAAACAAAACTCTCCAGCTGGGCTGGGAAATAGGCATTAAATAACCTAAATCAAAATGTTGTTTTAGCAAAATTCCACTTTAAATAATTATGTATTATGGTATACGACATAGAAAAAATTACAGAACCTGAACTTCTTCAAATGCTTATTGCAATAGAAGCAAAAAGGAGTACTGGCTTTATTGATACACAAAAGGCCCAACAGCGTATAGAGCATTGCAATATAGAAGAACGCAAAGGCAAACTTGCACAGATTCTACTACATTCTCAAAATGATTTTTCACCAGAAGAATTGTTGCAATATATGCAAAAGGAGCAGACCAATAGAATGGGGACTGTCGGTGTGAAAATAGTACATTTGTCACCAGAACAGCAGCAACTTCTAAATCGCAACTTGAACAAAGAAAGAGATGATATGCGCCAGGCTCTACTGGACAAATATAACACGAAATAGTCCATACATTCGTAGCTCCATCAAACGGCAGGACTTCCTCCACCCCCGCGCTCGACTGGGTGAGCCCACTGACAGGTGGAGGAATAAAACAGGATGAAATTCTACATAATTTATTTGATTAAAAATGCAGCGGCTGGCGTGCTTATTCTTCTCATAATTGGGCAAATATACTGGGCTTTTTAAAGTTCCTGCACTCATATTCTCAGCCTGCAGAGATACTGGGTGTGATTTTTTTTTCGTTAAATGAAAATTATTTTGTAACTTTGCAACCACATTGTTCCGAGAGGAATGGAACATGAACGAAACGAATTAATAACAGCATTACTATTATTCACATTCGAAGAAAAAGTCCTGGAAAAACTGCTTCTACGAGCGGATAGTGTAGGAAATGCACAGATAAACATTCACGGAAGTCTTTTTTTGATTTCCGTTAGCCAACTGATGTTATGCTCACTTTTGGTGTGAGTATTCTGGTTGGCTGCGGGTTTCAAATTTTCCAGGACTTCCCGTGAATGTGAATAGAATGGCTCACACCTTTCTGTTTTCTACATGCCACAAATTGATTGATAGCAATGCACAAAACGCTGTCAATCAATATGGCTAATGAGAGCCTGTCGAAGGCCAAGAGTGCAAAGAATGACGAGTTCTACACTCAATACTACGACATAGAGCGCGAGGTTGAAGCCTACCTCGACTACAACCCCGATGTGTTTCGGGGCAAAACAGTTCTGCTCCCCTGCGACGTCCCTGAGTGGAGCAACTTCACCAAGTATTTTGCGCAGAACTTCGAGCGGCTTGGACTGCGCAAGCTTATCTCCACCAGCTATGCCATAGAGCGCAAACAGGAGCGGTATGGGCGGCAACTCTCGCTCTTCGAGACCGAGTTCGAAATCCACTCGCCAAACTACGACCGCAAGAAGACTCGTTCTCACGGTAAAATATTCATCCTTGAGCAGGACGAGAACGGCGACCGACGCATTGATATCGAAGACCTGAGGTGGAAATACTTGAAAGGCGACGGCGACTTCCGTAGTGCCGAGGTTACGCGCCTGCGCGACGAATCTGACATTATAGTTACCAATCCGCCTTTCTCGCTCTTCCGCGAGTTCTTCGCGTGGACAATGTCAGCTAACAAACAGTTTCTAATGATTGCCAACAAGAACTGCATAACCTATAAAGAAGTCTTTCCATTCATAAAGAACAACAGACTCTGGGTTGGGAAAACACCTATGAGTCAGGATTTGTTGTTTGGAATTCCTAATAGTATGAAAGACATATTAGTAAAGGAAGGGAAGCAAGGCAGCAACTATCGGTTTATAGATGGAAATATACTCGGTCGTTCTTCGAGCATTTGGATTACCAATCTCGACCATGGTCGCCGACATCAGCCATTGGAGCTGATGACAATGGCCGATAACCTAAAGTACAGCAAGCATAAAGACCTCAAAGACAAGCATGCATACGAACATTATGACGAGTACAATGCAATAGAAATTCCATATTCAGATGCAATTCCGTCTGATTACACCGATGTGATGGGTGTACCGATTTCATTTCTTGATAAACATTGCGTGGAACAATATGAGATAATAGGTTTGGATAGATATGTAGAAGACAACCCGCACTATGGACACCGCTTTCACCTATGCGGAAAAGAAACCTACGCCCGTATCCTCATCCTCAAGAAGCCACGCCAATAGAAATCATTCGGCAAATTGTTAGTAAAAGTACATATATGAAGACTGAACTGAAGCAGTACACCGTTGCGGAACTGTGCGACGGGTTCGTGTACAACGAACTGGAGGAGAAAGGCCTATATGGACTTTCCGGCAGGCTGACCATTCAGCCAGAGTATCAGCGCAACTACCTCTATGCCGAGGACAATGGGCGCAAGGAGGTGGCAGTGGTGGAGTCGGTGCTGAAGCAGTACCCCCTGGGGTTGCTCTACTTCAACTGCCTGCCCGATGGGCGGCTCGAGGTGTTGGACGGGCAGCAGCGCATCACCTCACTCGGGCGCTTCTTGACCGATAAGTTCTCGGTGATGGCTGGAGACTTGCCTTTCCGCTTCCACGCCTTGCCGAAGGATAAGCAGACGCTGATAGAGAACACCTCGCTGCTGGTCTACGAATGCGAGGGCACAGAAAGCGAAATCAAGCAATGGTTTCAGACTATCAACATAGCTGGCATACCACTCAACCCACAAGAGGAGCTGAACGCCGTGTATAGCGGACCGTTTGTTACGCTGGCTCGTTCTGTGTTCAGCAACAGCCGCAACGCCAATGTGCAGAAGTGGAGCGCCTACGTGCGTGGCTCGGTGAAGCGGCAGGACTTCCTGCACACAGCCCTCGACTGGGTGAGCCACGGCCAAGTTGAGGAATATATGCAAGCCCATAGACACGACACCCAAATAAGCGAGTTACAAGTTCATTTCGAGGACGTTATAGCGTGGGTGGAAAGCCTCTTTGCCGACCGCTACAACGAGATGTGCGGCCTGCCGTGGGGTCGCTACTACGACGAATACCACACCCAGCCATACGACCACAAGGCGATGACCGACTGGGCTGCCACCCTGATGGACGACCCCTGCGTGAAGAACCGCAAGGGGGTGTTCGAATATCTGCTGGGAGGTGCGACAGACACGCGCTTGCTGGATGTGCGTGTGTTCGACGAAGCCACCAAGCAGCGTGTATACCGCCGGCAGACCGAGGCGGCACGCCAGGCAGGAGTGAGCAACTGCCCACTCTGCGCCATGGGGCACGAGGCACACCGTACCAAAATCTACAAAGAGAGCGAGATGGAGGCCGACCATGTGGCGGCATGGAGTCGTGGCGGACAGACATCCGAGGAGAACTGCCAAATGCTCTGCCGCACGCACAACCGCGCCAAGGGCAACCGGTAGCATTACCAATGGATTTTACAAAACAGCATATTTGGACACCTGCGGCGTGACAATCGATAAAATGGGCGGGCTTTTTCGATAAAAACTGGGGCCACGATGCGTTTCGTAAGGGGTTGAAAAACAGTGTTGTGGTCGGGTTAGGGTCGGGTTAAGGTCGTGTTGAGGTCGAATAAGCCTTGATGTTGAGGTAGTTAACCCACCTCTACATAGGGGGTGCTTATCGATAAAAATAGGTCTTTTTATCGAATTGTGGGCGACGGGCGGGCGACGACACCCCGACTATGACTCCGAATTTGGTCGACAGGCAGCGTGGTTGATGCCCGAAATGCGGTCAGGCGAGGCAGGCCAGGTAGCGCTTTATCGTTTCTGCAATGCCGAGGTAGAGGGCGTCGGCAATAAGGGCGTGACCGATCGAGACCTCGTCGAGCCAGGGTATTTGTTGGCGGAAGAAGGCCAGGTTGCCGAGGTTCAAATCGTGCCCGGCGTTGAGCCCAAGGCCGCAGTCGCGCGCAGTTTTGGCCGCGAGCAGATAAGGGGCAATGGCGGCCTCGGGGGCGGCCGCATAGTTGCGAGCATAGCCCTCGGTGTAGAGCTCGACGCGGTCGGTGCCGGTGAGGGCAGCTTGCTCTATCATGTGGGGTTCGGGGTCGATGAATATGCTGACGCGTATGCCGCTCTGTTTGAACTCTTTAACAATGTCGCGCAGGTATTGCTGATGGGTAACGGTGTCCCACCCCGCGTTGCTGGTGAGCACCCCTTCGGCGTCGGGGACCAGGGTAACCTGGGCCGGACGGATTTCTTTGACCAAATCGATGAAGCCATAGGGCCGACTTTGGGCGACGCCTTTGGGGTTGCCTTCGATGTTGTATTCGACGTTGATAAGGGGCTTTATGGCCAACGCGTCGGCGTAGCGTATGTGACGCTCGTCGGGGCGTGGATGAACCGTAATACCCTGTGCACCAAAGCGTTCACAATCTTGGGCGAACTTGAGTACGTCGGGCACATTGCCACCGCGCGCATTGCGAATTGTGGCTACTTTGTTGATATTTACACTGAGTTTTGTCATTCCGACTTGTAATTGCGTTTAGGATTTTTTGGAAACCAGCCTTTGGCCACACGCTGGCGCTGTTTGAACAGTTCGAGTATGGACCAAAGGCTCGAGAAAGCTACAACCCCGAGGAGGGTCGAGAGCACGTTGTTGGCCACAAGCAGCGAGCTGGCTATACACACCAGCCCGAAGAGCATGAAGACCCACCAGCAGCCCACGCCGAAGTGGTATTCGGCTTTGATGACCAACGGATGGAACGCGCCGATGGTGAGAAAAGTGGCAGCGCCTACGACGAGGCCGGTAAGGTTCATAATGCGAAAGCTTGTTTGATTTTATCGACATAGTCCAGTTTCTCCCACCCGAAGAACTGAACGGTTTTCTTAATCGGTTTGCCAGCCTTATAGAGCGTCACTTCGCCCTCGTAGGGGTCGCGACCCAAATGGCCGTAGGCCGCAGTGGGTCGGAAGATGGGGTTTTTAAGCCCGAACCGCTCAACAATGGCGTAGGGGCGCATATCGAAGAGCGACGACACTTTTTGGGCAATCTCGCCGTCGGTCATGGCAACGTGGGCCGAGCCGTAGGTGTTGACATAAAGACCGACTGGCTCGGCAACACCAATGGCATAGGCCACCTGGACGAGTACCTCGTCGCAAACGCCGGCGGCAACAAGGTTTTTGGCAATATGGCGAGTGGCGTAGGCTGCCGAGCGGTCGACCTTGGAGGCGTCTTTGCCACTGAAAGCTCCGCCACCGTGGGCGCCACGTCCGCCATAGGTGTCGACAATGATTTTGCGCCCTGTGAGGCCAGTATCGCCGTGAGGGCCACCAATGACAAACTTGCCAGTGGGGTTTACAAGCAGCCGCATGGGCTGCCCGTCGGCCGATGAGACGAAGAAGAGTTTTTGGGTCGACTTGGGCAGACGCTTGATGACTCGAGGTAGCAAAATGCGCTCAATATCGATGCTGATACGACTTTGGTCCACCTCTGGGTCGTGCTGGGTGCTGATGACGATGGTATCGATGCGCTCGGGGCGGCTGTTGTCGCTATACTGCACCGTGACCTGGCTTTTGGCGTCGGGGCGCAGGTAGCGCATCTGCTTGCCCTCGTGGCGGATTTTACCAAGCTCGATAAGAATGATGTGAGCCAGAGTTATCGGGAGCGGCATTAGCTCGTCGGTTTCGCGACAGGCGTAGCCGAACATCATGCCCTGGTCGCCAGCGCCTTGGTCTTTTTTTACCTTGCGTGACACACCCTGGTTGATGTCGGCACTCTGTTCGTGGATGGCCGAGAGCACACCGCACGACTCGGCGTCGAACTTATAGTCGCCCTTTGTGTAGCCAATGTCGCGAATAACACTGCGCACCGTCGACTGCACGTCGACGTAGCCGTTGCAAGTAACCTCGCCACTGACCACTGCCAGGCCGGTGGTGACCAATGTCTCGCACGCCACATGACTTTCGGGGTCGTGGCGCAAAAATTCGTCGAGGAGCGAATCGCTGATTTGGTCGGCAATTTTGTCGGGATGGCCTTCCGAAACACTCTCTGATGTGAAAAAGTAGCTCATTTTTAGTTGTTGCTTTTACTGTTATTAATTTGTTTAACAGCGAATAGGTAACGTGACGCAACTTGCAGCAAGCTAATGCTTTAGCATTTTTGTTGTGCGGTTTCTGACGCCTTGTCAACGGCCGCACTGTGGTTGCAATCATTACAAATCTATCCACATTTTCCGTTTGCAAAGATACAAAGAAAAAACCATTCTGCAAAAAAAATGATAAAAAAACTTTTTTTGTGTCGTGGCATACAATAAAACACCCATTACTGCGTTATATTTATTTGATTATTTTAAAATATGGAACCAATAATAAAAGAGATAAAAGAGCTGGCTCACCTGCAGTTCGACACCGTTGTGGAATGGCGCAGGTGGCTCCATCGTCACCCCGAACTATCGCAACAAGAGCATAACACCATGCTCTTCATTGCCGAGCAGCTGCGGAAGATGGGGCTCGACCCCCGCACCGAAATTGGCGGCACGGGGGTTATGGCAATGATTCGTGGCGGAGTTGAGCCCGACAGCTACTGCGTGGCCCTGCGAGCCGACTTCGACGCACTGCCTATCGAAGAGTGCACAGGCCTCCCCTACTCGTCCGAAAACCCTGGCGTTATGCATGCCTGTGGCCACGATATGCACACCGCCTCACTGCTCGGCGCGGCTGCCATTCTGTGCCGTATGCGCCACGCCATGCAGGGCTCGATAATGCTCATCTTCGAACCCAGCGAGGAGAAATACCCTGGCGGCGCCCGCATGATGATGAACGACGGCCTGTTTAGCGACCTTGTGCCGAACGAAATCTACGCTTTTCACTGTTTGCCAGAGATGGATTTTGGCCGTGTCGGCATGAAGAAAGGCAAATATATGGCCTCGACCGACGAACTTTACTGGACTGTGAAAGGTCGTGGCGGGCACGGCGCGACACCACACCTGAGCATAGACCCCATAGTGGTGGCTTCTCATATCGTCATCGCCCTCCAGCAGGTAGTGTCGCGCAATGCTGCCCCCAATATGCCCACAGTGCTGACCATTGGCAAGATGGACGCCATTGGCGGCCGCACCAACATCATTCCCGACACGGTGAAGATGGAAGGCATAATTCGCTCGTTCGACCCCGAGTGGCGCCTCGAAACCCACCGCCTCATACGCCGCATCAGCACCGGAGTGGCCGAAGCCATGGGAGCAGAATGCGACCTCTTTATCGACGAGGGTTACCTCCCTGTGATTAACGACGACGCCTGCACCCAGCAGGTTCACGACAACGCCTGCGCTTTTCTCGGCACAGAAAACGTGGAGTGGCTCGACCTGCGCATGACGGCCGAAGACTTCTCGTTTTTCGGACAACTCATACCCTCGTGCTATTTCCGCATCGGCATTCACCAACCAGGCACGCCGTTCAGCAACCTGCACCGCCCCAACCTGATTGTCGACGAGCGCAGCCTCGAACTTGCCCCTGGCTTGGTGGCCTACAACGCCTTGTCGGCTTTGAAAAACAGAATAAAAAAGTAACATTTCCACCATGGACAACACAAAAGAATTAGAAGAGAAAAACATAGGAAGCCTACTGCTAAAATACGCGTTACCGGCCGTCATAACCCAGGTTGTAGCCTCGGTATACAACATTGTGGACCGCATTTTTCTCGGCCAATATGTTGGCGAACTGGCCATTGCCGGCCTTGCCATAACCATGCCCATCATGAACATTATCCACGCCTTTGGCTCGCTTGTGGGCGTAGGAGCCTCGAGCCGCATGAGCATCGTCCTCGGCCGCAAGGATAAACATTGGGCCGAGAAGATTTTGGGCAACAGCATATTGCTCACCATCTTTTTCGGAATACTGTTCATCAGCGGCGGATACCTTTTCATGGACCGCATTCTCGAAATGTTCGGCGCCTCGGCAGACACCATAGGCTTCGCCCGCCAATATATGGTCATTATACTTCCCGGTATGTTCTTCACCACGCTCACATTCAACCTCACGGGCCTCATCCGCGCCAGCGGCTACCCTACCAAGAGTATGTGGATAATGGCCGGCGGAGCAATACTCAACATCTTTCTCGACGCGCTGTTCATTATGGTGTTCAAACTCGGCATAGGCGGCGCAGCTTGGGCTTCGACAATATCGATGTTTACCACCGCTGTCGTGGCAGTGGCTCACTTTTTGGACAAGAATAGCTTTATCCGCTTCCGCGAACATATCTGGCAACCAAAGTTTTACATCTTCCGCAATATTCTGCTTATCGGCATGAGTCCGTTCCTGATGAACTTCGCAGCCTCGTTTGTGGTGGCGCTGCTCAACCGCCAACTCATACGCTACGGTGGCGACTTGGCGGTGGGTGCCTACGGCTTAGTCAACACCTACGGCTCGTTCCTCGTAATGCTCATTCTCGGCCTCTGCCAGGGTATGCAACCCATAGCGGGCTACAACTACGGCGCTGGCCACAACCACCGTCTGCGCCAAGTGTTTACCCTCACCATGAAGGTAAGCCTCGTGGTGGGAACAATAGGTGCACTGCTGGCCATGATTATGCCGCGTATCATTCTTCGCGCTTTCACCACGGGCGACCAGCTGCTCGACATCGGCGCGCCTGCCATGCGCTACCTCAACGTGATGATGCCGCTCATTGCCTTCACCATAACCAACTCGCAATTCTTCCAGAGCATAGACAAGCCGTGGATTGCCATCACCACCAGCCTTTCGCGCCAAGTGTTGTTCCTCATACCGCTCATGTTTGTCATTCCCACCCTGTTTGTCAACGCTGGCGCCGACGGACTCACCGGCGTGTGGGTTACCTGCACGGTGTGCGACGTGCTGGGCGCGTTGCTTGCGGCCGCGCTGCTTTTGAGCCAGCTCAAAGTGTTCCGCCCGGGTTACGTTCCACCAGCACGCAAACCGCGCAAAGAGGCTGGTCCAGCAGCCGATTGACCTCGGCCAGTATACAGGTGCGAAAAAAAATGTTTTTGGCAATTCAAAAAAAATATGTAACTTTGCAAATGAAAAAAGCGGCAGCGGTTCCATCGCCGGATTGGCAACAATCGGGAGGAAAGTCCGGGCAACACGAGCCACCATACTTCCTAACAGGAAGGGGCCAGCAGGGGCAACCCGCTGGCCACAGCCAGTGCCACAGAAACCAAACCGCCAAGCCACAACTTGGTAAGGGTGAAACCGCGAGGCAAGAGCTCACGACCGCGCACAGCGATGTGCCGGATGGTAAACCTTATGGGTTGAAAGACCAAATATATCGGCCGCACGTAGGGAAGGCTCGCCCGATGGCCGAGGGGTAGGTCGATAGAGGCCGCCGGCGACGACGGCAGTAGATTAATGATGGAACGCAGCGCGAGCGCTGACGACAGAACCCGGCTTACAAGCTGCCGCTTTTTATAAAAAAACAAACAAAAACTGTGATGACAAACGCGAAACAAAACAAAACAACGATAGCTCTCCTGCTTGTGGCAGTATTGCTCACAGCCTGCTCGGGACAGTATAAAGCTGTGTCGCACGCTGCCCTGCTCGACTATGCCGACCGCCCCACCTATGGCAACCTGCAACAGTTGGCAGCCGCCTATGCCACCACTGCCAACGAAGCCGCCAAGGTCGATACTGCTCACCCTGGACTGATGGCCGAATATGGCGTGGCGCTGGCCATGCTCGGCGAAGAGGAGGAGGCTAACCGTATGTTTAACCGCGAGATGTACACTTTCCCGCAGTCGCGCCGCTACGTCATGGCACTCAAACGGCGGCTCGTGCCCGACTTCGCCGCCGACACCCTCAGCTTCGGCCCTGCCGATACCATCAACCTTGCTATCATTGCCTCTCTTTCGCTCGATACCATCACCGCCGAACGCACTGTGCCTCACTGCGGTAGCATTATAGACAGCACCGACACCGTGCGCCTGAGGCTGCAAACGCCAACCGACTCGGTCGAAGCCCCACTTCGACTCACTGCCAACCAAAAACGCGAGCAGTTGGCCGAGCAGCAACAGGCCGCAGCCGACCTGAAAAAGAAGCAGGACGAGGAGAAAATTCAGGCCAAGAAGGACCGAGAAAACTCGAAGAAGGAGGCTAAAAAGCTGAAAGAAAAGCAACAAAAAGAAAAGAAAAAGCAGCAAAAGGCTCAACAGAAACAGCGTAAAAAAGAAAACGACAGGTTGAGCAAGCTGCGTGAGGCCGAAAAGAAGGCCGCACAAGAGGCTCGCGAGGCCGAGAAGAAGGCCGCACAAGAAGCTCGCGAGGCCGAGAAGAAGGCTGCACAAGAGGCTCGCGAGGCCGAAAAGAAGGCTGCGCAAGAGGCTCGCGAGGCCGAAAAGAAGGCTGCGCAAGAGGCTCGCGAGGCCGAAAAGAAGGCTGCACAAGAGGCTCGCGAGGCCGAAAAGAAGGCCGCGCAAGAGGCTCGTGAGGCCGAAAAGAAGGCCGCACAAGAGGCTCGCGAGGCCGAAAAGAAGGCGGCACAAGAGGCTCGCGAAGCCGAGAAGAAGGCAGCACAAGAGGCTCGCGAGGCCGAGAAGAAAGAAAAAACCAAACAGACACCAAACCAATGAAAACCAAAATATTACCACTCATAGCAATAGTGGCAGCGCTCGTCGTTGTTGGCTGCAAAAGCAGCAAAAAGGCCACCTACTATGGCGACATCTACAAAGAGGAACCGCTCACCATCTATGTAGCTCCATTGAGCGACCTCTCGCCGCGCAACGCCGAACGCGAACTGAACGACAAGAACTATAACGCCTCGCTCAACATCGCCGCCAAATACCTCTACCTTTCGGCTTCGACCCCGCTTGTCAACAGCGGCTACTACGCCATCGGGCCACTCGCCACTGCCCAGCTTGCCCCCTCCGAACCCTTCACGCGCAAGCAGCTGCAGCAAGAGAATATCGGCCGCTTGGCCGACGACCTCGGCGCCGACGCCGTGCTGCTGATAACCATACACAACTGGCGCGAAAAGTCGTGCGAGTGGACTGTCTTTGCCGAATACCAGTTGCGTTCGACCAAGACGAGCGAAGACCTTATGCACGTTTGGGTACGCGCCACGAAACTCCTGCCCACCGACCACCGCGGCAATCCCCTACCCCTCAAACCCGACATAGAGTTTGCCGACCAGTGGGACTGTGACCTCGCAACAGCACAACGTTGCAAGCTCGGCGAGACGCTTAACCAGTTTATCCTAAACGACTTGCCTCTTGGCAGCCGCCGGCGTCAGCACAACAGCGACCGCTACATCGCCTCGCGCTCCACCGAGTACGTATCGCTGCTCGTCGACCGCGACGGCTCGGTCGAGATGAAGCGCATAACCGAAGAGGTATTCGAGGACGAATGTTTCGTTAATTCGAAGTAAGAGTTTTTTTTTGTACTAAACAAGCAAAATTTTTTAATGTTCCTCAACTGTGTGCCGGGGGAACATTTTTGGTCATAAATGGGCTAAATTCGGGCTCTATAAGTGGCTGATTTACAGGGTTAAGGTCGTGTTAAGGAGGGGTTAGGGTCGTATTGAGGTCGAACAAGCATTGATATTCAAGCAGTTAGGTAGCGCATTTTTACCCTCCCCAACCCGATGGTTGGCGATTGTTTTGTGGATGTTTTTTAGGTGTTGGGCCGACTCTGCTGGGAAGTTTGTATGGGTGTTGGGGTTGTCTTCTCGTGGCCGTGTGGTGGAGAGGGGACGGCGAGGCCGCAGGCCGAGCCGTCAGTTGGCGAATTTCTTGTGGCGACCGCCGCGGTAGAAGTGCGTGGTCCAGTAGGTATCGGTTAGGCGGCTGAGGCATACCCCGTTCGAGGTCGAGGCGTGGGCAAAGAGGCTGTCTTTTAGATAGATACCCACGTGCGAGACCTTACCCTTACTATTGATAAAGAAGAGCAGGTCGCCCTCGCGCAACTGGGTGCGGTCTATGAGGCGGACATCCTGCTGCATATCGTTGGCGGTGCGGTTGAGGGTGAGGCCATACACCTCTTTATATATATGGCCAACGAAGGCAGAGCAGTCAATGCCGTCGCGTGTTGTGCCACCATACTTGTAGGGCACACCGAGCCACGAGTTGATGGCGTCGTAGAGTTTCTGGTTGTCGGTGGCACTATAGTCGAGCCCGAGTGGATTGGTGGTTGGCTTGGCGGTGGCAGCCTGTTGGCGCTGCACGGGGCGCGAGATGACGGGCGTTTCGGCCACATACTCGTCCTCGTAGAGCTTGCCTATGATGAAATCTTCTTCCTCCAGGTCGTGCGACAGGAAGTTGCGTATGGCCTCGCAACTGGACAAGAGGAGCGTGGCAGCTACTATGAGAGGGAAAGCAATGCGTTTCATTTTTTGCGGTCTTTAATGACGTAGATGTCCTCGTCGGAACGTTTCATATAATAATTTTCGCGGCCGTAGCGCTCAATGGCGTCGAGGTTGCCACGCAACGAGGCCGCTCTGACGCTGTCTTCAACCATATCGTTGCGCAGTTCGCGCTCCTCGGCACGTAGTTCCTTAACCTGGCGGCGCAGGCGGCGAGTATCCATCAGATTATAGTCGTCGAGGAAAAGTATCAGCAGCAAGAAGATGATGGTTGCTATGACATATTTGTTGCCAAGAAATTTGAGCGATTTCAGTATTCGTTGTTTCATATATCGATGTTGTTTTTCTGCAAATGGATGTTCGGGGTTGTTATCTTATTTTGAGGCGTTGACCCACGCGAATGCGGTCAGACGAGAGGCCGTTGCGCTTCTTGAGCGTGGCCACACTTATGCCATATTTGGAAGCAATCTTTGAGAGGGTGTCGCCGCTACGGACAGTGTAGTAGACCGTTCCGCCCGACGAGGAGGTCTGTGCCTGAGGCTTGGCCATGCGCACCGGGCGGCGACTTACGGAGTCGCGCGTCTGGGCGTAGAGCGTATCTTCGACCATGATGAAGTCTTTGATTTTGCTCACCGGCAGGCAAAGCGAGTAATTGCCCGACGAGGCGGGTATAAAGTCGGCGCGATACTGCGGGTTAAGGGTGCGCAACTCATCCATCTCTATTCCGGTGACTTTCGAAACATAGTGGAAAAGCAGGTCATGGCGCACCATGATGGTGTCGGAACGCACTGGCAACGAGGTGTTTGTGCAACGCAACCCGTGGTCGGTATAGAAGTTCATCACATAGGTGGCAGCAATAAAAGCCGGAATGTAGCCCCTCGTTTCGCGCGGCAGATAATAGTATATCTCCCAAAAATCGCGTTTGCCGCCCGAGCGGGCAATGGCCTTGTTGATGTTGCCAGGGCCACAATTATAGGCCGCGATGGCGAGCGTCCAGTCGTTGAACACAGTGTGTAAGTCGCTCAAAAAATGGGCTGCCGCCACGGTCGACTTGTAGGGGTCGCGGCGGTCGTCGACAATCGAATTCACCTCCAAGTCGTAATTTTTGCCGGTGGTGTACATAAACTGCCAAAGGCCAGCGGCGCCAACGCGCGAGGTGGCCTTGGGGTTCATGGCCGACTCGACTATGGGCAGATACTTCAGCTCTTCGGGCACATCGTAGCGGCTCAGCACCTCCTCGAACATGGGGTGGTAATATTCGCACAAAGTCTGCATAACGTCGAGGCGGGTCGACATTCGGTTAAGGTACATCCTTATATAGGCGCGAACCTCGCTGTTATATGTCATCGGAATTACGGTGTGGAGCGAGGCGAGGCGAGCCGCAATCACCGAGTCGGGCACCTGGTCGAACTCAGCGGCGCCGATAGTGCGGTTACGGTGAGAGTGGGTCTGGGCATAACGGCGCATGTAGAAACTATTCATCAGGCTGTCGTAAGCCTCAGTATACTGATTTACAAGAGCTTCAACCTCGTCTTGAGCCCTTGCCGGTGCCGCCACCGCAAGCACCGCCACCAACAGTAATATCTTCAATCGTCGCATCTGCATACACTATAATAACGCAAAAAAAAAGAATTAATTATATATATATGAAAAAAAATTTATTTTCGAAAAAAAATCACACTTCAACAGGTTGACAATGTGGCTATTAGGTAAATATTCACAACCCTTGTCAAAAAAAACTTTCGACACACCGCTTTGTAAAACCAAAAATAACACTATCTTTGTAAAACAATCAACAACCGAAACAACAACAAAAATAATTATGGCACAGATAGTTACAGAAAAAAATTTCGATGAACTCATCGCTTCTGGCAAACCCGCAATGATAGATTTTGGCGCCACCTGGTGCGGCCCCTGCAAAGCTCTGGCCCCGGTGGTCGAAGAAGTGGCTCGCGAATATGAAGGCCGCGTAGTGGTTGGAACCGCCGACGTCGACGAATGCAGCGACCTCGCAGCCCGCTTCCGCATACGCAACGTCCCAACCATACTCTTCTTCAAAAACGGCGAAGCCGTCGACAAAAGCGTCGGACTCGTTGCCAAATCCACTCTGACCGACAAACTCAACACCCTGTTGTAAGCCTCAAACCTGAATGTTTGAAGAACTTGAACGCTATAAATCTCTCGACTTCTTTGCACGGCAGGTCGTCGAGGGATTTATTACTGGTCTTCACAAAAGCCCGTTCCACGGTTTCTCGGTAGAATTTTCCGAACACCGCCAGTACAACAGTGGCGAGTCGACGCGCAACATCGACTGGAAGCTCTTTGGTCGGACCGACAAGCTTTTTGTCAAGACCTTTGAGGAGGAGACCAACCTGCGCTGCCAACTCCTGATTGACCAAAGCGGCTCGATGCTCTTTCCGGTCGAGGGGCAAGGCAACTTGGAACGCCCCAATAAGCTCACTTTCAGCGTCTATGCCGCTGCAGCACTAACCGAACTCCTGCTGCGCCAACGCGACGCTTTTGGGCTTACTCTTTTCAGCGACCACATCGACCTCAGCACTCCGGCCCGAAGCAACCGCACCCACCAGCTGTACCTCTACTCGCTGCTCGAACCGCTCATGGCTCCAGTCGATGCTACGGCTCAACACAAGGCAACTGCCTCGGTGGCCGAAACACTCCACCTCACTGCCGAGCAACTCCACCGGCGCTCGATGGTGGTTATATTCACCGACGCCTTTGTCGGCTCTGACCACGACCGCGACGAACTCTTCGACGCCCTACGCCACCTGCGCCATTGCAAGCACGAGGTACTCTTTTTCCACACATTCGACAACAGGCTCGAAATCGACTTCCAGTTCGACAACCGGCCCCACCTCTTTGTCGACCTCGAGAGCGGCCGCCGACTCAAGGTGCAACCCGCCGAGGTTGCCGAAACCTACCGCACCGAGATGCTTAGGCAACAAAACGAGCTGAAACAGCGCGCCATACAATACAACATAGACTATCAGCCAGTCGATATTGGCAACAGTTTTAACCAGATTTTGCTACCCTTCCTGCTCAAGCGCCAACGTCAATCATAACGCTATGAAACAAAAAATATTTCATCTTTTTTGTTAAAAATGCTAAAAATCAAAAAAAAAATCGTAACTTTGCAAAATCGAAATAAATAAAAAAGAATTAAAAGCAACCATACAAACATGAGCAACAAAAAGTATACACTGGTAATCAACCCTGGTGCAACGTCAACAAAAGCAGCAGTTTATGAGGGCGAGACCGAAGTTTTCACCGAAAACCTCTCCCACCCTATCGAAGAAATTCAGAAATATAAAGAGGTTGCCGACCAGTTTGACTATCGCAAAGGCGCCATCCTCGATATGCTGAAGCGCCACGAAATAAGCACCGACAGCATTGCCATCGTTATGGGCCGCGGCGGCCTCACCCGCCCCTGCGAAAGCGGCTGCTATCGCGTCAACGAACTGATGAAACAAGAATGCCACGACGGTATTCAAGGCAAACACGCCTGCAACCTCGGTGCCCTTATCAGCGATTCTATCGCTCGCGAAATCGGCCTCGAATGCGCCTACATTGCCGACCCAGGCATCGTCGACGAGCGCCCCGAATTTGCTAAAATCAGTGGTCACCCAGTTTTCGACCTCGACGAACGCGTCGAAGGCCCCATTTGGCACTGCCTGAACCAGAAAATGACCGCAAAACTCTATGCTCGCGAGTTGGGTAAACACTACGAAGACCTCAACCTCATCATCGCCCACATGGGTGGCGGCGTGAGCGTGGGTATCCACAACCACGGCCGCGTGGTCGAAGTGAACCGTGCCCTCTGCGGCCTCGGAGCCTTCTCTCCCACCCGCTGCGGCAGCATCAATGCCAGCAAACTCATCGAAGTGGCCTGCAGTGGCAAATACACCGAAGCTCAACTCAAAAAGATGGTCACCGCCGAAGGTGGCTTCGTGGCCTACCTCGGCACCAACGACGCCTACGAAGTTGAGAAACGCGCCCTCGCTGGCGACGAAAAATGCAAACTTCTTGTCGACGCATTCTGCTACCAGGTTTCGATGGAAATCAGCCGCTTGGCTGCCGTGGTTTGCGGCGCTGTCGACGCCATCCTCCTCACCGGTGGCATTGCTTACAGCAAACCCTGGATGGCTCAGATTGCCGAACGAGTAGACTGGATTGCCCCCGTCAAAATATATAAAGGCGAAAACGAAATGCTCGCTCTTGCCATCTGTGGTAAAGAAGTCCTCGACGGAGTACCCGCCAAAGAATATAGATAATAATGAAAAGGATAATCATCATAGCTGCCTGCGCACTGCTTTGTTCGCAGGCAGCATTTTCACAAGACGTGAAAATCAAACGCGGCAAAGTCACCATGACCGAAGCCCAGTATAACGAACTGAAAGCCAAAGCCGAAGCCTACGACAAGACCAAGACCGACCTGCAACAAACCAAGCAGAAGCTGGCCAAAGCCGAAGCCGGAGTGCCAATTACCAAATTCAACGACTCGGCCTCCTACGCTATTGGCCGCGACATTGCCCAAAACTGGCAGTCGCAAAAACTCGGCATCAACCTCGAAGCTGTGGCCCAGTCGCTGCTCGACCTTGCCCACAACCGAAACTTTATGACCGACGCCACTGCAAGGCCGCTCTTGCAGCGCTTCCAAATGGAATTTGAGCGCAAACAGAACGCTGGCATCGAACAAAACATTGCCGACGGCGAGGCTTACATGAAGCGCATCTCGAACAACAAATCGGTCTACACCACCGAGAGCGGTCTGAAATATCAGCGCATTAAGGCCGGCAACGGCAAACGCCCCAAAGCCACCGACCGCGTCAAGGTGCACTATACCGGCACCCTAATCGATGGCACCAAGTTCGACAGCAGCGTAGACCGCGGCGAACCCGCCGTTTTTGGCCTCAACCAAGTAATTCCAGGCTGGACCGAAGGCCTACAGCTCATGGACGAGGGTTCGACCTACAAACTCTACATTCCCTACAACTTGGGCTACGGCACACGCCCACAAGGCGCAATACCTGGCGGCTCGACACTTGTTTTCGAAGTCGAATTGCTCGAAATAAATCCCTCGAAATGAATACGATAGGGCATAATTTCCGCTTCACATCATTCGGCGAGTCCCACGGGCTCGCCGTTGGTGGCATTGTGGATGGGTGTCCTGCCAACATTGAGATAGATTTTGAAGCCATCTCGACCGACTTAAAGCGGCGTCGTGGCAACCGCGCCGACACAACTCAACGGCACGAGACCGACGAAGTGGAGTTCGTCTCTGGCCTAAAAGGTGGCCTTACCCTCGGCACGCCAATAGCCTTCTTTCTGCGCAATGGCGACTGCCGCTCGGCCGACTACGAGTTGCTAAAAGACCGATTCCGCGCTGGCCACGCTGACTACACCTATCAGGCCCGCTACGGCACACGCGACCACCGTGGTGGCGGACGGGCCTCGGGGCGCGAAACTGCCACTCGCGTGGTTGCCGGCAACATTGCCAAGCAGGTGCTGGCCACAGTCGGGGTTAGCGTCGGCGCCGAAGTCTTAAAACTCGCCCCCGAGCGCGATGGCGACACCCGAGGTGGCGCTGTGGTCTGCCACATTAGGGGAATAAAGGCCGGTGTGGGCGACCCGATTTTTGGCGGGCTCGACTCCGAGCTGGCCGCCGCAGCCATGAGCATTCCGTCGGCAACAGCCTTCGAAATTGGTTGTGGAACAGCCGCGTCTGACATGAACGGCAGCCAATTTGTCGACAAATGGGTGGCACCATTCGTTACCGAAACTAACCATTGCGGCGGTATACAAGGCGGCATTTCGAATGGCAACGAAATAACGTTTACCGTTCATTTTCACCCAGTTGCAACTATACCCGAAGCCACACAGTGCATATCGAGCGACGGCACGATAGAATATCTCGCCCTCGGCGGACGTCACGACCGCTGCCACGTACACCGACTGCCCGTAGTTGTCGAAGCCATGGCCGCCATTGCAATTGCTAACCACATAAAACTCTGACCCCGATGAAACGCTACACCACAGTCCTCTTTGTGGCCATGCTCACACTACTGCTCGCCACCGCCTGCCACCAAAAAAGCTTCACCATCAGCGGCACAATCACAGGCGGCGAGGGAAAAAGTCTTTACCTCGAAGAGCTCACCCCAAATGGGCCCCTCTTCATCGACTCTATCGCGCTCGACGGCCGTGGGCACTACAAATACACCTACCGTATGCCCTATCGCAGCCTGTACAACCTGCACACTACGGCCGATAACTACGCCGTCATTCTGCCCGACTATGGAGAAAAGATAGTTCTCGACGCCAACTACGCCAACCTCTCGATGACCTACGACGTGAGCGGCTCGCCCGAATCAATACTCCTTTGGCAGCTGCAAGACTACACCAACGACGGTTCGCGGCTTATCATCGAACTGGTCGATACCACCCAACACTACAGCCAACTGCTGGCCGGCGGCCTAATCACCGCTGCCGAACAAAAGGCCAAGAAAGCCGAGACCGACTCCATATACCGGCTCGCCTTCGAGGCCCAACAGCAATATATCTGCCGCTTTATTGAGGAAAATTCTGGCTCGCTTGCCACACTGATAGCCCTCTACAAGCCGTTCAACAATCGCTCTCTCATCACGCCCGAGAACGGATTCGACTACTACGAGCTCGTGCTCGAAGGGCTGCAAGAGCAATGCCCCGAAAACCCTCACACCATTCATTTCAAGAACACGGTAGAGCGCCTGCGCTTCCAACTCGCCCAACAACAGGCGCAATAGTGCGACGTGAACAACCGTACACAAAGCTGTTTAACCAAAACTGAGCAACATCGCGTGCTTCATATTAGGGGAGTGTGACCTTAACCTTCAAAACCCAACCCTCAACCAACAGACTATCGCCACCACCAGGGCCGAGTGGCACAACCCTTCCCAATTCTTAAAAAAACGAAAAAAAAAACAGATAGTTTCGGCTTCTGTAACTACCTGTCATTCAGTATTGAAGACCTATTAAAGAGGGGTTAAGGTCGTATTGAGGTCGAATAGCACTTGTAAATCAAGCAGTTAGCAAGCGTAAACTATCCTACTTTACCTCCTCGCTCGAGCGAGGAGGAGGCAATGTTGGCTTATCTTTTGCCCTGCTATTGGGCGAGCATTAAGCGGTTTTTGATGGTCTGTGGGTGGTGGTTGATGGCAGTATCGCCAGTTGTGTGGTTAGTGTAACTGGTAGAACGGGGTGCCAGTGGGTGCTTCTTGCTTGGGGCGAGGCTCCCACGGGCCGTTGAGCAGTATGCCCGAAGCCGGAGGTGGGGTTATGGTGAAATGGAGCTCACCCTCTGGGTTGATGAGGAGGAACGTGGGGTACGAAACCACTCCAAACTGTTCGAGGAGTCTGAAATTGCCACCAAAATGGAGCCATGTCCAGTTGTAGCGGTTGCTACCATGGGGGTTGTTGCGCAGAAAATGGTACATTTTTTGGAACTCGCGGTCGCAGTCGATTGTGACAAACTCGATGTTGCTGCTGCGCGAGTAGACGCTGTCGCGGAAGTGGGCCAAAGTTCGGATTTCGCTCAAGGAATTGGGGTCGCTCACACGTACAAAACTGAGGTAGACCCACTTACCACGAAACGCGTCGAGACTGACCGGATTTTTATCAACATCGAGCAGCGTGACGCTTGGCACCTCGACACCTTTTTCTAATTTGCGAAACGAAAGCATGAGGTTGTTGGCCAGTTTGCGATGGTCGGGAAATTTGGTTTCGGTCGCCAGCCTCTCGACCATACATAGCACGTTGTCGCGACGATAATGGCGACTGTAATAAGCCTCCTTGAGAGCCTGCAGGGCAGCCAGTTCGCGCACTTGCTCGTTGCGCAAGAGTGGGTCGAGGCCAAGCGAGTCGAGCATACGGTCAAGGTCGCAATGGTCTACCCAATCTATCAGCCGTTGCAGGCCGATGTGGCCGGTTCCCTTCGATATGCTGTTCTCGAACAGGCTGAAAAAGAGCGACATATAACTCTCGTCGTAGTAGAGTATGGGCTGCATGGCTATCTGCTTTTCGATTGTAGCGCGGCGCGACGTGAAGCGGAATTGGTAGCGCATTTGGGCGAGGGTGTAGCGTTTGTAACGCTCAAAAAATTCGTTATCGGTGGTGGTGAATGTTTCTTCAACAGTTTTCACCAACGTGTCGAAATAGCGACCTTGAGGACGGAAGCGGTTGTCGAAGAAATAGATATTGGCCTGCACAAAACTGTCCACAAATTCGTCGAAACGGCCTATTTGTAGGTTAAGTTCGTCGGGCGGCAGGTTCATAAATTCGAGCGTGAGCGCTTCGGGGTCAAGATAGACGTTGCGCGACTCGTCCATATTCCAATCGAAGCGCGGGATGTATATATCGTAGGTTCGTCCTGGTTCGATATAGAACGACTGGCTATAGTTCTCAATCTGCACAAAAACCAGTGTTGGATAGTTTATGTAGGTCTTGAGCTCGAAACTTTGGGTACTGTCAATCAGTGTGTTATCGAGCAAAATCTCTTCTTGCGACAGTTGGTCACTATAAGTGTAGAGGCCTATTTCCTTGTCGGCGCAATTCACGGTCTGGCCACGCAACACCACGTTGGTTTGTGCCACGGCCGAAGTATGCGTCAGCGCCGATAAAAGTAGCACCAATGCGGCAACCGAGAGGCAATGCGAGCGTTTTGTGACCTTGTTTTTCATTGTTATAAACTCATTTTCAACCTGTTGTGGAGCATTCCGAATTGTGGTTATATGTGCAAATTTACATATTTTTTTTTGAATACAAACACCATTTAACTTTTTTTACCTAACGTTGGCCTCCAACGCACTACGCACCATGGCCTTCATTTTCATGGCTTGTGCCTCGGCAGCGCCCTGTTTTTCTGGCTTATAGAGGTCGGCATACTGAATGCTGCCCAACTTGATTTGGGGCTTGCTCAGAGGACCGTTCACGTCGACTGCCACGCGCGCAAGTAACGGATTTTTAAGCAGTTCGAGGTGGTAGTTTCCGAAATTGTCAAGGTTATGTTTGCCAGCTGCGCAAAAACTGTAGTTGCCAATGCTGACCACGAACGGGAAGACCTCAATTTCTTTGCGGAAGCAGGTCAACTCGACGCTGATACTATCGACATGGATGGTGTTATCCTTTTCTTTCCACGACTTGAGCTGCATGAGCTTGGCCACCTGCGAAAGAGTCTCGTTGTCGAACACCACAAGGTTTTTGCCGTTGATGGCGGCCGAACCAAGCAGGGTGCTCATCTTTGGCTTATAGTTGGCAAAGAGGTAAGATTCGCCAGCGAGATGGAAGTTGGCATTTCCCTTAAAGGCGGCCAACATCGGCACGAGTGTATCTACGGTCGGTATCATCTTCAACAACTCATCAATCTGTATATCAAGCAGATGGAAGTCGAGAGCAACAAACAGGTTGTTAGGCCTTGGCGAGCGGTATATAGCCGTTAGTTGCATCGTTGCAGCTTTACACACAAAACCCATCTGGTCGAGGATGGCGGTACCATCGTTGATGGTTAGCGAACCTGCCACGTCGCTCAAGTCGTTGCCAAAGGCGATTGCTCGTTTGACGTGGGTGTTGAGCGTGAGGTTCACATCGCGAGGAACGATGAAGGGGTTGGCCTCTTTGTCAACTTTGTCTTCCTCGCGCTGGGATTCGAGTGTATCGGGGTCGGAGCCCAGGCCACTGACGAGCGACATAAGTTGGTCAACGTCAGCATAATCCGACACAAAATTGAGGTCTCCCTTTAACATTGCCTCGTGCGAAAGCCACTCCTCGAGGTTGAAAACTTCGCCGTAGAGTTGGAACTCGGACATTCCGACTCGCAAGTCGAGCGACTTGATGTTGCAAACCTCCGGAGAATAGTTAAACTGGAATTGGGGCATACGCACAGCATCGGGCAAATCAGGCGAATAAGCCACAACGCTATGGAGGTCGATGTCAAGGTTTGGATTAAACTTGCGCAAAATGTTGGTTTGGGTCGAATCGAGTCGCGCACTGCCAGAAAGGTTTATCCCCCCCAACGAGAACATTATAGAATCGTATTGACCCTCAACTTCGCCTGTCTTGAGAGCAATATATGGTGCAGCTTGTTGCTTTAGTATATTATTGATATTCAAATCAATATCCGCATTATTTAAACCAACACTTAAACCAGACTGAGGCATCTGAACCTTCAAATTGCTACTTGTCAGATGAGCCGAAGCAACCTTATCTTTGTTATTTTTGGCTGGCAAGTTCAACGCAATATCGAGGTTCGGCGACTGGGCTGTAATCGAATCGTAAACAGCATCGAGGTTCTTTATTTTAACCATACCCGAAGCATTGATGTGCTCAAGGTCGACATCGGTTAACTGACTCAAATAAGAATTGAGAGCCACATCTATGTCAATGTCGCAACTGGCTGCGAGTGGAAGGCTGTCTGGCAACAATGGCTCGAGGTCGGCAAACGGAGCCGAGCCTTTTATTCGAGCATCGATGTGCATATTGCCCATCAAGTCGCTTACATGACCCGTAACAGACACATTGGTGCTGCGGGTATGCGCTTTCAACTTCTTGATATCTACGCTACTAACTCCACCTTTAGACAAATCAACATACGCGGCAAGGTCTGCACCAATATGGTCAAGCTTGTAAGGCAAAGCCTTGGGATAGGAAAATTTGCCGTCAGCAAAACTGACGAAAGCGTTGATAATCGGCATTGTAGAGTCTGTTACCTCACCAACAACTGTAGCCTCTAACTTTGCGTCGCCATCGACGGACATTCCCTTTCGCCACGAGGTAAACGCAGGCGGCAGAATGTCTAACAGCGGTTTTATATGAAGCGTAGAGGTAGATAATGCTAAGTCTGTCGAGAGTGGTCGGTCATCTTTCGGTAGATTCAAGAGGCCTGAAATAAAGAATTTATAATCATCAAGACTTAAAGTAGCATCGTCAATACCGACAATAAAATCATTGTATTTCAGCGCAAAAGGTAACTCCGCTTGAAGTAAATCTTTATCGCTTGTATAGAGAGTATTAGTAACATATTCCGTTCCACTCAACGAGACCTTGCCTTTAGGAACGGAAAGGTTGAGTTTGCCCGAGGCTGTGTCGAGGTCGCCTGCAACAGAGAGTTTGAGGGCAACGTCATTAAGGTGTGTTGCAAGAGTTGTACTACCAAGCGAATCAAGCATTTGCAAAGTATCAATATCAAAGTTCAGCTTGAGTTTTGCATTGATTTTTTCCTCCTTCAACTGGCCTTTGAGCGACAGGGCAATGTTCGAGAGCGAAGCGAGAATGTTTTGTGCTTCGCTATTAAAGTTCAAGTTGAGATTAGAGAATTCAACAGACTTTATATCAAGTATATTGGGCATTGAGAACGAAGAGGTATCGTTATCATCCTCTGTGGTGTCTGAAGAGTTGAAAATATTGAAATTTGAGTTTCCGCACGAGTCGGTGTAAAGATTGGCTAACACGTCTTTTAGCTCGACTTGATGGACAATTATGTTTTTATCTTGTAGGTATGCCTTTACGTCAAGACCAACCGTTAGGCTGCCAATCGCGGCTAAAGTGTCGGACTGTGCTCCATCGAACGGATTGATAACCAAGACGTTCTTTATCTTCAAGCCAGCATCTGGGAAGGTGGATAAAAGTGTCAGGTCGACCGACTCGAACTCAGCATCACACAGAAGGACTTTGTCTGCAACCTTATTCACAATCGAAGTCAATCGCGATGGGGTGAATACAAGATAACACACAAGCAGTACCACAAGCAGCACCAGACCGATGAGCGAACCAAGTGAGATTAATGCTATTTTAAGTCCCTTCTTCATTGCTTTGTGAATGTTTTAATATTACCATACGAGTCCTTCCAGGTCATAGCATTATCCGATATTGCAGTTACCGTATATATCTTTGGCACAGCCTGATAGCCTTCGATACCTGTAAAGATGTGCGTAAGTTGGTCTTCTTCCACCTCCCAAGTAAATATCGTGTTCGACTCGCCTTCTTCAACATCCTCATCTGGGTCCCATGCTGTACCGGTCATATTGCTGTTGTATCGCCAATAGCCGTGCGTGACGCTGCTTTCGGAGTACCAAAGACCATACAACTGCGAGGGCTGCAGCTCGAGCCCTTGCTTTTTGCTGTCGGTTCCACACGAGGCTACAAACAATGGCAATAATAGCAAAGCCAGCGTTGTTGCGATACCATGTTTGCGAAAGAATCCTTTTTTCATTGTTCGTCCAATATATAAATGTCTGGCAAATGGCGACCAAACTCATCGTAATCAAGGCCATAGCCAACAACAAAATCATCTGGAATAGAGCGACCTATATAGTCGATATTGAAGTTATACTTAAAACTCGTAGGTTTAAAAAAGAAGGAACAAATTGAAATGGAGGCTGGTTCGAGTTCCTTTAGGCGGCGAAGCATAAAGTCCATTGTTAGACCAGTATCGACAATGTCTTCAACTATAATCACACTTCGACCTTGACACGACCGTGGGTAGTCGAGAATAGGCTTTACACTGCCTGTCGACTTCATTCCTTGATAGGAGGAAAATTTAACAAAACTGACCTCATGGTCGATTGTCAACTGGCGCGAGAGGTCGGCTGCGAACATATAACTGCCGGTCAATACGGGGCAAAGAATGGGGTTCATGCCGGTAAAATCGGCCGAAATGGTATGCGCCAAACGTTGCACTGTCGATTCTATTTCGGCGTCGCTCATATAAAGCTTGAACTTTTTGCCATATATGGATACGGTCTTCATAGGTCAGTCATCTATCAGTGGTTCAAGCGATTCGAGTACTATGCGCAGGCCGAAATATTGGTATGCCGACTGAGGCAAGTACCAAGAGCGGTCTGTGGCGGTGCAGTTGTAGGAAGGGCTGTTATAGTTACCGCCGCGCAGTATGCGGCTTTCGCCATTGCGAGGCCCTTGGGGGTTGGTTTGTGATGTCGGTTGATAGGTGCTCATCCAGTCTGAACACCATTCAGAAACGTTGCCAGCCATATCGTATAAACCTAATACATTGGGCGCCTTCTGTCCCACGGGATGGGTTCGTCCTTTGCTATTGGCACAGTACCAAGCGTGGTCGTATAGGTTATCTGCAGAAATGGCTGGTTGGCGCTGGTTGCCACCTTTGGCAGCATACTCCCACTCGGCCTCGGTAGGGAGTCGGAAGGTATAGCCCAGCATTTGGCTCAACAGGGTGACGAAATTCTGGGCGGCAGTCCACGATACTTGTTCGACAGGGAGACTGTCGTTGTCTTGCCATTGCGATGGGTTCGACCCCATAACGGCTACCCAGAGTGGCTGGGTGACCTCGAAACGAGACATATAGAAACTGCCGATAGTCACCTCATGAGCTGGACGTTCGGCCTCGTAGGTGGGTTTACGTTTGTCGACAACGTTGGTTCCCATCATAAAGGTGCCACCTTCGACAGGAATCATCTCGAACTCGACGTTGCCTAACGAGAAATGCAAAACGCCAGCCGAGTCGGCGGTTTGCGCTTTCGTAGCCGCCAGTGGCAGCAACGCTAACAGTATGAACCACAGCGGTTTCAAAACATCAAGTTTTTTGTTAACCGTTCATTCTTTCCTCCGACCACTGCTCGGGATTTTTGCGCCACGCAGCGAGCGACTGGAGGTCTGAATCTTGAATATATTCTTGTTCTTGAGCGACTTGGATAAGGGTGTCGTAGTCGGTTAGGGTATGGAGTTCGACTTCGGCATCGGCAAAGTTTTTGGCAGCCACGGCAAGGCCGTAGGTAAAGATGGCGGCCATACCTTTGACGTGGCAACCTTTTTCGCGCAGGGCGTTGACAGCTACGAGGCTGCTTTTGCCGGTCGAAACGAGGTCTTCGATAACAACAACCGACTGGCCAGCGTGGATTTCGCCCTCAATCTGGTTGGTCAAGCCGTGCGATTTTGCTTCGGAGCGGACGTAGACAAACGGCTTTCCAAGTTCTTGAGCCACGAGAGCGCCCTGGGCAATGCCACCGGTGGCCACACCAGCGATGACATCAACATCGCCCCACGCCTCGTTGACAATATCGACGAAACGTTGGCGGATAAAGGTGCGCACTTCGGGGTAGGACAGGGTTACACGATTGTCGCAATAGATTGGCGATTTGCGACCAGAAGCCCATGTGAAAGGGTGTTCGTTGTTGAGCTTTACAGCTTTGACTTGTAGTAAAAACAGGGCTGTATGGGCAGCCATTCCGTTGATATTTTTCATGACTGCAAAAGTACAAATAAATTGTGAATTAACAATAATTAATCGAAAAAAAATATTAAAAACTTTTTCACAATGGTTTGTTTTTACAGAAAAAAGTCGTAAATTTGCAGATTGAAAACAAGATAGAAGTATATGCTTATCTCGTACAAACACAGCACTTTCCGTGTGCCGACTACTCGCTGGATGTGGCGATTGTTGACACGCCGGTTTCGCTATGTCAAAGCCGCTGGCGGCGTGGTGACCGAACCTGGCGAAAAGCTGTTACTTATTTATCGCAATGGCCGAACCGACCTCCCGAAAGGCAAAGTCGAGGCCAACGAGACCCTTGCGCAGGCTGCTGTGCGCGAAGTGGAGGAGGAAACTGGCCTCACAAAAATAGCTTGCGGGCCCCTGCTTTTGAAGACTTACCACATATATAATTTATATGGCGGCTGGCACTTGAAACAAACTTCGTGGTTTGCGATGTCGACCGACGCCCCCTACCCCATCGTCGGCCAAACCGAAGAGGGCATCGAGGGCGGTCAATGGCTGCCAGCCGACCAGTGGAGAACGGCCCTCGAAAGCTCGTATGGCACCATGAGGATTATTGTTAAACATCTATTCAACCGCCAACCATGAGCAGCACGGGCATAGAAGAGGTGGCCCTGACCATGGTTAGCGGACTGGGCGCCACGGGCACAAGGCGGCTCATCGATATTGTGGGCAGTGCCAAAGAGCTTTTTAGCCTGCCGCTCAAGGAGTTGCAACAGCTGTTCGGTACCCATCGCAACATTGCCAACAGTATTTTCAACAAAAGCACCTTTGCCCGCGCCGAAGAGGAGATGCGCTTTTGCGAAAAACATGGTGTCGAACCTCTCTTTATGACCGACGAACGCTACCCTCGCCGCCTGAACCGTGCAGAGTGCGAAGACTGCCCCACCCTTGTCTACACCGCTGGCGGTTGCGACCTTAATCACGAAAAGACTGTTGGCATTGTCGGCACCCGCCGCGCCACCGAGTATGGCCGCGACCAGGCCGAAAAAATCGTGGCCGACCTGCAAGCCGCAGGCATAGTGGTTGTTAGCGGACTGGCCTATGGCATTGACACCGTGGCCCACCGCTCGGCCGTAGACCGCGACATACCTACCGTGGCGGTGCTCGGTCATGGTCTTGACCGCATTTACCCACCCGAAAACCGAACTCTTGCCCACCAGATTGTGGCACACAGAGGGGCGCTGATGACAGAATACACAAGCGGCACGGCCATCAACGCACGCTACTTCCCAGCTCGCAACCGCATTATTGCCGCTATGAGCGATGCCGTGATTGTGGTCGAAGCCTCCGAAAAGGGCGGCGCACTCATCACCGCCAACATTGCAACCAGCTACCAGCGCGAAGTTTTTGCCCTCCCTGGACGCCTCGACGACCCTCTCTCTGCAGGTTGCAACAACCTCATTGCCAACAATAAAGCCTCGCTCTACCGCTCGGCCGAAGAGCTCTGCCAAACCCTCAACTGGGCACTTGGCAAGTCTGCAACCGGCAAGCAGACCCAACTCTTTGTCGAACTCGACCCCGACGAGGAGGCTGTTATGACCATTTTGCGCTCGCGCGGGCAGCTTCCTATCGACGAACTTTCGACCCTCACTCCACTGTCATTCGCCAAATTGACGGCTGTATTGTTCGCTCTCGAGCTGAAAAACAGCGTCAGGTGCCTCCCTGGCAAAGTTTACAAAGCACTGTAAGACAATTACTTAGATATTTTTTAATATTTTTTTTGCAAAAAATAAAAATATTTGCTAAAGATTTTGTAACTTTGCTCGCCTTTTTGAATAGAACGAAAACATAAAAAAAATGGAAATAAAAGGAAGAATTTCTCAAATTATCGGAGCCGTGGTCGACGTGGCTTTCGACGACGGTATTGACCTGCCCGACATCTACGAAGCCCTACAGGTGAAGCGCCCCGACGGGAGCACCATCATCCTCGAATGTCAGCAAGACATTGGCGAAAACACCATGCGCACCATCGCTATGGACAGCACCGACGGCCTCGAGCGCGGCATGGAAGTGGTGTCGCTGGGCTCGCCCATCTCTATGCCTGTGGGCGAAAACATCAACGGTCGCCTCTTCAACGTCATTGGCGAAACCATCGACGGTATGCCCGCCCCCAAGTGCGAGAAGCGCTACAGCATTCACCGCGAGCCTCCCAAGTTCGAGAACCTCTCCACCTCGCAAGAAATACTCTACACCGGCATCAAGGTCATCGACCTCATCCAGCCTTTCCTCAAAGGCGGTAAAATCGGCCTCTTTGGTGGTGCCGGCGTTGGCAAAACCGTTCTCATTCAAGAACTTATAAACAATATTGCAAAGAAATACTCTGGTATGTCGGTCTTCACCGGCGTTGGCGAACGTACCCGCGAGGGCAACGACCTGCTGCGCGAAATGATTGAAGCCGGCGTTATTAAATATGGCGACGAGTTCAAGAAAAGCATGGAAGAAGGCAGTTGGGACTTGAGCAAAATCGACCCCGAAGCCCTAAAGGACTCGAAATGCACCATGGTCTTTGGCCAGATGAACGAGACCCCAGGCGCTCGCGCCCGTGTGGCCTTGGCCGGACTGACGTTGGCCGAGTACTACCGCGATGGCGACGAAAAAACCGGCGGCCGCGACATCCTGCTCTTCATCGACAACATCTTCCGCTTCACCCAGGCCGGTTCCGAAGTGTCGGCCCTGCTGGGCCGTATGCCCTCGGCCGTGGGTTACCAGCCAACACTCGCCACCGAGATGGGCCTCATGCAAGAGCGAATCACCTCGACCAAACGCGGCTCCATCACCTCGGTGCAAGCCGTCTACGTGCCGGCCGACGACCTTACCGACCCCGCTCCTGCCACCACCTTCGCCCACCTCGACGCACAGACCGTTCTTAGCCGCAAAATTGCCGAGCTCGGTATCTACCCCGCCGTCGACCCGCTCGACTCTACATCGCGCATCCTCTCGCCCGACATCGTGGGCGAAGAGCACTACAACACTGCTCAAAAGGTGAAGCAGATACTGCAACGCTACAACGAGCTGCAAGACATCATTGCCATTCTCGGTATGGAGGAGCTGGGCGAGCAAGACAAACTCGTCGTAAGCCGCGCCCGCCGCATACAGCGCTTCCTCTCGCAGCCCTTCTTCGTGGCCGAAGCATTCACCGGTCTCGAAGGACGCTTCGTCAACATCGAAGATACCATCAAAGGCTTCAACATGATTCTCAACGGCGAAGTCGACTACCTGCCCGAACAGGCCTTCCTGCTCGTCGGCACCATCGAAGAAGCCATCGAGAAAGGCGAAAAGATACTTGCCGAAACCAAATAACACCACTTTAGGCCGGGGTAGCCACCACACCCGCCCCGGCCTTTACCAACAACCTCGGTATGAAAGTAAAGATAACCAAACCCGACGCAACCCTCTTCGACGGCGAAGCCAAGCTGGTGCAACTGCCTGGCACCGCTGGTTTGTTCGAGATAATGAACAACCACGCCCCCATCATCTCCACCCTCGCCAAAGGCACACTGCGACTCATTGCCAACGACGACCGCGAGTTGACCTTCGAAGTGCGCGGCGGCGTGGCCAAAGGGCAACAAAACGACATCTTAATACTGGTGCAATAGGCCGTGACAAACACCCTGGTCATACAAGGAACACTACTCAACGACCTGCGCACCGACATCATAATAAAAGACAATACGATTTCTGCCGTGGGCCAGCAACTGGCTGTGCCCCAGGGCGCAGAAATAATCGACGGCTGCAACACGGCCGTTTTTCCCACCTTTGCCAATATGCACAGCCACGCCCCGATGGTGCTACTGCGCGGCGTGGGCGACGACACACCGCTCGACCTCTGGCTCAACAACCACATCTGGCCGCGCGAGCGCCGCCTCGACGACGAAGCCATATACTGGGGCACACGCTTGGCCTGCATAGAGATGATTAAGAGCGGCACCACCGCTTTCAACGATATGTATTTCAGGCTGCCCGCCATGGCCCAAGCCGTGGCCGACAGCGGCATTCGCGCCCAGTTAGGACTGAACCTCTTTGGCAACGCCGACGAGCTCGACACCTTCGACCCACAGCCACACCCACTGGTTAGCTACTCTGTGGCCCCCCACGCTGTCTACACCGTGAACGAACACGGCCTGCGCCGCGCCACCCTCTTCGCCCAAAGCCACAACACCGCTTTCCACATCCACCTCTCCGAAACGCAAAAAGAGGTAAGCGACTGCCTGGCCGAGCATGGTTGCCGCCCAGCCGAATGGCTCGACCGCCTCGGCGTGTTGGCCGCTCTGGGGCCAAAAATCATTGCCGCCCACAGCCTCCACCTGGCCGACGACGAGGTGCAACTGCTTGGCAATCACGGCTGTACGGTGGTTCATAACCCCAATTCGAACCTCAAACTCGGGTCGGGACACCGCTTCCTAATGGCCGAACTATCGCAGGCCGGAGCCAACGTGACTCTGGGCACCGACGGCTGCGCCTCGTCGAACAACCTCTGTATGCTCGAAGCCGCCAAGACCGCCGCCTTGCTCCAAAAAGGCTGGCGCAACGACCCCACCGCCGCTCCCGCCGCACTCGTCATGGAAATGGCCAGTCGCCACGGTTTTGCCGCCCTCGGGCTAAAAGCCGGTCGTGTCGAAGCTGGCTGGTTGGCCGACCTCATGCTTGTCGACCTCGGCAACCTGGCCTTCGTTCCCAACCACAACACGCTGTCGAACCTGCTCTACGCCGCCCACTCCGACGCCATAAGCACCGTGGTCTGCAACGGGCGCGTCGTTATGCGCAACCGCCAGGTCGAAGGCGAAGCCGAGGTGGTGGCCCAAGCGCGCCGCTGTGCCTCTCGGCTAATGGGCTGAAAGGCCGCTACCCCACCCTGCTGCAAACGCCAATCAATCTCCCAATATCGATAAACCCACCCCCTCCCAAGGCCCAAAAATGCGTACTTTTGGGCCTTTGTAACAGGCTGAAAAACAGGCCTTCGGTCGTATTAAGGTCGGGTTAAGGTCGTATTGAGGTCGAACAAGCCTTGATTTTGAAGCAATTACGAATAGCCCTCGCAACGGCCGTTTATCGATACAAACCGCTCCATTACGGCATAATTCCCTAATGCTTGCCCTATCGCTCCGCGGTGCCACCTGCGTGTAGAACCACTCATTGTGCCGCCTCATTCTATTGTTCTCGGCAGCCCCTTGCGAGGCCGAGAGCACAGATGTATGTTAGAAGTAACTGGTTCTCAAGGCTCTACCCAGCGGCCTTCGGCACGAATGAGGGCCACCAACTCGTCTACGGCGGCAGCTTGTGGCAGGTCTCGCTTCACCACCTCGCGACCTTTGTAGAGGGTTATCAGCCCTGGGCCGGAACCGACGTAGCCAAAGTCGGCGTCGCCCATCTCGCCAGGGCCGTTGACAATGCAGCCCATGACGCCGATTTTCAGTCCTTTGAGGTGCGCGGTGCGGCTCTTGATTTCGGCCAGCGCGCGCTGGATGTCGTACTGCGTGCGGCCACACGAGGGGCAGGCTATGAACTCGGCTTGCGACACTCGTGCCCCGACGGCTTGCAGTATGTCGTAGGCCACAGGCACTTCGGCCACAGGGTCTTCGGTGAGCGATACGCGAATGGTGTCGCCAATGCCGTCGATGAGCAGCGCGCCAATGCCGGCCGCGCTCTTGAGTCGGGCCTGCATTCCGTCGCCGGCCTCGGTTACGCCGAGGTGGATGGGAAAGTCCATTCCGCGCTCGCGCATTTTTTCGACAAAGAGGCGTGTGCTCTGCACCATGACCTTGACGCTCGAAGCTTTCATCGAAAAAACGAGCTTGTCGTAGCCTTGAGCCGAGCAAACTTGGGCAAACTCTATGGCGCTTTGGGCCATACCTTCGGGTGTGTTGCCATAGCGGCTAACGATGCGTTCGGAGAGCGAACCGTGGTTGGTGCCTATGCGCATGGCAGTGCCGTGGGCTTTGCAAACCTCGATGAGCGAGGTCATCTTTTCGCCAATTCGGGCGAGCTCGGACTCGTACTCTTTTTGCCACTCGGCTTCGGTGGCCGACTGGCTGAGCGCGAGCCACTTACCGTTGTTGCGGTCGGTGTAGTTGCCAGGGTTTATGCGTACCTTTTCGACCAACGTGGCGGCCACCTCTGCGGCTTTGGGGTTGAAGTGGATGTCTGCCACCAGCGGCACTTCGCAGCCGTGGCGCAGGAGCTCTTCCTTAATGCGGCCCAGGTTCTCTGCCGCCTTCACGTCGGGCGCGGTTATGCGCACCAGTTCGCAGCCGGCCTCAACCAAGCGCAAAGTTTGCTCCACCGTGGCGCGTGTGTCCATAGTGTCGGTATTGGTCATGCTTTGAACCCTGACGGGGGCTCCGCCGCCCAGGGCGAGGTTGCCTATACGTATTTGTTTGCTCATTATATGTTCATTTTGACATGATGGTTTGCAACGGCTCTAAATTAGCAACACCTGGCAGATGGCTCTTGTTACCAGTAGCGCGAAGTTCCGCTCATATTTACGATATGCGCGCTACGGTGCGTTGGAGCGACAGTACTTGCGACTTGAGCTGCTTGATTTGGTCTTGCAAGTTGGCGTTTTGCGAACGCAGGCGACGGTTTTCCTCCTCGAGTTCGTAGAGGGTGGGCTCGCGGTTTTCTTCTTTGGCTTTGTTAATCACCGACCCAATGGTTTCGTCGTTAAAGACGCGGCCTACTTTATCTTGGTCGGCCATTCGAATCAGTTCTTGTGGCGGCATGGGGACATCGAAACCCGACTCGTCTTCGACATAGACGAGGCCCTTTTCGACCTTGGTTACCACTCCGCCGCCGATGGCGTTGACAAACTTGACGCGGTCTCCGACCTGATATTTAGATTGTTCCATCGTTTTCTGAAATTGTTTAACGGTGCAAATATACGCTTTTTTTTGTAATCAGAGAAAAATTATTTGCTTCACGGCGTTGCGACCGAGGGTGTTGTTAAGTTGCTCGCGAAGCGAATCTCTGCGCATGAGCAGTTCTTGCTTGAGGGCGGCCGAAGCGAGGCGTAGGCGCAACACACCTTTATCGTAATGAATGTCCCACGTCAGCTTCACAATCAAGTCGCCCACCAAGGCTTTGTAGGCGTTGCGCACCTCGATTTCGGTAGCGGTGTCGTCCATGCTCATTTGGTGCAGGGCTTGGTTTAGCCACGCGCCTATGGTATAGTCTTTCTCTTTCATTGACTGATAGTTATGAGGGTAGAAGTGCCGTCGTTAGCCACGTCGAAAATGCGGTGTTCGACGTTTGGCAGGTCGTCGAATATGGCCTCGACGCGGCCGGGTTGGGTGTCGGTTAGCAGCACCTGGCCAAAGCGGTCGCCCGCCACGAGCTGTACCAGTTGGCGAACACGGTTAATGTCGAGCTTGTCGAAAATGTCGTCGAGTAGCAGTATGGGCTTCATTCCGCAGGTCTTATAGATGTATTCGAACTGAGCCAACTTGAGGGCGAGGAGGAAGGTTTTTTGCTGTCCTTGCGAGCCGAAGCGTTTTACCGGCATATCGGGCATGATTATGAATTCGAGGTCGTCTTTGTGTGGGCCGACGGTGGTGTATTGCGCGTAGCGGTCGGCTTGGCGAGCTTGCAACAGCAGGTCGGATAGGTCGCCCGCTTGGGTGTCGAGGCTAACCCGAACCTGTTCGCGACCGTCGGCAATGAAGTTAAAGTAGTCGTTGAATAGCGGCACAAAACCGGTCATGAACTGTTGGCGCCCCTGGGTTATGAACTGGCCGTGGCGCACCAGCTGCTCGTCCCACAGGAGCACCGATGGTTCGTCCCACTGGCGGTCTTCGAACATCTGTTTTAGCAGGCGGTTGCGCTGGTCGAGGGCTTTATTGTACTGTAGCAGGTGGTTGAGGTAACCGCTGTCAGACTGCGAGATAACACCATCGACAAAGCGCCGTCGCGCCTCGCTGCCTCCGATAATGAGGTTCTGGTCAGACGGCGAGACTATGACGAGTGGTATGCGTCCAATGTGCTCGGACAGAGCATGATATGTTTTTTTGCCAACGCGCATCTGCTTGGGTTGGCCACGCTTGAGCACACAACTCACTTTGAGCTCGCCATAGTCGCCATGAATGGCAAAGAAGTCCTCGCCGTGGCGTATGTTCTGCGTGTCGATAGGGTTAAGGTAGCTTTTGCAGAACGAGAGGTAATAAACTGCGTCGAGGAGGTTGGTTTTGCCCACGCCATTGTTGCCCACAAAGCAGTTGACGTTGGGGCAGAGTTCTACGTCGATTTGTGCGTAGTTCTTGAAGTTGACAAGCGAAAGGCGGTCGAGAGTCATGGCAGTAGTTAGGTTTTTAGGGTTAGATGGCGTTGTGGTCGATTGCAGTTTTCACCTCCTCCATCAGCCAGCGGGGGGTGCTTGTGGCGCCACTAATGCCCACGGTGGTCACCCCAGAGAACCAGGCAGCGTTGATGTCGGTCGTGGCGGCAATCATGTGTGTGTTGGGCTGAAATTGGCGGCTATATTCGTACAGATAGCGCCCGTTAGAGCTATTGGTTCCGCAGACAAAGAGCAATAAATCAACACTTTGTGCAAACTGGCGCAGTTCGCCCGTGCGGTTGGCTACTCGGCCACAAATGGTGTCGTGGGCCACAAAGTCGTTGGCGCGGACAGCGATGTTGCTTTTCAACTTCTCGTACTGTTCGCGACTCTTGGTTGTTTGCGAGTAGAGGCGAATGGGACGCGAGAAATCGATGGTCTCGATGTCGTCTGGCGAGCTGACTATGATGGCCGTGTTGTCGGTTTGTCCGTTGAGGCCAATAACCTCGGCATGGCCGGGTTTGCCGAATATAACAACCTGTCCGTCAACACGTTTCATCTCGTAGTAGCCTTTGCGTACTTTTTGTTGCAGCGCGAGCACAATGGGGCAAGTGGCGTCGATTAGTGTCACCCCGTGGTCGCGCGCGGTGGTGTAGGTCGAAGGCGGCTCGCCATGGGCACGGATAAGTACGCGCGTGTTGCGCAGCTGGGCAAACTCGTCGTGGTTTATCACCTCGAGCCCTTTCTGGCGCAGACGGAGAACTTCGGCACTGTTGTGTACAATGTCGCCCAAACAAAAGAGCCTATCGCTGCGCGAGAGCTCGTCCTCGGCAGTGCCTATTGCTTTGACCACACCGAAACAGAAGCCGGCGTTGCTATCGATTACCGTCTTCATCAGCTTAATACTTTGTTGTCTTGTTTGGCAGCCTCTATTACCTCCTCGTACTCGGATGGGGTGAGGTCGTTGAAGAAATAATAAACGGGGTCTACTTTTTTGCCGTTGAGTATAACCTCATAGTGCAAGTGAGAGCCCTGCGAGAGGCCCGTACTGCCCACAATGCCAATGAGTTCGCCGCGTTTGATTTTCTGACCTGGGCGCACTTTAACTTCGGCCATGTGGGCGTAGAGCGTCTGAAACCCGTAGCCGTGGTTGATTACGCACACCACGCCGTAGCCCGAGTAGCCCTGCAGGTTGCGGCCAGCGGCGACCACGGTGCCGTCGCCAGTGGCGTAGATACGCGTACCCTTGTGGGCTGCGAAATCTATGCCTGTGTGAGCGCGGCGCGACTTGAGTATCGGGTGGTAGCGAACTCCGAAGCCCGACACGATTTTGCACTGGTTTTTGGGCACAGGCATGATTGCCGGTATTGCCGCCATGCGCTCGTTTTTGGTGCGCGCCATCTCGTAGATTTCGTCGAGCGAACGCGACTCTACATAGAGGCGTTTCGATAGGTCGTCGACCTTGCGCGAAGTGGCAATAATGCTTTCGCTGCAGTCGTAGCCTTCTATATCGGCGTAACGCTCTACACCGCCAATGCCGCTGTTGCGTACCTCGGACGGCACTGGCTCGGACTCGAAGATGGTGCGGTAAAGATTGTCGTCGCGTTCCTCGATGTCGAGCAATACCTCTTCGGCACGATTAACGCGGTCGTTGAGCTTGTTGAGCTGGCGTTTGTATTGCGCTATCTCGCGTTTTAGACTTTTTTCTTTGGGCGAATCGATTACCTGGAAGCCGATAATAAGAAACAACACCCCAAGAACCAATCCGAATGCCACTGCGAACGATACTTTCTTGACGCGCTCGCGCATGGTTACTATCACTTTCTCGTACGACAAAGTGTGCGGATTGAATTTATAGGTGTGTTTCTTATTTTTCATCGTGCAAGGTGGTGTTAAATCGATTTAGTGTAGGCGTTGGCTGCCTCGGCAAAGGCCGCTACGACGTGCATATGGGTAAAATAATAGGTCAAGCCGAGTGCGGGGATGGTGAGTATAGAGGCAATGTCGCCCGCAACCGAACTAACAGAGTCGGTCGCATTGGCGAGGTTTGCCTCGTTGCAGATAAACTCCATACCACGCAGGGGTATGAGGTCGAAATCGACCGAACTGCGAGCTTTGAGCACGTAGTTGGGGTAAAAATAATAATGTATACCCTTCGCGTCGCGCATGATTGGGGTGTCGAGCGGCGATTTGATGAAATCGAAAATGCCAAAATCGAAGAATACCTGCTGATATTTGTCCGAATATGTGTCGGTCGACATCCAAATATGGCGTAGGGCTGCAACTTTGTCGAAAGCGGCAACCATCTGCGAGAAGCGCTCGAACTGCTCGGGCGAACACATGGTGGAAGCATCGAGTTGTATGTTCGACATCTCGCGTTCGACCTTGGAGAGTTTGTTCTTAAAGTGGCTCAATATGCTGCTTTGTGAACGGTCGATAGAGCCTTTGATTTTGTTTTTTACGGCTCTGACAATGCGCTCGAGATGTTCATTTGTGCGAGCATAGGTGAGCGAGGTGAGATAGGCCTCGAGTATACGCTTCTTTTCGGGGTCGGTTTCCGACTTCAAGGCAGCGTTAACACGACGCATAAGCTTCTCGAACGAAGGTTCGCCACCAAAAAGCATCTTGAAGTAGTTTGTGTCCTGCTTCTTGCGGCAATCGTTCACGAAATGCTGATAGCTGTGGCTGGCCGTTTCGCGCGCAAAGAAGCCCACTCCAGGTTCGGCAGAGCCGATATATCGACCGGAAGAGTGCACTTTGCCAATATTGTCGTGCACACCAAAACTGGTATACTTGAAGTGCTGCGAAACGGGCAATCGCATACCATCGGCCACTTTCTCTATTTTGTATGAAAATAGTTTCATTGCGTGTTATCGATGGGTTGTTAACCGTGGATAGCTTTGCCGTAGGCAGCTTCTATGGCCTCCATAATGGCTTCGCTCATAGTGGGGTGAGGGTGTACCGACGAGGCTATCTGCTTGGCGGTAAGTCCGTTCTGACGGGCAACTACGAGGCCCGAAATCATCTCGGTAACATTGTCGCCACAGAGGTGACAGCCAAGAATGAGGTCAGTCTTGGCGTCGATAACGACCTTAACAAAACCGTCGGTATTGCCAGCAGCAGTGGCTTTGCCAGAGGCCTTGAAGAAGAATTTGCCTACGCGAACCTCGTAGCCGGCCTCGATGGCTTTTTTCTCGGTAAGGCCTACGCTGGCCACCTCGGGGGTGGTGTAGGTGCAACCAGGAACATTCTGATAATTAATCGGTTGTGGGTCTTCGCCTGCAATTTTTTCGACGCAGCAAATAGCTTCGGCCGAGGCCACGTGGGCAAGGGCCGGTCCGTGAACCACATCGCCAATAGCGTAGTAGCCAGGGACGTTGGTCTGGTAGTAGTCGTCGACCACTATCTTGCCACGCTCGACGTTTATGCCGACCTCTTCGAGACCAATGTTTTCGAGGTTGGTGACAACTCCGACAGCCGAGAGAACAACGTCGCAATCGATAATGGTATCGGTATTTTTCTTGCTGTCGTGGACGGTTACGTGACAAATGTCGCCATCGATGTCGACTTTTTCGACGCTGGACGAGGTCATCACCTTCATGCCCATTTTGCGGAAACTGCGACTGATTTGCGAAGCTGTGTCTTCGTCCTCGTTGGGAAGAATTTGGGGCATGAATTCCACCAGAGTAACTTGAACGCCAATGCTTTGGTAGAAGAATGCAAACTCGCTACCTATGGCACCCGAACCACAAACGAGCATGGTTTGGGGTTTGAATGGGAGAGTCATGGCTTCGCGGTAGCCAATTATGTGGCGGCCGTCTTGGGGCATGGCTGGCATTACCTTGCTACGAGCACCAGTGGCGACTATGATATGATTGGCTTCGTAGACTGTGGTGCCGTCGGCTCCAACGACCTCGACTTTGTGGTCGGGTTGCAGGCGGGCAGTACCCATAATGACATCAACGCCATTCTTTTTGAGGAGGAACTGAACGCCTTTGCTCATCGTATCGGCCACGCCGCGACTGCGCTGCACCATGGCTGCGAGGTTGGGCTCGGCAGGCTGGGCATCAACGCCGTAGGCGGCAGCATGGTTAACATAGTTGAAAACTTGCGCACTCTTAAGCAAAGCTTTGGTCGGTATGCAACCCCAATTGAGGCAAATTCCGCCAAGATTTTCGCGTTCGATGACAGCCGTTTTCATACCCATTTGGGCACTCTTCACTGCAGCCACATAACCTCCTGGGCCGCTTCCGATAACTATTAAGTCGTAGTTCATTTTTGTATAAAGTTTTTTGTTTTTCGAATATAAAAATAATTGCAAAAATACAAAAAAAAATCCAAAGAAAGCCCAAAAGTTAGAATAATATTTAAAATCTATTGATTAACAAATGTTTACAAACTACATCTTTACTAAAACATTAACATATAATATATAACATACTTATTTTAAATAAATTAATTATAATTATATGAATTTAAACTTTAATATAATGAAAGTTTTTTTTGATGGTTTACACAATAAAAAATTCCGCTCTCCGTTTATAAACATTATGAAGAGAACAATCGTTGCACTATTGCTAACAATAACACTATCGGCGATGGGTCAGAGCACCTACGAGAAAGGCCTCAACGCACTGCAAAAAGGACTTCTCGATTTGGCCGAAAAATATTTTATCCAATCCATTGAAGAAGAGGACAATAAAGCCGCCCACCTACAGCTTGGCTTGATACTCGAAAAGAAAGAACATTTTGCCGATGCTGTTACGCATTTCACAATAGCCGACACATCAGCGCAGACCATGGCTCACTTGGCAGAATGTCTTGCAGAATGCAACGAATGGGAACGGGCCAAACAGGCGGCCGAAAAAGCCATAGAGATAGGCAATTCGCCTGCCGACGAAGCCTCGGCAATGGCTTCGCTCGCGCTATACTACTGCCACACCAAAAACCTGAAAAATGCAGGGCATTGGTCGAGTGAAGCATCGAAACTGGCCCCCGACAGCCCTCGAGCGTGGAACGTAGCAGGCATTGTAAGCTACAACCTTGGCAACGACAACGAAGCCATAAGCCGCTTCCGCCATGCTTTGCAGGTAGACCCAGACAACCGTGATGCCTACTTCAACCTCGGCACCATGTATTGCATAAGGAACAACCACGAGTCTGCCATCAGCACACTGCGCAAAGGGCTGCAGCGTCACCGCGAATCGGTCAAACTATATCACTGCCTCGGGTGGGCTTACACCCTACGTGGCGACAAGACAAAAGCCCTACAATGTTACCAAACTGTATTGGAGATAGATAGTATGTATATCGATGCCTACAATCGTATGGGCGACATCTACTTTTCGCAAGGAGACTACGAACGAGCCATTGCCATGCATAGACAAGCAACGCGCAAAGCCCCAACCCAAACCGAAGGCTACAAACTTATGGGCAGAGCCTATGCCGAACGTGGCGACTACCCTGCCGCAATACGAAACTATCAGCGCGCAGCCGAATTGGACAACTCTGACAGCCAAACCTACATACTTATAGCTCAACTATATGCCAAGCAAAACAACCCTAAACGCGAGCAAGCCAATTACAAGCGAGCCGCCAAACTTGGCAACGCTGAAGCACAAACATGGTGCCTAAAAAGAGGTGTGAAATGGTAACCAAAGTGGCGTATCGCTAAAACTTTTTTTGACAATTGAAAAAAAGTTATTATTTTTGCACCCCGAATTACAACGACAATAAATAATATATAATAAATGAAAAACCTTGTTATTGTGGAGTCGCCAGCCAAAGCCAAGACCATCGAGAAGATATTGGGGTCCGACTTCACCGTCCGTTCCAGCTACGGTCACATTCGCGACCTGGCCAAAAAAGAGATGAGTATTGATATTGCTGGTGGCTACAAACCCGAATACGAAATTCCAGACGACAAGAAAAAAGTTGTAGCCGAATTGCAAAAAGCAGTGAAAAGCGCCGAGAACGTGTGGCTCGCGTCTGATGAGGACCGCGAAGGAGAGGCCATTGCTTGGCACCTACAAGAAACACTCAAACCCAATCCGCAAAACACTCGTCGCATTACCTTCAACGAAATCACAAAGTCGGCAATTCTCAACGCAATAGAGAATCCCCGTTCGGTAAACATGAACCTTGTCGACGCCCAGCAAGCCCGCCGCGTACTCGACCGCATTGTGGGCTACGAAATAAGCCCCATACTCTGGGCCAAAATAAAACCCGCACTGAGTGCCGGACGCGTTCAGAGTGTAGCTGTACGCCTGGTTGTGGAGCGCGAAAACGAAATCAAGGGCTTCACGCCACAAACCTACTATCGCGTAGTGGCTCGATTCGTCATTCCATCCTCGAAACAAACCATAACAGCCGAACTGAGCCACCGGTTCGACACCGAAAAAGAGGCCTCCGATTTGCTCGAAAGCTTGAATGGCGAGTCGTTCAAAATTGCAAATGTCGAGACCAAGCCTGCCCACCGCACCCCTGCCCCACCCTTCACCACTTCTACGCTGCAGCAAGAAGCCAGTCGAAAACTCGGCTTTAGCGTAGCTCGCACTATGCAAATCGCCCAACAGCTCTACGAAGGCGGCTACATCACATATATGCGTACCGATAGTGTAAACCTGAGCGATGTGGCTCTATCCATGGCTAAAGAAGAGATAGGCAAACTCTACGGTCCACGCTATATTCAAACGCGTCGTTACCACACCAAAACCAAAGGCGCACAAGAGGCCCACGAAGCTATTCGTCCCACACATATAGAGAACCATACCATCAACGAAGACACAGCTCAACGCAGACTTTACGAGCTGATTTGGAAGCGCACAGTGGCCAGCCAGATGGCCGACGCTGAACTGGAGCGTACCAATATTGACATAAAAGGCGAGTCGACAGGTTGTCACTTCGAATGTTCGGGTGAGCAACTCATGTTCGACGGTTTTCTGAAAGTCTACATTGAGTCGACCGACGACGAAAACGACCAACCGGCCGAAAACACTACACTGCTACCAAAAATAGCAGTGGGCTCGAGCCTCGACCTTACCGACTGCACCGCAACGCAGCGCTACACCCAACACCCTCCACGCTACACCGAGGCCAGCCTCGTCAAGAAGCTCGAAGACCTCGGCATTGGCCGTCCTTCGACCTACGCGCCCACTATTAGCACCATCCTCAAACGCGAATACATTCTGAAGGAGGACCGTGAAGGTTCTCCGACGCAATATTTAATTTTGAGCCTCAAAGATGGTAAAGTGCATAGCGAAATCCACACCGAAAAAGGCAATATCGAGAAAGGTAAACTTGTGCCGACAGACATTGGAACGGTGGTCAACGACTTCCTACTCTCCAACTTCTGCGACATTATGGACTACAACTTTACAGCGACCGTAGAGAAGGACTTCGACGACATTGCCAATGGCGAAAAAGAATGGCACAACGTTATAGACTCATTCTACAAACCTTTCCACCAGAATGTCGTTGTAACTCAGCAAAATAGCCACCGCTCAACTGGTGCCAGACTACTCGGTACCGACCCCAAAAGTGGCCACAACGTGTATGCCAAGATTGGCCGTTTTGGCACGCTGATTCAGATAGGCGAAACCAACAATGACGAGAAGCCTCGTTTTGCAAGCCTAAAGAAGGGTCAAAGCATCGAGACCATAACCCTCGACGAAGCTTTGGCCTTGTTCGATTTGCCACGCACGGTTGGCCAATTCGAAAACACCGACGTCATTGTAAGCATCGGCAAGTTTGGCCCATACGTCCGCTTGGGCTCAAAATTCTACTCTCTGGGAAAAAACGACGACCCATACGAGATTACGCTCGACCGCTGCATTGAAATCATACTCACCAAACGCGAATCGGAAAAAGCCAAAGAGAAACTAAAAGAACTCTATCCGCACACCATTGGCACCATCGAAGACGAACCCGTGGTTTCGAACATCGGTCGCTTCGGGCCCTACCTCAACTACAAAGGGAACAATTACCGTCTGGCTAAAGACATAGACCCGCTCAACCTCACCATAGAGCAGGCTACGAAAATCATCACAGAATCGACCACCAAGAAAGCTTCGCGCAAAAAATGACGCTCTCTGTTGTCATAGTCAACTACAATGTCAAGTACTTCCTTGAACAATGTCTCGAATCGGTATTCGCTTCGGATACTGGCGACGTTGACAAGGAAGTATTTGTGGTCGACAATGACTCGGTAGACGACTCGGTAGAGATGGTTCGCCGCCGCTTCCCACAGGTGAACCTTATTGCCAACACCGAAAATGTAGGGTTCGCCAAAGCCAACAACCAAGCGCTAAAACTCTGTACAGGCGACTACTTACTGTTGCTCAACCCCGACACCATTGTCGAGCGCGACACGTTTGCCAAATGTATCGAGTTTATGGAGGCCACCCCCGACTGCGGCGGACTGGGAGTTAAGATGATTGACGGGAAAGGCAACTTTCTGAAAGAAAGCAAACGTGGTTTCCCTTCGCCCGAGACATCTTTCTACAAAATTTCGGGCTTGATACGCCTGTTCCCTCATTCAAAAAAGATAGGTGCATACTATATGGGCCACCTGCCCGACGACGAAACCAACGAAGTAGAAATCTTGCCAGGTGCGTTTATGATGCTCAGCCGCAAAGCTTTCGATGCCATCGGCCTGCTCGACGAAAGCTACTTCATGTATGGCGAAGACATTGACTACTCGTGGCGCATACGCTTGGCGGGTTTCAAAAACTACTACCTGCCACAAGCCAGAATAATACACTACAAGGGCGAGAGCACAAAAAAAAGCTCTATCAACTACGTCTACACCTTCTACAACGCCATGTCCATATTCGTGAGCCACTATTTTTCGGGCAGCAACGCGCGCCTCTTCAACGCCTTGCTGCACGTTGCCATTTGGCTCAGGGCAAGTCTTTCGTTTGCCGAGCGTATCGCCAAAAAGCTTGCATTGCCAGTGGTCGACTTCGCAGTGGCCTTTGGCGGATTCGTTGCCATAAAGCACCTGTGGGCCACCTATTGGGCGGCCAACGTCAACTACTATCCGCCAGAATACACCTATTTAGTCATTCCTGCCTACATCTTAGCACTGATGGTAAGCACTTGGCTCTGTGGTGGCTACGACAAACCGATAAAACTTGGCAAAGTAATTAAAGGTATGGCCATCGGATTGGCATTGCTGCTGGCTTTCTACTCGCTGCTCGACGAGTCGCAACGCTACTCGCGTATGCTACTCATCCTGGGCTCGGCTTGGACCACTCTGGTCATGATAGCCGACCGCACACTGCTCGGCCTTGCTGGAGTTGATGGCTACACGGTGTTTGCCAAACGCAAAAAAGTATGCCTCATCGTGGGCGAGCCCGACGAGTGCCACCGAGTTGCAGAAATGTATAAGTCGCTCAATCTTGCCCCAACAGTCGATGTTAATACGACCGAAACCCCTCGTTTACCCGACCTCATCCGCTACCACAATGCCGGCCAGGTGGTTTTCTGCTCGAAGAACATTCCTGCCCAAGAAATCATCACCCTCATGGCTTCGCTCAAAACAACCGGCATCGAATACAAGATAGCCCCATCCGAAAGCGACTACATCATTGGCAGCAACGGTATCGATACCGACGACGATGGCGTGGCTGTACCAATCGAGACCATTGCCTCCCCTTCCAGCCAGCGCAAGAAACGCCTGTTCGACATAGCCACTGCTCTACTGCTCACCCTCGCCACACCGGTTTTAATATGGTTTCAACACGACCCAAAACACTACGTGGGCCACTGCCTTTCGGTACTCATAGGGCGCTACACATGGGTGGGCTACACTAACCGCAAAGGCATATTCGCTCCGTCAGACATCATGGATTGTCCCTCACCACAACTCGCCTCCCGCCTCAACTATAAGTATATGCAAAAATACAGCCTATCCACCGACTGGGCAATATTGGTCCGCAACATCACTAAGATATGAAAAGAATAGCCATCATAGCCCTATTATTATGCATAGTCACTGCTGCGCAAGCCCAGGTGATTAGTGCCTACATATCTGGCGGCGGTACGGTGTCGCAAATTCAAGGCGACGAACTCGACGGATTCGACAATCTTGGGTGGAGCACAGGCATCGGCACCATCGCCTCGCTCGACCAATACGGGCTGTGGTTCCTCTCAACCGAAGCCATCTACACACGCCGTGGCTCATTCAACAACAGCGGTAACCCATACAATATCTACATCGCCCTCGACTATATCGATATTCCACTATTAATACACTACCGCGACCCAATTGGGCGGCTCATGGTGGGCATCGGCCCCGTCTATGGTCGACTCATCGCTCAACCCCACGGCGTAGTCAGCTCAGACAGCATGACATTCATGCCCGACATAAACAACATGGCTTTTCTGAAGAATGACTTTTCGCTCGCTGCCGAGATGCGTTTCCAAGTGTGGCGAGGCCTACACATGAGCCTCAGGTGGCAGCATTCAGTGTTCCCTGTAAAGAAAGATTGGCTCTTCACCGAACACCACTATAACCACACCACCGACACTTGGACCCGCAACTGCTACAACAACTCTATCACCATACGTCTATTGTGGCAATTTGGACAAGAACCTAACTATAGAAAAAAACGACGCTAATGACTACTGCAATTTTTCCAGGGTCGTTCGACCCCATAACTCCAGGGCACGAAGCCATCGCACGGCGCGCTATGCGACTGTTCGACAGCGTTGTTATTGCCGTCGGCGTGAACAGCGACAAGCACTATATGTTCTCTCCCGAAGAACGCGTGGCAAAAATCAAAGCCTTGTTTGCAAACGAGCCATCGGTCGAAGTAATAGCCTACAGTGGAATGACTATCGACCTCTGCCATCAGCTTGGCGCGCAGTGTATTGTGCGTGGAATACGCAATTCTGCCGACTTGGACTATGAACAAACCGTTGCTGCCGTCAACCAAGCTCTCGACCCAAACATCGAGACCGTGCTCCTATTGGCCGACGAGCAACACCGAGACATCTCTTCGACTCTAATACGCGAACAATTAACGCATGGAGCTCGACAATGACATACTGTATCTCAAAGGGGTAGGCCCACAACGCGCCCAGTTGCTCGGACGCGAGTTGTCTATTTTTACCTATGACGACTTGTTACACTTCTTCCCTTTCAGATATGTAGACCGCTCTGTTGTTAGCCCTATCGACCAACTCGATGGCAGCGCACAATTCGTAGTGTTCAAAGGCATTATTCGAAGCATGAGAACCACGGCTACTTCGAAACACAGCGAACGGCTCAACGCAACGCTCTTCGACGGCACTGGCACAATTGACCTTGTGTGGTTTCAAGGCACAAAATGGGTCAAAGAAAAGCTAAAACCAAACATAGAATACCTCGTCTATGGCAACGTGTCGTGGTTCAACGGCGAGCCGCAGATGGCTCACCCCGACATAGAACCTTTTTCTTACGACGAAGAGCGGCACAATTATTTGCCAGTCTATAACACCACCGAGAAACTCAAAGCCGCTGGTCTCAACCCACGAGGCATTAGCCGACTGGTCGAAACTCTGCTCGCACAAATAGGCAACAGCATACCCGAGACGCTGCCACACTATGTGCTGAAAGCCAGTAACTTAATGCCAAGCAGCCTCTCGCTACGCAACATACACTTCCCCACCTCGCCCGAAATGTTGGAGCAAGCCATACACCGGCAAAAATTCGAAGAGCTGTTCTTCTTGCAACTCGATATGCAATATCGAATGACGTCGCGCAAACGCCAATCGCAAGGGCTCGTTTTTGCCACCATCGGGGAGCACTTCAACAACTTCTACACCCAAAAAATACCGTTCGAATTAACCGGCGCACAAAAACGCGTTATCAAGGAAATTCGTGCCGACATGAAGTCGGGGCGACAAATGAACCGCCTGCTTCAAGGCGATGTGGGTAGCGGAAAGACACTTGTAGCGCTGATGTCGATGCTCATAGCCCTCGACAACGGCTGCCAAGCTTGCCTCATGGCGCCGACCGAAATTTTGGCTTCGCAACACTTTGCCACCTTCTCGAAAATGCTCGACGGGCTCGGCATAACAACCGAATTGCTTACCGGCTCGTTGCGCCCAAGTCAAAAAAAAGAGATAAAAAAGCGCCTTGCAGCTGGCGAGGTAGACCTGCTGATAGGAACTCACGCACTGATAGAAGACAGCGTGAACTTCAAGCAGTTAGGCCTTGTGGTAATAGACGAGCAGCACCGCTTTGGCGTTGAGCAACGGGCCAAACTTTGGGCCAAGAACGGTGCCGTTCCGCCACACATTCTGGTTATGACCGCCACCCCCATTCCGCGCACCTTGGCCATGACGCTCTACGGCGATTTGGAATGCTCTATCATCGACGAACTGCCCCCCGGGCGCCAACCCGTCAAGACCACACACGCCACCGACGCCAAGCGACTGGTACTCTTCAGTTTTATGCAACGCCAGATTGCCGAAGGGCGTCAGATATATGTAGTCTACCCACTCATCAACGAGTCTGAGTCGCTCGACCTGAAAGACCTCATGGATGGCTACGAAAGCATATCGCGCTCATTCCCTCAGCCGCAATATCAACTCTCGATTGTGCACGGAAAGATGTCTGCCGAGGCCAAAGCCTACGAGATGGACCGCTTCAAGCGTGGCGAGACGCACATAATGGTTTCGACCACGGTTATCGAAGTTGGGGTCGACGTGCCCAACGCCACAGTGATGGTTATAGAAAACGCCGAGCGTTTCGGCCTCAGCCAGTTACACCAACTGCGCGGACGTGTGGGACGCGGTGGCGGACAGTCGTACTGCATACTCATGACCAAAGACCACCTATCGAAAAACGCCGCCGAGCGCATTGCCACCATGTGTGCCACCACCGACGGTTTTCGCATTGCCGAGGCCGATATGCGTTTGCGCGGACCTGGCGACATTCAAGGCCTGCAACAAAGCGGCATACTCAACCTCAAAGTGGCCGACATAGTGAACGACGAACCCCTCGTCACCGCCACGCGCGAGTGTGTGGCTCGCATACTCGACGCCGACCCCACCCTCGCCATGCCCGACAACGCGCCACTCAGGCTGCACATTGCCAGCAACGCCAATAAACCTAACTGGGAACAAATAAGCTGAAACGCTATGACACTCAAAGCCGCCCCAAACTCATCGCTCTCGTCGGGTTCGATAACCTTCTACGCCTTTGTCGACAACGACAGCACTACGCCCGTCGGCACCGTAGACCTCTATAACTACGACCCCCTCAATCGTCGCGCCGCGGTGGGCATAGCCGTAGACCGCAACCATCGCCGGCAGGGCATTGCCTCTGATATGCTCGACGAGCTGTCAACAATCTGTACCACAACCTATTCGCTCCATCAACTGTATTGCGACATCGTGGTTACAAACACGCCCAGCTTCGACCTGTTCATAAAAAAAGGCTATAAAAAATGCGCCACACTGCAAGAATGGGTTGAGATTGGGGACAAATGGATAGACGTAATAAGAATGCAAAAAATACTATGAAACGCACCCAGATAATTATCGTCGTCGCCATAGTGGTGGCAGTAGTTGCTGCCCTCGTGGGCGTCAGCGCTGCCACCTACCGCCACCAAGCACTCGCCATAAACCAGCCGGTACGCGTCGAAATACCACGCGGCTCAACATACGACGCACTGCTCGACTCGCTCGAGGCCCACAATTGCCTCAACAACCGAGCCCTCTTCAGCGCTGCCGGACACGCACGCGGCCTCGCCACCAACGTCCGCTCGGGCTCGTACCTAATGCAACCACACATGAGCCTCGCCACCGTTATCCAAAAACTCTATACCGGCAACCAAGACCCAATAAAACTCACCATAGGCAAATACCGCACCACGCGCCAATTGGCCGACCACCTCGGAGCCAAACTCGACCTCGAAGCCGACACCATATACGCCCTGCTCACCGACAGCGCCACCCTCGCCAACTATGGCTGCACTCCGCAGACGGTCTTCCTACTATTCCCACAAAACACCTACGAAGTTTATTGGGACATCAAGCCCAACAAACTCCTCGACCGCATGAAACGCGAGTCTAACCACTTCTGGAACCCCACGCGCCTCGACCGCTGCCAAAGCCTCGGCCTCACACCCGAGCAGGTGCTCACCCTCGCCTCTATCATCGACGAAGAAACCAACGTCGCTGCCGAGAAAGACACAATGGCCAGCGTCTACCTGAACCGTCTGCGTCGAGGCATACCCCTACAGGCCGACCCCACCGTGCGCTACGCGCTGGGCGACTTCACCATTCGCCGCATCTTAACTTCTCATACACAGATCGTTAGCCCATACAACACCTATCTCAATCGTGGTCTTCCACCAGGCCCGATATGCACACCACTACCCAAAACCATCGACGCCGTGCTCGCCAATTTGCAGACCAACTACCTCTACTTCTGCGCCAAAGAAGACTTCAGTGGGCGACACAACTTTGCCGCCACCCTAAAACAACACCAAGCCAACGCCAACCGATACCACCAAGCCCTCAACGCCAGAAACATCAAGTAACTCATAATCAAATAGTTACACAAATCATTGAAAATCAACCACATAAATAGGTTAGGGTCGTATTAAGGTCGTATTAACATCGCCCTAACATCGACCATCAATTTTCCACCCCACGAAGTCGCTACGCGAACACCCAGGCCGCGGTGCAAAAAAATATTGCGACAAACATTTGCGTATGTCGTTTTTTATTAGTAATTTTGAATTGTAAAAAAAGACGCAAAAATGACACAACGCACTATAATACTTGTAGTTACGCTGTTTCTAACAGCACTCCTACCCCACGCAAACGCGCAGAAAACCACTCCCACCGAGGCCCAAACCGAGCTCTATCGTCAAGGAATGGACCTCTTTGGCAAACAAAAATATGCCGCTGCGCAACACATTTTTGACCAAGCAGCCAACAACCGGCAGTCGCAAAACGACCTTGCCACGGCCGACGCCTGCTACTACGCAGCTGTATGCTCAGAGCGCCTCGACAACGACGACGCAGCCTTCCGCCTCGAGCAGTTCCTGCGCCTCTATCCACAAAGCAACCGCTGCAACATGGCTCGCTTCTATCTGGGCAACTTCTACTACTCGCGCACCGACCTTACACGCGCCCTCTCATACTACCGCGAAGTGGTTCCAAACGAAATTGAGTATGGCCACCGCGCCGAATACAACTTCAAGACAGCCTATTGCCTATTCGACGCCGGACGCTACAAAGAGGCCTCTTCGCTCTTTGCCCAACAGGTGGGCGGACGCTCCAAATACGCCTCGTCGTCGCTCTACTACTATGCCCACATCCAGTATATGCAAGGCGAGTACGAATCGTCCCTGCGCAACTTCCGCGAGCTGCAACAAGACAAGCGCTTTGCACGCATCGTTCCAAGCTATATTGCACGAATCTACTACTATCTTGGTCGCGAGGACGAACTGCTCCAAATGGCTCCCCAACTGCTCCAAGACGAGGAGACATTCCGTCGCAACGAGATTCACCAAATGATAGGCCAAACATACTTCAACCGAGGCGAATATGCGCGCGCACTCGAGCAATATCGCGCCAATGCCGATGCCGACGCCGACCGTTGCACACCGCAAGACAACGACTACCAAATTGGCTACTGCCACTACCAACTGGGCAACTACGACTCGGCAGCAACCTACCTCGTTCGCAAAACAACGTGCGACGACAGCGTTGCCCAAAACGCACTGTACTTGCTGGCCGATTGTTACCTAAAAACCAATCGCAAAAGCGAAGCTCGCAGCATATTCCTGCAAGCTTCGACCATGAAGCACGACCCGAAAATCAAAGAAGAGGCGCTATTTAACTACGCAAAACTGGGCTGCGAACTAAAGCAAAACCCCTACAACGAGTCAATCCACTCGTTCGAGAACTACCTGAAAAGTTACCCCAAAACCAAGCACCGCACCGAGATTCAAGAGATATTAACCTCTCTCTACTGCACCACAAAAAACTATAAAGATGCCATCACAATGCTCGAAAAAATTCCGCAGCGCAACTCGGCCCTCGAGCAAGCCTACCAGCGCGCAGTAATCAACCGCGGTGTGGAACTGATGAACCAGGGAGAACTTGGCTCGGCGCTTGAACACTTCGACAAAGCGGTGAAAATCAACGCCGTTCCGAAGATGACAACCGACGCCTCGTACCTCAGCGGCGAGACCTCGTATCGCCAAGGGCGCTATGCCGCGGCCGACAAGTCGCTTACACGATTCATCAACTCCTCCTTCTCGCGTTCCTCGGCCTACGCCCTACCCGCACGCTACACCTATGGCTACCTGAAAATGAAACAGAAGCACTACGACGACGCACAGGAAGCCTTCGAACAGTTGCTGGCACTCGACGATGGTAGCCTCGACCGCACTGTGATTGACGACGCCAACAACCGACTCGGCGATTGCCACTACATCAACTCGCACTACGACGACGCTATTCGTTACTATACCAAGGTTATAGACAGTCGCGGACGCGACGCCGACTACGCCACATACCAAAAGGCTATGGCCTACGGTGCACAAGGCCGCAACAGCGAAAAACTAACCTATCTGAACTACATCTTTGAACGCTTCGACAACTCGCCCCTCTCCTCGAAAGCTATGCTCGAAATTGCCAACACCTATCTGGCGTTCGACAACAACGAAATGGCAATGACCTACTACACCAACTTCGTAAAGAAGTACCCACGCAGCGCCTATGTCAAAAACGCACTTCTGAGTATGGGCCTGATTTACTACAACACCGAACGCGACGAGCAGGCTCTGCAAACCTTCGACCGACTGCTTACCAACTACCCCGGGACCGACGAGGCTCGCGATGCCCTCGCCGCAATTAAGAACATATATATGGCCCAAAACCGTGTGGACGAATACTTTGCATACGTCGGACGAGCCACCAACGTCGCCATCTCGACTGCCGAACAAGACTCGACGACATTCCTCGCCGTCGAGACTCGCTACGACGATGGCCAATACAGTCAGGCTGCCGAAGGCTTTGAGCGCTATTTGAAAAAATTCCCCAAAGGACTTTTCGCACTCAAAGCTCGCTACTATTTGGCCGACAGCTATATGCACCTGGGTCGTCCCGAAGATGCCCTCCCACTTTACCAAACCATTGCCGCCGGCTCGAAAAACAGCTACACCGAACGTTCGATTGCTGCTGCCGCCGAAATAGCATACAATTTGCAGAACTACGCAACAGCCAAAGAACTCTATACACGCTTGGCCACCGAAGCCGAATCGGCCGCCAGTCGCTTGCAAGGCCACATGGGTATGGTGCGCACAGCTGCAGCACTGACCGACCACAACCTGCTTATGAAGTCGGGTCGCACACTACTGGCCGACACGAAAGCCACGGTCGAGAACCGCGACGAGGCCCTCGTGCTGATGTCGCGCAGCTGCTTCGACAACAATATGCTCGACAGCGCCTACACCTACTACAGCAACCTCACCTCGTCGGCCAACGGCGAATACAGCGGCGAAGCCCTCTGCCGACAAGCCGAGATACAATACTTGCGGCACAACTACGACCAATCTGAAGCCATCATCAAAACCATCATCAACGACGCTTCGAGCGATTACTGGTTAGCCTACGCATTCATTATCTGGGCCGACATATACAAAGCCCGCGGCAACAACCTACAAGCCAAGCAAACTCTGCAAAGCATAATTGACAACTATGATGGCGACGAGCTGGTGAAGATTGCAACCGAACGCCTTAACGCTATCGCGGCCGAAGAGAACCGTCCGCAACCTACAGGCGACGATGAAATAATTATAGAACTTTAACAAAAAAACGAACCTCGCGTTACAATAAAAATGAAAAAAATACGTTTACTCATAGCCATATTTTTCGCAGCCACGGTGCTGCCCGCCGTGGCACAAGACGAACCGCAAGAATATAACGAACAGGTGATAGTAACAGGCTCATACCGCCCCGAAATTGACGATGCTGTAAAAATCAACATCCCACCCGTCATGACCGATACCATCACCACCCTCGAGCACAAGTTCAACTACTCGGTCGAACCCCGCCGCCTCACCTCGCTCTATGAGCCAGCCCGCATAAAAGCCGCTCGCATTGTAGGCGAACCAACCACAAAGCTCTACAACAACTACTTTCGCCTCGGGTTCGGAAACTACTGGACTCCTTTGGCCGAGGCCTACTTCAGTTCTTTGCGCGACAAGAAGTTGACCTATGGTGCCGCCCTCACCCACCGTTCGTCGTGGGACAAGTTGCCCGACTACGGCCCCGACCACTACGCCTACACTTCGGCTTCGGCGTTCGGAAAATACATCGTGAAAGAGAAAATACAACTCTCGTCGGACCTTACCTATACCAACAACCACGACCTATACTACGGGTTTAGTGATGCCACTTTGGCCAACATCCTTTCGCTTTCGCGTAACGACATTGGCACCTCAGACTACCGTACCAACCATAACACCGTGCGCTGGAACCTCGGCGTTAAAAACATGGAACTCGACAAAGGCAAGCTGGGCTACTCGGCCAACCTGCGCCTAACCGACCTCTGGGCCACCTACGACCAAAACGAGTTCAACATGAACCTCTCGGGCGACGTAAACTACGGCTTCACCGTGTTGCGAAAATATAAAGGTGTGGCGTTTCTCCATATCGATTGGGACGCTTATAGCAACACCGTAAAACCAGACAACCCTATGCCGCTTGGCTACGTAGGCACCACACCCGACAGCGTTCACCACACACGCAACATCGTACGCCTCAACCCCTACGCCGACTTCATGTTCCGTGGCCTACAGTTCCACGTTGGTGCCACGGCCGGCTGGGACGCTTTTACGTCGAGCAGCACCGCATTCCGATTCTTCCCCGACGTGGTGGTGAGCAAACAACTGCTCTCGGGTAGTCTTGTGTTCAGTCTTGGTGCTACGGGAGGCTTCGACGCCAACAGTTGGAGCAGCATAAGCACCATTAACCCCTACGTGGCTCCCGACGCAGAAATGCGAGCCACACGCCACTACGACTTCGTGGCCCACGGCCGGTGGATGATTAACAAAAAACTCGAAGTTAAAGCCACCGTAGAATACGCCCTGCTGCGCGACGACCTCACCTTCTGCCTCGACCAGCAATACAGCCTCGGCAACGTTTATAGCCCATACTACTTCGACAACAATCGCCTCACCGCCGGCGGCGACATCACGTTCGTCAACGACGAGATGCTCAAAATAACCCTCGGCGGCAACTACTACCACTACCAACTAACCGGCAGCTCGACCCAACTGCTCTACCGCCCCGACTTCGACATACACGCCGGCATTGACCTCAATTACCACGACAAATGGCTCTTCCACCTTGGCAGCATGATTTTGAGCAAGATGGAAGACCCTCTGGCCAACCAAACCATGCCGCTGCGCTATGGCATAAACGCCGAAGTGGAATACCGCCACAACCGCGCACTGAGTTTCTTTCTCCGCGCCGACAACCTTGCTTTTCAGCGCTATATGCTTTGGGCCAACTACCCGTCGCAACGCGGCATAATCATTGCCGGCCTAACCTATACCCTACCCAGATAAGAACCCATGGACTACCAACAAACAATAGACTACCTATACAACTCACTACCCATGTATCACCGCATCGGGGCTGCCGCCTACAAGGCCGACATTGCCTCGACAGTGCAACTCATGGAGCACCTCAGCCATCCCGAACGTCAATTCCGCTCCATCCACGTGGCCGGCACCAATGGCAAAGGTTCGGTAAGCCACCTGCTCGCCTCAATATTTCAAGAGGCAGGCTACAACGTGGGCTTATACACCTCGCCCCACCTGGTCGATATGCGCGAACGAATCCGCATCAACGGCCAAATGATACCGCAACAGGCCGTGGTCAACTTTGTTGAGCGCCACCACGACACGTTTCAACAACTGCAACTCTCGTTCTTCGAAATGATGGTAGGTATGGCATTCGACTACTTTGCGCAGAAAGTCGATATTGCCATAATAGAGGTAGGCATGGGCGGTCGGCTCGACTCTACCAACGTCATCAGCCCCGAGCTCTCGGTCATAACCAACATTGGCTTCGACCACACCCAGTTTCTCGGCACCACATTGCCCCAAATCGCCACCGAAAAGGCCGGCATAATCAAACCTGGCACCCCCGTAGTGATTGGCGAAAGCCACCCCGAAACTCGCCCTGTATTCCAAGCCACGGCCCAGCGGCTCGGTAGCCCCATCGTTTTTGCCGACGACCACTACCGTGCACGGTTCGTCACAGAGTCGGGTCAAGGTCGTATTGAGGTCGACTCAAAGTCGGGTCAAGGTCGGGTTAAGGTCGGGTTAAGGTCGTATCAAGGTCGAGAAAAGGTCGATATTTTTCGCAACAACGAACCACTCATGACCGACCTCGCCACCCCCCTGGCCGGAGCCTACCAACTGCACAACTTTGCCACTCTCTTTGCCGCACTCGAAGCAATCAACCACCAGGGACGGTTCCACCTCGAGCCAGACCACATTCGTCGCGGCATTGCTGGCGTGGTCAATAACACTGGCCTCCACGGGCGTTGGGAGGTTATTGCCACCCAACCGCTCACCGTGTGCGAAACTGCCCACAACGAACCCGGCGTGAGGTCGATGCTTGAAAAGCTCACAACACTTGTCTATAACAAGTTACATATTGTTTATGGCTGCGTGGTCGACAAGGATTTAAGCTCCATACTCAGCCTCATGCCACGCCAAGCCAAGTACTACTTCACCCAGCCGTCGGTACCGCGCCGAATGCCCGTCGAGCAGTTGGCTGCAACTGCCACAGCCTCGGGCCTGCAAGGCGAGCAATACACCGACGTGCTTTCTGCCATCAAAGCAGCCCTTGCCGAAGCTTCGGCCGACGACTTGGTACTCATCACCGGAAGCATTTTTCTCATAGCCGACACCATGGCTGTGAAAGACCAAATAAAATAACCCTGCCAAACACTATGGCCAACGACAACATAATCAAAGAAGTAACCTCCGAAGAATACAAATGGGGGTTCACCACCAACATCGATACCGAAACCATCCGCAAAGGCCTCGACGAAGAGGTAGTGCGCCTCATCTCGCAAAAAAAGGGCGAGCCCGAATGGCTGCTACAGTTCCGCCTCGACGCTTTTCGCCGCTGGCAAAGCATGAAAGAACCCGATTGGGCACACCTTGAATTCGAATCGCCTAACTATCAAGACATCATCTATTTTGCAGCCCCAAAACAGCAGAAGAAAAGTATGGATGAGGTCGACCCCGAGTTGCTCGCCACGTTCGACAAGCTGGGTATACCGCTCCGCGAACGCGAGGCACTGGCTGGCGTCGGCTCACCGTCGTCGGGTGTGGCCTACGACGCCATCATGGACTCGGTGAGCGTCAAAACCACATCGCAGAAAGTCCTCGAAGAGAAAGGCATTATTTTTATGCCCATAAGCGAGGCTGTGCAGAAACATCCCGACTTGGTTCGCAAATACTTGGGCAGCGTTGTGCCAGCAGCCGACAACTTTTTTGCAGCACTCAACAGCGCCGTTTTCAGCGACGGGTCGTTCTGTTATATCCCCAAAGGCGTGCGCTGCCCGATGGAACTAAGTTCATACTTCCGCATCAATGCCAAAGGTACCGGCCAGTTCGAACGAACCCTGATTGTTGCCGACGAGGGAGCATACGTTAGTTATATGGAGGGGTGCACCGCCCCGCAGCGCGACGAGAATCAGCTTCACGCTGCCATAGTCGAGATTGTGGTAATGAAAGATGCCGAAGTCAAGTACAGCACTGTGCAAAACTGGTACCCGGGCGACAAGAACGGCAAAGGTGGAATCTACAACTTTGTCACCAAGCGCGGCATATGCAAAGGTTCACACAGCAAACTGTCGTGGACCCAGGTCGAGACCGGCTCGGCAGTTACTTGGAAGTATCCGAGTTGCATTTTGCAAGGCGACGACTCTACTGCCGAGTTCTACTCGGTTGCTGTAACCAACAACTACCAGCAGGCCGATACCGGAACAAAGATGATTCATGTTGGCAAAAACACACGCTCCACAATCATGAGCAAGGGCATAAGCGCCGGTCGTAGCCACAACTCCTATCGCGGCTTAGTGCAAATTGGCAAGGGGGCCGACAACGCTCGCAACTACTCGCAGTGCGACAGCCTGCTACTCGGCGACCAATGTGGCGCCCACACTTGGCCCTACATCAAGGCCAACAACCACACCGCCATTTTGGAACACGAGGCCACCACCTCGAAGATTTCTGAAGACCAACTCTTCTATTGCCAGCAACGCGGCATTAGCCCCGAGAGCGCCGTGGGTCTCATCGTCAACGGCTACGCCAAAGACGTGCTTAAAAAACTGCCGATGGAATTTGCCGTCGAGGCACAGAAACTACTCAGCGTAAGCCTTGAAGGCAGCATAGGTTGATATGAAATACATCGAGATAGACAACGCCTCGCAGCACCGTACAGTTCCGTTCTGGTTCGCAGTCGAGGAATACGTGGCTCGGCACTGGACCGACGACGACTACTTTATGGTATGGCAGGTGGACCCCTGCGTAATGGTTGGGCGCAACCAGCTGGTCGACAACGAAGTAAACATCGACTTCTGCCACACAAACCATATTGCCATCACCCGACGCAAAAGTGGGGGCGGTTGCATATATAGCGATAGCGGATGCCTTCTCTTCAGCTATATCAACCGAGCTGCCGATGCTGCAAGCATATTTGCCCAACGTATGCGCGACACTGCTCTAACCCTCGAAGCCATAGGTGTCGAAGCCGAACTGTCGGGGCGTAACGACCTAATGGTGGGCGGGCGCAAAGTGGGCGGCGCTGCTATCTATCGCTGCGCCAACCGCGCCATAATGCACAACTCACTACTATTCGATACCGACTTCGAACAAATGCAACGAGCCATCACCCCATCGCACGCAAAGCTGCAAAGCAAAGGTGTAGCCTCGGTAAGCCAACGAGTAGGCAACGTGGCAGAACACACAGCCCTCGACATCGAGACCTATGCTGCCGAGGCACGGCGAGTTCTGTGTGGCTCCGAGGCGCGGCGCATGACCGAGCAGGAACTGCACGAAGTGTCCAACCTTGAACGGATTATTGCCTCCGATGAGTTCATCTATGGCTGCAACCCCAAGTATAGTATTGTGCGCAAAGCACGTTTAGAAGGGGTTGGCACAATCGAGGCAAGTATCGAACTAAAGAACAACAAGGTGCAAGCCATCAACTTCACTGGCGACTACTTCCTACTATCCGACATCGATACCGAACTATTTGCACACATAAAAGGGGTTGAGTTCAACCGCGAACCTATGGCCCAGGCTCTGCAAGGCGTAGCATTGGGCAATATTGTGCGCGGGCTCGAAGACGAAGCACTGCTCGACCTCCTCTTTCCACAAAAACCCTTGCGCAAACCGCATTGGCTAAAAATGCAAGCCCCTTCGGGCGAGGCCTACCAAGCCACCGAGCGAATTATTCGCGAGCATGGGCTGCACACTATCTGCCGTAGTGGGCTGTGCCCCAACCGTGCCGAATGTTGGCGCAACAGTACTGCCACCTTTATGATAGGAGGCGACATATGCACAAGACGTTGCCGATTCTGCAACACCCTTACCGGACGTCCTCACCCACTCGACCCCGACGAACCCACACGGGTTGCCGAAAGTGTGAGGCTTATGGGGCTACACTATGCCGTTATTACCAGTGTGGACCGCGACGACTTGCCCGACCTCGGAGCCGCACACTGGGCAGCCTCCGTGCGCAAGGTGCACGAAGTGTGTCCGCGCACACGTATCGAGGTGCTTATCCCCGACTTTCAAGGACGCACCATGCTTATCGACACCGTGCTGCAAGCCAAGCCCAACGTGGTGGGGCACAATATGGAAACCACACGCAGGCTAACCCCAACGGTGCGTAGTGTGGCGCGCTACGAGCAAAGCTTGGATGTGCTTCGCTATATCGAGGAGCGTGGATTTGCCAGCAAGACGGGCTTTATGCTGGGCTTGGGCGAAACCGACGACGAAATAATGGAACTACTGCGCGACATACGCTCCACTGGTTGCAAACGCCTTACCATTGGGCAATACCTGCAACCCACCCACAACCACCTTCCTGTGCAGCGCTATTATACCCCCGACGAGTTCAACCGACTGCGCGTAAAGGCCATAGAGATGGGCTTCACCCATGCCGTTAGTGGGCCTTTGGTGCGTTCGTCGTACCACGCCGAACAATCCAACCAACCTACAGAATGACACAGAAACTAACTACCGACGAAATGCACCGTATGAGTGTCGAGCAGTATCGCGCAAGCGAGAAGTTACCCCTTGTGGTAGTGCTCGACAACGTGCGCTCACAGAACAATATTGGGTCAGTATTTCGCACTGCCGACGCTTTCCGAGTCGAACATATAGCCCTTTGCGGTATCTGCTCTACCCCGCCCCACCGCGAAATCCACAAAACTGCCCTCGGTGCCGAAGAGAGCGTGGCATGGAGCCACCACGACGATACCGTCGAATGCGTGCGAGAACTGAAGGAGCGAGGCTACAAGACATTTGCCGTAGAGATTGCCCATAACAGCATAAAGTTGGGGGCGCAAAACACTCAGTTGGTGGCAGCCGGAAAGGTGGCCATAGTCTTCGGAAACGAAATCGAGGGTGTGCAAGAAGAGGTTATGGAACTTTGCGACGAAGCGATAGAAATTCCACAAGAAGGAACCAAACACAGTCTCAACATCAGTTGCGCAGCTGCCATAGCTATTTGGGAAATGTACAAGTTATTAAGAACCAAAAACTGAGAGTGAAATGGACAAAAACGGACGTATGGAACGTGCCCACACGCTACACAAACAGGGCTGCAATTGCTGTCAGGCCGTTGTCATGACATACGCTGACAAACTGCCAATCGGAGACGAAGAGGCTCGCAATATGGCCGCTCCCTTCGGTCGCGGCCTCGCTGGTTGCCGGGAAGTGTGTGGTTGCGTCAGCGGTATGGCAATGGTGTGCGGACTTACTGGCCACAACGACTCGGTTCGCCCACTGATAGAGCAGTTCCGCGAAGAAAACGGCGACATTGTGTGCGGTCGCCTGCTGCAATCTGGAAAGAAACCGTGTGGCGAACTTGTGACATTCGCGGCAGGACTACTCAACTCAGTTAGCGACCAAAAACAATAGCAATACATGAAACGCCAACTGCGCATAGTGCTGTCTTTACTGCTACTTGTCGTTGCCAACGAATCGAGCGCACAGTACCTGCTGCTCACCAAACCAACATCGCAGCACTCACTATACTTCGATATGGACCGGTTATTCAACTATAACCTATACGAACATACCAGATGGGGAGCTGGATTGCGCTACATCTATTCGTTTGACCGAACACCGGCAGGACGGCAACTTTGGGCTGACATTTACGGGGCCTACGGCGTAAACGACAAGCGATTCAAGTTTGGGACTGCAATATCGTTCAAAGCCGGCGGACCACGACAAACACGCGTTGGGTTGAATTTTGTCGACGACATCGAGCAGGCCGCTTCTCGACAACTCGAATCGTACACCCTTACAAACCTTTCGGCCAACAGCTCGTATATGGCCATACGCTTTTCGCACATCCAACGCCTTGCTTTAACTACCGAAAGCCACCTCGCCCCGCGATTCAACGCCTCGGCCTCGCTACGCTATTCGCGCGAGGAATACCTATTCAAACAAATGTCAATGGTCTTTCCTCAACAACAAAGTGGCAGCCACGAGCCTCAACGCCACTTTGCTGAACTGTCGGTACTTCTCAACTACAATAATCGTGCCAAACTGTCAATACTGACAGGCATTACTAACCTACCCTATTCACCCAACGGCGGCAACACGCTGTTTCTCCGTGCAATAGCACAATACAACTATGTTATCAATTTTGCCAATCTGCTCGACTTCAGTATCTATGGTCAGGCCGGTGTCAGTACCACTCGCACCCCCTACTCTCGTATGTTCGACCTCGGAGGCACCTATGGCAGTAGTTTCTACTTCTCTAACGCATTTCTCACACTTCAACCAGCCGAACTGGCAGCCAATAACTACCTTCAACTCTGCCTACGCTTATCCACATCAAAGCCCCTGTGGAACCTCGACGGATACTCCAAACCAAAACTCTACTTTCAAGCCAACACATGCTGGGGTATGCTTTGGGACGGCAGCCGCTTATCCGACGCTACATACAGCGATGGCCTAACACTCTACGCCCCCGACAAAGGCCTCATGGAACTTTCGGGCGGCGTCACCAACCTCTTGTGCTTCAACGGTATATACATTGGCTTTGCCGCAGCCTACCAAATAGCGCCGTCGATGGCAGGCTACTATCGGGCCAATCCTGCCGACCGCATAGCGTACCTCTCATCTGCCACACTTATTTTTTAGCCTCGCAACACAATAAAAATCGCAAAAACAAGTTATACTGATATGCGTAAGTATTTTGTCATAGTCATCCTACTCGTTGCCAGCTCTCTTGGCTCGGCCGCCCAGCCTCGGAAAATCACATTCAAAACCGAAGGCTTGACCGACAGCACGCTCTACATAGCTCAACACTTCCGAGACAGCTACATCGTCGTCGACAGTGCTACCGCCAACGGCAACCAATACACTTTTTCTGGCTCCAAACTCGAGCGTGGCATTTATGCTCTGCTGGCACAGAACCGTACTAAGCAATTTACAGACTTTGTTGTAGACGGTTCACAAAAATTCACCATAGCCTGCAATCAGCAGTTCGACGCTTCGGCCATGAAAGTGAGCGGCTGCAAGGCCAACAGCCAAATGTTCGCATACATAGCGAAGCAGATGGAGGCTCGCAACCGCGCTACCGAAATCAACGAGCGGCGCCGTTCGGCAGACCCAGAAGTAAAGCAAAAGGCCGAAAAAGACTACGCCGCACTCTCTGCCGAGATGGAGAACTACGAAAAACAAACACTAAAAACCAACGCCAACCAGTACTTCTTCCGGCTCATCACCATGTTCGCCGAACCAGATGTGCCAGACACCATCGACAACAAACTGTACTACTACCTAAACCATTATTGGGATAATGTAGACATGACCGACCACTCGCTCACACTCACCCCCAACCTATATAATAAGATGAACTATTATTTCTTTGGGGTGCTCTACAACGCCGACTTCGACACCATAAAAAAGTATGCCGACACAATCTTGACTCGAGTTCAACACGACTCTGTCATGCTCCGATACTTCCTCGACCACATCATGCCTCGCTACTATCGCTCCACCAAAAACATTGGGTGGGACGCCGAGTGGTGCCACCTCGTGCGACGCTATTACCTTGCAGGACTTTGCCCATGGGCAACCCCAGGCGACCTCACCTCGAAGCAACGGCAGGCCGAATACCTTGAAAAATCGCTCATCGGTGCCTACGGTGCCGAACTCGTCATGGCCGACACCACACAGAGCGACGACCCTGCCAACTGGATTTCGTCGCATAGATTCCCCGAGCGCTATGTCATACTATGGTTTTGGGACCCCGATTGCCACCATTGCCAAGAGCAAACTGCCACGCTCAAAACGCTATACGACTCTCTTCAAAAAGCACCCGACAGACGCTTCGAAGTCTACGCAGTGGGCTACGAATCGGACGTAGAAAAATGGAAACGCTACGTTCGCAACCATCATCTACCGTTTGTCAACGTTGGTGGAACCCATGTTAACATCGACTACCAAGAAGCCTACAACGTGCATGGAGCCCCAACCATGATAATACTCAATGCAGACCGCCAGATAATAATGAATAAAGTCCTGCCCACAAAGTCTATACTGCCATTCCTCAACGACTATGAGAAGCGGCACCCCGAGCAGGCAAATCGTCCGCTCTCGCGTTGGCAACAACTCGGCTTGCGAATCAAACAACAAGAAAATAATTAACCACCCTAAAACCCATACCACCATGAGAAAAAAAATTGTAGCCGGCAACTGGAAGATGAACAAAACATTTGAAGACGCCGATGAACTGATGTCCGAAATCATGGACAACCTTGAGCAAATAGACCTCAGTCGCGACATCCAACTTATAATTTGCCCACCATTCCCATACCTTGAAATGTGCACCGACTATGCCAACGATTCCTACTTTGCTGTTGGTGCACAAAACGTGTGCGACCAAGCACGTGGTGCCTTCACTGGCGAAGTGAGCGCAGAAATTCTTCGCTCGCTCGAACTGGTTGACTACTGCATTGTTGGGCACTCCGAACGCCGCACTTATTATAACGAGACCGACGCCATTGTAGCCGCCAAGGTCAACCAACTGCTCGCACAAGACATACGCCCCATCGTTTGCTGTGGCGAAGTGCTCGAAGAACGCGAAGCCAACAAACAGTTCGAAGTGGTTGAGCGCCAAATCACCGACGGCCTCTTCCACCTCTCGGCCATCGATTTTGCCGACATCATAATTGCCTACGAACCAGTATGGGCCATCGGTACCGGCCGCACCGCCACCCCCGACCAAGCTCAAGAAATGCACGCCTTTATCCGCAGCCTCATTGCCAAAAAATATGGTGACGAAGTGGCTCAAGAAACCTCCATTCTCTACGGCGGCAGCTGCAAACCTTCTAACGCTAAAGAACTCTTCGCCAACCCCGATGTCGACGGCGGACTGATTGGTGGCGCCTCGCTCAATGCCAACGACTTCATCGCTATAGCTCAATCGTTCTAAAACATTGAAATTCGAATCGTTCATAGCCAAAAAATTCCTGCCAAAGGACGCGACCCGCTTCTCGTCTAATTTGGCAGGAATTGCCTCTGGGAGCATCGCCCTCGGAGTGCTGGTGATGCTCATGGCCGTCACCATACTGCGAGGGTTCCAAAACGAGATAGCCAACAAGGTGGCAGGCTTTGGTTCGCATATAGTTGTCCACAGCTACGGGGCTCAAGGCTCATACGAATCCACCCCCATATCTACAGCCCGAACCGAGGTCGAGAACATTCGACTTATACCAGGAGTGAAGCACCTCCAGTTTTTTGCCAACAAAGGTGGCATGGTGAAAACCGACAACCACATTCACGGCATAATCTATAAAGGTGTAGACAGCAACTTCGACTCATCGTTTTTTGCCTCGAACCTCGTTTCCGGACGGCTCTTCAGGCTGGACGATAGCACTGCAAGCAACGAGATAATAGTGTCGCAGACTTTGGCTGCAAAAATGAACTTTGGTCTGGGCGACAAGGTGCGCACCTACTTTTGGCAAGGAACAACCTATCGTGCTCGCGCACTGACCGTTGTGGGAATATACAGCACAGACCTTACAGATTTCGACGACCACTACATTGTGGGCGACCTGCGTCAAGTCCAACGACTAAACGGCTGGCAACCCGACCAAGTTGAAGGCTACGAGATTTTGCTCGACGATTTTGCCTCGGTTAGTCGCATTGCGCCACAGGTGCTTACCTGCCTCGACTATGACCTCACGCAACAAACCATTGTTGACCTCAACCCGGCCCTCTTCTCGTGGCTCGACTTGCTCAATTCAAACATCGTGCTCATCATTCTGCTCATGGCGCTGGTGTGCGCGGTGGCCATTGTGTCGTCGCTCCTCATTATGATTTTCGAAAAAACGGCCACTATAGGCGTGCTCAAAACGCTTGGGGCAACCAACAGCTCCATACGACGAATTTTCATGCTCAAATCGGCCTCTATCATCGGTCGAGGACTACTCATTGGCAACGCCATTGCACTGATATTATGCTGGTTGCAAAAATCGTTCCACCTTATAAAGCTCGACAGCGAGATATACTCTATGTCGGCCGTACCTATCGACCTCAACCCCATGATATTCATAGTCATCACCCTCGGCACACTGGCCGTATGCCTACTCGCTTTGCTGCTGCCAACATCGTTTATTGCGCGCATTGAGCCTGCTCGGAGCATACGTGTAGAGAACTAACCCTCCCCAAAGCCTATGAACAAGAAGTGGATTATACTCGCCGTCACCATTGTTTTAGCATTTGCCGCTTTGTGGCAAACCAACCGCATTGCGTCGCAAATACGCGACTCCGAAACGGCCAAAATCCGCCTTTGGGCAGCCGCCATAAGCCAAAAAGCGCAACTGGTTAGCACTACCGAACATTTTTTTAACCAAGTGGCAGTCGACGAGCGTCGCAAGATGGCTATGTACACCAACATACTGGAGTCGTTCAACAGTCCTAACCTCAACAGCGACTTAGAGTTTAGCCTGGCCTACGTCAACTATATTATCGACAGCAGCCGCACCGAAATTCTCATTGTCGGCAACGACTCCATCATCACCGTGCCGCAAGAACTAAGCGGCCAAAAACTAACCGACAGCCTGCTCTCCGAATTTTCGGCCAACCCACCATTCCACTACACGATTTGGGGTATGCCGATGACGCTCTATTATAAAGAGTCGGCCATATACGGCACCCTGCGCCACACCCTCGACCAACTGGGAGAGTCGCTCCTTACCGAAATTACAAACAACTCTGTGTTCGTGCCAGTTATTATTGTCGACGGCCGCCGCCAAACCATTATCGGTATGGGAAACATAGACACAGCCAGCGTCAACACGCCCGAAAAGCTCGCTGCCCGACTCAACCATATGCGCGCCCTCAACCAACCCATACGCATATTGCTGCCAAACAACCTGCCAGCCTACGTCTACTACGAAGACACACCACTGTTGCGCTCTGTACAGCTCGCTCCGCTGTTCTACCTCATCATTGCTATCGTTCTGGTAATAATATCATACAACCTCTTCCGCACCGCACGAACAGCCGAGCAAAACCGCATTTGGGTCGGTATGGCCAAAGAGACAGCCCACCAGCTCGGCACCCCCATCTCGTCGCTTATGGCATGGACCGAATACCTGCAGGGGCGCACTTTCGAGCCGCAGTATGCCGACGAGGTTCGCAAAGACCTTAACCGCCTCGACACCATCACGCGCCGCTTTTCGAAAATAGGCTCTGTGCCAGAACTGAAAGAAGAAAACGTTGGCGAGGTGCTGCAAAGTGCCATAGCCTACCTCCAAAATCGCAGCTCGCGCAAAGTCAAGTTCGTCACTTCGTTCCCCGAAGGCGAACAGTTCATAGCGCCCATAAACAGCTACCTATTCGAGTGGGTGATAGAAAACCTGTGCAAAAACGCCATCGACGCCATGAACGGCTCGGGCACCATTAGCACAATAATCTCGCAAGACGCCCGCCACATCTATATCGACATCAGCGACACAGGCAAAGGCATTCCAACCTCGATACAGAAAAAAATATTCCAATCGGGCTTCACCACCAAGCAGCGTGGCTGGGGACTCGGCCTGTCGCTCGCTCGGCGCATTATCAACGACTACCACCGAGGCTCTATCTACCTCAAATACTCGGTGCCGGGGCAGGGCTCCACCTTCCGCATTGTGCTAAAAAAAGCCAAATAGAACAAAAGTTGCCCCTCCTCTCAGCACACAATGGCCTTAGGCCCCATACCAACCACACTGGCAACACACACAAACACAATTTATAACAAAAAAGCACTTCGAGGCAAAAAAATTTTGCCATATAATATTTTTTTATTAATTTTGCTGATAAATTAAATACAGAAAAACATGAAAAACATCCACATTTTCAGCACTTTGTGCATTGCAGCAATGTTTATGCTGACCGCAAACACCGCCCAAGCTCAACTCCGTCAATCCATTTTCCTCAACGGCAACCTGCCAATGGGCTCGTGGGCAACCAGCCTGGCCAGCAACACCCCCGTTCCCCTAACCCCCAAAAATATGGGTAAGGATGCCTCGATAGGTTTTGGCGCTGGCTATCGCGCTCAATACCTCTTCGATGTCGGAGCTGGCGAAGTGGCCCCATTTGCCAACATAGACCTGCTGTGGAACACTGTGAGCAAAAACACCAGCGACAACTACACCCAATACAACTACAAAAAGACCAGCTACTTCAACGTCCCCATCTTTGTTGGCGTGAGCTACCTCAACGACCAGATTGTTAGCGACATCACATTCTTCGGCGAAGCCGGTATTGGTGCCGACGCATTATTCATGACCAACGAGGGAGACAAAAACAACTCCAGTAACTACTACTCCTACAAACCTTCGTTTAACATTGCTGGTGAAGTTGGTATCGGCGCTTACTTTGGCCGCCACGTCTCGGCTGGTATTCACTACTACATCATGGGCCAACACACCGTCGATATGACTGCCAAGTCTGCCAAAAACCACCCTGCTACGCAAGCTTACTATACTACCCCTGGCAACCGCCAAACCCGCACCGTCGGCTCCCTCATGCTCCGCATAGGTTTCCACCTCTAATTTAATAATACTAAAGCGACTCATATTTACAAAATTCAATTTTATACCACAAATATTTGAAACAATGAAAACTACTACAAACAAACACCGTAACGGTTTAATCCTCTGTGCTGCTGTGGGAATATTTAGTGTAATGCTAACATATTCCTGCAGCAGAAACGACGAGGATTTGCTTCCAACGTCACAAAAACAGAGACACCAAGTCGCAACCAAAACGACTTCGGGAGATATGATGGCTCTGTTGAAATCAAACTACGATCCGTATAGGTTCGAAAATATGTATAGCATTTTTTTGAACCTATCCAGCAGACCAGCCGGCATGACTCTTTCACCAACTGGAATGTACGTAAGGGTGTTGCCAAGTAGCGAATACCAACTTGACTATATAGAGAGCGACACAAACCAACTTTGGTTTGACTACCCTTTAGATTGTGAAGTTGTTAATGCAGGCTATTACTATCAAGACCCCAATACACCTACAGACTCTATTACTTGGCTCTATGGAGTAGTACCCCTCAACTACCAGTTTGCCGACAGTATATTCTACGAAGTGCTTTATGATGTATTCATACCAGAAGACGCTCCAGACTACAATGATATAAAAGATTTCTACGACTTGTTAGAAGCAACATCATGCGATATTGCGGCGAGCCAAAATGGAACCTACTCAGAAAAACCTGTGGATACAAAAGCGTCAACACAAAAATGGACACCAAGTGCGACCATTACATACCAGGACCAACTTGCTTCGACTTCAGATATTCCACTTGGGGGAGTTCGGGTCGTATTTAAGAAAGGCACAAAAGTTAGCGATGCCATTACAAACTCTGCTGGGCAATGCCAGTCCTCAAAAAAATTCCGCGACAAGGTAGAATACTCAATAAAATGGGATAGAAAATACTGGAAGATACGCTATGACAAGAACCAAGCCTATACAACTGGCCCTAAATCCAATTCGTCTTGGACGCTCAATATGCAGGAAAGCACCATAGACAATATGTTCGCACTCATTCACAGAGCGCTTATAACAACATACTATGGAAATTTTGGAAACATAGAGAAGCCTACTGTAACTTTTAAAATGAAAATTGGTTATATTCACGGTTACGACCCTTCATATAGGGGTATACATACCAGTAGCTCAACAATTTTTACTAAAGAAATTATAAAAATATGGGGGCTTGATTCAACCTTTCATCCACGAAAACCACATCAAATTATTCAAACTGCATTCCACGAATTAGGACACCGCTCACACTTGAATTTTGTAGGAAAGAATAAATTCGTACAAACTAATAAATTCATAAAAGAAAGTTGGGCTGTATGTATCGCCTGGGCTATGATAAGAAGTTATTACGCTTCACAAGGTGTAACCTTATCAGAGCATGATGGTCATATAAGACACTATCAGTATTTGATTCCTGGAACAAAACAAGGCGATGAATGTACCCCCTATACAGCGATATTCGTTGACTTGATGGATACATACAACCAACATAGCTACTACAATGAATTGCCAAATGATAATATATCCAATTATACTCTAAAGCAAATTCAAGACAACCTTATATATTCTGCACGCGATTTGTCTACTCTACAAAATGCCCTTAATACATACTTATTGAATGGAACAACTACGTCTGATGTATCAACTATGGTTGGATATTATTCTGGTTTTGGATACTAATAAACAATGATAATCATGAAAAACACACGTCTTTTTACAAACATTTTGCTCGCCGCTACTCTTGCATTTACGGTTGTCGCTTGTGGGTCAGTGGAAGTTGAACCCATCGCATCAATCGCAGTTTGGTTAATTGATAATACTTCCGAGCATCAGGTTACAATTGAAAAATCGAATAGTAACGGGACAAATACTGTTGACCCATTGCCAGACGGTCTTTATATGCTACTCAATAATATAGACAGACACAGTTCACCATACAAATGGGTCGATTCCGTACAATTTACTTTCGATAGTACATACTCGATAAAACATTACTATTATTATGACGACAATGACTCTTTGATATTTATACCTGCTGAGCATAATGTATTAGATGCAAAATCATGGACAACCGAAACCGACATGGGTTATTCTACAATGTGGTACGAAATAACAACAGCCGACTACGACAACGCGGTACGCGCAAGCAGTAGCAAATAACCTACAAAAAGCCCTGCCGAACCGCACAAACAATCAAGCCATACTGCCTCTGCACGTGCCACATGAAACGAATCATGCGCGCCAAAAGCGCCAGCACACAGCATAACTGAGGCAACAAAATTGGGATATAACTTGCGCGCCGAAGGCGCGCAACGACCACGGTGCTAAATCGAAACAGGCCTGCACCTCTTTAGGTCCCACTCCCCCACCCGCCTCCATGTTTATTTCGCCTCGGCACACCGGCCGAGGCGATTTTTCATCAGTTCGGGGGGGGGGGGCGAAAATTTTGATTTTTTAGTCCAATTTCAGCTTCGCAAGTTGTTGATTTTCAGGGTTAAGGTCGTATTAAAGAGGGGTTAAGGTCGTATTGAGGTCGAACAACGCTTGATATTCAGACAGTTACAATACGAAAATCGCCCCTGTTTTTGGCGTTCATGAGCCAATTTTGGGGCGACTTTCTATTGATTCTGGGCTGTTTTTCTATTGTTTCTTTGCCGACTCGCTATCGACGCAATGCCCTCTTTGGTATGGTTCTTTATCGACTTTGATACTGCTCTGTACCGACCCAGCGATGTGGCGTGTGCGACTTTGGTTTGTTACCAAGCCGCTCAAGGCTGGGCAGCTTGGTGGGTGAAGAGCGACGATTAGTCGATTTTGCTGAATCCGAGGTAGGGCTGCAGGCACTGCGGCATGACGATACCGTCGGGCGTTTGGTTGTTTTCGAGCAGGGCGGCCACAATGCGTGGCAAAGCGAGAGCCGAACCGTTGAGGGTGTGACAGAGCTGTGTTTTGCCGTTCTTGTCTTTGAAGCGGAGCTTCATGCGGTTGGCCTGGAAGGTCTCGAAATTAGATACCGAGCTCACTTCGAGCCACTTGCACTGCGCAGCGCTCCACACCTCGAAGTCGAACGTCATGGCCGAGGTGAAACTGATGTCGCCACCACAGAGCTTGAGAATATGGTAAGGCAGGCCGAGCATATCGAGCAAATGGCCCACGTGGCGCTTCATCTCTTCGAGTTGGTCGTAGGAACGGTCGGGGTGCTCGATGACGACAATCTCGACCTTCGAAAACTCGTGCAGGCGGTTGAGGCCGCGCACATCCTTGCCGTAGCTACCAGCCTCGCGGCGGAAGCACTCGCTGTAGCCCGCGTGGCGTATGGGGAACTGGTTCTCGGCCAGGATTACATTACGGTAGATGTTGGTAATAGGCACCTCGGCGGTAGGTATCATGTAGTAGCCGTCGAGGGGTATGGCATACATTTGCCCCTCTTTGTCGGGCAGTTGGCCGGTGCCGAGCCCGCTGGCCTCGTTGACCATGAGCGGTGGTTGCACTTCGGCAAAACCGGCTTTGGCGGCCTCGTCGAGAAAGAAGTTGATGAGCGCGCGCTGCAGGCGTGCCCCTTTTCCTTTATAGAGCGGGAATCCAGCACCGGTTATTTTGTTGCCCAACTCGAAGTCTACAATGTCGTACTTGGCGCAAAGGTCCCAGTGCGGCAAAGCGTTTGGACCGAGGTCGGGCTTGGTGCCAAATTCGGCCACCACCACGTTGTCGGCTTCCGACTTGCCGCATGGCACACTGATGTGTGGGGCGTTGGGCAGCGATATGAGTTTGGCATTCAGCTCGTTCTCTGCGGCTGCCTGCTGTTCGGAGAGCTCTTTTTCGGTGGCTTTGAGCTGAGCTGTAGCGGCTTTTTTGGCCTCAGCCTCGTCGCGCAGGCCTTGTTTCATGAGTTGGCCTATTTCTTTGGCAGCGGCATTCTGGGCGGCCTTGACGTCGTCGGCCTGCTTCTGGAGCGAGCGACGGCGGTCGTCGAGGGCTATGATTTCGGCAATGCGTTCCTCGACGTTCTGGACATTCTTGATTTTGAGACGGGCGATTATTTCGTCGGTATGGTCTTTAATGTACTGAAGTTGCAGCATATTGAGTTTCGTTAATCTTTCTCTTTTTAATAACGCCTAACGGCTATTTTTATTGTGCCACGGGGGCAAACAAATTTTTGCGGTTGCGCGGGTTTAGGCTAAGTGGCTGATTGTTGATGAATAATGATTTACTGCTTGGTGTCGCGGCGAGTGTTTGTGGCGGCCTAAATCATCTTCAGATACCCAACTTCCTTCTCGGTCAGTTCGCGGTAGCGACCACGCGGAAGGTCCTTCTTGGTGAGGCCTGCAAAGACCACGCGGTCCAGCTTGTGCACCTCGTAGCCCAAGTGTTCGAACATTCGGCGAACAATGCGGTTCTTGCCCGAATGCAACTCTACGCCCACCACGCGTTTGTCGCCCGTAGGCGAGGCAAACTGTATGTCGTCGACTCGGGCCATGCCATCTTCGAGCTCGATGCCCGAAAGCAGGGCATCCATGTCGGTGCGAGTTACTGGCTTGTCGAGTTCAACGTGATAAATCTTATAAACACCAGTCGAAGGGTGGGTTAGTTTTTTTGCCAAATCGCCGTCGTTGGTAAAGAGCAGGAGGCCTGTGGTTGCGCGGTCGAGGCGCCCCACGGGGTAGATACGCTCTGGACAAGCGCCATCGATAAGCATCATCACGGTGCGGCGCTCCTGCGGGTCGTCGACGGTGGTGATGAATCCTTTGGGTTTGTTGAGTATGAAATAGCGTTTGCGCTCGGAGCGGAGGGTCTCGCCGCCATACGACACCACGTCGCCCGGCTTAACCTTGAAGCCCATCTCGGTCACCACTTTGCCGTTGACCGATACGCTGCCGGCGGCAATGAGCTTGTCGGCCTCGCGACGCGAGCAGATTCCGGCGTGCGCGATATACTTATTGAGGCGAGTTGTGCCGTCGCTCTCTACGCGGTTGCGCGACGAAACCGTGCTCTTGGGGCGTGGCTGGTGAGCACGAGGGGTAACAGTATGATGAACGCGTTTGCGTTTTGGTGTTTCTTGTTCAGACATTGATAATCAGTTTGTTGGTTGGGTTGTGTTTGCTTTTTCTTTGAGCCATTCGCGCATTTGTTCGGCTGCACGATACGAGCCGCCGAAGTTCATGGTGTATGGGCTGGCGTTTTCGGCCGCTTGGTACTCGAGGAACTTGTGGGCCTCGCGAGCCATCATGATGAACAGTTCGAGTTTGCGTTCGGCGAGCCACCTGATGGCTTTTTGGTTATTGCCACTGGCCAGAGCGAACATGATATTGACCGGCGAGCAGGCCTTCGAAATCCAGGTTTGGGCTTTCTCCTCGCCATCCATGGCGTTGCTCAGAATGGCTAACCAGGAATAGTTGTGTTTGAAGAGCCAAACCATGGCATCCTCGTCGCCGCGAATGGCGTTGCTGAATGCTGCAAGCTCGGGATAGCCGCCCTCGGCGAGCAATCGAAAGAAATCGATTCGTCCGCCAATCGACTTGGTGAGCGCGAGCAGCACCTTAACGTCGTAGTGTTCTAATCCTGGTTTGCGGTCGTCCATCAGCGTTGTTTTTAAAATCTATTACGAGCGCAATCGAGCTCCGAGTTGGGTTTCGAGGTTCTTTTGTATTTTTGCCATAACGGCTTCTACTTGCTTATCGGTCAAGGTTTTATCGGCATCTTGAAGTATAAAACTCACGGCGTAAGACTTCATGTCGGCTGCAATACCCTTGCCTTCGTAGACATCGAAGAGCGACACGCTGCGCAGCAGTTTTTTCTCGCTGGCGTATGCCACGCGCTCGATGTCGGCAAAGTTAACGTTCTTGGCGAGCAAGAGGGCCAGGTCGCGGCGCACCGACGGGAACTTGGGTACCTCGGCGTAGAGCACTTCCTTCTTGGGATAATGTTTGATGAGGAGGTCCCAGTTGAGGTCGGCGTAGAAAACCTCCTGCTTGCAATCCATAGCCTTGAGAGTTGCGCGCGAGAGGCGGCCGAGGGTGGCTATGGTCTTGCCGTTTTCGCGGTTGACGAAAGCGATGCCTTCGGCGTAGTACTTCTCGGTAGCAGGCTTTATGTCGTATTGCTTCATGTTCACCCTCATGCGGTGAAGAATATTCATCACATAGGCCTTAAGGTAATAGACGTCGGTGGGCGAAGCTACAATTTTCCAGTTTTCGGCAATCTGCATACCGGTTGTAAAGATAGCGAGGTGCTGTTCCTCCTCGTATTTTGTCGTTACCGCGGCGTCGGCCTGTGCTGATGGGTTGAGGCGGTAAATACGGCCAAATTCGTACAGTTTTTGGTCCGCAACCTTGTAGTTGATGTTGCGCACAATACACTCAAGACCGCTGTAGAGCAGGGTTTGACGCATTACGTTGAGCTCTTTCGATAGGGGGTTGAGGATGGCTACGTTGCGAGCGGTGTCGAAATCGGGGTTGTTCTCGTAGTATTCAGACTTGGTGAGCGAGTTGTTCATTATTTCGCAAAAGCCGTTGTCGCTCAAGTAGTCGCTCACTGCGTTCTTGAGGCGATTGGGGTTGGGTTTGACACCGTGCGACGTGCAACTGCTAAAATGCTCGTCGAAGTGGATGTTGTTGTAGCCATAGATGCGCATTATTTCTTCAACAATGTCGCATTCGCGCGTCACGTCGCACTTCATGGTCGGCACGCGCAAGGTCATTCCCTCGTTGTCTTCGTGCTCAATCTCGATGTTGAGCGAGACGAGGGCTGTTCTAACTTTATCGATAGGGATGTCTTGCCCAATGAGGTCGAACATTCGGCGGAAGTTGACCTCGACGGTTGGCTTCGTGATTGGTGTTGGATAGATGTCGACCATCTGGCCACAAATTTCGCCACCCGCCAGCTCTTTGACGAGCTTGACGGCACGGCGCAGAGCCCATTCGGTGATGTTGGGGTCGCAGCCTCGCTCGTAGCGATAGCTGGCATCGGTCTTGAGGCCGTGGCGCTGCGAGGTTTTGCGCATGCTCACCGGGTTAAAGTAGGCACTCTCTATGAAGATGTTTTTGGTTGCGTGCGTCACGCCACTTTTTTCGCCACCAAAGACGCCGGCTATGCACATTCCTTCCTTCTCGTTGCAAATCATCAGGTCGCGGGCGTCGAGTTCGCGTTCAACGCCGTCGAGCGTAACGAACTTTGTTCCCTGTGCCAAGCGCTTGACTATTACGTGATTGCCCTCGATTTTATCGGCATCGAATGCGTGAAGTGGTTGCCCAACCTCCATCAAGATGAAGTTGGTTATGTCAACCACATTGTTGATGGGGCGCAAACCTACGGTGCGAAGGCGCTTTTGTAACCACTCGGGGCTATCTTTAACCTCGACATTACGGATGGTTATACCCGTGTATCGGAGGCAAAGTTCTGGTTCTTCGACTGTTACACAAATGGCCTTATCGGCATCGGGGGTTGTGGCAGAGGCGTCGAAGTTGTCGACCTCGGGCCACTGAATGTGCAAATTGGTGCCTTCGCGAGTGTTGCGCACGGCCACCACGTCACGAGCCACGCCAATGTGAGAGCAAGCATCCATGCGGTTGGCAGTGATGGCTACCTCGAGCATATGGTCATCGTCAACGCCAAAGTAGTCTTTGGCTGGCATACCGACAGGCGCGTCGTCGGGCAGAACCATAATGCCGTCGTGGTCCGAACCGAGTTGTAATTCATCGGCTGCACAGAGCATTCCTTCGCTCACTTCGCCACGCAATTTGCCCTTCTTGATTTCGTAAAATTCGGTGTCTGAGGTATAGATTTTTGTTCCGATTTGTGCACAAACCACTTTTTGGCCAGCAGCCACATTGGGTGCTCCGCAAACGATATTCAAAGGACGTTCTCCGCCAACATCGACAGTTGTGACGTGCAAATGGTCGCTGTTGGGATGAGGAACGCAGGTCAGCACTTGGGCTATTACAACGTGTTCCAAACCACCTTTGATAGACTCTACTTTCTCCATGCCGTCTACCTCTAATCCGCTGAAAGTGAGCAAGTCGTCCAACTGTTCGGGCGTCATGGAGCCCATATCTACATAATCCTTAAGCCAAGAAAATGATATATTCATTGTGCAATTTACTTTTATTTAAAATCGTTTGCAAAGATACAAAAACTTTCCGAAATATTGAAAAAACATTTATTAAATATTTCATATAATAATTAAGGGAGCGTTGTTGCGCTCCCTGTTTAGTGTTTTTGTCCGGCTCTGACTACAATTCCACGTGCTCGATTTTGGCTCTGGTTTCGAGCACCGCCATATAGTCTTTCATAGCGCGAAGCTGGATGTCGTAGATGCTACGGGGGCAGTCGGGGGTGAAAGTAAGCTTGTTGCTATCCCACAACTTGAGCACTGCCTCGAGGTTGGTTTTGCGAAGCTGAACGTGGTAGTATTCGGCTTTCATGCGGTCTCTGTAGTCGCTCGATTGCATTAGCGACGTAATTGTCTTAATATCCATAACATTTATTGCTTAACGGTTAATATTTATTCTGGTTTGGATTTTGCTGTTATTGGTTTTGACTGCTGTTATTTATTGGCTTTTGCCCAGCTGTCTTTGAGGGTGCAAGTGCGGTTGAAGACGAGGTGGTCGGCGGTCGATTCGCGGTCGACGCAGAAGTAGCCCATGCGCTCGAACTGGTAACGGGCAATGCCATCTTTCCAATGCTCGCTCTCGGCCTGCCAATCGGCTAATGAGGGTTCGCATTTGGCAGAAACTACCTTCAAGCTGTCGGGGTTGAGGTTTTCGAGGAAGGTGTGCCCTTCTTCGACATCGTCGGGGGCTTCGACGGCGAAGAGGCGGTCGAAGAGGCGCACTTCGGCGTCGACAGCGTGCTGCGCGCTGACCCAGTGGATGGTGCCTTTAACCTTGCGGCCGTCGGGGGCGTCGCCACCACGGGTTGCGGGGTCGTAGGTGCAGTGGATGCAGGTTATGCGACCGTCGGCGTCCTTCTCAACGCTTTGGGCTGTAACGAAATAGGCATAGCGTAGACGCACCTCTTGACCGATGGCCATACGAAAATATTTTTTGGATGGCGCAATTTCCATGAAGTCTTCACGTTCTATATATAGTTCACGGCTGAACGGGACCTGGCGGACGCCGTCGGCCTCGCACTCGGGATTGTTGACGGCGGTCAACATCTCGGTTTGCCCTTCGGGGTAGTTGTCGATGACAACTTTGACGGGGTCGAGCACAGCCATACGCCTCTGGGCCACCGTGTTGAGGTGCTCGCGCAGCGAGAACTCGAGCAGACCGTAGTCGATGATGTTGTCGCGCTTGGCAACGCCGATTCGGTCGCAGAAAGCGCGGATGCTTTCGGGCGTGTAGCCACGGCGACGGAAACCGCAGATGGTGGGCATTCGTGGGTCGTCCCAGCCGCTGACGTAGTGCTCTTTGACAAGTTGAAGCAGTTTGCGTTTGCTCATCACCGTGTAGTTGATGTTGAGGCGTGCAAACTCGTATTGGTGCGAGGGCCAGATACCAAGCTGGGCGATGAACCAGTCGTAGAGCGGCCTATGGATGTCGAATTCGAGGGTGCAGATGGAGTGGGTGATGTGCTCAATGCTGTCGCTTTGGCCATGGGCATAGTCATACATGGGGTAGATGCACCACTTGTTGCCTGTGCGGTGGTGCTCGGCGTGGAGAATGCGATACATGATGGGGTCGCGGAACATCATGTTGGGATGAGCCATATCGATTTTGGCACGCAGCACTTTCGAGCCATCTTCGAACTCGCCGGCGCGCATACGGGCAAAGAGGTCGAGGTTCTCTTCGACCGAGCGGTCGCGGTAGGGGCTATTGGTGCCAGGCGAGGTGACGGTGCCTCGGCCGGCGCGAATTTCGTCGAGGGTTTGGTCGTCGACGTAGGCAAGACCTTTCTTGATTAGCTCGCAAGCCCATTCGTAGAGCTGCTCGAAGTAGTCGCTGGCGTAGTGAACACCGGCCCACTCGAAGCCCAACCAACGAATGTCTTCTTGGATGGAGTCGACATACTCGGTGTCCTCTTTCACCGGATTGGTGTCGTCGAAACGGAGGTTGGTTTTGCCGCCATACTTCTTGGCAAGACCGAAATTAAGACAGATTGACTTGGCATGACCGATATGCAGATAGCCGTTGGGCTCTGGCGGAAATCGGGTAAGGATTGAGGTGTAGGTGCCGTCGTTCAGACCCTGTTCAATTATCTCTTCTAAGAAATTCAGTTGCCTCGCGGCAGTAGAGTTTTCTTGCATAACAGATTGATTATATGGTGTTTAGTTTAGTTCAGTAGGTTTATTGTCAAAAGGCAAATATACGAAAAAAAAATCATATACAACCCTCTGTGGAAAAAAAATGTGGCTTGGGCTCATTTTTTTGTCAAAAATCTAAATATTTGTTGTAATTTTGCAGTCTGAATTTGATAGAAATTTTAACAACTAAAAAATACTGCACAATTATGAAAATTCAGAACAAAATGATGGCCGAGTGCTTAGGCACATTTTGGCTTGTTCTTGGTGGCTGCGGCACCGCGCTGTTTGGCCACGTTGGTTTCATCGGAGTGGCGCTGGCTTTCGGCCTCACCGTCATCGCCATGGCCTATGGCATTGGCCACGTGAGCGGTGCTCACCTCAACCCCGCCGTCTCGTTTGGTGTTTGGATTAACGGCCGCATGAGCCTGAAAGATATGCTGCTCTACTGGGTTGCCCAGATTGTGGGTGCAATCATCGCTGCGGCTATTCTGTACGCCATTTGGAATATGGCTGGCTTGGGCCAGACGGGTGTCTTTGCCGCCAACGGCTATGGCGCCGACTTTGCTGCCGCCACTGGCAACGCCAACTACCTCTCTATCAGCACTGGTGGTGCCTTCTTGGTCGAAGCTCTGCTCACCTTCGTGTTCCTTATGGTCATTCTCGGCGCTACCGACGAGCGCAGCAACACCAAGTTTGCCGGCCTCGCCATCGGCCTCACTCTGACCCTTATACACCTTATCAGCATTCCGCTGACAAACACCAGCGTCAACCCCGCCCGCTCCATTAGCCAAGCCCTCTTTGCCAACGCCGACCAGTGGAGCGCCTGCGGACAGCTGTGGCTCTTCATCGTAGCCCCGCTCGTGGGTGCCGCCCTCGCCGGCCTCTGCTACAAATGTGTGGCCCCAAACAAGAAATAACATCACCCCCCAAAAGGCACTAAAAAACAACGCCCCGACAGGCCTAAACAGACCGTCGGGGCGTTGCTTTTTTGAGCTTTTTTTATTTTTATTGCAAAAAAAAATGTATAATTCATTATTTATTATTATATTTGCATTTTGTTGAACAAGGTAAAAACAAAGTTAACTAACTGATAATGAGACCAGACTTTTCAAAAGTCGACATCAAGTCGAATAGCCGAAACGGCGAAACTTTCGCCCAATGGGAAAAAGAAAACCACATTGAGAAAAACTGGAAAACTCCCGAACAGATTGACGTGAAGCCCGTCTATGGCCGCAAAGACCTCGAAGGAATGGAGCACTTGAACTACGCAGCCGGCATTGCCCCGTTTTTGCGTGGCCCCTACTCCACGATGTATGTAATGCGCCCCTGGACAATACGCCAGTATGCCGGTTTCTCGACCGCCGAAGAGAGTAATGCCTTCTACCGTCGCAACATCGCTGCCGGACAGAAAGGTTTGAGTTGCGCCTTCGACTTAGCCACTCACCGCGGATACGACTCGGACCACGAGCGCGTGGTGGGCGATGTGGGTAAAGCCGGTGTGGCCATCGACAGCATTCTCGACATGAAGATTCTTTTCGACCAAATCGACCTCGGCAAAATGTCGGTCTCGATGACCATGAACGGCGCAGTGCTCCCCATCCTCGCTTTCTACATTATTGCCGCCGAGGAGCAAGGCGTGCCGCAGGAGCAGTTGCAGGGCACCATCCAGAACGACATCCTCAAGGAGTTCATGGTGCGCAACACCTACATCTACCCTCCCCTGCCCTCGATGAAGATTATTGCCGACATTTTTGAATACACCTCCAAGCATATGCCCAAATTCAACTCGATTTCTATATCGGGTTACCATATGCAGGAAGCTGGTGCCACCGCCGACATCGAGCTGGCCTACACGCTGGCCGACGGCCTCGAGTACCTGCGCGCCGGCGTCAACGCGGGCATGAGCATCGACGACTTCGCGCCGCGCCTCTCTTTCTTCTGGGGTGTGGGCATGAACCACTTTATGGAGATTGCCAAAATGCGCGCCGCCCGTATGCTGTGGGCCAAAATCGTGAGCCAGTTCAACCCCAAGAACCCCAAGAGCCTGGCCCTGCGCACCCACAGCCAAACCAGCGGCTGGAGCCTCACCGAGCAAGACCCCTTTAACAATGTTGCCCGTACCTGTATCGAGGCCATGGGTGCTGCTTTGGGCCACACACAGAGCCTGCACACCAACGCCCTCGACGAAGCCATTGCTCTGCCAACCGACTTCAGCGCACGTATTGCTCGCAACACCCAAATCTACTTGCAGGAAGAAACAAACATTTGCCGCGTGGTCGACCCCTGGGCTGGTTCCTACTACGTAGAAACACTGACCCACGAAATTGCCCACCGCGCTTGGGCTCACATTCAAGAGGTCGAAAAGCTGGGCGGTATGGCCAAAGCCATAGAGAGCGGCATTCCCAAAATGCGTATCGAAGAAGCCTCGGCCCGCAAGCAAAGCCGTATCGACTCTAACGTCGACACCATTGTGGGTATTAACAAATATCGCCTCGACCACGAAGACCCCATCGAGACCCTCGAGGTAGACAACACCGCTGTGCGCAAAGCCCAGATAGAGCGCTTGGCCAAACTGCGTGCCGAACGCGACAGCGCAGCTGTGCAGCAGGCCCTCGATGCCCTCACCCACTGCGCCGAGACGGGCGAAGGCAACCTGCTCGAACTCAGCATCGACGCCGCCCGCAAGCGCGCCTCGCTCGGCGAAATTAGCTACGCACTCGAAAAAGTTTATGGCCGCTATAAAGCCAAAATCAACCTTATAAGCAACGTGTACAGCACTCAGACCAAAGATAGCGACAGCTTCAAGCGCGCCCAAGCCCTAACCGACGAGTTTGCCAAACTCGAGGGCCGCCGCCCACGTATCATGATTGCCAAGATGGGCCAAGACGGCCACGACCGCGGCGCCAAGGTGGTGGCCACGGGCTATGCCGACCTCGGATTCGACGTAGATATGGGCCCACTGTTCCAAACCCCAGCCGAGGCCGCCAAACAGGCCGTGGAGAACGACGTCCACATTCTCGGTGCCAGCTCGCTCGCCGCTGGCCACAAAACCCTGCTGCCGCAGGTAATCGAAGAGCTGCACAAGCTGGGCCGCGACGACATAATGGTCGTGGCAGGCGGCGTCATCCCGCCGCAGGACTACGACTTCCTGTTCCAAGCCGGTGTGGCCGCCGTGTTCGGCCCCGGCACGGTGATTAGCGAAAGCGCCATCAAGATGATGGAACTGCTGCTCGCCGCTCGCCAGCAATAAGCGCAAAGCGCATAACCCAAAACGGCAAAGGGCACCATGTGGCGCCCTTTTGTCGTCTTTGTGGGGCGCTGGTTGAGAGTGGTTGCGATGGGCTTTTCTATTGGCCAAGAAGGGGCAAACAAGCGGTTTGCTACAGATAAAAAAGGGTCGAAATGGAGCAAAAATCGAGGCTTAAGTGCTTGAATATCAAGCGCTGTTCGACCTCAATACGACCCTAACCCCTCTTTAACCCCTCTGCAACCCTTGTTAGAGGCTGAAAAACAGGAGCTTACAATTTCGGCCCAAAACAGCAATGTAGCCCCCAAAAAAGAGCTCCGCGGCGCCACTGCGAAAAGGGGCGTCGCGGAGCTGTATGAGTGTTGGCAGGCTTGGCCTGCGGTTGCTGTTAGCAGAGTTCGTGGATGACCAGGCCAGAGCGCAGTTTGGGCTCGAACCAGGTGGTCTTGGGAGGCATGATGTTGCCGGTGTCGGCAATATCGATTATTTGCTTCATGCTGACGGGATAGAGAGCGAAGGCGACCTTCATCTCGCCGTTGTCGACGCGACGTTTGAGCTCGCCGAGGCCGCGAATGCCGCCCACGAAGTCGATGCGCTTGTCGGTACGGAGGTCCTTAATGCCAAGCACTTTGTCGAGCACGAGGTTGGAGAGGATGGTTACATCGAGCACGCCGATGGGGTCGTTGTCGTTGTAGGTACCGGGTTTGGCAGTCATTTTGTACCAATGGCCGTCGAGGTACATGCTGTGCTCGTGGAGCTTGGCGGGCTTGTAGATTTCGGTGCCCATATCTTGCAGCTCGTAGGCTTCGCCAACGGCAGCGAGGAATTGCTCCTTGCTCAGGCCGTTGAGGTCGCGCACCACGCGGTTGTAGTCGATGACGTTGAGCTGGTTGTCGGGGAAGATGACGGTCATGAAGTAGTTATACTCTTCCTTGCCGGTGTGGGCGGGGTTCTGCTCTTTCTTCTCCTGGCCCACGAGGGCGGCGGCGGCGCTGCGGTGGTGGCCGTCGGCAATATACATGGCTGGCACCTGTTTGTCGAAGATTTCGACCAGCTCATCGATGAGTTTACGGTCGTCGATAACCCAGAAGCGGTGGCCGAAGCCGTCCTCTTTGGCTACGAAGTCGTAGATGGGTTTCTGGGCGGTGACAGAGGCCACGATTTCGTCGATACGGGCAATGGCGGGATAGGCAAAGAAGACGGGTTCGACGTTGGCGTTGGTTATGCGGACGTGCTTCATGCGGTCCTCTTCTTTATCCTTACGGGTGAGTTCGTGTTTTTTGATTACTTTGTTGACGTAGTCTTCGCTGTAGGCGCAAGCCACGATGCCATACTGCCATTTGGCGTCGGCGGTGGTGGGGTTCATGCTTTGGGCGTAGATGTAGAGTTTTTCCTCTTCGTCTTTGACAAGCCAACCGAGGTCTTTGAACATATTGTAGTTCTTGACCACTTGCAGGTAGACTTCGGGCGAATGCTCGTCGGTGCCTTGGGGGAGGTCGATTTCGGCCTTGGTTACGTGGAGCAGGCTGTAGGGGTTGCCTTCACACTCTTGGCGAGCCTCTTCGGAGTTGAGCACGTCGTAGGGACGCGAAGCTAATTTCTCGACAATGTCGACTGGTGGGCGGAAGCCCTTGAAAGGTTTGATTATGCTCATTGCTTTACGGTTGTTTTTATGTTACGATATTTTTATACAAAAACACTTGGTTTTCAGCGTCTTGCGTCAGAGTTGAGTGATCGCAGACACAAGGTTTCGATATGCAAAGGTATGATTTTTTTTTGAATTGGAGAAATTAAAGTTCACTCTTTGCAAAAGAAATGCTGATTATGAAGTTTTTATCCGCCCAGAATGGCTTTTGGCTCAATTAGTGCCCTATTGGGCCATTGAAAGTTTAGTGGGCCTGACAGGTCACCCGTTTGACCTTTCAAGCCCACTAAACCTATTTTTCGTTCTCTGGCACCAGCCTCACCGCACCACCTCGATGGTGCCGTTGCGCTCAATGTTGCCATTGTAGCCTTTGGCCGAGAAGCGGAAGAAGTAGGTGCCGGCTGGCATATTGTTGGTGTTGGGGTCCCAGAAGTCGTCGTCGGAGGCGATGTTGACTTTGTGGTAGACGTGGGCGCCCCACTTGTTGTATATATCGAGCTGGTTGATTGGGAAGCCCAAGCCGTCGATGAGGTTTTTGATGACGAAGCGGTCGTTGACGCCGTCGCCATTGGGGGTAACCACGTTGGGGAACTGCAAGAAGTCGTTGACCAGCAATATGGAGTTTTCGGCGGTGTCGTAGCAATAGGTCATGTTGCCCGAGGGGCCCAGGTTGTCGGTTCGGGCAATGAGGCGCACAATGTAGTTGCCTGGCAGGTCTTCTTCGGTGGTCTTGAACCAGTTGAAGTAGGGGTCGTGGTCGGTCTCGGTCTGCACGCTCAACGGGTGGGCGCGGTTGTATTGCACCTCCCAATAATACTTGTTGTTGTCCCAATCGGGCGTAGTGTGGTTTATGAACTGCACGTTGGGGTTGAGCACCGTGGGGTAAGTCGGGTTCCACGAGAAAGAGGCCTGTGGATGTGGGAAGACGGTGACGAGGTTGGGATAGACGAGCGAATCGACGCAACCGTCGGCACTATAGATATAGTATTTGAAGTCGAACGAGCCAGCATCGAACGAGTGGATGGGCGACTCGTCGGTCGAGGTCACACCGTCGCCAAAGACCCAGAGGTAGTGGTCGCCATCGGTCGAGGTATTGTTAAAAGTAACAGTGTAGGGGGCGCAGCCTTCGAGTGGGTACACACCTGGGTCGAAGTTGGGTACCGGCTGACGGTTGACACGAATGACGATGGTGTCGCGCGCAGTGCAACGAATGCTGTGCTGCTTGTTGACCACCTCGGCAATGTAGTTACGTTCGCCAATAATGCCGCGGTCGGTGTGGATAGTATCACTAACCTGGCCATTGGGCTCCCACACGTAGGAGAAATTGCAGGTTTCGGAATGGCGGTCGCTGGCGTCGAGCACGATAGACTCGATGCTGCAAAGCAGGGTGTCGTTGCCCAATCGGGGCTCGGGTGTCCAGACGGTGGTAATGCGGGTGCTGGTATCCCACACGCAGCCAAACTCGTCGTAGACGTTGACCTTTATTGGGAACGTGCCGGCGGTGTCGGGCGAGAGCAGGAACGAGCGGGTCTCGTCGCGTTTGTGGACCTGGAGTCCACGATATTTGCCGGTCTCGTAGTCATTGTAACGCTCGTCGGGGTCTGGGTACCACAACACCGAGTCGATACCGACTTGATATTCGCAACCACTACCGGAACTGACGCCACAAATGTCGAGCGACCAACTAAACACCCAGCCATTATCGCGACTAAGGTTGTCGCATATCTGGATTTTCCACGTTCCGTTGAGAGGGCAACCGATAAGGGTCGAGAAGTCGTCGGCCGGAACATAGTAGTCCATCTTGTTGGCGTGGTCGCTCGAATCTTTGGTGGTGAAGGTTACTTCGCCTGCCGACTCACCTGCACCAGCGTATGGATAAGGGATTGGGCCGAAGTTGATGGTTTCGCTGTGGGTGTGGCCTGTACTGGCAATTCCGGCTCCGACAGGTCTGTATGTATTGGCGGGCTCTCCAGTAACAAGGGTGTACTCGCTATTGAGCGAGAAACAGTAGTTGTAACCAAAACCATACATATTATAAATGGTGTCGCAATAATTAGGCGTACCAACAGGAGGTGTACCTGCATACCCATCCCAAGGGGAATAATCTCCTCCATATGGGAGGCCTGTAAACGTACCACCCCCCGAATAAGTTCCGTCTATATCGCTCTCCTCTGGGCTTACTCCAGGTCCAACGGGGCGAACTGGTTGATAATTTTTCAACATAGCAATACCATGTTCAGGATTGGAGGGGATGGTTTGGTATGTGGGGCAAATGATTGCCATACTATAGTCGCCCATATAGGTGTGTTCATAGTTGACGCAGATGGAACAGATGTCGGCAGCCGAGGTAACGGAACGTCCTGGGGGAAACTCATCGAACTCGACCGGGGCCTCGTAGCACTTGACACCCAAGATATCTACACACCTGGGTCCGTCGGGGATATAGGTTTTGGCGTCGTTGGTGCGCGAACGTACTTTCTCGAACGTGATGTGGCGAAGGGTCATGGTTGCGTTGTCGCCATCGAAACCGATGTTGACCTGCAACGAGTCGACATTGCAGATGGTTGCCAGCGTGAAGAGTGTCTTGATTGGGTTTTGAGCCAAGCGCACACGGGCTGTTGTAGGTATGAGAGACTGGCAGCCGAAGGTGTCGACGAGCGATACCGAGAGGTCGTAGCAGTCGAGGTCGCTGTAGCCTTCGTAGTATATAGACGAACCACCAATCGTGTCGATTTGTGTGCCATTACCCATAGTCCACACAAAGTGAGTGTTGGCATTGGTAGAATTGTACCAGCCCGTGGTATGCGTATAACTCGCATCGCACGAAAGGATAACACCGTCGCCCAAGCAGAGGTTGATTCCGTCTACCGAGCTGGTATCGGTACCCACCAGTACCGTATCAAATGTCATAAAACCATTGTCATCGGTAGTGGTATCGATACGGTAAACGGTGTCGTAAGAGTAGAGCTTCGTCATACGTTGGGTAGCGTATGGCTCGCCATTACGCGTCTTGATAAAAGTCTGCGACAGTGTGGGGGTAGGTTTCTCGCACGGCTTATTACAGTCCGCATAAAGTGAAAAACCTCCGCGCAGCGAGTCGGGAACATTGGAGGGTGCAGCATAGAAGCGGATGGTGAGTGCCTCCAAATTGGTTGGCGAAACGAAGATTGTTAAAGCGTTGTTACTGCGGTAGGACGAGTTACCTTTCCAAAGCAAGGGCGCATCTGTGGTATAACCGTCGTAGATATACAACGTATCTGTATTGTAGATTGTTATGTTCTCTATGACTATAGACAGCAATTTAATTGAGTCTACATTGTCAAGATTTATTGGGCAGGTATTAGTAATTGTATAGTGGACGTCCTGGTCTGGCGTATAGGGCACCCCAGTACCACCATCGGGGAATATTCTCATACCAGCATCGGCCAATCTGACTGTATCGCCATTTACATCGTCGTTTAGGCTAACTGACACAAGTCCTCCTCCTCCCTGCGAGAACGCATTGAACGATAAAGATAAAGTCAGGAGTAATGGGATTAACTTTTTCATAGCTCTTAACTATTTATTATATTTGTGAGGAAATTCGGTTCGGTCGTAAATCTCGTCCAGCGAACGGAGAACTAAATACTTATGCAGCGAGTTAGTGAGCGGGAAGCAGATGGTGATGTTGCCACGATAGTATTGCAACTGGAGCTTGTTGAAGTTGTATTCGTAGTAGATGAGCGAGGTGAGGTCAGAGGCCTGCTGCTCGGTAAGGACATCGCCGGTACGCAGGTTATAGACCTGCGTGAGGGGTTTAACCTCGGCACCTTCGGGCAGCTCGTCAGAAAGGTAGAAGGCGTTCTGTGCGTAGTGGCAGTAGTAATCTAACTTGACCTGAGGGTAATCGTTGATAAGAGCCGTATCGTTGTTGAACTTTGCCAACAATATCTCTGTGCAGTCTTGAGCATTGAGACTCGACACTGTTGCGAGGAACAGGGATGCTAATAAGGTTAATTTAAGAAAATGGTTCTTCATTTTTTCGATAATTTATATCTATTAGACACAAAGTAGTGGCTTTTCGGCTCATTTTTTAACATTTTATAGGCTTTTAGGCAGCATTTTTGCGCAGGCGGTTGATGAGGGCCATGAGCAGACCGAGGCAGAGGAAACCACCCGGAGGCAGGATGAAGAGGAGCATACCGTCGGCACCGCCAATGATGCTGTGGCCAAAGATAGAGCCACCGCCAAGCAACTCGCGCACTATGCCGAGCAATGTCAGTGCCCAAGTAAAACCAAGCCCCATGAAGAGACCATCAAGAAACGAGTGCCACACGTTGTTTTTAGATGCGAAAGCTTCGGCACGACCCAGCACAATGCAGTTGACAACAATGAGGGGGATGAAAAGGCCCAAACTGTCGTAGAGTGAAGGCAGATAGGCCTGCATAACCATCTGGACAATAGTGACAAACGTAGCAATGATGACGATAAATGCCGGTATACGGACCTTGTCTGGAATGACGCTTTTGAGGAGCGAAATTACGATGTTCGACATCATGAGGACAAAGGTAGTAGCCAATCCCATACTCATACCGTTAACAGCCGAGGTGGTGGTGGCCAGCGTGGGGCACATTCCGAGTATGAGAACCCATGTCGGGTTTTCTTTGATAAGTCCGTTTTTGATTATATCTGATGCTTTCATAACTATTTACTTTTAGATTTTTTTAAAGATTTCGTAAGCAGCAGCAATCGACTCGCAGAATGCACGCGAGGTGATGGTCGAGCCGCTAATAGCGTCGACTTCGCCTCCGTCTTTGCTGACTTTGAGGTTGTTGGTTCCTGGATTTTTTCCGATAACGTTGCCTTTACCGCCTTCGGCGAACCACTTGTCGGCTTTGGCACCAAGGCCTGGCGTCTCGGCTGTTTCGAGTATCTGGTAGCCAGTTATATTACCATCAGTATCGAAACCGAACATAATGCTAATATGTCCACCGAAACCTTTGTCACTACCCGAGTTGATGGCCACGCCAACGAGTTCGTTGTTGGCATTGAATGCCAGTACACAACTGCTGCCATCAACGTCGAGATTTTCTGTGTGGTCGTATTCGGGCAACACGGCCTTGATGGCAGAATTGGTTTTCTTCTGCTTGGCCAGTTCGATTGGCTCTTCGGTAACGGCATTGACCAAAGCCAACGCGGCAGCAGCCACGATGGCTATCACCGTGAGCGACAGGAACATATTGATTAAGGTTGATTGAGCTTTCTTTGCCATAGTTAGTAATTTTTTAATAGTTTAACAAGCAAAACGTGCAGGTTTGCACCAACGATTGAGGAGCGGAGTTACGGCATTCATAATAAGAATGGCAAACGAGACTCCTTCGGGGTAAGCTCCCCAAGTGCGGATGATGATGGTAAGCAGGCCACAACCAGCACCGAAAATCAGTTGGCCTACCTTCGACATTGGCGACGTAACCATATCGGTTGCCATGAAACAGGCACCCAGCATGATACCACCTGTGAGGATAGAAGTAACGGGGTCGACATAAAGCTCGGGGTTAACCAGCCAAAGTATGGCGCTGAAAACGAATGCAGTACCAATAAAAGCAACAGGGATATGCCATGTAATAATCTTACGACAAAGCAGGTAGATTGCACCAATGAGTATGGCCAAAGCCGAAACTTCGCCGAGCGAACCGCCTATATGACCAAGGAAAAGTTCCCAAGCTTGGGGGAGAGCCTCGGTGCCACCCTCTTTGAGCAGCATGAGGGGTGTGGGACCAGAGACTGTGTCGAGCGTCATTGGGAAGAGCTTACCAGCCGTTGGCCAAGTAGTCATCTGCACAGGGAACGATATTAGCAGGAACACACGGCCAACAAGTGCTGGGTTGAAGGGGTTCTTACCAAGTCCACCAAACGACATTTTGCCAATACCGATTGCTACGAGTGCACCAAGGCCTACCAGAAGAATCATCTCTTTGGTTGCAGGAACGTTGAAGGCCAACAGCAAACCTGTAACGATGGCCGAACCATCGCTGATGGTTGAGGGGGTTTTCATTATAAACTTCTCAATCAGCCACTGGAAGAGGAGGCACCACACAACCGATACAATGCTGATAAGCAGTGCATTGAGACCGAAATAGGCAATGGCAACGAGCAACATTGGTATCAATGCCAAGTTGACGCGCCACATAATTTTTTTTGTAGATTCGTCGCTGTGGACGTGCGGCGAGCCAGAAATATTTAAAAGTTTCATATTCTTAATATAATATTAGTGTATTCATTAATTATTAAGGGGGCGTTACTTATCTTTTGGCTGCCATCATGGCGCGGACGCGATTCTTGCCGAGGCGGATTTCGTCGGTAAGTGGCTTGTTGGCAGGGCAACTAAAGAAGCAGCATCCACATTCAATGCAGTCGAGAATGTTATGTTTCTGAGCCTCTTCGATACGGCCATTTTTGACCAGTGCCGAGAAGAGGTATGGTTCGAGACCCATCGGGCAGGCGTTGGCACACTTGCCACAACGTATGCAGTTCGTTTCGGGATTGCGACGGGCTTCGGCCTCATCCATCACGAGCACACTGCTGGCACCTTTTGTGGTCGGGGCGTCAAGGTTGACAATGGCTTTACCCATCATCGGGCCACCACTGATGACTTTACCCGTGGTCTCTGGCAATGCTCCGATTGCGTGCTTAATAATATCGTTGTAGGTGATACCTATGCGAACCTGATAGTTATGTTGCGACGGGATTTTCTTGCCGGTAACGGTGAGGATGTTTTCGATAAGAGGTTTATTTTTTTGTATCGCTTCGTATACTGAAAACGCAGTTCCGACGTTACTTACTACACAGCCCACATCGATTGGGAGCTTGCCACTGGGAACTTTGCGGCCTGTAATGGCGTTGATTAATTGTTTTTCAGCACCTTGCGGGTACTTAACTTTGAGCGGTTCGACCACGATGCCCTGAAAGTTCTTTGACATTTCGGTCATAACCGATATTGGGACTGGTTTGTTGTTCTCGATACCAATGTAGGCGTTCGGAACACCGAGAGCTTTGCGGAGAATGCTTACGCCGATGCAAATCTCTTCGGCGTGTTCCATCATGACACGATAGTCGGAGGTGAGGTAAGGCTCGCACTCTACGGCGTTGATTATCAAGTATTCGGCCTTCTTACCCTCGGGCACACTATATTTGATATGCGCAGGGAACGTGGCGCCACCCAAACCAACAATGCCCATCTCTTTGAGTTTGGCAACAATCTCTTTTGGCTCGAGATTGCATTCGCGTTTGATTTCGGGTGTGCGGTCTATGGTGTCGACCCACTCGTCGCCCTCGACATTGATATAGATAGCAGGTTTGGCAATTCCAGCAATATCTTTGCAGGTATCGATTTTAGTTACCGTCCCGCTCACTGGCGAGTGAACGTTGGCACACATAAAAGCTTGGGCTTCGCCTATGAGTTGGCCGACCTTGACCTTGTCGCCTTTGGCCACGACCGGGGTCGCTGGGGCACCAAGATGCTGATTCATGAGAACGACGACCTGCGACGGGAGCGGCATTTGCTCGATGACGGCATCGTTCGATATTTTGTTTTCTTCGGGGTGTACACCACCCATTTTGAAAGTCTTCATGTAGTTCAGTTTTGGGTGTTAGTGGGTGTTGTTTTTTCAATCACTGTAGCTTCGCCAGCCGTGGTCTGAGGCTGTGCTGGTTGAGCGGCTGGCTTGGGAGCGGGTTTTTCTTTGTTGACAGGGGCGGGGAAGTTGGCGTCGGTGATGGCACCAGTGGGGCACTCGACTTCGCACTTGCGGCAAGCAATGCACTTGTTGAAGTCGATATATGCCACATTGTTGTTGACGTGGACGGCCTCGACTGGGCAAACCTTCTCGCATTTGCCACATCCTATGCAGGCGTTGGCACAACTTTTGCGAGCCTCGGCACCTTTCTCTTTGTTGATACAGCTGACCCACACACGGCGGTCTTTGCGACCCTTGTTGCGGAGTTCGATAACCGAGCGCGGACAAGCCTTGACACAGGCGCCACAAGCGGTGCACTTGGTTTCGTCGACCACCGGAGTACCCTTCTCGGCGTCCATCTTGATGGCACCAAATAGGCAGGCATTGACACAGTCGCCACAGCCGAGACAGCCGAATGGGCACCCCCCTTCGCCAGTGTATAGAGAATGAGCAAAAGCGCAACTTTTCAAACCGTCGTAGTTAGAGCGACGCTTTTCGCCCACATTGCAGGGACGGCAACGAACCACAGCCACTTGGGGTTCGCCCGCCTCGGTCGCGCAACCGAGCAGCTCGGCCACCTTGGCGGCCACGGCGTCGCCACCAGGCGCACAACGCAGGCCATCCAGATTTCCTTGCGCCACGCAGGCTTCAGCAAAGGCACGACAGCCGGCTTTTCCACAGCCGCCACAGTTGGCACCGGGCAAGACTTCGGCCACCTCGTCTATTAATGGGTCTTCAATAACTTTGAATTTTTGCGCTACAAAATAGAGCACCACGGCAAATATTGCGCCTATCACGCCCAATACAACTACCGCAATAAGAATACCTTGTGTCATTTTTAGTTTAATTTAGGACTAATATTTTTTCTTCATATAATAATTTGCAAAGTTACGATTTTTTTGGCAAACGGCAAAGAAAAAAAATATTTTTTTTAAACAATTGTCTGTAGATTGAAAAAAAGTTGTATCTTTGCATATCGAAATAGATAGTTAAGAAGCAAAAAAACTGTAGAAGAATAAATAGGTTATGAACTACATCGTTGTTGGTTTCGACTTCTCGTCAGGGTCGGCAAAAGCCGTCGACTTGGCAATCGACATAGCCAATCGCTGGCAATGCAATTTGAGACTTGTCTACGTTAAAGAACGCGACGAGGACGAGGCTCCCATTCGCTCCGAAATCGAGAGGCGCAACGCCGGAGTAGCCCACCTACTCAAAGGCATTCGGATTGATTACACCATACGTTCTGGCAAGGTGTCGGAAGAACTCACCAGCCAAGCCGAGGAGGACAACGCCCAGCTCGTTGTTGTGGGAACGCACGGTATGTCGGGCCTGACAAACAAGTGGATTGGCCGCAACACCTACCGAACCATTGCCGAGTCGAAAATACCTGTGCTGACTTTGCGCGAGGACTTCAACTTCAACAAAGACTTGGAGCGAATTATCCTCCCACTCGACAGCAGCGACGACACTCGCCAAAAGGTGCCTATGACCATCCATTTTGCCAAAACATTCGGCTCTGAAGTCTACATCATGGGCCTCTACACCTCGACAGCACAAGACATTCGCAACGTGGTTAACAGTTATGTGGTTCAGACCCAAAAACTGCTCGAAAACGCTGGCATACGCTACAAAACAACAATGCACGAGGTGCACAAAAACCTCACCGCCGAGACCCTTGCCTTTGCCGAAGAGAACAAGGCCGACCTCATTGCCATCATGACCGAACAGGAGCGCTCGTTCTCTAACCTGCTGCTCGGCTCCTACGCCAACCAGATGCTCGAGATGTCTAAAATCCCCATCCTCACCGTTCGCCCCGAACAACTCACCCTCTCGAGCGGTGGCCACTTTTGAACAATGACAACTAACGGATAACAACCACCCCACAATACAATTCCCCCAATGACTGCAAAAACCAAACTGGCTTTGTCGATAATAACCGCGCTCTTGCTCACCACCACCCTCTCGGCGCAACAAAACGCCTCGATATTCGTCGAGGTGAAGGGCGATGTGAAGGTGGCCGACATGGTGCAGAAACACATCGAGTTCAACGAGCGTGTGCAGACCATTCCAGGCTACCGCATTCAGATTGCCTCGCTCTCTGGCGCCAATTCTAAAGACCGCGCTTTCGAACTGCGCGACCGCTTTGTGGCCGAACACTCCGAACTGCAAGCCTACATTATTTTCGACGAACCCAACTTCAAGGTCAAAGTCGGCGACTTCCGCACCCGCCTCGAGGCCTACCGCTTCTTACAATCTATCAAGGAAACCTACGGTGGCTACATCATCAAGGACAACATCTACCCTGCCCCACTCGACTTCAACGACCTTGTGCCCGAAAGCGAAGACGACTTTTAACATAAACTAACAACCAAAACAAATCATCATGAAAAAATATGTTTGCAACATTTGCGGCTACGTCTACGACCCCGCCGTTGGCGACCCCGACAGTGGCATCGCCCCAGGAACTGCTTTCGAAGACATCCCCGACACTTGGGTGTGCCCCCTTTGCGGTGTTGGAAAAAGCGACTTCTCGGTGCAAGAATAGCCCAAACCAATCGACAACAAAACCACGTCAGGGCCTGCACTGCAGGCCCTGATTTTTTGCCAGAAAAGAAACATACAGCAGCCTCCTACAGCCCTCCAAAAACTCAAAACAAAAAAAAATATCGAATTTAAAACACTGATTACCCGAGCATTAAATATTTAGACTAAAAATTTATTTTGCCATATCGAAAAAAAGCAGTAATTTTGCACCCGTTTTTAGGAAGATATCAAAGTGGCGGGATAGCTCAGCTGGTTAGAGCGCTGGATTCATAACCCGGAGGTCATCAGTTCAAGTCTGATTCCCGCTACAAAAAAGAGGCCCCAAAACGAGGCCTCTTTTTTTGAATAATACACAATAAAAAACGAAAAGCCACGTTATTATTAACGGAAATTATGGAAGACAAACATCTATACTCCAACTTCGACTACGAGTCGGCACTGAGCGTCAAGGACGGAATTGCTCAACCACAGCAGGTTAACAGTGGCTACCTCGAACGCCTCAAAGCTCGTCGCCAACAGTACACGCCCAACCAGTTGGTCGACGGTATACTGCATGGCGACCGTACCCTGCTCAGCCGCGCCATAACGCTCATCGAGAGTTCGCTCCCAGCCCACCACCGCGACGCGCAGGAGGTCATCGAGCAATGTCTTCCACACTCGGGCCGCTCTGTACGCTTGGGCATAACTGGCGTGCCCGGCGCCGGCAAAAGCACACTCATAGAAGCCCTCGGCAAGTATCTTACCAGCCACAACCACCGCGTGGCGGTGCTTGCCATCGACCCCAGCAGCCAACGCAGCCACGGCAGCATTCTGGGCGACAAAACGCGCATGGAGGAGCTATCGGTAGACCCCAATGCCTTTATACGCCCCTCGCCCTCGGCCGGCTCGCTCGGCGGCGTGGCGCGCAAAACGCGCGAAATAATAACCCTATGCGAAGCAGCAGGATTCGACGTGGTGATTGTCGAAACCGTTGGCGTGGGCCAGTCCGAAACAGCCGCCCACTCGATGGTAGACTTCTTTCTACTGCTGCAACTGGCCAACACTGGCGACGAGCTGCAGGGCATTAAGCGCGGCATTATGGAAATGGCCGACATGATTGCCATCAACAAGTGCGAGCTCGACCCCATTCGCGCCGACCTGGCAGCCACCCAGTTCCGTAACGCGCTACACCTCTTCCCCATACCCGAATCGGGCTACACGGTCGAGGTTATGCGCTGCTCGGCCTACACCAAAGAGGGAGTGGCCGAGATTTGGGGCAAAGTGATGGACTATGTGGCCTTTACCAAAGCCAACGGCTACTTCTACCACAAACGCACAACGCAAAACCTGCGCATTCTCGAAGAGAGCATAGAACTCGGACTGCGCGACCGCTTCTACTCGCTGCCAGGTATGGAAGAGCGCATCGAACAAATGTCGAACCGCATAGCCAACAACCAAATAAGCCCCTACGCAGCAGCCGACCAACTGCTGCTCAACCTTTGAGGGCAACCAACAAGGGCAGTCATGATTTACGTCCACACACCCTACTGCCGGCGCAAGTGCAGCTACTGCGCTTTCTACTCTGTGGCCACCCTGCAGAGCAAAAGCGACTACGTAGCCGCCATCTGCCGAGAAATAGACATTCGCCCTTGGCCCAACACTGCCGTCGAAACCCTCTACTTCGGCGGAGGAACGCCTTCGCTGCTCTCAGTAGAAGAATTGGCCACCATAGTCGCAGCCCTGCGTCGGCGCCACAACTTAGACCACCTGCGCGAGGCCACCATCGAGTGCAACCCCGACGACCTCACTCCGCAGTATCTCAGCGAGTTACGCCAACTGGATATATTCGACCGATTGAGCATTGGCATACAGTCGTTCAACGACGACGAGCTCGCCCTCCTGCGACGCAGGCACACCTCCAAGCAAGCTCTCGAAGCCATCGACAACGCCGCTTTGGCCGGTTTCTGCAACATCAGTATCGACCTCATCTATGGTCTGCCAGGCAGTAGCCACGCCTCGTGGCAACACACCCTCGACGTGGCTGCCACGTTGCCCAGCGCTGTAAAGCACCTCTCTGCCTACAGCCTCAGCGTCGAACCGGCCACCCTGCTATGCCGCCAGGTCGAGGAGCAAAAGCTCACCCCAGCCCCCGAGGAGGAGGTTTTAGGCCAATACCAAACCCTGCTCAACTGGGCTGCAAGGCAGGGCTACCAGCAATACGAAATATCGAACTTTGCCAAGCCCGGCCATCGCTCGCTCCACAATTCGCGCTACTGGACACGCCACCCCTACATTGGCTACGGCGCGGCGGCGCACTCGTTCGACGGCAATTATCGGCGTTGGAACTGCAGCAACATCGGGCTCTATATCAGCTCGTTAGCCACTGGCGACGCCAACCACGAGAGCGAACACCTCTCCCCCACCGACGCCTACAACGAAGCTCTCCTAACAGGGCTGCGCACCACCACCGGTATCGACCTCGAGGCTCTGGGGCAAGAGCAGGCCAACCTGCTGTTAGAGTCCGCTCAACCTATGGTCAGCAACGGCTTGCTAACCAACGAGGGAGGCTTTTTGGTGCCTACCGAGGCAGGACTGCTGCAGGCCGACGGCATTGCAGCCACCCTCTTCAGATAGCTTGACATCGGGCAACCGATAATGTTAAAATATTGTTAAAATAATGGTGCTTTTTAACATATCCGACCTCAAGGCGATGTTAATACGACCTTAATACGACCCTAACCCCTCCAAGAGCTTGATTTTCAATAGTTTACATAAAAGCACCTAAAACGCTGATTTCCAGCATTTTATGTAAATTTATAGAGTCAAAAAATCGATTTTTGGCTGTTTTGGATTTTAACATTTGGCCGGATATGTTTCCGCCCGAGACGTTGCATCGGGCACCCGTTACAGAGCTCAAGCAGTTGGCTTCGCCACGCAGGCGCAGGTAACCCATGAGGGCAAAAACGATGGCTTCTTTGTAGTCGACCGTAAGCGCGTCGGGCACGGTGACATTACACTCTGGAGCATGGTTGGCAATGAGTTCGACCAGAAAATCGTTGTGAGCCCCACCGCCGGTAATGAGCAACGAGCCTAACCCGTTGGCAACAAGAATGTTAGCAACCTGTTTTGCAATGTGTTCTGTTGTGGTTCGCAAGAGGTCTGCGGTGTTGATTGAGGGGTCGAGCAGAGGCTCGAAGTTAGCAACGAACCACTCCTTGCCAAGCGATTTTGGTCCGCTTTGCGCATAGTATGGCAAAGCGTCCATCGCGGTCAGCAGCTGTGGCAAAACACGCCCCTCGCGGGCGAGCGAACCGTGGTCGTCGAACGGTTGACCGAGGCGTTTGGCGAGTAGGTTGAGGGCCATATTGCACGGTGCCACATCGAAGGCCACATCGCCAAACGAGATATTGCAAATTCCGCCGAGGTTGAGGCGAGCTTCGTAGTTGGCATAGAGCAGGCGGTCGCCAATGGGCACAAGCGGAGCCCCCTGTCCGCCGAGGGCCACGTCGAGTTGGCGAAAACGGCCAACGACGGGCAATCCCGTTTCGGCGGCTATGGCATCGAGGTCGCCAATCTGCGTGGTTAGTCCGCGCTCAGGTTGGTGGAAGATGGTGTGCCCATGCGAGGCTATGGCGTCGACCGAAAGGTTGTGGCGGAGCACGAAGGACTTTATTTCGCGACCCAGAAGGTGACCTAACTGCACGTCGGCCAGCGCGTAATCGAGCGCCGAAGCCTGCTCGAGTGTGGCAAGTCGAGCCGTCCAATGGGGGGAGTAAGGCACAGTCTCGGCCGCGAGAACGGTATAGTCAACCCCACAGCCAACAGCATTAAACTGGCAGCAAGCGAGGTCGATGCCATCGAGCGAAGTTCCTGACATTAAGCCTATTATCACCATAGTAAGGCAGTTTTGGGATGGTTAGGCAACAGGGTTGCTGGCAAGGTAAGCGTTGGTGTAACGGTGGTCGGCCGACACGTCGGCGCCGAACCACGATGGTGGGCGGAAGTTGTTGACCGCAGCAGCGTTTGGGAACTCGACCTCGACCAGAAAGAGCCCTTCATGGCGACCGTGGAAGATGTCGAGCTCGGCTGTGAGGCCACTTTCGAGCGGCAGGTAGTAGCGCGTCTTGGTCACCACACGCCCGTCGCATTTTGCCAAGAGCGAATTGTAGGCTTCGTGTGGCAGCTCGAACTCCTCTTCGCGGTTAAAGATGGCTTGCGCTTCGGCTGGGCGACGCTCCTTGACCGTGAGGAAGCACTGCGCGCCCATCCTGCGCACGCGCAGGGTGGGCGTGGTGCATAGGTAGCCTTGCTCAATCTCGACGTGGGGATGACTATCGAGGTTGCTGGGCAAGCTGTCTATCAGGTATTTGCGTTCTATCTCCATTGCGAAGCGTCTTTGGGAGGCAAGTGGTGCATAGCGGCGTGCTCTGAGGGCTGGCGCACTGCTCCTCTTGCCAAAAAAAGAGTCTGGTTTAGAGTTTGGCGAGGCAGGCGCTGACATTGGTTTCGATGCGACGCTCAATGTCGGCGCAGTCGTCGGCTTTGACAAATTTTTCGCCCGTGATGTGCTCGTAAAGTTCTATGTATCGGTCTGTTATCGACGAAACAATGGCGTCGGTCATTTCGGGCACCTGCTGGCCCTCGCGACCCTGGAAACCGTTGTCCATAAGCCATTCGCGCACAAATTCCTTGCTCAACTGGCGCTGGTGTTCGCCACGTGCGAGGCGCTCTTCGTAGCCATCGGCGTAGAAATAGCGGCTCGAGTCGGGGGTGTGAATTTCGTCGATGAGGTAGATTTTGCCGTCGCGATTGCCAAACTCGTACTTGGTATCGACCAGTATCAAGCCTTTCTCGGCGGCCATCTTGCTACCACGCTCGAAAAGGGCGAGGGCGTAGTGCTCAAGCTGCTCGTAGTCGTCGCGACTCACAAGGCCTGTGCTGATAATTTCGTCGCGCGAGATGTTCTCGTCGTGACCTTCGTCGGCTTTGGTTGTAGGGGTAATGATGGGTGTGGGGAACTTTTGGTTTTCGACCATACCTTCGGGCAGCGGCACACCGCAGAGGGTGCGGGCGCCAGCCTTGTATTCGCGCCATGCCGAGCCAGCGAGGTAGCCGCGGACAATCATCTCGACTTTGAAACCTTCGCACTTGAGACCTACGGTGACCATCGGGTCGGGGGTCGCAATCTTCCAGTTGGGCAGGATGTCGGCAGTGGCGTCGAGGAATTTGGAAGCTATCTGGTTGAGTACCTGGCCTTTATAGGGTATTCCTTTGGGGAGCACCACGTCGAAAGCCGAAATGCGGTCGCTGACCACCATGGCCAAGTAGCGGTCGTCGATGTTGTAGACATCGCGCACTTTGCCCACATAGAGGCTTTTTTGTTTCGGAAAAACGAAGTTTGTCTTGACTACTGCTTTCATATTCAGAAGTTTAATTGTATTAAAGGTTAAATATTATTCGTCTAAATGGTTGGCAAAGAAACTGAAGTTGACTTTGCCATAATTGCGATGTTGCCAAAAATGGGGGTGCTCTTCGAACGAAAACTCGCGCGGGTGCTCGAGTACGAATATGCCATCGTCGGTTAGCAGCTGCTTTTCGAACACGAGGTTGGGCAGCGTTGGCAGCCCCTCGGAGGCGTAGGGAGGGTCGGCAAAAACGATGTCGAATTTCTTGTAGGCGCGCTTTAGCAGGTCGTACACGTCGGCTCTGACAACGTGGAGGTTGTTAACGCCAAACTTCGAGGCAGTGGTGCGGATGAAGTCGGTGCAGGCGTTGTTGATTTCGACTGCTGTTACACTGGCGGCACCGCGCGACACGAATTCGAGCGAGACGGCGCCGGTGCCGGCAAAGAGGTCGAGTACGTTGCAGTCTTCGTAGTCTACATAGTTGTTCAGTATGTTGAAAAGGCTCTCGCGAGCCATGTCGGTCGTGGGGCGGACGGGCAGGTTCTCGGGTGGGTTGAGGCGGCGACCTCTCAGGTTTCCAGCAATGATACGCATAGTTTAGCAGAGTGTTAGGGCGTGACGATAGGTGTGGAGCGAGCGGAACTCGTCGGTTGCGAAAGTAAGTTTGCGGCCGGTGTAGAGCGCTACCGAGGCGAAGTAGGGGCGCAAGGTGGCGTAAATGTCGCGGTCGGCTTCGCCGCAAAGCAGCAGGCAGAAGGTGTCGCTCTCGAGGGTGAAGAGTTTCACTGTCTCGAGCGTCTGGAAGAGCAGTTGGTCTACGTTGGCCGAAGCGAAAGTGCGACACAACTCAAGTTTGCCTTTGCGGTAGGCCGTTAGGTCGGCATAGCCATCACGGAGGTTGAGGAGCGCAAGATTGCCGTCTCCACACTGCGTGGCCAACTGGGTGTTGACAGTTTTGTTGTATTGGCAGCATACCTTAATGCCAGGGAGGGCAATCTTGAAAGGGGTAATGAGGCTATCGACACTGGCAAATACCAACTGCGCGCCCAGTATGTCGCTGTGACACGTATAGACGTGTTCGAAACCGATTTCGGCACCTGTGAGGGTGAGGTAATTGCGGTCGTCGACAGCGGTGTACACCTCGTCGGGTACCCACGTGAAGGTGGCGACTGGCACCACGAGTTCGGCCTCCTTCAGGTCGATACTGACAATGCCCAGCGAGCCGAAGTAACTCTTAATGTCGTTTGCCACATCGGTCAACGTACCAGAAGGGGTGCCCTCGGCTTCGCCAACCATATACAATGTATTGGCAGCAATGAGCGAAAAAGAAAATCCATTTGGCTTTAGGCAAATGGATAATCTTTTGTCATTTGCGGCAATCGAGCCCGCAGCATTGATTAGTGATACGGTGCTGTATGCCATAATGTTATTCGAAATTGCCATCGACAATGGGTTGCGTCATGTCGCCAACCTTCCAGCCGATGAATTTTTTAGCGTGTTCGAGTTCGGCTACCTTGTTGACAACCTGCTGGTGGTCCATATCGGCCAAGAGGTCGTTCATATCGATGCTGCACATAAATACGGGCACATTGTAGCCACTTTGCTCAACAAAGCCAGCTTCGAGGTCGAAGTCGCGTTTTTCGCCCTTGGGGTAAGGCACATAGCGCAGGTTGAGGATTTCTTCGTCGGTCATCTGACGGGTGTGGCCAGAGGCATCGGTGATGGGCAGTTTGCCGTCTTCGCGGAGTTTTGCGATGGGGTTGATAAATTTTTCGCCACGGGTGATGTAACCAAGCTTAATGGCCTCGAGCTCAGTTATCTCGTTAATATCAACATCGGCAGGAATTTTATCGTAGTTGATGTCTTTGCTGATAACCTTCATGCTGTCCTCGTTGATGAGGCGGGTGAAGAGGGTGTCGAAACTGCCGGTGTAGCATGAATAGGTAACCTTGTAGGCCTCTTCGAGGGTGCGGATAGCTTTGAGCTTTTCGGCACAGGCGTCGCGGCGTTTGGTGTACTCGTTATCGAAGCGTACGGGTTTCATAATGCTGTTGTAGAGCACAACTGCGAGGGCGATGATGACGACGCCCAAACCGATTTGGAGAATTGTTTTGCCTTTCATTATTATTGTTGTTTTTCTTTTAGCGTTTTAGAAATCAAATTCAGACTGCAAAAATACGATTTTTTTTTGAAATAGTGGTCAAATGCCTCATTTTTTTGTTTGATTAGGAGTTTGAGCAATTACACCACGCTGAATATAAGAGGTTTATACAATTTCAGCCACCTGTTTTTTTTGATTTCTAACGGCCTCTTGGGGCGAGATTGAGAGGACTATAGTGTTGACTTTTTGCCGTTTTCGGCAGTTGGGTAGAGGTGTTTTGCCATCAACAGGCGAGTCGAGCCATATTTCTGCAGTTCGCGATTGCGGCGATAGCCAAGGGCCTCGAGGTTGGCGAGGCTTGCGACATTGAGAGGCGAAACTGTCGAACAAAGCAGATTTACTCCCCTACCACGCGCCTCGTCTTCGAGCAACAAGCCGAGTCTGCGTTGTAGGCCTTGACCGCGGTGGGCTGGGGCGACGAGGCATATTTTGTAGTTGGCAGACGGCTGCGACGAAGGTGGCTGCAGCAGTGCGGCAAGGTTGTCGGGGTCGCCATCCGTGGGAGTATAGAGCACCGCGATGGCAACCAAGTGGTCAGCAAACCACGCGCCAAGCGTCAGGTGAGGCTCGGCGAGGCAGGTGCGCCACATTGCTTCGCTGTTGCGACGCAGGATGGCTGGGTCTTCGAGCGAGGCTATGACTTCGGCTTCGAGCGAGAGCAACTCGGAAAGGTCGGTAGCGGTGCACTGTCTGATTTCGTAGTTCATATTAAAGTAACGTGCGCGATGAGGAAATATTGTGTTTGGAGTCAAAAAAAAGAAGAGGAGCGACGTCGATTGTCGCTCCTTCTGCTTGGTGTGACTCCTGCAGGATTCAAACCTGCAACCTTCTGATCCGTAGTCAGATGCTCTATTCAGTTGAGCTAAGGAGCCATCTTCTTTTTTCAGGCTTTTCTTTCCCTGAAAGCGAGTGCAAAATTACGAACTTTTTTGATACTGGCAAAATTTTTTTTCATTTTTATTATGCTTCAGTACCGTAAACCTCTCTATATAAGACACTTCTGACAGAAAAAAATTCTTCGTCATCGAGCTCATATTTCGATAGAATGCGCATCGGAACGGCGTTTCCACCCGAAAAATAAGGGGGTTGAATGTATTCGTATGGGTTCTGAAAAAGACCCATACTGGTGTAAAATTCGATGCGATGTTCAGACTCCTCGTCGTGTGGCAGTTCTACCTCAAGCACCACCTGCTCTTTCTGCTGCGAGAGAAAGTTGAGGAACACGACTTTGCCCAGGCCCTGGTTGCGCAGGTCGCTGTCGATAGCAAAATGCTCGACATAGACCATATCGTCGAAATTCCAATAGGTCAGTATGCCTATGGGCTCGTCGTCGTTGGTGGCCACCATAAAATGGAAGTGGTTAGGCCGGTGCTTGAGGGTACTAAACGGAGGTCGCTCGTCGTCGGGGAAAGCGTCCTCGAAGAGTGATTGCGCGAAGTGCGGATGGTCTGATTCAGACAATTCGGTTAAATGTATCATTTATTATAAAAAGATAAAGTTGTTAATTTCGAAACGGAGAAAGACGTTGTGTTGCCAACCGTAGAGTGGGTAACCCTCGAGGTTGATATGACTATAATAAGAGGTGTAGCCGAGACTGACGGTGCCAATGCCGGCAAAGTTGCGGCAGAGGGCCGCAGTGGCAAAGCCGCCAAGTCCGAGGCCGCCTTGGTTGATGTATTCGTAGGGTTGAGTGTAGTAGGACGGTGTTTGCCCATCCCACACGTCGAGTATGGAGTATATCTCGCCACCAATTTCCACGTCGTTTGACTGGACTTTGGTGTTGACCACGTTGAGACCTGCATTGAGGTCGAGCGACATATTGGTGGTGAGGTTTATTTTTTTTGTAATGCCGAAGTCGATATTTATTCTTCGTTCCGAGCCGGCCACGGCGCAACGAACATAACGCGAGCGCTGCTGCAATTCGCCAACACCCGTAGTGGCGTTGAGGTTGAAGGCTCCAACGGCGTTGAGCTGGGCCACGTCGAACTTGAGCATCCAGCCAAACCCCGACTTGTAGTCGTAGCGCAGACCGAGGCCAACCTGGAATGCGATGTTGTAGCGCATGAGGCCATATTCGTCGACCGAGAGCATTTGGTAGTTGGATATAGACGAGTTAATTAGGTCTTGCTCGGTGAGGTTTTGCCAAATGGATGGGCCGTAAAGTTCGCTGTGGAGTATGCGGTCTACATTGTTTACGTTTTCGGGACGGCCCGAATAGAAGATGGCGGTATTGTTGCTGGCTTTGAGGGCACCAGCGTTGACGAAAACGAGGAGGCCTGTTGCTTGGCTGCTGCACGATGGGCCAGGGTCGCCGTCCTCGGCAGAGGATAGGGTGGCGACCGAGAAGGCGGCGACAAACATCAGTATGGCTCGAAAGTGGGTCATAACACGTCTTTCTTTTCGTTTATCATACTTGCCAAGATGTTGCGAGCGCGCAGCAGGCGTATTTTCACCGTGCCGAGTGGCAGGGCTGTAAGTTGGGCAATTTCGTCGTAAGAGAGTTCGTCGAAAAAACGCAGCTCGACCAGTTGGCGATACTTGGGTTTGAGCTGTTTTACCAAATTGCGAAGCACCTCGTGTCGCTGGGCGGTGATGACGGCCTCTTCGGGGTTTGGGGTGTCGGATGGCATTGGGTATTCGTAAACCTCGTCCTCGCTGGTGGTTGCCATGGTGCTGAGCGCTATTGTCGAGAGGCGTTGCCTGCGTATGTGGTCGATACAGGTGTTTGTTCCGATAGAGAAAAGCCAGGTGCTGAACGCACTGACTGGGGTGTATGAGTTGAGTTGAGAGAAAGCTTTGCCGAAAGTCTCGATGGTGAGGTCATCGGCTTCGGTAGGGTTATTGGTCATCTTAAGCAGAAGCATATATAGTGGCTCCCAATAGTTTTTCATCAGGTCGGCATAGGCACGCTGGTCGCCGCCTTCACGGGCGGCACACACCAGGCGGTAGTCTCGTTTGGCCTTGTCTGTTGTCAAGTGGAGCTCCATATTTTCCCTACTTTTTTAGTTATTAAATTTGAACCTTCTATTACTACGTAACGGAGTTAAAGCCAAAATAGTATTTGCAAACACAAAATAAATTTCAAAAAATGGTGCGAGGAACTCGGCTCCCTTGCCTCCAAAACGGCGCGTAAGCCTTGAAAATGAGACGATTTGCCACGCCAATTTGGCCACGACGATGGCTAATAAAATTTGCCACGGGAATGTGGCGTTGACCAGCAAAAGTGCCATCGAGGCATAGAAGAGCACAACTGCTGCAGGTCGCAGGTCGCCATTGAGGCGCTGCCAGAAATGGTGACGTCCGCGAGTTGCCATACGGCTGTAGCGCAACTCATGCCATGCCGAGAAACTTTGCTTGGCTTCGGCCACCATGAAGGCTTCGGGCTCGAGGGCCACCGCGGTGTTGTGGCTGTTGGCGTTTTGATAAACAAACATATCGTCGGCACCCTCGGCAATGTCGTAGTGGCTGATGAAAGCGCCGCGCTCGAAGAAGAAGTCGCGCTTGTAGGAGAGGTTGCGACCGCTGCCGGTGTAGGGACGACGGAGCAAGGTGGCACCGATGTAGGAGGCACTGTATTCGAGGTTGTCGTAGTGCTGAAGCAGACCGAAAAGGCCCTTGGCATCCTTCAGCCCACAGTAGCCAAGAACTATTTGGGTTTCTGGGTTGTCGTAGGCTTTGGCCATACCGCGCAGCCAGAGAAAGTTGGTGGGAATACAGTCGGGGTCGGCCAAGAAGATGATGTTGTTTTGGGCCGACTTGATGCCTATCGAGAGGGGAAATTTTTTGCTTTGCGAGAGGTTGATGTCTTCTTTGAAAGGTATGACTTTGAGGTTGTGGTAGTTTTCGCCACAAACTTGGAGAACGAACGGGGTATCGTCCTGGCTCAGGTAGTCGACCACCACAACTTCGAAATCGGGGTAGTCTTGTTCGAGTAGGTAGACCAGGTTGTCGCGCAACCAAGAGGCATCGTTGTGGGCTACCATGACTATGGATATGCTGGGTAATTTTTTTTCGTCGTCGGACTCAATTTTTTCATTTTTTGGGGTTTTGGAATGGCTTCTACCCACCTTAAAATGGAACAAAGTGTAATAAATAACCAAATAAATTAGGGTTATGAGAAAAAACGCAAACAACGTAAGTGCGTAAGTATCAGCGAGAAAAGCAGAAAAGTTCATCATATTGTTAAAATTTCAAGTCACAAAATTAATCATTTATTTCGAAATTTTATGTATATTTGCAGTGCGAAATATGAACAAAAAATGAACAATTTGACGTTCGACATATTAGCCCGTGACACAAAATCGTCGGCTCGTGTCGGTGTGCTCCACACCGAGCATGGCGACATTCCTACTCCCATTTTTATGCCTGTGGGAACTGCGGGGTCGGTCAAAGCTGTTCATCAACACGAGTTGCGCGACGAGATTGATGCCAAAATCATTCTTGGCAACACCTATCACCTCTATCTGCGCCCCGGAACCGACATACTGCGCCAGGCTGGTGGGCTACACCGCTTTAACGGGTGGAACCGACCACTGCTTACCGATAGCGGCGGTTTCCAGGTGTTCTCGCTTGCCGATAACCGCAAAATCAAGGAGGAGGGTTGCACTTTCCGCTCGCATATCGACGGGTCTAAGCACCTCTTCACTCCCGAAAGCGTGATGGATATTGAGCGTGCCATTGGGGCCGACATAATGATGGCTTTCGACGAATGCGCCCCAGGCGACGCCGACTACCGCTACGCCAAGCAGTCGATGGAGCTGACCCACCGCTGGCTCGACCGCTGCCTGGTGCGTTTTGGCCAGACCGAACCGCTCTATGGCTACCACCAGGCCCTCTTCCCTATTGTTCAAGGTTGCCAATACGCCGACCTGCGCCGCATTTCGGCCGAATATATTGCCTCGAAAGAGCCCGAAGGTTGCGCCATTGGCGGCTTGGCCGTGGGCGAACCAACCGAGGTGATGTACGAGATGATTGAGGTCGTAAACGCCATACTGCCAGCCAACAAGCCTCGCTACCTGATGGGAGTTGGAACTCCGACCAACCTGCTCGAGGGCATTGAGCGTGGGGTCGATATGTTCGACTGCGTCATGCCAACCCGCAACGGGCGCAACGGCCTGCTCTTTACCAGCCACGGAACTATTAATATAAAGAATAAGAAGTGGGAGTCGTGTTTCGACCCCATAGACCCAGAAAGCCCGGCCTCGTGCGACCACGAATACACGCTGGCCTACTTGCACCACCTTATCCGCGCCGAAGAAATTCTCGGCCTTCAGATATGCTCTATCCACAACCTCGCTTTCTACCTGAGGCTTGTGGCCGAGGCTCGCAAGCGCATTGCCGACGGCTCTTTCTGCCAGTGGAAAAACAATATCGTCCAAGAATTATCAGTAAGATTATGAAAAAAATAATGTTTGGCCTCTTCATGGCCATCACAGCCTCTTGTTTAGCCCAAATCAACCCAGGTTGGAAGAACCCCACCTCGTTCGACGAAGGCAACGACTCGTGCTACTGGCGCGGTCGCGTGGGTACATTCCTATACTATTATAGCCAGTCTACACGCAGCAAAGTCTACGACAAAATCAAGACCGAAGGCTACACTGTGAACAACTCGAGCCTTTATACTCGCGACATTGCCGGCCACGACAACATTACGAGCAGCACCTACGACACCCCCACTGACGGCAACATCTCGAACTATAACCACTTTGATGCCCAACACAAGCGCTTCCGCATAATCACGATGAGCAATTCCGGAATCGACAACTTCACGATGGCCGCTAACGGCACAGGCCTGCAACGCATACCCGAGGGCTACTCGTCGAGCATACGCTTGGGCGATATGGCCGCATTGGGCACCTACTCGTTCAACTTTGCCCTGCTCGATACCGTGGCCCCAAACCGCACCCCCTATGAGCAGAACCTGTCGGGCGAGGCTTTGTTCTACACCATGCACGTGCGCCCCGAAAACTCGGTTATCTACATCAACTACGCCCTTGTGGCTCGCAAGTTCGATATGACCAACCAGACATTGCGCAACTCGTTTTGCCCCGGCGAGTGCATTATGCGCATCGAGCTGATGAACGACGATGGTACTTGGCCCAAAGACCGCCCTATCGACAGCAGCAAGGCGGTGAGAATTGCCATGCCTATGTATCCGTCTGACGAGTACGACAACGACTTCGACTCGATTTGGAAAGAAGGCCTTGTAGACAACGAGACCTACAAGTTTGTCTACACCCCCTGGCAAACCGTGGCTGCCGACTTGAGCAAATGGAACGACAAGACTGTGCGTATCGAGATTTACACCTGCGACGCCAACGGCGCCTACCCCCTCTATGGCTATTTTGCTGGCGACTTTGCCGAGTCGGGCATTCGCCAACTGGGCTGCACACCGGCCAACTCGGACGCTATGGATAGCCTCTACGCCCCGCACAACCTGCGCGGCTACAAGTGGTACTCGTCGCGCACTGGCAAACTGGACATCTCTAACCCGTCTGCCATCTCTCTCGATATGTTGCGCCCCCTGCAACCCGACAGCACCGACGAGGAGACCAACACCTCGTTCTACAGTTACAAATATGCCCCACACTACCACGATTTCATTCTCGACGACAGCACCGTGGCCGACACCCAGACCTTCTGCTGCGTGATTTATCACGGATTTAACAAAACGAGGGTCGACTCGACCTACCTTTTTATTAATGTGGCCAACACCAAGCCTGCGGCCGACTTCGAGTTCGAATCGCCCTGTGGTGGCCCCATTGCGCTCTCGAACATCACGCCCAACAGGCCTAATATGGACACGGAAGATACCATCACCACATGGTATATCTACAACGACACCCTGGCCCCATTCGGAGCCGCTGCGCTCGACACGCTCTATGGCATGACCCCCAGCTACCACTTCGACGACGAGGGTTGGTATAAGGTAACGATGTGTGTTGTCTCCGAAGATGGCACCTGTATCGGCTCGCGCAGCCGCAACGTGCTTGCCAAGTTTGGCGCCAGCGCCAGCATAACCACCCCCAGCCACGAATACTGCGCCGGCGACCCCGTAAAGCTCTACGGCCCCGACGACCCCGTCATAGCCCGTCGCCGCTGGGTGGCTGGCAACCTGACGTTCGAAAGCAACCTGGCCGAATCGTACGACTCGCTCATCACCACCAGCCTCGCCCTCGGCCCCAACACCGTGTGGCTCTATGTTTATGCCGGTAATGGTTGCATGGATTCTACGTCGATAGCTATTAGTGTATACGGCACACCCGACCTCTCGTTTATCGAGAACGACGAGTCGGCCATCTGCCCGGGCGACTCTGCACTGCTGCAATCGGTTGGCACCTTCGCCGCCGACAACGTATGGGTCTCTATCCCACCCGACCCACTGCTCGAAGACCAGCAGGGGCGCGACGTGGTGCGCGTCAAACCCGACACGACGACCATCTACACCCTGCTCGCTCCAGAGAACAACAACTGCAATATTCAAGATAAGAGTATCACCCTCGAGGTCATACCCGTGCCCGTGCCAAAGGTGAAGTTGAGCAACACCTTTGTCAACACCGACCACCCCGTCATCCTGGCCGAAGACGCCTCGGTCTATGGCGCCTCGACCGAGTGGGTGCTCTCCGACAGCACTCGCGGCAGCGACCAGTGGATACGCCACACCTTTACCGACCTCACGGCCGACCAGGTGAGCATTCGTATGCACTCCTGCAACCGCTTGGGTTGCTGCAGCAACGACACCACCATCTTCCTCCCCATCCAAACTGCCATACACTGGCTGCCAAACGTCTTCACACCCGACCGCGACAACAACAACCTGTTTGGCATCACTTTCTCGCAATCGGTCTACGAGTACGAGCTCTACATCTATAACCGCAACGGCCAACTGGTGTTTAGCAGCACCGACGCCGACGAGAAGTGGGACGGCAACAAAGACGGCTCGCCCTGCCCCACGGGCGCCTACGCTTTCTTCCTGCGCTACCGTTTCGAATATAACGACACTCGCCACATAACCAAAGGCATAGTCACCCTCATCCGCTAAGACACGAGGCGCATAACTATCCTACCCTACTGGGCGCCATCGCACGCGATGGCGCCCAGATTGTTTGTGCGGCCGCGCTTCGCGCGGCCGCACCTCCCCCACCCTCACTCCGCCACAAATCCACCCCACCACGCGCCCGAGCAAGGCTTGTGGAGGGTCGCGCCAGCCTCGGACAAACATCCTGCAAAAAAGGGAGAAACATCGCCCTGCAATCGCCTGCCATTCGATAAAACGACGCCTTTTTATCGATAAAGACACCCTGCAAGGTGCTGGGCTAACTGCCTCAACATCAAGGCTTATTCGACCTCAACACGACCTTAACCCGACCCTAACACGACCACACCCCTGTGTTTCAGCCCATTACAAAACACATTACGTGCCTGTTTTTTATCGAAAAAGGGCACCTGCCTTATCGATTGCCTCGTTGCAGGTACCCAATTTTTGAACTTTTGCCCAAGCCGTCAGAATGACAGCTTGGGGCTTTGCGAATTGAATGCTGGATTAGCGCCCCAGCAGGCCGCGAGTCACCCCTCGGCGAAAGGCTATGAGCTTGTTGCCTTTGGCCGGCTGACCACGCAGCACGAAGCCACACCACAGCACGAAGGTGGCACACCACTTTACGCCTTCGCTCGCCAGCCGACGCAGGTATTTGGAGCGCGAAATCTGCTGTGTGCGGTAGCGCTCGCTTTGGCCAATGCCGTGAGTGAGGCGGGCAAAGTAGTCGTCGGTTAGCTTGTGGGGCGGAATAAGGTGGTAGAGCACCGCCGTGGGCAGGTAGTAGAACCTAATGCCGAGCGTGGTCATCTTGTCGAAGAGGTCCTTCTCCTCGGCCCCAATCAGGCTGTTGCCCTTGCGGCCCAAAGCCACATTGAAGAGCCCCACCTTGTCGAACACCTCGCGCCTGTAGGCTGCGTTGCCCCCTCCCGGGAAGGCGCCGCGCGGAAACTCGCGCTCATTATCGCCCAGGTAGAGGCGTCCGGTGACTAACTGGCGCGTGTAGTGACTCATCCAGCCGGGTTCCTCACAGCCGTCGTAGCGCGGCACAATGGGGCCACCGGCAGCCATGGCTTCGGGGTGAGCGGCAAAAAAAGTGGCGTACGTGGAGAGGTATTCGGGATTGACCAGCGCGTCGTCGTCTACGTAGACCAGCACATCGCCTTGCGCATTCTCGATTCCGCAATTGCGAGCATACGACAGCCCCTGCTGCGGCTCCACGACGTAGCGAAAGCGCACCCCAGGATGGTCTGCCTCGAAACGGTGGCATTCGGCCTCGGTGTTGTCGTTGCTATTGTTGTTTACGAGCACAACTTCGTAGTCGTCGAACGTGCCAGCCGCAATGCTGTGCAGCACATTATATATATATTTGTCGCGGTTATATGTGCAAAGAATGACAGAGAGCATGGTCCTATTGCTTTTTCTTGCGGTAGACTATAACTATGGAGCCGGCTGCCAGCAGAACCATCACCACCGAAGCCACGAGGGTAATGGTATCCATGCGGTGGAACATTGGCGCCTCGTTGCGGAACTCTATAACGTGGTCGCCGGCCGGCACCAGCATGGCGCGAAGCAGGTAGTTGGCGCGGAGGTAGGTGGCAGGCTTGCCGTCGATGTAGGCGCGCCAGTCGGGCTCGTAGTACACCTCGCTGAACACAGCCAGCTGCTCGGTTGACGAATGCGACGTATAGCGCAGGTAGTCAGGGTTATAGGGGCTTTGATGCTCCATGAGGATGGAGGCCGTACTATCGGCTGTTGGCACAAACCCTTCGAGGTGCTTGCCCATCAGCGAGCGGTCTACGACGGCAGTGTGTGAGGGCTCGAAGTCGTTGAGCGCCAAAATCTCGTCGTTGGGACTTTCCACAAACTTCACCTCATCAACAAACCAGCAGTTGCCCAGCGCGTCGGGGTTGCGCTGAACCTGGCCGTTGTTGCCCACAAAGTAGCGCGCATTGAGCATATTGAGCACCTTCATGTTGAGGTGGCGCGAGAGGTAGAAATCGATAAGGTCTTGATACCGACGCATTTTCACAGCGCTGTAGCCACCAATTTGGTGATGGAAGGCGGCAGGCTTCGAGTCGTTGAATGTGTTGGTTGCAAAGTTTAGCACACGGTAGTCGCGGTCGCCAACCTGGGCTGCCATTTGGTCTATGGTGGCATCCCACGGGTCGGGGCTGAGGCGCAGGCGACTTTTGGCCACATAGTTTTTGTCGTTGAGGTAGCGGCGGTCAACACCCCAGAGGTCGACCACGGTGAGCAGTGCGAGGCCAAGAACCACATAGACAGCGGCCCCTCTGGCGCGTTCTAACTTATTGACAAAGAGCCACAAAGCAGCGAAAGCCAGAGCTATGAAGAGCAGGCTGCGCAACGAGTCGGCAGTAAAAAGGGACTTTCTGTCTTGAATAAAAATGTCTTGAATTTGCGCCCACTGCTGGCCATATTGGCTGGCCATCTGCACATCGGCGGCGCCGCTGAAGCCGAATCCACCACTCACGGCCAGCACCATGAGCAGCACCGCGGCCGAAAAGCCTCCGGCAACATAGAGGGCCGTGTTTTTAAGTTTTCGAGAGACCTCGCTGTTGGCCAACTCGCGCAAACCCAGCATACCGAGCATAACCATCGTCACATTGGCCAAGACGAGACTCATCGACGGCGTACGGAACTTGTTATAGAACGGCAAGTGGTTGAAAATCCATTCGTTGAAGGGCATAAAATTGCGCCCCCACGACAGGAGTATGGCTATTATCGTGGCCACCAGCAGCCACCAGCGCTCCGGCCCTTTGACCAAAATCAGGCCAACAAGGAAGAGGAATATGACCACGGCGCCGAAGTAGACAGGGCCCGAGGTGAAGGGTTGGTCGCCCCAATAGAGCGGCATATTGGTTTGGCGGAAAGCGTTATACGAAGCGCTTTTGGTCGATACCGGTTCGCTGCTGCCGCCCCCCATGGCGCCTGGCACGAGCAGCGTGTAGGTCTCGCCTACGCCGTAGCTCCAGCCAAAAGCGTAGTCTATGTCGAGACCAGTCTTTTTGCCGCCAATCGAGGTCGGCTCACCGTCGCGATAAAGGTCCTCGGGGGTGACGGTAATGGCGTTGCCGCCGCGCATGGTTTGAGCCGAATATTCGAGGCTTACCATCATGTTGCGAGCGTTGCAGGCAAAGGCCAGCGCGGCCCCCACAACGAGTATGCCGAGGCTCGCAAAAAAGCGAGGCACATACTTGTTAATCAGCGCGTTTACAAAGTAGGCCACACCCAGCACCACGGCGGCGATGAGGGTGTAGTAGGTAATCTGAATGTGGTTGCAAAGCAGTTGCAAACCGAGGGCGAAGGCAAAAAGCAGACCGCCCCAAAGCCAGTCGCGCCATTTGCGCGAGGGGTCCTTGGGCTTGCGCAGGCATACGAGCATTCCTGCCAATATGGGGGCAATCATTGCCATGGCCCAGGCTTTGGTTACATGGCCAGCCTCAATAATAATAATGTTATAACTACCCAACCCGAAGGCCAACGCGCCGAAGAGGGCAATCCACGGCGAGCACCCCAGGGCCAGCAAGGCTATGTAGAAGCCTATGAGGTAGAAAAAAAGAATGCCTGCACTGCGCTCGAGACCGAAGATTTGCAGCGTTCCCAAGTCGCGCATGGGCGTGAAGACGCTTTTCACCGGCGGGTTGCCACCAACCTGATAGGCCGGCATACCGCTGAACATGGCGCTGTTCCAATGGGCATAGTCGCCCGTTTGGGTATGGTAGTCTTTGGTCTCTTTGACCATGGCTTCGTATTTCTGTATGTCGCCTTGGTAGATTACTTTACCTTTCAGTGCCGGCGAAAAATAGATTAGCGACACCAGCAACATGGCAACTACAATTCCGAGGTGAATAAATATCTGTTTGTTTTTCATAAAAGGAATAATGATTACTTGTTTTCGGCTGATAATGTGGGGTACGAAATTCGAGCATGGTATATGCTCAACATCTTATCTTTAAGCATTTTACGAATGCGCGTAATGTCGCCAAAAGTGAGCGGACAATTGCTGAGTTGACCGGCATCGATTTTAGAGTCGATAATAGAGTCGACCAACTTGTCAATGTGTTCCTTATCGTGCTGTTTGAGGCTTTTGCAGGCGGCTTCGACGCTGTCTACAATCATCACAACGGCCGTTTCGCGCGAGTAGGGACGCGGTCCTGGGTAGCGAAACACTAGTGGGTCGACCTCCTGGTCGGGGTGTTCCTGCTTTTGTTTGGCGTAGAAGTAGCCTGTATAGGTTGTTCCGTGGTGGGTCCGTATAAAGTCGACAACCTCGGGTGGTAGGTGGTACTTTCTTGCCAGTTCGAGGCCGTTGGTTACGTGAGAGGTGATGATTTGTGCACTTTCGATGTAGTCTAACTCGTCGTGTGGGTTAAAGCCAGTGTTCTGGTTTTCAGTAAAATATAGCGGGTTCGACATTTTGCCGATGTCGTGATATAGGGCTCCGACCTTTGCTAAGAGGGCGTCGCCGCCAATTTCGTTGACGAGGTCTTCGGCAATGTTGGCCACCTGCATCGAGTGTTGGAAGGTGCCTGGGGCTGTGCGCGAAAGTTCGCGCAAGGCAGGGGTATTGGTAGAGGCTATCTCCATCAGCGTCAGGCCCGTAGTGATGTGGAACACGCGCTCAAAAAGGTAGATGAGCGGGTAAGCAATCAGGGTGAGTATGGCGTTGATGAAGAACATGATGAAGCGGTGGTAGTTCAAGTTGTCGAGGTGCGAATCCTGACTCAAGAGGCCAGCCACGTATATGGCCGAATAGGTTAGGAAGATGATGGCGGCCACAACAAAATAGCGACTGCGCTTGTCGAAATCGCGCACGGTGATGATGCTCATCATGCCAGTGATAAGTTGGTAGAAGATGAACTCGAACGAGTTTGGCACATGGCTCGCCAGGATGATGACAATGGTGAGGTGGACGTAGAGCGCCACACGCATATCGAAAAAGACAAATATTATTATCGGCACAATACACATGGGTACCATGAGCGTCCACTCGGGGTTGATAGTTACAACCAGGGCCACCATGGCGGCTGCAAGGAGCACGGTGAGGAGCAGGAATGTGAACTGGCTGCTGCTTTCGAGAATGTGGTGGCGCGTATTGTGTAGGAACAAGAAGAGGGTTAGGAAAGCTATTATGCTCAGCAAAAGTTGCCCTATCGAGTAGCCCCAAACCGAGTAGGATTTGTCGAAACGGCGGTCGTTTTCGGCCTCGAGCGAACTGATAACTTGCGCTTTTTCGGCCGTTACTCGCTCGCCTTTGGCAATGATGAGTTCGCCGGCTTGGGCCATGTTGCTGGCATATTGGATTTGCGACAGGCGAGAGTCGAGTTCGAGTGCGGTGCGGTTGGCGTCGTATCGAATGCTGGGCTGCAAAATGCTGTCGCGCAGCAACGGCTGGGTAATGTCGTCGACCGTCATGAAGTCGGTTGCGGGATGTTCTGAACCCACATTGCCGCTGAGCACAACGATGGTGTGCTGGTCGAGGTCGACAATATCGGCCGGAATTTCGATGTAGCCCACGGTGTAGATGCTGTCGATTGTGCGCTTCATTGCCCTCAATCCCGAAACGGTGCTACGATTGCGGGCGGCGTAAGTGTCGAGACGGCGAGCGGCCTCGGTGGCGGCAGCGCTGTCGACGGTGTAGTAGAGTATTGCCTCTTGGCGAGCAAGGGCGACCTCGTTGTCGATGTCGGACTGACTTCTGAGGATGTTGAAGTCGTAGGGGGCGTAGAGGTCGGCCGAACGCCAGTAGCCACCCACCGAATAGTCGTAGTGGGTACCCTGATTTTGTTGCGGAAACATTAGCAAGATGAGGATGGCGGTGACCAAAATGGCGAGCACTTTGTATATCCGCGGCAAATGTTTCACTATGATTGAAAGCAGTTTAGTCATACCAACGAAAAATAATCTGCAAAGATACACATTTTTTTCGTATCTTTGCAAAATATTTTTAAACACACACCAAAAATGAGCTGCAGCCTCTGTCCACGCAAATGCAATGCCGACCGCGACGCCCGTCGCGGATACTGCGGTGCAAGCCGTGGTGTGGAGGCTGCAACAGTGTGTCTGCACCGTGGCGAGGAGCCCCCCATCAGCGGAACGAAAGGCATTGTGAATGTGTTCTTTACGCACTGTAACCTGCAGTGCCTTTATTGCCAAAACCACGCCATTTCGGGCCGCGATGTTAACCCCTCGCTGGCTCGTTTTGGCAGCGTCGAGGCCATTGCTACCGAGGTGGAGCGCTTGCTGCCAGCGAGCGAGGGCGCTGTTGGTTTTGTTACCCCGAGCCACTGTCCTGAGGCGGTGATTGGGGTGGTGGAAAGGCTGCACAGCGACGGCTTCGAGCCTACGGTGGTTTACAACACTGGCGGCTACGACAGCATAGAAACCCTCCGTCAACTCGAGCCTTACGTCGACATTTACCTGCCCGATTTTAAATATGCCAACGCCGCTTTGGCCTCGCGCTTGAGCCACGCCCCCGACTACCCCGATGTGGCATTGCGCGCCCTGCGCGAAATGTATCGCCAAAAAGGTTCGGGTCTGCTGCTCGACGACCGCGGCATGGCCTACCGCGGCATGATTGTGCGCCACCTCGTTTTGCCAGGCCATGTGGACAACTCGCTCGCTGCTCTCGATATGCTATGCGACGCGCTGCCACTCAACCTGCATATCTCGCTCATGGCGCAATACTTCCCACCGGCCGACTGTGGCCAGCTGCTCCAGGCTGGCGAGCCGGAACTGTGTCGCACCCTCTCGGCCGAGGAATACGCCCTCGTGGCCAACCGCTACGACGAGTTGGGCTACTATAACGGTTGGCTGCAGGAACTTTCGGCCGAAGCCAACTACCGCCCCGATTTCAGCAGAAACACCAATCCATTCGAACAATGAAACGCAAGGTCTTTACTCTCGAAGCCGAAGAGGCAACCGTGTCGATGGCCGACACCGCCATCAGTTTTTGGCAGACGGCCATGGTCAACTACGAATTTGCCCACGCCCTGAACCGCCTCTACGACCTGGACCTTGAGCGAATGAACGATATGCACTTTTTTGACCGCCCGGCGGCCTGGCCTTGCTACCACTACTACGACAACGAGCGCAAACTGGGGTTCGACTTGCTCGACAAGCCTTTCGCCCTCGGGAGCGTGAACCCGATGTTCGACACGTCGGACAAGATAGTAATCGTCACTGGGCAAGGAGCTTGGGAGATGGCCACGCGCATGGCTGGCGACTCGGCTGCACGCATGACAGACAATGCCACCCTCGCGCGTTTTGCCAACGAGGTGTTCACCGTAGAGGTGTTCGACTTCGACCCGCTCTCGCCTCATGCCCCCAAAATTGGCACCAACGCCTACCGGCACTACGACGCCGTGAAGGCCCTGTGCGAGCAAATTGTGGCCTGCCTCGACCTCAACAATACGCGCTATTAGCACGCACAGAGCACTTTTTTTGCAATATTTTTCGAATAAAGGCGCGTAATCCATTTTTTTTGCGTATATTTGCACCCAGTTAACACAACAGTGCCAATAACACAAAACAATAAATAGAGCTATGACAATCAAAGACTTAGAACCCAAAGAAGTGTGGAATAATTTCTATTCCCTCACCCGTTGCCCCCGTCCGTCGAAACACGAAGAGATTGTGCGCGACTTCCTCGTGAAGTGGGCACAGGAGCGCAAAATAGAGTGCCGTGTAGACAAAGTGGGCAACGTCATTATGAGCAAACCCGCCACCAAGGGTATGGAAAACCGTCGCCCCGTGGTGCTGCAAGCCCACATGGACATGGTGCCCCAAGCCCGCGCCGGCAAGGTTCACGATTTTCTGAAAGACCCTATCGAGACCAAAATCGTTGACGAATGGGTCTACGCCTGCGACACCACCCTCGGCGCCGACGACGGCATGGGCGTGGCTGCCATAATGGCCGTTTTCGAGAGCAAAACCTTGAAGCACGGACCACTCGAAGCCCTCATCACCACCGACGAAGAGACCGGCATGACCGGCGCTTTTGGCCTCAAAACCGGCGAGCTGAAAGGCGACTTCCTGCTCAACCTCGATAGCGAGACCGAGGGCGAACTCTACGTGGGTTGCGCCGGCGGCGTCGACGCCACTATGACCATCCCCTACACCACCGAGAAGGCCCCTGCCGGCTACTGCGCCTATCGCGTTACCTTCGGCGGCCTCAAGGGTGGCCACTCGGGTATGGAAATCAACTCGGGCCGCGCCAACGTCAATAAAATAATGTTCCGCCATCTGCGTTGGGTGGCCGACTGTGGTATGCGCCTCATCAGCATTCAGGGCGGCAATATGCGCAACGCCATCCCGCGCGACGCCGAAGCCGTTATCGCTTTCCCCAAAGAGCACACCGACTGCATTTTGGCCGAACTCGACAAAGTGGCCGGCTGGGTCAAGAAAGAACTGGCCACCGTTGAGCCCGACTTCTGCATGAGCTACGAGCGCGTACGCATGACGCAAAACGTCATGACCGACGCCGACACCCAAAAGATAATCAACCTCATGATGGTTGCCCCCAACGGCGTGGTGCGCATGAGCAACGATATGGAAGGCTTGGTCGAGACCTCGCTCAACCTCGCCATCGTCAAAACCACGGGCCGCAACTTCACCGTCCAGGCACTGCTGCGCTCGAGCGTAGACACTGCCAAAGAGGCCCTGGCCGAGCGCCTTGTGTGCCTGGCCGAACTCAGCGGTGGCACCTGCCGCCTGAGCGGTGCCTACCCCGGCTGGAAACCCAATATGCAGAGCCCCCTGCTCAAGACCATGAAAGAGACCTACCACAAGCTCTACGGCAAAGAACCGGCCGTGATGGCCATCCACGCCGGCTTGGAGTGCGGCCTGCTGGGCGGCAAATATCCCGAAATGGAGATGATTTCGTTCGGCCCCACACTGCAGAGCCCCCACAGCCCCGACGAGCGTTGCCACATTGCCAGCGTCAAGAAATTCTACGACTACTTAGTGGCTACCCTCGAGGCAATACCCGAAAAATAAACATCTACCAACCCCCTGCCGACGGCGCAGCACCCACCGAGGGACGCTGCGCCGTCGCTCTTTTTTATCGATTAGGCCGCCTTGGGGATGGTTTGAAGTGGGGTCGAAATCGGGGTGTAATCGACTGAGGGTCAATGTCTCTTCGACCTCAATACGACCCTAACCCCTCCTTAACACGACCGCAATACTGATTTCCAGCACCTTACAAAACACCAAAAAGCCCGGCAACGAGTATCGTTCCGAGCTTTTGTTATCGATAAATTTCGGGTTCGGTTTACCCCTCGGCTTCTGTGCGGCGATATAGGCGCTCGCCCTCAATGCGAGCCAGGCGTTGGTGGTCCGACATGGTCCAGTTGGGGTTTGGGGTCATGAAGCTTTCGCCATAGAGGGTTTTGAGCCACTCTTCGGCACGGTCGGGCAGGTAGACCTGCACGCCGAGGAAGTCGTGGGCCGAGAAGGTGGTGTTGCAGCAGGTGCGCAACACCGAGGGGAAGCCGTCGGTGGCGTTGGCCTCGCGCCACGATTTGGTTTCGTGTGGCAGGCATAGTTCGCACCCCAGCCCGCCGTCGGGCGTGGGGTAGAAATAGTGCACATCGAGGTGAACACCACGGTAGCTGAACTTCTCTTCGCACACGCGACCGGTGGCTTTGACGTAGTATTGGCGCAGGTAGTCGAATCCGTGGCGCTTCATGGCAGAGAGGAAAGCCTCGCTGCGTTCGGTGGCGAGGAGGCCTGTGTCGAGGTCGCAGTCGAACGGGATGAAACCCTTTTCGCGATAGGCGCCGAGCAGCGACCCGAAGGCGAGGAAGAGGTGTGCGCCACACTCGGCGGCGGCAGCCTCGGCTTGGGCCAGCGTTTCGAGCCCATAGCGCGCAAAGGCACGGTTTTGGCGACGCATTTGGCGACGCGTGTCGATGGCCATGAGCCATTTGTAGAGGCCGAGGGCTTCGGCCAGTTTGACGATAGTTTCCCTCATAGCAATATGGAGTTGTAGATTGCGCGTAAAGTGGAGGTAGAGAGTGGCACGGGGTTGTTTTTTAGCCTCACGGGGTTGACCGACTGGGCCAGCAGGTCGAGCTCGGCCTCGCGGTCGTGGCTGGTGGGGCGCTCCATGCCGAGTTCGGCCATGAGTGCTTCGAAGCGGGCGATGGCAGCCGTGGACGAAGAGCAGCCCATGGCGGTGGCGGCGTGCTGCATGGCGAGCACGAGGTGGATGCTGCCACGGGGGTCGACACACTCGTTGGTGTGGCTCAACATATATCGCCACACGCCTGGCAGGCACAGCGCCACGGCATGGCCGTGGGGCAGGCGGTAGAGCGAGGTGAGCTTGTAGCTCATGGCGTGGGGGGCCGTGGTTTGGGTAAGGTCGATGGCGCGGCCAGCGGTGTTGGCTGCACCCATAATATCGGCTGCTGCCTCGGGGTCGCAGTCCGTGAGGTAGCGGCTATAGTTGCCCATGATATCTACGATGGCCAGCTCGGACAAGACAGCACTCTCGGGTGTAGAGTTGACGCTCCAGAGCGATTCGATGGCTTGGCATAGGGCGTCGAGGAGGGTGCATTTTTTTTGATAGTTGGGCAGGGTCTCGAGCACCGAGGGTATGAGCACGGCATAGGTTGGCACAATGCTCGGGTGGGTTACCGACTGCTTGGCGCCTTGGTAGTAGATTACAGCAAAGCGGGTGCCCTCGCTACCGGTGCCAGCGGTGGTTGGTACAGCGATGAGTGGCACACCACTGTCGGCGTAAGATTGCTGCAGGTAGTTGACCGTGGGGTCGAGTTTGCAGAAGAGTTTGATGCATTTGGCCACATCGATGGTGCTACCGCCGCCAATGGCGAGGATGGCCGTGCAGTGCTTGCGCTTGAAAAGGTCGACGGCGACGCAGACCTGCTCGTAGAGTGGGTTGGGAGTGATCTGGTCGAAAACTACGAGGTCGAGCCCCAAACTGTCGACAAAACTTTTGAGCGACAGGTGGCAATACGATCTATCGGTTACGAGCATGAGGCGAGTGGTGTCGACCTGATTCAACGCCTTTAGCAATCCTTTGGTGTACCAAACTATTTGTTGCATGGTTCTATTTCTTCCAATCGAAGTTTTCTGCCCCGGCGCCAAGTTCGAAGTGGTATTTAACCAGCCCGAGGTCGACGCCGCTGAAGGGGCCTGGTTTGTAGCTGAGGGCTACCTCGCGGCCGCGGCCTTCGACGGTGAAAGCCTGGCGGTTGAGGGCTGTTGGGGCCATGAGTGCGGCAACGACCCCAGTCTTGAACCACTGGGGGGCTTCGCCGTCGTGGTAGGTGCTCACCTCGCCGGCGGTCTTGCTCTTGTGAGGCACGCCCTGGGTTTGGCCAAAGCCTACGGCCACAATGCCGTGTACCTTGAGGCCTTCGGCCAGCTTGCCGACATGGCCAAAGTTGATTGTGCCGCTGGCCCACCAGGTGTTGAGGCCAATGGTTTGGGCATAGAGCATAATGTCGGCACCAGCATAGCCGAGGCGCTCGCCGAGGTCGGGAGCGTCGGTGCCGGCCATAATCAGGTAGTTGGTCACGCCTTTGGCCACCGTCCACTTGAGGAGCGAAGGCAGCGCGCCGCCGTCGTTGGTCACTAAGCGAATGGCAAGGTTGTGGCGACTGTTGTTGTCGGCAATGCGGGCTTGCAACTGCTCGAGGGTGGCAGGTGGCAGCGGGCGGTCTTCGTACTTGCGCACCATGTGTCGTGCGCTCATGGCTTCTTGAAGTGTCATAATGGGTCTGTCTTAAAATTGATACAAAATTTTGTATGCAAAATTACACAAAAATTTGGGATTATGAAAGCATTTCGAAAAAAAAATGTATCTTTGCAATCTGTTAACTTTATAGCAACGCTATGAAACGCTTGATATTCATCATCTTAGGTCTAATTGCCGTGGGGCTCGGTGCCCTCGGGGTGGCTATTCCAGGACTGCCAACCACACCGTTTTTGTTGTTGGCCTCGTGGCTTTTCTACCGCAGTTCGCCACGTTTGCAGCAGTGGCTGCTGGCTTCGTGGCTCGGCAAATACATTCGCAACTATCATCGCCGCGGTGGCATGACCCAGACCCAAAAGGCCGGAGCTGTGGGGGTGATGACCACGATGGTGCTGCTCTCGACATTTGTGTTCATACCCGCTGGGTCGGTGGCGCGAATCATTGTGCCAGTGGCCGGACTGGTGGGCGCGCTGACGGTGATTTTTGCCGTACCCAACGCCAAAAACGACGATGAATAACTCTACGCTTCGCGCCGATACCAGCAGTGGCTCTACCCTGCCCTTCTCACCCCAAATCGGTTGTTGAGTTCGGTGACATAGGGCTACTCTGTTTGGGCCGATAGGTGCAGAACACCCCGTCTGCCTTACTTACCAATTTGGTTTTAACAAAAAAAGCAATCCTCCCCCAGGTTGGCACAGCCTGTTGGGGAGGATTGCTAAAGTGTCTTAGTCTTTGATGGCCTTGATGCCGGGCAGTTCTTTGCCTTCGAGGTATTCGAGCATGGCGCCGCCACCGGTCGAGACGTAACTCATCTTGTCGGCCAGGCCCATCTGCTTGACGGCTGCCACCGAGTCGCCACCGCCAACGGCGGCAAAACAACCAGCGGCGCAAGCCTCGGCCACATAGGTGGCAATCTCGCGTGTGCCTTTGGCAAAGGTGCTGAGCTCGAAAACGCCGGCAGGACCGTTCCAGAGAATGGTCTTGCTGCCCATCACGATGTCGCGAATGGCTTTGCAGCTCTCGGGGCCGCAGTCCATGCTCTCCCAACCGTCGGGCACCTGGCCGCTGGGCACGACCTGGGTGTTGGCGTCGTTGGCAAACTTGTCGCCAATAACGCTATCGACCGGCAGGTAATATCTTACGCCTTTTTCGTCCATGCGGCGCATGAGGTCGCGAGCCAGGTCGAGCTTGTCGTCCTCGCAAATGCTGTTACCAATCTTGCCGCCAAGGGCTTTGGTGAAGGTGTAGCGCATTCCGCCGATGATAACCATATTGTCTACCTTGTCTATAAGGTTTTCGAGTATGCCTATCTTGCTGCTCACCTTGCTGCCACCGATGATGGCGGTGAAGGGGTGAGGCGGATTTTGCATGAGTTTTTCGAGGTTGCGTACTTCGTTCTCCATCAAGAAACCAAAGTATTTGTCGTTGGGGAAGAAGCGTGCGATGACGGCCGTAGAAGAGTGCTCGCGGTGAGCGGCGCCAAATGCGTCGTTAATGTAGCAGTCGCCCAACTTGGCCAAACGCTCGGCAAGGGCCTCGTCGCCTTTGGTCTCTTCGGGGTAGAAACGTATGTTTTCGAGCAGCATAACCTGGCCATCGGTAAGCGAGGCAGCCATACGCTCGGGCTCGCCACTGCCCAACAGGGCTTGGGTGAAGCACACGGGGCGAGCAATAAGGCTCTCGAGGTGGCGAGCCTCGGGCTCGAGGGTGAGTTCGGGCTCGAAGCCACCTTTCTTGGGACGACCAAAGTGGGCCATTATGATAATGGCAGCGCCGTCGGCAAGGAGTTTGTTGATGGTGGGCAACGACTCGCGAATGCGGGTGTCGTCGGTAATATGTTTATTTTCGTCCATCGGGACGTTGAAGTCGACGCGGAGGAGGACTTTACGACCTTTGAAGTTAATGTCTTTAATGCTTTTCATATTATGCAATAGGTTTTTTATTGGGTTGGTGATATAAAATTTCTTATCAAGCCTCGGCGTGGTGGGGTTCGGCAACAGCCATACCGATATAGAGGGCTGTGAGCATGGTGAAGACGAAAGCTTGGATGTAGGCCACCAAGCATTCGAGCAGGCCTATGAAGACGCTGAACAGCACCGACACGACCGAGACGGCTCCGCCAACAGCCACTCCAAAGACGTTGGAGAGGATGAAGACAATCACGATGAAGCCGAGCATGACGATGTGGCCAGCAGTCATGTTGGCAAAAAGTCGAATCATGAGCACAATGGGTTTGGTGAATACACCAACCAACTCGATGACCGGCATGAGGGGGAATATCTTTAGCCAAGCCGGCACGCCGGGGGTGTTGAAGATGTCGACCCAATAGTGCTTGTTGCCACTAATGTTGGTGATGAAGAAGGTGATGAGGGCGAGGATTGCCGTAACGGCAATGTTGCCTGTGATGTTGCCACCTGCTGGGAAGATGGGTATGAGGGCCAGAACGTTGCAGAAGAAGATGAAGAAGAAGAGGGTGAGTAGGTAAGGCAGATACTTTTCGTAGTGCTTCTCGCCAATCATGGGGCGAGCAATGTTGTCGCGCACAAAGACCACAAGCATCTCGACAATAGACTGCACTCCTTTTGGAGCTTGGTTCTCGCGTTTCTTGTAGCCAGCACGGGCCACGAAAATGATAACGATGAGCATTATCGTGGCAAGCATGATGGCAGCCGAGGTCTTGGTGATAGAAATATCGACAGGTTTGACTACGGCCCCCTCAGCGTTGAGTAGGGGGTTGCCTTCGGTATCGACACAAATTATCTCCTCTTTTTCGAGGCCACCGCCAACAAGTTTGTAGCCGTTATAGACTTTATCTTCGTTGTGGAACTTGGCCGAACTGAACACATCGACATGACCCTCGTTGATGAGGATAACTGGGAGCGAAATGCCGATGGTGAGAGGGTCTTTGCCTTCGCGCTCTATCTCGCAGATGTGCCACGAGTGGGCATCGCTAACGTGCCCTATAATCACCGAGCCAGGGTTGAGTTCGGAGTCGCCACCGTTGTTTGCCACTGCACAGAGGGCTCCGGTTAGCATGATGACGAGGGTTAAAAACAGACGTTTCATAGAATTCTTTTTTAACGTTCTTATTAATGGTACCAATATTATTTAGTACCGGTTTCTACTGTTTTATTGCTAAAAATGTCGATTTGTAGCACATCGAACAATCCCAGTTGGTTTTTGATGTGTGGCTGCAACTGCTGCTCGCCGAGGTTTTTGAATTGTTGTTTTAGCAACGAGTGGAGGGCTGCAGGGCGCGATATGCCACGACTTTCGGCATAAAGTTGCAGCAATCTCCCTTCCCTTTCGGTAAGGGAGATGCTGTACTTTTTGCGAGTTTTGGGTGTGGCTGCCTTGCGTGCCATAACTCATCAATCTGTATACATAGGTCCAAAACCAGAGATTGCAGCTTTTGCCTCATTGGCAAGGTTGTTGTCGCCAAGCGATAATCTTGCAATATCGCTCAAGAGGCTAAGCAGCTGTATGCTGGTTTGCAGGTCGTTGCGAACACCAGAGGCTTTGCTACCCTTGAATTGTGCGAAGTAGGTCAAATCCTGCAGGTAATATTCGTAAGCCTGGTTCCAGACCTCGCGAGCACGGTCGACTCCATAGATGTCTTTCATGAGTTTTATGACATCGATGTAGTTTTGGTTGCCAGCGTAGATGTAGAACGAGTAGACATTGCGCGGGAAGTTCTTGACGGGGAAAGCCTCTTCGCAATCGTCAATCAGCTGGCGAGCGCGAGCGGTGTCGCCGGCGTTGAAGAGGTCGAAAGCCAACACGAGGTAGGTCTGGCGCTGAGCGGTAGACATATTCTCGCTCACTGGGTCGACATAAATGTCGCTATTGAGGTTACCCCACTGTAAGGGCTTACCGTCGAACCCGTTGATGAAGTAATCGGCAGTGTTGGCGGTGTAGCGCGAACTGGTGGCTGTGCGCGGATAAGGCACAAGTTTGAAGTTCATGGCTTCTTGTACCGAATAGCGGTCAACCAACGGGTATATGCTTCGGATATAGCCAGGGTTCATTATACTGATTTCGCGCATGAACTTGTTGGTTCCTAAAATGTCGAGAATCATCAGTTCGTGGCGATATAGGGTGCCTTGGTTAATTTCCCAGCGAATCTCGGGGTTGATGGTCTCGGCTTGCTCGGCAGTGATTACACCAGCCTTGACAAGGGCATCGACATCGAGGGTAATTTTAAAGCGCTTGGTGGGGATGTACATCAGTTTTGAACCGCGCTGGTCAACGGTGAACTTCTCGGGGTGGTCGCGAAGCATCCCGAGCACGTCGGTCACTTCAAGGTAGTCGTTGGAGCGGTCCATAATGTAAACTACGTCGCGGCCAAGACCGTAATATTCTTTTGGCAAAGTGAATGGCAGCGGCTCAGAGTCGTACAACTTGTTGAACAGCTGCTCGACATACCAGTACATACCCGAGAGGGTGTAGTTGAGGATACGGACGTCGGTACGGAAACCTTCAACCTCTTGCACATTCCAAAGTGGGAATGTGTCGTTGTCGCCAAACGTGATAAGGATACCATTGTTTGAGACCGAACCGATGTAGTTCTTGGCAAAGTCGCGTGCGGCATACTTTTGAGAGCGGTCGTGGTCGTCCCAGTTCTCGGCTGCCAGTATTACTGGTGCACCACCCATACAAAGGAGGAAGACCACTGGCATAACAACTTTATACAGTTTCTCGTTTTTGAGCAGTTTGGTTATCCACTCGCTCAATGCCATTACCGAAAGGCCAATCCAGATAGCAAAGAAACTGAACGAACCCACAAAGGCGTAGTCACGCTCGCGAGGCTGCTTGGGCGGCATATTGAGGTAGATGGCTATGGCAAGACCTGTCATGAAAAACATCAAGAAAACGATGAACGCATCTTTCGGGTGCTTGACAACATGGTAAACCAAACCGATGAGACCCAGCAACAAGGGGAGCATATAGTAACGGTTGCGCGCCTTGTTGTTGGCAAGATGGTCGGGTAGGTTGTCTTGAGGGCCAAGACGGGCTTCGTCGATAAACTTTATGCCACTAATCCAGTTGCCATTGATGTAGTCGATGGTGCCATCCTCGTTGAAGTGGTGACCCTGAATATCGTTCTGACGGCCGGCGAAGTTCCACATAAAGTAGCGCCAGTACATCCAGTTGAGTTGGTAGCGGTTAAAGAACTTAATATTCTGGGCACCAGTAGGTTTACGGTCGCCACGAACCTTGCCAGCCCAATACTCGTAGAATTTCGGATGGCCACGCTTGGCATCGTCGCTCCACATACGTGGGAAGACACCCGTATGGTTCTGACGATAGACATATTTCTGAGCATGTGCAACAGGAACGTAGCGGTCCTTGCCAGCAGCATCTTTGCCTTTAACATACTTGGTGTAGCCATCTTTAACGTCGATTGGCCGCCCTGCAGTATAGAACTGACCTGTGAGCAACGGCGTGTCGCCATACTGCTCACGACCGAGGTAGGCGCGAAGAGCCACAGCGTCCTTCGGGGCGTTCTCGTTGAGAGGGGTGTTGGTGTTGGCTCGAATAACGAGTACGAAGAACGTAGAGTAGCCAATAACCAACATCGTGAAGCCAAGTATTGCAGCATTGATTATGGGTTTGCCTTTTTTGTGGGTGTAAATCAAACTCCAAATAATGGCAGCAACAAGCAATGCAAAGAAGAATATTGTGCCGCTATTGAAAGGTAGGCCAAGGGTATTGACAAAGAAGACATCGAATGCCGAGTCGACGTTGACAATGCCAGGAATGATACCCCACAGAATGATTGCCAACAATGCCACCGAGACTACTCCGCTGAGGATGAAACCTTTCCAAGTGGTTTTTGGCCACTTCTTGAAGTAGACAACATAGACTATGGCAGGCACTGTAAGCAAGTTGAGCAAGTGGACACCGATGGCAACACCCACAAGCAGACATATAAGAATGAGCCAACGCAACGAGTGCGGGTCGTCGCTCTGCTCTTCCCACTTGAGGATTGCCCAAAACACTATGGCTGTGAACAGAGACGACATGGCATAGACCTCGCCCTCGACAGCCGAGAACCAGAAGGTATCGGTGAATGTGTAGGCCAAAGCGCCTACCACACCGGCTGCAAAAACGGCCCAGGTGCGGAAGTCTTTGAGCGATGGGTTTTTGGGGTCTGGCAGCAGGTGCTTGCCCAAAAGCGTAATGCCCCAGAAAAGGAACAATATGGTAAAGCCGCTACATAGAGCCGACATCACATTGACAGCGTGCGAAACCGACTCGGGGTCGGAGAACATCGAGAACAGGCGTCCGATGAGTTGGAATGTGGGAGCTCCGGGAGGGTGGCCCACTTGCAGTTTGTATGCAGTGGCAATGTACTCGCCACAGTCCCACCACGAGGCAGTGGCCTCGGCTGTGAGGACGTAAACAGTACAGGCTATGGCGCAAACTACCCAGCCTATAATGTTGTTAGCTAAATGGTACTTTTTCATATTAATTAATGGTGATTAGTTGATTTCGGTACGATTGATTGGCATTGTCATGCAGCGAGCGCCGCCGCCACCACGTGGCAACTCGGAGCCAGCAAAGGTGACGACACACTTTTTGTATGAGTCAATGTCGACGCGACCAGAGCAGACATCCTCGGCTTCGACGACACTGAAACCGGCTTTGTCGAGGGCTTCGATTGTGTGGTTGTTGCGACGATAGCCAATGATTTTGTTGTCGTCGAGGGCAAAGAAGTTGGCACCGCTGTGCCATTGCTCACGTTGCTGAACCCAAGGGTCGCTGCCACCACAGACTACGGGCTCCATGTCGCGCCCAACAGCGTGGAGGGCTTGCAGGATGTTGTCGTAGGTGGTGTAGGAAGTTTTGCCACCTTCGATAGAGATGAGGGTTGTGGTTTTGCCTGCAAAACTGCCACTTTTTTTCAGCATTGGTTCGTAGGCCATACACTGGTTGCGGCCGAGGAAGGTAAAGACCATATCGAGGTGGATGAAAGAATCGGGCTCGAATGGCAGTTCCTGCACAATAATATTGAATTTTTCGCGTTCTTTAGCAAATGTGGAGGCCAAATATTCGATGCCTTTGGCATTGGTACGAATGCCTTCGCCAATGCAGAGAAGGTCGTTGCCTGCTATGTGGACATCGCCACCCTCGGTGCGGGCGTCGGGACTCCAAGCCATGGCGTTGAGGGTCTGGCAGTTGAAGTAGCGCTCGAAGATGGTTTTGTAGATTAGAGTCTCGCGTTTGCGTACGGCGAACGACATGGAGTTGAGCAACACCCTGCCATAGACCGACGACGACGCGTCGCGCGTGAAGAAGAGGTTATAGAGCGGCTTGAGCGAATAGCGGTCTGACTCCGAGTCGCCCTTCCAGCCATCGATTTCTACGCCCTCGATGAGTTCGCTGGCGAGACGTTCTGAACTATGTTGCAGCAAATCAGGCACAAGGCTCTCGCAGCCATCAATTTTGCAACTTTCGCATACTAAAAATTCGCGAATTGCGTTATCATTTAGCAGGCACTGCAAAAGGTCTTTGACATAGTAGACTTTTGTGAAACGCTCGAATACGCCACAGAAGTTGGCGTATTCGCGGTCGACGATAGGCTTGTTCAGTATGTCGCTATAGAGCGCATGGGCAGCGTTTTGAGGGGTCATGAGTTCTATTTCTCGCCCCGGTTTGTGAAGCAGCACGGCGTTGAGCCTACCTGTTTCGGATGTTACATTGATTCGTGGGATATTATTTTCTTGGTCGGTCATAAATGCGTTAATATACTAATTCACAGTGCTTTTGGTAATTCAAAGCAACTGGAGCAATGTTGCAAATATACAAATTTTTTCACATTCTGCAAAAAAATCATTTGTGTTGCAGGTGTTTGAGGGCCACATTGTAGCCGGCGTCGACCTCTTTCATTACCTTATAATAATACTCTATTCCAAACAGATTGCGGGCTACGTTGGCCTTGAGCAGGAGGTGAATATATTGGTTGCTGCGGGCTGTGCGGTCGGGGTCAAGAGCCTCTTTCTCTGCGTCGCGCACCACTCCTTTTTCAAGCCCATGGGCCTCGAAAAGGCTGTCGAGCCCAAACTGCTCGTAGTTGGCGAGGAAGGTGTCGAAATCGGCCACCTCGGCTTGGCCACGATGAGCGTCGGCCCAGGCCAGCGAATAGGTGTTGAACAACCCTTTGGCACGCATACTAACGCAGTAGTCGGACAGGCGCATGGTGTCGAGCGGAACAAAGACATCGGGCATAATGCCACCGCCGCCATAGACCACTCGACCGCTGGCGGTGCGGTATTTGAGCGAATCGGGAAAATGAATCGAGTCGGCATTGACCAACTCGCCATGCTTGTAGCGGTTGCTCACGTCGTTGCGATACTCGTCGGCACCTTCGTCGTAAGGTTTCTGGATACAACGCCCAACGGGGGTGTAGTAGCGAGCCGTGGTGAGGCGCACCTGTGCCCCATCTTTCATTTCGAACAGCCTCTGCACCAAGCCTTTACCAAACGAACGGCGTCCGATTAAAACTCCGCGGTCCCAGTCCTGGATGGCGCCCGAAACAATTTCCGAGGCCGAGGCCGAACCTTCGTCGATTAGTATTGCCAACCGTCCTTTGCGGAACGAGCCGTAGCTGTTGGCGCGATAGTTGTGGCGTGGCGATTCGCGCCCTTGGGTGTAGACGATAAGTTGGCCCGAAGCCAAAAACTCGTTGGCCAAGGCGTTGGCAATGTCGAGGTAGCCACCCGAGTTGCCACGCAGGTCGAGAATGAGGGCCGTCATGCCCTGGTTTTGCAGGTCGCGCAGGGCTTTGCGAAATTCGTTTATCGAGGTGCGGGCAAAACGGGTTAAGCGCACGTAACCAATCGTGTCGTCGGCCATGAAGTAGGTGTCGACCGAATAGATAGGTATCTTGTCGCGCACAATGTGGAAGGAAAATTCCTGTCCTTGGCGCAACACGTCGACCACGACGGTGGTCCCCTTCTTGCCGCGCAAGTGGTTGAACACGAAGTCGTTCTTGATGCTGTCGCCCGTGGCGACGTCGCCATCGATACGCAAAAACTTGTCGCCAACCATGATGCCAACTTTCTCGGACGGGCCGCCGCTGATGACGGAAGTGACGCTGATGGTGTCGTTCACTATCTGGAACGACACGCCCACGCCTTCGAAGTTGCCCTGCAACCCCTCGTTGGCACGCTCCACATCTTTGGCAGCAATATACATACTGTGGGGGTCGAGCGATTTGAGTACAGCCTTGACAGCCTCTTCGCTCAGGTGGTCCATATCGGGTGTTTCGACATAGTTTTTGTCGACCATATTCATCAGCTCCACAATTCGTGACAGTCCTGGCAGTGTATCGACTGCCATTTTGTCAGTCTGCTTGGCTTTGGCATTCTTTTTTCTTATGCCCAATTGGGCCTGGGCTGGCAGCGCCATCAGGCCAACGAGGAGCAAAACTACAATTCTTTTCATAATGACGGTAAGGCGTAAATTATTCGATTGCAGGCATTTGCTGACTGAGGCAGTGAAAACTACCAAGTCCCCACACAATGTCGGTCGAGTCTATGCCCACAATTTCGCGGTCGGGGAAACAGGCTTCGAGAATGTAGGCCGCCTCGTTGTCGGTGAGGCAGCGGTAAGTGGGGAATATCACCTTGCCATTGGCAATATAGAAGTTGGCATACGAGGCTGGCAAGCGCTGATTGTCGTAGAAAACCATGTCTGGCATTGGCAACTCTATGATTTCGAGCTGTTTGCCATTGGCCAACCTGCAGTGCTTCAGGGTTTCGAGATTGCGGCGCAGGGGTTCGTAGTTCTCGTCCCAAACGTCGTCTTCGACGGCCGTAATCACCGTGTCGGGGGCAACAAAGCGGGTCAAGTCGTCGACGTGCCCATCGGTGTCGTCGCCCACAATGCCATCGCCCAGCCAAATCACGTTTTCGACTCCATAGTAGTCGCACAAATATCTCTCTATCTGGCTTTTATCGAGGTTGGGATTGCGGTTGGGGTTGAGCAGGCACGAGGTGGTTGTAATCAAGTCGCCACACCCGTTAACGTCTATGCTTCCCCCCTCCATGACAATGCCAGGCTCGAATAGCGGGCTGTCGGCCATCAGGCTGTGAACGTGGCGAGGTATCTCGGTATCGAGTTCGTAGGGGTATTTGCCACCCCATGCGTTGTGGTTCCAGTTCACAATGGCACGCTTTTTGCTACTGTCACGGTTGAGCAGGAACGCGGGGCCATGGTCGCGACACCAGGCGTCGTTCGACGGGAAGAGGTGGAACACAACGTTCGGCATATTGCAGCCCATTTTGTCTAACGCCTCCGAGACCCGCTCCTGGGTTGCGAGGTCGTTGACATTGATATGAACCTTCTCGCTCTCGGCCAAAACCTTGATAAAGAGGTGATAAGAGGGGAATATGGTCTCGATTTTCCCAGGCCACGAGTCCTCGTTGTGCGGATAGGTGAGCCATGTGGCCTCGTGGCGGTGCCACTCGGCCGGCATATAGTAACCTTGCTCCTTCGGGGTCATATATAATATAAGGTGTAAGTTATCAGTCAATAAAACGGTTCAAGATGGGTTGATAGCTGTCTATGCGGCGGTCGCGCAGGTAGGGCCAGTGGCGACGATAGTGGTCGGTCTGGTCCAAATCCAGCTCCTCGATGTGCAAATCCTCCTCGGTGTGAGGCGATTGGTAAAGTACGCGGCCAAAGGCGTTGGTCACAAAACTGCCGCCCCAAAACTGCATACCGCCCTCGCGACCGGTGCGGTTCACGCTCACCACCGGCACCCCGTTGGCCACCGCATGGCTACGTTGAATGGTCTGCCAAGCCTCATACTGCTCGCGGTTGTCGGCCTCGTTTTGGCGCACATCCCAACCAATAGCCGTGGGGTAGAACAGCACCTGGGCCCCCATCAGCGCCGTTATGCGCGAAGCTTCGGGGTACCACTGGTCCCAGCAAATCAGCACCCCGATGGTGGCAAACTTGGTGTGGAACACCTTGTAGCCCAAATCGCCAGGGGTGAAGTAAAACTTCTCATAATAGCCTGGGTCGTCGGGGATATGCATCTTGCGATACTTGCCCAAGTAGGAGCCATCGGCGTCGAACACCGCCGTCGTGTTATGATACAGCCCTTCGGCCCTCTTTTCGAACATCGAACACACAATTACCACACCCAACTCCTTGGCCAGGGCTGCAAAATGCTTCGACGTCGGGCCCTCGGGAATCGGCTCCGCCAAACGGAAATTCTCGTAGCGCTCCTCGTCGCAAAAATACAGCGACGCAAACAACTCCTGCAGGCAAATCACCTGCGCTCCGCCCTCGGCCAAACGCCGCACCTGGGCCGTGTAACGCTCTATATTGCGCTCTTTGTCAGCCTCGCAGGCCATCTGCGCATATCCAATCTTTATTTTCATAACAGCAGACTTTGAACGTGCAAAGATACACAAAAAATCCGAAACCCACGCATTTTGCACCAAAAAAACTTATCAACAGCCAATCAACCACTACTGACACATCCGCCCCACCACCCTCCACGGACTGACAGCCGTGGCACCAGCCAACCCCCTTTTCATGGTCACCAAGTAGCCTTTGGGGGGCGAATTAGGGTCGGGTTAAAGAGGGGTTAAGGTCGTATTGAGGTCGTCTTTTTAACAATTCCTTTAACATTTCACCTCCACCACACCCCCTACCCTACCCCTAACTGTCAGCCCGACTGACACCGACTGCCAAAATGTCAGCCCGCGACAGTTTGGCACACTTCTTGCCTACTACTTGGCAGAAAACATCAAAAAACGAACCAAAAATACTCAATACTATGACCAACATCAAACCTTTAGCAGACCGAGTCCTCGTGCGCCCCGCCGAGGCCGAACAAAAAACCGCCAGTGGCATCATCATCCCCGACACCGCCAAAGAAAAACCCCAACGCGGCGAAGTCCTCGCTGTGGGCAATGGCACCAAAGACCACGAAATGACCGTCAAAGTCGGCGACTGTGTCCTCTACGGCAAATATAGCGGCACCGAGATAGAAATCGACGGCGAAAAGCTGATGATTATGAAAGAGAGCGACATCTACGCTATCATCTAACAATTAAACGAAAGAAAGGAACAAATATTATGGCAAAACAGATAGTTTTCAACAATGACGCCCGCGAACAACTCCGCAAAGGCGTCGACGAACTGGCAAATGCAGTCAAAGTCACCCTCGGCCCCAAGGGTCGTAACGTTGTCATCGACAAAAAGTTCGGTGCCCCGCAGGTAACCAAAGACGGCGTCACCGTGGCCAAAGAAATCGAACTCGAAGACGGCATCCAGAACATGGGCGCCCAGATGGTTAAAGAGGTTGCCTCCAAGACCAACGACCAAGCTGGCGACGGCACCACAACCGCCACCGTTCTGGCTCAAGCCATCGTCAACACCGGCCTCAAGAACGTCACCGCTGGTGCCAACCCCATGGACCTCAAACGCGGCATCGACAAAGCCGTTGCCGAAATCGTAAAGAGCATCAAAGCACAGGCTCAAGAGGTGGGTGGCGACATCAACAAGATTCGCCAAGTGGCCACCATCAGTGCTAACAACGACAGCGCTATTGGCGACATCATCGCCGAGGCAATGGAGAAAGTGACCAAAGACGGCGTCATCACCATCGAGAACGCCAAGGGCATCGACACCACCGTCAAGGTTGTCGAGGGTATGCAGTTCGACCGTGGCTACATCAGCCCCTACTTTGTCACCGACACCGAGAAGATGGAGTGCGCCTACGACAACCCCTACATCCTCATCTACGACAAGAAAATCAGCACCATGAAGGACCTCCTGCCCGTGCTCGAAAAGGTTGTCAACACCGGCCGTCCGCTCCTCATCATCGCTGAGGACGTCGAGAGCGAAGCACTCGCCACCCTCGTAGTCAACCGTCTGCGTGGCAGCTTGAAGATTGCCGCCGTCAAGGCCCCCGGCTTCGGCGACCGTCGCAAAGAGATGCTTGAGGACATCGCCATCCTCACTGGAGGCACCGTCATCAGCGAAGAGAAAGGCTACAAACTCGAGGACGCCGACCTCTCCATGCTCGGCCAAAGCGAGAAGATTAGCATCGACAAGGACAACACCACCATCGTCAGTGGCAAGGGCGACAGCGAGATGATTAAAGCCCGCGTGGGTCAAATCAAAGCCCAAATCGAAAAGACCACCAGCGACTACGACCGCGAGAAGTTGCAAGAGCGCCTCGCCAAGTTGGCCGGTGGCGTGGCCGTCATCTATGTCGGTGCCGCTTCTGAAGTCGAGATGAAAGAGAAGAAAGACCGCTTCGACGACGCTCTGCACGCCACTCGCGCAGCTGTCGAAGAGGGTATCATCCCTGGCGGTGGTACCGCGCTCATCCGCGCTGCCCAGTGCCTTGAAGGCGTAAAGCCCGAGAACGAAGACGAGAAGCTTGGCATCGAGATTATTCGTCGCGCCGTCGAAGAGCCTCTGCGCATGATTGTCGAGAACGCTGGCCTCGAAGGCAGCGTGGTCGTCAACGAAGTGAAGAATGGCAAGGCCGACTACGGCTACAATGCCCGCACCGAGAAGTACGAAAACCTCTTCCAGAGCGGTGTCATCGACCCCGCCAAGGTAACCCGCGTGGCCCTGGAGAACGCCGCCAGCATCGCCGGTATGCTCCTCACCACCGAGTGCGTACTATGCGACATCAAAGAACCCGAACCCCCGATGCCCGCCGGCAACCCCGGCATGGGTGGCATGGGCGGAATGTACT
>JAFVCE010000016.1 GCA_017479385.1 Bacteroidales bacterium | reverse complement strand
GATTAAGGGTGATATCACCTTCAAGATAGACCACGCCATCATCGACGAGTTCTATGGCGGCGGTATCAATGCCTCTCTCCCTGTACTTGGCAAAATCGATGTCACTATCGACAACAGCCGGGTGGGCAAATACTGCGGAGGTCCCAAGGTGGGTATTCTGGGCACCACGAGCGCCTACCAGACAGTCACCACCCATGCCACGGGCACTACGTTTGGCGAATACTATGGTGGCGGCAATGGCGGTACCAGTTATTATCGTGAGCAGAAACAGGATGGTGATGCATCTTTCCCCACACAGTCTGCCAGCGGCTGGGGGAATTACGGATATTCCGGTTTCAACCCCCTGAACACCGTGAGCGGTGTTGGCCAAACGCGCGATAATAGCGCAACAAACAAGGGCTATCATGGCGAATATGAGTTTGAGGTCTTTAACAACTCAAATGGTACAACAGACAATTGCGTGGTTCGTGCCTACTACCTTTGGGTGCAGTTCGGCACCACGGGAACGGGAACGGTGACAAACTATCTGAAAGACTGCACCGTGAATGGCGATTTCTATGGCGGAGGCAATCTTGGCAATGTCTATGGCGACGTCAACAGCACACTTACAGGAACGACCCATGTCTCCGGTTCGGCCTTTGCTGCGGGTTTCTCGGCTGCTATTCCCACATTCCGTATCCACGATAAGGAAAACGCCACTACCAACAATTTTCCTGGACGCGACTTTACCGGTGTGATAACCGACCACACGCTCGACTACAAGAAAGACGCCTCGGGCAATGAAATTTATTACACATGGTCTAACACCCCCAAGCCCGGCACAACGGGCGACAACCGCTGGAGGCAGGCAACCTATCTGGGCGAAGATGGCAAGTGGTACTGCTGGACGTGGGTGCCGCTCGAAGACCTCGGCAACGTCAGCGGCAACGCCAGCATAACCATCGAGGGCAACTGCGATATTGACGTCAATGTCTTTGGCGGTGGCAACGAGAGCGCCGTCGAGGGTAACACCAAAGTAACGCTCAAAGACAACGCCAAGGTGGCCGGCAGCGTATACGGCGGCGGCAACGAAGGCCTCGTGGGCGGCTCGACCGACGTCAACGTGGAGTAGCCCCATAGCGGTTAGATTAAGCGCCCGCAGAGGCCGCTTTTCGAGCTTGCTGCACGAGGTCTGATTGGCGCGAGCCACGCTACTTCTTTGAAAGATAAATCGGGGTAGTTGTTGCGCGCGCCGCAGGCGCGCGCAACAACTACCAAAAAACAAGGCCACAAACGGCCAAAACTCGAACCAGACCCTGCACCGAGACAGTATGGATTTTGGGTGAAATCGAGGTAAAATCCGGGTGAAAACTTGATGAAATCGGTATGGATTCGGGATGAATTCGGGGCGGATTCGGGATGGATTCGAGGCGGATTCGGGGTGAAAATTATGTTAAAGAAGTGTTAAATTTTAACATATCCGACCTCAACCCGACCTTAATACGATGTTAATACGACCCTAACCTATCTATATGGCTGAAAATCAAAGGTTTATATAATTTCAACCTAATCGATTGATTTTCAAAATGTTACAAAAATTCCAGAGTAGCCGGAGGGTTGTTTTGGGGCCATTTTTGGGCAAATTTTATGTTAATTTAACTTAAACCGGTGTTTCGCATTTTAACATTTGAGGGAGCACGAGGCGGGCCGAGGGCACAGCTTCGAAAAATCATGAAGCAATTTCGGGCCACACGGAGCGGAATTGTGGAGGTACCGGGGAGGGCTGCGGACGGTTTTGGGGAGGAAATTTGTGCGCAAACTGAGGGGGCATCGTCGGAGGCCCGAGGCCTCCCTGTCGGGCTACGAATGGTGGCCGCAAGAGCTCCGAAAGGTGCTCTCGAGGCGATGGGAAGCAGACAGAGTGGCGCAAAAAAGTTTTCAACAGGGCTAAAGGAGCGATAAGGCGGCGGCCTGCGGCCGCCGCCTTATTAATACACATTTGATTTTCAACCAATTACTCAAAAATTTCACCCCAATGAAACTTTTTTTATCAACCTACGTATAACCCTATCGAAAAGTTAAAAAAGTAAAAAATAAGTATTTTTTGGATTTTTTTGGCAGTATATGGAATTTTTTTTGTAATTTTACACCCTGAAAAAAATATTGAAAAGTGGCGTTAATCATTGGAATAGAGTACTGTAAGGTGGATCCGAACGGTCGATTCAAGTTCCCAATTGCGTTGAAAAAGCAGTTGGAGGGCGACGATGTGCGGTTCGTGATACGCCAAAGCGTCTATGCCCAATGTCTGGAGTTGTGGACCTACGACAGCTTCAAAGCCGAGGTGGAAAGTTTGCAAAAAAAACTCAATCCGTACAATGTCGAACACCGCCGCATACTGCGCAAGCTCACCGAGGGCAACATCATCGAACTCGACGCGAGCGACCGCCTGCTCATCCCTTCCGAGCAGAAAGCGGTGGTAGACAAAGCCAAACAGATTGTCCTGCAAGCGACCGGAAAGTACATCGAAATCTGGGATTACGACACTTATCACGCAATGAACGCCGACGGGGGCGACTTTGCAGCGCTGGCTGCCAGTTGCCTTGGCGGCACACAAACGGCAGGACAGGATGGAGACGAACTATCATAAACCGGTGTTGCTCGCCGAGAGCATCGAGGCCCTGCACATTGTTGGCAGCGGGGTGTTTGTGGACGCCACATTCGGTGGCGGTGGCCACTCGCGCGCCATCATGCAGCAGCTGGGCCCCGAAGGCCGGCTTCTGGCCTTCGACCAAGACCCCGACGCAACCGCGCAGGCCATTGCCGACGAGCGTTTCACCCTCATCGGCGAAAACTTTCGCCACCTGCGCAACTTCCTGCGGCTGAACGGGGTGAGGGCTATAGACGGGCTGATTGCCGACCTCGGCATTTCGTCGCACCAAATCGACGAACCCAGCCGCGGCTTCTCGACCCGCGCCGAAGGCGAACTCGATATGCGTATGGACCCCCGCACCGAAGTGTCGGCCCGCGACCTGGTTAACAACCTCGACGAGTGTGCCCTCGCCAACCTGCTGCGCCTCTACGGCGAGCTGCCCAACGCGACCCGCATGGCCCACGACATCTGCGCCGCACGTCGCGAGGCCGAGATTGTTACCACATTCGACCTGCGCCGAGCCGTGGCTCGCCAACTACCTCGCGGACAGGAGAATAAATACCTCGCAATGCTCTTCCAAGCCCTCCGCATCGAGGTCAACGGCGAACTCGACGCGCTGCGTCAGTTGCTCGAACAAGCCACCGCGCTGTTGGTGCCCGGCGGCCGATTGGTCATCATTGCCTACCATTCGCTCGAAGACCGGCTGGTAAAAAACTATATGCGTAGCGGCAACTTCGAGGGCGAACAAACCAAAGACTTCTTCGGCAACCTCATCCGCCCCCTGCGCCCAGTGAGCGCCAAAGCCATCACGCCGACAGCCGAAGAGCAGGCCCAAAACAGCCGCAGCCGCAGCGCTCGCCTGCGTGTGGCCGAAAAACTTAACCCCAAAAACGACTAACGACCATGGCCAATAAGTTCAGAACCAAAGAAGCCGAAGCCGAAGTGCTCAACGACAACGCCGCCGACAATCCGCAGCCCGAAAACCAACCTGCCGAAGAGAGCACCGTGGGGCGCCGCTGGCGTCGCGTAATAACCAGCGTGCTGGGTGGCGACGTGCTCAAAAGCCGTTTCGTCATTGCCCAAATACCACTCATGCTGCTCATTGGCCTCTACCTCATCATCATCGTCGGCAACCGCTACGTGGTCGAATCGCTCTCGCAAGAAAAAATCAAACTCGAGAGCAACCTCGACTACCTGCGCGAACACCGCACCCTGTTGCAACGCCAATACCAAGAAAGCGTCAAGATTTCAAACATCGCTCAACAACTCGAAGGCCGCGGCGTGGGCTTCACAGCCTGTCCGCCCTACGAGGTAGAATAATAACGCAAAAAACGGAGGATTATTATATAATGAATAAAGAAAAAAATAGCAAGCCCCCCAAAACCCTCGCCCTGATATACGCCGGGCTGGTGGTGCTGTCGGCCATAGGCATAGTGTGGCGGCTGATAAGCATACAGTGGGTCCACGGCGACGAGTGGCGGCAACGCGGGGCCGACCGCGTCACCTCGCTCCGCTCCGACCCTGCCAGACGCGGCAACATCTACTCCTCCGACGGCAAGGTGCTGGCCTCGACCGTGCCCATCTGCGACCTCTACCTCGACCTGCTCGACACCGTGGTCCTCAACAGCAAAGGCAAAGCTCGCCTCGACAATAATGGGAACCCAATAGAATCGGGGCCCATAGTCGACTCGAACTACACACGCTACCTCGACTCGGTGTGCCAAATACTGGCCGACGCCGTTCCGTCGCACGACGCAGCCTACTTCCGCGACCGCATCGAAGCTGGCCGCAACGCGCCCAACCAGCGTCGTTGCCTGCTGGTGCAACGCGCCATACCCTACAGCGTCTGGCGTGCCGTTTGCGGAGTGCCCGGCTGGGGTCGTGGCGTGGTTCGCCACGTGGGCGACGAAAGTGTAATACGCCAGGTTCGCTCGCACGTCTACGGCAACATGGCCGAAAACACAATAGGCTTCCCCAACAGTCGCGCAAGTCGCTCATTCACAGGGCTTGAAGGCTACTACGACTCTGTGCTTCGTGGCCGCGACGGCCTTTACAACTGCAGGCGCCTCACCCGCAGCACATGGCTTGCCGACCCTCCGACCGATGGCGACCTCGTGCGCACAGCACGCTACGTTAATGGCGACTCTGTGGTGTTCGACACCTCTATAGTTCAGACCAAAATCGATGGCCAAGACATCATTTCCACCATCGACACCCGCTACCAAGACATTGCCGAAAGCGCCCTCCGCAAGGCCCTCCGCACCTATGGCGGGACCTCGGGCTGCGCCATACTGATGGAGATGGAGACTGGCTACATTCTGGCCTGCAGCAGCTTGACTATCGACACCCACGCCCACAACTACCTCGAAATGCCCGACCGCAACGTGGCCGTGAGCGACATCTACGAGCCTGGCTCGACATTCAAAACCGTGGTCATGGCCACCATGCTGGCAGACCGCACCAATGGCATAGACACCACAATGCCCGTCCAGGTGGGACGCCGCACCGTGCCAGGCTCGGGCACAGTGATTCACGACGACCACGTATTCGCCGGACTCGACTCGATGAGCGTTCGCGAAGTGCTCATACAGTCGTCGAACGTGGGCATGGCCAACCTGGCTTGGCAATACTACCGCAATCGCCGCGACACGCTGGTGCAGCAGGTAGGGCAGATATTCCCATACGAAGTGCTAAACACCGACATCGCTGCTCCCGAGCCACGGCCTCGTATACCTCGCTTGTCGGGCTCGAACGACGACCTTATGCGCTTCAGCTTTGGCTACACCACAAGTGTGAGTGCGCTCCAGATATTGACTTTCTACAACGCCTTGGGCAACAACGGCAGGATGGTCAAACCCCTGTTCTGCCGCGGCATTGTGAGAGACGGCAAAGTGAGCACGGTGCGCCCCGTGGTGCTGCGCGAAAAAATCATGTCGCGCGAATCGCTCGCCAAAATCAACGATATGCTCGTTGGCGTAACCGACCACGGCACGGCCCACAAGGCAATGCAGGGCGTAACCTACGGCATTGCAGGCAAGACTGGCACAGCCTATGCCACCTATCCTAACCGCGCAGGCGACTATAACGCCTCGTTTGTGGGCTTCTTCCCGACCGATAGGCCCAAATATTCGTGCATTGTGGTTATGAAACGCACCCCCGTTTTCGGTGCGCAGGCAGCTGCCGCATTCCGCACCATTGCCGATGGCGTGGTGGCTATGGACAAGGATTTGAGCTCTGGCGCCTCGATAGACCGCACGGGCGATAGCAGTATTGTTCGCAAACCTGTTGCTCGCAACGCTTCAAGCAACTCGCTTCGAGCCGCTTACAAGCAGTTGGGTATGGACCGCATGATTCAGCGCGAAGCCCCTTACTGGGTGACCTACTATGCTGGCGACGACAGCACGGCGGCCGGCTACCGCCAGTTTGTGGCCGTAGAAGGACGTGTGCCAGACTGCACAGGGATGACCATACGCGACGCTATAGAGCTGCTCCATTCGCAGGGATTGCAGGTCAAGTTCAGCGGTTGTGGCAAGGTGGCTTCGCAATCGCCTCGGCCGGGAGCCAAGTGCAGCCGTGGAAACACTGTGTTTTTAAACTTGAAATAGATGAAACTGAAAGATATTATAAAAGGTATTGATTGTCAGACGACTGGAAATGTCGACGTAGAGGTCTCGGCCATCGAGTTCGATTCGAGGCGAGTGGGGCAGGGTTGCGTTTTTGTTGCCCAAAGAGGGACAAAGGTCGACGGCCACCAGTTCATCGGACAGGCCACCGTTCAGGGTGCCGTTGCGGTGGTGTGCGAAGAGCTTCCACTCGATGTTAATACGACCTTAACCTATCTTAAGGTCGACGACAGTAGCCGTGCGTTGGGGCAAATGGCGTCGAATTTTTATGGCAACCCGTCGGCCAAACTGAAGCTGGTTGGCATTACCGGCACCAATGGCAAGACAACCACCGTGACGATGCTGCACCGTATGTTTCGCCACATGGGTTACCATGCAGGGCTGCTCTCGACAATTGTGAACCGCATTGACGACGAACCTGTGGCCTCGACCCACACCACCCCCGACGCGCTCGAGCTGAACCGCCTATTAGCCCAGATGGTCGAGGCCGGGTGCGAGTATTGCTTCATGGAGGTAAGCTCGCATTCGGTTGTGCAACAGCGCATTGCTGGGCTCACTTTCTTTGGTGGCATTTTTAGCAACATAACCCACGACCACCTCGATTTTCACAAAACCATGGCTGCCTATATAGCAGCCAAGAAGGGTTTCTTCGACCAACTGCCCGAGGGGGCTTTTGCGCTGACCAACATCGACGACCGCAACGGCATGGTGATGGTTCAGAACACTCGGGCCAAGGTCTTCACCTACAGCCTGATGCACATGGCCGACTTCCGCTGCAAGGTGGTAGAGGAGAGCTTCAGCGGAATGCTGCTCGAGGTGAACGGCAGCGAGGTGTGGTGCCGGCTGGTTGGTCGGTTCAACGCCTACAACCTCATGGCCATTTATGGCGCTGCCACACTTTGCGGCATGGGGCGCGACGAGGCTCTGGTGGCTCTGAGCCAACTGGAGGCTGCCGAGGGGCGGTTCCAGTATGTCGAAGGGCGTGGGGTGACGGCTATTGTGGATTATGCCCACACGCCCGACGCACTGCAGAATGTTATTGCCACCATCAACGCCATTCGCACCAAGTCGCAGAGGCTCATCACGGTGGTGGGCTGCGGGGGCGACCGCGACCGCACCAAACGGCCCGAGATGGCTCGCATTGCAGCCGCTGGGTCTGACCACTTGGTGCTTACCTCCGACAACCCTCGCACCGAAGACCCCGACGACATTCTCGACGACATGGAGAGTGGCCTCTCGCCCGACAGCCTCAGCATGACCGTTCGCATTGCCGACCGCCGCCAAGCCATCCGCACTGCCTGTATGATTGCCCGCGAGGGCGACATCATCCTCATTGCCGGCAAGGGGCACGAGAAGTACCAAGACGTGGCTGGGGTGAAACACCATTTCGACGACTGCGAAGAAGTCAGCCAACACCTTAACGTAAAAACGAAATAATTATTGTGCCATGCTCTATTATTTATTCGATTGGTTAGACAAAGCGCTCGATATTCCCGGTGCGGGTGTATTCCAGTACATCTCGTTCCGCGCTGCGGCTTCGGCAGTTACTTCGCTGATTATCATGCTCGTGTTTGGCAAACCCTTTATCAAGTGGATAGGCAACCGCCTCGGTATGCACGACACGGTTCGTACCGAACTTGGCCTCGAGGGAGCAACTCGCAAATCGAAGACCCCCACTATGGGCGGACTGTTAATACTGGCCGCCATAATAATCCCTACCCTACTCTTTGCCAAACTCGACAACATCTACATTCAAATCATGCTCGGCACCACCGTTTGGCTGGGCTTGGTGGGATTTCTCGACGACTATCTGAAGAAGACTCGCGGCAAGGCTGGCCTTCCTGGCATCTACAAGGTTATTGGGCAAGTAACACTCGGCCTGGTAGTGGGCTTGCTCATCCTCTACCACCCCGACATTGCAGGCTCGGGAGCTTCGCGCACCACGACAACAATACCCTTTGTTAAGAACAACGAACTCGACTACGCAAAACTTATCACCTGGATAGGTCCGTGGGCCGAAAATTTGGTGTGGCTACTCTATGTGGTGATTGTTATTCTCGTTGTGACGGCAGTGAGTAATGCCTCGAACCTCACCGACGGCATCGACGGCATAGCCACTGGCGTAGCCGCCGTCAACGGCGGAGCACTGGCCATCCTGGCGTGGCTTTCGGGCAACATAATCTTCTCTAACTACCTGAACATAATGTATTTACCCAACATCGGCGAACTAACAATATTCTCCACAGCCTTTGTTGGTGCCACACTGGGCTTTTTTTGGTTCAACTCTCACCCTGCCGAGATCTTTATGGGCGACACCGGTTCGCTGGCCATTGGTGGCATAATTGCCGTTTTCGCCATACTCATCCGCAAAGAATTGTTGCTCCCGTTGCTTTGTGGCATCTATGTTGTCGAAAATCTTTCGGTCATCATTCAGACCATGGGGTGCAAGATATATCGCCGACGCCACCACTTGCCGCAAGGAACGCCAGTGCCAATAGACAAAAGGCCGTTCCTGATGACACCCATCCATCACCACTATCAAAAGAAAGGCATACCCGAACAGAAAGTGGTTCAAAGATTCATCATAGTGGCCATTCTGCTGGCCATCTTGAGCATTGTAACGCTCAAACTACGTTAAAAAAAAGAACACATCTCAAAGCACAACTATAAAAAATAAGTAAGCATGAACATCAATACTCTATCAAAACAAGGACGCGACCGCATTCACACAGGCTTGGCCGGGGTGGACAGCACCCGCCTCAAAGCAATGCGCAACAAGGCGCTGAGCGAGTGCTTCTCGCGTATGTCCGACTTCAACTACCGCTTTGAAACCGTGGCCCGCATTCACGACAAGGTGTTTATAAACGATGCCGCTTCGCGTAATGCCAACGCCGCTTGGTATACCCTCGAGAGCCTCGAAGGCGACCTGATATGGATAACCAACGGCCGTATCGACGGCGACGCCGACAAACTCGTCCCCGCCGTGTCCCACAAAGTCAAGATGATTCTTGCCACCAATGGCAACGCCGAATTCCTGCGCCAGACTTTTGGCTGCGTGGTACCCACGATTGTGGAATGCCACTCGCTGCGCGAAGCCGTAGGCAAAGCATTCTATAACGAGATTAGCAACGTCAAGGTAGTTTTCGCTCCGGCAGCCGCCTCCGACCGTCCGACCGAGGTCGAGGCCGACGAATTCCGCTCGGCCGTCAACGAACTTTAAAAAAACAGAAAACAATAACAGCACTATGCGCAAAGTGACCAACATATTCAAAGGCGACAGAGGCATCTGGATGATATTTTTCATCCTGAGTGTGATTTCGCTCGTGGCGGTCTACAGCTCGATTGGGCTACAGGCCTACTCACTGGGTGGGTCCACCCCGACGCGACTTTTCGTCAAGCACGCCGCCATCGTGGTGGCCACCTACGTGGCCATAATCCTCATCTCGACAGTAAATTACAGAACGTTTGCCAAGTTGTCGCAACTGGGCTATGTGGTGAGCGTGGTGCTGTTGGCCGTGGTGCTGGCCCTCACTGGTGGACGCTGGATTAACATTCCACACTTTGTGCAGTTCCAGCCGTCAGAGATTGCCAAAGTGGTGCTCATCGTATTTGTGGCACGCATACTGACAGTGAGTGCAGACAAGGCCAAGGAGATTGGCACTTTCATCACCCTGCTGCTCGTCGTCGGGGTAGTGGCACTGCTGGTTTTGATAGAGAACCTATCGACTGCCATCCTCATCTTCATGACGTGCTATATCATGATGCTTTTGGGGGGTGTTAATAAAAAATATTGGATTCGGACCCTTTTGGCATTGATTTTGATAGGGGGATTATTGTTTTTCATAGCTTACCAACGCGGTGTAAGCAAAGATTCGGTACTGGGACGCGCCCCGACGTGGATTCACCGTGTCGACTCTTGGCTACACCCATCATTCGACCCTGACAAAGTGACACAAGAAGACATAGCAACAATGGCCATAGCTCGCGGAGGCTTGATTGGCGTAGGGGTGGGCAACACGGTCCACGCCCGCCTAATGACGCAGGCCCACAACGATTTTATCTATGCCATCATCATCGAAGAAACCGGTATGGTTGGAGCCCTGGTTGTGTTTGCGCTCTACTCGATGTTCTTCTTCTGCTGTGTGAGGATAGCCTGGCGATGTAAGGGCACTTTCGGGTCGCTCACTGTGGCAGGCCTGGGAATGGTTATCTACTTCCAGGCGTTAATCAATATGTTCGTAGCCGTGGGGCTTATGCCGGTAACCGGCCAAACCCTACCCTTCATCAGCTACGGCGGCACAGCCTACCTCTTCCTCGGCTGCGGTGTGGGCATAATACAGTCGGTGGCGCGCGACGTCATCAGCCAAGAACGAGCCGAGAAAGCAAACAAAAGTAACGAACCCGAAAAACCTGTCAACGTATGAAAGCCATAATAAGCGGAGGTGGCAGCGGGGGCCACATCTTCCCCGCCATAGCCATAGCCAACGCCATTCGCAGCCGCTGGCCCGAGGCCGAAATCCTCTTCATTGGTGCCGAGGGGCGCATGGAGATGGACAAGGTGCCGGCAGCTGGCTACAAAATAGAAGGACTGCCCATTGCCGGCCTGCAGCGCAAACTGACGCTGAAAAACATTGTCAAGAACCTTCAACTGCCGTTCCGCATTGCGCGCAGCAACAACAAGGTGCGACGCATTCTGCGCCAGTTCGGGCCAGACATAGTGGTCGGCGTTGGCGGATTTGCCAGCGAGCCCACTCTGCGCACCGCTGCCAAGATGGGTTTCGCCACACTCATCCAAGAGCAAAACTCATACGCCGGGCTTACCAACAAAACCCTCGCCAAAGGGGCACGCACCATCTGCGTGGCATACGACGGGATGGAGCGTTTTTTCCCAGCCGAGAAGATTGTTTTCACCGGCAACCCCGTCAGAGCCGACATCGAGCACATGGCCTGCACCCGCAACGAGGGGCTGGCACACTTCGGCCTCGACGCCAACCTGCCAACCGTGCTGGTCGTAGGTGGCAGCCTCGGAGCACGCAGCATTAACCAGATGATGCTGGCCAACATAGCCACCATTGGCAACAAAGCCCAATACATCTGGCAAACTGGCCAGTGGGGATACGACGAGGCAACAAAAGTTGTGGCCGACAATAAGTGCGACGAGCGAGTCAAAGTCAACAAATTCATACAGCGTATGGACCTCGCCTACGCCGCGGCCGACGTGGTTGTGTCGCGCGCTGGTGCAATAGCCATATCCGAACTCTGCCTTGTGGGCAAACCCGTTGTGCTCATTCCCTCGCCCAACGTGGCCGAAGACCATCAGACCAAGAACGCCATGGCCCTATCGGCCAAAGGAGCCGCCATCGTGGTGCGCGACGACCAGTGCGCCATACTCGGCCCAACAGCCGTCAACCAACTGCTGGCCGACAGCGGCAAACGCAGCGAGATGAGCCATGCCATCAGCTCTATGGCAGTGCGCGGTGCGGCAGAAAAGATAGTCGACGAAATCGAAAAAATCATCAAACACTGACGCCATGAACTACTATTTTCTCGGCATAGGAGGCATAGGGATGAGCGCCTTGGCGCGATACCTCAAGCAGCAAGGCCACACCGTGAGCGGCTACGACCGCACGGCGTCGCCCCTCACCCACCAGCTCGAGGCCGAAGGTATAGCCATTCACTACGACGACAACCCGACCTTAATACGACCTCAACCCGACCTTGTGGTATACACACCCGCCGTCCCAGCCGACACCGCAGAGATGGTCTACCTGCGCCAAAGTGGCGTCGAAATGGTAAAGCGCGCCGAACTCCTCGGCCGCATCACGGCCGGTAGCCGCTGCATAGCCGTTGCTGGCAGCCACGGCAAAACCACCACAACCAGCCTTATAGCCCACCTGCTACACCAGGCTGGTGTGTCCTGCACTGCCTTCCTCGGTGGAATATGCAAGAACTTTGGCAGCAACCTGCTTGTCGACCCCGACAGCCGCTTCACCGTGGTCGAAGCCGACGAATACGACCGCTCATTCCTGCACCTGCACCCACACATTGCCGTAGTGACCGCAACCGACGCCGACCACCTCGACATCTATGGCACACGACAAGCCATGCTCGAAGCCTACCTACAGTTTGCCAACCAGACCGACGCCGACGGAATGCTTGTTGTCAAGGAGGGTTGCTTTGTCAAAGACGACGGTGAACCACTCGTAGAATTTGGCCACCATCACGACGAGCACGAGGAACACGACCACAATCATCACCACCACGACCACAACAACTTCAACACACCAGTCTCGACCTATACCACCCACGGCATCGAGGCCGATTACTACGCCATCAACGTGCGCCACTACAACGGCAACATCTTTTTCGACCTGCGCACTCCGCAAGGCGTGTTCTACGACCTGCAACTAACCAACTCGTGCCTCTACAACGTCGAAAACGCCGTAGCAGCCTCGGCCGTGGCGCTGCGTTGCGGACTGAACGAGTACCAACTACGAGCCGGACTCAAGTCGTTCCAGGGCATTGCGCGCCGATTCGACTATCGCATTAAGGAGTCCGGACTGGTCTATATTGACGACTACGCGCACCATCCGCGCGAGATTGCCGCCACCCTTGAATCGATACGCTACCTCTTCCCCGGCAAGCGCACGGTGGGCATATTTCAGCCACATCTCTACAGTCGCACCGCTCAGTTTGCCGACGAGTTTGCCGAAGTGCTCAGCCAACTCGACGAAATCATACTTATGCCCATCTATCCCGCTCGCGAACGCCCCATACCAGGGGTGAGCGCACACACCATTCTGAAGAAAATAGACTCGATGTCGAAGTACCTCTGCTCGCCACAGCAGGTACTCGAGCTGGTGCCAGCCCTCTGCCCCGAGGTGGTAGTCACCCTCGGCGCCGGCAACATCGACCGCCTTGTGCCCGACCTTGAACAAACCTTGAGAGAGAACCTGCTATGAAACGTTCGACCCACATAATGCTCATCCTGCTTGGCGCCGTGGCACTGACAGTGCTCGTGGTTGCGGCCAACATAGCGCGGTCGCACAGCCAAACCAGTGGGTTGAAGATAAAGATAGACTATGACCACCAGCCCACATTGGTAGACAGCAAAGTGGTTACCGACAGCATTTTGCGTCTCATGCCCGACCTGCTACAGCAGCAGGTGCGCAACGTAGACCTCAAGGCCGTGAGCCGTGCCGCCTCGACGGTGCCTTTCCTCGAACACTGCGACGCCTCTATGAGCGTTGGCGGCCACATAGTGGTCAAAGCCAGCCAGCGCCACCCTGTGGCGAGGGTCTTCGCCGCCGGACGCGAATTCTACATCGACAGGCATGGTCGCGCCATGCCGCAAAGCTCGTTGGGCGAAATAAACGCCATCGTGGCCAGCGGCAACATAACCGACCGCATAGACACGCTGCTCTACGACCGGCTCGACATTGCCGTCTTGGCAGCCGATAGCGCCACAGCCAACCTCGGCATTGTCGACATCTGGAAGACAGCCTGCTACCTCGACGCTAACCCCAACTACGGCTGTCTCTTCGACCAAATATTCCTCAACGCGGCCGGCGACGTGGTGCTCACCCCAAAACTGGGCGACCACATTGTGGTTTTAGGAAAATCTGACAACTTGGACAATAAATTTGCCCGTTTGCAGTTATTCTATATTAAAGTGATGCCCAAAAGCGGGTGGGACGCATACAGCCGCCTCAACCTGAAGTTCGACAACCAGGTGGTCTGCACCCGTCGCGGCAAACAATAAAAATTGAAAAACAAAAGCAACCAATCGGATAACAAAATAATAACAATAAATACATCAATCTTATGGAAAAAGAAATAATAGTAGGCTTAGACATCGGAACCACCAAAATTGCCTGCTTCGTCGGCCAACGCGGCGAGGATGGCGAGAAGGTGAAGATTCTCGGCTACGGCCGCACCACCTCGGTAGGGGTGGAACACGGCGTGGTGCGCAACATCCTGACCGCGGCCGACGACATTCGTCGCGCTGTGCGCGAAGCGTCGGACCAAAGCAATGTCGACATCGACGAGGTGTGGGTGGGCATTGCTGGCCAACATATCCACTCGCGCCACAACCAGGGCAGCATCATGATTCCGCCCGAACACCGCATGATTGAGCAGTCCGACCTCGACCGCCTCATCGAAGAACAACACGGCATACTGCTCGACCCGGGCGAAGTCATCGTGCACGTCTTCCCCCAAACCTACTTTGTAGACAACGAGGAGCTCAGCGTCGAGGTGTCGCCCGTGGGCGTGGCTGGCAACAACCTTCGCGCCAACTTCCACATCGTTACTTGCAACAAAGACAACCTTGAGCACATCAAGAGCGCCGTCGAAGAGGCCGGCCTACACATCAAAGGCGTGGTACTCGAACCCGTGGCCTCGGCAGCCGCCGTGCTCGACGACGCCGACCGCAACGCCGGCGTGGCCTTGGTCGACATTGGTGGCGGCACCACCGACGTGGCCATATTCTACGAAAACATCATTCGCCACACCTCGGTCCTGCCCCTGGCCGGCAACGCCATTACCAACGACATTCGCGAAGGCTGCCAGATTGTGAAAAACCAAGCCGAAATTCTCAAAACCAAATTTGGCTCGTGCCTCAAATCGAGCGTGGGCGACGACGACATTATTGCCATTCCCGGCAACCGCAGCCAAGCCCCGAAAGAGATTAGCATGAAGAACCTGGCCGGCATTATCAACGCCCGCACACAGCAGATACTCGAACTCGTCGACTACGAAATTCAACTCTCGGGTTTCAGCAAAAAGCTCATCGCCGGCGTGGTGCTAACCGGCGGCGGCGCCCGTATGCGCAACATCAAGGAACTGGCCGAACTCATAACTCGCAACAACACCCGTATAGGCACCCCCGACGAACACCTCGAACACTCCGACATCAGCACCGACGAGCTCAGCCACCCCATGTATGCCACCGGTATCGGCCTCGTGCTCTACGGCCTGGCCAAGACCGAGGAGCGACAGCGCCTCGAAGCCGAAAAAATTGGCCACGTCGACATCTTTAGCAATATGGACGAGCAGCGCGAAGAGCCCAAACCCGAGCCTCAGAAAACCGACGAGCAACCCACTCGCAAGAAGAGCAAAACCACGCGCCCCGACCGTGCCATTCAGGACTTCCTCGACAAACTCTTTGGCGAAAACACCATCGAATAACACCTCGCGAAAAACAATCTGTGTATAACTTGTTGAAAACTAACAACTACCACATTCAAGAGTTTCGATTTTTTTTAGTAATTTTACAAAATGGTTTATCGCACACATAAAGTGCAAAAACCACTGAAAACCAACATTATAGAAATAAATAAGCACAATGGAAAACAACATAAATACACCTATTTTTCAGTTCGACACAGCCGAAGAAGCCTCATCATACATCAAAGTGATAGGCGTTGGAGGTGGCGGCGGCAACGCCGTGAACCATATGTTCCGTCAAGGAATCAAGGGCGTTGACTTCATGATATGCAACACCGACGCCAAAGCCCTCAACGCAAGCCCCGTGCCCCACAAAATTGGGCTCGGCAAAGGCCTCGGTGCCGGCAACCGCCCCGAAGTGGCCAAAAAATACGCCGAAGAAAAAGCCGACGAAATTCGTCAAGCCATCGCCACCGACACCAAGATGCTCTTCATCACCGCCGGCATGGGCGGCGGCACCGGCACCGGCGCAGCTCCCGTCATTGCGCAAATTGCCAAAAGCATAGACCTCGACGACGATTACATCAAGAAAATACTCGTTGTGGCCATCGTCACCACCCCCTTCACCTTCGAAGGTGCCCGCCGTATGCGCCAAGCACAGGCCGGTATCGAAGAGCTGAGCAAATACGTCGACTCCATGCTCATCATCAGCAACGACAAACTGCGCGCTTTTGGCGACATGGGCCTCCACGGCTGCTACGCCAAAGCCGACGACGTGCTGCTCATTGCCGCCCGCGGCATTGCCGAAATCATCACCGTCGACGCCTACGTCAACATCGACTTCCAAGACGTCAACACCGTTATGGAAAACAGCGGCACCGCCCTCATGGGTGCCGGCTCGGGCCGCGGCGAAAACCGCGCCCTCGACGCCATCAAGGCCGCCTCGTCGTCGGTCCTGCTCGACGACAACGACATCCATGGCGCCAAAAACGTGCTGCTCTACATCTCTTTCTCGCCCGAACACGAAATCACGATGGACGAGCTCACCACCATCACCGACTACATGAACTCGCTCACCGGCGAAGACACCGACATGATTTGGGGCGAGGGCCCGAACGAGAGCCTCGACGACGAGATTAACATCACCCTCATCGCCACCGGATTCGAAAAACGCACCCCCAACGTTATCGTCGTCAACGACGAACCCGAAGTCAAAAAACTGCCCGAACCTGCCAAACCCGCCAACGACGAGCCATACATCATCAGCGAGACGGTAGCCGAGAAGGCCGAAACCGTACTGCCCACAGACTCCACCCCTGCCCCAGCTCCAAAAGAGGAGAAGCCCGCCACCACCGGCCACCGCTACAACCTCTACGACAACGAGAGCGTGCCCACCACGACCAACGTTGCCCAACCCAAAGCCGAACCGACAGACGACATACACCTCGTTCAGCGCGAAGCCGAGGCCCCCGCTGCCGTAAGCACCACTATCGAAACCGTCAAGGTGGCTGCTCCTGCCCCCAAACCCATTCAGCAGCCCACCACCCTGCAAGGCAGTCCCGACCAAGACGACCTCCGCGCACGCGCACGCGCCGAGCGCATTGCCAAGATGCATACCCTGCTGCGCGAGAACCCCAACGGCGCCCAAATAGCCGGCTCGATGCGCCCCGACGAAGACTTCGACCTCGACATCAGCTACGGCCACCACTCCAGCGCCAGCGCCTCGAGCAAAGCCGTCGTCAGCCCCAACGGCCAAGTGCTCTCGCTCAACAAACACCTCTACGACAACCTTGACTAACCAACATCACACCAATAGCCAAAACGGAAAACTGGCCACGGCCGGTTTTCCGTTTTCGTTCTGAACAAAAAAAACACTTCACCCGCCACACGCAACTGCCCGAAAATCAGCCCTGTCGATAGGCTAACGTCACACTAAGGTCGTATTAACATCGAACAGCCCTTGACACACAGCCACTTAACACTCCCACAACCACCCATGACTCAACCCAAACTCAATCGTAAAATCGTCGGCCTAATATGCGGCATCGGCGCCGCTGTATGCTACGGCACCAACCCCCTTGGAGCCCTCAACCTCTACGCCGAAGGCATGGCCACCGGCAGCGTACTCTTCTACCGCTTCGGGCTGGCATGGCTCATCATCGCTGCCGTCGTCATCGCACGCGGCGAGAGCCTCGCCGTTAGCTGGCGCCAGTTCGGAGTGCTCAGCGCGCTGGGAGTGCTCTTCAGCGCCTCGTCGCTCACTCTCTACCTCAGCTTCCACCACATTGCGGCCGGCGTGGCCTCGACCCTTCTGTTCACCTACCCCGTTATGACGGCGGTCATCATGGCCCTCTTTTTCGGCGAGCGCATAACCCTGCGCACAGCCAGCTCGATTGCCCTCTCGCTCGTGGGCGTGGTACTGCTCTATTGGGGCGGAGCCGAAGGGCGGCTCAGCACGCTGGGCGTGGTGCTGGTGCTCATCTCGGCACTGACCTATGCCGTATACATCATCGTCGTGGGTCGCAGCCAACTGCGAATGTCGCCGTTCAAAATAAACTTCTACGTCCTCATCTACTGCACACTCGGCGCGCTGCTCTACTCGCTCCTCTCCGGCACCCCCATAACCCTGCCCCAAACCGGGCGCAGCTGGTTCTTCGTGGGCTGGCTGGCAGTGGTGCCGGCCATCATGGCGCTGGTGATGATGGTTTACTCGGCCAAATACCTCGGTTCGACCCCGACTGCCATTCTCGGCGCGCTCGAACCGCTAACTGCCGTGATGATTGGCGTGCTGGTGTTTGCCGAGCCATTCACGCTCAACCTGGCCATTGGCATTGTGCTCATTCTCAGCGCCGTGGTGATTATTGCACTCAAAAAAGAGAGTCCCGACGCAATAAATAACGAAAAACCGCGTTAATAATTGTATGAATATTGCAGCACTCGTTTCGGGCGGGGTCGATAGCTCCGTCGTGGTACACCTGCTCAAAGAGCAGGGGCTCACGCCCGACATTTACTACATCCGCATTGGTATGGAGCAGGAGGACGGCTTTATAGACTGCCCGGCCGAGGAGGATATAGAGATTACCCAATGGCTGGCACACCACTACGGCTGCCGATTCGAGGAGGTGAACCTGCACCGCGAATATTGGGACCTGGTGGTGAGCTACACCATCGACTCGGTGCGCCGAGGCCTCACCCCCAACCCCGACATAATGTGCAACAAACTAATCAAGTTTGGCGCCTTCGTCGACCGCCGTGGCCACGCCTACGACCGCATTGCCACCGGCCACTACGCCCAAACCGCCGAGCTGCAAATGCCCACGGGCCAGAGCGTGAGCTTTCTTGCCACCGCGTTAGACCCCGTTAAGGACCAAACCGACTTCCTCTCGCAGCTCACCTACCCCCAGATTGCCAAACTCATGTTCCCCATCGGCCACCTGATGAAGAGCGACGTGCGCGCCATTGCCACCGAGGCCCACCTGCCCAGCGCCACACGCAAAGACTCGCAGGGCATCTGCTTTCTGGGCAAGATAAACTACAACGACTTTCTGCGCCGCTACCTCGGCGAGCGCGAGGGCAAAATCGTAGAACTCGAAACAGGCCGCATTTTGGGCACCCACCGCGGCTTCTGGTTCCACACCATCGGGCAGCGCAAAGGCCTGGGCCTGAGCGGCGGCCCCTGGTTTGTGGTGAAAAAAGACTGCGACGAGAACACCCTCTTCGTGTCGCAGGGCTACGACCCCGCCACCCAATACGGCACCGAAATCAGGCTGACCAACTACCACTACCTGAGTGCCGACATTTGGGGCGACATCGATGGCCGCCCAGTGAAATTCAAGATACGCCACACCCCCGAATTTGCCGACGGCACGCTGCAGCCCCAGCCCGACGGCACGGTCGTCATCAACTCCCACACCCCCATCCAGGGCATTGCCGCCGGCCAATACGCCACCATCTACGACACCGAGGCCCACCTCGTGGTGGCCAGCGGCACCATCTGCTGACCACTCGCTACACCTCGGCCTGAAAAGAAAGTGAAAAATAATCTTGCCGATTCAGAAATTTTTATTATCTTTGCAATCACTATCGCTGCCCACCACGGGCCCAAGACCAACAGTAACACACACATACTGAGATAATTATTAACCCTAAAACATAAGACCCACATGACCAAGTACAAATGTAAGATTTGCGGACACGTCTACGACCCCGCCATCGGCGACCCCACCCAGAACATCGCCCCCGGAACCCCCTTCGAGGCTCTGCCCGCCGACTGGAAGTGCCCAAAATGCAAAAAAGGTAAAGAAATGTTCGAGCCCGTTGTAGAGGCCAAACAGAACCCCTATGCCGGCACCCAGACCGAGAAGAACCTGCAAGAAGCCTTCGCCGGCGAGAGCCAAGCCCGCAACAAATACACCTACTTCGCCTCTAAAGCCAAGAAAGAAGGCTACGAGCAAATAGCCGCCCTCTTCCTCCAAACCGCCGAAAACGAGAAAGAACACGCCAAACTGTGGTTCAAAGAGCTCAACGGCATTGGCACCACGGCCGAGAACCTGCTGGCCGCCGCCGAGGGCGAAAACCACGAGTGGACAGATATGTACGAGGGCTTTGCCCGCACCGCCGAGGCCGAAGGTTTTCCCGAACTGGCCGCCAAATTCCGCGGCGTAGCCGCCATCGAGAAGCGCCACGAAGAGCGCTACCGTGCCCTGCTCCACAACGTCGAGGCCCGCGAAGTATTCGCCAAGAGCGAAGTCAAAGTGTGGGAATGCCGCAACTGTGGCCACATCGTGGTCGGCACCGCCGCCCCAGAAGTATGCCCCGTCTGCAACCACCCACAATCCTACTTCGAAATCAGCGCAGAAAACTTTTGAGAACCGAAAACCATCAATAGCCACAGGGGTGCTGAAAACCGAAAACAATCAAGCCCCCTGCGGTAATTGAAAGCCCTCGCAAACCCAAAAGACAAAGCCACAAGCAGCGGACTATGGAGCGCCACGCCTCGAAGTCCGCTGCTTGCATTCTCTACAAATATATCGATACAACACTGGCCACGGTCGCACATTAATCGACTGGCAATCAATGTCTCTTCGACCTCAACACGACCCTAACCCCTCCTTAACCCCTCCCTAACCCTGTTTTTCAAAGGGTTATTGGAACAAGATTTGCCACAAAAATTTCTAACAATTATCGATAAATCATGAGCGACAAAACGGTAGGGGCAAAAACCTCGGGGTGCTGGCGAGACCGATATTTCACGCGTGGGCTCAGGGCAATCTGCCCCTCGGCCTGCGCCTGGAGGCTGGCCTCAAATAGATTTGGCTGTGAGGTACGCCTCGTTGTAGACCGGCAACGAAGCAACCTCGCCCTTGTCGGTAGCTCCACCGCCATAGATGCGGGCAACAACCTGCATATCGTCGAAACAATCCACAAAGCCCTGCAGGGCATCCATGGCGCGGTCGAGCTGCGCGGTGTCGTCGTCCATAGCGGTAACAATATAGGCCACCTCTTTGCCACGCAGGTGGCCGTAGAGTGGGTTGAGGCGGTCGAGCAGCGTTTTCATCTGCCCGGTTATGCTGTAGTAATAAACGGGGGTGCAGAAGACCAGCATATCGGCCTCTAACACACGGGGCAAGAGTGGGTTAACGTCGTCGCGCTGCACGCAGGCCTTGCGGTCGGGCAGGCAGGCCAAGCAACCGCGGCAGAAGCCCATAGTCAGGTCGCGCAGGTAGACGGTCTCCACCCTGTGGCCAGCCTCCTCGGCCCCTTTGGCAAACTGCGCCGCCAGCATATCACTGTTGCCACCGCGGCGTGGGCTGCCACAAAATATGAGTATCTTTTTCTGCATTTCGAATTAGCGTTATATCGGTGAACCACAAGGGTTTAAACAACTGCCTGGCTCAACGCCCGACGGTGCAAAGATACGAAAAAAATTTGTAAAATCACGAAATTTATTTCAATTGGCAATTTATTTTCATCCGCCAAAGAACTCCCCGACAAACATTGGTGAGCGTTCGCTCAATATGTCTTTATGGCTACACTATTCTTTCCCCCGCATTGTCCGGTTCACGCCCGAAACACCACTGGCACCCATCATGTATGTCATGTGCTCTTATTTCCGTTTGAATTTTCAGTAGGTTATCATGCACGACGGCAATATCTTGTCAACTATCACATATTCGCCATCGATATGGAATATCACCGTCAATTTTCGGTGGCCTACCACCAAAGTATTGGCTTTGGGGTGGTAAACTTTCGGCAATCGGTATTTGCATTTGGGCAGCACATCGGCGAGATAGGAAAGAGTCTTAATTTCATCGATTATGTCGTTGACATATCGCTCAGCGAAACTCGCTGTGTGCTGTTGGGCCGCCCAGCGCGTCAACCTATCAATGTCCCAGATGACCCGTGCCGAGTAATCTACACTATACTCACGCATACTGCTTTGAAAGCGATCCAAGCATATGGGTTCTTAAATCCTCGATGGGATAATGCTCATGCTGCTTGCCCTCCGCTATTTCGCGCATATCGCGCTTGATGGAGTCCTCCCAATAGGCTCTTTCTTCGGAAGTCAGGTCGTCCTGCATTTCCAAGACATCAGCATCTTCAAATGGCTCAATCAATGTATTACTCATTTCAATGTTAATATTTTAAGGTATTCGCCCCCCTTTCGGGGCCATACTAACCTAATGCACTAAATTCGACTGCAAAATTACGAAATTTATTTCAATTGGCAATTTATTTTTCAATCTTTCGCTTCTGTCGCTCTCTGTTTGAAACGCAAACCGCGCCGCTCGAAATGAATGCTGGGAGGCATTAATGATGGGGGTAGGTGGGTGACTTATCTGGCAGTCGGCCAAGCCGCGGCAGCAGGCCAGAGTGGTGTCATTCCCTCAGTTCAGATGGCGACACTCCGAGGTATTTATGCACATAGCGGCTGAAATATGAGAGCGAGGAGAACCCGTAGAGTTCGGACAGTTCGGTGAGCGTCTTGTTGCGGTCGCGCAGCTGGCGGCTGATGTCGAGTGCCGTGTATCGGTTAATCCAGTAACTGGCGGAATAGCCGCTGACAGCCTTCGACACCTCGGAGAGATATTTCGACGTGACGCAGAGGCGGTCGGCATAATAGCAAATCTTGCGGTATTGCCGGTAGTCGCCACGCTCCAGCATCTGCAGGAAGCGCTCCATCAGTTCGGCATATTGCGAACTGATTTTAGCACTACCGTAGAGCGAGGCATGGAAGTCGAAGAAGTCGATAATCATACACTGCACGGCATTTATCATTGCCTCGCGGTGGAAATGATGCGTGCTCAGTGCCAGCCGCCGCTTGATGTAGTCGAAATCGAGGGCGCATACCCGCTGCTGTTCGGGCGTGAGGTGCATGATGGGGTCGTTGAACAAGGCCAGTTGGCCCTTCATTCCGTAGTTGGACTGCGGCGTACTGATTTCAATGAAGTCGGGCGTGACGTATATGACATCCACACGGAAATTCTCGTCCTCGCAGACATCGGCCATCAGGTCGGCACGGCGCACTATCAGGCAGTCGCCTGCCGACAGCAGGTAGACATTGCCGTTGAACGAGAAGCGGCAATGGCCTTGATGGCAATAGGCGTGGCACAGATAGCCCGCCAGTTCCTCCGTGCCGGCTCTCTGTAGAGTGTCGCTGATGATTATATGTTCCTTCTCCGTACTCATTCCAGTTGCAAAGGTACGAATAATTTTCGAGGTTGCGAAAAAAAATTGTAATCGCGGCAAGAAAAGTGCCAGGCGTACAGCTCGACGCTCGCAGGGCGTCGACAGACAGGCCTGTTTTTATAATTTTCGCTCGCGCGAAACAATAAAAAACGACCGGTTTCGCAGCCCGAGCGAGAAAAAAACGGCCATCGCGACCTCGCCAACTCGCTGTATTAGTGAGACTAATGGCGACTTCAGCTTTGCGAGCCTTCAAAAAACTTTGCTAAACGGAATAATTTGTGTACTTTTGCACCCTCAAAAAGTTGGGTTGAGAGCAACCCGAGCCACTAACTACTAACAATAAACCGACCAACTATGAAGCTGAAACTACTGCCACTGCTCCTGGCTTTGCTTATATTGCCCACCCACTTTCTCGCCGCCCAGACCAACGAGTTGGAATGCTACATACGCAGCAACCAAGACCCCGCCTACTACCTGCACCCCTCCAACAATGGCCGCTGGCATAACGACCAAGGAACCTCGGCCGCATTCCTCACTACCGACAACGGCAAGCCTTTCATTGTCGGCACCAAAACCAAAGGCGACGACTGTCTGTGGGTGATACGCGAAGTGGAACTGAACGATAGTATTTTTGTGCAAATAATACACAAAGCCACCGGCAAGCTGATTGTTATGGACGCCCCAACCGACGCAAATAAACTCTTCAACGCCTACCTCGACGACCCTACTGGCGCGCACCCCTACTCGAACACCCTCTTCGTTATGAGCAATCGGAGCAGCAACGACCGCAAAACCGTAGCCTTCATGCCACGTGGCACGGATAAATACTCCCTCAACCCCAAGACGAACATCAACGCCACGCCCGACAACGAAGGTAAGGGCTACATAAAACTCTTCGACGTCGGCAACGCCAACTCGCAATGGCTCTTGGTAGCCCCGCCCACCATTGCCACCACCGTCGATGGCACCGCCGTAACAATAACGGCCCAAGAGCCCTCTGCCGGGGTTGAACTGCGATACACCACCGACAACACCGACCCCTGTGGCAGCTCCTACAAGGTCTGCACTGCGCCAATCGACGTCGACCCCTCGAAGGGCTACGCCATACGCGCTACGGCTGTCGCCCAAATTGGCGGCATAGCTGTTTTTGCCAACAACGAGGTACAATTAACGTTTATCCCAACGCCAACCATCAACCTTGTCGAGCCTGGCAAGTTGCAGTTCTCCGACGCCATGAGCGGCGTTTCCTACCGGTACACAACCGATGGCAACAAGCCCACCACAAACAGTGCCAACAGTCAGACAACCTACTATTTCCCCGACGACAACTACACCCTCTATGTATGCGCATACTTCAAGGTAAACAACACAGAGCACCTTTCGGGCATCGCTTCGCAAGCCATAATTCCGGCTCCAAACATAACCATAGTCGATGGCAATACGACCTTAACCCATGCCGAAAGCGGCGTTACCATATACTACACTACCGACGGCAGCACCCCCACAACATCGCTCACCCCATACGACGGAACCCCCATCGCCACATCGAGCAAGATGGTGATAAAGGCCATCGCCGTCAAAGACGGTTTCTGCTCGGCAGTGCGCAAAAAGGTGGTCACTGCCACCGTGGCCAAAACCGAAATCACATCGCTTAGCCAAATAACCAGTGTCATAGGCAACTACAGCCTCACGGCAGACATCGATGCCAGCGACTTCGCAGGGTTCGACTTCGAAACATTCAGTGGAACGCTCGATGGCAACTTCCACACCATCAGCAACCTCGGTGTTCCACTTTTTGCCAAAGCCGAAGACGCTACGGTGCGCAACATTACCATCGTCAATGCCAACATCAACAGCAGCACAGCCACCGGCGCTATAGCCGCCGTGGCCACAGACATGACGCGAATCTATAACTGCGGCGTGCTGGGCGAGAACTCGAGCATTGTCAGCACCGACGGCGCTGCTGGTTCGATTGTGGGCTCGCTCGAGAAAGAAGCCCGCGTGATAAATTGCTACAGCTTCGCTACCGTTAAGGGCAAGACTCCCGACATCACCGGCGGCATTGTGGGCGACAACACCGTGGCCACAAGCCAAGTCAACCTCGCCACAATGATGGCCAACTGCATTTTCTACGGCCACATTGAGAGCGGCTATGCCGTTTATGGCGGGCAGCCGCTGAAGAATGATGGACCGCTGGCTGTGAACAACTATAACTACTTTCTCGACGGCACCGTGACCAACCTCAAAGGCTACCATTGCACTTGGGCCGCCGAGGCCGAGAACCTGACTCGATTCGAATACTACCGCGCCACACTGAACGGCAACCGCCGACTGATGGCTTGGTGGATTACGGGCGAAGTGGCCGACACAGCCCTCGTGGCCAAGTGGGTGCTCGACCCCACAGTAGCCCCCTACCCTACGCTCAAACCGTGGAAGTACTACCCCTCGGTGGTGAATCGCGACCCGAACCAGGTGCTCGACGCCAACAACGCCTACGTCGGCCGCAAGGCCGCAAAGCCGTATCAGGGCAAGCTGTTGGGCACACTGAAAGTGCACGTCAAGGCGGGCAGCAACCACCTTGGCAGTGGCGCCAGCGAGAAAACCATCGACCTGCCCATAACCGACATGGACACCCTGCACCACGACTACACCTATGGCAAGGTGCAACTGCCATACTACAACCTCGTCTTCGGCAACCCCGCAGCTGCCGACAACGACAACCGCTATGCCGGCAACTACTCAAGTAAGGTGGTGACAGGCTGGAAGATAACCGCTGTAGACCACCACGGCTCGCGCCCCTTTGTGGCCAGTTCGGCCGACGGCTACAACTTTGCCGACCAACATTGTACCGGCAAGGACATCTACGACACCAGTGGGCGCGTTTTTGCCCAGGGCGGCGACTACTGCGTGCCACAAGGGGTGGGCGAAATTACCATCGAGGCCTACTGGGGCCAAGCGCTCTATTTGGTGAACAAAAACTACTACCACGAGAGTGTGAACGTGGCTGGCGACAACACCAGTCGCTGCTCATTCGCGCCAGCCGGCAAGTGGGATGCCAGCCAATGGCCAGCCACGGGCTGGACCGGCACGGTGATAGACGCGTTGACCAATGACAACATTAACAAGTTCACATCGACCGCCTCGGTCTACGACAACGCCGTGGTGCTCATAACCAACTATCACCTCTACAACAGCACTGAGAGTATGGGCAGCAAGCCATACACTCTGATGTCTGCCGACCTCGACTTTGACGGCGAACCCGACAACTACTTAGCTCTCCAACTGGGCAACAATTCCGACCCAGTACGTCTACGCCCGTGGCGACTCGACTTCCTGAGTGTGCCCGAACTGGGCATGGTGGCCAAACTAGAGAGCAACAATAAGTTCCCCTCGGTTGGTAAGTTGGCACTCGAAGGCCATTTCGAAATTACCGAAACTGGCAACATACGATTCAACGAGTTTCTATACGACCGCTATTTCCATAACAACAAGAATGAGGCTCCTTTCATTGTCAACGCGGGCCAGTTCAAGGAGATTATCTCGAGCGAGTTCCTCAACAATAATAGTAAAAACAGCAAGAATGTCGACGGGACCGACTATTACTCGGGCGATGCCATATACACCTCATACATAATACTTGGAGGCCATCTGCGCATGGTTTATTTTGCCGAAGGCTGCCACAACAAGTCGGTTATCTACACGCGCCACGTGCCGCTCAACATTATTGGCGGCGAGGTGGGCGAGGTGTATCTCTCGGGGCGCAACAACAGCCACAATAGCAGTTTTGTGAAAGAAGACAACCCCCACTTCAACAGCTATGGCGGGCACATCAAACTCATTGCCGGCGCGGCCGAAGAGGTGGTGAAAGGCTCGGTTTTTTACCAGATTGACCACAGCATTATTGGCGAGTTTTATGGCGGTGGGACTAACCCCACCAACAAGGTGATGGGCAACATAGATGTTACCATCGACCACAGCCTGGTGAGCTACTACTGCGGCGGTCCCCGAACGGGCGACATGGAGCCTTCGCGCACCATCACCACACGCGCCACGAGCACCACTTTTGGCCGCTATTTCGGGGCAGGCAACGGCGGCACGAGCTACGCCTTGCGCAACCGCGACGACAAGGTTGCCACCGGCCACGGCTCGTGGTGGATACAGAACTACACCCCTCTGCAAAGGGTAGACGACAATAACTACTACGCAAAATTCCGCTTCGAGATTTGGAGCATTCCGCCAGGCGACAGAGCCGAGCACCCAGGACGCTACTACTATTATTGCGCCCAGTTTGCGGCCACAGTGGCGCACGAGGTTAGTTCTACCCTCGACAGCTGTACGGTGCTGGGCGACTTCTACGGCGCAGGCAACCTGGGTAGCGTCGATGGCGACGTTACTTCGACTCTGAACAACACCACGGTGCTCGGCAACGCCTTCGGGGCGGGCTACTCGGCCTCTATACCCTCGTTTTGGGTCTACACCAAAGACGGCATTACCCTGCCCCACCGCGACCAGAAATCGGGCATTTGCCACGAGGCAATTTTGGGCGATTCGGCTCTCTACACCTGGACCAATGTTTCGGGCACTACAACACCGATTAAGAGTGCCATACGCAACACGACCACGCCCGAGACGCCCAATCTGCTCTACACCTCGGCGCCGCTCACCAACCTCGGAACGGTTACCGGCAAGGTGCGGCTCACCATTGGCGGCAAGAGCGTTATTGGCAGAATCGACAAGCCGCTCGACCCACTTTCGGGCAACGTCTATGGCGGTGGCAACGAGAGTAAGGTTGTGGGTCAGACTCTGGTCACCATAAAAGACGAGACGATTGTGGTGGGCGACGTCTACGGTGGCGGCAACAACGGCGATGTGGACGGCAAGACCGACGTGGTAGTCGAGTAGCGCAAGCTTTTAGCAGAATTTATGGTCCTGAGGCCGGCGGCTGCGCCGCCGGCCTCAGGCTTTTCGTATTGCCTCATTGCACCTCAACCCCTCCTTAACCCCACCTCAACCCCTCCTTAACCCCTCCTCAACCCCTGCCAGTTCTCTCACAGAGGGCTCCGAAATCCTGCGTCGAGCGGATTAGAATGCGGCTGCAAAAGGCGCTCAAAAATTATAAAAAAATATGTCAACAACTATACAAAACTAACTCATCTCTTACTGTTGTAAGTGATGAGTTAGAGATGACTAAGAGAAGAGTAAGAGATGAGTAAGAGATGATACCTCTAAAACCCTGATTTTCACAGAGATAGACCTCGCTCTTACCGCAAACTATTAATTGGCTGAAAATCAGCCTATTAACAAAAACCACCCCTGAGCGGAAAAATCGGCCATTGGGGTTGTTTTTGCAGTGGGCGGAGGGGTGTGAGGCTTGTTCTGTTTTGAGGGAAGAGAAGTGAGAGCCGGCTGCCACAGGCAGCCGGCTCGCTGGTTGAATATTGCATGGCTATCGAGTGGGGGCG
>JAFVCE010000015.1 GCA_017479385.1 Bacteroidales bacterium | reverse complement strand
GGATGCCAAGCATGCGGAATGGGTTTTGTTCAATTAGTTTCATCGGGCGTGGTGCATAAAAATAGCGTGGAACGTAATTTTTGTCTAATCTCCAGGGTTTCCACGCCCTCCACAATCCAACAAGTCATTCCACGCCGATGAACGGCGTTTCGTTGACCTATTCTTGATTGTGGGTATCCCGAGGACCGGGACGTTGTGTGGAAATTTGGTTATCAAGAATAGCACGAATCGCTATTGTATGTCTATGTCTTTATTTTTTAACTATTTACATATTGTATATTTATTTATGAATTGCAAAAATACACACAATTTTTCATTCTGCAAAATAAAATTTGACCCACACGCCAGAAAATTTTGCCATGTGGGAATATTTTTGTAATTTTGCAGGCGGTTCGACCCCAATCGGGTATGGGACGGAGCAGGTGACACTTAGGCAACTACGACCCTCTTCTTGCCCTTACACTACGGCAAAAAAGCTAACGAACGATTTGGGTTGACGATGATTCGACGATGCGGAACGGACTTTCTTCGCAAAAAAAATTTTTGAACCAAGAGAACACTAAACCAGAGAGAAACACTGAAAATGAAACTGTTGGACACAGATAAGCGGCTATCGACTAATGGCGCGAAACACCTTTGCGATGGGTCAGAGGTGAGTCACGACCGAGGTGTCTTTGCGTCCCTGGACAATAGTGTTATACTCGGTGCCTTTTTTGACCGGCAGGCGCAGCGTGTAGCGCTTGCGGCCTTTGTTCTTAAGCCGTTCGGCGGTTATCCACGGGTTCATTTCGCGGAGCATTTTGTAGGAGCAGTCGTTCTGCCGTGCAAAAGCATAGAGGTCGACGTCTTGCCCGCTGAGTTCGACCTCGCGGTATGGCAACACCGGATAGAGGTCGCAGCGACGCAGCGTGTAGCCAAAATCCTGCGGATTTTGGAAGATGAGCTTGATGGCCAAAATGCGGTAGACGTAGCGCGCCGTTTCGCGGTTGAGGCGAACATCGTAGTAATTGTCGGCCGACTCGAGCGTCAGCCTGCGTTGCAGGCCCCCCTCGCCACAGTTGTAGGCTGCTGCGGCGGCAGTCCAGCTGCCAAAATGGTCGTGGAGCAGTTTAAGGTAGCGACAAGCAGCCTCGGTCGAGGCTTCGAGGTCGTTGCGCATATCGATTTCGTCGCTGATTTCGAGGCCAAAACGCTCGCCAGTCGACTTGAGGAACTGCCAATAGCCTTGAGCCTTAGCCGGCGAGGTGGCGTTGACAAGGCCACTCTCGATGACGCAAAGATACTTGAAATCGTCGGGCACGCCGTTGCGTTTCAGTATGGGCTCGATGACGGGGAAACAGCGGCCGGCACGCTTGAGCCAAAGCAGCATATTGGATTGCCAATACATATTGGAGAGCAACTCGCGGTCGAGGCTTTCGCGCACGTAGTAGATATTGAGCGGCACCTGCTCGCCACAAAACGAGAGGGTATCGGGCATTGGCGGAGCATAGACCCGATACTCGGTGCGGATGGCTTGGCGCAACGTCTCGTCGTCGTTGCGGGTGCCACGAGTGGCAAAGATAAAAATCTCGCCCCCAATGGCAATGGTGGCCAGCACAATGGCGGCAATGGCAAGGCGTTTCATAGGCAGGTGTCTACAATGAGGTTAGCCACCTCGCGTTTGGGCAGCAGGGGGCTATCGACGGTGCGGCCATCGCGGCCGATGATGGTAACCTGATTGGTATCGACCCCAAAACCAGCCCCTTCATTTTTTAGCGAGTTGAGCACAATAAAATCGAGATTTTTGCGTTCTAATTTTGCAAGGGCATTTTGCATCTCGTTGTCGGTTTCGAGAGCGAAACCTATAAGTCGCTGACCTTCAGTCTTCATGGTGCCGAGGGTGGCGAGTATGTCGGGGTTTTGTACAAGATGTAGGTCCATGCCGTCGGCCCCGTTTTTCTTGAGTTTATGGTTGGCTTGGTGGTCGGGCCTGTAGTCGGCCACAGCAGCACTGAGTATGGCTGCCGAGCATGAAGGGAACGTAGCGGTGGCGGCATCGAACATCTCGCGCGCCGACTCGACCCGAGTGAGTTTTACCCCTGGAGCAGAGACAGTTAGGTGGGTTGGCCCGCTAACGAGCTCCACTTCGGCCCCGCGGGCCGCCAAGGCCTCGGCCAAGGCGTAGCCCATCTTGCCCGACGAGTAGTTGCCCACAAAACGCACAGCGTCGATGCGCTCGTAGGTGGGTCCGGCGGTAACCAGTACACGCTGCCCCACCAGCGGTTTGGGGCCAAAGGCGGTGGCAAAAAACTGGACTATAGTTTCGGGCTCGCACATACGCCCCACGCCGCTGACGCCGCAGGCAAGGTCGCCCCCTTCGGGGCCGGCAAAAGCTACCCCCTGGAGCGATTGCAGGTAGGCCACGTTGCGCTGAACCGGCTGGCTGAGCCACATCTGGCTGTTCATGGCCGGACAGATGAGCATGGGCTTGCCACAAAAAGCGAGCATGAGGGTCGACAACGCGTCGTCGGCCACGCCCGAGGCCAGCTTGCCAATGATGTTGGCCGTGGCTGGTGCCACAATCATTGCCTCGCCCCAGTCTTTGAGGGCGATGTGTTCGGTGGAGTGGCTGTTGGCCGAGCTGAAAAGGTCGTAGTAGAGCGACCGGCCCGACACCGTTTCGAGCGTTAGTTGGGTAACGAACTGCAGGGCATGGGTCGTGGCCACACACTGCACCTCGTGGCCCGCTTTGCGCAGCAGGCGCACTAACTGGGGTGACTTGTAGGCCGCTATACCTCCCGTTATGCCGACAATGATGCGCATAGGGTTTGGGGGCTAAAGGGTTGAACTACTGCTCTTTGCTCTGAGTGGTATGGGCGAGGCCAATCTCCTCGTCAATCATGTGTTCGCGCTGGCTCTCCTTCGAGGGGTTGCGGTAGTAGAGCTGATGGGCCAGATATTCTTCGGTGGCCTCGAGGGTGGGTTTGGGCATTTGCTCGTAGTGGCGCACCACCTCCACCTGCTCGCGGTTCTCGTAATAGTCGTCGAGGCCGTCGCTATGGGCTGCAAACTCGTCGATTTTTTTGCGAAGCTCGCGCTTCTCTTCCGAGGCAATCTGGTTGGCACGCTTGGTGAGCATGGCCACTGTTTCGTAGAGATTGTCGGTTTGCTGGCTGAACTCGGCGGTGTTGCGCGTGATGGCGGTGTTGCTTATTTTTCTTTTCTCTTCCATTGTATTAATAAAAAGGGATGTTATTGTTGTTGTTCGTTTTGTTCGATGGCGGCAAGGGCGGCGCGGCTCTTGGTGTAGATTTCTTGAGCCTGCTCCATATACTTGGAATCGCGGAAACTGGTGGCCAACTTGTCGAAGTCGTTGACAACCTGTTGCATACGCTCTTTAACCTTATCCTCGCGGCTGCCGGCGGCATAGTGGTAGCCCGATTTCAGGAGGTAGAACATGGCGTCCTCGCGCTGTTGCGCGTCGGGATAGAGGTTAAGAAACTGCTGGAAAGCCACATAGGCCGCGTGATACTCGCCAATGTAGTAGTACTCGTAGGCCGTTTCGTACGATTTTTTCATCAACTTGGCGTGCATCTCGTCGAGGTACTGGTTGACCTGTGGCAGGTGCAAACTCTGCGGATAACGCTCGGCAAAGCGCTCGAACTCTGTAATGGCCTCCTTGGTAACCGACTGGTCGAGCGAGTACTCGGGCGAATCCATATAGCGGCACCAGGCCGAGCGGTAGGTAGCCTCTTCGGTACGTGCACTGTAGGGATACTGGCGAACAAAGCGCTTGAACTGGTAGGCCGCGGTAAAGTAGTCGTGCTCCTTCATCAGCGAGTTGGCATAGTACCAAGCAATGTCCTCGGCGTGGTCCGAGCCGTGATACTCGAGCGTCAGATTTTCGAGCAACTGGGCTGCACGCGAGTAACTGCCCTCGTTGTAAAAACGCTCGGCTGCGGCGAACTTGGCCTCAAAATCGTTACTTTTCAGCAACTTCTCATATCCGTTGCAACTCGCTGTAAGCAAAGCAATTGCAACGATTCCGGTAACAGTTTTCCACCATTTCATAACGGGCAAAGATACGATTTTTTTTTGAATTAGCACTTTTTATATTTCGAAAAGCACAAAAAATTTCGCTCTCGCACATCTTTCTTTTGAGGGCATAAAAACGACGACGTAACTGCCTAATTTATAGGCCTTAAGTCGTGTTAAGGAGGGGTTAGGGTCGTATTGAGGTCGAACAAGGCTTGACAATCAAGCAGTTACAATTCGAGCAAACCCCTCGCCTACCCCTCTTCAAGGCGAGGCAGACTGGCTGTTTGACGAAGTTTTAAGCTATTGTAACCAAGCGTTTTACGTCTGCGCAGCGCGCCCCAACCGGTACCATCCGAGGCTTTTTTGCCTCCGAACCACGAGGTTGAGGTTTGCGCCAAGCCTGAGGCCACTTTTAGCGCGCTCGCAACATTTATATTAACGACCAAGAGAACAAAATATTGTACCACGACAAAGATTTTTTTCGCTAATTCAAAAAAAGTGCGTATCTTTGCTTTTTAAAATAATACAGAGAATATGGACACTATTGTCATCTTAGATTTTGGTTCTCAATACACTCAGCTCATTGCTCGCAAAATTCGCGAACTGAATGTTTACTGCGAAATTCACCCCTACAACAAGATACCGGCCCTTGGTGCCGAGGTCAAAGGCGTGGTCTTCTCTGGTAGCCCCTACAGCTGCAACGCCGCCGACGCGCCGGTGCCCGACATGAGCGCCATCAAGGGCAAAATGCCGCTGCTGGCCGTGTGCTACGGCGCTCAATACCTGGCCAAATATGGCGGTGGCAGCGTAGAGCAGTCGCAAACCCGCGAATATGGGCGCGCCAACCTCTGCTACGTCGACAAAAGCAACCCACTTATGCGCAACGTGCCCGAAGGCAGCCAAGTTTGGATGAGCCACGGCGACACCATCAACACCCTGCCGCAGGGCTATCGCGTTATCTGCTCGACCCAGACGGTGGCCAACGCCGGCTACCAGATTGAGGGCGAAGAAACCTACGCCATACAGTTCCACCCCGAGGTTCACCACTCGGTCGACGGGCTGACGATATTGCGCAACTTTGTGGTCGACATCTGCGGCTGCGACCAGTCGTGGACCCCCGCCTCGTTCATCGAAACCACCGTTGCCGACCTGCGCGCCAAGATTGGGGGCGACAAGGTGGTGCTCGGCCTCAGCGGCGGAGTTGATAGCACCGTGGCTGCCGTGCTGCTCAATCGCGCCATCGGTCACCAACTGCACTGCATTTTTGTCGACAACGGCCTGCTGCGCAAAAACGAGTTCGAAGGCGTGCTCGAACAATATCGCGGCATGGGCCTCAACGTCAAGGGTGTCGACGCCAAAGAGCGCTTCTACAGCGTACTGGCCGGCGTCACCGACCCCGAAAAGAAACGCAAAGCCATCGGCAAAACCTTTATCGACGTCTTCGACGCCGAAGCCAAACTCATCACCGACGCTAAATATCTGGGGCAAGGCACGATATACCCCGATGTGATTGAATCGTCGAGCGTCAAAGGCCCCAGCCAAACCATCAAAAGCCACCACAACGTGGGCGGGTTGCCCGACTACATGAAGTTGCAACTCGTCGAACCACTGCGCAGCCTGTTCAAAGACGAGGTGCGCCGCGTGGGTCGCCAACTCGGCATCAAAGACGAACTCATCGGCCGCCACCCCTTCCCCGGCCCAGGCCTGGCCATACGCATTCTGAGCGACGTCACTCCCGAGAAAGTCCGCATACTACAAGAGGTAGACGACATCTTCGTCAGCGGACTGCGCCAAAGCGGCCTCTACGACAAAGTGTGGCAAGCCGGCTGCATGCTCCTTCCGGTGCAGAGCGTGGGCGTTATGGGCGACGAACGCACCTACGAGAGCGTCGTGGCCCTGCGCGCCGTCGAGAGCGTAGACGGTATGACGGCCGACTGGAGCCACCTGCCTTACGACTTCCTCGCACGCGTATCGAACGACATCATCAACCGCGTCAAGGGAGTGAACCGCGTGGTCTACGACATCAGTTCAAAACCGCCCGCAACCATCGAGTGGGAATAAATAATATCATGAAACGCACCATCCTTGCAATAACGGCACTGCTGCTCGCCTGCAGCGCTGCGGCCCAAGCCCCAGGCACCGCCCCGGTCAAAGTCACAACAGAAACCCAGACCCTAAACGGCCGCAAATACTACGTCCATATAGTCGAAAAGGGACAAACCGTATACTCTATTTCAAAGGCCTATGGACTTAAGTCATACGACGCCGTTACCCACAAAGACATCCATTTTCTCGAACCAGGCGACACCGTATGGCTGCCATGTCGAGGCCAACAACTACCAGGCCAGACCACCGAGACTGACAAAAAGTCAGCCCCAACTGACAGGCCTGCCACAACCACAACCCAAACACCCACCGGCCAAACCACCCCGCAGCGCCCCAAACCGGCCATAACCCAAGCCACCAAACCGCGCCTGACCGACAAAAACCACATCAAGATAGGCCTCATCATGCCCCTCTACCTTGACCAAATCGACGCCATATCGACCTCGAAATTCGACGTCGAACAACGTGGCAAGAAATCGTACAAACAATTCGAATTCATCGAGTTCTACGAAGGCATGATGCTCGCCCTCAACCAGCTGGGCAGCCAAGGCACAAGGGTCGACCTCGTGGTGGCCGACGTCTCGGACGGCAAGCCCGAAAGCGTCCGCCAAGCTTTCGAAAGCCACAACCTGGCCAGTTGCGACTTCATCGTCACCCTGCTCATGCGCGACGCCTTTGCCGAAGCAGCTGTCCTCGCCAGCCAAGCCGGCGTGCATGTAATCAACCCCATGTCGACCCGCAGCGAAATCACACATGACAACCCCTATGTGGTAAAATGTATGCCCTCGCTCGCCGGCCGCACCAAAGCCATGCTCAGCAACATCAGCAAAGAGCACCCCGGCCAACACCTTTATATAATACACTCCGGCTCGAAAAGCGAAAAAGAACAACTCGACGAACTCAAAAAACAGCTCGACAACCGTGGCGACATAAAATACACCATCTTCAACTGGTCGCAAAACGCCAAACTCGCCACCACCCTCAAAACCACCCCCTCGAGCGTAGTGGTAAGCATCTACGACCAAGACCGGAGCAAGAACCGCGTCTACGTCAGCACCCTACTCAACAAACTGAGTTCCTTCAAGAAAGACCAACCCACACTCTACACCTACAACGACTGGACACGCGAGTATTCCGACATCGACTTCTCGCAACTGCAACACCTCTCCTACCACACTTTCTACACCGACTGGGATATGGCCAACAGCACCCACTCCGACTTCCTTACAGCCTTCCGCGAAGCCTATAAAACCGAACCCACCGGCCAATTCGCCGCCCTCGGCAACGACATAGTGCGCTACTTCGTCAACGGGCTCAAAACATCGGGCAACGATTTTTGGGTCACCCCAACAGGCCCTGCACCAGGCATGATGGCCCCAATACGCCTCGGCCGCAACGATAGCGCCTCGGGCCTCGAAAACGCCACAGCCATACTCTACAAAATGGTAGACCTGCAAATGACTCCCGTTACTAATCGATAACTAAATCGCTATGATTCACCAAACTACTGTAAAAAAAGAATTCCGACTCACTGGCTTAGGACTCCACACGGGGCGCACCGTCACCGTGGTGGTGAAACCGGCTCCGCCCGATTTCGGCATAGTCTTTCGCCGCACCGACTGCACCAACATCATCACCCAGCCAGCTCGAGCCGCCTCAATTGGCGAGACAGCCCGCGGCACCACCCTCGGTTCGGGACGACACACCATCGCCACAATCGAACACCTGATGTCTGCCCTCCACGGAGCACAGATAGACAACGCTATTATCGAACTCGACGGCGGCGAAATACCCATCCTCGACGGTTCGTCACGCCCCTGGATGTTGCAACTAACGCGCGTCGGCTCGCAAGAACTGGCTGCCGAACGCAAAGTTTACACCATATCAGAACCGCTCCATTTCGAGGTAAAAAACACAGGCTCCATCTACGACGTTGAGCCTTGCGACCACTTTGCCGTCGACTGCAAAATAGACTTTCCCAACAGCGTCATCGGCTGCCAGGAAGCCACGCTCGAAAACATGACCGACTACGCCGCCGGAATTGCACCCTGCCGCACCTTCGTCTTTTTGCACGAGATTGAACCTCTGCTCAAACTCAACCTCATCAAAGGTGGCAGCCTCGACAACGCCCTCGTTTTTGTGAACAAAGAACTGAGTCCACGCCAACTGAAGAGGCTCGAAAAGACTTTCAACAAAGACGCTTCGCACTTCAAAGTCCACGACGGTGTGCTCAACACTACCGACCCATTCTTTAGCAACGAGCCTGCCCGCCACAAGTTGCTCGACTTCATTGGCGACATCCGACTTGTTGGGACAACGTTCAACGCACGCTTCCGCATTTTTAAACCAGGCCATAAAGCCAACGTGGCTTTTGCCAACTACATAACCAACTACACAACGAACAATCCACAATAATTATGGTACTTTACGACTTACACCCCGATGCAAAAATCGGAAAAAACGTGACCATCTCCAACTTCAGCACCATCGGCAACGACGTTGAAATTGGCGACAATACATGGATAGGTCCTAACGTGACCATCTTCCCCGGTGCCCGTATCGGCGCCAACTGCCGAATATTCCCCGGCGCAGTAATCGCCGCTGTTCCACAAGACCTGAAGTTTGCCGGCGAATACACCACCGTCGAAATTGGCGACGGCAACACCATACGCGAATGCTGCACCATTAACCGCGGCACCGCCGCCAGTGGCAAAACTGTCATTGGCAACAATAACCTGCTTATGGCTTACGTCCACGTGGCCCACGACTGCGTGGTGGGCGACTGCTGTGTCTTTGCCAACAACGCCACGTTGGCTGGCCACATCATTGTTGGCGACTATGTTATTTTGGGCGGCAAAACGGCGTGCTTGCAGTTTATACACATCGGCTCGCACGTCATTACGCAAGGTGGCGCACTGATAGACAAGGATATACCGCCTTTTGTCAAAGCTGCTCGCTACCCCATATCCTACGCCGGCGTGAACTCGCTTGGCTTGCAACGTCGCGGCTTTTCGCGCGAGTCTATCAACACCATACAGGGCATCTACCGCGAGTTGTTCCAAAAAGGCCTCACCGTCTCCTCCGCCACCGAAATCATCAAGGAGAAGTATGGCCACACCGACGAGGGCAAGCAAATTCTGGCTTTCATCGGTTCGGCAACCACTGGCCTGATGAAGGGTTACAGCTTCATGAAACGCGACGAGTAGGCCACTCAACCCACACGCACCATGGTGGTCTCGACCTCGGCCACCAAGCGGTCACCATCAAGGATAGAGGTGCGATAGAGCGCCGTGGTGCGGCCAAGTTTAACACAGCGCGTTTCGGAAACCAATCGCTCACCACGTGTAGTAGAAAGGTAGTGGATTACGCCGTTGAGCGACACCCAACCGAGGTTGCCTCCGTCCAAACAATCGGTGTTGGCGGCAATGGCAGCTCCGAAATCGGCCATGGTGAAGAGTACACCTCCCATAACGGCTCCACGCGCGTTGCGATGATTGGGCGCAAGTTCTAAACGACACTTGGCAAAATGGTCGGCCACGGCATCGATTTCGACCCCCGTGGCCGACACTGCATAGTGGTCGGCCGAAAAGGTGGTTCGAACAAGGTCTAAAAGGTTATTTTTACAAGTATTAACACTTTGATTTTCAGTCATATACAACTATTTTTCGACTTAACTATTTGATTATCAGGGTTAGGGATAGGTTAGGGTCGTATTGAGGTCGTATTAAGGTCGGGTTGAGGTCGGGTTGAGGTCGGGCAAAAAAGGGTGTTGTTGTGTGTGGCTTACGTTATGGTCTTGATTGTATAGCGATTTTGGTACCTATCAGCGTGGTAGCCAACGATATACGAGCGAGAAAACAACATTGCGGTTAAAAATACCTTGGTTGGTGCGGAACAAACGGTAGGTGCCCGAACCACTCTCGACGGTGATGGGGAGCATAGAGTTTTGGTAGCGAGCTTCGAGGCCCAAGTTGGGAGTAACCATATAGCGCACCCCGAGGCAGAGTGGCACTGCGTCGAAACGACGGAAATTATTGGATTGCAACTGATTATAGACGTCAGAGTCGTAGACCTTTGCGTCGACCAACACTGCTGGTGCCACCCCAGCGCCGAGGCGCAAACGTCCGTCGCCGAAATTGAGAGTGAGCATAATAGGAATTTCGATGTACGAAAGGTTTATTCGGCGGTCGACCTGCTGAATGAACGACCCTTTTTGGATGAATCCGAAGCCAACCAGGGCGCGCAACAGCCCCTGTTCCTCGCCCAGCGCGAATGTCGATTCGAAGCCAGCGGCCAAGCCGGGGTGGTTGTATGAGCCGGCGTCGTCGCCGTCGATTTGGCCCATGCTCAAGCCTCCCCACGCAGCCACGTCGAAACGTCCTTGTGCAGTGGCAACTATGGCGAGCAGGAGCGCGAGAGCAAGTAGTGTTATCTTTTTTGCCATAATGTGGTTGTGTTTTTTATTCAATAACGTGAAATGCGGAATTTTATTATGTCAGCCCCTGAAAGTTGCGTTATTCGCAGCCGAAACAATTCGCACAGAGCTTGTTGTGGGGTTTACCCGAGACACCTCGACCTTGACCGGTATGCGCTCGCCGAGCTGCTCAACGTGGCTTATTATGCCAACGCGACGGCCGCCGTGTTGGCGCAGTTTTTCGAGCGTGTCCATCACCGCCTCGAGGTAGTCCTCGCTCAAGGTGCCGAAACCTTCGTCGATGAAGAGGGTGTCGACGCTGTCCGAACCACCACCGATGTGCGCCAAAGCCAGCGCCAACGAGAGCGAAACCATGAAGCTTTCGCCGCCCGAGAGAATGTTAATTCCCTGTGGCGCAAAGCCTTGCAGGTTGTCGTGAACCAAGATAACGAGCGAGCCTGGGTTGCAGGTAAGCCTATATCGGTCGGTAAAAGTGGCGAGGTAATGGTTGGCCTGGTCGAGGATATGCATCAAGATATAGCTTTGCGCAATGTTGCGGAATTTCTTGCCTTCTGCGTCGCCGAACATACGCGACAGGCTACTGTAGGCCATCCAGCGCTGATGCAGGTTTTCGAGGTCGTGGAGCAGCTTGGCGCGGTGGTTGCGCTGTTGCTTGTCCTGGTCAAGACGAGAGCTTATTCCGCCAAGCAATTGGTGCAATTCGTGGCTGCGTGCAGTCATAGCAGTGAGGGTATGCTGGAGCGATTCGAGAGTATCGCCGTCGGCCAGTGGCGGACGCTGTGCCTCATGGGCAGCCACTTGGTGTTCAAGCTCAAGAAGACTGCCTTTGAGCTGCTGCAATTCGACACGACTGGCATTGCAGAACTGCCTTACGCGGTCTACATCATTCTGTGTCAGTTGGTTAAGTTGCTTCAAACGTTCCATATCCAAATCCTCGTGTTGCGCACAAAAATCGTCAATATAACGTCGATTTTGCTCAATTATTGTGTCGGCGTTCTGCTTTTGTGTGGTCAATTTTTGCCACTCGGTAGTGGCGGTGTCGAGAGTGTTTTTAACGTCATTAGCAGCTTCCACCACTCGACTCAACTCGGCCGAAAGCGATGTTATTTTTTTTGTCAACTCGGCCACGACGCCCTGTTCTGCCGCTATTGCGCGTAGGCGGTCGTCGGTCGTGTTGGCAGCCAGACGCATGGCTTCGGGCGTGGCTTCGACATTGAGTTGCGCGGAAAGTAGTGCCACTTCGGTCTGGGTGGCCTGCACCGAGGCCTGTGTCGCGGCCAGCGTCTGCGTGGTTTCGGCCAATGCCTTTTTGCCCCAAACCGCAGTAGCTGAAAGCTCTGAGCGGCGACCGCTGAGGGCCAACAGCTCGCGTTCTGCCTGCGACAACTCTTCGCGCAGAGGCTGCAATTGCGACTCTATAAAATCGTGAGTCACAATGTGTTCTATCTTATTGCCACAAATTGGGCAGATGTCGCCCTCGGCCAATGTGGCGCGCAATTCGTCGGCCGCTTTGGCAGCGCCCAAGCTGAAACGTGCCAGACGCTGACGCGCTTTTTCCACCTCGGTGGTAGTGGCCGCTAAGCGTGGTTCGAGCGTGGCCAACTCGGACTCTGCGGCTGATACTTTGGCCGTAACATCGCGCAACTGCGCCTGCTGGCGCTCCTCGTCATTGAGGGAGGCGGTGTGCCGCTCGATTGCACTTGCCAGCTTGTTCAGTTGCCGTTGATGGTCGAGCAGCTGTGCCTGCTCGTGGTTGAGTTCGGCAGGGTGATGGGCGTCGAGTTTCTTCCTAACGGCCGAGATAGTGGTCTGAATCTGCTGCTGCGACTGGATGGCAGCCTTATGGTTGGTGGCCAACTGCTCCATCCTTTGCTGCAGGGCTGGCAACTGGGTCAGCGTTGACCGAAGCTGCAACTGCGTGTGTGCCATATCGTTAAGCCTTACGCGAGCCTCAACACTCAAGTCGTACTGCGCAATAGTCCGTTCCTTGCCAGCGAAGTCGTCGGACGCGAGGCGCGTTCGCAACGTTTCGGTGCGTTCTGCTGTCCTCGTCTGGTCGTTGGCGAGTTTCGCAGCTGCCTGTATCCAGTTTATTTTTAGTGTCGTAGCAGTTATTGCGACATCTATTTCGGCCAACTGTTTTGTAGCATCGGCTTGTTGTTTGTGCTGCTCGGCCAGCTCCTCGTCGGAGAGCAACGTCATCGAATCTATAACGGAACGTTGCGAATTATATTGTGTCTCTATCGACTTTGCGGTCGAAAAAATTCGTTGCCCAATTTTAGAGTAAATTTCCATACCGGTCAGCTTCTCGAGAATTTCCGACTTCTCGTCGCCCGAAGCGTGGAGAAAACGCGTAAACTCGCCCTGTGCCAGCAGCGAAGTTCGGCAGAACTGCTCGAATGTTAGACCTATCAAACTCAGTTTCAAGGCATTGTCAACACCGCGGTTGCGAGCAATCTGTGTGCCTGTCGCGGCGTCACAATAAGTGTGTTCCTCCTTGCCAATGTTGCCAGAGGGTTTGCCGTATGCCCTGCGCAACTGCCAACGAGCAAGGTAGTCATGGTCGTCGTTGGCCGTAAAAAGAAGTTCTGCGAAGCACTCTCCGGCACCGCGACGCATGAGCTGACGGTTGTCGTTGATGTTGATAGATTCGCTTTCTCCATCGCTACGAGGCGAAACATACGATTCGCGCACGCGAGTGCGAGCCATTCGTGGAGTTTCGGCATAGAGAGCCAGGCAAATGGCGTCTATGATAGTACTCTTACCTGCCCCTGTTTGCCCCGTGATTAGGAATATCGGACTGCTGGTCAAGGGCTCGGTTGTGAAGTCGATAGTGGCGTCGGCAATCGAGGCTATGTTGTGTATTATTATGCGTTTAATCCTCATGTTGCACCTCCTGTTCGATTTCGGAAATCATTTTCAAAAATTGGCCAACAGTCTCGTGTTCAACACATTGCTGCTCCATGAAGCGCGCTGCCACATCGGTAGGCGAAAGTTGTCGCAACTGGTCTGGGGTGAGGTTTGTGTTGTAGTCCGACTGCTTTTCCTGCTTTGGCAGGGTTATGTTAACGGTACAAAAACGACACTTTTTGCCGGTCACGGCCATGGCTATACGTTCCGAATAATCTGGTGGTAACCCTATGGCTGACAGGACATTGAGGCGGACGTAGGCTGGCGAGTCGGCTGGCAACGAGGCAAGCTCGGCAACGGCATCATCGAACGGCTGTGGCTCACGTGGCAAAGTCATCATAGGGCGAGGAGAATCGAACACTTTAGGCTCAACGATGGGTTCTTTGCCACTTTCTAACGTCACAACCGAGACCCCGTGCGGATAATCTTCGTCGAAACTGACGGCGATAGGCGAACCCGAATACCGAGCCACGGTTTGCCCATTTAGCGTTTGGGGGCAGTGAATATGACCGAGTGCGACATACGAAAAACCCGTCCCAAACTTCTCTATATCAATATATTCAACATTACCAATCATGTCTTGTTGCATACGGCGGTGCCCCGTAAGGTCGCAACCTCGCACAGCAGTATGTGCCATCAGTACCACCGGCAAAGATTGGCTATTGATGGCAGCGACCTGAAGGTTTAACTCTCCGAAAAAGGCCGACACTCTATCGCCGCCATCAACAGCGGGGTAATTCTGCGGGTAAATATGAGGAATGGCCACAACGTAGCCCTTGTTAGGCACCTCTACAATGTGGCGCCGCCAATCAACGCTACCGTCTTCGCAACGTTGCAAGTTGCCAACAATACGCACATTAAAAGCTTGCCAAACATCGCGGTAGATTTCCACTCTCGAAGGACTGTCATGGTTGCCAGCAGTAACTACAATTGTCATTGTGGGGCACGCTTCGTGTAGCGACACAAGAATGTTGGCGTACAGCTTTTGTGCCACCACCGAAGGCATTCCGACATCAAACACATCGCCGCTCAAAACGAAGGCATCTGGGCGCTCAGCCTCGACCAAAGAAACCAGCCAACGAGCAAAGGCTTCGTGCTCCGAAGTGCGGTCATACGTGTAGAACTGCTGACCCAAGTGCCAGTCTGATGTATGTATAATCTTCATTAACAGGGGTCTACATTAAACTGAAACAAAACAGAAGCATATTCTTTGCACGAGCGCGTATCATCGGCCATCTTGGTCAACACCGCCTTGGCCGACGCAAGTGGCTCATTGCGCTCGAAACGAACCATCAACGTCTTGATATACAAACTTCTGACACGCGATACCATGGGCGTAGTAGGTCCAATAACTCGGTTGCCAAAAGTACTTTTTGCAAGATTTGAAAATTGGAACATGGCTTCGTCAACAACATCCTTGTTGCGATGTTTGAGGGTAATTTCAATCAAACGATAGTATGGTGGATAGCGAAAGACTCTACGCTCGACTATCTGAGAGTGGTACATATCAGCATAGTCGTTGTCAATAACATTCCTAATTGCTTGATGATAAGGATTATAAGTTTGAATTATCACTTTGCCACGTTCTCCTCGCCTGCCAGCACGCCCGCTCACTTGGGTCATTTGTTGGAAAGCCCTTTCGAACGAACGAAAGTCGGGATAGTTGATAAGGTTATCAGCACTGACAATGCCAACAACGGCCACATTATCGAAATCCAAACCTTTGGTAATCATCTGTGTTCCAACAAGAATATTGATTTTTCTATCTTGAAAATCGCTTATCAGCTCGATGTAGCGGCTTTTTTGTAACGTGGTGTCGAGGTCCATTCTTGCGACCTTTGCATCGGGAAAGATGATAGAGAGGTCCTCTTCAATACGCTCTGTTCCAACGCCACGCATGGAAAGCTGAGTCGAGTTGCAAGCTGGACACTCTGACGGTACAGGTATTGAATATCCACAATAATGGCAGCGCAAACTGTTGGTCGACTTGTGATAAACAAGCGAGACGTCGCAGTGCTGACATTGAGGTATGTGATGGCAGACAGCACATTCTAAATGAAGCGAAAATCCACGGCGATTTTGAAACAAGATGACTTGTTTGTTAGCTTTAAGTGCCGCTTCAATATTGTCTAATAAAAATACTGAAAACGAGCCTCTTACTTCTTTCTTTCGATGAGCCTCCTTCATGTCTACACACAACACCTCTGGCATCTGGATACCGCCGAATCGGTGCTTCATCACAGCAAGACCATACTTGCCTTCTTGGGCCATAAAATAGGTCTCGATACTTGGAGTTGCCGAACCGAGCACGGCGCGCGCACCATACAGACGAGCCACATACAAGGCAGCATCGCGACCATTATAGCGCGGAGCCGGTTCCGCTTGCTTGAACGAGGTGTCATGCTCCTCGTCAACTATCACTAAGCCCAGGTCTCGGAACGGTAGAAAAACGGCACTGCGCGCACCAAGCAGCACACGGTAGCGCTTCTCTGGGTCGGGGGACATTGTCCGACTCCAAACTTCGGCACGCTGACTGACACTGAAACGGGAATGATAGACACCTACATAGTTACCAAAATACTTCCTCAAACGATTGATTAACTGTGCCGTCAGTGCAATCTCTGGAAGCAAGAATAGAACTTGCTTACCTTGCTCAAGTACTCCTTGAATTAACTTGATATAAACTTCTGTTTTTCCAGAAGATGTAACACCATGAAGAAGCGAAACATTAGGTACTTCTGGCGATGATAGATAGTCGAATGCAGCCTGCTGCTCATCGTTGAGAACAATGGAATCTGGCGATATAACTTGGTCGGCAGAAAATGTTTCGAGCCTACTTTCTTCGCGCTCTTCGACCACGAGAATGCCTTTTCTGATAAGCGTCTGCAGTGTAGAGGAAGCTTTTAGCGAACTTTTAGGTAGCGCCTCGGCACCGAAATTAGAGCGTTGCATGAAGTCGAGCAGCAGGTTAACCTGACGTTGAGTCGACTTCGATGATTCGAGGGTATCGAATAGGGCTTTGCAGGCTTGCTCATCTTTATACTGCTGAGACAGAGCGATATACGGTCTTTTCTTTGGGAGATAGCGCTCTCGCAAATCTTCGTCGAGCACTATAATTTGCCTTTCGACCATGGTGTTCACTATGGGCATGATTTTTTGAATGCCAAGAGCCCGCGAAATGTCGGCGAGCTTCATCACAGGATGCTCGCTGAGTATATTGACAATGCGCAATTCATTGTCGCTCAGGTTGGTCAATTCGCCAGTGAAATCGGGATGGATAGCTATAGAAGATTCGCTTGCAAGACGAAAGGCAGACGGTAATGCCACTGCCATGACGTCGCCCAAATGGCACATATAGTACTGTGCCATCCACTCCCAAAACTGCATTTGCAACTCGGTTACAATCGGCTCCAAATCGAGAATGGAGAGGACGTACTTGACTTTATAGGACGGGACATCAGTGGTAATCTTACGCACAATGGCTGCATAGAGATGCTTAATACCGAACTGCACCACTACACGCTGCCCGGTAGCAATGACACCATTATACTCGGCTGGTACACGATAGGTGTAGGTACCAGGCAAAGGCAGTGGCAATATTACTTCGACAAACAACGTATCGTCCATAGTGAATTTATTTCTCGAAGCGCATTAATTCTTTATCGCGTTGATATACAACAAGTTCATAAGCAGAGAGAGAAACTCGAGTAGCTTTGACGAGGGCGGAGTTGAAACTTTTTTCGAACTTCATCTGGCCGTCGGGGCATTGCACTTTGGTTGAAGAAAGGTTGCTAAAACTCAGGCTGTAGTGAGTAAAACTCATATCGGACGAAGCAACTACATAGGCACTAAAGTCGCCATAAAAACTATTGCAAGGCCCCGTTGCAGTAAAAGCATTCGTTTCGGGGTTGAGTTTGAGTGTGAAGACACAATCTGGCGCAACTTTTTGGGAAGAGAGGGATACAAGATGCCACTCGTCTGATTTGTCGAACACGACCTCGACAGATTTGTCGCTTACGGCGAGCTGACGGTGCGGGGCACAAGCAGCTAACATACACACTATTACCAAAAAACAGAACCTTTTCATGACTTCAATTTCGGTGCAAATTTACAAAAAAAATGTCAAAACAAGGGGTTTTGACAGAAGTTTTTTTGAACACAAATACTAAAACTGCAGTTTGAACGTTATATATTGCATGACGTCGACAGTGCTTTTGGGTAAAAAAATAACGATGGCAGTAACCAACGACCTTGTTACCGACCGCAGGGTTGACAAAACATGCATGGCACTGCGCGAGGCCGGCTGCAACGTAACCCTTATTGGTCGAAAATTGCCAAACAGCAAACCTATAGAAAGACTTTATGTGACACGACGTATAAAACTGATATTCAACAAAAAAGTGCTCTTCTATGCTGAATATAATATACGCCTATTTTTCATAATGCTTTTTACCAAAGCCGACCTCTTCTACGCCAACGACGTAGACACGCTGCCCGCCTGCGCACTGGCTGCCAAATTGCGAAGAAAGAAACTCTTTCTCGATGCTCACGAACTGTTTTCTGAGGTTCCAGAGTTAGTTGAACGAAAAGTAGTTAAACATCTGTGGCAGAGAATAGAAAAATGTTTTATCTCAAGTACAGATAGAGCAATCACCGTCTGCCAAAGCGTGGCCGACGAATACGAAAAGCGGACAGGAAAAAAGATGGCAGTGGTTCGCAACTTTGCACCCAAAAGCGACGAGGCAATTGTTAGGCCAAAAAACACTACCAAAACCATACTCTACCAAGGAGCTGTCAACGTTGGCCGAGGAATTGAGTGGGCAATTGAGGCAATGCAATACCTCGACAACTGCCGACTCGTTATTGCTGGCGAAGGCGACATCTATCACCAACTCAAACATCGCGTAAACTCGCTGCCGTGGGCTAACCGCATAGAGTTTCTGGGGAGAGTGGAGCCTGCAAAACTTATGCCTCTCACAAAATCGGCCAACCTCGGACTGGTTTTGCTCGACAATATGGGGCTGAACTACTACTACTCGCTACCCAACCGAATTGGCGACTTCGTACAAGCAGGCGTACCTGTACTGGCAACCGATTTCCCTGAAATAAAGAAAATTATAGAAATTTATTCAACTGGGACTTTAATAAACAACGAGGCCAAACAGCCACAACTTTTAGCCCAAAAAATTAGTCACGCAATAGAGCATTGGGAGCAAATGCCAGACGAGGAATACAACCAGATTTTCGACAAGGCACGGCACGACCTTTGCTGGGAAAACGAAAAAAAAGTGTTTCTTGACACAATTAGCACAATATTTTCGGAAAATTGACGTTAATACTAAAATAAAAACGCAAAAACAAAAAGTTATGATATACGACATCTTGCTGATACTCTACTTTGTAGGAACCATAGTCGGGCTGTGGTTCGTGTTCAAAAAAGCCGGCGTCGAGCCGTGGAAAGCCATCATTCCCATCTACAACATAGTGGTGTGGATAAAAATATGCAACAAATCGTGGCGGTGGTACATCTACTTCCTCATACCGGCAATCAACATCTTCTGTTTCCTGCTGCTGGTGGTCGAGACAGCCAAATGCTTCCGCCGATACAACTTCTGGGAACAGACAGCGGCCGTTATCTTCCCGTGGATATATATGCCGATACTTGGTTTTTCTAAATTCGAATACACCCACCCCAAGGACCTGCCTCCACACAAAGTGAGCGAGGCCCGCGACTGGCTCGATGCCATTGTCTTTGCCCTTGTTGCAGCCGTAATTATTCGCGGCAACGTGCTGGAATTCTATAAGATACCCTCCAGTTCGATGGAAAAGTCGCTGCTTGTGGGCGACTACCTAATGGTGTCGAAACTGGCCTACGGTCCACGTGTGAGCATGACACCGCTCAGTTTCCCTCTCGTACACAACGTGTTGCCGCTCACCAAAGGCCAATGCGAGTCGTACCTCGACTGGATTGAACTGCCCTACCACCGCTACCCCGGTCTGAGCCACATCGAACGCTTCGATGCCGTTGTGTTCAACTACCCCGATGGCGACACCATGTGCAGCGCCCAGATGAGCAACCGCAGCTACCACGACCTCGTGCGCGAATATGGCCTCGACGCTGTTGAGCAGGACCGCGTGGTAGACCCATACGGCAACCGCATTGAGATTGGAAAAATTCGAGTCCGCCCTGTCGACAAACGCGAAAACTTCATCAAACGCTGTATCGGCCTGCCTGGCGACGACCTCGAAATCAAAGACCAGCAGGTGCTGGTGAACGGCACCGCCATAGAGAACCCCGAGAACCTGCAATTCACCTACTCGGTGCTCTTCCGCCCCAACATGAGCAACCCGCTGCAAGTGCTCGACGAGGTTGGAGTGAGCCAAGAAGACATTACCAACGCCCGCATTATGCAACTCTACAGCGGCACCCCCTACTTCACCCTGCCGCTTAGCCGGACGGTGGCCAACCAGATGGCCAGCCGCTACGATGTGCTCGACGTACAAGCCATCGTCTTCCCAGCCGACTCTACTGACACCCGCGCCCTCTTTCCCCACGCCGATGGCTACCGCTGGAGCATAGACAACTTTGGCCCCATTCACATCCCGGCCAAAGGCGAAACCCTGCACCTCACCACCGAGAACCTGCCACTCTACCGCCGCGTTATAGAAGTCTACGAGCACAACACGCTCGAGGTGGTGGGCAACGAAATACTCATCAACGGCCAAGCCACCGACACTTATACCTGCAAGATGGACTACTACTGGATGATGGGCGACAACCGCCACAACAGCGTAGACAGCCGCTACTGGGGTTTTGTGCCCGAAGACCACATTGTGGGCAAAGCTTCGACCATAGTTTTCTCGACCGACAAGGACCACCACAAGGTGCGCTTTGGCCGAATTTTCAAGAAAGCCTCTGGACTCTGATTGAGTAGAAAAGCCCGAAACGCTGCCATTTTTAACATTTTTTAGAAAAATTTAACATTCTACACAATAAAACGCGAGTTTGCGCGTTACTACTAAAAAGAACCAACAACAAAAACACTACCGTTATGCATGGAGAGATAAAAACAGCCAAAGGCACAATGCACGTAACATTCTACGACGCCGAAGTGCCCAATACCGTTGCCAACTTTGTGAAACTGGCCAAAGAGGGATTCTACGACGGCCTGCGCTTCCACCGCGTGATACCCGACTTCGTGATACAGGGTGGATGCCCCTTTAGCCGCAACTGGGGCGACCCACGCACCGGCACCGGTGGCCCCGGCTGGACCATCAAGTGCGAAACCTCGGCCCCGAAGCAATACCACGACCGCGGAGTGCTCTCTATGGCTCATGCTGGCAAAGACACCGGCGGCTCGCAATTCTTTGTCTGCCACAACCGCCAAAACACCCAACACCTCGACGGCGTTCACACCTGCTTTGGCCGTGTTGACGAACAGGATTGGCCCATAATCGACGCCATCCGCCCCGGCGACCTCATCGAGAGCGTCACCATTATCGACGATTGATACTCACAATCAAAAAAAACTACAATATGAACCTCGGAATCAAACTTTTAGTAGCCGAAGACGACCCCAACATGGGCACCATTCTGAGAGCCTACCTCACTCAGAAAGGCTACACCGTGGCTCTCGCCACCAACGGCAACGAAGCTTTAGAGATTTACGCCACCGAGGATGTCGATGCCTGCATTCTCGACGTCATGATGCCGCAAAAAGACGGCTTTGCTGTGGCCAAAGAAATTCGCCGCTCAGACAAAAAGATTCCCATCATATTCCTCACTGCCAAGAACCTCGAGGCCGACAAGCTCAAAGGGTTCGACGTGGGCGCCGACGACTACATTACCAAGCCATTCAGCATGGAGGAGCTCTTGGCTCGCCTCAACGCCACCATACGCCGCTCCTACAACGACGGCAACCGCGACAAAAACATCTACAACCTGGGGGGAATTGTCTTCGACAGCTCGCACCAAACCCTCACCTGTGGCGAAAAAAGCCAACGCCTCACCGCCAAAGAAGCCGAACTGCTACGCATCTTTGCCATCAACTTCAACCAAGTGGTCGACCGCACCACCACCCTCCAAAAGATATGGAAAGACGATAGTTATTTTGCTGCACGCAGCATGGACGTATACATTACCAAACTGCGCAAATACCTGAAAATGGACCCCCACGTGCAACTCACCAACGTCCACGGTGTGGGATTTAAATTAACCGTAAAACAGGATTAGCCCGTGAAACTAACATTCCTCGGAACGGGCACTTCGCAAGGGGTGCCCGTAATAGCTTGCAAATGTCGCGTCTGTCGCTCTGCCGACAGCCGCGACCGCCACTTGCGCACCTCGGCCCTCGTTGCTACCGACGACGGCCACAACATACTTTTCGACATCGGGCCCGACTTCCGCGAGCAGATGCTCCGCGAGCAGGTAGACCACCTCGACGCCATTCTCATCACCCACGCCCACCGCGACCACGTGGGCGGACTCGACGACATTCGCGCCCTCAACTATGTGCAGAGGCGCAAAATGGACATCTTTGCCAACGAGCCCGCCGTGACCGCCATTAAGCACGACTACTACTACATTTTTGCGCCACACCTCTACCCAGGCCTGCCCGAGGCCGACCTGACCACTGTGGGCGACGAGCAGTTCGTAGCCGCCGGCCAAACGGTCGTACCCATCCACGCCATGCACAAAGACCTGCCCGTGCTGGGATTCCGCATTGGCCCGCTGGCCTACATTACCGACGCCAACTACATTGCCCCAGCCGAGTTGGAGAAGCTGCGTGGGGTTCGCGTGCTCGTAGTCAACGCACTGCGCCACGAGAAGCATTTCTCGCACTTCTGCCTATCCGAGGCGCTCGAGGTTATTGCCACCGTCGAGCCACAACGCGCCTACCTCACCCACGTGAGCCACGAGATGGGCCTCTACGCCGAGGTTGCCCCCACCCTACCCCACAACGTGACCATTGCCACCGACGGGCTGAAAATCGAAATCTGAACAGTATGAGTCGCCAGCTGCACATAGTGTCGTTCAATGTGCCGTGGCCTGCCGACTACGGTGGGGTTATCGACGTATATTACCGTCTGCGCGCGCTGGCCGAAGCGGGCGTAGAATTACACCTGCACTGTTTTGCCTACGGCCGTGGCCAGGCGCCCGAGTTGGAACGACTGTGTGCCGAAGTCAACTACTATCAACGCGATATGTCGCCCTGGCGGCAACTATCGGCTCGCCCTTTCATTGTGGCCTCGCGCCACAGCGACGACCTGCGCCGCCGCCTCGCGGCCGACGGTTGGCCCGTACTGCTCGAAGGCATTCACTGCTGCGGACTGCTGGCCGACGGTTTTTTCGCCCCTCAACGCACCGTGATGGTTCGCACCCATAACGTCGAGGCCGACTACTACGCCCTGCTTTCGCGCTCCGAGCGCAATCTGGGGCGCCGTCTGTACCTCGCCACCGAGGCTGCCAAGTTGCGCCACTTCGAACCGACGATTGGCCATGCCACCGCTGTGTTGGCCATTACCGAGGCCGACAAGCGCGCTTTCGAGGCCATGGGGTGCCACAACGTGCGCCTCATGTCGGCCGCTCACCCCTACAACTCTGTGGCCAAACACGAGGGTTTGGGAAACTTTGCCCTATACCACGGCAACCTGGCTGTGGCCGAAAACTACAACGCCGTGGCGCGGCTGGCCGACGCCGTTTTTGCCGACGGCATCACCCCCTTTGTGGTAGCCGGAGCCAACCCGCCGCACTGGCTCGTGGCCAAACTCGACGCCATGCCCAACGTCACCCTCGTGGCCAACCCCAGCGACGAGGCGATGAGCCGCCTGCTGGCCGAGGCACAAGTTTGCATAATGGTTACCGAACAGGCCACCGGACTAAAACTCAAGCTGTTAGCTTCGCTCTACGAGGGCCGGCACTGCTTGGTGAACCGCAACATGGTGGCCGGCACCGGGCTCGAAGCTCTGTGCTGCGTGGCCGAAAGCGACGACCAGCTGCGCCACGAACTGCGACGGCTGATGACCACCGAGTTTTCTGCCGCCGAGGCCGAGCGCCGCGCCACGGTGCTACAGCCGTTGGCCACGGCTCGGGCCATAGAGCCTCTGCTGTCGATGATTTGAGGGGTCAATCTCGGGCAAAAATCGGGGTACGGTCGAGAAAAAGTCGGTTAAAAATAGTGTTAAAATCAAGTTAAATTCATGTCGCGCACGAGCCAAAATCGGGCCAAAATCGGGTCGTAAATGCCTGATTGATAAGGCTTATTCGACCTCAATACGACCTTAACCCCTCTTTAACCCCTCCTCAACCCTATGAATCAAGCAGTTACGGAGGGCGAAAAATTGCGTGCGGGGCCGAAGTCGTAGCCGTCGACCAAAATGCGGTTCGAGGTGGTGCGACCGAGGAAGCAACAGTTGAGCCGAGCCTGGTCGAGGTGGAGCAGAAAATGGTCGTCGCAAGCCTCGGCCACGGTGGCCACGTAGCGCCCTGGCTCTTCGCCAAAAAGAAAGGCGTCGAGGCGCACCTCGCGTGGGGCCAATATGTCGAATCCGGCTGGCCGCAGAGCGTGGGCGAGGGTTACGAAGAGGCCACCCCGACCCACTGGGGCGGTGGCAATAACCTCGCCAGCTTGGCGTTGGGCGGCGAGTATCATCTCGATGTAGTTGCAGTCGTCGGCATTGAGGCCGGTGGCGAAGGGGTTGCACACCAAGTGCAGGCAGCGTTGGGCATATTCGGAGTCGAGAATTTCGGTGCTGACGTTGCCCACCATGTAGAGCAATAGCGAGTTGCCTTTGGGGTCGAGGCTGGGTGTGGTGGGGGCAATCTCGGTGGCGAGGCGCTGGGCCGAGGCCACACATTCGGCCACGCGCGGCTCCTTGATTGTTTTGTGCTCGTCGGTTGTGCCGGTGTAGAGGTACTCGTGCAGTTCGACGGTGTGGCGCTGCCCGCGAAGCCAACCGCAGAGGCTTTGTTGGCGGCCGTTGCTGTCCCACATGGCGAGGAGCGTGCTAATCTCGTCGAGCGTGGGCTGTCGGCCAAGTATGGCGAGCACCTCGTCGTAGGCGGCGCGGCTCACGCCCATGGCCTCGACGGCCTCGAAACTGACGAGCTGTTCGTCCATAACGCGCTACTCTTGTGTTAACTGCTCGAATAGCGCCTTGCAACCGGCGTCGATGTCGCTCCAAGCGGCGTCGAAATTGCGCGTATACCAGGGGTCGGCCACGTCTTGGCCGGCGCGCTTGTGGTTGCTGGGCAGGTGGTCGAGCAGGAGGCTCGTTTTCGACTTATATTGCGAGCCGAAGGTTTTGGACAGAGCGTCGAGGTTTTTGCTGTCCATGCAAACAATGAGGTCGTAGCGCTCCATGTCGGCCGCCGTCACTTGGTTGGCGGTTTTGCCCGGGCAGCCCACGCCATGCTCGGCCAGCTTGCGCTTGGCTAAGGGGAAAACGGGGTTGCCTTGCTCTTCGTCGCTGGTGCCGGCCGAGGCAATTTCGAATTCCTCTTCCAAACCAGCACGACGCACGTAGCGCTTCATTACAAATTCGGCCATAGGGCTGCGGCAAATGTTGCCATGACAGACAAATAGTACTTTTTTCATGCTGCAAATTTACACATTTTTTCCGAAACAACAAAAAAAAGCATAAGAAAAAGCAAAAAAAGTGTTCCGAAACGCAGCGCGTGGCGTCGGTAAAACGCTGCGACTATGCACAAAACCAGACGCATTTATATTTTTTATGTCATATTGCAAAAAAAGTTGTAAATTTGCAGCCCGAAACCAACAAAATGTCTACAAAGACCAACAACCGACAAATTATTAGCAACGAAATATGAAACTTTTGGACGACAACACCCAACTCATCACCCTGGCGGCCGCACAGGCCGAGGGTACGCCCCAGGTCAACGGGCCGATAAGCGAGACCATGCAGGCCTCGGACAGCATCACGCGAGCCCTGAGCGACAGCCTTCGCAATATGGACATCACCGACATCAAGGCCGTGGTCACCGGCGAGAACGCCTTCCTGCGCGACGGCCTCCGCTCGCTGACCGAACTCACCGTGAGCTTTATCCCGAAACTGATTGCGGCCATCCTCATCCTCTGGATAGGTCTGAAACTTGCCAAGATGCTCAAAAAGCTGATTGTCAAAACTCTTGACCGACGCAACGCCGACGCTTCGCTCAAATCGTTCCTCGCCTCGCTCGTAGACCTCCTGCTCAAAGCCATGATTGTCATCATGGCCATGGACGTTATCGGCATCAAGGCCACATCGTTCATCGCCCTCCTCGGCGCCATGGGCTTGGCCATCGGTATGGCCCTGCAAGGCACACTCCAAAACTTCGCCGGCGGCGTTATCATTCTCCTAATGCGCCCCTTCAAGGTCGATGACTACATAGAGTGCGGCTCCTACAAAGGCTACATCAAAGAAATCCGCATATTCCACACCATCATGCAACCCTTCAACGGGCGCACCATCATCATCCCCAACAGCGAACTGGCCACCAAGAGCCTTATCAACCACACCAAAGAGCCCCAAATCAGGCTCGACGTAGTGGCCTCGGTAGCCTACGGCACCGACCTCAAAAAAGCCAAAGAGGTGCTGTGGGAAGTAATCAAAGCCGAACCCCTCATCCAATGGGAATACAAAGCCCCCACGGTGGCTGTGAGCGACTTGGGCAACAACTCGGTAGACCTCTCGGTATGGGTCTGGACCAAAGTCGACGACTACTGGACAGTCTGGAAACACATTCGCGAGGACATCTACATCGCCTTCAACAACGCTGGTGTCGAAATCCCATTCCCACAAATCACTGTCCACAACGCCACCACACAAGAGCCAATCAGCATGGACCAACGTTCCGACGCCATCCCTGCCGCTCCCGCTGCTCCCGAACTGCCCGAATCACAAAAATAAAACGCAATGAAAAAAATCGTCATCCTGCTGCTCGTAGCGTTGGGGTTTTCGGCCACGGCTCAAGACCGTATGCCGTTGAGCGACAACGCTTTTGCCAGCGTCATCATCTGTGGCCCGGGCGACGAGTTCTACACCACCTTCGGCCACGCCGCAATTCGCATCTGCGACCCAAACCGCGGGTTCGACTCGGTCTACAACTACGGCACATTCGACTTCGACACAAAGAATTTTTACCTCAAATTTGCCATGGGGAGGCTCGACTACTGTCTAAGCCGCAGCCAGACCGATAACTACCTTTATATATACCAGCTCGAGAACCGTGCCGTTTGGGAACAGCGCCTTGAACTAACCAACCAAGAGGTAAACAACCTCTACACCGCCCTCAACTGGAACTACCAACCCGAGAACCGATACTACCGCTACGACTTCTTCCGCGACAACTGTGCTACGCGCGTTCGCGATATGGTGAACTCTACCCTCGCCCATCGAACCCTCTTCGTAGACCGCCAGTTCGACTCGGCCCTCACCTATCGCCAACTCATCTACCCCATGATGGACCAAAAGTTGGAGTGGTGGCGCTTTGGTTGCGACCTGCTGCTCGGTGCCAAATGCGACAAGCCCTGCTCGACCTACGAATATATGTTCCTCCCCAAAGAGATACTGGTACAACTCGACACAACTCGCGTTAGCAACACCCAGCGCCCTCTCACCTCGGGGCGCAGAATGATACTTGCCGACCACCGCGCCGAGATGAGCAACAGTTTTTCGCCCGTAGTTCTATTCTGGATAGTCTTTGCCATAATCCTCTGCGCCACAGTGGCCGGCTGGCAATGGAAGTGGCGCCTGCAATGGATAGACGCCATACTATTCGGCCTGGCAGGCTTGATGGCGCTCTTCCTAATGGTTATGTGGTTCGCCTCGGCCCACTATTGCACCAAACTCAACTTCAACCTGCTTTGGGCCAGCCCATTGTTCATCTACCTTGCCATCGCCCTGAGCCGCAGCAACCGCGTTGTGGTGATTATCCAAACGATAATTACACTGCTGGCAATAGTGGTAACCCTCGTAGGCTGGCCGCAACACATCAACATTGCCGTGCTGCCCATAGAGTTGGCACTGTTGTTGCGCCTCACATATATGTTGCTTAACTCAGCTCCTTCAAAACGTTAAAAAAATAAAAATCGATAATATGATGAAAAAACCAATCACCATCCTGCCGCTGATTATGGCCATAGCTCTCTCAGCCACAGCCCAGCAATACGCCTTGCCATACCGCTACGCCGACTACAATCAAGTCACGGCCTACGACTCGACCAGCGTATTCATGGAAGAGAGTGGCCTGAGCCACGTCAACAACCACCAGCGTATACTCATGCTCAACGCCGCAGGCTGCGCCGCAAACAGCACCATAAAGGTAGACTACGACCCCCTCTCGGCCTATGTCGATATACTGCAAGTACTTGTTCACCGCAGCGATGGCACCACCGACACTCTCGTTTGGCCCGACCGCGATGATAATAATAGAATTTACGACTACGTGGCTCCCGCACGAATGATATATTGGGGAGCAAGCCAGAAAATGGTCGAAGTGGGACACCTCGACCCTGGCGATGCACTCGAATTTACCACATACCGCAAGGGCTATACCTATGCCCTGCTTTCCGGCGACGGCGAATCGGACCCCGATGCCCGCTACATTCCGCCCATGCGCGGCCACTTCTACGACATTGTGCCTTTCTGGTCAGAGCAGCCCGTGGTGCAAAAAGTGTACCAACTCAATATTCTTAACGACAAAAAGCTTCAGTATAAAGCATACAATGGCGACCTTAATACGACCATAACCCCTGCCCAAGAGCCCGACAGGACAGTCTACACCTTTGCCAAAAAAGACATCGTGCCCCTCAAACGCGAAGCTCGCGCTCTGGCCAACAACGACATTCAGTGCAAACTGCTCCTCTCGACCAGCCCCGACTGGGAAGCCAAGTCGATGTGGTTCTATGGCGTGAACGAAGATTACGGCAGCTTTGAGCCCACACCCGAGGTTCAACGCAAAGTGAATCAACTGCTCGCCACAGCCAGCTCAGAACAAGACTCGATTGCCATACTTACCCACTGGGTGGCAGACAACATTCGATATGCTGGCATTTCGATGGGCGAAGGCGAGGGCTACACCCTACACAACGCCGCCATGAACTTTACCGACCGCTGTGGCGTGTGTAAAGACAAAGCTGGAATGCTTGTCACCATGCTCCGCGCTGCAGGCTTTAATTCATACGCAGCTATGACCATGGCCGGCGAACGCATAGACCGCATACCGGCCGACCAGTTCAACCACTCGGTTTGCGTTGTGCAGCACCGCGACGGACGTTTCGAACTGCTTGACCCCACATGGGTACCCAATGTGCGCGAATTGTGGAGCAGCGCCGAACAGCAACAGGGCTACTTGATGGGCTTACCCAATGGTGCCGACCTGATGGTGACACCAATTTCGGCCCCCGAGAACCACTATGTTCGCATTTCGGCCAAGACCGCCATCGACCCCTACGGCACCCTCAGTGGCTCCATCACAGTGAGTGCCGAAGGGCAAAGCGACGCGGCCGTGCGTGGCGTTTTCGGAGCTCGCAAGAGCGAATGGAGACAGAACCTCGAAGCCGAACTGCTACGCATTGCACCTAACGCCGAGATTATCGACATTCAGCACACCGACCCCGACCACTACCTCGACCAGCCGGTGAGCATAACCTACACATTCCGCATTGCCAACTACGCCACGGTGACACCCAACGAGATTATCTTCATCCCCCTAAGCGCACGCAACTTCTACAGCCGCGCTATGGGGCACCTCAATTTCGACATCACCCCCGAAACACGCACCCAACCTTTTGCCGACCGCTGCTCGCGGTTAGTCGAAATTAGCGAAGACATAACCCTACCCTATCAATACTCGCAGTTGCACTTCCCCTACATCGAAGGCGTGGCCGACCCTGCTGCCAGCTTCGGATGCCAATATTGGATAGATGGGTCGCACTTCACCTTTGCCGAGAGCCTGCTGTTTGGCAAACGTGTTTACGAAGCCAGCGACTGGCCCACCTTCCGCGCTTCGGTGGCAGGTCAGAAAGCCCTTGCCAAAACCCCCGTTATTTTAACTAAATAAGCAAAACCCAGAGAGTTATGAAAAGAACATTCGCCATAGCACTGCTGCTGACCGCATTGGCCAGCACCACAATTGCCCAACAGCCCGACGCCGAATACCAACTGCTGCGCCACCGCTACACGGTGAACAACGACGGCACAACCGACTATAACTTCCGCAAAGAGATTACCCTTATTAGAAACCGCGCCATCACCGCCTATGCCGACAAGGGCGAAACTTTCATCATCTATGACCCTCGTTTCGAGACGCTTACTATTAACGAGAGCTACACCATTCGCCCCGACGGCAGTCGCGTTGCAACGCCAGAAAACGCTTTTGTGGAACAGTTGCCAAGCCAGTGTGCCGACTGCGGTCGATTTAACGACATTCGCGAACTGGCCATAATCCACACTGCACTCGAATATAATTGCACCATCGTGCTCGACTACACCATACACCGCTCTGCCGACCTGGTCAACGAGCGCCTTGTGCTGGCACAAGACTGCCCGGTGAAGCGCTACGAGGTTGAAATTAATGTGCCCGAAAAATATGAGCTTGTTGCCAACTTGAAGCGTAGCCCCTACTTCAATGCTACATTTACCGAGAAAGGCGACGCTCACAGCTATAGCCTCACTGGCCTCAACCTGCCACAGAATTTTCGCGCTGCCTACCTGCCAGCCGACGACGAATTGTATCCAACGCTCACTTTCTATAACGGCACACCACAATTTCGACCCGAATTCGACAACGAGGGGTTGCCCGAAAGTATGCTCACCGTGGTCAATCTGATGCAAGACAAGCCTTTCCACACCGTGCGTAGCCTGCGCAACTTTGTGGCCGACAACATTCATCTGAACAACTTGCCACCTGCCCTGTTGGGCTACACCCATGCCACAGCCTTGCAGACATGGGAGAGTGGCTGCGGAACGCCTACCGACCGCGCTGTGTTGCTGGCCGCCATGTTGCGCACTGCCGGCTTCGAGGCCACGGTTTATGGCGATAACTACGACCGCGTGGCGGTGACGATAGACACGCTGCAATACGATGCTACACCAGACAGCAAAACCCACCGTATGCCCATTATTGGCGAAGCACACGAGGCTGTGAACACCAAAGACCAGAGTCGCAGTATCACGCCGACGTTCGACACGCTGGAAGGCGGCTACTACCGCTGGATGGTGCCCATCGAGAAAGGATGCACCCACATGAAACTCGACCAACTTGCACCCTCGCGCAAGGCGCCAGTCAAGGTAGACCTCTGCAACGAGCATTACAAATACACCGTCGACCTGCCCAAAGGCCTGAAGATGATAAGCCCTGCTGTTGAGATTGAAGAAAAATGCGACAGTCTGGGCAGTGTGAGCGTGAAGATTAAACAGAGCGGACGCAAACTCACCGTGGAGCGCAGCCTGACACTGGAACGCGAGGTGGTTTATGGCGACGACTATGCCGCCTTGCGCCGCCTGCTCACCGCTTGGCAAAGCCACAACGCCGTGTTGCTGAAAAAGAAATAACCATCTCATATTCAGGTGAAATAATGGTTCAAATAGGGGCCGCCGCTGCGCGGCGGCCCCTATTACCATCCTAACAAAACACCCCACACCACCAACAAGCCACCAATGCGTGGCACAAATTTCCCAGCCTGCCCGACAACATTTTTTTTATGACACGGGGGCACAATATTTTTCGCCCTCGCGCGTTAATTAAGCATGACCAAACTCGAGGCACTGAAAAAATATTGGGGCTACGACTCGTTCCGCCCTCTGCAGGAAGCGGTGGTGGACCGTGTGCTCGACCACGCCGACACCCTTGCCCTCATGCCAACCGGCGGTGGCAAGAGCCTGTGCTACCAACTGCCGGCGGTGATTATGGAAGGGGTGTGCCTCGTGGTCTCGCCGCTCATTGCCCTGATGAAAGACCAGGTAGAGAACCTCAAACGCCGCCACATCAAATCGGCCTGCATAACGTCGGGCATGACCTCGGGCGAAGCCGAAGTGGTGCTCAGCAACTGCCTTTATGGCGACGTGAAACTGCTCTACGTCTCGCCCGAGCGACTGCACAACCGGCTGTTTGTGGCCTATTTTAAAAGGATGAAAATATCGTTCGTAGCCGTAGACGAAGCCCACTGCATATCGCAATGGGGCTACGAGTTTCGCCCCTCGTACCTGCAAGTGGCCAGCGTGCGCCAGCACCACCCCGAGGTCGCCATCCTGGCCATCACTGCCACGGCCACACCAGAGGTTGCGGTCGACATCTGCCAACTTTTGCAGCTGCGCTCGCCACAAACACTCGCCTCCAGTTTCGAGCGCAAAAACTTGGCTTATATGGTTATACGCGACCCCGACCGCAGCACACGCCTGGTGCGCATACTCGCTGCCGTGAAGGGGGCTGCCATCATCTATGTGCGCAGTCGCCGCCGAGCCGAGTTGGTTGCTGCCCAGTTGGCAACACAAGGCATACGCGCCACCTACTACCACGCAGGCCTCTCGGCCCACGAACGCGACCAGCGTCAAGCGGTCTGGATGAACTCTACCGACGGCGTGATGGTGGCCACCAACGCTTTCGGGATGGGAATAGATAGGGCCGACGTGCGCGCCGTGGTACACCTCGACCCACCACTCTCGCTCGAGGCCTACTTTCAAGAAGCGGGGCGCGCAGGCCGCGATGGGAAGAAAGCCTACGCCGTATTCCTCACCTCGGACGGCGACGCTTCGCGCATTGATAGCGCAATAGAAACGTCTTATCCACCAATCAATTACATACGCAACGTCTATCGCGCTGTGTGCAACTTCTACAACGTGCCCATTGGCAGCGGTGCCGATACGAGCTTCGACTTCGACCTGCAGTCGCTCTGCAATACCTACGGCTTCGAGCCAACCACCTGCTACTCGGCCCTCCACCTGCTCGAAACCGAGGGTATGCTCGCCATACCCGACCGCAACGACCCTGTGTCGCAGCTCCACCTCGTCACCAACCGCAACGAGACCTACCGCTACCAGGTGGACCACGTGCGCGAAGGCAACCTGCTACAAATCGTCATGCGGCTCTACCCTGGCATTTCGAGCGAATATGTACCCATCAGCGAGCGCGCCATAGGCAAAGAGTGCTACACCGACGCCGACACCGTCTCGGCCCTGCTCAGCCAGATGGCCCAACACGGCGTGGTAGCCTACCGTCCGGCCACAAACAAGCCACAGATATGCTTCACCGCCAACCGCGTCGACGCCAATGCCCTATACCTAACCGATAGCAACTACCGCCAACTGAAGCAGGCCGCAACCAGCCGCGCACAGGCCGTTAAAGACTACATCGGGCAGCACAACCGCTGCCGCAGCCAGCTGCTACTAACCTACTTTGGGCAAGCCGAAAGCGAGCCCTGCGGCCAGTGCGACGTGTGCCTCGCCGCCAACCGCAGACCCGACCCTGCAAGTCTGCTGCCCGCCCTGCGCCTCCAGTTGGCCGCCAGCCCGCGCACCGTCAAGGCGTTGCAAGCCGCCGTGTCGCCACTCGAGCCCGACGCCGTAGCCCAAGCTGTGCGCCAACTTATCGACAGCGGCGAAGCCACCATCGACCCCGACTTCAACATCCGCCTGCTCTGACAGTCGCCGCCCCCACTTACAAAAACACCGCCAAAGCCCGACAGGGCAAACAAAAAACCAAAATATTGTTGAGGGGGCAAAAAAAAAGCGGTGGCCAGCAGGTCACCGCATTGTACCCGGGGTGGGTATCGAACCCACACGCCGTTGCCGGCAGCAGATTTTGAGTCTACCGTGTCTACCATTCCACCACCCGGGCGCCTTCCGTTTCTCGTCGAAAGCGGGTGCAAAATTACTCATTTTTTCTGATATAGAAAAACTTTTTTTTGCCATGTCGCGAAAAAAATGTATTTTTGCACTCGTTTTCAGATTAGTATGAAACATAGAAAAAACTCATAACATACCGAAATTCAAATCATAATGGGCGAAAACAGTACTGACAAGGTGTTCATTTTTGCGGGTCGCGCAACCGAAAATTTGGCTCGCAGAGTTGCCGACATCTATGGTATTCCTTTAGGAAAATCGACGGTTTTTCAATATGCCGACGGCGAATTTCAACCTTCTTACGAAGAAACTATCCGCGGTGGTATAGTGTTCATTATTCAGAGCACCATTCCGCCGACCGATAATCTCTTTGAGTTGTTGATGATGATTGATGCCGCCAAGCGCGCTTCGGCTAAAAAAATCGTGGCCGTTATCCCTTACTACGGCTTTGCACGCCAGGACCGCAAGGATAAGCCACACGTGCCAATAGCGTCGAAACTTATTGCCGATATGCTCACCGTGAGCGGCGTGGACCGCATTATCGCTATGGATTTGCACGCCGACCAAATTCAAGGCTTCTTCAACATCCCTGTCGACCACCTTTTCGGCTCGAGCCTATTTATGCCCTACATACGCGAAAAATTCGACATTGCCGACGTCATGTTCGCCAGCCCCGACATGGGCGGCAGCAAGCGCGCTGGTATGTATGCTAAAACGCTGAACAACAGCTTCGTGATTTGCTATAAACATCGCAACAAACCCAACGAAATTGGCGAGATGCGCCTCATTGGCGACGTGACCGACAAGCACGTTATCCTGCTCGACGACATTATCGACACCGGCTCGACCATCTGCAAAGCTGCCGCCATTATCAAAGACAGCGGTGCCAAGAGCGTGCGCGCCATGATTACCCACCCCGTGCTCAGTGGCCAGGCCATAGAGAAAGTGGAAGCCTCGGAACTCGAAGAACTCGTCACCACCGACACCATCCCCCTCAAGCGCGAGAGCTCTAAAATCCATGTCTTGAGCTGCGACTGGCTGCTGGCCGAAGCCATACGCCGCGTGGTGAGTTACGAAAGCCTCGACAACCTTTACGAGACCACAATACACCGCAAAGGCGTGATTCACAGAATGTAACGAATCTTTTTTTTTACACAAACAACAATATTTTTTTTAACCAACCAAAAACCACAAAAACCATGAGAGTAGTATCAATGAGCGGTTCTCTTCGCGAGAACGTAGGGAAAAAGGATGCTAAAGCTCTGCGTCGCGCCGACAAGGTGCCCTGCGTCATGTATGGCAAAGGCGAGCAGCTGCTTTTCAGCTTAGACCAAACTGCCTTCCAGCGCGTCCTGTTCAACCCCGAACCCTGCTACGTCGAAATCACCATCAACGGCACTGCCCACCGCGCTATGCTTAAGGACATCGATTTCCACCCCGTGACCGAAATCGTGTACCACGCCGACTTCTACGAGCTGAGCGACGACAAACCCATCGTCATGGCCATCCCGGTCCACACCACTGGCACCTCGAAGGGCGTTATGCGCGGCGGCAAACTGGCCTACAAGCAGAAAAAACTCAAAGTTAAAGCTCTGCCGGCCAATATGCCCAACGAAATCCTGCTCGACATCACCAACCTCGATGTGGCTCAGAGCATTAAGGTCCAAGATGTTGCCACCAACAACTTCGAAATCCTCAACGTTAAGACCAGCGACGTGGTTGTGGTCAACAGCACCCGCGCCGCCGTCGAGGCCGCTGCCGAATAAACACGTTGCAGTATCGACCCACAAAAAAACCTCCACTCGGCCCAGCCGGTGTGGAGATTTTTTTTTGCACCATGATGTAATAAATCGGCCCTTTCGTCGTTATGTTAAAAAACCATTTAGGAAATGAAAAAACGCAACCTCATTGTCAGCACCCTCGTGGCCGCAGCGGCCCTGCTTGCAGCCTGCACCTCGGCCGATAGCAACGAACCCAACGTAACCAAACGCCTGCCGATAGACAAGGCCTACACCGAGCTCGTAGTGAGCCACGCCTTTCGGGTCGAAGTGTGCGACACGGTGAGCTGCGCCGTCGTCACCATTCCCGAGTCGCAGCAGCCCTACCTACGCTTCGAAACCAGCGGCGGCACCCTCAGCATTGGCTACACCCGCAACTGGCTCGCCGCCAACACCACCGGCGGCCACGTGCTACTGCCACCAAACGCCGCCCTCAACAGCATCGAACTCAGCGGTGCCTCGTCGTTCAGTGGAGACATCGAGGCCAACGACGTTGAGGTAGAACTCAGCGGCGCCTCTGTCTTTGTTGGCGCGGTTAAGTGCTCCGAAATCGATATGGACCTCAGCGGGGCCTCTACTGCCACGGTCAGCGGCCTGTGTAGCGACAATATGGACGTCGAGCTCAGCGGTGCCAGCGAGCTCTCGGCGGCCGAGTTCAACGCCAGCCGAGTCGACGCCACACTCTCTGGCGCCAGCACGGCCAACATCACCCTCTGTTCGTCGCTCGACGCCGACCTCAGCGGTGCCAGCCAACTGGTCTACCACCTTGCCAGCCCCGACTGCAAGCCCGAGGTCGACACCGAGGCCACGGGCGGCTCTACCGTCACGCAGCGCTAAACGTCTGCGCCGCAACCATTCCCCATGCGCCGCCCTGCACCCCCCCGAGGTGCAGGGCGGCACTTTTTTTATACTGCCCCCAATACCCCCTCTCCCGCCCCCCTCGAGGCCCCAAAAACGGGCCATAGACTGACAAAATGGCAGTCTAAGCCTATTTTTCGCTATATCATCCTCTACTATTGTAAGTTATGAGTAAGGGAAGAATAGGAGATGAGTAAGACATGAGTAAGAGATGATACGACCTTAATACGACCCTAACCCCTCCTTAACCCGACCCTGCCCCGCGGGGCGACTGCCATTTTGTCAGTCGAGTATTTGGTGGCAAATACGACGTGCTTGCCCTGGCAATATAATATGGCCATAAATAAAAAAGGCCCCAGGGTGGGGCCTTTTGTTGTGTGGAGCGTTGGTGTTGCCTATTTCTTCATCACGCGGTGGGTGGTGGTGCCGCTGGCGGTGGTGGCACGAAGCAGGTAGAGGCCGGTGGGCAGCTGGCCGAGGTCGATGTCGGACGAGCCGTGCTGGGTGAGCAGGCGCTGGCCTTGAGTGTTGTAGAGGTCGAGTTGGTAGAGGGGTTCGCTGCTCTCTACGTGCACCTTGCCCGATGTGGGGTTGGGGTAGACGGCTGTTGTTGTGGCCTCGGCTTCGGCTATGCCTACAGGCTCGGTGTAGTAGGTGGCGGTAATGCTTATGCTATCTATAAACAACATATCTTGGCCGGTACAGTCGTGGTGGCGGAAGGCGATGTATACAACCTTTCCGGCATAGTCGGTAAGGTCTACACTTTGCTGTTTCCAGGTCATGTACGTGTCGGTGGTGCGCTCGAAGAGTTTGACTCTCATGTCGCTGGTGTCTGCGCCTGTGGTAGAAATCCACACAGAGTAGTGTTCTCTGTAGTCATCCGTATGCAGAGCTAAATCAGACCACTTGAGGATAATGGAGCCTGAGGCATTGAGTTCTATGCGGGGCGAGATAATCCAGTTGTCTGGCGTAATTGGGCCATACCAATACGAGGCCGAGGCTATGCAGTGCTCATCCTGGTATGCACTTGTATAATCTGTATAATCATTGATGGACTCTTCTTCCCATGTGTGGCCGTCGCCATCGCCGTCAATGCTGCACCAACAATCAATGCCGTTCGTAAAATCTTCGATGTAGGGCAGATGGAAGTGGCAAGAGTCGACGATGGTGATTTGATGGGTAGCCGAGGCTGTCTGTCCGTTCCAAGTTGAGGTGAGGCCAACGTTGTATGTACCAGGAGAGAGCCACTTGGCCGTGGCGGTCTGGCCCGTGGCGGTGGCCGGAGTGGCGCCATTGAAGGTCCAACTGAAGGTTGCACTTGCAGGGCCATTGGTCGAGAATGACACAGGGTATCCGACGTTCGATTTGGTCGGAACGGTGAAATCGCACGAGAAGGCACTGGGGGCGGTGGCCGATGTTATGGCTTGTATCATCCAAGTGATGTCATGGTCATATTTTTTCATAACATCCCAAACGTCATTTCTGTATAAATACTGGCCATAGAGGCCAACGCCAGTGTCGAGGACACCGGCGGCGGGATAGGCGTTGCCTTCCGAGCGGAAAACTATCCATAGGTCTTGTGTATGGTCTATGGCGTAGCCACCATATACGGGAATGTAGACCCAGCTACCAGAGCCAACAAGTATATATTGGTTGGTGTAGACTGGTGTGGCGTCGACAATGCTTGAGCCTTGATAGACGTTTAGGGTATATTCACCATCGCTGTAGAGGTATAGCCCCACCGAGGAGAGGTAGTTGCGCCCTGCGAGCAGGAATGCTGGTATGCGTATGCCCCATATAAATTCGCCTGTGTATCCACCGTTATCGTCAGGGAGTCCCCAAGTGTCGTAATACTCGTTGCCGAAAGTGTAGTCTATAGTGTCGCCCATAGTGCCGAGCGAGCGCACGGTGATGTCTTGGGTGGCAGTGGTGGTGCCATTGCTATTGGTCTCGACGCTGAGGGTTAAAGTGTAGGAGCCAGGGGTGGCCCAAGCAAACGAGGCCGTGTCGCCAGTATAGCTCGATGGGGTGGCACCGGTGGTTGTCCAAGTGTAGCTGTTTATTGGCTCCTCAGAGTTAACTTGGGCAATAAAGTAATTGCTGAAGCCGGCTATGACATTGTCTGGGCCTTTGATTTGCACCGATGGAGGGGCAGCCTGCACGCCAAACTCGGCACGTGGGCGGAAATTGCTGGTACCATAATTCTGAGCCGAAAACGTACCCACAGAGGAGATGCTGAACGCGGCATTGTCGTCAGCTTTTCTTACACTGCGGTAGGGAGTATTCCCGTCGGTGCCGAGGCCAGCGAAGCTATGGCCACTTTCGTAGTCGTCGTTGTTGTCGATAATGGTAACGGCAAGGTTCGAAGTGCCGTTATACTGGAATGGGTTGGTGAAGGTGACGGTAACGTCGCTATTGTAGTTTGGCAACTCCACGAGGCCTTGGGCCACAAGGTCGTTAGAGTGAACAGTAACCCAATCGTTCTCACTCGCGTATTCGGAGCGCGTGGTGCTGGTTAGATATACCTTCCAGTAGCGCTGAATGCCAGTGCCCGCACCTGTGGAATAGTGCTTGAAGCTTATGCTGATAAAGGTGTTGGCCTGCCCCAGTTCATTAGAGGTGTAGATGAACTGAGTGGCACTGTTTCTATAGAACGTATAGGTCGGTATGGTGGTTAGCTGCGTACTTCCGTCGCAAACCACTACATTACTGGCCATTGTGGTGGCCATAATGGCAGACAGCCATAAAGCTGCAAAAAATGTAATCAATTTTTTCATCTTGTTTTGACCTTTTATTTATTATAATACATTAATTCTTACCTATTTACAGGGGTTTACCCCCCCCCTAAATTCTCTTAAAATGTCTTTGCAAAGATACACTTTTTATAAATTGTACAAGAAAAAAAAGCGCTTGGCGGCATTAATTTTTTTTGCGCGAGATACAATATTTTGCTCGCTGCTGCGTTTAATTATTGTATAATTAAACTCAAAACATCACGATGAAAATTCACATAGTACAGCACAATATTGCCACCAACAACCCCGAGGCCAACATGGAATGGGTGTTGCGCGAGTTGGACAGCCCCGAGTCGCGCGAGGCTCTGCTCACCGTTTTCCCAGCCTGCACCCTTTGCGGCTACCCGCAGTACGCTTCGGCCGCCTACACCGATTTGCAGAAGCGAGCTCAAGCAGCCTTGCAAGAGCTGGTGGCGCGCTCCGAACATCGCGCTTTCCTTATCGGTATGCCGCTCCAAATCCAAAACAAAGGCCTCTGCAACGCCATCGTTTTTGTGCAAAATTGTGCCATTCGTGGCATTGTGACAAAAAAATATCTGCAACCCGACGAGCAGAAGTATTTTGTTCGTGGCGAGGGTGTGCAAACCATACAGTTTCAGAACCAGCTGCTCGCCATTGGTTTCTACGAAGACCTTAAAGAGCTGAACCGCCAGCACATAGAGCAACCCGACATGGTAATATGCTGTGGTTGCAACGTGTTCGACTATAACCGCCCCTACCGCATTCGTTACCGTATGCGCAAAATTGTCGAGAACCTCAACTCGGCCCTTGTCTACACCAACCGCATTGGCGGCGAAGGCCCACTGCTCTACGCCGGTGGCTCGCTCGCCATGAACGCTGCTGGCAACGTGTTGTGCCAGTTGCCCTATTTCGAAGAATATGCAGCCACGGCCGATATGCAGCTGCTCGGCTCGGCCGACGACGAGAAGCCCGAGGCCGTAGAGCTGGTCTATAAAGCACTCGTGATGGGTATTCGCGACTATTTTACCAAGAACGGCCTCAAGCGTGCTGTGCTCGGCCTGAGTGGCGGCATCGACTCGGCTCTCGTTTGTGTGCTTGCTGCCGACGCCCTCGGCCCCGAAAACGTACACGGCCTGCTCATGCCCAGCCAGTACAGCACCGACCACTCTGTTCAAGATGCCGAAGACCTGGCTCGCAACCTGGGCGTAGACTACGACATTGTGCCCATACGCCCCATATTCGACTCGCTGCGCGAAGCTATGAAGCCCGTCTTTGGCGACCGCGCCGAGGATGTGACCGAAGAAAATATGCAGGCCCGTGTGCGCGGCACCATCGTAATGAGCTATGCCAACAAGTTTGGCGCGCTGGCACTCAACACCACCAACAAGAGCGAAGCTGCCATGGGCTACGGCACGCTCTATGGCGACAGTTGCGGCTCGCTGAGCGTGATTGGCGACCTCTATAAGACCGAGGTTTACGAACTAAGCAACTGGCTTAACCGCAACGAGATACGCATCCCGCAACACACCATAGACAAGGCCCCATCGGCCGAACTACGCCCCGGGCAGAAAGACAGCGACTCGCTGCCCGACTATGCCGTGCTCGACGCCATACTCAACCTCCACCTCGAAGAGGCTCTATGCCACGACGAGATTGTGGCCGAAGGCTACGACGCCGACCTCGTGGCCCAAGTGCTACGCAAGGTGCGCCAAAACGAGTGGAAGCGGCTGCAGTTCGCCCCAGTGCTCAAAGTCAGCCCCATGACATTCGGCCTCGACCGCCGTTGGCCAATATCTTAATAGATTTTTTATGCAATAAATAAAGCAGCAAAAGCAGTATGACCAACCCGCAACTCGAACTGGCACGGCGCTATGTGTGCAACACAGGGGTGTCGCTCTTTCTCACCGGCAAAGCCGGAACGGGAAAGACCACCTTCTTGCACGACATCGACGCCACCGTCGGCAAGCGCCATGCGGTGTTGGCTCCCACGGGGGTGGCCGCCGTCAATGCCGGTGGGGTAACCATCCACTCCTTCTTCCAACTGCCTTTTTGCCCTTACCTGCCCGATGTGCCCGAGCTGGTAACCGAATACCAACTGCCCGAAAACAAGCACAAGCTGCGCAAATCGAAGCTCGACATAATCCGCACGCTCGAATTGCTCATCATCGACGAGATTTCTATGGTGCGCGCCGACCTGCTCGATGCCGTCGACTACACACTGCGCCGCTATCGCCACAGCCAGCGCCCTTTTGGCGGCGTACAGCTGCTAATGATTGGCGACATCCACCAGCTGCCGCCTGTGGTCAAAGATAGCGAGAAACCTTATATGGACCGCGTTTACGACTCGCCTTTCTTCTTTAACAGCAAGGCCCTGCGGCAGCTGAACTACATAACCATCGAGCTCCAGACCGTATACCGCCAGCAGGACGACCGATTTGTGGCGCTTCTGAACCGCGTGCGCGACAACCGTGTGGACACCGAGACGCTCTGCCTGCTCAATGCGCGCGCCGTGCCGCTCGGCCCCACCGACCGCGAACCCATACGCCTCACCACACATAACTACCAGGCCGACAGCATCAACGCCGCTCGCCTGGCAGCCCTTGAGGGTAAGGAACGCACCTTTGAGGCCACAATCGAGGGCACCTTTCCCGAATCGTCGGCTCCCACCGCCACCAGCCTCACCCTCAAGCCGCAGGCGCGGGTGATGTTTGTCAAGAACGACTCGTCGGGTAGCCATCGCTACTATAACGGCAAGTTGGCCACAGTTACCGCTTTTGTTGCCGACGCCAACGGCCACGACGCCATTGAGGTGCGCGACGACGACGGCGAAACAATCGTCGTGGCGCGCGAGACTTGGGAAAACACACAATACGACCTCGACCCCACCGACAACCAAATAAAGCAGCACGTCGTGGGCCGTTTTGTGCAGTTCCCGCTGCGCACCGCGTGGGCTGTCACCATCCACAAAGCTCAAGGCCTCACCTTCGACCGCGTGGTGGTCGATGCCTCCGAGGCCTTTGCCTACGGCCAAGTCTACGTGGCCCTCTCGCGTTGCCGCTCGCTCGAAGGTCTCACCCTCAGTTCGCCCCTCGGGGCCAACTGCGTGTTTGGCAACGCCGAGGTCGACCGTTTTGCCCAAACTCAGCCCTCCGAGGCTGCCGTGCGCGACGCCCTTGCGGCCAACGAGCGCCAATATTTTGTCGATACACTTTTCGAACTGTTCGGTTTCGAAACCCTGCAGCGCGATATGTCGTCGTTGCAGTCGCTCTTCGACGGCCGCCTACGCTCGCTCTACTCCGACAAGGCCATAATCTTAGCCCAGCAAATCCTCGCCGTCGACCAGCTGCAAGAGGTGGCTCTGCGCTTCCATCGCCAACTGCTCGCCATCGAGCCAGCAGCCGTAGACGACCGTGTGGCTAAGGCCGGTGCCTACTTCGGCGCGCAACTGGCCGAGACAGAACGCGCCATAGCTCCGCTCCTCAAGCTCGAAATAGACAACAAAGAGGTTGCTCGCGCCTACAACGACCACGCCACCCGAGTGGCCGAAGGTTTGCGGCAAAAGCTGCGTTGCCTCGAGGTGGCAGCACGCGGCTCGTTCACCGTCCAGGCCTACCAGCAGGCCAAGGCCGACAGCCTCTTAAGCCACCAGCCGCAACCCAAACCACAGCCCACCGAACCCGACAAGGCCCTCGTGGGCTTGCTTGCAAAGTGGCGCGCTGCCAAGGCTAAGGAACTCGAGGTGCCACCGTTCCACGTTCTGCACCAAAAGACGCTACTCGCCGTAGCCGCCGCCCTGCCACGCAGCATGGACGAACTGCTCGCAGTCGATGGCATTGGGCAAAAAAAATCGGCTGCCTACGGCAAAGAACTGCTCGACATAGTGGCCGACTACTGCGAGGCATACGGCCTGCCTCGGTGGCAACGCCAACACGTCGGCATAGAAAAATGAGCACAAAAATGAATATTTTTTTCTATTATTCATAAAAAAAACGTATTTTTGCATTAAATTAATAACTAAAAATTAACATTAACTGTTTAAAAATCAAGTACATCATGAAAAAAGTAATTCTCGCTCTTGCAGCTATTATCACCCTCGGAACTGCTGCCAACGCCCAAATTTCCACTCTCGGTGTCCGCTTTGGCGGTGGCTGGGGATGGGGTGGTGAACTCTCGGCCCAGTGGGGTATGGGTGGCAACCGTCTCGAAACCGACCTCGGCATTGCTGGCAACTACCTCAACCTTACCGGTATCTATCAGTGGACTGGCAACATCACTGGCCCCTTCGGCTGGTATGCTGGCGTTGGTGCAAGCCTCGGCTTCATCACTGGCAACGATGGTGGTTTGGGTCTAGGCGTGGCTGCTCAAGTTGGTCTCGAATTCAACCCCAGCTTCCCCCTGCAGTTCACCCTCGATTTCCGCCCCGAGTTTGGCCTCGTTGGTCATAGCGGCTTCAACCCCGGCTGGGCACTTGGTATCCGCTATCGCTTCTAAACAGAAAGCAAAAAAACAGGAATAAAAACAAATCGCAAGAGAGGGTCGCCCGCAGGGTGGCCCTCTCTCTTTTTACTACCAAAACTTTTGTGCCGACAAAGTGCTGCTCGTGGCGCAACTGCTCTTCCACTGCGAACACGATTAGTTTTGTGCTTTTTTTGCCATTGTAAGTACCTGATTAACAGGGTTGAGGAGGGGTTAGAGAGGGGTTAAGGTCGTATTGAGGTCGAATAAGCATTGATTTTGAGCCCTTTAGCCCTCGATTTTCACCCCTCCCACTGGGCTTGATAGCCCCTGCTTTTCCCCATCTTTTTGGCTCCCTACCCCCTACTTTTCCCCATCTTTTTGGCTCGTTGCCCCCTGCTTTTTAAGAGTAAAGCCAGCGACTCGCTTGTTGATGAGAGCCGCTGGCTTTGTGTGTATGGGCGGTTGGGGGTTGCCAGGGTATGGCAACAACACCTAACCACTGTGGTTTACCCTTGGGGGCAGTTAGCGTTGCATATTGGCAAGGCGCTCGGTGAGCATGGGCACAATCTTGTGGAGGTCGCCCACAATGCCGAGGTCGGCCACGCTGAAGATGGGGGCAAACTTATCCTTGTTGATGGCAACGATGAGTTCGCTCTCCTCCATACCAGCCAGGTGCTGGATGGCACCGCTGATACCACAAGCCATATAGAGGGCCGGGCGAACGGTCTTGCCGGTTTGGCCTACCTGGCGGCTGGCGTCCATAACGCCGGCGTCGACCATGGCGCGGCTGCTCGACACTTCGCCACCCAGCTGTTTGGCAAGGGCACCCAGTTTCTCGAAACCATCTTTGGTGCCCACGCCACGGCCACCGCTGACAAGGATTTTTGCCTCGCTAATGTCGGTGACGGTCTTCTCTTCCTTGACGGTCTTGACGAGCTTAACGCGGTTAATCTTCTCGATGTCGAAGCTGACAGCGAAGTCGGTGACGGTGCCTTTGCGGGTAGCGTCGGCGGCCATTTTCTGCATAACGCCGGGGCGGACGGTCGACATCTGCGGGCGATGGTTTTTGCAGAGGATGGTGGCCATCAGGTTGCCGCCGAAAGCGGGGCGGGTCATACGGAACTCGTGAGCCTCGTCGTCGCTGATTTCGAGCTTGGTGGCGTCGGCGGTGAGGCCGGTGCGATTGCGAGCGCTGACGCGCGGACCGAGGTCGCGGCCTATGGTGGTGGCGCCGATGAGCATGATGCTCGGTTTGCGCTCGGCGATGATTTGGGTAATGGCCTCGGTGTAGGGCTCGGTAAGGTAGTCCTTCAGCAGGTCATTGTCGACCACAAGCACCTCGTCGGCACCGTGCTCGATGAGGGGTTGTGCGAGGGCCTTAATGTCCTTGCCGAGGAGCATGGCCACGACCTTCTCTTGGTTGGCGTCGGCCAGTTCGCGGGCTTTGCCCAGCAGCTCGAGGGCCACATTCTGCAGTTTGCCGTCGCGCTGTTCGGCAAACACGTATACGTCTTTATATTCTGCTAAGTTCATGGCAATCAGATAATATGTTTCTCTTTCAGTTTGTTTATGATGAGCTCTACGGCCTCTTCGGGGCTAACCTCGAAGGTCTGGCCGGCAGGCTTGAGCTGTTTGGGGAACGACTTGAAGACGCTCGTGGGCGAACCAGCCTTGCCAATGTGCTCGTCGGGCACGTTAATGCGGTCGGCGCCCCATACCTCGACTTCTTTGTCGAAAGCGGTAACAATGCCGTTGACGCTCATATAGCGCGGGTGGACGCTGCTGGCCAGTGCGGTGACGACGCAAGGGGCCTGCATCTGCAGCACCTGGTAGCCGTCTTCGAGCTGCTTTTTGATGGTGAAAGTCTTGGTGGCTTCGTCGTACTGGAGGTCTTCCATATAGGAGACCTGCGGCAGGTCGAGGTGTTCGGCAATCTGCGGACCCACCTGAGCGGTGTCGCCGTCGATGGCTTGGCGGCCGGTGATGACGAGGTCGAAGTCCATGGTGCGCAGTGCGCCTGCGATGGCACTGCTGGTGGCCAGGGTATCGGCACCGCCAAGCTTGCGGTCGGTGAGCAGGATGGCGCGGTCTACACCCATAGCTAGGGCTTCGCGCAGGATGGCCTCGGCTTGGGGCAGACCCATGGTGATAACGGTCACGTGGGCGCCGTATTTATCCTTCAGCTGCAGGGCGTACTCAAGGCCGCCCTTGTCGTCGGGGTTCATGATGGAGGGAACGCCCTCGCGGATGAGCGTACCGGTCACGGGGTTGATTTTAACCTCGGTGGTGTCCGGCACTTGCTTTATGCAAACTACTATGTTCATTATTTTTTCTTTAATTGTTGTGATTATAAGGCTTATAGGGCTCAATAGGACCTATAATGACTTATAGGTTTTATTTAAACAATTTGCCTGCGATGACCATACGCTGGACCTCGCTGGTGCCTTCGTAGATTTCGGTAATCTTGGCGTCGCGCATCATGCGCTCCACGGGGTACTCGCGAGTGTAGCCATAACCGCCGTGGAACTGGACGGCCTTGGTCGTAACCTCCATGGCGGTCTCGGCACTGAAGAGCTTGGCCATAGCGGCGTCGGCGCTGTAGGGCATACCGTGGTCTTTCTTGTAGTGGGCGTTGCGGCAGAGCAGGCGGGCGGCTTGGACCTTGGTCTCGAGGTCGGCCATCTGGAACTGGGTGTTCTGGAACTGGCTGATGCTGCGGCCAAACTGCTTGCGCTCTTTGGTGTATTTTATAGTCTCGTCCATAGCACCTTGGGCAATGCCGAGGGCTTGGCAGGCGATACCGATACGGCCACCGTCGAGGGTCTTCATGGCTAAGCCAAAGCCTTTGCCGAGCTGACCCAGCTGGCGGTCTTTCGGAATGCGGCAATCTTCGAAAATGAGCTCGGTGGTGGCGCTGCCGCGAATGCCCATCTTCTTCTCTTTCTTACCAACGCTGAAGCCTGGGTCGGTCTTCTCGACGATGAAGGCGCTGATGCCTTTGGTGCCGAGGCTCTTGTCGGTCATGGCGATGATGATAAAGACATTGGCGTAGGAGCCGTTGGTGATGAAAATCTTGCTGCCGTTGAGCACCCATTCGTCGCCTTCGAGCACGGCGGTGGTTTGCTGGCCGGCTGCGTCGGTACCGGCATTGGGTTCGGTGAGGCCGAAAGCGCCAATCCATTCGCCGCTGGCGAGTTTGGGCAGGTATTTCATTTTTTGCTCCTCGGTGCCAGACTCAAGGATGGGGGCGCAGCAAAGGCTGGTGTGGGCCGAGAGGATTACGCCCGTGGTGGCGCAAACGCGGCTCAGCTCTTCGACGGCCATGCCATACATGATGTTGGTTCCGCCAGCGCCGCCATACTGGGTAGGCACGGGGATACCCATCAGGCCGAGTTTGGCAATTTTTTGCACGGTCTCCATCGGGAAGCGCTCCTCCTCGTCGACTTCGGCGGCGAGGGGTTTGACCTCGTTCTCTGCAAATTCGCGTATCATCTGCAGGAAGAGTTCTTCTTGTTTGGTGTAGCTAAAATCCATGTTTTCTTTATTGTTTAGTCTTGTTTCTTGTTTGGTTCGGTTTTGGCCGCAAGCCGTTGGGTTTGTGTGGCCAAAAGTGGGTCGGGTTGCCGCCTTGGGGTTACTTTACGGCAATGGTTTCTATTTCGACCATGGCGCCCATAGGTAGGCCGGCCACTGCGAAGGCGGCGCGAGCGGGGCAGTCGTGGCTGTAGTATTTGGCGTAGACCTCGTTCATGGGTTTAAAGTGGTCCATGGTAGAGAGGAGGCAGGTGCTCTTAACCACGTCGTCGAAGGTGAATCCAGCTTCGTCGAGGATGGCTTTTATGTTTTTGAAAACCTGTTCGGTTTGCTCGGTTATGCCTCCTTCGACCAGTTTGCCAGTGGCGGGGTCGATGGGCACCTGGCCCGAAATGTAGAGCGTGTTGCCAGCCATAATTGCCTGACTATAAGGACCAATAGCGGCCGGAGCTTTGGGGGTGCTGATTACTTTTTTCATACTGGTATGTCGTATTATTATTAATATTTTTAAAATGCAAATTTACAATTTTTTTTTGAATGTGCGATTATTTTTCTGCAGAAAGATTTTTTTTTGTAATTTTGCACTCTGAAAAAAGTACCTCAAATGAAACGCATACCTCACACTTTTACCATTGTTTTCGCGCTGATTGTGATAGCCGCAGCGCTCACCTGGGTGTTGCCTGCTGGCGAATTTGCCCGCCACACTGTCGAGGTGGGTGGCTCCTCGCGCGAGGTGGTCGACGGTGGCTCGTTCCATTTTGTGGACCGCTCGCCGCAGACTTGGCAGGTCTTTTCGTCGCTCTTCAATGGTTTTGTGGATAAGGCCGACATTATTGTTTTCATCCTCATGGTGGGCGGAGCTTTTTGGATTTTGAACAATAGTCATGCCATCGACGTGGCCGTGATGGCCTTCCTGCGCCGTGTTCAACGTCTCAATAACAACAAGTTGCTGCGCCGTTTGGGGGTAGAGAACATCATCATCGCGCTGGTTATGGTGATGTTCAGCCTGTTTGGAGCCGTGTTTGGGATGAGCGAGGAGACTATTGCCTTTGTGGTGATTTTTGTGCCGCTGGCCATCTCGATGGGCTACGACTCTATTGTGGGCCTCTGTATGTGCTATGTTGCTGCCCACGTGGGCTTTGCGGGCGCAATGCTCAACCCCTTTACCATCGGCATTGCGCAGGGAATTGCCGAGCTGCCCATCTTCTCGGGCCTGGAATACCGCTTTGTGTGCTGGGTGGTGCTGACGGTGCTGGCCATAGCCTTCGTGCTGTGGTATGCCGCCAAAGTGAAACGCAACCCCACGAGTTCGCCCGTATACAAACTCGACGAATATTGGCGCCAGAGGGCTGCGACCGAGGTGCCAACCGCCCAGTCGGCTCGCCATGCCACGGCCGCGCCGTGGGTGCTCTACGGCGCTATGGTGGCGGTGCTGATTGCCGTGGCCGTGGCCTACCCCACCACGTCGGTCACCATTGGCCAAACCACCTTCAACCTGGTGCTCATGCCGGTGCTCGCTGCCCTTTTTGCGCTGTCTGGCGCGCTCGCCTTGAAACGCTCGGTACACCTTTTTATTATCGATATATTATTATTTACTATATTATATCTTATTGCCGGAGTTTTGGGCTACGGATGGTACGTGATGGAAATTTCGGCCCTGTTTTTAGCCATGGGCATTTGTTGCGGAATTGCCGATAGCCAGAGGGCCGACGACATAGCCAAGCTCTTCCTTTCGGGGTGCAAAGACATACTCTCGGCAGCCCTCGTGGTGGGCCTGGCCAGTGGCATCATCTTCGTGCTGCGCGATGGCCATGTAATCGATACAATTCTCTATGGCCTCACGCGCTCGCTGGCAGGCACCGGCGAGGTGGCGTCGCTCGGTGTGATGTACCTTTTCCAGACGGCGCTCAACGTCATTATGCCTTCAGGCTCGGCCAAAGCCGCCCTCACCATGCCCATCATGGCCCAATTTGCCGACCTGATTGAGGTGTCGCGCCAGACCACCGTCCTCGCATTCCAGTTTGGCGATGGCTTTACAAACATGATTACCCCTACCAGCGGCGTACTCATAGGCTGCCTCGGGGTGGCCAAAATCCCATACGGAGTGTGGTTCAAGTGGGCGTGGAAATTCATTGTGGGGCTCATCGTCGTGGGTTTTCTGCTCATGTTGCCCACCCTGTGGCTCGACTTGCCAGGCTTCTAACACCGTAAGTCACTGTCCATCTATCGCTTATGTGTCGAGTAAGACTCGAATTAGGAGGCCCTTTTTGCCCTTTTGTAACCATCTGATTATCAAGCCTTGTTCGACCTCAATACGACCCCAACCCCTACCTAACACGTCTCTGACCTGAAATTGAGCACAATAGACAAATCGGAGGCTCATTAGTTATCTGCCAATTCTTTCATGTCTATGAACCTATCAAGGGTACAACTGTCACACTTGACTTCTTTTTATAGATACAACTTTTTTGCAATTGAGTCCACCTAAAGATACCACCACACGAAGAAATCCCCCCCCCAGAATGAACATCTGTGCGATTAAATAATCGGACATACGTACGCTAAGCGGTTATTGATAAGTCTCTGATTGAGGCTGCTTCGAGTAACAATCCCCCCCCAATGCGAAATATATTTTGCCAAGTGCGAAAAAAAGCGTAACTTTGCAGCATGAATTATACAAATGAACATGGCATAATGTCCAAGATATTCTTAATCACCCCCCCCAGCGGAGGCTGTGGCATAGTGGCGGTGTAGCGTCGGGGCGCGCCGGGCGGCTCGGCAAGGATCGTTTTTCTTTAGTCAGTAACTTCACTGTGCAGGCGGCTGTCTGCGCAGGGGCTGCGCCGTGCGCTTTGCGTGCGGCGCATAAAAACATTGTCCGTCTATGAGTAGCAAGTTCTTCAACAACATCGACGCTACTCTGATGGACAAGTTCCATGGCATTGCGTCGGCCATGGCAGATTTCGACGTGTTCCACGCCGTGGTGGGCTATTTCCGCAGTAGCGGCTACTTCCGCCTGCGGCAGGAGCTGGCCGGCACGCATGAGATTAAAATCCTCGTCGGCATAAATATCGACGACCTCTTCCGCCGGGCGCAGGCTGCCGGCAAGATGTTTTTCGGAGACCGCGAAGCATCGATAGAGCAGTATTGCGAGGCGTTCCTTGACGACGTGCGCCGAGCCGAATACAGCAGCGAGGTGGACGAAGGCATACGCCAGTTCTGCGACGACATTGCCGCAGGTCGCCTTGAATTGCGCATACACCCCACGCGCGACCTCCACGCCAAGTTCTACCTCTGCCTGCCGCAGCAACATTCCGAGCACAGCGACGGCTGGGTCATCATGGGCAGCAGCAACCTCTCAGCCCAAGGCCTCGGCACCACCGAGCCGCCGCGCTACGAGCTCAACGTGGCGATGAAGGACTACGACGACGTGGCCTACTGCGAGGCGCAGTTCCAGCAGCTGTGGGCTGACGCGTTGACTGTTACCATGGCCGATGTGCAGCGCATCGTGAATCGTACTCACCTTGCTCCGCAGGAGCATCAGCCCACGCCATACGAGCTGTATATGCGTGTGCTGATAGACCAGTTCGGCACGCAGGTGGAGGACGACTTCGCGCCGGTGCTGCCCGATGGCTACGACGACCTGACCTATCAGCGCGATGCCGTCATTCAGGGCTACGACATCATGCTCCGCCACGGAGGATGCTTCATCGCCGACGTGGTGGGTCTCGGCAAGACGGTGATTGCCGCCATGATAGCGCAGCGATTTGTGGCTGCCAATGGCGACGGCACCCGCATCCTCGTCGTCTATCCCCCGTCGGTCGAGCGTAACTGGGTGAAGACCTTCGACGATTTCCATTTGAAGAACCGCTACAGTCGTTTTGTGAGCAACGGCAGCCTCGACAAGATCGTGGACGGCGACGGCTACGACCTGCCGCCGTACTACGACCTCATCATAGTGGACGAGGCGCACAACTTCCGCCACGACACCACAGGCAACTACGACCTCCTGCAACGCATCACCAAGTCGGGCCGCGTCAACAAGGGCAATATCCGTGGCGGCAAACGCGTGCTGCTACTTTCGGCCACCCCCTTCAACAACACGCCCGAGGACATCAAGAACCAGCTTCTCCTCTTCCAGGACACCGCCCGCTGCACCATCGACGGGGTGCAGAACGTTGCCGACACCTTCGCGCCGTGGATTAAGGAGTACAACGCCTTGATGTCGCAGCGGCAGCAATTGAAGCCCGCCGAACTGCAGCAGCGCATCGATGCCATCAACCACGCCCTGCGCCACACGGTGTTGGAGAAGGTGATGGTGCGCCGCACGCGCAGCAATATCGAGCATGAGCCGCGCTATGCCGCCGAGATACACTTCCCCCAACTGCTCGACCCCGAAGACCGCACCTATCAGATGCAGCCCGGCGAGTTGATGCTGTTTGTCGACACCTATAAGAAGTTGATCGACACCCCTACGGCCAACTTGCAGGCGGTAGACCCGGATCAATTTGACGGCAGCGGATTGCGCTATGCCCGCTACCGCGCCATCGAGTATTGCCCCAAATATCGTGTGCCTTCGGGCAAGTCGGCCAAGCACATGGCCGAAGCACTGGCCGGCATCTACCGTACCCACATGGTGAAACGGTTGGAGAGCTCGTTCTTCGCCTTCAAGCGGTCGCTCCACACACTGCTCGAAGCCACCGAAGGGATGATACGCATGTTCCACGAGGATAAGGTCATCATCGCCCCTGACATGAACGTGAAGAAGTTGCAGGCCGACGGGTTGGAGCTGGACGAGATTATCGAGTTGGCCATGACAAAGGGTTACGACACCGACGGGATTGTGTTCCGAGCAGCCGACTTCAACCCCGACTTCCTGCCCATGCTGGAATACGATGCCACACTGCTACGTGGACTCTGCCAGCGGTGGGATGCCCTCACCGCCGACCCGAAGCTCGACCTCTTCGTGCAGATGCTGCAAGGCGAGCTGTTCGACCCCGAGCGCAACCCCAGCGGAAAGCTGGTGGTCTTCAGCGAGAGTGTGGACACGGTGAACTACCTCACCGAGCAACTTCAAGGGCGGCTGCACCGCACCGACATACTGCCTGTATGCGCACGCGACCGCAAACGCAAGCAGCAGACAATACGCGAGAACTTCGACGCCAAATACGACGGAGACCCTCGCAACGACTATAATATCATCATCACCAGCGACGTGCTGGCCGAGGGCGTGAACCTGCACCGCGCCAATATGATTGTGAACTACGACAGTCCGTGGAACGCGACCCGACTGATGCAACGCATCGGCCGCGTGAACCGCATAGGCTCCACCGCCAAGGCCATCCACAACTACATGTTCTACCCCTCCGACCCTGGCGATGCCATCATCAGCCTGAAGAAGAACTCCTTCATAAAGTTGCAGAGCTTCCACTCCGCACTCGGCGAGGACACGCGCATCTATTCGCACGACGAGATTGTTCAGGAATTCCGTCTCTTCAACTCCGATATGCCCGACGACACCGACCGCCGTCTGGCCCTGCGCAGCGAGGTGCAAGCCCTGCACGACAGCAACCCTACGCTCTACCGCCGCATCAAGCAGCTGCCTGCCAAGAGCCGCTGCGCCAGAGAGGCAGGGAGGGTGCAGTTGCCGAATGATGCCACCGTGCCATCCACCCTTGCCTACCTCTCCTCGCCACAGAAGAAGGCTTTCTACCTCGTGGGCGAGCAGGTGCGCGAACTCTCGTTCCTCGATGCCGTCAGCCTGCTCAAGGCCGACCCATCGGAGCCTGCCGCCCCCTGGGGCGACAACAACGAGGCACACTACGACCAGGTGCGCCGCTCGATGGCTCAGTATGCCCACGACCAACAGCAGGAGCAGCACGAAGAGCGTCCGCGCATAGGTGGACGCGACAACGACGCCAAGAAGGCTGCCGCCTTCCTGCGCGAGGTGCGCCCCGGCATGATGCACGATGCCGAGGCTCTGCAGACCCTCGACCGGCTGAAACGTCTCGTGGAGCATGGCACCTTCAACCAACTGGCCGACCAGCTGAACCGCCTCTCGCGCAAGCACAAGAAAGAGCCACTGCCGACAATAGCGATTGTGCAGCAGTTGGAAGCCCTTGCAGCACGCTATGCTGACCAAGTGGAGAAGAGTTCCGCCACTAGCATTCCTGCCGCTATTGCACAACCCGATATTATCCTTTCCGAAACCTTTGTAAAATAACAAACAAGATGAAACAGATATTCCAAGCCCCATTCAACTATACCACATACAGCGAAGAGATAGTGCACCGCCTCTTCGGCTGTACCAACCTCAATAAGCAAGAAAGCCTCGAGCATCTCGCCACCACCGACGAAGGCGACGAGGTGTACTGTATCGGCGATCGCGAGGATGCCGAAGGCCGTTTGATTGGTTTCTTCTACACCCGCTCGCACAGCAGCGTGGAGCGCAAGCGCGTGGGGCTGCGCAAGCTGATTGCCCCTTATTTAAAGTATGACGTCGAGGCTGCCATTGCCGTGTTCGACGACGGTCGCCGCTGGAGGCTTTCCTATATCTGCGACCTGCGCGAAGGCAGCACCGCCACCAAACGCTACTCCTACGTGCTGGGCGACCCACAGGGGCAGTATAAGACCCCGTTGGAGCGTCTGCAACGCATCGATGCCGCTACGCTCACCCTCGACGACCTCAAACGCGCCTTCTCCGTCGATGCCCTCAGCAACGAGTTCTTCAAGGAATATCACCACCACTACGACAGTATCGTCAGCGAGCTGAAACAGCAGGGGTACGACGGCGCCGTCATCCACGACTACGTGAAGAAGATGCTCGGCCGCATAGTCTTCCTCCACTTCCTGCAAAAGAAAGGATGGCTGGATGGCGACCCGGAGTTTTTGAAGAACCTCTTCTTCATGCAATCCCTCGACCGACAGGCTGACTTCCTCGAGCAGGTGCTTGAGCCGCTATTCTTCGGCATATTCAATACCGAAGTCGCCAAACGCGAAGCCCTATTCCACCGCGAGGGGTGGGATATGCAGCTGCTGCGGCAATGGCAGGCATTGCCATACCTGAACGGTGGTCTCTTTGAACGCGACGAGGTGGACAAGCGGAAGATACAGCTGCCTGCCGAGCTGTTCGAAAAACTCTTCGAGTTCTTGGCTTCATATAACTTCACCGTGGATGAGAACGACCCCGACGATGCCGAGGTGGGCGTGGACCCCGAGATGCTGGGCAAGATATTCGAAAGCCTGCTCGAGGATAACAAGGCCAAAGGTGCTTTCTACACACCCAAGGAGATTGTGCGCTACATGTGCAAGGAGAGCCTGATTGCCTACCTGCAAAGCAGATTGGATGGTGCTTCATCGGCACCAGCATCCCCCGCCATCCGCCACTTCGTGGAGCAGCACGAATTGCCGGAAACATTGCTGCCCTGCCGTGAGACCATGGCCGAGGCGTTGCGCGAGGTGCGCATCTGCGACCCTGCCATAGGCAGCGGAGCCTTCCCCATGGGACTGCTAAACGAGCTGTGGCGTTGCCGCGAGGCGGTGGGCGACACCACACCGCGCTATGCGCTCAAACGCGAGATAATAGAGCGCAACATCTACGGCGTGGACATAGAGCGCGGTGCCATCGACATCGCCCGCCTGCGTTTCTGGCTCAGCATAGTGGTGGATGCCGAATGGGACGGCAACCCTGCCACTGGACCGGAGCCGTTGCCCAACTTCGACTACAAGTTCATGCAAGGCAACAGCCTCATCGAGAGTTTCGAGGGCTGCGACCTCAGCCATATACTCGACGGCAAGGTGGGCTGCCGCAAGAAAGCCCTCGCCTCGCAGTATGGCCTCGACTTCTCCTCCGCCGACACCCGCCACAACCTGCAACTGCTGCTCAAGAAATACTTCTCCCTCACCGACCACAACGAGAAGGTGCAATACCGCACACAGATTAACTCCACCGTCAAGAGCTATATCCTCCAGCAAGGCATCAGTCCCACCGCCGAAGCTCGCCTGCAAACCCTCGACCCCTCCGCCAACCAGGACTTCTTCCTCTGGCACACTTGGTTCAAAGACATCTTCGACCGCGGCGGATTTGATATCGTCATTGGTAACCCGCCATATTTCCAGATGAAAAAGGGACTTGTTGACAAGCTAAAGTTTCCATATTCAGAAGGAAAAGATAAAGGCAAACAGAATATTTACAAACTATTTGTAGAGCATTCGTACAACATTTTGAGCAATGGTGGTATTTGTGCATTGATAACACAGAGTTCCTTGATGTGTGACTCGTCATCGCAGCATACCAGAGAATTACTAATAAAGAAAACGAATCTATATCAGGTGATTGAATTTCCCAAGGTGGCACCACACCCTGAAGGTCAACTGTTCAAAGGCGCATTAGTGGCAACTTGTATTGTCCTTTTCTCAAAGGGCATGCCTTGCAACAATCATATATTTCTCTTGTCTGCGAACAATGACTTAACCACTATCAATAGTTTCGATTTCGCAGTCATTCCTCAACAAACACCCCTGCATTTCTATCCACAGGGTTATTACTTCCCTCTCATTCGACATGACGATTTTTCTATCGTCGAAAAAATGAACGATGGCACAACCTTTCTTGGCGATATGATACAATCGTCGTCTCAGGGCGACTTCAATCTCACCAATGAGTGTTTCTGCTTTTCAACAAGACAAACGGATGTAAAGATGTACCGAGGGTGTCATGTACACAGGTATTATACCGATGAAATGGTGGAGGAATATGTTCAAAATGGATATAAGAATGATATTGTAATGAAGAACACATTGAATACGTACCTTGTGTGTCAGCAAATATCTGGAATGACAGATAGACGTAGATTTAATGTTTCTTTAACCAGGAAAGAAAGGTGTTTGTTTGGTAATTCTGTAAACAAAATTGCACTTGACCCAAATTGTAACAACAAATACGTATTAGCCATTATCAACTCACGCATTATTGATTGGTATTTCCGAAAAACAAGCACCAACAACCATGTTAATATCTATGAGTTAGAGCAACTGCCTATCCCCGAGGCCAATACTGAACAAGAAGAAGCCATAACGTCGTTGATTGACATGATTGTCGCTAAAAAGCAAAATAATCCTAACTCTGATATTTCATCACTGGAAAAAGAAATAGACACCCTAGTCTATCAACTCTACAACCTCACCAAAGAAGAAATCGCAATAATAGAACAATAATTTATTCTGCCATCGTCATCCATATAGAACATAATCCAATGAGATATATGACATACAAGAAGAAAATACAAATATTAGATTCATTATTTGAGGAAGCCAAGAATCTGACAGAAGACCCAATTAAAATTACGCAATTTAAACAAGATTTCGTTTTTTGTACAAAAGAAGTAATGCAAGATAATGCAGATTATTATTTGATACAGTCAGGAGAAATAGTATTTTCTCCTCATATGAAACAACAGGAGACGACATCATCAATAAATCTTAGATTTGCTGATTTTCAAACCGCAAAGGAGGAGTTCTGTCGCTTAATAGAGAAAATGAGAGCTGCAGTCGAACTGAATAGAAGTAACTTATTATCGTTTAAATCGATTGATGCAGCTTCAATGGTAAGAGGAATTTTGAGAATATTCTCGAAATTATAGGATTTGGTATTCTGACGTTTTGGATATAAACTACAAGATTTGGTCATAATTAAAACCTTATAGTATCTAAATGTTTTCATGAATCCATTCTGCCATCTCCTTATCAATTTTATATGAGGCCCATGCTGAACCTGTAATATTGACTACAAAAATCTCTCCCATGCCTCGAATGGCATTTTCTAAATCGTCACGAACATCTCTAACACTATGGCGAGTCTGGATAATCCATACATCTTGAAATAATCGTGCCCAATTGGGGTATTTTTTAATTCGGTTCCTCAATTCTTGATATGGAGCCTCTGAGTCCAATCGATATGATATGATGATAGTATTCATTCTTTAGATGCTTTAAAATAGTAACCGACAATAAAACCAAGCGGACCAGTCAGAACGCCAGACACAGTCAAAATCAAATCTTTGTAATCATCTACTCCAAAATCTTTACAACAGCCCGTTATAAACACAAGTAATATGACAGCAAAGAAGCACCATAAATATAGCGTCGCTATCTTGCTTCGAGTGTTCTCTTTAGGATCAGAACCATCTTTCTCATTTGGTTTGATTTCGGGAGAATTTTCGTTGATCTCTTCTTCTTTCATTTGTTGTTATTTTTTTTGCAAAGATACAACTTTTTTGCAATTGAGTCCAAATAAAGATATTAACACACGAAGAAGATCCTCGTGCGTGCAGGTGCACGATATCTAACCGCATATGCTTACGCGAGGGAACTGCTGAGATTCCCCCAATTCGTTGCCGACGCGAATGTCATTACACTTCCCATGCAACGCACCATTGAATAGAACTACATAGAACCCACAAAGAAGGAGCAAAGAAGCCACCGATAAAGTCGGTGGTAATCTATCCTCAATAATGATATGTAAGCGTTGGCTCTTGGTAGGCTTTTCCGATAGCAAGGTGGTTGTTTTTCATCTCTTCACATCTGCGTCGAGCTTCTTGCGAATCTTGCATTTTGTCTTGGGCGATTCCAACATTAATCTTGAGCGCGACTTGCAAACAATAGCCAAGTTTCTCTGAAAATTTATAAAAAAGACGGAGTTTGTTTCCATGTGGGTCATCGGAAGAATACTGTAGCTCATTCTCGATAGAAAGCAAAAGTTCCATATAATACATCGCAAGATGTCCAACTGTAATGGCTTCTTTCATTGTCTCTATCTTCAGGTGTGCGATTGACTAATCGGAGAGACTTGGGCAGGGGTCGGGGTCGGGGTGAAAAAATATTTTGGGGCTGTTGCGCTATAATTCATTTTTTTTATGTAAATTTGCAGCGCGAAAAACAATTACTAAAAAATTGGACGAAATTATGAAAGTCAGAGAACTTGTAGAGAAACTGGGCCTGAAGGTGCTTTCGGGCGAGAAGGGACTGGACCGCGACATCGACGGCTGCTACGTGAGCGACCTGCTGAGCGACGTGATGGGCAACGCCGAGATGGGCAACGTTTGGGTTACTTTGCAGACCCACAAGAATGTGATGGCCATTGCTTCGCTGAAGGAGTTGGCCTGCGTGATATTGGTGAAGGGGCTCGACGCCAGCGACGACACCAAGGGGCAGAGCAACGAGGAGGGTATACCTTTCTTGAGCACAAAGATGCAGACCTACGAAACTGTGGGCAAGATTTACCAGTTGCTTAACAATTAATCTGGCCAACGGGGAGGAAAATCGAGCCGCGCAAAACCACGTAAGTAACGCTAAAACAGCAAGATAGTGACGCCCATCACACCATTCAAAGCCGATTTGCACATCCACACGGTGCTCTCGCCATGTGGCGACCTCGAGATGTCGCCGCGCGCCATTGTGGACACCGCCTTGCACCGCGGGCTCGACATGATTGCCATTACCGACCACAACACTACCCGACAAGTTAAGACCACACAGAAGATTGGCCGCGACGAGGGACTTTTTGTGCTGGGTGGGGTTGAAATTACCTCGCAGGAGGAGGCTCACTGCTTGGCTTATTTCGAGACCGACGACCAGCTGGACGAGTTTCAGGAGTTTTTGGACAAGCACCTCCCCCCTATCCCGAACGATGAGGAACGCTTTGGTTACCAGCTGATTGTGGACGAAAACGACGAGATTGTGGGCGAAGAGCCTTACCACCTGCTCAACGCCATTGATGTGGATATCGACGGCCTTTACGACGAGGTGCACCGCATTGGGGGGCTCTTTATTCCGGCACACATCAACAAGGGCACCACCTCGCTCACCAGCCAACTGGGTTTTGTGCCACCCGACATTCGTGCCGACGCGCTGGAAATTAACCGTTTTACGACGCGCGACGAGACGCTGAAGAAGTTTGCCTACCTCAAGCGATTTAACTTTATTACCGACAGCGACGCCCATTTCATCAACAACGTGGGCGATGTGTATAACGTCGTCTATATGCAGCACCGCACTTTTGCCGAGTTCAGCGCCGCGCTGCGTGGCGAGGAGGGGCGGAGCATAGACACCGTTGCCTTCCGCCAAGCGCCGCTGCCTCGCTGACCAGCTGGCCCACCAGGGTGCGGCCAACTATGGGGAGCAGAGGGGGTGAGGATTGGGTTTAATGCTCTCGACATCAGCGCTATAAGGTGCGGGCGCCGCTAAAGCGGCGCCCGCACCTCGAAAAAAAGTTATCAACAGCTCGAGCCCTCCCCGACCTCAACCAGACCTTAATACGACCTCAACACGACCCTAACCCCTCCAAACTATTGATTTTCATCAAAATACACAACTACCTGAAAATCAACAACTTAATCAAAACACCACAGTCCTCGGAAAAAAGTTATTAACAATTTCGAGGAAGCCTCGCGGCAGTGTGGCGAAAAAAAATTTCCGTATATCGTTTTTTTACCAGTACCACGCCTCGGCGGACGAGGTTGCGTAACAACTGGCACGGTGAACCTAATCGCAAAGCGGCCCGACACCACGCCGAAGCCACAGCTCTATATGGCTAAAAATCAGAGCGTTCAGCCTATCAGTTTTTGGTATATCTCGAAGTACGCGTCGGCGGTTGCGGCGTCGACCTTGCCGTCGGGCGACATGGGTAGGACGCGAATCTTCTCGGCACGCACACCGTAGGCCAGCAGCTCGTCGCGCACCGCGTCGCTCACAGCCACGATGATGTTCGAGGCACGGAAAGCGTAGTGCATACGATGGCGCCACATGAGCGAATCGATTGGCGAGGTGGCGCGGTGCGACTCGAGACCGTAGCAGGTGATGATGGTCTTGATGTCGCGACCAATGCCATAGGGCAGTTCCTCGTTCAGGCCGTGATAGACCTTGACCTTGTTGTCCATCAAAGCGGCGTTGAGGCGGAAGCGGTGCCAGAAAGTGGGCAGGTGTTTGTTGATACCGACGGCACGGTAGGTGCTGACGTTGGCGTAGCTGATGAAATGAGTGCGGTAGTCGCCCCTCATCGAGGGGGCAAAGAGTAGAGCTCGGAAATCGACGCTGTGGCGCGAGGCGATGGCCGTAATCAAGTTTCGGCTGTATTCGCCCAGCGCAGTGCTGTTCCTAAAAGCGTTTCGAGCATCGTAACCAACTATCATATAGTTCTTTAATTTTTAGTTTGCAAAGTTACGATTTTTTTTTGTAATTTTGCAAAAAAATTTAACACACAGCACCGTTATGCCAAAAAGAACATGGGGAACTGTCGGATTATTCGACAATTACACGCTCGAAGAAAAAATCGCTCTCTACGAACGAGCGGCCGAATTGTTTAGCGACAACAAGCGTTCGCTCTTCGACCGTTTGGCAAAAAACCGCACGCGACACATCGCCGTTGTGCTCGAAGATATTTACCAATCACACAATGCCTCGGCGGTGTTGCGCAGCTGCGACTGCTTTGGGGTGCAGGACGTCCACGTGGTCGAGAACCGCAACCCTTTCTGCCCTGCCGACGACGTGGCGGTGGGCAGTTCGAAGTGGGTAGACTACTATCATCACCCCTCGATTGGCGAAGCCTATGCCGCCCTGCGCAGCCGCGGCTACCGCATTGTTGCCACCTTGCCCCACGAGCGCGACACGATGATTACCGAGCTCGACATCAGCCAGCCCACGGCGCTGGTGTTCGGAACCGAACTGACGGGCCTGACCGACGAGGCGGTGGCGGGCGCCGACGCCTACGTCAAGATACCGATGTATGGCTTCACCGAGAGCTTCAACATCTCGGTATGCGCTGCCCTCAGCCTCTTCTACCTAACCGAGAAAATGCGCGCCGACCCTTCTATCGACTGGCACCTGGGCCCCGACGACGAGGCCGAACTCAAACTCAACTGGGCCATGCAAGCCATTCGCGACGGCGAAAACGTGATGCGTCAACTTATGAAAATAACGCAAAAATAAGAAAAAAATTGTGGAATGAAAAAAAATTTGTAAATTTGCCTACCATAGAACAACACAACGAACACTACAAATTATTGAATATGAAAAAGATACTCGTTTTGTTCGCCGCCACCCTGCTCATCCAGGTCGCTGCGTTTGCTCAAAAGCCCAAAGAGGTCTCCGAAAAAGACGTTGCCGTGCGCATCATCAAAGACTTCCAATCCAAAGCCAAAGGTGCAACGGGAGTTAAATGGTACCAAATCGACTCGACAACCTTCCGCGCCGTCTACACCGACAGCGAGGGCGACCCCATGGCCATGCAGTTCAACAACAAGGGCTTCGAAACCCACTACATTATCCGCCCCGAGCACTACACGGCCGCCATCAAAGACACCGTGAAGAACAACTACCACGGCTATACCATCAACGAGGTCTACATCCGCAAAGTCAAAGGCGTATACTCCTACCAAGTGTGCATTGCCAAGAAAAAAGGCATATTGTGGTGGCGCAAAGAGGCCGACCCAAAACTGCTCAATTTCGACACCAGCGGCAAGTTCCTCGGCGAGTAACAAGATTTCAAACCAACTCTCGGAGGCCATCGCAGGCCTCCGTTTTTTTTCAGAAGGACTGTCTCTGTCTGACTCAGCCCTTCTATTTTTTGCTCCGGCCGCGGTGGGCAATGGGGACAATTAGGCCATCCTCGGCAGCAAGGGTGTTTTCGAACACCGCACGGGCTTGGGCCAAGAGGTCGCTGGCCGTGTGGTAGCGGGCGCTGATGTGGGTAAGCAACAGCTGGTCGACGTCAGCTTTGAGGGCGAGGCGAGCCGCCATCGAGGCGGTGCCGTGCAGCTTCTCGACAGCCGCGGCCTCGAAGTCGTCGTCAAAAGTGCTGTCAATAATCAGCAGGTTCACCTTATCAATATAGGGCAGCAGCGAGTCGTCGCACAACGTGTCGCAACAATAGGCCATCGAGCGTGGAGGCTTGCTTCCGCGGGGCTTCTCGGTAACGCGAAAGCCGTAGGTAGGCACCGAGTGTATCAGCTTGAAAGCCTCGACAGTGCAGTTCTTATGGTCGAGCAGCAGCTTCGTTCCGTTCTCAAAATCGAGTTCGTGGAACGTTATTTCGAAGTCGATATTGTGCCCCGAAGCCGATAGGATGGCGCGCGTGGCAGCCTCTATACCGGCAGGGCCAAAAACGTCGACGGGCTCCTTGCGGCCACAGAGGTGCATGGTCGAGAGCAGCCCCGGCAAACCAAAAAAGTGGTCGCCATGCATATGAGAAATAAAGATATGCGCCAACGACTGCAACTTTTGGCGATATTTGCGCACCTGGCGCTGTGTGCCCTCGCCACAGTCGAAGAGCAATTTCAACCCCTCGATGTTCACAACCTGCGAGCAACAGTAGCGGCGAATGGTTGGCGTGGCCGCACCCGAACCGAGTATGGTGGCGTAGAAGTTCATTTCTTTGCGCGAGGTTTGATTAGCAATAGTCCAACAAATGTGAGCAGACCGTTGAGCAGAAGTATCTCGAAACCAAAACGATAGCCTCCGAACCACTGTGCCGAATTCATTTTTAGCACATAGCAAATGACCGGTGCCGCCACGCAGACCAGCGGCACCCAGCGGTCGTCGACTTCACGGCGAGTGAAAAGGCCGAAAGCATACATACCCAGCAGGGGGCCGTAGGTGAAGCCCGCCACGTCGAACAACGTGTCTATCAGCGACTGGTTATGGAATGGGCGGAAGGCGATGATTACCAGCAAATAAAGCAGCGCGAACGCCACGTGAACAACGCGCCGCGTGACGAGCTTGCGGTGCTCGTCGGCAATCTTGTCGAAGTGCAAAAAATCGTAACACACCGTGGTTGTGAGAGCCGTCAGCGTGCCGTCTGCGCTCGAATAGCCAGCAGCCACCATGCCCAAAATGAAGATTATGGCCGTGAACGGGCCGAGATGGAATGCCACCGAGGGGAAAATCTTGTCGCCCACCACAGCGCCGGCCTCGTTGACCGGCAGCGCAAAACCCGTGGCCGACGAGTAGGCCAACAGCGCAGCTCCGAGGCTGAGAAACAGCAAGTTGACCACAACAAACAACAGGCTCGAGGTGAGCACATTCTTTTGCGCCGCCCGCAGGTTGGGGCAGGTCAGGTTTTTCTGCATCATGTCTTGGTCGAGCCCTGTCATGGTTATGGTGATAAACATACCGCTCAGTATCTGCTTGAGCCAGAACTTGTTGTGGTTGACGTCGGTTTCGAAAATGCGAGTGTAGCCAGCCTCGGCCGACTGTTGCATGAGCTCGCCGTAGCCAATGCCCAATTCTTTAAGTATCGCCACCACAGCGGCAGCGGCGGCAAGCAGTAGGAAAGTGGTTTGCAGCGTGTCGGTCCAAACCACCGTTTTCAGCCCTCCGCGGTAGGTGTAGAGCAGGATTATGGCAATGAAAACCACGGCCGGTACCCAGAAGGGTATCCCCCACCCTTTGAAGACAAACTCGTAGAGCACGAAGACCACCAGATACATCCTCAAGGCCGAACCCAGCAGGCGCGAAGCCACGAAGAAGAGGGCGCCAGTGCGCTCGGAGCGAACCCCGAAACGCTGCTCGAGATAGGTATAGATTGAGGTGAGGTTGAGCCTATAATAAAGTGGCAGCAAAACAAAGGCAATAACCACATAGCCAAGCACATAGCCGAACACGAGCGGCATATATGTAAACTGGCCAGAATAGACCCCGCCAGGTACCGACATGAAGGTTACGCCCGACAGCGAAGCCCCTATCATGCCATAGGCCACAACATACCACGGCGAACGGCGTCCGGCACGAAAAAAAGCATCGTTGCTGCTGCCTCGACGCGACGTTAGCCACATCACAACAAACAGCAACACTGTGTATAACACAAAGCAGATGAGTACAGTTAGTTCCATTCGCTTATAAATATTTTGACTGCAAAGTTACATTTTTTTTCGCAATTTCCAACCATTTGGCAAAAAAAACGTATCTTTGCAAAAAAATTAACATTTTCGCACAAAATTTGCCTTGAGCCTGCAATAAAAACAAAAAAATGACGTTATTATAATAATATTCAAAAAGCGCAACGCGCACTTTTTTGACGACGACAAACCGATAAACAACTAAACAACAACGCATTATGAAGAAAATCGTTATACTGCTGATTGCTATCTTGCCGCTGATTGGAACCACGGCCATGGCCCAAAACGGCCGCGACCTCGAGGACGACGGGCTGGTGGGCAACGTGAAACGTATCGACGCCAAGATGTTCGAAGTTTCATACGACCGTCACGACAACCTCGTGGTGGGCGAGCAGCTGGAACACCTACTCACCGAGTATAACGCCAAAGGCCAGCGTCGCAGCATGACCTATATGTCTGTGGCCGAAGACATTATCTTCCGCACACGTTACAAACACGACGGCTTTGGCCTCACCACCCTCGAGCATGTGGTAGACAATCAGGAGCAGGTCATTGGCCGCACCTACTACGTATACAACTCGAACCTCGTACTGACCGAAATCTATGTCGAGGATGTGGAGCGCCAGGTCGAGAGCCGCCTCCTCATTAAGCGCGACGCCACAGGCCGCATAACCCAGCGCAGCTACAACGACCAGTTTAACGATGTTTATAAACGCGAAGTTTACACCTACAACCCCACTGGCGACGTGGCCAAGGCCGTTATATACGACCGCTCGAAGGCCAAAATCCAGGAGCGTCGCTACGAGTATGACGAGAACCGCCAACCCGTAAGCTACACCCTCTTCGACTACACCGAGGACGAACCCGAGGTCTTCGTCACCCTTTTCGAATACGAATACGACGCCTACGGCAACTGGATTCGTCGCACCGAGTATAACCTCAACGGCGACCGCAAAGAACCCGTCTACACCACCCAACGCACCATAGAATACTTTTAATAGAGATGCACAAAGCCGGCTTCGTCAACATCATTGGCAACCCCAACGTGGGCAAATCGACCCTCATGAACGCCCTTGTGGGCGAAAAGTTGAGCATCATCACCTCGAAAGCCCAAACCACACGCCACCGCATTATGGGCATAGTCAACGGCGACGACTTCCAGATTGTCTACACCGACACCCCCGGCATTGTCAACCCCCACAACAAACTGCACGAGCAGATGATGGGCTTTGTAGGCTCGGCATTGGTCGACGCCGACCTCTTCCTACTGGTGACCGAGGTGGGCGAAACTTTCAAGAACCAACACGTGCTGCAACGCGTGGCCGAGAGCAACACGCCCGTCATTGTGGCCATAAACAAGATAGACCTCTCGAACCAGCAATTTGTAGCCGACCGCATTGCCCAATGGCAAGCCGCCATACCGCGCGCCATAGTAGTGCCCACCTCGGCCACCGAGGGCTTCAATGTCGGCACCATTTTCAACCACATTATGGATATGCTGCCCGAACACGAGGCCTACTTTCCCAAAGACGAGCTGACCGACCGCTCTATGCGCTTCTTTGTGAGCGAGATAGTGCGCGAAAAGATACTGCTGCTCTACCAAAAGGAGATACCATACAGCTGCGAAGTGGCCGTAGAGAGCTACGAGGAGCGCGACGGCATTGACAACATTTCGACCATCATCTTCGTCGAACGCGAGTCGCAAAAAGCCATCCTCATCGGCCACCAAGGCTCGGCCCTGAAGCGCCTCGGCATAGAAGCCCGCAAAGACATAGAGGAGTTTACCGGCAAGCGCTGCTACTTGGGTCTACACGTCAAGGTGCTGAAAGATTGGCGCAACAGCCAAATAGCACTGAAGCGCTTTGGCTACGCCACCGACGATTGAGCCCAACGTTGATGCCTACCCCAGATTTTTTTTTATCGGAGACCACACAATAAAAACGGCCTTTGGTCGTTATTTCTTTTTGATGAGTAGCGAGAGCGCTACACTGCACGCCAATATGCCAAGAATGACGCAGAGCGACTCCACGGTGCTGATTTCGAACCCGAAAAACTCGTGGGCAACCATCTTCAGCCCGATAAAGCAGAGCAGCACGCCGAGGCCATAGTGCAGCAGCCAGAAGCGGTCGGCCATATCGCTCAGCAGGAAGAAGAGCGAGCGCAACCCCATGATGGCAAAAATATTAGAAGTGTAGACAATAATCGGGTCGGTCGAGACCGAGAAGACGGCCGGAATGGAGTCGACCGCAAAAATGATGTCGCTAAACTCGATGACCAGCAGCACGATGAAGAGCGGAGTGATAAACAAGCGTCCATCGATACGAGAAAAAAAGTTATGCCCGTCGAGCTCGGTGGTAGCGCGCAGGTGGCGCGACGCGAAACGCACCACAGGGTGGTTGGCGGTATCCATCTGCTTCTCGCCCTTGTCGGCAAACATCTTCACACCGCTATAAACCAGCAGCACGCCAAACAGCGCCAGCACCCACGAGAACTTGGTGACGATGGCCCCAAGCGCAAAGATGAAGATGAACCTCAGCACCACCGCGCCCAGAATGCCCCAAAAAAGCACACGATGATAGTAGCGCTTATCGATGCCGAAGCTGACAAAAATCATTATCATCACAAAAATATTGTCTATCGAGAGCGACTCTTCGATGAAGTAACCCGCCAAGAACTGGTTGGCCATCTCCTTGCGGTAGGCCGTAAGTGCTTCGAGGCTCGCAAAATCAGCCGCCGACAAACCGTGAATCCACTCGGCGCGAAAGCGGACAAGGAGGGCAAAAAGCATTGCCAACGCCACCCACATAGCCGTAGTGAGGGCCGCCTCGCGCACTCCCACAACGTGGTCCTTCTTGTTGAAAACGCCCAAATCGAGCACCAACATCGCGGCAATGAAGACAAAAAATCCGATGAAAAACAGATAATGGGTCGGCATGGTGTTTAACGTTTTTTTATACTTTGACTATACAATAATTTTAATTTTTCAGCGTTATACGTTAATAAATAACGTTGACGATGGTAAAATATTGTGACTTGTTCTACATTTTTTTCAAAATAGGCACCTTCACCATAGGCGGAGGCTACGCCATGTTGCCGCTCATGGAGCGCGAGGTGGTAGACCGCCGTGGCTGGCTCTCGCGCGAGGAGTTCCTCGACCAGGTGGCCCTGTCGCAAGCCATGCCAGGCGTCTTTGCCGTCAATATGGCCGCTGTGGTGGGCAACCGCCTGCGGGGCCTGTGGGGCAGCGTGGCCGCCATCGTTGGCAACATACTTATGCCCATAGTCTTCATACTGCTGCTGGCTGTGGCACTGCGCCAGGTACGCACCATTGCGGTGGTCGACCACTTCTTTATGGGTGTGAGGCCTGCCGTGGTAGCCCTCATCGCTGCCCCAGTGTTCAGCATGGCTCGCACCGCCCACATTGGCTGGAGAAACTGCTGGCTGCCCGTGGCGGCGGCACTACTCATCTGGCTGCTCGGGGTGAGCCCCGTGGCAGTGATTGCGGTAGCAGCCGCGGCCGGATTTGTGGTGGGCAAAATCCAAAACCGTAAAAAGTAAAAATAGAGAGCACGCCCTATGGTTTTTGCAGAACTCTTCTTCACGTTCCTCAAAATAGGACTCTTCACCTTCGGCGGCGGCTACTCGATGGTGGCGCTGATAGAAGACGAGGTGGTGTCGCGCCACAGCTGGATGACGGCGCAAGAGTTTACCGACATCTTGGCCGTGAGCCAAATGACGCCCGGCCCTATCGGAATCAACACCGCCACCTATGCAGGCTACACCGCCGTGGTTGGGCAGGGTTTGCCTCAGTGGCAGGGAGTGATTGGGGCGCTGATAGCCTCGTTGGCCGTGGTGCTGCTGCCAGTGGTGCTCATACTGGTGGTGAGCCACCTGCTGAGCCGACATAGCCAGTCTGCGGCCGTGGTCGCGATGTTCCGCGTGCTGCGCCTGACGGTGGTGGGACTCATTGCCGCTGCCGCGCTGCAGCTGCTCACGGTCGAGAGTTTCGGCACACCCGGCCTGAACCTCCGCTTCGGGCTGAGCGTGGCAATCTTTGTGGCAGTGCTTGTGCTGAGCCTGCGGCGCAAAGTGGGCCCAATAGCACTGATTCTGGCCAGCGGAGTGATAGGAATAATTGTTTACGGGCTGGCCTGAAGGCCAGCCCGCAGAGCCAGAAACTCTTGATTTTTCCAAAATTTCGAGTAGAAGCAGAAAAAAACGAAATATCGGGCCTGTTTGTAAGCCCGAAACTGCCAGTAAATCAGGCTTTTTCGGGGTTAGAGAGGGGTTAAAGAGGGGTTAGGGTCGTATTGAGGTCGAACAAGCCTTGATAATCAGACAGTTACAAAACGGCCGTCGGGCGGCCTTCTATAGAAGGCCTCCCGACGGTTTATCGACTGATAGTCAACTACTTGATATAGATAAACTCGCCGTGTTCCGACTTTACGGTTACTTGAGCGTGGTCGCAAGCCTCGACGTGGCCAATTATCTGCGCGTCGACATTGAACGAGCGCGAAATCTCGATAATGTCGGCCGCGGTGTCGGGGTCGGTATAAATCTCCATACGGTGGCCCATATTGAAGACTTTATACATCTCGTGCCAGTCGGTAGCGCTCTGCTCGTGTATGAGGCGGAAGAGCGGCGGGGTGGCAAAGAGGTTATCTTTGACCACATGCAGGTTGTCGATGAAGTGCAGCACCTTGGTCTGCGCACCGCCAGAGCAGTGAATCATGCCGCTGATGCGTGGGCGATGGGCGTCGAGCACGCGGCGGATTATGGGGGCGTAGGTGCGTGTGGGCGAGAGGACCATACGGCCAGCGTCGACCCCAGGTACCTCTGTGGGGTCGGTCATGAGTTTGGAACCACAGTATACCACCTCCTGCGGTAGCGAGTGGTCGTAGCTCATAGGATAGCGGTCGGCATAGAGGTGCGAAAAAACGTCGTGGCGAGCCGAGGTCAGGCCATTGCTGCCCATACCGCCATTGTAGGCTGTTTCGTAGGTGGCTTGGCCGAACGAGGCGAGGCCGACCACCACGTTGCCGGCTTGGATGTGGGCGTTGTCGACCACATCAGCGCGACGCATACGGGCCGTGACAGTGCTATCGACGATGATGGTGCGCACCAGGTCGCCCACGTCGGCCGTTTCGCCACCGGTGAGGTGAATACCGATGCCGAGGTCGCGCATTTGTTGCAGAAATTCTTCGGTGCCATTGATGACGGCCGAGATAACCTCGCCAGGCACAAGCTGCTTGTTGCGTCCGATGGTCGAGGAGAGCAATATGTTGTCGACCGCGCCAACGCAGAGCAGGTCGTCGAGGTTCATCACCACGGCGTCGATGGCAATGCCTTTCCAGACACTGAGGTCGCCGGTCTCGCGCCAATAGAGGTAAGCCAGGCTCGATTTGGTGCCTGCGCCGTCGGCGTGCATAATGTTGCACCACTCGGCATCGCCGCCCAAGATATCGGGAATAATTTTGCAGAAAGCCTTGGGGTAGAGGCCCTTATCGATGTTCTTGATGGCGTTGTGCACATCCTCCTTGCTGGCCGAGACGCCGCGCATAGTGTATTTTTCAGTCATTGGTGTCAAAAAATTTCGAATTGCAAAGTTACACAAAATATTTCGATTATCGGCTTTTTTGTAACAAAAAAATAGGCAGTGGCCAATTTCGTCGCCACTTCGCTGCACCACACGCAAACTGGCAAGCCCATTTCTCGCCCCCTCTCACAAACCGACAAACCATTTGTGGCGGCCCCGACATAACAACCCGACATAACAAAAGTATAAAAAAACAGTACCGGCGCCTCACGGCGCCGGTACACCATCTGAATATCACATCAAATAAACATGATGTTTCTCTCTTATTCGGCCGAGCCTGCCGAGGCATCCTCGGGACGGAGGCTGACCGAAACGTAGTTCTTGAGGTTGATATACTTCTTGGCCAGTTCCTTAATCTGCTTGGCGGTGACCGACTTGACTATTTGGTCGTATTGCTCAACATAGTCGCGGCTCTCGTTGAAGCGGTAGCTGGCGCTGATTTGACCAAGCCAGAAACCGTTGTTTTGGCGAGCGGTGCCACGGTTGACAATCATCTGCTCTTGAACTTTGGCAAGGGTCTTGGCGTCGGGGCCTTTCTTCATATACTGCTTCAGGATTTTGATGCAGTCTTTCTCAATCTTCTTCACCTTCTCGGGGTCGCAGCCGATGTAGAACATCCAGCTCACCTCGCCGTTGGGCATGAGCTGATAGTCGACCGAAGCGTTGGGGCTATAGGCGTCGCCGTTCTTTTCGCGGATGATTTCGAGGGTGGTGATTTCGATGGCGCTGCTCAACTCGTCGAGGGCTATGCGCACTTCGGGGGTAAGTTCTTTGGCGTCGACTTTGCTCTCGCCGTAAACGATGAGCATACCCTGACGCTCGATACCTTTAACAGCCTCGCCGTGCTGAATGCCTTCGGCAAACTTGGGCGAACGGTCGACGTAGGTCTCGTTTTTCTGCTTGCCATTGACGGGCAGGTGGTTGAGGTACTTGGCAATGAGGTTGATGTCGTCGTCGGAGACATTACCGACAAAGAAGAATATTTGGTTAGAGGCATCGGTAAAACGCTCGCGATAGATGTCGTACATACGGTCGAGCGAGAGGCTGCGAATTTGCTGCTCGGTGGGGAGCAGAACGGTGCGGCGGTCGTTGGGGTAGGCGGTTTGGTAGTAGGTCTTGGAGAAAGCCACTTGGGGGTTGTCGGCAATAAACTTGATTTGGTTGACGGTGGCGTCGATAATGCGGTCGTAGCTCTCTTGGTCCTTACGCGGAGCAGTGTAGTAGAGGTTGACTAATTGGAGGGTGGTTTCGAGGTCCTTGGGCGAGCAAGAACCGCTGAAGCCCTGGGTGTAGCTGCTAATGTTGGGGCTGACGCTGAGGTTCATGCCTTTGAGTTTCTTTTGCAGCTGAGTCGAGCTGAACTGGGCAATACCAGCAGCATCGATAAAGTTGGCAGCGTTCTGTGCGGTGTAGGCCTCTTCGTCACCATAGAGCGAGGTGCCACCAAAAGCATAGCTCGAGAAGACAATTTCGTCGGCCTTATAGTCGGTTTTCTTAATCACGAAGCGGACGCCGTTGGGGCAGGTGTACTCGGTGTAGTCGAGCACAGTGTTGCCCTTGGTGGCTTTAGGGGTGACAGGAGCAACTTCTTCGCTGAAGAGAGGCTCATCTTTGAAAGTGTCGACCCACGGCTCGGTAACGACGTTTTTGCTACGCTTGATGATGTCGAGGGCCACCTTCTCGTCGGGCACACGGTAGCCGTCGCGCTCGGGGGCGGTGAGGTAGAAAATCATGTTCTCGTCGGTAATCCAATCTTTGACGATGGCGTTGCACTCTTCGACGGTAATGCCGGGGACAAACTCCTTGGCATACTTCCACTCTTGGCGTATGCCTGGGATGACTTCGCCTTCGAGGAAGTGGTTGGTGTATTCGTCGGCCAAGCTGTTGCTCTGGGTCTTGTTCTCCTCTTTGGCCATTTTGGTGTAGTTGGCCAGGAGTTCTTCTTTCTGACGCTCGAGTTCGGCCTCGAGGAAACCGTGCTCGTCAATGCGCTTCATCTCGTTCAGAAGGAGTTCGGCGGTCTCTTCAATGCGATTCTCTTTGGGGGCAGCAGCCACGGTGAAAGCATCGATTTCGCGGCCCAAGAATCCGCCGTAGCCAGCACCGGCATACATCATGGGGGCGGTGGCTTTTTCGCAGATTTCGCTGAAGCGGTCGTTAATCATCATGTCGATAAGGTTGCGCACAATCATGGCACGATAGTCGCCAACAGTGCCTTGTGGGGCTTTTTTGTGTTTCCACATGAATTGCAGGGAAGCGTTGGTGGCCTCTTTGTCGGTGGCTATGGCCACGAGGGGTTCAACGTTGGCGGGAATTTCGAAGTTGCGGCGGGTTTTGGGGTTCTGGGTCTTGGGGTGCGTGCTGAAGACGTCGCGCACACGCTGTTCCATGGCGTTAACACCTTTTTTGCCGTTGTACTCGTAGTTGCCCAGGTCGCCAACAATAACGATGGCTTGCAGGTCGGGGCGATACCAGTCGTTGAAGAAGTCGACGATGGCTTGGCGCTCGAAGTTCATAATAACTTCTTCTTTACCAATGGGTAGGCGCTCGGCATAGAGAGAGCCTTTGAGCATGATGGGCCAAGTTTTCTGACGAAGGCGGTCGCCGTGGCCTACGCCACCGCGCCACTCCTCGTGAATAACGCCGCGCTCGCTCTCAATCTCCTTCTGGTCGAAGAGGATGTTGCCAGCCCAGCCGTCGAGGATTTCGATACCCATCTTCACCATCTCGGGGTCAGAGGCGGGTATGTCGACATAGTAGACCGTTTGGTCGAACGAGGTATAGGCGTTGATGCCACGACCAAATTCGATACCGTGCTCTTGGAGCTTCTGAATCATAGTGTTGTGGGGGTAACCCTTAATACCGTTGAAGGCCATGTGCTCGCAGAAGTGAGCCAGACCCTGCTGGTCGTCGCGCTCGAGGATAGAGCCGGCATTGCTCACCAGACGGAACTGGATGCGGTCTTCGGGCTTTTTGTTGTCGCGAATGTAATAGGTAAAGCCGTTCTCGAGGTGACCGATGCGGACTTTCTTGTCGATAGGCACCGCAGAGCCGAGGTCGGTGGCTTTGGCAGGTTTGTCGCCGCCCAAACCAATCTGGGCGAAAGCTGTACTACCCACAAAGAGCAGTAGCAAAGCAAACAAAATGTTTCTTTTCATGTTGTAGATTGTTTATTAATATTTATTTTACTTTGTTTCAACATATTCAGTATCAATACATTTAATACGCATAGCGGCACTATTGTACACTACACATAGCGAAATGCAAAGATACACAAAAAATATTGATTAATAATATTTTTTTAAAAAAAGTTCCAAAATATATGGTTTGTGCCACGAGCTGGGGGAACTATTTAACGTTGTTTTCGAGGTATTGCTGCAGTTGGGCCGGGGTTACAGCGTGGTGAATCTCGCCTCCCTCGGCGTAGGATATGGCACCGGTTTCCTCGCTAACTATGACGCTAACCACGTCGAGTTGCTCGGTAACACCGATGGCCGAACGGTGGCGCAGGCCGAGGTTGGGGTCGATGTCGATACGCGACGTGACTGGAAGTATGCAGCGCGCAGCCAGCACGGTGTTTCCCTGAACAATGACGGCACCATCGTGGAGCGGCGAGTTCTTGAAAAACAGCGTTTCGAGCAGCGGAGCAGATACAGTGGCGTCTATTCGCTCGCCAGTTTGAACCAACTCCTCGACCTCGTTCTGACGACGGAAGACGATGAGTGCACCTGTTTTTGAGGCCGACATATGGCGGCAGGCTTGAATGTAGGGTTCGAAATTTATGCCGGTGGCTTTGGTGGTGCTGTGGCGCCAAAACATTATGCGCTTCACCAAGCCCTCGTTCAGTTGTGTTTTAGTACCGATAAAAAGTAAAAACTTGCGTATTTCGGGCTGGAAAATTACCACCAACGCAATGAGGCCAACATTGACAATAGAGCCCAGAATGGCGCCTGTGAGACGCATACCGAATACCGAAGCCAGCTGCCAAGCCACGATGATGACAATAAGCGCCCAAAAAATACGCATGACGTTGGTGCCACGCGCCAAGCGATAGATTTGGTAGACAAATGTGGCGACAATCAGTATGTCGACTACATCGATGAAGCGGATAGATAGAATGTTGTCAATCATAAAGTGGGTTTAACATTCAAGTAACTTGATTGTTTGCAAGGCTGGTTTGGGGTCATGTACGCGCAACACACGCGTACCTTTGAGCAATGCCACCGTATCGAGTGCCACGGTACCCTCGAGAGCATCGTCGGGGGTTATGCCGAGAGGCTTATAAATCATACTCTTACGACTCAGGGCTGTCACTACCGGTTGGGAGAAAAGGGTTGTCAGTTCGTCGAGCCGGCGCAAGAGTTCGTGGTTCTGGGCCACATCCTTTGCGAAGCCAAAGCCAGGGTCGAGCCATACGTCGGACACACCGAGACGTGCAAGCTGGTCGATGCGCTCCGAGAAATAGCGCACCAAGTCGCCAATAATGTCGTCGTAGTGGTTCTGCTGCGCCATGACATCTGGCGTTCCTTTTGTATGCATAAGAATATAAGGCACTTGCAGGTCGGCTATGGTTTCGAACATACGACTATCAAGAGTTCCGCCACCGATGTCGTTAACAATGTCGGCACCAGCTTCGATGGCAGCACGGGCAGCGTTGGCACGGCAGGTATCGACCGAAATGATGGCATCTGGCAATTCGGTCCGGAGCAGCGACACATTTGCTGACAAGCGCTGAGCCTCCTCGTCGGGCGTCGGGAAGATGGCGCCAGGGCGCGACGAGGCCACACCCACGTCTATGATGTCGGCTCCATCGTCGAGCAAGCTGTGGGCGTGGGCGAGCATGGCCTGCGGAGAATTGTGACGTCCACCGTCGTAGAACGAATCGGGGGTGACATTGAGTATACCCATGACCACCGGACGCGAAAAAGTGACGATTTTTTTTCGTACTTTGATGCTAAATTCAGAAAAGTTCGTATCTTTGTTCATAATATTAAAAAAACGTTTTTTTGTCTTTTTTATTGTGTATGAGAAAATAAAAAATAAAAAAACGCGTTATTTATAGAGTAATATATTATGGACATCGAACTAACAAAGAAAGAATTTGCACAAGCAGTGACCCTTTGTCGCGACATTTTTGTCAAAAAAACACGCGATTATGGCACCTCGTGGCGCATACTGCGACTACCGTCGCTCACCGACCAAATTTTCATCAAAGCCAACCGCATTCGCAGCATCGAAGAGAGTGGCGAGAACCGCGTGGGCGAAGCTGTGCAAGCCGAGTTCGTAGCCATGGTCAACTACGCTATAATTGCCCTCATCCAAGGCGAACTCAGTGACGATGCGCCCCAAGAGTTGGACGAAAAAGAGGCCATGGCTCTCTACGACAATCACATTGACACCATCACCAGCCTTATGCTCGACAAAAACCACGACTACGGCGAAGCGTGGCGACTGATGAGAGTCAGCTCGATGGTAGACCTCATCCTAATGAAAATAAAACGCATAAAACAAATCGAAGACAACAACGGCCAGACGCTGATTTCGGAAGGCGTAGCAAGCGGATATATGGATATTGCCAACTATGCGATATTCTGCCTCATCCGTATGGCCGAAGAAAATTAATAATAGGTAATTACAATGAAAGACACCAAAACAAACCTCACACTGAACATTATATGCCGCTGGATTGTTGGCGTGGTATTCCTGTTTTCGTCGTTCACCAAAGGTGTCGACCCGCTTGGCACCTCATACAAAATCCAGGAGTACATGACCGCATGGTCTATCGGTAGTATCACATTCGAATGGGCGCTGCCATTAGCAAGCACACTCGCCGTTATACTTATTGCCGCCGAGTTCGTGGTTGGCGTGCTGCTCATAACAGGGAGCTTCCGCCGCCTTTCGTCGTGGGCGCTGGTATTGATGATGCTCTTTTTCACCGTCACGACACTCATCGACGCCATCACCAACAAAGTGACCGACTGCGGCTGCTTTGGCGACGCTGTAAAACTCACCAACTGGCAAACATTCTGGAAGAACGTCGTCCTCGACGTGCCAACCGTCATCATCTTCATTACCCGAAACGTCCGCTATCGTCGCCGCTTTGAACGCGACGCAATAATAACCATTTTTGCAACCCTCTCTATTATTATATTTGAAACATATAATATATATAACGAGCCCTGTATCGATTTCCGTCCCTGGAAGAAAGGCAACATAATGATGTCGCAAGACGAGAACGCCACAATCCAAACCTATTTCACCTATCGCAACACCGCCACTGGCGAGACGAAAGAGATAGCATCGTCCGAGCTCATGAACTATATGGCAGACCCCGACTGGGCCAACACTTGGGAGTGGGAAGCCAGCCACGTTGTCGACCCACACGAAATACAAGCCCCCGGCTTCTCTATGCTCGACAACGAAGGCGAGGACCACGCACGCGAATTTATTGGCTCGAGCGACTATCTAATAATAGCCACCATACACCACCTCGACAAAATTGGCGAGAAAGGTTGCGCTGCCCTCAAACGCACCGTAACCTACGCCGAAGAGAATGGCATACAGATTGTCCTACTCACCTCGGCCCTACCCGAGGACGCGCAGGCTTTCCTCTATGCCGAAGGCCTCTCAAACCTCGAGTTCTATATGGCCGATGCCACTGCCATCGAGACCATGCTTCGCTCTAACCCTGGCTTTATACTCATGCGCAACTCGACAGTGCTCGGCAAGTGGCACTTCCACAACGCCATGAAGCTGCAAGACTACATCAACGACCACGAACAATAATCATAAAAAAAAAAACTAACACCAACCATGATACAACGCATCCAATCGTTCTATCTCATTTTAGCTGCCTGCTGCATGGCGCTGTGTTTCATGTTCCCTGTGGCAAAATACAACGCCGACATGGGTAACCAAATTGCAAAAGGAGAGTTGACGCTTATAGCCAACGACAACCCCGAAATGATGAACCAAATAGCAAACATCGACCCCGTGGTCGAGTTCAGCCAACGGGGACTGGTCACCACTTGGCCTCTCATAGCAATTGCAGCCCTGTGCGCTGTCATTGCCGTGGTTTGCATCTTCCTCTATCGCAACCGCGTCAGGCAGATGAGGATAGTGGCCGTGGGGTTTGTACTTTCGGTAGTTTATGCATTCCTCATATTCTTTTGGGCAGTCGACTCCTATGCCAAAACAATGACCGAAGTGCTTCACTGCCAACAGCCACAAGTAACCTGGTTTGTCGGCGCCTACGCACCAATTGCCGCCATAGCTCTCTTCTTTTTAGCACAACGCGCCATTCGCCGCGACGAAGAGAAAGTGCGCGCCGCCGACCGCCTGCGCTAATCCACACTGCTTCAACCAACAACTATGCAACTCACTTTCAGCACAACAAACGAACTGCCACAGGTGGCCCGACAACTGCTCGCACAATTCATCGACCAACGTTTCTTTGCTTTCTTTGGCAAAATGGGTGTAGGTAAGACAACTTTAATCAAAGAGATATGCCTCCAACTTGGCGTGGCCGACAACGTGTGTAGCCCCACTTTCGCCATCGTCAACGAGTACCGCACTGCCACTGGCGACCCTGTTTACCACTTCGACTTCTACCGCATGAAGAGTCTCGACGAAGCCTATGACATTGGTTATGAGGAATATTTCTACAGCGGCGAATACTGCTTTACCGAGTGGACAGAGAAAGTCGAGCAACTATTGCCCGACTCATACGTAAGAGTAGAAATTGTTGAAAACAACGGGACGCGAACTCTGCAAGCAACTGCCATCGACTGACAAAATGGCAGTCAACCTGACAACTGGCACGTAATTTGCAGTAAATGTTGAAAGTACATACAAAACAACACACAACTAAACACCAATGAGCAAAAAAGAATCTGAAATAGTGGCACGCCTCGCAGCACAAGCACTCGAAGACAAGAAAGCCGAAGACGTGAAAATTATCGACCTTACCAGCCTCCACAACGCCCCATGCGAATTTTTTGTCATTGCCTCGGGCAACGTGCCTTCGCACGTCAGTGCCTTGAGCGACACCGTTCACGAGACCATAAAAAAAGCCACTGGCCTCAACCCGTCGAAACTTGAAGGCTACACCAATGCCGAATGGATACTGATGGACTACTTCGACGTGGTAGTCCACATTTTCCAGAAAGAGAAGCGCGCTTTCTACCGTCTCGACGAACTTTGGGCCGACGGCGAAACCATCAAAATTTAATCCACTTCTAAACACTACACACCTATGCCATCCAATAACCCTCAACGCCCCCCAATAAAGCCGCAACAACCGCGAGGCAACAAGCCCAAACGCTCGGTCGTGATGTATGTAATCTATGCCATACTGCTTGTGGCAATAGGCTACATGTTCGCTTCGGACGGTAGCGGTTCGCCCACCAAAGAAATTACTTGGGAAAAACTCGAGCCCATACTCGAACGCCACGACTACGAGTCTATTACAGTCATCAACCAAGAATATGCCGAAATAAGAATTTCGAAAACGGCGCTCGCAGCCGATACCGAGGCCTACAAAGACCTCTATAGCGTCGGCCTCACTGGCCATAAAAGTCCGGCAGGATACTACCGCTATAGCATTGGCACCCTCGAACACTTCGACAAGGAACTTGCCCTTGTCGAGGAGCGCACTGGCGAGCATATAAGCTACAAAATAGAGCGTCGCACCAACGCATGGCGCGAAATGCTTATCTGGTTCGGCCCTCTGATTATTATTGCCATAATGATGTTTGCCATGAGCGCTTGGAGCCGCAAACAGATGGGCGGCGGCACCGGAGGTGGCGGCATATTCGGCGTGGGCAAATCGCGTGCCAAGATGTACGACGCCAAACAGCAAAACAATATAACCTTCAAAGACGTGGCCGGCCTCGCTGGCGCCAAAGAGGAGGTGATGGAGGTGGTAGACTTTCTCAAAAACCCGACACACTACACCGAACTCGGTGGCAAAATACCCAAAGGAGTACTCCTCGTTGGTCCTCCGGGTACCGGCAAAACGCTGCTCGCCAAGGCTGTGGCCGGCGAAGCCAACGTGCCATTCTTCTCTATGTCTGGTAGCGACTTTGTCGAGATGTTTGTCGGCGTCGGAGCTTCGCGAGTGCGCGACCTCTTCGAGGAGGCCAAAAAGAAAGCTCCTTGCATAATCTTTATCGACGAAATCGACGCAGTGGGTCGCGCTCGTGGCCACTCGGGACTGAGCAACGCCAACGACGAACGCGAAAACACACTTAACCAGCTGCTTACCGAGATGGACGGATTTTCGAGCGGCACCAACGTCATTGTTTTGGCTGCCACCAACCGTGCCGACGTGCTCGACAAAGCACTGCTGCGAGCCGGCCGTTTCGACCGCCAAATCTACGTAGAACTGCCCGACATCGAAGAGCGCAAAGCTATTTTCGAGGTCCATATGCGCAACCTCAAACTCTGCAACGACGGTACTGAACGCACCGTAGACCGCGACTTCCTGGCCAAACAAACACCCGGATTTTCGGGCGCCGACATTGCCAACGTCTGCAACGAGGCCGCCCTTTGCGCCGCGCGCAAGAACAAACACCAAATCGAGAAGCAAGACTTCCTCGACGCTATCGACCGCATTGTTGGCGGACTCGAGAAACGCACAAAGATTCTATCCGAACAAGAAAAGCGCACCATTGCCTACCACGAGTCGGGCCACGCCTCGGTTAGCTGGCTGCTGCGCTGGGGCAACCCACTGGTAAAGGTCACCATAGTGCCCCGTGGCAAAGCCCTCGGCGCTGCTTGGTACCTGCCCGAAGAGCGCCAAATTACCACCTACGAGCAGATGTTCGACGAGATGGTGTCGCTCATGGCAGGACGCGCTTCTGAAGAGGTGGTCTTTGGCAAAATATCGACCGGTGCCCTCAACGACATCGAACGCGCCACCAAGATGGCTCAAGCCCTCGTAACCTACTACGGCATGAGTCCCGAGATAGGCAACATAAGCTTCTACGACTCGACAGGACAGAGCGAATACGGCTTCACCAAACCCTTCAGCGAAAAGACAGCCGAGAAAATCGACGCCGAGGTTCGCCGTATGGTCGAAGAGGCCTACCAGAAAGCCAAAGAGCTCATCACCAGCCACCGTGCCGAACTCGACCAACTGGCCTCGCAACTCTTCGATAAAGAGGTACTCTTCCGCGAAGACTTGGAACGAATCTATGGTCCTCGCCCCTGGGAACAACAACCCACGGGCAACGAACCTGCCGAACAACAAAACAACGACCAACTGGCCGAAAACACCTCTCAACAATGAAAAAATTTTGGATACGCACCGCCTCGGCCACCGTCTACGCTTTGCTCTTCATTGGCACAATGCTTAGCGGGCAACTCATTGGCAACGAAACGATTGGAACAATAATATTCGCTGCATTCCTGCTTTTTGTTGCTTGCGGCTGCACCAACGAGTTTATTAAAATAGAGCGTCTTGCCGGTGCATCGCCCAACGCCGCAGTTGCTTACGCCTATGCCGTGGGCACATTCCTAATCGTGCTGCTGCCAAACATCAGCGAGGTCGAAATCGACGACTTTATATATCTGCTTCCAGCACTGTTCATCTTGCCATTCGTCTTACAACTTTGGCGCCACTCTGCCAACCCCTTTGCCGACGCCGCACTAACCCTTGTGCCAATGTTATATATTGCTATACCATTGGCACTTATGCCATACTTGCATACCAAGTGCAACGTTATGCTGATGGTGCTCATCATGGTTTGGAGCAACGACTCGTTTGCCTATATGGGAGGTTCGCTCTTGGGCAAACACAAGATGTGGGAGCGCCACTCGCCCGGCAAAACATGGGAGGGGACCATCATTGGAGTGCTCTTCACCATTGCCATTGCCTTGATTTTTGGCCCCATGTTCGACACCGCTATAGAATGGTACGACTGGCTGGTGCTGGCCATTATTTGTAGCGTTATCGACACCCTGGGCGACCTCACCGAGAGTATGCTCAAACGCTCGGTGGGCCTAAAAGATAGCGGCAACATCATGCCCGGCCACGGTGGATTCCTCGACCGATTCGACAGCCTTCTGGTCTCGGTACCTTGCATTTGGGTATATTTATGTTTCAGATAAAATATTGTAAGCCATGTATTTCCACCGCGAAGGACACCGCATAATCATCATCGCCACCGCGCTCGTCGTGGCTATCTGCGTGGCAATGATTGTCACTACCCACACTTGGACCTGGGTACACTACCTGCTTGTGGCACTACTGGCAGTGCTCGAATTGTTCGTAGTGCGCTTTTTCCGCATACCCAAACGCATATTCAACGAGAACGACCAGCAGCTCATAGCCCCTGCCGATGGCACCATAGTCACCATAGAGGAAACCTACGAGCGCGAATACCTCAAAGAAGAGTGCATACAACTCTCTATCTTCATGAGTATCAACGACGTACACGTAAACCGTTACCCCTGCGATGGCGTAGTGGAATACGTCAACCACTCGCATGGCAACTACTTTGTTGCCTCGCACCCCAAAGCCAGCGAGCTCAACGAGCGCACGTCGATTGGCCTACGCCTGCCCAACGGCAGCCGCATACTGATACGCCAAGTGGCCGGTGCCGTGGCGCGACGCATTGCCTGCTACGCCGTCGAAGGCCAACACGTGAAGCAGAACCAAGAGCTGGGCTTTATTCGCTTTGGGTCGAGGGTCGACATTTTTATGCCCAAATCGTTCGAGGTCGGCGTCGACCTCGAAGAGCATGTCTCGAACGCTATAACACCAATCGCCACCATACAACAATGATTGCCGACCAGATATTGTACGAGGACAACCACCTGATTGTCGTCAACAAACTGGCCGGCCAGCTGGTTCAAGGCGACAAAACTGGCGACCAAGCACTGGTAGACGAGCTGAAACTCTTCATCAAGCAGCGCGACGCCAAGCCAGGCAACGTTTTTTGTGGCGTAGTTCACCGCATAGATAGGCCCGTGTCGGGTGTGGTGATTTTTGCCAAAACCTCGAAGGCACTGGCCCGGATGAACGCCATTATCCAAGACCGCCAGTTCAAGAAAACCTACTGGGCAGTGACCAAGAACCGCCCAGCAGTCGAGGCTGGCACGTTGCGCGACTGGCTCTATCGCGACGAACGGCTCAACCGCTCGTTTGTGGTAGACCACGAGGCCAATACTCCACGCGCACGCCAAGCCAAGTTGGCCGAACTCGACTACCGCCTGCTTGCCACCTCCGAGGGGGGCTACCACCTGCTTTTGGTCGACCTGCACACCGGCCGCCACCACCAAATTCGCTGCCAGCTGGCCAATATGGGCTGCCCCATCAAGGGCGACCTAAAATACGGCGCGCCGCGCTCTAACCCCGACGGCAGCATCTCGCTCCATGCCCGCAGCGTAGAGTTCGAGCACCCAGTGGCTCACACCACCATTGCCATCACCGCCCCCTGCCCACAAATAGAAAATATGTTTGCTGCAATAAATTGACACATTGCGGCACTAATATATAATGAGCCTATTAATAAAAGAAACTAAAAATAATCGTAATATGAAAAGAAACATCCTACTGCTTATCGCTGCACTGGCCACAGCCCCTATGGCCGAAGCACAGATTGTGAACGTGGTTGAAAGCGACTACAATCAACTCTCTGTGCACCTGCGCACACCCAACATCAAAGTGGTCGAAACCACCCTCGACGGACAAACCTACGCCCAACTCGTGGTCGACGGCTGCGTGGCTCACGGCGTCATTGGCCAACCCGCGCTGCCAGTAGCTTTTAGCCGTATTGAGGTGCCATTCTGCAACGGAACCGACATCGCAGTGGCCCACGCCATCTACGACACCATCGACGGCTACACCTTGGGCCTGACCCAACCGGTGGCCCCACAGCAGCCTTCGCGCCTGAAGAGCGACACCACAGCCCACCCCGCGAAGATAGACAACAACTGTTACGCCACCAACGCCTTTGTGGGCCAAGAGCTGGCCACGGTGCGCTTTATCGGCACCGCTCGCGACCACAACCTCGGTGTGCTCGAGATTGCACCCGTGCGCTACAATCCGGCAACCAACAGCCTCATCGTGTGCCGCGAAGCCGAAATCACTGTTGCCTACCGCGACCCCGACCCCAAAGCCACCGACGAGCTTTTTAGCCGCTACAACACTCCTGCTTTTAGCCCTGCCAACACCATCAACAAACTGCCGGGCACCAAGAACCCCGTGCTCGACCGTCCGGTGCGTATGGTCGTGGTGAGTGCCCCACAATTCCGCGGGCAACTCGACAACTTTGTGGCCTGGAAAAGCAAGATGGGCTACATGACCGACGTGGTCTACACCGACGACAGCCAGGTTGGTTCCACCCCCGACGCTATTGCCAACTACCTCCGCTCGCAATACACTGGCGCCACCTCCGAAAAGCCCGCCCCATCCTACATACTCATGGTAGGCGACCACAACCTGCTGCCGGCCTTCGACAGCCGCATGAGCCGTGCTTACCTAACCGATACGTTCGGCGTCGACCCACACGTTACCGACCTCTACTACACCACCTGGACCGACGGCGACAACCTGCCCGACTGCTATATTGGCCGCTTCAGCGTCCGCACCGAGCAGCAACTGAGCTCCGTTATCGAAAAAACGGTCATGTACGAATCCTATACCATGCCCACGACACAGTATCTCGACACCGCCGTGCTCATTGCTGGCGTAGACCAAACCTACTTTGTTAACCGCAACGACAACGGCTACAACTACTGCGACCCGACGATGGACTACCTGGCCAAAACCTACATCAACGCCGACAACGGCTTTGGCCATGTCTATTACTACAAAAACGACACCGCTTTCCACCCCGACGGCATAGTGGTGAGCGGCTCGTCGCGCCCCGACGCCACCGCTGCCACCCTCAAACAAATCTACAGCCGCGGCGCAGGCTGGATTAACTACAGCGCCCACGGCGACACCAACCTCTGGCTGTGCCCCAGCCTCAAAAGCAGCGACGTGGCCGCAATGAACAACGCCAACAAACCTTCATTCGTCATTGGCAACTGCTGCTTGAGCAACAAATTCGACTGCGCCGAATCGCTCAGCGAAGCTTTCTTGCGCCGTGCCGACAACGCTGGCGCCGCAGTCTATGTTGGAGCAACCAACTCGACCATGTGGGAGCAAGACTTCGAATGGTCGGTCGGCATACGCGACAACATTTCGTGCCACATGAACACAACCTACGACAGCACCAACCTCGGCCTATACGACCGCCTCTTCCACACCCACGACGAGGCCTACGAGCAGTATGCCACCTGTGCTGGCGCCATGGTAGTGGCCGGCAACATGGTTATCGAAACCCTTGGCGACCAGACCGAGAGCGGCACCTATTGGGGCCAAACCTACAGCTACACCTACCACTTCCCTATCTACTACTGGGAAATCTACAGTATGCAGGGCGACCCCTCGTGCACCCCCTGGCTTAGCCAAGCCGACACAATGCTCCTCTATTTCGACAGCTGGATTGCCAACGGCTCTACCAGCCTCGTAGCCCACACCGAGCCCTACGCCTATGTTGGCCTCACCGACGACAACGGCCAGTGGGTTAGCGGCGCCTATGCCGACAACTACGGCACCGCCACGCTACACTTCAGCGCCATCGCTCCAGGCCGCTACAACGTCACCTCGACCGGCCAGGGCTTCCGCCCACGCTACGAAACGCTCATGGTCTCTGTCGACGCCATTGCCACCGCCCAACAGGCCTCGGTTAGCCTCTACCCCAACCCTGCCAGCGGCAGCTTCACCGTCGAGGCCGAAGGAATGACCAGCATCACCATCGTCAACGTCATGGGCCAAACCGTGCTCACCCTCCAAGCCGAGGCCGACAGCCAAACCTTCGACGTAAGCAACCTCCCCTCGGGCGTATACTTCGCTCGCATTGCAACCGCCCAAACATCTACCACCGTCAAACTAAACCTCAAAAACTGATAGCCCCAAAGAGGGGCCAAACCCACCTCACCATCGGTCAGCAACCGACAGTGAGGTGGGTTAAATTTAGTATCTAACCGTCTGATTATCAAGCCCTATTCGACCTCAATACGACCTTAACCCCTCTTTAACCCCTCCTCAACCCTAATAATCAGCCACTTACAGCGACAAAAAAATCACCTCTCACGATGAAACCCGAGACCCGAAAACTGCTCACCAATCGCGACCCCGAAACCTACAAGTGGCACTACGGTCACGCCCTGCTCGTGGCCGGCAGCTACGGCCGCATGGGTTGCGCCGTGCTGGCCGCCGAAGCCTGCCTGCGAGCCGGCGCAGGGCTGCTAACAGTCCACATCCCCGAGCGCGGAGTCAACATCCTCCAAACCGCCCTGCCCGAGGCCATGACCAGCCTCGACCCCTCGCCCACCCTCTTCACCACGCCACCGAGCCTGCCGGGGCGCTACAGCGCCGTGGCCGCAGGCCCAGGGTTGGGCACAGCCGACCCAACCGCGCGAGGCCTCGCGGCACTACTCAAAGCTGTAGCCGAAAACGACCTGCCACTACTGCTCGACGCCGACGCCCTCAACCTCTGCGCCGCCCACCCCGACCTGCTCAACGCCCTGCCCCAATCGACCATCATCACCCCCCACGAGGGCGAATACCGCCGCCTGTTCGGCACAGCCGACCCTGCTGCGATGGCGCGCCAACACCACCTCGTAATCGTTGCCAAAAGCCATCGCACACACATTTTCGGCCCCGACGGGCAGCAGGCCACAAACACCACCGGCAACCCCGGCATGGCCACCGCAGGCAGCGGCGACGTACTTACAGGAATCATCCTCGGCCTGCTCGCGCAGGGGGTAGAGCCCTTCGAGGCTGCGCAAACAGGCGTGTTCCTACATGGCAAATCTGGCGATATTGCGACCCAAAAGCAGTCGCAATCGTCGCTCATTGCAAGCGATTTGGTTAAAAATTTGCAGTATATATTCAATTGATAATCTGGTTGTTAAAAAATAAAATTCAAAAAATATCAAAAAAAATTTTGCTAATCCAAAAAAAGTGTGTAATTTTGCACCCGATTTCGAGAGAGAAACATTCCTCAATAGCTCAGTTGGTTAGAGCACCTGACTGTTAATCAGGGGGTCGCAGGTTCAAGTCCTGCTTGGGGAGCAAACCGCGGAAAACAACGCGGTTTTTTTGTATAATGAAGACTCTGCTTGTAGTACTGATAGTGGCCATCGTAGCCGTGGCCGCAATGATAGCCGGACTGGGGCTGAAAATGCTGACCCACAAAAGCGACGAATTTCGCCGCCCGTGCGTCAACGCCGACCCTCGCACAGGCCGCTGCGCAAACTGCAAATGCCACGAAATCAAACAGAAATAAAAAAAATTTTGCCATATCGATAATTTGACGTATCTTTGCAAACGGAAAGATGGCGGAGTGGTCGATCGCGGCGGTCTTGAAAACCGTTGACCTGCAAGGGTCCGGGGGTTCGAATCCCTCTCTTTCCGCTTGAGTGCCGAAAAAATGGATTTTTCGGCACTGTTTTTTTGTGTGTGCGGGGGGGGGCTTTTTGTTTTTTTGGGGAGGGTGGTGGCTGTTTTTTTGTGTGATTTTGGCGGCTGTAACTGGCTGATTATCAGGGTTGGGGTCGTGTTAAGGAGGGATTAGGGTCGTATTGAGGTCGAATAAGGCTTGATTTTCAAGCGGTTGGATAGCGATTTTTGGCGACGTCGGACCAATATTCTGGCGACGCATGAGCGACTTTTTGGCGACGCATGAGCGACTTTCGTGGGGCGTTTTTGGATAGTAGCGTTGGTTTTGGAGATTACCGATATGGGTGGACGACGCTGTGGGTGGGAATTGTTGCGGCTTAGCTTGTTGGTGAAAATTCGGGCCGCGCTGCGCGCGGCCCGAATCATAACTCCTTTTGTGTGCAAGCAAACGTGGCCGTTTGCTGCTGCCACTACCGACCGATTAGCGGGTGATAGCAACTTTGTGGTACTGGCCGTTGCCCACTTTGACCATGTAGATACCGGCCGAGGGCATGACAAACGAGGCCTGAGCCTGCGAGGCCGAGGTGGCCACGGTACGGCCGATGGCGTCGATGATGGTGACGCTGGTGGGTTGCGGCGCGCTGACGCTGATGGTGCGGCCTTCGGTGCTGACGGTGGCGGCAGCGTCGGAGAGCGGCTGGTCTATGCCTTGATTGAGCATAATGCGGACCTTGCGTATGCCGAGGATGAAGGCGTTGCCTGGGTCGTGGTGGCGGAAGGCGATGTGGATGGTTTGGCCTGCATAGTCGGCAAGGTCGAACGAGCGGTCGGTCTCGGCCGGGCCGGTGAGGGTGGTGCTGAAGATGGGTTCGCCAAAGTCGCTCAACTCGTCGCCGGTGGTGCTGATATAGACCGAGTAGTGCTCGGCGTAGTAGTCGTCGCTCAGGGCCTTGTCAGACCAGCGCAGGATGGCAGCTTGGTCGCCCAGCTCGATGGGTTGGCTGATGAGCCAGTTGTTGGGCGTGAGGTCTTGGTCGGAACGGTCGAAGTAGGCGTAGGTCTCAGACACGGCATAGCCGGCATAGTGGCGCCAGTTGTAGCCGTCGCCATCAGCGTCGACGCGGCTCCAGCACAGGAAGTCGTCGTTGAACGTGGCCTGCCAGGGGAGGCTGGTGATTGGGGGGCACTCTTCGAATTCGTTCTCGTCGAAGATGGCCACTAACGCCATATTGCTGCTAATGGTGACGGTGCGGGGATTGAGCGAGTCGCCGTCGTTCCAGCCTGCAAAGTGGTAGCCCGGCAGCGGTGTGGCGGTGATGGTGATGGTGGTATCGGCTGGGTAGACGCCCGCACCGGTCACGCTGCCACGGTCTACGCTGGAGGGGCTGGCAAAGAGGGTGTAGAGCGTGTCGGCCAATGGCAGACCGCCCATGGGGTTAATGCGGCCCCAGCCCCACGAGGTGCTGCCAGTCGAGTCGATTACGCCCGTAATGTTGTCGGAGATAGATGTGGCGCGGATAATAGAGAGCACGGTGTCTGCATTGAGCGAGGGGTTGGCTTGGAGCCACAGGGCTAAGACACCTGTGACCATGGGGGCCGACATCGAGGTGCCTTGCATGACGCCATAGTACTCTTCGTTGCCGTTATAGTTTTCGGTAGCGCACGTATAGGTAGAGTTCATATAGTTGGCGTCGAAACGGCTGCAGGGGGCTGCTATGTATTGGCCCGGGGCCATGACGTCGGGTTTGATACGGCCGTCGGTGGTGGGTCCGAGCGACGAGAACGACGAGCGTTCGCCCACCGTCAGGCCGCTGAGGCTGAATGAGTGGTTGTTGGCGTCGGTCCACGAAGCGCGGCTGACGTAGGAACCCACCGAGATGATAGAGGGGCACGAGCCGCCCACCTCGCCGGCGGTGTAGTTAGAGTTGCCGTCGGCAATGCTGTCGTAGCCAGCGTTGGTGAATGTGGCGTCGATGGCCCAGGCATGAACCGTGGCATCGGCGTTGCATTTAACCACCAAGCAGAGCATGAGGTTGGGGTTGGTTTGGGCGCTGTTGTCGATGATGAGGTGAATTTCTTCGCGATTAGAATAGAAAGTAAATCCGCTCGCGTATACATCGACGTAGGCCACCTGGATCGAGTCGTCGTAGTAAATCGTGTCGGTCAGTTCATGGTATGTGGCCGACGAGTATAACTGTCCGGCGTCGACAAAGGTGCCAGTAGTGGTGTCGAGAAAGGCAATGCCGGCCTCGAAGCCGTCCCAGCCTTCGCCCCACATATCCACTGTGGCCACGCCGCCAACGGTTCCGTCGAAATTGATGAGCGTGTAGAGCATGCTGTCGCCACCCGAGTAGACGGCGCGCTGGCGCACGACGGTGGTGTCTCTCCAAATCAAAGTGTCGCGAATGCGGAATGTATCGACAATATAGGTAGTGTCGAGGATAGATACTATCTCGCCGCTGAGCGAGTCGAGCACAGTGTCGTTAACGACAACAGTATCGGTGTAGGGAATGGTGTCGCGGAGGAAGGAGGGGTATTGCTGCGTCACAGTGTCGTCATAGTAGGTTGGGTCGCCCAGCGAGAAAGTCTTCGAGGTGTGGATTTTACGGTCGCCATCGTTGCTCACAGAGCCGACAATGAGCAGGCTGTCTGGGCGTTCGCTAATCATGTTGATACACATACGGTCGAACGACGAAGAGCCGTCGTGAGGGCCCTCTTGGCTGCCAATGCTGAGGTTGATGACGCAAGGTTTACCCACCGAGTCGGCATAGTCGCGAATGTAACTAATGCCGTCGAAAATGGCTGACGAGGTGAGCGTGGTGGCCACAAAAACGAGGTCGGCCTTGGGGGCAATGCCCTTATAGTCGGTGGTTCCGCCCGTGCCAGCGGCGGTGCCAGCAATGTGGGTGCCGTGGCTCTGGTCGACGTGGCTTCTGGCGGCAGCAATAATCTCGCTCTGGGTTGTGTACTCGGCGCCATAGGCAAAGCGGGCAGGGTTTTGGGTCGAGTCTACATCGGCTGTCTGGTCCCACACGCGTTTCACGCGCAGGGTGGAGTTGTCGCTGTCGTAGAACGAGGGGTGTGCATACTCCAGTCCAACGTCTACAATGCCTACCACAACGCCCTCGCCGTCGTAGCCCTGTGGCAGGTGCAGACCGGCATGGATGGCGTCGATACCAAGAATGTTGCGCACCTGGTCGAGGCTGGTGTGGGCCTTTACGCCAATATCTAAATGCGAGCAAAGACCCGACTGAGCAAACTCGATAAAGCTGCTAAGAGGGATTTGGAGCGTAGCCATATCGCCGCTGCGCTGTTTGAGCCTAACGCCGTAGCGGGCAAGTTGGTTAGCGTCGGCCTGTGGTGCGAGGAGGGCAAAGGCAGGCACCGTTATGCGGCCTGCCGAGCGGGTTAGGTTGTAGCGTTTGGCAACCTCGTCGTGGTTCATGCCACGCATAAGGTCAACATAGAGGTAAGCACTTTGAGCCGAAAGACCCTCGGCAATGGGGTTGGCGGTTTGCACGGTACGCTTCGACATATCGGGAAACGAGACCACTTTTTTTTGAGCAGTGACAGTGAAGAATGCTGCCATTGCAAACACTAACGCGATAGTAATTTTCTTCATAACTTTGTGTTTTAGTTGGTTAGTTTGTTTAATGTCTGTACTTTTCGGCGGCAAAGATACGCATAAAATTTCGAACAGACAAGGCCTGCGCACAATTTTAACACAAACTTTTTTGATAACCTTTTGAGTTTCAAGAGAGTAGCTTTTAGCCCATCGCACTACTTTTTGAGCGAAAAATGGCCCGAGGGGGGGGGTGAGAATTTATTTAGACCAAAATTGGCCCTTTTGTGTCGCTATCTGGGCGACGAAATGGGCTGCACCTGCTTGCGCAACAGTTCGAGGTCGAGTTGCTGGTACTGAGCCTGGGTGCTGTCGGCAAAGAGCGAGAGGTTGGCTGTGTAGGTCTCGGCGTTGTAGGTCGAGGCACGGTCGAAGAGTTGGTGCGAGAGGGCGAGCTTCAGTTCGTCGAAGGTCATTTTACCGGCCTCGTATTGCTGTAACTGCTTATCGGTTAAGTATTTCGAAATTTTGTCGAGCTGATTTTGCGGCAGGCGGCCGTCGGCGTCGAGGTTGCGCTCCATGTCGGGATAGTTCACCCACGAGGTGATGGTGGTTTCGAGCAGTTCTACGTGCTTGCGGTTCTTGTCGGTATAATAGCCGAGGTAAGCGTGGCAAGGCTCGACAAAGATGACCGGTTTGAGGCCTATTTTGCGCATTATCGAGGCAAAAAAGACGCAGGCGTCTACGCAGTTGGCCTGCTTGGTGTTGTACACTTCGTCGAAGAAACGAATGTGCTGCACATTGGCCTTGCGCGAGGGGTTGGGAGTGCAAGATATTGAGCTGTAGGTAATTCCACGGCTGAGGGCGTAGTGCCAAATGGCAAAAACCTGGTCACACACAGCCTTCTCGCCCGACTGGTAGCCCACAAAGCGCGATATGGTTCCTTGGTCGAGGATTTCGGTCAAAATTTGGTCGATGTAGGGGTGTTCCTCGTTGACGTAGGCCGAGAAAAGCCAGCGAAAGTCGTAGGTTTCGCCACGCGACACGAGGGTGAGTGGGCACTCGTTGACCGAGCGGTAGTTGAGGCGCAGGTTCTTGACGTCCACCTCCTCGTCGTTGATGAAGCAGGTAAAGGTTAGGTCGGCAACACCCTGCTGGCGCATACGGTAGAGGTTGTCGTACTTCCACTTCACGGCTGGCGAGAAAGTGTAGCGTTCGCCTCGGCGTGGCATAACCTCCTGGAAAATAGTGACATAATTAAGGTTCGACGAGTCTATCACCACGCGGAGCACTGCGTTGTCGCGCGGAGAGGTTACCTCTACCGTGAAAAGGTTTTGGGCTGTGGTCGAGGCGCTGGTGCCCGAAAGGGCAAGAATCATCGAAGGGTAGAGCAGCCCGTCGAACACGGGGTTGTAGTCGGCCTTAAAGTCGACCGCCACAGGGTCGAAGAGTTTCTGCTTTGGATGGCAGGAGGCGAACAACAAGGTTGCGGCTGTGAGAATGATGACTATGGTTCGTAAACGGTTCACGGCTAAGATTTTATGAGGTTCATTTTTTTTCAGACCACACGGTCGGGATTGCTGTCGACAAACGAAGCCCAGGCTTTTTTCGAAGAGCGAGGGCGGCGCTTGGTTTTAGGTGTCAACTGCTGCCGGAGGTCGGCCACGGGGCTGCTGTTTATCATATAAAAGGTATAGGCCACCGCCAGCGCGTCGGTAGCGTCGAGGTAGGCTGGGTTCTCATCGAACCCGAGCAGGGTGCGCAACATCGAGGCCACCTGCTCTTTGGCGGCGTTGCCGTTGCCGGTGACGGTCTGTTTGATTGTGGCTGGTTCGTATTCGGTTATCGAGAGGTCGCGACTCATGGCGGCGGCAATGGCCACCCCTTGGGCGCGCCCCAGCTTGAGCATAGACTGCACGTTCTTGCCAAAGAAAGGGGCTTCGATGGCCAGGTGGTCGGGGTGGTAAGAGTCGATGAGGCGCAGGGTGGAGTCGAAGATTTTGCGTATGCGCATATTGAAGTCGGCAATGCGTTTCAGGTAGAGCACATCCATGACCTCGATGCGTGGTTTGTCGTGGTCGGTGTCGAGGATACTGTAGCCAAGTATCTGTGTGCCAGGGTCTATGCCAAGAATCAACATACGGTTCAATTTTTTGCAAAGTTACATATTTTTCCCGAACTAAACAAATTTCTTGGCAGAAATAAAAAAAAGATGTATCTTTGCAGGGTCTGGTGTTGCTCGGCCACGTCCCGAAGTGGGTGAAAGTGAGCAACCTGCCCGCCGACCGAGAAACAAACAAGTACCGCAAAAAAACGAAACGCTATGACCCACCATTTCGAAGCCACGATTATACAGAACGGGACAATGGACGCCGCCTACATCGTTGTTCCCATCAACATCCGCCAAGTCTACGGCAAAGGGCGACTTAGAGTTGAGGCCACATTCGACGGCTACCCCTACAGCGGTAGTGTGGTGAATATGGGTGTGCACGACGCCGAGGGCAATATTTGCTACATTATTGGCTTGACCAAGGCCGTCCGCACCGCTATCGGCAAAACGTTTGGCGATACCGTCGAGGTAACCCTTAAACCATTGATTTAAATTAAGTTGCGCACTACCCACCAAACACAAATCAGTCCCAGGTAGACATAAATCACCGTCCTATGTTGCGTCCACCGGCGAAAGAACAAGGCCAAACGGCTTCTGCCCACCTCTCCGAAAATGAGGGCTGCCAAGTATGGTATCGAGGCCACGAAGAAAGGGTTTGCCGCCACGGCCTCGCGCAGGTTGCCGTGAAGCAGGGCGTGGACGGCGCGTTGGTTGCCACACCCTGGGCAGTCGAGACCGGTAAGCAGGTGGAACGGGCACTTGGGCGCCCACCACACCCCAACAGGGTCGATGAGGTAATACCCCACCACCAACAGCACCACTGCGGTGACTGCCATAGCCCATCTGAGCTTCGCCCAGTCTGTCATTTACATGCCGTACATTTCGAGCATTTCGGACATCTGTTCGGGCGACATTCTCATAATGAATGCCGCATAGACAATACCGACAATTATACCCAACACAGCGCCGATAATGACAAAGGTTTTGGCTCGTTTGGAGGCGGTTCGGGCGCCATCGCGGTCGCCGCTGTACCACAGTTTGTCTACCCTGGCCGAATAGATAATTGCCACAATGCCAGTGGGTACGCAGCAAAGCACTGTCGACAGAATGCTCCACACCAGCATATTGCTGGGTTTATAGTCGGTCATCGAGGGGCGCTCCTCGTTTTGGGTTAAATTGTAATCTTCCATGACTGCGTTGTTTATAATGTTATTAATAGTTTGATTTCGAGTGCAAAGTTACACAAAAAAATGTATATACGAAAAAAAAATCTGCAGCGTCGGCAAAAAATCACTATCTTTGCAGTTCGAAACCGGACACCGTATGGCCCTACAAAACAATGATAACCATACGATTAACCAAACAACAAGAAAACGCAATGCAAGAGAAAACCAACAACCAACAGTTACGACTGAGGTTCCACCGCTTTTCGCGGAAGAACTATGCCGTCTACAACTCGCTGCATCGTGAAGTCACAATCGGCACGGTGGCTACCCACATAGCCAACCGCAGCCTGCACAAAACCTTGTGTTCGGTAGCACTCTGCACAGCCCTCACCACGAGCGTGGCACTGGCCCAAACCGACCGCGAAAGCGGTGGGCGCCAGCTGCCCGTGCTGGAGATTTCGGCCCAGGCCGACACCCTCTTCGGCACCCCCGACGCTGCTGTTGCACTGACCGCTGCCGACATCCAAAGCCTCACCATCCGCTCGGTTGGCGACCTCGTGGCGCTCCTGCCTGGGGTCGACCTCCGCTCTCGCGGGGGCAACGACGTGCAAGGCGACCTCTCGATGCGCGGCAGCACCTTCGACCAAATGGCTGTGCTGCTCAATGGGGTGAACTTTACCGACGCCCAAACCGGCCACCACAACCTCGACATCCCTATCGATATTGCCATGGTACAACGTGTCGAGCTGCTCACCGCCGCCGACCTGCTGTCTCGCGGCGTGATGGGCTTTGCCGGCGGTGTGAACATTGTGGTGAACGAGGAATATGCCGACCACCTGCGCGCCATGGTCGAGGGCGGCAGCTTTGGCCAAGCCAAAGTGTCGGTGGCCGCCACCAAGACCCTCGGGCCTTGGGCCCTGACAGCTGCAGCCAGCTATAACCGCTCCGACGGCTACACCACAAACACCGACTACCGCTACGCCAACCTCTTTCTGCAAGCCAGCCGCCACGGCCAGCGCGACGACTGGCACCTGCAACTGGGTGGGCAAACCAAAGACTTTGGTAGTCAAGCTTTTTACAGCACCAAATATCCCGACCAGTTCGAGGCCACCCGCACCGCCGAGGCCTCGGTGTTCAACATCCACCGCTTTGGCCGCTCGCGCCTCGAGACGGTGCTCTACGGCCGCCTGCATAAGGACCGCTTCGAGCTCTTTCGCGAAACGATGGTCAGCGCCCCAGACTGGTACAGCGGCCACAACCACCACCTATCCAACAGCGAAGGGCTGCGCTCGCGCTGGTCGGCCGAAGCCGGCCCCGGCGTGGTGGTTGCCGGCCTCGACCTGCGCCGCGACGCCATTGCGAGCAACGTGCTTGGCGACTCGCTCGCCACCCCTCGCCCACCCTACACCCTGAGCGCTACTCGCCTGGGAACCAGCCTCTTTGGTGGCTACGACTTGAATATGGGCAACCTTGGGGTCTCGGCCCGACTGCTGGCCAACCACACCAACAGTTTTGGCTTCGACTATGGCGCTGCTCTCTCGGCTCAATACGCTTTCAGCCGCCGATTGAAAGCGGCCGCAACCCTTTCTCGCACATTCCGCCTGCCCTCGTTTACCGACCTTTACTACACCAGTGCCACGCAGCTGAGCAACCCCGACCTCGAGCCAGAAAACGCCATCAACGCCGAGGCCTCGGTGAGCTACAACAGCCGCTCGCTGCGCGTGGTAGCCGACCTCTACTGGCGTTCGGGCCGGCAAATAATAGACTGGGTTCGAATGCCTAACGAGACCGTGTGGCACAGCATGAACCACACCGCCGTGGGCGCCCTCGGAGCCGACTTGCAGGCTGTTTGGACACCGCAACAGCTGCCCATAACCGTGGGCGCAGCCTACTCTTACTGCCAAGCCGACCGCGACGCAGGCGAGCTTGTTTCGAACTATGCACTCGACTACCTGCGCCACAAGGGCGAACTGTTTATTACCTACTCGCCCATCGAGCGGCTCACACTGCGCGCCTCGCTCACCGTGCGCCAGCGCGAAGGCCACTACACCGACGAAAATGGGCAGTTGGTCGACTATGCCATACCTGCACTGCTCAACGCATCGGCCGAGTACGACTTTGGCCGCGTGGCCGTTTTTGCCGAAGGCTACAACCTGCTCGACGCACAATACTGCGACTACGGCGGTGTGCCCCAGCCGGGCATCTCGGTGATGGCTGGCTTGAAGTTGAACCTGCACTAACGCCTCGAAAAATTTTTAATCCGTAGGGCCTAAAACGGAAGTCCCAAGTTTCGATTTTCGGCCGACGCCAATCGCCCCCAAACGGGGTCCGAAACGTCGGCCGAATTCTTTTTTTGTCAATTTCCCTCGAAATTTCAGCACAACCTCACAAAGTGTTGATTTACAGATTATTATAACAATATTTGCAACTCCGAAAAAGGGCTCGTAAGAGCATTTTCGTAACAGGCTCATTTTCAACACTGTAGATATATCATCTCTTACTCATCTCTTAGTCATCTCTTATTCTGCTCTTAGTCATCACTTACAAACGTAAGACATGATATAGTTTTGAACAAGTTTTGACCAAATTTTGAGTTATTTTTCATTGCCGTTTTTTGGTTGGCAAACGAGAGTCTGGCGAGGGGAGCGATGGCGAGGTGGGAGGCAAACCATACCGAAAAAAATTCTGACCATGACCGCGAGAACTTGCAAAAGCGGCAACACCACTTTGAACCCCTGTCGTGGCATGGGGCGGAGCCTTCTGCAAAAGCCCGCCGCGGGAGGGCCGCGGCGGGCTAAAAAGCAAACTTTTTCACAAAAAATTCTGAATTTCGATTTTTTTTTGTAAATTTGCTTTTTAAAAATATAATAATAAAATCGCCATACCGCTGTGTTTCAGTACGAAACGCGAAGTGACGAACCAAAAATTGATAGAGAAAAGTATGCACATTGCAATTGCAGGAAATATAGGGGCAGGCAAGACCACGCTGACCAAGATGCTGGCAAAGCATTATGGCTACCGCCCAATTTTCGAGCCGGCCGAGGAGAACCCATACATCAACAGCTTCTACGAAGATATGCGCCGATGGGCGTTCAATATGCACGTCTACTTCCTTCACACCCGCTTCAAACAACTTATCGACATACGCCGCGAAAGTCAGAACGTTATCCAAGACCGCACCCTCTACGAGGACGCCTACATCTTCGCCCCCAACCTGCACGCCATGGGGCTGCTCAACACGCGCGACTTCGAGAACTACCAGCAACTCTTCGAACTGCTCTCGTCGTTCATCCAGCCACCCGACCTGCTCATCTACCTGCGTGGCGATGTGCCAACCCTCATCCGCCACATCCAGCTGCGTGGCCGCGAATACGAAAGCTCTATCCGTCTCGACTACCTGACCAGCCTCAACAACCGCTACGAGACTTGGATTGACGGCTACCACGGGGGCAAACTGCTGGTGGTAGACATCACGAAGCTCGACTTCTGCAACCGCCCCGAAGACTTTGGCGAAATAATCAACAACATCGACGCCGAATTTAACAGCCTTTTCAGTTAACCCAATAATCCACAACCCAATAGCGAAACAACTATGCCACGAACCCTCGTTGTAATCCCAGCCCGATACGCTTCGACCCGCTTCCCAGGCAAGCCCCTTGCCCTGCTCGGCGGCAAGCCCATACTGCAATGGGTGTGGGACGCCCTCTCGGGCCGTGGCAACTGGGATACCATCATCGCCACCGACGACGACCGCATTGCCTGTGCAGCCAAAGTGCAGTTCCAGGCCAACGTCATGCTCACCTCGGTCAACTGCCAAAGTGGCACCGACCGCTGTGGCGAAGTCCTTCAGCGCATACACGACGAAAAACAAGACAACTACGACCTTGTGGTCAACGTGCAGGGCGACGAACCCCTCGTCGACCCCAACCAAATCGAAGCACTCGTCAAGACCTTTGCCGACCCCGAAGTGCAGATAGCCACACTTTGCACCCCCATAACCAGCACCGACGAACTGCTCTCGCCCAACAACGTCAAAGTGGCGCGCGGCGACAAAGGGCAAGCCCTCTACTTCAGCCGCTGGCCTATCCCCTACCGTCGCGAAGCCGAGCCCGAACAATGGCTCACACAAGGCCAATACCAAAAGCACGTGGGCATCTACGCCTTCCGCGCCAAAGTGCTCAAAGCCATCTGCACCCTACCCGTCTCGCCACTCGAAGAGGCCGAACGGCTCGAACAATTGCGATGGCTCGCAGCAGGCTACACCATACGCGTGGTCGAAACCGACCACGCCAACATTGGCATCGACACTCCCGACGACCTACTCGCCGCCAACAACATAATAACGCAAAAAAGACAAAAATAGTATATATGAATATAACAGAATTATTAGCCGAATTCCTCCAGCAAGGCAAAAGCGTAACCCTGCCTGGGCTTTTCACCCTCAAATGCGAAGAGCGCGAAGCCTACCATGACAAACAAAAAGGAGTGTTCTACCCTGCCGGCCGTGCCATAGTGTGCGCAGAGCCCGACGGCCAAGCCGACGACATAAAAGCCGCCATAGCCGAGCGCGAGTGCGTCAACGCCGACGTGGCCGAGCAAATGTGGCGCAACTACATCGACGCCCTCAGCGACAAACTGCAGCGCGTTGGTAGTCACGAAATTACTGGCGTAGGAACAATCAACTACTCGGGCGAGCGAGCCTCGTTCATCACCTCCGACGACTTTGCCGGCGTGGCCGCCAACACCCACGAACAGCCCATCGAAGACATCAAGCAATACGCCCCCGCCCCCAACGAAGAAGACCCCTTCGCCATATTCGACCAGCCACAAATGCCGCAACCCGAAGAGCCCGAACCTCAACCCACCGAAACTGAACCCCAACCCAACCAACCTGCCGAGCCCGAACCCATGCCCGAAGTGGTCGAAGACGCACTGCGCCAACTCGAAGAGATGCCTAAATCGAAAGCCGAAATCAAGGCCGAAGAACGCGCCGCCAAAGAGCGCGCCAAAGCCGAGGCTCGAGCCGAGAAAGAGCGTCGCAAAACCGAGCAAGCAGCCGCCAAAGCTGCCAAACAGGCCGCCAAAGACCAAGAGAAAGCCGCCAAGTTGGCCGCTAAAGACCAGGCAAAAGCCGCCAAACAGGCTGCCATGGACCAAGCCAAAGAAGCCAAAGAAGCCAGCAAACCCAAGCCCGAACCCAAACCACAACCCGAGCCCAAGCCCGAAAAACCACGTCGCGAAAAGAAACAAAAACAAAACGACGACGGCAAAAAGAAACGCTTCCCCTGGCTACTCATACTGCTACTCCTGCTGCTACTCTGCGGCGGCGGATACGCTATATATAAATATGTCTACCTGCCCAACGCCACCAACGCCGATGGCAGTTCGCGCCCCATCAACCACATAGACGCCCCACGAACCAACGCCTTTACCTACAACACCGACATGATAGAGTATTCGCAGCGCGACGTTGTAGCCAATCGCGACAAAGTGTGCCGTTTCTTGGCCCCCTACATTAGCGAGTACCTCGCTTCGCGCCACTACACCTCGGCCCGTGCCGCGATGATGGACCGCGTGAACCAATACGCCCAAGTGCGCCTCGACGAGTTGCTGGGCGACCAAATGGCCGTACAACGCTTCTTGCCCTATACCGACTACATATACGAATATAACCACGACTTCCTTAAATACATCCGCGCCGGTCGCTCGCGCGTAACCGTACAAACCGAGCTTATGAACCTTTCTCTGCTCGACCAAATGCTCAACCAACTTGTGACCGAACTCGGACTTGAACCAGACGGTGCCGGATTCGACGCCAAGCAGGTGGCGGCCGTCAAGAAGTCTGAAGAGCCCAAACCGGTGGCCACAGCCCACTTCGAGACTGCCAGCAAGCAGGGATTCGACATCATTGCCGGCTTCAACGTCAACCGCGACCGCGCTGTGCAACTGGCCAGCCGTCTCAAATCGCTCGGCTGCGACGCCTATATCATCGACAAAAACGGGCTCTACTACGTCAGTATGGGCAGCGCCCCGACCCGCACCGCGGCCGAAGCCCTGTTCAAACACATCAAAAGTTGGTATGACGGCGACGCCGCCATCAAAGAATGGTAATCGCAGTATGGGACACCACAAACTGGAACATTTTGCCGAGAACTTGACGTTTCCGAACCTCTTTCAGGTCTCGTTCGAGCAGTTGCAGCAAGGCGGATTCGACCTGCGAGGCCGCTGGTGTGACCATTTTGGCAACGACAACCCAATAACCCTCGAACTGGGCTGTGGCAAGGGCGACTACACCATTGCCTTGGCTCGCATTCATCCCGACCGAAACTACATCGGGGTCGACATCAAAGGGGCACGCCTCTGGCGCGGCGCCAAGACGGGGGTCGAAGAGAAGATGGGCAACGTTGCCTTTATCCGCACACGTATCGAGCTGATAGAAAACTTCTTCGCCCCAGACGAAGTGAGCGAGATTTGGATAACCTTCCCCGACCCACAGTTGAAAAAAGCCAACAAACGCCTTACGAGTGAGCGGTTCCTTGCTCACTACAAAAACTTTGTCTGCCTGGGGGCACCAATCCACCTAAAGACCGACTCGCAAGAACTCTACGACTACACCCTGAACGAGGTCATACCCGCTGGCGGCTACCAAGTGGAGGTGGCCACCGCCGACCTATACCAATCAAACTATGAAGGCGAGGCCAAACTGACTCAGACCTTCTACGAACGAATGTTTCTTGCCGAAGGCAAGCCTATAACATACCTCAAATTCAAAATCAATTAAATAAAAATCAATATAAAAAACTATCATTATGTCAGGACACAACAAATGGTCTAAAATCAAACGCGCCAAAGGCGCTGCCGACGCAAAACGCTCGAAACAATACAGCAACATCCTTAAACAGGTGGCCATCGCCGTTCGCGAAGGTGGTCCCGACCCCGACAGCAACCCCCGTCTGCGTCTGCTCGTGCAAAACGCCCGCGGCTGCAATATGCCTAAAGACACCCTGCAACGCGCCATAAACAAGGCCGGCGACAAGGACGCCGCCCAGATGATGGAACTCACCTTCGAGTGCCACGTCAACCACGGCATCGCCCTCTTCATCGAAGCTTTGAGCGACAACAACAACCGCACTGTGGCCAACGTGAAATCTATTATGAACAAAAACGGCGGCACCCTCGAAACCAACGGTAGCCTCAGCTTCCTCTTCACCCGCAAGGGCGTCTTCGTCGTTCCGCGCAAACCCGACATGGATGTCGACGAACTGGAGATGGAACTCATCGATGGCGGTCTCGAAGAGATGGAGGCCGACGACGAATACCTCACCCTCTACACCGCCTACGAGGACTTCGGCAACATGGTCAAGATGCTCGACGAGAAAGGCATTGAGTACGAGAGCGCCGAACTGCAACGCATACCCAACACCACTCGCGAACTCGACCCAGACTCTATTCGCAAGGTGCTGCGCATTATCTCCATTCTCGAGGAGGACGACGACGTGACCAACGTCTACCACGATATGGAAATTCCCGACGACTTCGAAGAATAACCCTACTCTTTAGAAATCGCACACAACGACCCACCAATTTTGAGCTGGCACGGCCGTGCCAGCTCAAAATTATGAAATTGTTTTGACTCTGACGCCAATTTTTATTGAAATTTCAAAATAATTTCTTAATTTTGCACCATGAAACTCTACCTCGTGCCCACGCCCGTCGGCAACCTGGCCGACATGACTTACCGCGCTGTCGAAGTGTTGCGGAGCGTCGACCTCATCCTTGCCGAAGACACCCGAACCTCGCGCGTGCTGCTCAACCACTACCAAATAGGCACCCCACTGCAGTCGTACCACATATTCAACGAACATCAAACGGTCGACGGCTTGGTGGAGCGCCTGCTTGCCGGCACCACCATTGCCGTGGTGACCGACGCCGGAACCCCTGGTATTAGCGACCCAGGCTTCTTGCTTGTGCGCCAGGCCGTTGCGGCAGGCATTGAGGTTGAGTGCCTGCCCGGAGCCACGGCCTTCGTACCTGCACTGGTGGCCAGTGGCTTGCCCTGCGACCGTTTTGTGTTCGAAGGTTTCTTGCCACACAAGAAAGGGCGCCTCACCGCTCTGCGCAACTTGGCCGACGAGGAGCGGACGATGGTGATATACGAGTCGCCCTTCCGCGTGTGCAAACTGCTCGACGAGCTCGCTGCCACCGTGGGCGAGGAGCGCCAAGTGGCCGTGTCGCGCGAGATAAGCAAAATCCACGCCGAGACCATTCGCGGCACCGTGGCCGAGGTCAAAGCCCACTTCGAGCAACATCAACCTAAAGGCGAATTTGTGGTCGTCGTGGCCGGCAAACAATCATAACACACTGACATTCATACTACTATGCCACTCTCTACGTTCATCTTCCGCCTGCTGTGCGCCATGCTTGCCGGCGCTGCCATAGGCACCGAGCGCCAGTTGCGCCAACGCCAGGCGGGCCTCACCACCAACGCCTTGGTAGCCGTGGGGGCCTGCGCTTTCATACTCATATCCGAATCGGTCATCATGGCCGCCCAAGCGGCCGGCGGCCCAGTGAACAACGACAACTTGCGCGTACTGTCGCAGGTAGTGACGGGCATTGGCTTTCTCGGCGCCGGCGTGATAATGAAAAACGGTGTCAACATCCACGGCCTTAGTTCGGCTGCCACCATTTGGTGCTCGGCAGCCACCGGATGCCTCTGTGGCTACGGCATGTGGCGCGAAGCCGCCGTGGCGGTGGTCTTCGTGCTGCTCATCAACTGGGGACTGAAAGCCATAGAGAATTATTTCAAAAACAAACGGGGGTCGGAGCACGACCAGCATGATATGCACCCCTAAGCCTCTATCAACCAGCCCGATAACACCATGAAGAGGGGTTGTATCGACTGGTTTTGTGGTGCTGCTCGACCCAAGGCCGATGTTAATACGACCTCAACACGACCCTAACCTATTCAATACACTGAAAATCAAGCACTTACACCAACAATCGTAATGCATTGATTTCCAAAACATTAAGTCAATTTAAGAGTTTTTAAGTTAAAAAAATTTTAACACTCGCACGTGGCTGCTTTTAGGATTGAAAGAGGGCTTGCGAAAGGCGACTTCGGTTAGCTGGCTGCTGCGCGCTTCAGCGCCAAGCAGTGGTCGAGGTATGGGCATGGGTAGGGCTGCGAGCAATGGGGGCCGAGCTCGACTTGTGGCTCGAAACCTTGAACAACATCCTTTAACTCCTCGACCGTGCGAGCCACATCGCCGAGCGCAACTTGGCACTCGACTGTGAGGTCTGCAACCGAAAAACCGCCCTCACCATTGTTGTAAACAACATCGAAAGTGCTGAGTCTTAATCCCATAGCACGAAGAGCATTGACTGCAACATAGTATTGCACCGAAGCGTCGCGGACGTAGGTCTCTGTGAGGCGCGAGCCACTTTTGACCTCGTGAATGGCAACGTTGCCGTCGGCCTGTTTGACCACCACGTCGGCCAAAACGAGCACTTCGTTGAAGAGGAAACCGGCTTCGAAAAGTACCACCTCTCCCCTATCGAGCAACTGGCGCTGGGTGAAGTCGGGGTAACTGTCGACACTGCGCCCGAGCTCAGCGCTAACATCTTTCGCATTGGGATACAGACTTTTATAGGTATATTCAAACTCACGTCCTGCACGAAATAAGGCAAGTGTTTCGGAACTGTAGTGCGCCAGTTTGGGCTCATACACATCGAAGTAGAGCGCACGGTGGCACTGCAGGCCACGTATGTATCGGCTTTTGGAGAGGACGTGGCTCATGGCAGTTCAAGACAGCTTTTTAGTTCTCGCATCAGCTCGCCGACGGTGGTCGGCGCGACGAGTCCGCCACTGGTGCGCAAAAATCCAGCGTCACGCATGGCCTGCAACTGGGCGAGCAGCGGGTCGTAGAATCCGCCGATGTTGAGCAGCAACACAGGTTTGTCGCGGTGGGCTGCGTTGCTCAGCGGGCCAAGCTGATTGTAAACCATCACCTCCGACACCTCGTCGAGTGTGCCAATACCGCCTGGAAGGGCAACGAACGCGTCGCTGTGGGCGATGAGATACTCTTTGCGCTCGGCCATAGAGCAGACGCGTACAATTTGGCTTACTGGTTGCGAATTGATAATCTCCTCGCTGAAAAAGGTGGGTATCACGGCCACCACACGGCCGCCCTCGCTCAATGCGGCACCGCTCACCTCGCCCATCAATCCGAGATTGCTGCCGCCATATAGCAGCGTGTGGCCACCTTTGGCAAGGTTGCTACCCAACTCGCGCGCTGCGGCGGTATGGGCATAGTCGTTCGGGTGCGACGAGGCGCAAAAAACTGATATATTCATGCTATTTCTTCGATGTTGTGCGTGTCATGACATAAATGTATCCCATGTCGAAGCTTTGATAGTTGTCGGTAAGCGACAATTTGTTGCTGGTAAGTTCGCTCACAACAAATCCTTCGTCATAAAGCCCCTCCACGAACAGCATTTGCTTGCCGTCTGCCATGGTTAGGGAATAGCGGTGCCACGAGGGAACACAGTTGCAACGCATATCCGAAATCAGCACCGAGTCGGCTGTAAACTCCATGACAATGGCACCAGCAGGGATAGACTGGGCACCGGCTATTGTTATGTCGAACGACTGGTCTGTGCTGGTCCAAGCACCGACGAGGAGGTTAGAGTCGTCTTTGTCGTGGCACGATGTGAACATTCCGGCAAAGGCAACTATCGCTACACATAAAATCAGTTTTTTCATCATATTCAGCGTGTGTTATTGTTTCAAACTCTATTAATTTCGGCGCAGCCGCGGACCGCAGTGATGACAATTCCCCCAGGCTTGGCTTGCCGAACATAGGTCGCCTGCGTGGAGGCCTCACGGGGCACATCAACCCAATGGCGGGTACAGCGAGACAAACTAAGCGCCTGCGCCTCGCTGCTGGCCATGGAGTCCGCACTAAGCCACTTTTTGGCAGCGTTCTGTAACCCTTTCATTTTTTTCAACCTCCTTTTTTTAGGTAACGCCATTTTCAACAATTTATTGTGTTGCGGCAACAGTTTTGTTTACCGAGGTGCCACGTGGCGCGAAAGGGCGGTGTAGCCTTGTTATTGCTAATCACAAAAAAAACACGTAGAGCGAGTTCAATTCTGGCGACGACGGGCTTCTACCAGCTTTTCTGAAATTCGCTTGGCGAAAAGCCTGTCTCGCGCTTGAAGAAGCGTGTGAACGACGGTGGATTTTCGAAACCGAGGTGGTCCGAAATCTCACCTATCGACATATTGCTGTGCAACAGCAAGGCTTTGGCTTGCAGCACGGTGTGGGCGTTGATGAGATGGGCTACGGTTTGGCCTGTTTCCTGCTTAATCGTGGCAGAGAGGTGGCTGGGCGAGACGCAGAGGCGGTCGGCATAGTCGGCAACACTGCGACGGCTGCCATCGCTCTCGGCCAATAGGTCGAAGAACCGTTGTGTGAGAACTTTGGCAGCTGGAAGTAACGCCACCGATTGGGTTTGCTCGGTGGCAGATGAGAGGCTATGGATGTCGGCAACTAACGCAGCGAGCAGCGCTTCGAGGGTGGCTTTGCGGCAAGTATTGCTTTTGGCCACAGCCCAAAGCAGGTCTACATAGGCCAACATCCGCGCGAAGTCGTCTGCACACGTCTCCACCTTTATCCAATGGCAGAAAGGCAGCACAAGTCCGCTAAACGAGACAATCTGGGCATTGTAGGCATCGTCGACCTCTATCACCTCCGCAAAGCAGTTCTCGGGAATAACCAACACGCTACCTGCCGAAACTTGGCAGGGTTGCAGGTTGATACGCAGGGTGGCAGTACCAGCAGTGAAGAGAGCCACGCGCCCTACTGGCACATAGAGCAAGTCGCCTACAAACGAAGGCACTATGCGGCTCTTGAGGAGTGCAGCATCGCGAAGAATGGCAATATCGCCACAAACAGCCACCGAATCCTTGATTTCGGCGTATTTCTCTAATTCCGAAGTGCTTAATTGCCGTCTCATACCATACTATTTTTGTGCAAAGATACACTTTTTTTTGCATTCATCGAAAAAGATAACATCTTCCACACGTCGGATAACAGCTACCTCGGTGATTATCTGTAATTTTGCAAATCGAAAAACAACACAATATGTAGAACATAAAAAATTAAAAACAATGAAACATTTTATGAAACACTACGCACTGGAGATTTACACGGTAACGGCAATACTTCTCATCACGCTGGTAGCCATCTTCATGCCCGAACTGACAACCATTCAGAAATACGTCGTCTTTATGTCGTTCCTTTTTGTGCTACACGAGTGGGAGGAGGGGCGCTACCCAGGTGGTTTCCTCGAACTCCTATCGGCAAACATACTTCAAATGGAGGTAGAAAAAGAGACCATGCTTGCCAGCCGCCTCATAACCGCGGTGTTCATCTTCGTGATGACCATCGTACCTTTCTTCTATGGCGACCAGATTACGATGTTTGCCCTAACAGTGGCCACATTCTGCATATTTGAAGGTATAATACACATTGTGGGCATAATACTTCTACACATTGGCAAACCATACTCTCCTGGTATGGTGACAGCCGAAATAGAGTTGGTTACAGGTATAGCCCTCGTCATATACATCATAAAAAACCATCTCGGTGCATGGTACGACTACACCTTTGCCCCATTCGTATTCATAGCCTGTTTCGCCGCTATGCAGCGTAGTTTGATGGCTCCGCTGCACCTTAATTATGGCACGATACTGGGTAACGTTCGCCGCCGCTTCGCCGGAAAGTAACTAACAACTTGAGACACCAGCAAAAAGTTCATGCATCATTTTGCTCTTTATTGCTCCTGCGGTTTAACCACACCTCGACGGCAGAGAATACAACGGACAAAACAAGGCCTGTAAGCAACCATATTATGATTTCTACCAGCAAACCTTTGCCACTAATGTCTGTAAAAATCGCTCTCAAGAGTACGGCTACAACCGCCACGACAGTGAAAAAGATGATGTTCTTTTTAAACTGATTACGGAAAGTAACCTCCTTTAACCGATGATTATCGTTGTTGTTCATATCCTGATTGTTTATTTATATTGTGTAGATAGAATCTTGTACATTAGATATTATAGTTGTGGTGCGGCGGCAAGCCGCCGCACCACAACTATAATAGCAATCACTTACGCTTCAACACGGCGTGGACTTTCTCCACGATGTCGGCAGCACGCAGGTGGTAGTTGGTGAGCATCTCGTCGGGAGTGCCGCTCTCGCCGAAGCGGTCGTCAACGGCTACATACTCCATCGGTGTTGGGCAGTGTAGGGCAAGGGTCTGTGCAATGCTGTCGCCCAGACCACCGTTGAAGAGGTGTTCCTCGCAGGTTACGACAGCGCGGGTCTTGCGGGCGCTGTCCACGACGGCTTCCACGTCGAGAGGCTTGATGGTGTGGATATTGATTACCTCGGCACTCACACCCTCTTTCTCCAACTGCTCGGCGGCTTGCAGGGCTTCCCAGACGAGGTGTCCGCAGGCGAAGAGCGCTACATCCTTGCCCTCGTTCAACAGCTGTGCTTTGCCAATCTCGAACTTCTCCCCTTCGGGCAGGAAGCAAGGCATCTTGGAGCGACCGAGGCGCAGGTATACGGGGCCTTCGTACTCGGCAGCGGCCAGCGTGGCGGCTTTGGCTTGGTTGAAGTCGGCCGGCACCAGTACCGTCATGCCCGGCAGGGCTTTCATGAGGGCGATGTCCTCCATTGTCTGATGCGTCGCGCCGTCCTCGCCGAGCGAAATGCCAGCGTGCGAGCCGCAAATCTTAACGTTTTTGTTGCTGTAGGCAACCACCTGGCGTATCTGGTCGTATACGCGTCCTGTGACAAACTCGGCGAAGCCACCCAAGAACGGCACCTTGCCGCAGAGGCTCAACCCGGCAGCGATGCCAACCATGTTGGCTTCAGCAATGCCGCACTGGATGAAGCGCTCAGGAAACTCCTTGGCGAAGCCGTCCATCTTCACGCTGCCTTTCACGTCGGCACTCAGCGCGACGATATTCTCGTTTCTGCGGCCAGCCTCCACAAGGCCTTCGCCCATACCGGCGCGCAACTCTTTCATTGATTTGTTTTCGTAGTGGGTCATGATATTGATGTTTTATTTGTTTTTGTTTTAATGTTTCTCTCGACGGTACTTCTTCGTGGGTTCCATGTACCTTCTTTATGGCAACTATAAAATATTCTCTACTTTAACGAGAATTTAACAATATTATTGCCCTCGCCATACGCCTATTTTCATGCAAAACGAAAATAAATTTGGCCATGTCCAAAAATGTGTGTATTTTTGCACTCGATTTCGACAGCGAAATCACGGAGCGTTATGCCTCGACTTGTGACTGAAAACGTGAGAAATTTTCAACAAGAAGCAAGTGTGTGCAATAACGGCTTCGCGCGTATTAGCGTGGGCTGTTTGCTACATCTTCTTCACAGGTAATTTTTCTCACGACCTTCAGTCAAAGAAGTGGTAATCGGCCACGCTTTGTACTGGTTTGCTCATTGTGGCACAAGTGAGAAATAGAACTGGGTTTGCAGCAGTATCTGCAATTGAATGACATGAAAAGTATAATAACAGTATTTGCCACCTTCATCGCTTTATCATGCAGCGCACAGAACTATATGGATGTACACCAAAAATATAGTCACTCAAAGTATATCAATGGAGTTGGGAGAGTCGTATCATCATCTTACGACGGAGAGTTCTATCGGTATGAGTATAGCAGCGGATGGGTAGAGTCTATTAAAATCAAAAATTGTAATGTATGCTATGGACAAGGAGGCCAGTCGTGTCCTATATGTTATGGTCAAGGAGGTAAAATGGCCTACAATTACGTCATTGGAATAATGATGATGGAGCCATGCTCCTTTTGCAGCGCTACAGGAAAACAAATCTGTATAATTTGCGGTGGAGCAGGTAAATTGCCTGCGATCACAATGATTAATGGAAAAGAAAAATTGGGATACATCAGCCTCTTCGGAAATCGGAGTAATGTTTTTTCTCTTGAGGGTTCAGGGAATAGCGGAAATCCTGGTTATATGCCTTCTGGTGGCACTGATTATAATAACAATTCAAATTCCTCTGGTTCTAAATCCTATGACGAATGTGGTGTGTGTAGCGGCAGTGGCAAATGCAACAGTTGTGCAGGCCGTGGTGAATCGAGGTCTTCTTTTGATGGAAGTTTGGTAGATTGTGGAATTTGTAGAGGGACTGGTAGGTGTCAATTATGTAAGGGTAGAGGTCGGTTATAATATGTTATGCTGAGTTGTTTAGTAGAGGGATATTGACCCTCATTAACGTAACCGTCATTCGTTTTTCTTGTTTATCAAGTTCACCACTACCTTTACCATCACATCTTTCTCTTCGGGGCGGATTTTTTCGTTCGTACGGACAGCCTCCACAAGGTCATCGCCCATACCAGCGCGAAACTCTTTCATCGATTGTATTTCGCAGTGGGTCATAATATTGTTGTTTTTATTGATTATTTATCAAAGATATTAGCGAGTCGTTTTGAGGTTCGTTATACCTTTGCCCATTGTCCAGCCGATAGAATACTGTAGCGTGGAAGGTACTGTCCTTATTTATATATGGTCTTACAACGGCATCACACTGTATCAGGTTCACGTCCTCGTGGATGAGATATTCGGTGCTGTAGATTTCATCATATTCAGGAAAGAAATGCCTTTTGTCATATATAGGTGGCTTTTTGGGGTAGGTATCCAACTTATACATGTAACGGTCAACCATGCCACATCTTTTGTACAACTCATGACGATAAAAGGTAGAACCTCTTACCTTGTAAATCACATAATTCTTGTCACCCCATACTTTGGTATTGTGAAGTATTCCTGCCCCAAAGGACGTGACAATACATATAATTACTATTAGCGTGCAGCCCAACCATTCGGCCATTTTAACAACCCAATGCTTGCACTTGGAAATATGCACGGTCAAAATCACAGCATAAACCAGCGTGAAAACCGGGGCAAAAAGCCAAGCCCAGTTCTCCAACTGCCACACGATCCTACAGCCGCTGCGCCATAAGACAATCGTCGGAACAATAGCCAGCAGCCACAGTGCTAATGCCGTGATGCCAAGGATTCTGCGCACCATTCCAGTCTTCATCTGTGTCATTATTTATTACTCAAATTAATAATCATCATAAATTCCTGCTCGGTATCGCCAATAATCTCTAAGCCGACTTTCTTGTACATTCGCACAGCGTAGTTGGCTTTTTGCACGGCGAGTGAGGCTTGGTGATAGTGGAGGCTCTTCAAGAGAGCTATCATGTGGCGCATCAGTGCGGTGCCGATGCCCCGCTGCTGGTAATCATCAAAGACCGAGATTGCAAATTCGACAGTGGCGTTTCCAATGTTGCCGTAGCCGTCGATGTTTCTCACCCATACCGCACCAACCACCTTGCCATCGGCCTCAGCGCAAAGGCAATGGTCATCCTTCTTAGTGCCGAAATCCTTTATGTACACCTGCAATTCCGGTCTCTCGATGACACTCCTTGGTGCAAGGTTTGTCTTGTCTGGTTGGAATATGGCCTGATACAGGAAATCGTTTAGCATCGGGTATTCATCATGTCGCATCTCACGGATTTTATATTTGTTTTCGCAGAGGGTCATGTTGTATTGTTTTTGTTGAATATTTTTCTTTATTGATGGGTTTAATTGGTGGCTGTCACCTAATGCCCATAGCACCCATCAGACCAATTAATTCCATTCTGCCCATCACGGTATGTATTTGTCTTGCCTTACGAAGCTCTTGTTGTCCTCAGTCTATCTTTCCAAAACTATTGAACGGTCGGCGGCGGTCGTGGAGGAGGATGTCACTACTGAGAAGCAGCCGTCGTCGATAGTGAAGTCGGTGATGGTGAGCAGGTAGTCCTCATCGAGGGAACTGCGCACTCCGAACCAGCTGCTGTCGGAGTCGGGCGCAGGCTTGTAGCGTTGCACGGGGATGTAGTTGTTGGTGTCGACTACCAGTTCGAAAGGTACGCCCTCCATGGGGGCGCGTGGGTCGATGGACTGAGCCGTGCGGAAGAGTGCAACCACGTCGCGGTACATTCCAACCTCGAAGGGCAGACTACAATGGTGTATCAACTTGTGGGGGATGCCCATACCCATCATGTCCCCGACCACCTCTTCCCAGTGGGCGGAGTCGACGATGTCCTCGACAATGAGGTAGTAGATACGCCACAGCGAGGTGTCCATAGCCTCGACTGCCTTCTGCGTCGACTCGTTCATCTGTCGGCAACCGTAGCAGTAGGGGCTGGTGAAGATGAGGGCGCGGTAGTGCATGGTGTCCCGCGCGATGGCGGCCAATTCCTCCATACCGATAGACCCAGCAGGCTCGTACGTCAGTGGCGTGGTTTCATGCTTGCATCCACAACATAGCACTGCTGCAATGCAAATGGTGAAAAGAAGAGAGTGCCTTATTAATCGGTTTCCGTAGTAAGTCATATTTTTGCTGTTTTTTTTGATTTGTCATTATATACCATACCACTCTTAAAGATTTCTGGATACCTGATGCCTATTCGGTCAAGCACTATATTATACATCTTAACATTTATTGGTTGTTCTTGTTAATCAGATTCACCACCACCTTTACCATCACATCTTTCTCTTCGGGCCGACTCTCGGCAATCATCAATGTGAGGGCTACAAGGGTGCCGTCGGCGATGCGCTTGCTTCCGTCCTCACGGTAGAGGATACGGTTGTTGTTCAAAAACCAAAGGAACAGCGTCGCTGCTATGCGCTTGTTGCCATCGCTGAAGGAGTGGTTCTTCGTCACGAGGTATAGCAGCATGGCTGCCTTCTCCTCTACCGAGGGGTAGAGTTCCACGCCATCGAAGGTTTGATATATCTGACCTATGCTACTACGGAACGATTCGTCCTTCTCGTTGCCGAAGAGTGGACTCTCGGCGAAGCGTTCTTTGACGGCAAGTATGGCCTGCATTGCCCCCTCGTAGGTAGCATGGAATGATGCCTCGCCGGTGGTGTCGGTCACAGCGAGGCGTTGGTAGTCATAGCTGTCGAGCGTAGAGAGGGCGTAGGTGTAGTCTACCACCACGTCAAGCAACCCTTGACTATCCACAGGCTCTTCCTCTCCACGATTAAGCGTGCGCCCCACCAACTGCACCAGCTGGCGCAACTCCACGAGGTTCTCCTGCCGTATCTTCTCGTTGATGGCATAGCCTTTGGTAAGATACTCCTTCAGTACACGGTTAGCCCAGATGCGAAACTGCGTACCCCGCTGACTTTTCACTCGGTAACCTACGGATATGATGACGTCGAGGGAATAGACTTTGGTCGGCTTATACTTTGAGAAAGTATTATGCAGAATTTGCATATTACTATTCACCTCAAGTTCTCCCTCGTCAAATACGTTTTTTATATGTCGTGCAACGACGGACTGGTCCTTTTGAAACAGGGCGGCCATCTGCGCTTGCGACAGCCACACCGTATCCTGCTCCATCTTCACCTCCAGTCGAGTCTGCCCGTCGGCGGTCTGGTAGATGATTATTTCTCCGTGATTCTCCATGCTCGGTGCTTCCTTTCCTTTGTGATTCATTATATTCAGGCATTCTTTATGATAGGCAATCTGATAACTGTCTTGCACTTGTTTGGAGCGGTCTTTCGCGGGTCGGAGAGGTATATCTCGTGGTGGCGGCGGATGCCGTTCAAGTCCATGGCGTAGCCCTGTGCCTCGGCATAGGTATGCATGGCTGCAATGGTGGCAGGCTCGTCGTCGTAGGAACCAATGTGCATACATTGCACACATAAGCCCTCATTGTAGGTAAAAAACTCTACCTGCGAAAAGTCGACCTTCTTCTTTCGCGAGGCTTCGGCCACAGCCCAGTCGAAATCGCTGCGTTGCACAAATTCAGGCAGGCGTATCATAGAGATGAAGTTCAGCGATTCTTTGTCAGAGTAGTCGAACGAACTATCGCTGGTCCACCATAGGCCCTCCAGTGGCGGTACCACGTAGTCGAAGTACCCCTCTATGCGGTGGTCGCCTTTCTTGCTCATCTTGATGGTGTAAGCAATGCCATACAGCAGCTCGATGCTGCGCTTATACTCTCCCTCCTCCGCATTGGGATTTCCCTTGCCCCTGACGGCGACAAAGTTCATAGGCGGCACAGCCACTATCTGCGGCCTTGCAGCCGGGAGATAGAACTCCTTGTACTCTTTCTTATAGTCGAATGCCATAGTTTTTATCTTGGTGTTACACTATATTAACGTCCCAAAAGTGTTTTTATTGCCAAGCCACTAAAAAATAGTCTTCATAGAGTTGCCACGTTCCGCCCATCGAGAAGGGTCGACTGTGGCAGTGCTGATGGTAGGGGGTTGGAGAGGGGTTGAAGAGGGGTTAAGGTCGTATTGAGGTCGTCTTTTAACACTTTTTTAACACTCTCAAGCCCGACCATATCTCGACTCGCTTTCGAGGGTAAGATAGGCTTTTTTTTGATTCTCGCCACGGTTTACCCCGAAGCCTGTATTGTTGGCAGCAACAATACACCAGCGTGTCGTCCGAGTTCAAGCGAGCCAAACGTTAAGCAGCCGAACATTGATATTTGTTCGGCTGCTTTATCGTATATTGTGTTAACTCGTGTATAGTAGTTACCGTGTGTTGTTAATTTGCAGCACGCACTGCACGCACCGAGTTGCCGATGCTGCGGTAGTCATGGTCGTACATATACTGGTTGCGCAAACTGAAGCCGAATATCCACGCATCGTTCGTGGCTTCCGGGATGATCGTCGTGACAAGCGTCGACGACCAATAGTGGCCGACACTGGCGCCACTGACGCCCACGAGGTCGCTCCCCCACCGGTAGCCACCGGCTGGCAGGAAGATATAGTTTCCATTCGCAGCAGTAAATATCCTACCATACACGCCGTTCACGGCTGTCCATTCCGCAGTGGTGTTGAGATAGAGTTCAATCCACTCTTCTTTGGTGGGTATGCGTGCACCGTTGCCCAGCGTCTGTGTGGCGGCATCGTCTTCGGGCAGTAGTGTGGTGAGGTTGTCTGTAAAGCCATTATTTCCATAGTTGCTTATGTTGCAGTATTTGGTCAGATCGTATTGATTACCATACAGGTAGTTTTCCCAGCTATACTCGCTCTTGGTGGTAGTTTCGCCCCATGCATAGTAGTCGCCATACTCTTCTGGACTCGCAGCACCCAAGTTGCACGATGCCCACAGCAGTCCGCTCGGCAAGCCGAGGTCTACCCACTCCACAGAGGTTTCGCTTGGTTCGGGTTCAGGCTCAGGCTCAGGTTCAGGCTCAGGAGTAACAATTGGCTCTTCCGTATCGTCCTCACCAGCACGCACCGCTCGCACTGACTGCGCTCTGGCGCGACTGCTGACACCATTTATGCCTTGATAGTCGCTCGAACATGAGTAGAAGTTAAACGCACATGTCGAGTTGACCGAGTATAAAGTTGACGACCAGTAATAGCCACAAATGCTATCTCCCGCGTGGTTGCTTTGCCACATGATGCCAGCGTCTGGGAGGAAGATTGAGTTGCCATTCGGTGCAGTGAATTTCACGCCACCCACTCCATTCATGTCTGTCCGTTCTAAAGTGGTATTGTCGATGAGTTCCCGCCATTCTTCTCTGGTAGGTATGCGTGTGCCATTGCCGAGCGACTGCGCAGCGGCATCGTCTTCGGGCAGCAAAGTAGTGAGGTTGTCGGTAAAGCCATTATATCCATAGTCGCTATCGTTACAGTACTTGGTCAATTGATTTTCATTGCCATTGGCATATATGTAGGTATCCCAGCTATATTCGCTCTTGGTGGTAGTTTCGCCCCATGCGTAATAGTCGCCATACTCTTCTGGACTCGTAGCACCCAAGTTGCATGATGCCCACAGCAGTCCGCTCGGCAATCCGAGGTCTACCCATTGCACATTTGTTGTATCGGGAGTTGGTGAGGGTGTGATTGTTGTATCCTCAACAGGGTCGGGCGTGAGTGGTGTATCTCCGCCAGTAGTGTCGTCCGTTGTGTTGTCAGTGGAACGCACCGCACGCACCGAAAACCCGTAGCCACGATAGCCGGTGTTCTTGTCCAGGCCGCTGGCGTAGAAGTCGATGTTCCACGCGGCCTGGTCGTCCACGAGCGAGGTTGACCAGTAGCGACCCCACGTGCCTGCTTCGTACATCTCGCCGAACCAGCGGTAGCCAGCAGCAGGCAGGAAAATATAATTACCGTTCGCTGCTGTGAACTTTCGGCCGTTTACTCCATTTACGGTTGTCCACTCTGCAGTGGTATTATTTAATAGCTCTTCCCATTCCACTATTGTTGGTGTGCGAGCACCGGAGCCTAATGCTTGTGTGGCGGCATCGTCCACAGTTTGCAAGGTGGTAAGGTTATAGTAGTCGCCATACTCTTCTGGACTGTTGGCACCAACGTTGCAACTTGCCCACAGCAGACCGCTGGGCAAGCCGAGGTCTACCCATTGCACATTTGTTGTATCGGGTGTGGGTGTGATTGTTGTGTCTTCAACAGGGTCGGGCGTGAGTGGTGCATCTCCGCCAGTAGTGTCGTCCGTTGTGTTGTCAGTGGAACGCACCGCACGCACCGAAAAGCCACCATAGCGGTAGTCGTCGCCCACTCCGGACTGGACGTCGTCGTCGTCGTCGTTGAAGCCATAGTACAACGCGCCGTACGGGCTGCTCTCGCTGAGCGAAGCTGACCAGTAGCCGCCAATCGTGTCTGCATATACCAGCTCGCCACCACGGGCGCCAGCGGCAGGCAGGAAAATATAATTGCCATTCGATGCAGTAAACTTACATCCGTTTACACCATTCATGGTTGTCCATTCTACGGTGGTGTTGTTCATTAACTCTTCCCATTCCTCATTGGTTGGAGTGCGCGCACCATTGCCTAATGCTTGCGTGGCGGCATCGTCCATAGCTTGCAGGGTAGTAAGGTTATCGGTAAAGCCATTGTAACCATAGTCGCTCCTGTCGCAATACTTGGTCAGTTGGTCGAAACTTCCATTGGCATATATGTAGGTATCCCAGCTATACTCACTCTTGGTGGTAGTCTCACCCCAGGCGTAGTAATTGCCATAATCTTCGGGGCTATTAGCTCCGAGGTTGCAACTTGCCCACAGCAGACCGCTGGGCAAGCCGAGGTCTACCCATTGCACGTTTGTTGTATCGGGAGTTGGTGAGGGTGTGATTGTTGTATCCTCAACAGGGTCGGGCGTGAATGGTGTATCTCCGCCAGTGGTGTCGGTATGGCTACTATGTTGCAGGGCGGCAGCTATCGCACTGTCGATATAATGCTGCATCTGCTGCATTCTTTCTTCAAAGGCAGTCAGCTCGTTTTGCAACGTGGAGTTGGTCGCCGTTAGGCTGTCTACTCTATCCTCAAGTGCCGACACCTGTGCCTGTGCCTCAGCGTTGGCTGCTTGCAGACTGTCGTTCTTTGCGTTGAGTGCAGCCATTTCGGCTGCGTTGGCAGCTTGCAGGCTGTCGACTTTATCTTTGAGCAAGGCTATCGCCTCGGCATTTCCGTCGTTGCTATCTATTGTAGCAAAAAGGCTGTCGGTCTTGTGTTCAAGAGCTTCAATAGCATCTGCGTTGGCCTCATTGTTGGCAGCAGTTGCTACGTTGAGGCTGTCTATTCTGCTGTTGAGGTCGGAAATGGCATCTGCGTTGCCGTTAATAGCGGTTTCGTTGGCCACCTGTAGGCTATCCACCCTGCTTTCGAGCAAGGCTATCGCCTCGGCATTGTCGTCGTTGCCGTCTATTGTTGCAATGAGGCTATCGGTCTTGCGCTCGAGAGCTTCAATGGCATCTGCATTGGCTTCAATGTTAGTAGCAGTTGCTACGTTGAGGCTGTCTATTCTGCTGTTGAGGTCGGAAATAGCATCTGCGTTGCCGATAATAGCGGCTTCGTTGACCAATTGCAGGCTATCTACCTTGTCTGCGAGGGTGGATAGCTGTGCTTGCGCTTCGGCGTCGGTGGCATAGAGGGCGTAGGGGACGGAGAGTAGCTGCTGCGTGGTGGTGAGCGTGTAGTTGTCGCCGCCCTCGGGGTCCACCGCTGTGCAGAGGTACCACGGGCCGTTGGCCCAGTCGATGTCGGTCAGCGTGCCTTCCGATTGCACCGTGCCTTCGCCAACGGTGAGGGTAATCAATCCTGCCACATTGGTGGTGGCGGTGTGCAGTTCGGCATACTGCTCTGCGCCGTCGGCACTGCCTTGTCGCAGCGAGATTCGCACACCTACGCTCTGCTCCGCCACGGCTTGCCCTGTGGCGTTACGCACCACGGCTTGATAACTGAAACTCTGTGGCACTTGCGCCCACAGCATCACCCCAAGCATGAGGGTGAATACAAATGATAGTATCTTCTTCATCGTTTAATGATTTTGTAGTTCTTAACTCTATTGTCGCTGTACGCCACGCGCACTATGTATGCACCCGATGGCTGCGCGGTGAGGTCCAGTGAGAGGCTTGCGCCTGTCCACGTCTGCGATTCGAGTTGGCGCCCCGAAGCGTCGTAGAGCACAACGCGGGCCGGCTCGCCGTCGGCCTCGCGCCGCAGGGTAACAATGGCATCGGTGGGGTTGGGGAAGATGCTCACCGTAGGTAGTGCGTCGACGGCATCGATGCTCTGCACTTCGACAGAGAGAGGTTGCTGCACCCCTTCGACGACGGTTGCGTCGGCACTCTGCGCCGTAGTCTGCGCTATCTGCCCCACGGTGAACGAAAACAGATAGTTGTCGGCAGCAATATCGCCGCCTGTTGTCACCACGGCGTTCTGCGCCATAGCCGCAGACATGGCAAACACCAACGCCACCATGCCTGCAACGAAAGTCTTTATCTTCATTGCTATATGATTATGTGTGAGAAATAATATTTCCTTGTTGAATTTCGGCGACCTGAGCCTAACTCCACTTACCCACCTGCCTAAAGACAGAGGGGGGGGGGTAAATTGGCGTATTATGGGCAGTGTTGCACGTCATAAGCGGGTGCAAAGATACACAAAAAATCCGGAATCTACGCGTTTTGCACAAAAAAAATTATCAACAGCAACCTCATCGCCTGCCGAAAGCTGACAGCCGAGGTCACATTGCACCTACCTCTTTATGGTACGCAGGTGGCTGTTTTTGGGGTAGGTATGGCGGTAGTTGAAAAGACTTGTTATCGCACGTTGATTTTTAACCAATATAGTGTCGAGGGCAGGAGCTGACTTGCTTGAACTATGGTGAATTACGACCAGAGGAAACAAAAATAGCCACTGGTCGCATGGAAATTAAAAAAAATCGTATCTTTGCATTCTCAAAATTAGAAACAACTACTTTTATGGAAAAGAAAATACGTGCCATGTTCTTCAATGGCAGTCCGCGAAAAAATAAAAACACAGCCGATATGCTCCAGAGCGCCATGCGTGGAGCCGAGGCGGCAGGAGCCGAAACAGAACTCGTACACCTCTACGACATCGACTTCAAGGGGTGCAAAAGCTGCTTTGCTTGCAAACTGAAAAACTCGAAATGCAACGGCATCTGCGCCATCAATGACGACCTGCGCCCCGTGTTGGAGCGGGCTCGGCTGGCCGACGTCATCGTGCTTGGCTCGCCCGTCTACTACAGCTATCCCACTGGCGTCATACGTGCCTTCATGGAGCGACTGATGTTCCCCATCGGAACATATATGTACGAGAAGCCCGACGATGAGAGTAACGGCCACCTCGGTCGCCACAACGCCTTCGAGTTGGGCAAGAGGCTGGTTGGTAGAGTAGAATGATGGTGGCACACCACCGCGAGGGTTAGTCCTCGGCCGCAATCTCGTTTTCGCGGATTATGATGTCGGCTATGGCTTCCGACTCGTTCGACGGCTTGACGGTCTTGTCGGTGTTTTGTTCGTTGCGCAGGGCAATCCTGTCGGCAAAAAGTTTGCGGATGGCAAATCGCACAAAAGGTTGCACAAAGAACATCTGCGAGAAATAGGCAAACGGCAAGTTGTAGCACACAAGTCGGAACCAACGCAGCAAAAAGTCTACGAAGTTGAAACCGTTGTAGTAAGGGTAATAAAAGATGTCGGCCAACAGGCTCATCGAGGGGCACATGATGCAAACAGTGGCGGTTATGATGGCCGACTCGAAAATCATAGGGTGGTTGCGTCTGGGGTCGAACTTGCGGCTGGCCAAGCGGAACGCTAACGGGCTGCCCACCGCAACAGCCAGCACAAAAGCAAAAACCATCTCGACAAGAATCATCAGCCACACTGGCAGGTAGCTGCCAAACATATAAACGCCGCCCTGGTGACCGATGGCTTGGAAAACAGAGGTTGTGCCAGTTGCCGCCATCAGGCTGTCGCCTTCAACGACGTAGAGACTATAGAGCACAAAGGCGTGGACGGTTATGACCACCGTAATCAGGGCATAGACAATGTGCTGCAGGTGGTCTTGGGCGGCTTGTGGGCCATTTTTTTGAAGTTCGTTTGCGTTTTTTGTCATGTTATTATAGGTCTTTTTCATTACGTTTTTTCGCCCACATTGCGCCAACTCGTAATTATGGCAACAGCCTTAAAACAAATTGTTTGCATCGCTCTGCGATTGTAGGACGAACAGATGCAAAAATAATAAATTTTTTCCGAATAGAAGATTTTTTTTCGAACTCCAACCCGCACAAGGCTCCCCACTGCCGGCAGCCACAACAGCACCTTGCCGCGTGCACGAAGATTGCAATCGTTGGAGAGGCACTGCAACGATATTTTTTCTGGCAGATTGGAAATTTCATGTAACTTTGCACCGATTTGGGACACTCCCGAACCGGTGCAAAGTATAGGTTATGAATATTTTATGGTCGAACCAACAAAGCCTGTGGCCGGATTCAGCACTGGCCTTAGTCGAGCGTGAGGCTCGGCGAGGAGTAGGTGCGCGCGGCAAGCTCTTGGTTGAGCATATAGAGACTGCGAGCATCGGAGCCGAAGAGTTCCATCTTGGTAATCATGTCGCGTGCGTTGGTCTCTTCTTCGCCCTGCTCTTTGACGAACCAATCGAGGAACTGCATGGTGCGGAAGTCTTTGACGTTGTAGGCTGCGTCGTAAATGGTATGGATAGAGGCAGTGACGTACTCTTCGTGTTCGAGGCCGGCACGGAGCACATCCATGTCGCTATTGAAGACTTTGTCGGGCTTGGCAATGGCACCAAGCACAATGGGGCAGTCGTTGTTCTGCATATACTTGTAGATGAGCATGGCGTGGTCGCGCTCTTCCTGGGCCTGAATCATATACCAGTTGGCGAAGCCGTCGAGGCCTCGTTTGTCGAAGTAGTTGTTCATTTCCAGATAGAGGTAAGCGCTGTAGAGCTCTTTGTTTATCTGCTCGTTGAGCAGGTCCGAAACGTTTTTGTTAAGCATGGTTATGTTTTTTGGTTGTCAGAATTGTATTTTGGTTGTTTGCCCACTCACGATGACGAAGCGGCGCGACTGCACTTTGTCGTAGTCGGCCGAGCCTTGCGGATGGAGCAGGACTTCGTACTCGCCAGGCTGGAGGACTATGCGCTCCAGGGCGTTGTTGGGGTTGAGGTTGCAGACGTAGCTGGTAACGCCTTCGCTCACTTTGAGCACCGCCCCTGTGGTGATGGCGCGCGGCTTGCCCAGCTGGAGCAGGCCTGGCATGGGGAGCGCCAAGTCGGTGGCCGACGAAGCTTTGACCTCTATGCCGCGTAGTGTGATGGGGGGCAGACACTGCACCTCGATGTCATAGCGACCTGCCAAAAAGTCAGTCTGGTCGCCAATGGCTTGGATTTTGATTGTGCTGTCGTTTGTGGCAGAGCGCACATTGACATTGTAGGCTGGAATCTGCCAAGCGGGCTTACGCCCATCGAAACGCACCGCGAGCGACCCAGCAGCCACCCTCACATCGAGTTCGTTGACCCTCTCGGGCGAAAACTGCCGCCCTTCGAGGCGTATGGCTGGCGAGGTGTGGAGCTCGACATCGTAGCTCACCAACGGGTCGAGTGTCAAAGTGTCAGGGTTGCGCCGATAGTTATAAGCATACAGGGTCGAGAGTCGCGCTACGCCCGTTTGGTTGTCGTAGAAAGTAACCGGCAGCTCGTTTTCGAACAGCGCACCCTGCTCGTCGAGCAGGCGCAGCACCACGCGGGCTTTTTTGTCGGAAAGGCCAAAAATGTCGTACAGCACCGAGGCGTAGCTCTCCTCGTTCGAGACGTATGTGAACTTCCCCGCGCAATCGAGGCTGTGACGAAAATCTTCGCGGTTGCCAATTCCGAGAATAAACGTTTTGACCACCACGCCACTGAGTTGCACATGGCGCGCCACGTCGCAAATATCGGCGTCGCAGTCGTCCATGCCGTCGGTGATGATGAGTATGATGTTGCGCGAATCGTCAGAGTGAGGGAAATCGTCGAGCGCGTCGGTCAGTGCTGTGGCGGCCGTGCAGCCACCTTGCGGAACGAGGGTCTTGATTTTGCTGCGAATGCGATAATAATTGTCGTAACCAAAAGGTACTTCGAGGCGCGTGGCATACGACTCCTTGTTTAGGTGGCCAAAAACACGCAACGCCACATCGATGTCGCTTTGGCGCTCGGCACTGTCGAGGAACGACAGCAGCACTTGCTGCGTTACCTTAATCTTGCTGTCGCTCTGCCAGTGGTCCCACATACTGTTCGAGCAGTCGAGGATAACCAGCAGGCGCGTTTTTTCGGGCTGCTGGGCGTGGGCCGAAACAGCAACCGAGGCTTGAAGAGCGAAGAACAGGCACACACATAGCGCCAATCGAATTGCCAACAGGCTTTTGCGCCCGGCCTGAGGGCCGAACCAACGGGGTGCTACTTTTTGCGTGTGCGTATTATCCATTTTTTTCGAAAAAATTAATGTGCGTCCAGAGTTCATCGCGTTGTGGCAAACGTTGTAAGCACGATTTTCTTCAAGCCTCGGGTTCTGAACTGTCTATTAATAATCGCCAAGCGTTTCGGGCAGTTGGGCAAGGGCGCGCGGCAGGTCGTCGGCACCGAGCACCGCACCGTGATACTTGTTGGTATCTTGCATAAAGTCTACACCGAAGCCCATCTTGGTGGTAAGGATAACACACACTGGGGCACCTTGTCCGCTCATGTCTTTGGCTTGTGCCATGCCGTCGAGCACTTGCTGCATATCGTTACCGTTTTCGACAACAACAACCTTCCAGAGGAAAGCCTCGAACTTGGCCTTGAGGTCGCCGAGGGTCATCACGTTGTCGACCGTGCCGTCGATTTGCTGGTGGTTGTAGTCGATTGTGGCAATGAGGTTATCAACCCCTTTGGCGCCGGCAAACATGGCGGCTTCCCAAATCTGACCTTCTTGCAGTTCGCCGTCGCCATGCATGGTGAAGACGAGGTGCTTGTCGCCGGTCATCTTTTTGCCCAACGCGGCACCGATGCCCACGCTCAAACCCTGGCCCAACGAGCCGCTGGCCATGCGAATGCCAGGCAGGCCGTGCTCGGTGCTGGGATGGCCCTGCAGGCGTGTGCCAAACTGGCGGAAGGTGGCGAGCTCGGCAACGGGGAAGTAGCCACGGCGGGCCATGGTGCTATAGATGACGGGGGTGATGTGGCCTTGCGAAACGAAGAGCATATCCTCGCCCTCGCCGCTCATGGTAAAGTTTTTGGGGTCGAAGTGCATGATGTTCCACTCCATGGCCACAAACCAGTCGGCCGTGCCGAGCGAACCACCTGGGTGACCGCTCTTGGCGGCGGTGGTCATTCTGAGTATGTCGCGGCGCACCTGCGTCGCAATCTGCTGAAGTTCTGCTGTTGTTTTCATTGTTATTGTTAATTGTTTATTATTTTCAATTCCATACAAACCTCGCTAATGGCAGCATTTATGTACCGCCATACCGGCTATTTGCGGAGCTTGAATACGTATTGGCGAGAGTTTTGGTCGATGGCGTAGAGTTCGTCGCCGTGGCGGGTAACGCGGACCGAGAGGGTGTTTTCGTCCCAGTCGTGGATGGTGCCTTGACCACGGTCGCCCTGCATGGTGACGTGGCCCCAAACGCGGCCTTGCGCACCTTCGGTCTCGATGTAGATGGTTTCGGCTTTGCCACGGGCTGGGGTCTGAGTTGGGCGAGCAGCGGCAGCCTGGCGGGCGGCGGGTTGGGGCGCTGCTACGGGCTCGGGTTCGGGCTCCGGTTCCGGTTCGGGCTCGGTGGCTACGATGGTGGTGTCGGCCGAGGTGGGTTGGGGTTGTGGGTTACGACCGTTGCAGGCTGTTGCCAGCAGGGCAAGGAGGAGGGCGGCGGCGAGGGTTCTATGTGTCATTGGTCTTGGTTTTGTGTTGTTTTTTATATGGTTGCGGACACTATGGTCGCGGTTGCAAATTTACGTTTTTTTTCTGAATTGTGGTTATTTATTTTTTGTGGTCGGCGAGTTTGGGTGTTGATAAGTTGGCGAAAAGTGGAGCAAAGGGGCTTGCAACGCATTGTGTTCGAATAGGTTACGAGGGGTATTCGATGTTAATACGACCTCAATAGGAGCTTAACCCGACCAAAGGGTTGTTTTTGAGGCAGTTGCAAAGCTGTTGATAACTTTTTGTTTGGGGTGTGTTTTTTGGTTTGTTTTTTGGCAAAAAGTGCGGCGCCCGCCCTGCGGGCGGGCGCCGTGGTGGGCCTTTTTCAAAAACCGACTGTCGGCACGCCTCATTTGGGGCGCATAACGATGTAGGGTATTAGGATTTCTTCGAGCGAGATGCCGCCGTGTTGGAAGGTGTTCATGTAGTATTGCACGTACTGGTTGTAGTTGTTGGGGTAGGCAAAGAAGTCGTTTTCGTGACAGAAGATGTAGGGCGAGGTGACGTGTAGCCGCGGCAGGAAGATTTTGGCTGGGTCTTTCACCTCGAACACGTCGCGGGGGTTATAGTCGAGCAGGCGGCCCTGCTTGTAGCGGAGGTTGACGCTCACTTCGCGGTCGCCTTTGACGCGCACTGGGCGGTCTATGCGTACCGAGCCGTGGTCGGTGGTAATGACGACGTTGACATCGCGCGTGGCCAGCTCTTTGAGCACCTCGAGCAGGGGCGAGTGTTCGAGCCACGAGAGGGTGAGCGAGCGGTAGGCTTTCTCGTCGTCGGCCAGCTCGCGCACTATGTCGCTATCGGTGCGCGCGTGCGAGAGCATATCGATAAAGTTGTAGATTATGACGTTGAGCTTGTTCTGCATGAGGTTGTTGATGCTGGTAGCCAAGCGGTGCCCGTATTGGGCGTTGAGCACTTTGTTGTAGGAGTGCTTGAGGTTGAAGCCGTGGCGGCGCAGGTTCTCGTCGAGCAGTTCGTTTTCGTACTGGTTTTTCCAGCCCTGCTCGTCTTCGTTGACCCAGTATTGGGGGTACTTGCGCTCGATTTCGCCGGGCATGAGTCCGCTGAACATGGCGTTGCGCGCAAACTGGGTGGTGGTGGGTATGATGGCATAGTACATCTCGTCGCGCTCGGTGCGGAAGAGTTGTTCGAGGGTGGGTTGGATAAACTTCCACTGGTCGTAGCGGAAGTTGTCGATAACTATGAGGAACGTGGGTTTGCTTTCGCGCAGCAGCGGGAAGAGTTTTTCGCGCAGTATGGTGGTCGAGAGCAAGGGTTTCTCTTCGGTGCCGGCGAGCCAGGCAGCGTAGTGGTTCTCGTAGAAGCGGCAGAACTGGCGGTTGGCCTCGGCTTTTTGCGAGATGAAGATGTCGTGGATGTTAGCGTCGTCGGTGCTGGAGAGTTCGAGTTCCCAATAAACCAGTTTGCGATACAGTTCGACCCATTCTTCGGCGCTGTGGTCGGCCCCGAGTTCGAACCCTATTTCGCGGAATTGTTGCTGGTACGAGAGGGTCGATTTTTGCGACATAAGGCGGCGGGCCTCGGTGTGTTTTTTGAGCGTGAGGAGTATTTGGTTGGGGTTGACGGGCTTGATGAGGTAGTCGTTGATTTTGCTGCCTATGGCTTCGTCCATGATGTGCTCCTCTTCGCTCTTGGTAATCATGATGACGGGCACTTGGGGGTAGCGTTCTTTGATGAACGAGAGGGTTTCGAGGCCGGTCATGCCGGGCATATTCTCGTCGAGGAAAACGATGTCGACCTGCTGTTCGGCCATGGCGTCGACGGCTTCGGCGCCGCTCATGACGGGCAACACCGAGTAGCCGCGCTCTTCGAGGAAAAGGATATGGGGTTTGAGGAGTTCAATCTCGTCGTCGGCCCAGAGTATGGTGAGGTTGTTGGTCATTGCTGTTGGCTGTGGGTTGAGGGTTGATTGTTTTTGGTGCAGAAAGGGGGTGCGGCTAATGGCGTGGGGTTAACGATTAATAGCCTTCGGGGTTTTGGCTCTGCCAGTTCCAGCTGTCGCGCACCATCTCGTCAATGCCATAGCGGGCCTGCCAGCCCAGTTCGGCATGGGCCTTGGCTGGGTCGGAGTAGCAGGTGGCTATGTCGCCTGGGCGGCGGGGTTTGATGCTGTAGGGTACGTCGACGCCATTGACGCGCACAAAGGCCTTGACCATGTCGAGCACAGAGTAGCCCTGTCCGGTACCGAGGTTGTAGATGGCCAAACCGCAGTGGCGCTCGATGGCTTGGAGGGCGCAGACGTGGCCGGACGCGAGGTCGACAACGTGTATGTAGTCGCGCACGCCGGTACCGTCGGGTGTGGGGTAGTCGTTGCCAAAAACGCCGAGCTCGGGGCGCTTGCCGATGGCCACTTGGGTTATGTAGGGCATAAGGTTGTTGGGTATGCCGTTGGGGTTTTCGCCAATGCGGCCACTGGGGTGGGCTCCCACGGGGTTGAAGTAGCGCAACAGGACCACGTTCCACTCGGGGTCGGCACTTTGGATATCGGTAAGCACCTGCTCGAGCATACTTTTGGTCCAGCCGTAGGGGTTGGTGCACTGTCCTTTGGGGCACTGCTCGGTGATGGGTATCTGGGCAGGGTCGCCATAGACGGTGGCACTCGAGCTGAAGATGATGTTTTTGCACCCATGTTGGCGCATTACGTCGACCAGGGTCAACGTGCCGCCAATGTTGTTTTCGTAATACTCCCACGGTTTGGCCACGCTTTCGCCCACAGCTTTGAGGCCGGCAAAGTGGATGCAGGCATCGAAGTGGTGGTTGGCAAAAACGCGCTCGAGGCCCTGGCGGTCGCGTATGTCGACTTGGTAGAAGGGTACCTCGATGTCGATGCTCGGGGTCTGGTCGCGCAGTATGGCAGCCACGCGCTTAAGCGACTCGGGGTTGCTGTTGCTCAGGTTGTCGACCACCACGGCGGTGTGGCCCGCTTGGTAGAGTTCTATAAGGGTGTGGGAACCTATAAATCCGGCTCCGCCGGTAACAAGGATGTTCATCTCTTCGTTGGCTGTTGGTTTATTTTTGTGCTTTTTCTTCAACAATAACGCGCAAACGTTTTTTTTATTGTGTGGCGGTGCAAAAAAATAGCTGCGAGGCTTCGTTTCGAAGCCTCGCAGCAAAGTAGATTTATGTTATTCTTTTGTTTAGAAGTCGCTTAAATTTGCTTGTTGGTTTCTATAAAACCGCCAAATGCAATTCTAACAGACTCTTAGTTATTTTGGGTTATTTTAGAGGGCGTAGCCAACGCCAACAAAGATGTTGCTGCCTTTGCGGGTCCAGTTGTCGCTGTTGTGGAGGTTCAGAAGGCCCATGTTGTAGCCACCATAGAGGCGAATGCCGGTGAAGTCGAGGCAGAGACCGATGGTGCCGCTGATGTCGAGGGCGTTGTAGTTGTAGCCACCGTCGTCGGTGCTGGCATACCAGTTGTAGTCTTTGCCACCGGAGCCGAGACTTGTGCCCAATACATTGGCGCTGCCTTGAACGTTAGTGTTACCCTTGACGGCAAAACTGAAGGTAGGGCCAAGGAAGACAGAAGCCTTGAGGTCGTTGGTGAGGTTGAAGCCATAGTTGAAGAGCACCGGCACGTCGAGCAGGATTTGGGTTTGGGTTGTTTTAACTTTGCTACCTGCAAATCCAAATAACGAAGCTTGAATAGAGTCGCTGGCAGTGTTGTAGCGAGCTTGGAGGCCGACGCTGAGGTTGAGGTCGCCAGTGAGGTTGAGGTTGTAGTTGGCACCGATAAAGAAACCGGTCATCGAGGTGGTGTCGGTGTGGTTGCCATTGTTGTAGTTGTTGATGTAGGATTGCGAGGCGTAGCCTGCGTTGACACCGATTTGAGCGTTGGCTTTGCCAGCCACGAGCAGGGCGGCTGCCACTGCCACGAATGCGAATACTTTTTTCATTTTTTTGTGTTGGTTTGTTTTAGTTATTTATTGAATTTAATGTAGTTTAAACGTTAAAGTATGTACAAGAAAAGGTGCTTTTATTGCACCTTTTCTCACTTTTTTTATTTTTCGAGGCGTATTCGCGCGTCGACAGCCGTCACGTAGCGCGGATTGCCAAGTAGTGGGTTGAGGTCCATCTCGGCAATTTCGGGGGCTGCTTGCACCAGCGCGCTCACGCGAGCCACTTGGTCGGCATAGAGGTCGAGGTTCACGCCCTCTTGGCCACGCACACCTTGCAGTATCTTGTAGCCCTTGAGCTGGGTAAGCATCTCTTTGGCCTCGGCGGCGGTGATGGGGGCCAGTGCGCTTTGCACATCCTTAAGCACCTCAATGAATATGCCGCCCAAACCGAAGAATATTTGGTGGCCGAACTTCGGGTCGCGGATGGCGCCGATATAGACGTCGGTACCGTCGAGCATGGGGTACATCTCTACGGCGTAGGTCTCGGGAATGACAATGAGGCGGTCGAATTCGCGCGCCACAGTGTCGAGGTCTTTCACACCGAGGGTAACGCCACCCACATCGCTCTTATGCAGTGGGCCGACGACTTTCATCACCAGCGGCACATCCTTCGAGCAACCAACCTCACGGGCAAAGGCCAGGGCATCCTCTTTCTTGCTAACCTCGACGCTCTTTTTGCGGCTTATGCCGGCGGCGTCGAGCAATTCGTTGTAGTCGCTAATATCCATGTAGCCGTCTTTGCAGCGGTCGATGGTGGCGCGAATGCGAGCCACGTCGATTTTGGGCTGCTCCACGTTTTCGGGTTGCGGCTTGGGAGTGTTGTATACCTTGCAGATGGCGTTGCCCAGCACGCACTCTTCGGGGAAGTTGATGCGGCCTTTGGCAATGAACTCTTCTATCTCTTCTTTTACATTAATAATAGAGGGCAGCACGGGGAAGATGGGCTTTTTGCAGGTCTTCATCTTCTCGTCGAGCAGGGCGTAGACCTCGCGGTTGCTGAACAATCCAGGGCTGCCGAAGATAACGACCGAGAAATCGATGTCGGTGTAGTCGTTCTCTACGGCGTCAATAATGTAGCCTAACTGCTCGGCGGTGCCAGTGGCAAGGAAGTCGATGGGGTTACCCACGCTCGAACCGGCAAACAATTTCTCTAACAAGGCGGGGCTGGCGGGGTGCTCTTTGAGGCTGGGCACCTCCATGCCACCATTGCTGAGCACGTCGGTAAGCATAACGGCGGGGCCACCTGCGTGGGTGATGACGGCGCAACGCTTGCCCTTGAGTTCGGGGTGCATAAAGACGGCGCAGACGGTGGTGAGCTCTTGGCGGTTATGGCAGCGCACTATGCCAGCTTTGCGGAAGAGGGCGTCGACAGCGGCGTCGTTGGTGGCCAAAGCGCCGGTGTGGCTACTGGCAGCACGGCTGCCGGCAGCGCTGCCACCGCTCTTGATGGCGGCAATGTGGCAACCCTTGTTGATGAGGCTGCGGCTGTGTTTGAGCAGACGCTGGGGGTCGCCAATTTTTTCCATATAGAGCATGATTACACGCGACGAGCGCTCGGGGTCGAAGGTCTCGTCGAGGTGTTCCAAAACGTCTTCAATACCAAGCTGGGCACTGTTACCCACGGCCCACACGCTGTTGAATTTGAGGCCGTTGCTCATACCATATTCTTTAATAAAGACGGCTGTGGCACCGCTGCCGGTGATGAAATCGACACCCTTGGGGTCGAGCGGCGGAATGGGAGCGTCGAAGCAGCCGCTATAGTTGGTGTTGAGGAAGCCGGTGCAGTTGGGGCCGATGAGCGAGCCACCAACGCTGTTGATGGTCTCGACTATGCGGCGCTCGATTGCGGCACCTTCTTCGTTCTCCTCGGAGAAGCCAGCACTGACAATGATGAAGCCTTTGGTGCCTTTTTCTTTGGCAAGCACATCGACGGTTTGGGCGCAGAACTTGGCGGCTATGCAGAGAATGGCGCAATCCACCTGCGGCAGCTCTTCGACTTTGGCATAGCATTTCACGCCTTGCACTTCGCTCTCTTTGGGGTTGACGGCATAGACCGTTCCCTTGAACGGGCTGTGAAGCAAATTCCACAAGGCTTTGCCGCCTGGTTTATGCACATCGGACGATGCTCCGCAAACAACGATGCTCGTCGGATTAAGTAACTCTTTCGCTATCATATAATTATGTTTTTATTTTATTTTTTTAACAATTGCAAATATACTATTTTTTTTTGATTTACGTTATTTTTTTGTTGCTTTGCTGCAGAAAAAGACCGTAGACGATACAGAAAAAGAGCAATCCCCATTGACGATAGAACATAGCTTCGAAGAGTAGGTTCTCGGCCGTGACAACTATGAAAATGAGTGCCGCAACGTTGCGCCGACGCAGCGCCCAAAGGGCAAAGAGCAACAGCAGAGCCAGCAGCAAAACTTCGGCTGGCCAGCCAGCAGCGAGCATAGTGTCGAGGTACTGATTATGAGAATTTTGGCGTTCCGTGTAGCCATGTTCGTAATTGTGCATCAGGTAGTACTGGCCAAGAACATCCATGTAGTCGCCCGCGCCGTAGCCCCAAGGCTGGTGACAGATGGCATCGAGGGCAGTGGTGTAGATTATTACTCGGGCGTCGCTCGTAGACCCGTCGCTCTCGAAGGTGTTGGTCAATCGATGTTCGGAGCGTGGCAGCAACGCCGCAACGCCACCACCAAAAAGCAACATGGCCACACCAACAATGAGGGCCGCACGCCACTGTCGCCTGACGAATGTTATGTGGCACAGCACTATGAGGGCCACTATGGCCAGCCCGATGATACCGGCCCGCGAGTTGACCGCCACGATGAAGGACGACAAGGCCACGATGGCAGCCACCATCGCGACCTTGACCCCTGTGGCGAGGCGCGGCCAAAGCTCGACGGCGCGGCTATAGACAAAGCCCACGGCCACGAGCAGGAAGTAGGCCATATAGGCATGGTGCAGTGGGTAGAAACCGGAGCCCGAAAGTTGGCTGTAGCTTGCCCCTTGGAACAAGATTCGCCACAGCATTCGCACAGCGCAAACCGCAAATAGAACCACCAGCACGGCAGCTTGCAACCAAAAGGCGGCGCGAATGCGGCGAGGGGTATAGATGGCTGGAGCGGCTGCCACAAAGTAGAGCGCCAGCAACAGCAGCGGCAGCAGTTTGGAGACTCGCAACAGGCCTTCGGCGAGGTTGGTGGTCCAAAGAAGGCTCACAGCATAGCAGAGCCAGAGCAGCACAGCGGCGCCAAAAATGGGCAGCGCGCGGCGGTCTCTCGCCCCCACCCTGCTCGACAGCCGTTCGTGGCCAACCACCAGGTTCACCACGCCGGCCACGATGGCAGCATAGACGGCATAGACACTGATGTTGAGCGACAAAGGCAACACCGCCATGGCCACTGCCATAAGCACATACTCAATGCGCTGCAGCGGCGTGAGTGGTTCTAAAATGTTGGTTACGCTTGTCATTTTCATTTTGCAAAGTTACACTTTTTTTCGCACTTTGAGCTTTTTTTTCGAAATAGATAAAAAAAAATTCATTTCTTGCATAATAAAAAATATTTTTTATCGTTATTATTGTGTTTTTGAACAAATGAACTTAAACTAACTGCATAAAACAAAACAATGGAAAACAAAAACAATAACATCCAAACCCGCACCGAAAGCGACCTTCTGGGTTCGCGCGAAGTGCCGACACAGGCCTACTACGGAGTGCAGACCACCCGCGCTATCGACAATTTCCACATCAGCGGGCACCTGCTTTCGAGCTACCCCAACTTCATTCGCGGTATGGCCATCACCAAGAAGGCTGCCGCCATGGCCAACGTCGAGGTGGGCATGATTACTCCCGAACAGGGCGAAGCCATTATCTGGGCTTGCGACCAACTTATCTCGGGTCTCTACCACGACCAGTTCCCCATCGACATGATTCAGGGCGGCGCCGGCACCAGCACCAATATGGCTGCCAACGAGGTGATTGCCAACCTGGCCCTCGAACGCATGGGCCACCAGAAAGGCGAATACCAGTACTGCTCGCCAAACGACGTGGTGAACGCTTCGCAGAGCACCAACGACGCATACCCCTGCGCCATACACATGGCCATGTGTCTCGAGCACTTGGAGTTTATGCCCCGCCTCGAGAAGATGATTGAGGCGCTCGACCAAAAGTCGAAAGAGTTTGCCCATGTCATCAAGATGGGTCGCACTCAGCTGCAGGACGCTGTACCCATGACTCTGGGTCAGACCTTTGGCGGTTTCGCCGCCTCGCTGCGTGGCGAATTGCACAACCTGCGCAACGCTGCCGACGAGTTCCTGATTGTGAATATGGGCGCCACCGCCATCGGCACCGGCATCTGCTCTAAACCGGGCTACAGCGAGGCTTGCATCAAGGCCCTGCGCCGCGTTACGGGTTGGAACATCTCGCTGGCCGACAACCTGATTGAGGCCACCAGCGCCACAAGCTGCATGATTCAGTATAGCAGCGCCATGAAGCGCTTGGCTATCAAAATCAACAAGATGTGCAACGACCTGCGCCTCCTGAGCAGCGGCCCCCGTTGCGGACTGAACGAGATTCACCTGCCCGAGCGTCAACCCGGCTCGTCGATTATGCCTGGCAAGGTCAACCCCGTCATCCCCGAGGTGATGAACCAAGTGTGCTACAAGGTTATTGGTAACGACATGACTATCAGCTTAGCCAGCGACAATGGCCAGCTGGAGCTCAACGTTATGGAACCCGTCATTGCCTACACCCTCTTCGAAAGCGTGCACCTGCTCGAGAACGGCCTCGACACCCTGCGCACCTTCTGCATCGACGGCATCCGCGCCAACGAGGAACGCTGCCGCCAACTGGTGGAACACTCGATTGGCATCGTCACCATGCTCAACCCCATCATCGGCTACAAACAGAGCACCAAGATTGCCAAAGAGGCCTCCGAAACCGGCCGCGGCGTCTACGAGCTGGTGCTCGAACACGGCTTGCTGACCAAAGAGCAACTGGACGAAATCTTGAAACCCGAAAATATGCTCCAACCTGTCGAGCTGAAACAAATCATCTGACAGAACTGACAGGTCAAGTTCTCTGCCATAAGGGGGCGGCGCTGCGCGCCGCCCCCTTATCATTTTCACCCCTAAACTACTAAAAATCAACAACTTACATAAACCGCTGATTTCCAACACATTAAATGGGTTATGGTCGTATTAAGGTCGTATTGAGGTCGGGTTAACATCGCCCACCCCTAAATCCCCCACCCCACCCCTCCCAGACTGACAGCCGTGAGAGGCCGAACACACCCCAAGACTGACATTTTGTCAGTCCCACGCATATACCCACGTAGAGCCCTCCGATGACCATTCTTACGTATGCCACAGCCTATCCAGAAAAATAAATTTGGCCATGTCGCGAAATGTTTGTAACTTTGCACCGTCGTTTAGCCGGAGCCTTTCGGGGTGAGGGCGGGCGACAGGACATATTAAGAAAGACGTTGTAACGGCGTTTGTCTGCGGCATCTCGAACTTCGCAACCTCGAAACCTACTACCGCAATAGCGCAATGTACTTCGTCCATGGTTTGGCAGCATACAATGTATGTTCCAATATGCGTGGGCTTCGGCATTGCTTATTCTGTAGTAGAGGCAATGCGAAGGCCTGAGATGCGGGATAAGCAAGAAAGTTGTTCCCGCGCTTTTTTATATGTTGTTCGAAAAGAAGGAAAATGTAACGTATAACTAAAATAACAACAAAATGAAGAAAAAAACACTTTTAGCTGCAGCGGCAATAATGCTGCTAACCTTAAATGCAAATGCCCTCTCGAGCAGTTGGCTGTGCACAGCACCGTCGGGGCAAACTTTACGCTATTACATTAGTACTAACTATCCTCGGGAAGCCATGGTTACCGCAATTGATATAGACGGGCCTACTGGCGCACTCGTTATCCCTTCATCAATCCTTCATATAGATGGAGAAAACATTCCTGTTACAAGTATTGGTTATTTTAGCGACCTCGACAGCTTGACGTCCGTCAGTATTCCTGAATCTGTTACCGAAATAATAGGGGGAACTTTTCGAAACTGCACTGCGTTGTCGTCTATCAACATCCCGTCATCAGTCACTACAATAGGGAACGAGACATTCCAAGGCTGCATCTCGCTTACCTCTATCGAAATACCCAGCGGGGTTACGTCAATTGGTAGTATGGCATTTCAAAACACTGGGCTCGAATCCATTATCATAGCCAATGCCAGCATTGGTACTCAGGCTTTTGAAGGCTGTTTACAACTCACCTCTGTTTCTATTGGAGATGGGGTGGCTGATATTGCCACATTAGCCTTTGCCAAATGTCCTGCGTTAACCTCTATATCTGTATCCGAAGCGAATGCTGCTTATGACTGCCGTGAAGATTGCCATGCGATTATTGAGACATCAACAAATACGCTTATTTCAGGCTGTCAAAACACCGTTATCCCCAGCTCCATTTCTGCCATTGCAATGGGAGCCTTTGCATACTGTTCCAACTTGACGTCTATCAATATCCCCTACGGAGTAACGAGCATTGGCGAAGGTGCATTTATAGGCTGTAGCGGTCTAACGTCGATTGACATCCCCAACACTATCACTTCCTTTGAGCCTGCACATTGGGTCGGAGGTTTGTTTCAAGAATGCTCAGGTTTATCACGCATTGTAATTCCAGATTCCGTCACTATTATTCCAGAGCTTACATTTTATGGGTGCTCAAATCTATCGACCATTACGATTCCTGATGCAGTTACTCATATAGAATACAATGCGTTTGGAGAATGTAGCGGACTAACGAAAGTGTCAATCGGTACAGGTTTAACTGAATGTGATGGCTACGCATTCGAAGGTTGCACAAATATAGACTCTGTTTATTGCAATGCCGTGGCCGTGAATATGGAGGGAGGGCGTATATTCGATGAATCGAACAGAATCTCCTTTTTGTGCCTTGGCAACAGTGTGCAGAATTTTTCATATACCTTTAGCAATCTAACAGAACTAACCACACTAATCCTGGGTAGCCATATCACATCTATTCACAACGATGCATTCTATCAAGCAATGAATATAGAAACGATAGTATCGCGTAGTCCGCAACCCCCTCAACTGAGCAGGTCGTCATTTCCCAACTTGGAAAATGTCGACCTGTATGTCCCGTGTGGGGCCGAAGCAGCTTATCAGAATTCAGATTGGGGAGTTTGCAACATACAGGAGCAGATGTTATATTCTTTCGATGTTGTCACTTCAGATTCCACAATGGGAAATGTACAAACAACAGGAACGCCCAGTTGTGAATCGCCACAAATAGAAATCTTGGCAGTTGCCAATAACGGTTATCGCTTTGCTCGTTGGAGCGATGGAAGTACCAATGCCGAGCGCACCATAACAATCACTTCCGACACTACCCTCACCGCATACTTCTTGGCCTACGATAGCAACGAGGTGGTGTACTATACGCTCACCGTAGCGAGCGACGACGAGTTGATGGGCACGGTAACGGGTAGCAGCGAAGTGGAGGAAGGCGATAGCGCCACCATACGCGCCATTGCCAACGAGGGTTACCACTTCCTGCGTTGGAACGACAACGACACCAACGCCGAGCGCACGGTGGTCGTCACCTCCGACACAACCTTCACCGCCTACTTCGAGGTAAACGACACCACCACAACAGGTATCGGCCTCGTAGACCTCGCGAGCGCCGTGATATACCCCGAATCTGGTCGTGTTGTGGTCGAGAATGCCGAAGGTAACATTGTTACCCTCTATGACGCCGCAGGCCGTATTTTGGCCATCAAACAGTCAAACAGCCAAGCAATCGCCCTCGATGTCCCCGCCACGGGCGCCTACCTCGTCAAGGTTGGCAACGCCCCCGCCCGCCGCATTGTGGTGGTTAAGTAGCGCAGATTAACATATAACGCCCACATATCCTCACCGTATGCCCTATGGTGGGGATTTTTTCTGCTTCCTCTTGACCCGACCTTGACTCGATGTTAACAGCACCTTAATACGACCTTAACCACTCCTTGACCCGATGTTAACAGCACCTTAATACGACCTTAACCACTCCTTGACTCGACGTTAACAGCACCTTAATACGACCTTGACCACTCCTTGACCCGATGTTAACAGCACCTTAATACGACCCTAACCAGTCCTTGACCCGATGTTAACAGCACCTTAATACGACCTTAACCACTCCTTGACCCGATGTTAATAGCACCTTAATACGACCTTAACCACTCCTTGACTCGATGTTAACAGCACCTTAACCAGTCCTTAATAGTACCTTAATACGACCTTGACCAGTTTCAACCTCTGCCGAGGGTTGGCTGCTCTCGGTCGTGATTTATTGCAAAAGGATGGTCGGTCAAAGTCCGATTTTTTTTGCGAAATTTTATGACGCTTTTGTCATGCTGATTGCGATACGGTACTTGTCAACATTTTCATCATAACCAGTAATGTATAGGGAGGGATTACACCGGTAGGACTGACATTTTGTCAGTACCGAAAGCCGTGTTGGCTGACGGGAATAAGAGGCGTATGCGGTAGGGTTGTTTGTGGGGAATTAACTATGGTGCGGCACGCAGAGCCGCACCATGACGTCAAATCCTATGTCGCACTGCTTATTCGGCGAGGCTCAACACCCACTCCTTTTCGTCGAAATCGGTGTAATACATTTTTGTGCCGAGGTCGCCTATTCTGAACGGGCAACGATGTGGCACATCGTCTATCAGTAGCAGGATGGTTCCATTGGCTCCATCGAAGGTGTAGGCAAATTCGTACTCCCTATGTTCTGCTGCGGTAGTATCATCAAACATTGCTTCATAATCGTAATAATCATACAGATAGGTTCCAGAAGTGGCAGTTAGAAACTTGATATACATCATTTCACGAATTTCATAGGGGTCGCCGCCGTCGGGGTCTGACCAATCGTTCCTCTGAACAACATCATACATATACGTTTTACTTTCAATCGTGGGTTTTGGAGCGCCACGGCGGGTAAAGGTAAGTGGTGCTGCTGCTCCTTCCGGATACAACACAAGTTGGCTAGCCGTTACGGTGAACGTGCCGACTTCGCCATCTTCGTTCCCATCGATTTGCATGACAATCTCTCCTACACCTTTCTCGCCAACCACAGCGTAAGAATAGGTAAATACGCCAGTCGTAGTATCGTAGTCTGAACTGGAGCCAGATTTCAATTTTAACATGATATACTCGCCCTGCGACGAGGTTTTAAACTCGATATGTCCTTCGTCAACAAACTCCGCTGGCAGAACATCCCAAATCGTGCCTTCGAGCGAGGTGGGGGTTACGCTGTAGTCAATCTCCTCGACGGCAGGGGTGTCGTCCGAACCTGCACCAGCGCCGCTGGGGTTGCCGTCATTCTTGCTATCCTCCTTGCCACACGACGCGAAAGTAATAGCCACCGTGGCTAACCCAATCAAGACTGCAAAAAGCTTCAATTTTCTCATCATATCCTATATTTTTTATAGTTTACATTATTATTTTCTTGAGGTAACGCACACTTCACATCTCACCTTTTCGGCCTGCAAAATTACAAAAAAAATTCAACATAGCAACAAAATTTGTCATTTTTCACACAATCGGCAACTGCACCGACTGCCAAAATGTCAGTCTCGTTGTCAGTTTCTGCCAATTGGCACACTTCTTGCACATAATGCAAATGAACTTGCGGTTCCATACAAAAACCACAAGTTTCCACAACCAAAACAACGAAAAATAAAAATAAGAAAGGAACAATACAATGGCAAAAATCATCGGAATCGACCTCGGCACAACCAACAGCTGTGTCAGCGTCATGGAAGGAAACGAACCAGTAGTTATCGCCAACAGCGAAGGCAACCGCACCACCCCCAGCGTGGTGGGCTTTCTTGAAAACGGCGACCGCAAGGTGGGTGACCCCGCCAAGCGTCAGGCCATCACCAACCCCCACAACACGGTCTACAGCATCAAGCGCTTCATGGGTGAAGGCTTCGACCAGGTGAGCAAAGAGATTGAGGCAGTGCCCTATAAGGTGGTGCGTGGCAACAACAACACCCCGTGTGTCGACATCAACGGCCGCAACTACACCCCGCAGGAAATCAGTGCCATAGTGCTGCAGAAGATGAAGAAGACCGCCGAAGACTACCTCGGCACCGAGGTAACCGAGGCCGTCATCACCGTGCCTGCCTACTTCAACGACAGTCAGCGTCAGGCCACCAAGGAGGCTGGCGAGATTGCAGGCCTCAAGGTGCGCCGCATTGTCAACGAGCCAACGGCTGCCGCCCTCGCCTACGGTCTCGACAAGAAAGCACAAGATATGAATGTGGCAGTGTTCGACCTCGGCGGTGGCACGTTCGATATCAGCATCCTCAACCTCGGCGACGGCGTGTTCGAAGTTAAGAGCACCAACGGCAACACCCACCTCGGTGGCGACGACTTCGACCGCAAGATTATCAACTGGATGGCCGACGAGTTCCAAAGCGACAAGCACATCGACCTCCGAAAAGACCCCATGGCCATGCAGCGCCTCAAGGAGGCTGCCGAGAAGGCCAAAATTGAACTCTCCAGCAGCATGGAGACCGAGATTAACCTGCCCTACATCACTGTGGCCGACGGCGTGCCGCAGCACCTGGTGATGAAACTGAGCCGTGCCAAGTTTGAGTAACTGTGCGACGACCTTATCCGCGCCACCATCGAGCCTTGCCGTCAAGCTATGCGCGACGCTGGCCTCAGCAATAGCGACATCAACGAGGTTATCCTCGTCGGCGGCTCGAGCCGTATCCCCGCCGTGCAAAAGAAAGTGGAAGAGTTCTTCGGCAAGACCCCCAGCAAGGGCGTGAACCCCGACGAGGTGGTGGCTATCGGCGCCGCTATTCAAGGCGGTGTGCTCACCGGCGAGGTGAAGGATGTGCTGCTGCTCGACGTAACGCCCCTCTCGCTTGGTATCGAGACCCTTGGCGGCGTAATGACCAAGCTCATCGAAGCCAATACCACCATCCCCACCAAGAAGAGCCAGGTGTTCTCGACTGCTGCCGATAATCAGCCCGAGGTTGAAATCCACGTGCTGCAAGGCGAACGCCCCATGGCCAACGACAACAAGACCATCGGCCGCTTCCACTTGGCTGGCATTCCACCAGCACCGCGCGGAGTGCCTCAAATCGAAGTAACCTTCGATATTGATGCCAACGGCATCCTCAATGTCAGTGCACTCGACAAGGCCACTGGTAAGAGCCAAAACATCCGCATCGAGGCCAGCAGCGGCTTGAGCGAGGACGAGATCAAGCGCATGAAAGCCGAGGCCGAGGCGCACGCCGACGCCGACAAGAAGGCTAAAGAGGAGATTGAGAAAATCAACGGTGCCGACGGTATGATCTTCCAGAGCGAGAAGAACCTCAAGGAATACGGCGACAAGATTCCTGCCGACAAAAAGAGTGCCATCGAGAGTGCCCTCAACGAACTGAAGGCCGCCCACAGCGCCCGCAACGTCCAGCAGATAGATGCCGCCATGGCCAAGATAAACACCGCCTGGCAAGCCGCCAGCGAGGACATGTACAAAGCCCAGCAGCAAGCCGGTCCACAAGGAGGCGCCGCCGGCTTCGACCCCAACAACATGGGTGGTAACCCTGGCGCAGGCCAGCAGCCCAATAACGGCGACGACAACGTCACCGACGTGGACTACGAGGAAGTAAAATAAGATTTTTCATTCAAGAGAGGGGAAATAGGTGACTATTTCCCCTCTCTTTTGTTTTGGGAGTATTTCATGGTGAATGTGTCGGTATGTGGGCATGCTAAATATTACATTATCAAGAACGACATCAACGAGGGTGAATGTGACGGATAATTTATAGGCATACTAAACACTAGCATTCTTTGAAACATGTCAGCAATTTACATATGAAGACAATCAAAAATATCAAAAGAAATCCCTTTGCACAATATAGTGCAGAAGAAGAATTAGACGCCTTGAAAGAATACTATTATGAGCAACAATATTACCAAGAATTAGTTGATTTAGCCAAAGAGGGGGTAAGCCGTTTTGTACTTGGACAAAGAGGCCAAGGTAAATCTGCAACAATTTATCATTTATTCGATGATTTGCAGCGAAATAAAATACTTCCAGTATTAATTACAAGGTATGATAATATTCCCGAAAATAACAATGAAAATTATTTTTTGTATTCAATAATTCAAGGAATCACGTTTGGTATAGCAAAGGAATTATATGTAAACAAGAAACTACGAAGCAAATTGAATAAATCACAGAAGACGGAAATTGCTATTCTTATAGAGGCGTTTTATGACCAACAACATGCAGATGAATTTTTGAGGTGTTCGAAAGGAATAGCTACAAAACGCCGGAAAAATGCATTAAAAAGGATTTGGAATGTTTTTTTGAAAAAGCCAGTCAACTCCTTGATTTCAGCAGGTGTACAAGTCAGTGTCCAACTAATACAGAGTTACGCAGGTGTAACTCCTGATTTTTCTATTGTCGGGCATGAATACTTCGAGGGGTTTAAGATTGAAGAATTTCAAAATGTATCTAGAGAGAAACTTGTATCATGGCCCACAGAACGTTTGATTAAAATCATTCACAATATGCAGGCCATTGCAGAAAAATTAGGTCATGAATCAATAGTAATACTATTCGATAAAATAGATGAAGTAAAAGACATTAGTACAGATATAAACAAAGTTGCTGAATTTATATTTGATTTACTGTCAGATACAGATTTGTTATACACAAACAAACTGTCGATTGTCATGAGTTTATGGTCAGAAATCAAAAAAGCATTAAATCAAAAAGGTGTGCGTTTCGATAAGTTTAAAGAAATAGATATTCGATGGCGCAATGAGGAACTTGCCGCATTGATAAATAAACGTTTGACCTATTTTTCTATAGACAAATCAAATTCGGTATCATTTCAGTCGCTATTACCAAACAAGGATGATCAAACTAAAATATTAAAAATTGCAGATGGATCACCGAGGTCTCTAATTACATTGTTAAGCTATATTATAAACGAAGAGTCCGAGACAAATGATATTGTATCGTTTTCTAGCAGCGCAATATATAATGGATGTTTGGCCTATTGCAAGAAATTTGATTATTACTCACAACAACCAGTACGTACTGGGAAAAATTCAGATATTATCAACTGGATAAACAGGTTGTTACGAATGAAATTAACATCATTTAGCATCCGGCAGTATTCAGACTTCTTCAAAGTGTCAAATCTCAAAACGGCACAACGTCATATAAACGACTTAATCAAATACAATCTTGTTAAAGATAGTTTATATCCAGCAAGTGATGGGACTACGTTGTATGAAGTTGTTGATCCACGAATAAACTATTTAATTGTAAACGGCATTGTGGATTTGTGATGAATACTACAAAGCGTAGTTTCGAATTCAAAATATGCTCAATTTTTTTCGAAATTATGAGCATGAAGTTCAAACTTCTTGCGCTTAGTATTTTGCTGGCTACTTCTTCTTGCTCATCAAGTCCTCAGTTGGACGGAACTTGGCGTTGGCCAGAGCGGCCTTGATGCCTTTGCCTGAGCGGAAGCGGAGGTTGACTTTCTTGCACCTTGTTGTAGAACAGCGGAATAATTAATCCTTTCTTTTGTGGTTTGACATTTGAGGAATACTGGTGCATCGGTACAGACTTTTCCTAACATGGCAAAGATAAAAATGAAATGTCTGGGTGTAATGATGAAATACTACCCGTCACCATCGCAATAGTCAGTAATATCCGCTTTCATATTATTAAAGTTTTTTTGATTCTTTTTCAATTTCAATATACTCTTCGTAAGTCAGTCCCGATTTGTTGATTTTTGCAAACAACTCATTGGCTAATGACACCTTTTCTGCATCGTACGGCTTCATATACCGCTGAGGATTCACTTTCTCCTTCAGTTTCTTTAATTGCGTTTCATCAATCAGCGTAATGCCTAATTCCGTAATTGCCGTTTGCGAAATCTCATTCAATGCCTGCTCTCCAAGGGCAACAGTCATAAGCCTTTGGTATAGTGCATTTGCTGTTTCGACTTTCTTCGTGTCGTAATTCTTCATGAAGTTCTGGGGATTGCACAGCCTTTTAAGCCTATCTTGCAATGTTTCCTCCGACATTTTCTTTTTCTTGTTTTCAATGATAGATAGCGGAATGACTGAGCCAAGCATCAATATGGTAAGAATAGCAGCCCACCGTATGCGGTATTTTTTCAGGTTACGACTCTTGTTATCATCATACCAATTATACGTTAATCGCCAAACGGCAGTTTTTTCCAGCCTGTTGTAAACTTGGTAGTATCCATTATAGACGCCAGGATAGTCAGATTTAGCAAAAACCAATGACCTAACGCTAACATCACTACTCGGCAAGGAATAGGCACTTTTTATGTGATACTTTGACCAATCAGTTGCACACAGCATACTGTCAACACTTTCCTTCCCAAAACTGTTGCAATTATCGTCGTAACTCCAAAGAAAAAAATATTCGTTTTCCACCATGCCTTTAAGGTTCCAGATATTGGATTTATTTCCACCTGCAAATTTGTCTCTATTTGACGATTTGGGGTCTTCTGTTTCAAACTCGTATGCACTATTAAGAGCCTCTTGTATCGTGGGCATAAAGTTATAAAAGAAATTGTAATCCTGTTTTTTTAATCCAACTTGATATGGATATTCTATAAACTCTATAACCCCATTCCAAGCATTAATGCACTCTAGGCCATGGAACATCCACCCTGTCCATTCATTGTCCGAGTTCCAGCTGTTTTCTGATTTGTATTTGGGCTTCAACTTGTACAATTTCCAAATATCACCATATTCAGACTTCCACTGTTCAAGATATTTCCCGTAAGAATCGTTTAGCGTTCTTTGCCAATCAGATTGTGGATTGTCTCTTTTCTGAGGTCTGTCTGGAATAGATATTTGTTCGTATGCGACAGTTCTTCCAGAATAAACAACATCCATGTAGGTTGATTGATTGTCGAAATAATCACTTAATGCATTGTGTGCCTGCATCCACAGTTTCTTTTCTTTCTTGTCAACTGCCATTTTGGTAGAAAAAAAAACTCCAACAAGGCCAACAAACCATGTTGCGATAATAATCCAAATGATACTATTTCTTTTCATATGTTTTATTCTATCAGTAATTGTGTTTTATGCGCTGAATTTTATTTAGTCAAACATTGGTTTGATTTTGGTTGCAAAGGTACTTTTTCACGATTTGGCAAAATAATAATCGGACAACCATTATAAATCATTCTTGTGTGCTGCTCTATTCTTTTCTTTTTCTGCATAGGATTGTGCTTCCCTTTTTACCAAAGTGAAGTCTTTATATGTGATGGTAAGATTGCAACGCCCATCTTCATCCCAGAATTCGCTTCTCCAAATCTCAACATTACCACTGGGTGTCTGCCAAATATAAATTACACCACCAGGATTTTTTTCATCTTTGATTGTGTGTTTTCCATATTTTCTATCGATACTTGATATGAGCCGATTGACTTGCTCTCGTGAGGAGCGTACTAATTGTACTTCCACGAATGAAATGCCCCTGTCATTTTGATAAAAACATACATTTCTATTTATTTAAATGCATACATTCCACTACATAGAAACCGTTTGACATCCCTATTAGGAATACGTACCCACCTCCTTGTTGAGTCGGTATCACAAAACAGTCCTTCCCATCAACCTTTTTGGTATAGTATTCTTGTAACTCCTTTACAAGGTTAGTTATCGCATTGCGCGGAGAAAGATTATTCATTTTACCAATGAACCGAACGCATTTCCGAATTTCACTATGTTCTATAGTGTTTGTTCCATATCCATTTAAGGGCTCCATGAAAAAGTCAATACTATAATTACAAAATGCAGAGAAAGTATAGTCTGAAGGTACTACATCAGAATCTTGAAAATAGCCATATTGTTTCATCAGTGAAATAAAACTCGATTGTGATAAATCAACGAGAGTTATCAGATTACTTTTCGTCGGGATGATGATTTTGTGAGCGTATGCATAATCGCCAGTCATATCCCAGTATTTATAGTCTAGTTTTTGAGCATAAATATTTCCAATGCACAAAAACGTGATGCACATGATTATTATTCTCTTCATTGTTTTTATTGGCGGTTTTATCCTGTTGCCTCTTCAGTTTTTATAATTTATAATGGTTAAATAAAATTTCAGCTTCCAGCCATTGAGCGAGAAGCCGATATTTAAGGGCAACAAGAAAGGCGCAAATCCTTTCTGCTATTTGATTGCCACTTATCTTGTGAGTAGGTTGTCTGGAAATTTACCTTTGGAATGATAAGTGGAGAAAGATTCGCGCCATAAGCACGAACTTCCGCAACTTTATTCTCATTCCGTTGTAAAAGAGTTTTCCAGACTATTTACTCACAGAGAACAAGAGCGTCCGCTCAATTATGTATTTCTTCTATTTCTTCGTTTTATGTCAAATTGTTTAATTATTCTATTTACTTTCTCGCTTTAGAAAGCAATACACTTTACCGTAAAACGTCCCTTCGATTGAGAATGGTGTTCCATGATGGATGTCGTTGCTTTGGCCGAGTTTACTTAACCAATATTTACCGTAACGACTTTCGCGGGAGGCGTGAGTCCACCTATTGTCTGTGGGATCATAATACAAGGCAACCTTGATATATCCGTCTTCATGTTCCCATGAGTCGCACAGTTGAAACGAGTTCTTTTGGAAGGCTTCAAGCAAGCAGGATATATCCGTTCCTTCGGAGGCTCCTGCGGGCCACCATGTCACGGCATCCAGCTCGGGAATATAGGTTCCTGACGGAGGTTGCATCCATCGGTTTTGAAAGAGTTGGAAAGCCCACGCGATGCAATTGTAGTTCGGGTCTTCTGGACTACTTATCTCGAAGAATTGGTCATCCTTTAGATTGGGGAATATATTTATGATATTGCCTTTATCCATAAATTGCAGGCTTCCGAAATAGTTAAATCAGGCTTGTTGGAGATTTTGCTCCCATAGATATAGTTCAATGCCCACACAAGGACGGACGGCTTCCTTTCAATTTCTTCCTTTATGAACGGCACGGCAACAATTCCCATACCTACGATTGCCTGGAAATCCTCATCGTTGACAATGGTGGCAACAGAGGAGGAAAAAACTGTTTTCTGTTCCCATGCCGCCAGGTGCATCTGGAATTTGAACTTCTGCGCGATGTCGAACTCCTCAGCAGAAGAAATGTTTTTCACATAGTCGACATTTCTTCTCGTAGTGAGGATATTGCCAAGATTGTCCAAATCGGAATATGCAAAAACAGGTGTTGTTGCCAACAAACCGGTGGCAAGGGTCAATACTTTTGCATGGTTGGGCAGTTGATTCAATTGCATAGTGACAGCGTCTTTTCGGTTAAGGTGTTGAAGAAGATGTTATTCTTTATCTCCCGCAGATTGTCCAAGTTATTGTCAATAGAGTCGATGCTGAACAACAACTTCTGATTGTTCAGAACATCAATATCAAAAGTGTAAAGGAATTTGCCATCAACGACACGCTCGACATTGTGGTTTACAACCGAGTAGGTGTCTGTATCGGGAATATCCATAATCAGGCGAAATCCATACTTCCGCAAAGGATAGGGTTGCGATTCTCCAGTGGCCGAGATGAAAGTGTTAATATAATCTTCGGGGGTGTCAAAATCGGGAAAAGAGAAGCGGTTGATAAACCGGATAGAGGTTCTCTGTATCTCGAATTGGCCGAAAACACGCTCTAATATACCGAGAAATTCAAGGACACTACCTTTAAAGACATCCCACCCTTGATATCGGTCTTCGCTGACATATGTGATTGTGTCTCCCGAAATTTCCAGTTTGGTTTTCTGTTCTTTGGAAAAATAGATATAGGTTGCAATCTTGACATCTGAGGTGGCGCTGATTTTTGACACGCCAAGAGGAAGGCTGGATTTGTCAAGTCCGATGTTTACATGTGTTCCTTCTTTTCGAATGGGAAGGATGTTCTTTATCGGTCTATCTACATTATCCACTTTCTGAATAGAAAAATTCTCTGTATTCAGTTTGACTTGTGCTAATGCCACTCCGACTGGAGGGTTTTTCAATGTTGGCCACATATCCGTTAAATATACTAATCTCGACGCAAAGATACAATTATTTTTTGACATGGTGACATGGCAAAGTGGGATTGATACTTAGTATGGCGGATGATTGAAAATCAATGATGTGAAATTGAAAAAGTATTGATGTGGATAGAGTTTGACACACGGCGATTGATCTTGCAGAGCTGCGTGCAGGTCTGTTTTTCGACTGCGGAGAGATCGATTTTGCCATAGGATTGCTATTACTGTATATGACCATCAACTAGGGAGCAGTTTTTTTTGTATTGTTACCTCGGAGGGACATAGTATTTGATTAGATTTTGAGTCGGGGGTACAACCTAAAGGCCGTCATCCCCACCAAGAAAAGCCCAGTCTTGCCTCGTCAAGCCAGGCAGGCATACCACTGTACCGCTGCTACTGCAATGGGGCGCAGAACACATGCGTACCCCTTATCGTTATGCGCAGAATAGTATTAGGCACTAATTGTCTCCTGTAGTCGTTGCCCAGCGGCAGCCCATACCATAAAATATGGTTGAGCGTGCTGAATGGCGACACATCCCTTTGCGTCAACACCGAGATTCTGATTGAGTATGAGGAGATCCTTGCCGCGAAGACCACAAAGGAGATAGCCCACAACGTGGTGGAAGCTATTGCCCGTTTGCATACAACACATTTTCAAGAGACCTATATCCATTTTTGCTTGATTGAACAGGATGTAGACGACAACAAATTTGTTGACTGCGCTGTAGCCTACGATGCTGAGTATATCGTTACTAACGATGCCCATTTCAACGTCCTCAAACAAATTGACTGGCCAAAGTTGGCAATCCTAACCATACAGGAGTTTGCATCGCAGATATAATGACGATACCAATCAAGAATAGGTGAAGTAAAATATGCCTTTACTATAAAAAAGCGAGGCCATTTGGCCTCGCTTTTTCTGTAATAATGTTGGTATTTTGAGACTTCTTTGTGCCATTTTTTTTCTATCTCAAAGAAATATCCTTTCGTTAGAGTCGCCACAGCCCATTTTGGTCGTGCGTCACATCCTCGGATTTCTCCTCGCAATCTTCGAGTATTGCAATACAAGTGTAGACCGTGCCGATGTAGTTGGATTTAATGGTGTATCTTTCAGTAATGTGGTGGCTGTTGTCGATACCAACACCGTCTACACATCGGTGAGTCTAACCGTGTTTTCCTTTTCGATGTCCTTGGACATCCAGTATGTGTTGTGATTTCTCAAGACGGCGATAACGGTATCCTCTGCACAATTTGCTGAAACGTCTTCTTCAGAAAGTCATAAAATACCCTCTCTGCTTTGAGTTGAAACGTTTATTAAAAATGCACAACCAATTGTAACCTAAGAAGGAATGTCAATGAGGTCGCTATAGAAATAATATCGTGGTTGAGAGGGTTTATCTCTTCCCCGAGCCTCCACATACACTGCATCTTCCTGTTTTATTACAACTTGTGCAGTTATGAGTTCCGCTACCAATGCCTAACTGTGTATACCAACCTTTACCATTGCATATCTGACACTTTCCACTCCCCAAACATCTTTGACAATCCTTTTGTGAGGATGAAGAAGAGGATGGTGTGGTTGTACTTGGAGTATAGGTAGGACTTGAATAGGATGGAGACGTGTATGTTGGTGCAGTGTACGTGGGTGTGTAAGCCGGAGTTGTGACCATAGTTGCCCCCAAAAGTAAACCATATAACACTGCTTCACATGAGGTCAGGTTTAGACTAACAATGATTACACCGATGATTGTAATAATTTTTTTCATTTTTTATACACTATTTCGTGTCGTGCGCAACTTTTTTTCTGCCTACTCTATAGTGCAGTTTTCGGCTTCCCTGCTTATTGTTATAAGCAGGACACTATTGCTAATTAAGGGGCATGAAGAAAGGCGTGATTCTTTCGTCAAAACTGCCTTATTACTGTAGAAGGTGCTGGTGATACCTTAGAACTAATAAGTGTCACGAAAATTCACGCCCCTGACGTGAACTCGCGCTTTCTTATTCTCGTTCTTTGAAAGTTACCAGCTTTTCTACAGGAGAACAAGAGCGTCCGCTCAATTATGTTATTTCTTAAGTTTTATGAGTATTATTTCATCATAGCATTTATCAATTGATAACTTAACAGTTGTAACTTCTCCGCAAAGGTAAAAACTTTTTTTGCTGCAAGGCAACACTATAGTGCAAAAAAAGATTTGGCAAATAAGACTTTACTGTTCAAGCGATGTTTATAATATGAAATTTGTGTCAAGTGGGAAATTGAACCTAATTTTACTGGCTAATCGTTACCCGTCGTGTCTTTTTCTGACTCTTCTTTACGAGGTTCTTGTTTCTGCCGTGGCAGCAGTAGTAACAGACTCAACACAATGCCTGTGCCCAATCCCCACGCGGCACCACGCGATGCGAGCACGGCAGCCATAACTCCAGCTATACCCAGATCTATCGCAGTTCGAGCCTTGCTGATACCCACGCGGAACGAGACAAAGCCTTGTATGAGCAAGGTTGAGGCCAATGCCACGCCCAATATAGGTCGCACAAGTGTAACTATTGGCAGGAGGAAATAGCCCGTCAGTGTACCAAAGCGGAATGAACCTGCACCCGAGTGAATAGAGTCCATTGCGGCACGGCCTTTTTTATAGCGATCGCAGATAACCACTTGCATAGCGGCCCACAGTGGGCCACACATGGTGAGGTCGGGACCGATGACCGACATAATCATATTGCGCATACCAAAAATGATGTGCGAACGGTTGGGGTTGTAGTCTATTTTCTCGTCGGGGCGTTTCTCGGCACAGTCTTCAAGTAGGGCTTGAGCCTGAATCATATCACCAAAAAGTACAATATAGGTGGAAATGACTATTGGGATGGCAGAAAGAAACATCTTGGCAGGTGGAATACCAAGTCCAAACACCGTCCAGTCGCGCCACACGCCAATAAAATTTGGCTTCACCACACCCCATTCTATTTTTGGCCACGGAGTTTCAAGTACCAGCGGTCCCAAAACTACAGCCAACACCATGATGGGCAATATACCCAAGTCGGAGATGAATTTAGCCACTTTGTTACGTTGGGCAAACACTTTGAACGTGTTAGAAAACAAGAGGAAGAATCCAATGGCCATGCAAATGCCAATGGTGAGAGGCGACTTATCGAAATGCCCCCCCTCTTTGAAAACCACAATCACTGCTGCAATGCCGGCCCCAACAATAATACCAGCCTGCATCGCGTTGGGCACTATCTTTATCATCTTTTTCCCCAATCCTGTTACACCCAGTGTAAACGCCAAGATGCCAAGCATGAATTCGAATGCGATCAAAGCCTGCATACGTTCTGGTCCTGGGGCATACTGACTCACGTAGAGTAGTAATATTGGTATGGCTGGCGTTATCCAACCAGGCACCACGGGGTCTCCAAGTAGCACGTGAGTGCAGTAAAGCAATCCGTTTAGGATGACAATGGTTATGGCAATGTCGAACGGCATACCAAGATACTCTTGCAACATCGGCACAGCACTGAGACATACAGCACATACCAAGAGGCCTTGCACATAGTCGGGCCACGCAAACTTGTAATGGACGAAAGGTAGACGTACTTTGAATGGGCCTAATGGCCAGTAGGGTTGTTCCTCACCAAAAGTTCTTTGCATCTTATATAGGCGTTTTTGTAGAATAGTTTCTCGCTGCAAAGTTACTGCAATTATGCAACATGGCACACAGTAAATATTTTTCGGTCGTTTTATCCTAACAAACCATCTCACGCACACAGACTATTAAAACACACCAACCATCATACAATTGATACACAAGATATTATGGGGAGGAGTAATTAGTTACGGTTACTATTCAACTTTCTTTCTACATTTGCACCTTTCAAAATCATAATCAATTCACAACTATGAAAACAATTCTACGGCCAGCGCTTTGGGCGACGATGTTTATTGCCCTCTTTTGTGGAGCCCAGAATCACCTGGCTTTGACACAGTGCCCAAGCCCCCCCCCCTATTCCCCATTGTTATACATGGTGATGTTATCTACGGCTATATCGGTACATAAGTGCTTTTTATCTTTCCCAAAGATTGGGTATATAGACAGCAACGGAAATGTGGTTCGGGTACAAGTCAACTTACCCATTACGTTCACTTTCCTCGAAAAACAAGAATAAGACAATTAAGCGACAAAAAATATGAAAATGACAATCAAACCTAAAAAACTATTTAACCGCACAGTACAGTATATCACCCTCCTATTCATCGTGGGTACCATCATTCTCGGAATCACCGTCCAATATTGGCTTCTGATTATATTGATTCTCCTAATTCCGATTCCCCTAACGCTCTTTCTTATCGACTATTCCCGCCGTAAAGCCCTCATAGAACTTGACGACGAACAAATAATCTTATACCACTGTGCCGTAAAAGAGGTAACCTGGCGTATAAAATATCACGAACACATACTGGTTAATTGCGCCGACATAACTGAAGCGACAGTCGTAAATTTCGGCACAGGCAGGAATGAGCTTATCATCCTACAACTGACACTTACTGATGGCGACCCTATAATGGTCAATGCCGACCTATTTCAAGGCAAAACCATTGATGCACTGCAGCAACAGTTGTGCGGTGGCGAACAAATTGAAACCGAGTCGGCACATAAATTCAACATCCGCCAATGGATATGGATAGGTCTGGCTTTGATTGTAGCCATACTTTATACTTTATTCTTTCACAGAACCACATGGCACACAGATAAAGCAGAAGACCAAGATTTAGCAGTAATTACCAATAGTACACAACACGCCATAACCCTGCAAATGCAACAACGCGACTCGCTTTCCACGCCACTGACACTTACAATCGCGCCACAACAAACCGTAACATTCCAAGAGTTGTTCATACCATCCACGCTCCGTACGAATAAATTTGCCATCAATCAGATAAGAAACGTACCTCGTGGATACATACGCGACACTCTGTACGTAGTGTTCGACGACTCAATCCGCATCATGCAACAATGCATCTACGACACAACTACCGATAGCCTGCATTACCTCCCCGAAAAATGTTTTCTTGACCACCAAAACTGGATGGTCAACGACATGTTTGTAAAAACAGAACACCACATAAGTGGTTCCCGCTATAATCGTAGATATTCTGCCAACGAAGTATACCGTTATCGCATAACCTACACATTTGACGAAACCGACTACGAAACAGCACTCCGTGCCACTAATAGATAGTAGTCGTATTTTCACCCTATCAACGCCCTATCAAGTCCTGCTTCTGCAGGACTTGATAGGGCGAAATGCAGGACACGCTACGCTCCTTATGCCCAGAAGATATCAATCTTTACTTTGTCGTATTTGCAAGATTTGGGGGGAATATTGTACTAAAATTATTATTACCTTTGCAAGCGTTTTTTATACCATTTCCCAAACTCAACACAAGAAATGAAAATCCGCACAAACCTACTGCTATATGCCACAGCATTGGCCACATTCCTAACCCTTGCTTCAACACTCAACGCCCAACCTGGTGGTTTTGGTGGCCCTGGTGGTCGTCCCCCATCGGGCGAACGTCCCGGTAACAGGCCTCGACCAGGTCAAAATCGCGACTGGAACAACATGTCCGATAGCGAAAAGGCACGCTCTGTTAAGCAAAAGAAAAAGGTTAAAGAAGGCGACCTTTTCAAGGTGGTAGGTTCGCTGCGCGACAGCGTAACGGGTGAATTTTTACCATTCGTAAACGTGGCCGTGCTCGATTCGGCCGACAGTTCTTTCATTAAAGGAGGCTCTACAAACTTCGATGGGCTATTTGAAATAAGCGAAATACCTCAAGGGGGACACCTGCTGCGTGTATCGGCAATAGGCTATCAAAGCCTACTCATGCCTTTCTCCGTGAGCAACAATACAGCCCTTGGCACGCTGCGTCTGAAGCCTGGCTCTACAACACTTGGAGAAGTAACCATCACCGCATCCAAGCCTCTCTATGCCATGGAGGGCGAGAAAATGGTATACAACGTTAGCGAAGACCCGTCGATTCAGACTGGTACCACCAACGATGCGCTGCAAAATGCGCCCGGTGTAGAGGTGGACGTTGAAGGCAACATCACGCTTCGCGGTGTTAGTAGCGTAGAAATATGGGTAAACGACAAACCCTCAAAACTGACCGAAGAGAACCTTAAGACCTATCTTGAGACACTTCCTGCCAATGCCTTGGCTCGCATCGAAACCATTACCAATCCGTCGGCTAAGTATGCTACCAGTGCCGAAGCCGTAATAAACATTATCACAACGGCTCACATCAAAAGCAACCAATTCATAAGTTTCGGTGTCAATGGAGGTAATCAACCATTCGTTAGCCCGTGGTTGAGCTACATGTGGGCGAAAGAGAAACTGAGCATCAACATATTTGCCAGTGGACGATACTCGCGTCGCGACAACACCAACGAAGGATGGTCTATGCGTCGCGCCCAAAACGGCGACGACTACGACACAACAATGTACCAAACCGATACCTCGGCAAGCGAGGCCATGAGCATAGGGGGTAACATATTCATGTCTGTCAACTACGAAATCGACTCCTCGCAGGAAATATCTGTCGATGGAGGTTTCAACTATACACACAGCGAAAACCCCTCACGACGCCACACAATTCAAACATTCTATGGAGCCATCGATAGCATACTTGATTACCGTATTGGCGACACTTCAAGCGGAGCTTCTATGTTTGGTCACTTGGGTGCCGACTGGACTAAAAAGTTCGATCAAGAGGGACACAATCTCAGAATCGGCATTAACAGTCGCATATCGCACAACAGCACCGACGATTACTATAACCGCTGGTACACAACTTATACCGACCTTGATGAAAACCGCTACTTACTAACCGAAAGTAGCACACTTGGTTTGAGCCTTGATGCTCGCTACAATCGCCCATATAGCAAGGATGGAGAAATGAGTTACGGCCTACGTGTTGACCACCAGAGCATGGATAATGAGTATAGACGTTACTACATGTCGGCATCTGGCAGCTACGACAGCATCGACGTTCTACGTGCCTACCATTTCACTGGAGCAGAAACAAGTGGCAACGCCGATGTAAACTGGACACACCGTTGGGGTGGGCTAACAGTGAGTAGTGGTCTCGGGGTTGGGCTTGAACAAACGGCATACAAATATGAAAGCGAAATGCCTTTTAGCGACGACAGCTCATTCACCGAAATCACATTTCGTCCATCGGTACACATAAGCTATCGCACCGAGTCGATGCACAACTTCAAGGTTAACTATTCGATGCGTATGGCCACCCCCTCAGAGAGCCAGTTGACTCGCTTTAGGATATATGGAGAAGACTCATACAGGACTGGTAACCAGAATGGACTTCGCAATGCCATAACGCACTCGTCCGAGTTGGGTTGGCAAAAATACTTTGAACGATTTGGCAATGTTGGAATTGAAGGCTACGGACGCTTAAGTACCAATGAGATTAGCAGTCTGACAGATGCCGAGTACGACGCATGGCTCGACCGCATTGTGAGCTACTCGATACCCTACAACATGGGTACTTCATGGCGATATGGGGCTTCGGTGAATATGACCTATCGCCCAACAGGTTTCTTCAATGTACGCTTATACGCCAACCTGTACGATTACGGATACCGCATGGAATATGATCGCAATGGGGTGCCACAGACCGATGAGCGAGACATGGTGTCGTGGAGTGTACGACTAAACGCTTGGACCAAGATATTCAACCAATATCAGGTGCATCTGTCGGCAAACTACAACTCACCAACATTAAGTTTGATGAGCGAGCGCAAAGCACGCTACAGCCTCAACATGGGTGTGCGTAGCGACTTCTTCAAGCGCAAACTGTCTGTATTCGTCAACATACAAGACATCTTCAACTGGGGTGGACGCTACGGCAGTGGCAGTGAAAATACCAACCCATTCTATTTGAGCGAGAGCACCAACAAGATGACCAACAGTCGCTACATATCGGCTGGCGTAACACTTCGTTTTGGTAAAATGGAACTCGAAAAATCGGCTCAAAATGGATCGGACTCTGAAGGTGATACGTTGTAAAAGTCAATTGCAAACATATTTTGTACAGGCATATTCAACAGCCACAAACTTCTGATTACCAGCAAAGGGATAAAAAAACGAGTAACCAAATGCAAAAAAATTTGCTCACTTTGCGCCAAAGACTTACTTTTGCAACCGTTTTGAGTGCGACAAAGTTCCTTTGAGCAACAAGACAAAACGCTGTCCTATGGTGTAATGGTAGCACATCTGACTCTGGATCAGCTAGTCTAGGTTCGAGTCCTGGTAGGACAACTGGCGAGGTAAACCTGTGGTTTACCTCGCTTTTCTTTTATCTTCTATCCCTCCTCTCCCATATTGCGACAAAGCAACAGGCCTTTTTAGAGGTACCATCTCCCTATCATCTCCCTATCAAGTCCTACCTAAGTCCTAAAAAAGAGGGTGATAATTGGGCGTAAGTACGGACAAAAAAGGTGAATAATCTTGGCATGATGTGCAATAAATCACGCACTTGCCACGTTGACCTGTTTTAGGTCAAAAAAAATTAACAATAAGATATGAAGAAAACTCTACTGACACTGATGTTGGCCGCAAGTGGCATCTATGTGGCGGCGCAAGATGCAGCATTGCCCGATAAGTATGCAGGTTACAACACGGTGACTCGTTTCGATTCGACAGGTGTATATATGGAGGAATCGGGATTGAGCCACATACAAAATCACGTACGCATTGCCATGAATAGCTTGGCTGGATGCACACAACACAGCACATTCAAGATGGACTACGACCCCCAGTCGGCATACTGCGATATAGAACGAGTGCTGGTACACCGACAGGGTAACACAGACACGCTAATATGGCCTGGTCGTGAAAACAACAGCGAAGTGTACGACTATGTTGCTCCCGCGCGCCTCATTTACTGGGGAGCGAGCCAAAAGATGGTAGAAGTGGGGCATCTTGAAATAGGCGACGAACTGGAGGTGTGGACATATAAAAAGGGGTTCACCTATGCCCTACTATCTGATGAAACAAATGCCGATGCTCGATACATACCTCCCATGAAAGGGCACTTCTACGATATTGTGCCTTTCTATGCTTCGCAACCCGTAGAACGCAAAGTATATCAGTTGAATATTCTTGACGAGAAAAACCTGCAATATAAAGTCTATAATGGCGATATAACTACCCATAGCGAGAAAGCCGCAGAAGAGGGACGTAGCATCTACACCTTTGCCAAGACCGACATAATGCCACTAAAGCGCGAACCAAACGCACTTGCAAACAACGACATACAATGCAAACTACTGCTATCAACCAGCCCCGACTGGCAAACCAAAAGCCGTTGGTTTTATGGTGTTAACGAAGATTATGGTAGTTTCACGGCCACACCAGAACTTACAAAGAAAGTAGCCGAAATACTGAACGGTGCCAAAGACGAAGCCGACTCGGTGGCACGCCTTACCCACTGGGTGGCCGACAACATGCGCTATGCAGGCATTTCGATGGGAGAAGGCGAAGGCTTTACGTTGCACAACGTGCAAATGAACTTCACCGATCGCTGTGGCGTGTGCAAAGACAAGGCATCGCTTTTAGTAGCCATGTTGCGTGCTGCAGGATTCAAAGCCTATGCTGCCATGACCATGGCTGGAGAACGTATAGACCGCATACCTGCCGATCAATTTAACCATAGCGTGTGTGCTGTGCAACTGCGCAACGGTAAATTCCAACTTCTCGATCCCACATGGGTGCCTAACGTACGCGAACTATGGAGCAGTGCCGAACAACAACAAGGCTACCTGATTGGTACACCCGAAGGCGCAGACCTGCAAGAGACACCCATAAGCGATTCTAAAAACCATTATATCCGCATTCTCAACACTTGCAAAATATCGTCCACTGGCGACCTCACTGGCACCATCACCATCACCGCCGAGGGACAGAGCGACGCTGCCGTGAGAGGTGTGTTCAGTGCGCGCCAGAGCGAATGGCAACGCAACCTTGAGTTGGAACTGCTTCGTATTGACCCACGAGCAGAAATAATAGACATCACCCACACCGACCCCGACCACTACCTTGATCAACCCGTGATGATAACCTACAAGTACAGCATCGCAAACTATGCCACGGTCGATAAAAACACCCTTGCTTTCATTCCCCTCTCGGCTCGCAACTTTTACAGCCGTGCCATGAGTCATCTTTTTCTCAAACTTGACCAGGCCTCTCGCCAACAGCCATTCAGCGACCGTTGCTCACGCTTTATTGATATTAAAGAGGAGGTTTCCTTACCCGAAGAGTACACCATGCTGCACTATCCAATGATTGACGGTTTGGCCGACCCATCGGCAAGTTTTGGTTGTGGCATACAAATGCAAGGCAAACAACTTACGTTTGGAGAAAACATTATGCTTGGCAAACGCCGCTACGAGGCCAGCGAGTGGCCAGCCTTCCGCATAGCAGCCTCTAACCAGAAAAAAATGGCAACAACACCCATCATTCTTACAAAGTAAAACCTCATAGCAAACAACGTTTATGAAACACGCCATAACAGCCACAATACTGGTAGCCGTACTGTCAGTTGCAGCAGTTCACAACAAAGCAATAGCCCAACAGCCAGATGCAATATACAAGACAGTGAAGCACGAATGGATAGTAACATCCGACACAACGAGCGACTATCACTATCGTCATGAAATAAAAATACTACGTAACCGTGCCCTCACAGGCTATGCCGATAAGGGAGAGACTTTTGTAACATACAACCCAGCAATAGAACAATTACAGATAAACGAGGTATACACCCTCCGAGCCGACGGTTCAAAGGTGGAGATGCCCCAAAATGCTTTTATTGAGCAACTGCCCAGCAATTGTACCGACTGTGGACGATTCAACCAATTGCGAGAGATGGTGATGGTACACACTGGTATGGAATACAACTGCATCGTAGTGGTCGACTACACACTGCACCGCAAATATGGATTGGTCAACCAAACGCTTAACCTTATAAAAGACTGTCCTATCGAGAATCTTGAGGTAAACATCTCCGTACCATCAACACAGGAACTGAATGTAAAAATGAACAATCCAGGTTACCTTACATTCACACCAACTGTAAAATCTGGCACTACATCGTATAGTCTCAAAGCCAAAGATGTGCCACAGTCCTATGTCGATAGCTATCTACCGCCCTACGATCAACTCTACCCCACGCTACATTTCTATAATGGTGTAGCACAATTCACACCCGATTTTAATCAAGAGGGACTACCCGAAGCCGAGCAAACCATTAACCGTCTGCTAAACAGCAGCAACCCAGCCACCAACATCACCGCCATTGGCAACTTCGTGGTCAGCAACATTCACCTCAACGACATTGCCCCATCCATGCTGGGCTACACTCACGCAACAGCTCAAGAGGTGTGGCAAAGCGTGTGTGGCACCGCAACCGACAAAGCCGTACTGCTCTCTGCCCTACTCAACCAATATGGCTACAACGCGCACGTCTCGGGTAACCATTCAGACAAAGTGAGCGTAATGATAGACACAATGGAGTACGTCTTTGACATTCGGAAAAGGAATAGCCTTATGCTTAACGGTGAGGCCAAAGACGAAGTTGTCGACATAAAAGAAACCATCACCGACACAGCCCGTCTTGACACCATAACAGAAGGCTTTTACCGCTACATCATTCCCGCCATTAAGGGCGAGCCTTCAGTCAAAGCAACCAACCTTGCCATTACTCGCACAGCCCCTCTCATGGGTCAAGCCTGCCACATCGAGCAAACCCTAACTGTTGTTCTTCCTAAAGGAGTAAAGCTGGTGGGTAAAGCCATTGACAGGAGCTCAAGTAGCCCCAATATTGGAGCCAGCAGCATTAAAATAAAACAAAGTGGCAAAAAACTTATCATAGAACGTACGCTGAACATCGAAAAGAGTATCATCACTGCCGAAGACTACAAAGCTTACCGCAATGTTATAACCAATTGGCAGAGCCTTGATACCCTCCTTTTACACACAAAATAAAACCAAGAAGCAATTAAATTAAAGCGAGAGGAGGCGGCCTGAAAATCAGGCCGCCTCCTCTCGCTTTTTTATGTCAAAATGTTAGAACGTATAATTAAATCCCAACCGAAGCATCGGATTTTCCCATTTCAGTGCCTGCCGCATCATATTCAAACCAGCATACATGCGGCTGATATGGTCCTTATACGGCTCGCTGGTGCGTACTCCACCATTGTCGTACTTTATGTCTTCACTAACATACCCCACTGATAAAACATCAAGAGACAACTCGGCACTCAAATGCTTAGAGAACTCATACGTTAGCGTTGGGCGAAGGCTAACACCCCACGAGAAGTAACCAATGCTATCTTGGATGGCATCAAAATCCTCCAATTCATTGTGTTCAAACGGTTTTACATAGCGTTCCGTTACTGTTGTATAACCCAACGAGGTTATATCACCCTGTAACAAAATGTTTAGATGCATATTACCATAGCGCACCACCTCATACCTTACTATCGGGGCAACAGTCCACCCCGTACGAGTGCTAAGAAACTGATGATCGTCTACCGTTTTCCACATATCCACAAATGCGCTATGGGCACGCAGATCAATGTGTATTGAATCATGCTCATAACGAAAGTCGGTGGTATTACTAATATAACTTCCCATAACACCCACATACAACTTCGGCGTAATCTGATAGCCCAACTGCAACCCGCCAAGCCATGATGTGGTCTTATCATAATCGGCATTAAAAGTGTTGGTCTTATTTTCCGTATAGTAACCACCTTGCAGGCCAACAACCACTTGTGCCTGTGCCACAAGCATACTTACCACGGCCACGACCAGCATCAATATCTTCTTCATCTTAGAAAACGGTTTTGATTAACGTGCAAAGTTACTACTTTTTTCCATACAAGGTCATTTATATTTTAGCTACAAAAGCTTACATAAGCGGACATTACAACCCATTCAATAAAAAAGTGTAACTTTGCATTCAGCGATAACTATACACACAGCTATGTTTGAAAACCTAAGCAGCAAGATAGAAAAAGCCCTACACACACTTCGAGGCAAGGGCTCTATCACCGATATTAACATTGCCGAAACGGTGAAAGAGGTGCGCAAAGCACTGCTCGATGCCGACGTAAGCTACCCCATAGCCAAAGAATTTACCGACAAGGTTAAAGCCGAAGCACTTGGACGCAACGTCATACAAAGTATCGAGCCAGGCCAGTTGATGGTGAAAATTGTGCATGAGAAGCTCACCGAACTGATGGGAGGCGAAGCTTCGGACATCAACATAAAAGGGACACCAGCCGTAGTGCTCATTGCAGGTTTACAGGGTTCGGGTAAAACCACCTTCTCTGCCAAATTAGCCAACCATCTTAAGACCAAGAAAGGTCGCAACGTGATGCTGGTTGCAGCCGACGTTTACCGTCCGGCAGCCATAAGCCAATTGCAGACATTAGGTACACAAATACAGGTACCCGTGTTTACCGAAGAAGGCAATAAAAACCCCGTTGACATAGCACAAAAAGCCATCCGCGAAGCTCGCACCAAGGGCGTCAACGTGGTGATTGTCGACACGGCAGGACGTTTAGCCATTGACGAAAGCATGATGGACGAAATTGCGGCCTTAAAGCGTGAACTAAACCCGCAAGAGACGCTCTTTGTGGTCGACTCCATGACTGGTCAAGATGCCGTGAACACCGCCAAAGCATTCAATGAGCGCATCGACTACGACGGAGTGGTGCTTACAAAACTTGACGGCGACACCCGTGGTGGAGCGGCTCTCACCATACGCTACACCGTTGATAAGCCCATAAAATTTGTTGGCATTGGCGAGAAAATGGACGCTCTCGACGTATTCCACCCCGATCGTATGGCCAGCCGCATCTTGGGCATGGGCGACGTGGTGAGCCTTGTTGAGCGTGCTCAAGAACAATACGACGAAGCCGAAGCTCGCAAATTGCAAAAGAAGTTAATACAAAACGAATACAACTTTAACGACTTCCTTTCGCAAATATCGCAGGTAAAGAAAATGGGCTCGATGAAAGACCTCATTGGTATGATACCTGGCATGGACAAAATGACAAAAAACATTGAAGTAAGCGACGACGTTTTTGTGCCCATCGAAGCCATGATTGGCAGCATGACACCCTACGAGCGACAGCATCCCTCCTGCCTCAATGGCAGTCGGAAACAACGCATTGCCACCGGTAGCGGTCGCAGCATACAAGAACTAAATCGCTTCCTTAAACAATTTGACGACACACGCAAAATGATGCGTATGATGACCAAGAAAGGTGGCAAAATGCCACTCCGACATCACCGTTAAAAACAATCCAGTATCCACCCCAAACAACACCCCACTATGACCCAACTCCTTGATGGTAAAGCCCTGTCTATTGAGATAAAAAACGAAATAGCCAACACCGTGCGTCGACTTACCGATGCAGGGCATCGTCCGCCACATTTGGCGGCTGTACTGGTGGGCAACGACGGAGCCAGCATGACCTACGTGGCAAACAAAGAAAAATCGAGCCACGAAGTGGGCTTTGTATCGTCGGTATACCGCTTGGCCGAAAACACCACCGAACAGGAACTTCTTGCAACCATCAACTTCCTAAACAACGACCCTGAAATCGATGGGTTCATCGTGCAACTACCACTACCCAAACACATCAACGAACAAAACGTCATCAATACCATTGCTCCACAAAAGGACATCGATGGCTTCACTCCGCTCAACATTGGCAACATGGTGCTCGGTCGTCCCTGTTTCACACCAGCGACACCTCTGGGAATAAGCACCCTTTTGCATCGCAACGGCATTGCCACCGAAGGCAAACACTGCGTCATCGTTGGACGGAGCAACATCGTGGGCACCCCACTTGCCAACCTTATGAGCCGCAACCGAGAGACAGCCAACTGCACAGTTACGCTATGCCACAGCCGCACAGCCAACCTTGCCAGCCTCACACGCCAGGCCGACATACTGGTTGTGGCCATTGGGCAACCCGAATTCATTGGGCCAGAGATGGTGAAAGAAGGAGCCGTACTGGTTGATGTAGGAATACATCGCCTACCCGATGCCAGTCGCAAAAGCGGCTATCGCATCGTTGGCGACGTGCGCCACAGCGAGGTAGACCCACTTTGCAGTTGGGTAACGCCGGTACCCGGTGGTGTGGGACCACTCACCATCGTATCGCTACTGCAAAACACATTGCAAGCCTACCGTCAACACCATAACCTATAACTCGTTGTTGAAGCAGTAAAAAGAAACAGAGAGGGGGCGCGGAAGTTGTTCCGCGCCCCCTCTCTATTTAGCCTAACGGCAACTCTTTCACTTACTGTTCAATGATATAGGTAACTGGAACAGTAGCCACAGCGCGGAATTTATACTTGGTGGCAATATCGGCACGGGTGAGAACATTCTCGTTAACCTCTTCAATCAAAAAAGTAATCTGCCCACGTTGAAAATCGAAACGCACCATTTCAGGTAGCACCTGCTGCGTCGAATCGGGCATATTCCACGTCATCGGATACACATAGGGCAACGGTATCTGACGAGCCTCGTCGTAAACATACTCATATATGTACGCATTCACCGTACCATCGCGCATCACAGCATCGGTAATGGCATTCCAATTGAATGTGCAATAGAGATAACCATCGGCTTCCTGCCAATCAGCTGGATAAACATCCTCCTCCATAACATAGGTTTTCACGCTGTCAAGCAGCACCTCATCACCACTGCATGAGGCAAGGCCAAAACTCAAAGCAAGTGTTGCCACCAGGGGCATAAAAAACTTTTTCATAGTGTTTTCTTGTTTAATATTTTCTTGATAACGGGCAAAAAAGAGCGGTAGTACGTTGCATGCACACAATATTTTTCCTCTCGTTCGCAGTGTTTTTCCTGTCGCGTCACACATTTTTCCACCGCACCTATTAGGCATCAAGTAGGGATCAACTAAGGATCAACTAAGGATCATGTTAGGCTTTTAACACTTTTTTGCCTTACAACCTCCCTACTTGAGCCTTAGTTGGTCCCTACTTGCTCCTTAGTTGATACCTCCATATCATTGTGTAGCACGGCTCAAATTGTGGCTAATAGATATACACTCGTTTAACACGTGGTGCCACCGAGGTGAGCAATTCGTAGGTTATGGTTTGGGCCGCACTGGCGTTGCGCTGCAAGAGGTCGGACTGGCCAAATACCACGGCCACGTCTCCCTCTTGGCAGGGAATGTCGGTTACGTCTACAAAACACATATCCATACATATATTTCCCACAATAGGAGCCTCAACATAGGTGGCATCGCCGGTGCGAAAGGCCACACGTCCCCCATTCGAGAGACGACGATTGAGCCCGTCGGCATAGCCAATGGGCAAAATAGCAATGCGCGATGGACGGGTGGCTCGCCATCCCTGATTGTAGCCCACAGTCTCTCCCTGCGGCACAGTTTTTATCTGCGACACACGGGTAAGTAGGCTGCTCACCTGTCGCAGATTGGCTCGCACATCGGGCTCGGCCGCCACACCGTAGAGGCCAATACCCAGTCGTACCATATCAAACTGTGCCTCTGGGAAACGAGCAATACCCGATGAGTTAAGTATGTGGCGCAATGGTGGCTGCCCTGTGCAGTCAATACCCTGAATGAGCCGCTCGCTCCACTCTGAGAAACGGCTTATTTGCAAGTGCGTAAACGAGTCCATATTGGGGTCATCGCTGCCAGCAAGGTGTGAGAATATGCTACTCACATGTATGCGTACGGCACACTGACGCAGTCGTTTTATCAGCTCGGCTATGTCGGACTCGCCAAAACCCAAGCGATGCATGCCCGTGTCGAGTTCGATGTGCACCGAGATAGTAGTTTCATATAGAGCCGCATGACGGTTTAGCAGGTCAAGAATGCGGAAACTGTAGACATCGGGTTCCAAACCATGACGGATGATGTCGTCGAACGAACTCTCCTCGGGGTTCATCACCATGATAGGCAATGTGATGCCGTTGCGCCGAAGTTCTACCCCCTCGTCGGCATAGGCCACAGTAAGATAGTCGGCATGGCTACGCTGAAGAGCCGCTGCCACTTCGACCGTACCAGCCCCATACGACGAGGCTTTCACCATGGCCATGACCCGCGTTTGCGGTTGCAGACGTGAGCGATAGTAGTCGAGATTATGGGATAGCGCCGACAAGTTGACCTCCATCACCGTTTCGTGCTGTCGACGATAGAGCAGTTTGGCCACTCGTTCGAGGCCAAACTTGCGAGCACCTTTGAGCAAAATCGTTGAATTGTGCAGGCTGTTGAAGTCGAAAGTATTAAGAAACTCGGTTGTTGAGGCAAAAAAATGAGCATCGAGGCCTGCAAAACTATTCTGGTTGTGCATCATCGTTTCACCTATACACAACAGGTCTGTAACGCCACGATGCAAAATCAAGTTGGCCACCTGCCTATACAGTTCCTCCTCGGGCACTCCCGACTGCATAAAATCGGTTATGATGAGTACCTTGCGATAGTGTTGCGTTTCTTGCTGCAAAAAGTCAAGGGCAATGGCAAGTGAGTTAAGATCCAGGCTATAACTGTCGTTTATTATCAGACAGTTGTTCACGCCCTCATTCATTTCCAAACGCATTTCAACGGGCATGAGGTGACTGCACCGCTCAATCACTACGCTTGGTGCATAACCCAAGTACAGCATTAGCGTGATGCAATGCATGGCATTCTCACGCGAAGCACGGTCGAAGAAAGGTATCGTTACCGAGAACTCTTCATTTTTGTGGCGCAAAGATAGGATCGTATTGCGGTTTTCAACCATTGTCGAGAGCACCTGAACGTCGTTCTCGTCGTCGCTACCCCACGTAAACCTTCTCACACGGTGAAAACTCTCAATGCCCAACACCACAGAATGAATATCCTTATGATCTGTACAATAAATGAGCGTATCACAGTGAGTGAACAGTTGAAGCTTTTCGGCCACCTTTTGTTGTCGCGTCAGAAAGTTCTCATCGTGAGCCTGACCGATGTTGGTAAAGATGCCTATGGTTGGGCGAATAATTTTTTGCAAGCGTAACATCTCGCCCGTTTCAGATATACCAGCTTCGAACACTGCCATGTCGTGTGCAGCCGACATTTGCCACACCGACAGAGGTACGCCTATCTGCGAGTTAAAACTCTTGGGGCTTGCCACCAAATGGTGGTCGGAAAGCAGCTGCACTATCCAGTCTTTGACTATCGTCTTACCATTGCTGCCGGTTATGCCAACCACGGGTATGTCGTAATGCTCGCGATGCCATGTTGCAAGCCGTTGCAGCGATTCAACCACATCGTCTACAATCCACACATTGGCTTCTTGTTTCAATTGTGGGCAATTGCGTGGCACAATAAAGTTGCGGACACCACGGCGGTAAAGTTGCTCTATATAGTTGCATCCGCTGTCGTGTTTGGTAGTGATGGCAAAGAAAAGCACTCCATCTGGTTCGACGAGTCGGCGACTATCGGTAAGCAGCGTGGTGATTTCGTTTTGGGGGAATGGAAGTTGGCACGAAAAAGCCTTAAGAATGGATGTTACCTGCGTTGCATTCATATCTTTTTCAATAGGAAATAACCAATTTGGCAGTCGAGACACCGCCTGTTGGCACAATAATTATTCTCTAACTGTATCAAAGCTTGGCTCTGCGCCGCACTGCGACACTCAAGGCCTCCACGACTCCACTTGCGAGTGATGCGATTGGCTTCGGGTTTGAGTTGGTTTAGCAGTTCTATTGCCTGCTCTTTATACTGCTGCTTACCAATGGTTTGACCATAAACAAAAAGTAGTGGAACCCAAGCATTTATGATAATCGACACAGCCTGCATATCGCCGATGTGTTTTTTGAAATGTCGCGTGTTTGGCTTGTCAAACTGGTAATGGTTATCCCAATAATTAGAAGCCGTCTGATTAAAGAATTGAAGAAGATGGTCAACATCAACTGTTTGCAACATTTTTGAAAACAGCCCACTAACTTCACACACCAAATGTGCAAACTGACTAATTCTAATTGTGGGGAAAGAAGATGGACGTAAACAATAAAATTTCCATAGGTATCCATCTATTGGTTTAAGGCCAAGGGCTTGTCGCAAAGCCTCATAGTCGGCCTGCAAAGCCCGAGGATAGTCGTCTGTAAAGTAGCCGTCAAGCAAGCCTGCTTGCCCCATAAGCAAAGCCTCAACACGAGTGGGGTTGTCTTTCCACCTTGCAAGCAGTCGCATGTCTACTGATTTGGCCAAAAGTTCAAACGGCAAAGCATTCACTCTTCCTCCGAAATAGTGTGCCATAAGCAAATAGCACGTCTGCTCCCAGCCACCCCTACTTTCGTCAAGTAACCGTCTAACGGTTGTCGCTTTTTCCTCGACTCGCTCCACAAGCAACCGCTCGAAAAAGGAGTTAAGCATAAAAGGGGGCAGCAGTTGCACCTCGCTTATGCACTGCTGCTCCCCTTCTGTAACCGATGTTATACGTGAATATTTGTCTATAAGAGCCTGCGAAAGGTATTTTTGCAAGCACAACGTGAGCGGCATTTGCCCATTTTCAAGCCTCACTTGGGCATCGTCGTCATAGACCACATGCAGCACAACGTTGTTGTAACCACAATCTGAAGAATGTCCATGGGCTATCCAATCGCTACTCTTTACATGTATCTCTACATTACCTATCCATTCAACGTTGTCAATGACCAAATGCGCATTCTGAAAATCGGGTCCAGCATCGCGATTCAGCGTCCCACACGACACCACCCTAATAAACCGCCCATCAACAGTATACACGGGCTTATCATAAAGTTGGTAGCGCCAAACATACTGAAGGAACGCTTCAGTCATCAGTTGAATATTTCACGCATTTTATCAAAGAAACCACGTTCTTGCTTGGTAGGATTAGGCTTGAAATTGTCATGGTTCTTCAAATCTTCAAGCATCTTCTTTTCTTCCTTGCTCAAAACTTTGGGGACCCACACGTTGACACTAACCAACAAGTCGCCCCTGCCATAGCCATTAAGCACTGGCAATCCTTTGCCTCTAATGCGTAGCACCCTACCAGATGGCGTACCGGGTTCTATCTTCACCTTTACCTTACCCGTCAACGTAGGTATTTCTATCGAGGCTCCAAGTGCTGCTTCACTGAACGTCACAAAAGCATTGTAGTATATATTTGCCTCTTGTCTCTCAAAAAGGTCGTGTGGTAGTTCCTCGATAACAACAATTAGGTCGCCCGCAACTCCACCTCTCGCTGCAGCATTGCCCTGTCCGTGCATAGACAACTGCATACCATCTTGCACACCAGCAGGTATGTTTATCGTGATAACTTCTTCGCTCTTTACAATTCCGTCTCCGTGGCAATCGTGGCACTTATCCTTTATTATCCTTCCTTCTCCACCACAATTGGGGCAAGCCGTCTGGGTTTGCATCTGTCCGAGGATTGTTCTCTTCACTTCAGTCACTACACCCGTGCCATGACAGTGCTGACATGTTTCGTATGCATTATTTTTAGCTCCCGACCCTCCACATGTCTTGCACGGTACATACTTGTTCACTTTTATCTTTTTCTCACAACCATGCTCAATTTCTTCAAGGGTCAGTTTCACCTTAATTCGCAGATTACTTCCACGTTGCACACGTCGTCCACCCGTTCTAAATCCACCATTGAACCCTCCAAAACCACCGCCTCCAAATAGGTCGCCAAACAGGTCGCCGAACTGAGAGAATATATCATTCATATTCATGCCACCCTGTGCATACGACCCATTCATACCATCCATACCGAATTGGTCATAGCGAGACTTCTTTTCGGGGTTGCTCAACACATCGTATGCCTCGGCTGCCTCTTTGAACTTTTCTTCTGCATCCTTATCTCCTGGATTGCGATCAGGATGATATTTCAGTGCAAGCTTCCTATAAGCCGACTTTAGTTCCTCTGGTGTGGCATTTTTGCTCACTCCAAGAACCTCATAATAATCGCGTTTTTCCATCCTTTCTCCTTTCTATACTAACATGCCACCACCACCTTGGCATACCTTAACACTTTGTCATTAAGGAAGTAGCCTTTTTCCACTACATCTATCACCACACCTTTCTGCTCTTCATCGGTGGCGGGAATCCTGGTAACAGCCTCATGAAGATTCTCATCAAAGCGTTCTCCCATCACCTCCATCTCCTTCAATCCCTTTTGCTGCAATATCTTTACCAATTTGTTATATATCAGCCTGACACCCTCATCATCGCTCATTGCGTTAAGGGCGCGTTCCATGTCGTCTATTATTGGCAGAATTGACTTTATTGTCTCTCGACTGCCATTTATCAACAAGTCGGCCTTTTCTAAATTGGTACGTTTGCGATAGTTTTCATATTCGGCGTATAAGCGTTTATACTTGTCGTCTATAGCCTCCAGTTTTTCACCAAGTTGCTGAATAGTTTCCTCGGCCGATGGTTGTTCCTCGACGGTGTCGTTCTCAACGACAGGTTCATCGTTTTCTATTGTTTCCTTATTCTTTTCTACGTCTTCTTTCATAGTGCAATGTTTGTTATTATACGAGCAAAAAGCTTGCCATAGTCAGAAAGTATGACATTTTGTCACCACACAAAGACATCCTGTGGCGAACGTGGGCGTTTTTGTGGCGCCCAGTTATAGCCGTTCAGTTGTTTTTGGTCGTCGGGCAGAGCTTCTACAGGATAGGTTTGCATATCAGCTTTATCGTATGTCACCACACGTGCGGGCGCTCTATTATTGTCAAAGTAAATGCGCATGTCAGTACCCACACCGACATTGACACCTACCAACTCGGGACGACGTTCGGCATTGGTCTCGGTTATGTAGTAAACCATCTGCGCATTACCCAATATGTCAACATATTTTGGCTCGCCATTTTCAAAATACACTCGTCCCCGTTTGCCTTTCAACTGATTGAAACGGTCGCGATCAACCTGCTCTATTGCAAAGCAATCGTTACGAAGATAGGCATGCTTTACGCCAGCCGAGTCTATAAACAAAGATATTGTATCGGCCGAACATTGATAATGGTCATACCACAAAAACGGCGAGCCGAAGAGGGTTATCACCGAATCCGAAGCCGAATAAAAAGCCGAATCGCCCATAGCCTGAACGTCTCGTCGGTAGAGTTTCACTTTATAATTGGCACGAACAGCCTGCATGTGGTTAGAACTGTCGGTGGTTATATAGATTGTGTCGGCATGAAGGAAAAGCGAGTCTCCATTGTCAATAAACAACACATGCGCGCTGTCGGTAACAAACGAGTAGTGCAAACTTTGATTGGTCTCGCCATAACGTCCCGTACAGTGCAAATCGTTGGTCGAATCTATTATGTTTACATGACCGAACGCTTTGCCATACTCTTGTATAGCATCATAATAAAGGGTGTCGCTATCTATTGATTTCTTCTGATTATCTACGTGCGAACCCCTATACGATATGGCAAAACGAGATGTCGTATTGTAGTCGCCGAGCTCACTATATATCACCGACGAATCGCTATAAATATGCGTAGGACTTTCAAAATGTGCAATTCTACTGATGGTGTTGTAGGTCAACGTATCGGTCAACAGCGTAGCCGACGAGTCGCTCAACACCACGTCGCCATAGATATAAAACTCTTTCAGTGCCGAGTTGTAGAAACCTTGTTTACTATCAAGTACGCGATCGCTGCTTGTGCCATGTCCCCACAGGTTATAGTAGGCCGTAGAAGTGTTGCGATTATATGTCAAATGATTAGACTTTAACGTGGTTTCACCATCAACAAGCACCACTGTATCAGCCCAAATATCAACCACGCGTGCATTTCCATCATAGTACAAACTATCGCCCCAAATGGTAGTTGTGTCCGTTAGTCGTATCACAATGTCGCCAAATGCAGTAAAGCTATTCTCCAAAGTGTTATAGTGAGCCGAGTCGGCATCAAGTGTCATACCTTCATGCGAAGCCTTAACCCCATTATACAGCACCCACACATTGGCGCGATCGGGATACCTTGAGCCAGTGCCAGCAGTATACTCTATCATCTTCTGAGCGCAAGCATAGCCACCTGTTAAGCACAGGTATAGCACAGCAACAGCACGCCACACAGACTTCACTGCCAAGTTTTTATGTTGGGTAAGATGTATCATTCTGCAACAAGACAAAAGGAATTAGGAGTCTGTCTGACCACTAATTCCTTTTTATGTTCAACTCATTGCGTTACGCAGCAGCGCACCGACAGAGATTTTATTTTGTGCGAGAGCCAAGACGATCCATTGCACAACGGAAGCCGATCCACGAAGTTGACTTGTCTTGGTCGTAATAGCGGCGGGTACCCGACTGCAAGTAGTAGGCGCGGTCTTTCCAGCTGCCACCTTTCACAACACGCACCTTATTGTTAACGAGCGATGAAGTGGGGCTGTCTTTATCGGTACTTGTGCGACGATACATATTATTGGTGTACATATCATCGTCCGACATCTGTGTGCCGTTGTCCTCATCTTCGTCCTCACCGTCTGAGCCAGTGCCATCCTCTTCGTCTTCACCCTCTATGTTTTCATCGCGCCAGTTTTCAAGATTCGAAGCACGATCGCCATCAAGATAGTTAACGTTGTTGGCTTGGCGGTAGTTGCGGCGGTTGGCGTCAAAGTCGACATCCTTATACACCACCATTCCATCGTCGCCAAGTTGCACGGCGTCGTCTTCATCGCGAACGGCAGTGCGATAGATATTTCCGCGGAAAGGATCAAGATCGTCGGCACCCACTGGGCTAACCGTCTTACGATATACATCCATGCACCATTCGCTGACGTTGCCAGCCATGTTGTACAGGCCATAGTCGTTGGGGAAGTACCACTTCACGGGGCAGGTGTAGTCCCAACCATCGTTAAGATTGCCAGCCACGCCCATAGCATCGCCACGAGTGCGCTTGAAGTTGGCAAGGAACTGACCGTAGTATTTCTTGTTGGCCGAACGTAGACTTTGACCAGCCCAGGGGTAGGTCTTATGCTCTGTTACGCGCTCGTCGTAGGTGTTTCCGATATGGCCAAGTGCGGCAAACTCCCATTCAGCCTCGGTGGGTAGACGGTAGTAGGGATAGAGTATACCATCGGCCTTGCGCACATTACGCGGTTCGCCACCTGCTGACGGATTGAGGTCGGGCAAATTGTTGCGCACCTCGCCTTCAAACAAACCAGCCAAGTAGACGTCGGTTTGGAAAGCACCCGTACCCAAGTTTTCCTGCTCGTTATTGATTACACCGCGGTCGATGAGCACTTTTTCGTTCACGCGGTCGGTACGCCAAGTGCAGAAAGCTTGAGCCTGTTCCCACGACACACCAACAACTGGATAGTCCTTATAGTTGGGGCTTTGGAAATAGTAGTCGACAAAACTCTCACGCCAAGCCAACTTGTCGCGCCATGCGGCAGTGTCGGGGTATATGGCGCGCACTTTCTCAGGATACTCGTCGTTGTAGGCGCGACGCATCCAGTAGACGAACTCGCCGTAGGCTTCGTTGCTCACCTCGGTTTCGTCCATATAGAACGACGACACCGTAACGGTGTGGGCCACGTTATCCCAGCTGTAGCGAGGGTCTTCCGAGACGTGTCCCATGACGAACGAACCACCTTCAATAAACACCAATCCTGGGGCAGTGGCCTGCTCGGTGGCGTCGGACACTTCATAACCGCCCCACTTGGGGTCGTTAAGATTCCAACCCGTGGTCGACGACTTCTTGCTTTTGCCAAAGCACGAGGTCAGCAAAAGTCCGGCCGTCAACACAAGACATGTCATTCTGAACAATTTCATAGGCTGTATTTGTCGGTTGTTTTATTTCTATAACGGACGACAGCGTTTTTTTGTTTCACTGTCGCACAACTTTTTTATTTCACTTTAGAACGAGGGGCAACGTATGGCCTTTATCTTCTTTTTATGCTCGGGCACTGGCAGCAACAAACCCACCGTGAGCTCATGGGCACCACCAGTGTTGTTGGCCAACTGCGACACGGTTACGTCGTAGCTGTAGCCCACTTTGAAATAGTCTTGCTGCACACCTGCCATAAAGATAAATGCGTCGGGGTTCTCTATGCCGTTACGGAACCACACACCTACCAAGAATGGCATCCAGTCAAGATAAACACCATAGTTGAAGTAATGTTGCCCACCTTGGTATTGATAGACCGCATTGGGCGAGATGATGGGCGTGCCCAACCCGAGCGCCGACTGACGGCGACGTTCTTCCGACACGTTGATCAAACCACCCCCATGAACGGTGAATTTCATAGCCACACGGTCTTCGCTATAGAAAGCCTGATTGGGCTGGGTGAGGTGGGCGGCTGCTATACCAGCATACCACTTCGAGCTGAAAACCAACGCACCAGCATTGAAGTCGAGACTCCATTTACTGGTCTTATCGGGCGGCGTGGCACCTGTTGCAAACGAGAAACCCAACTGATCGTCAATCTGGTCTGGGAAGCGCAGGTATTCGCTCCAGTTGAGGTTGTTGTTGACAAGCGTGGCTTGCAGGGCTGCGTTGACATATATGTCGCGTGCTACTTGGAAACGAAACGAGTACATTGCCCCGATAGAGGTGGTGGACAGTGCCCCGTGGTCGCCCTGACGGTCGGTCACCAAAAGGAAGCCCAAACCGCCATGCAAGTCGTTGAAATACTGATCGTACGAGGCCGAAACGGTGGTATAGGCACTGACCAGTCCTGGCCACTGACCACGGTAACTCAACGATATGCGCGGAGCCACCACCGAGCCTGCGAATGCAGGGTTGAGATAGAGCGGATTGGCGTAGAACTGAGAAAAGCCTATATCCTGCGCCTTACCAGTGAAAGCACCCAGCATGGCCACCGCCATCACAAGCGCCTGTTTCCAATTCGTTCTTTTGTAGTGCATACGATAGACCTATATTCCAAAATGCAATATTACATTTTTTTTTCTAACCGATGTAACTTTTTTACACAACAGCCAATTAGCAACTGATTATCAACCCGTTGTAAAATCACACTTTTCTCAAATCATCTTCTGAAGGCAATCTCTCGGCCAGTTTTCAACTGTCTTTTGCCGCAATCTTTCTTACTGTTCTTTATCCTCTCGTTCAAGCACCGAGCAACCGTGGAAAGCCGTGCCGTCGATGTGAGCAGCGCCACTCGTGGGAAGGTTGACACGGCGCAAGCCTGTGCACATGGAGAAGGCCGACATGCCAACAGAATCGACCGTCGAGGGCACATTCAACTCGCTCAAGCTGCGGCAATAAGCAAATGCCCCCTCGCCAATGGCGTGCAACGAGTCGGGCAACGAGACGTTTTTCAACGCCACACAGCCATTAAAGGCCTGTGTGGCAATGCGTTTAACATGCCGTCCGAGTGCAATCGACGAAAGGCTGTCGCAGTTGTAGAAGGCATTTCGGCCAACCTCAACAACTGGCAACACTCGATCCCCAAAAGCCACACTGTCGGGCAATGTAACCGCCCCACAAGGCCGTTGGCCTGCAGCATAGTAGGGCCAACTGACGATTGCATGCGTTACCACTGCGCCTTCGGCAGTGGCGCGAAACCATAGGGTGTTTCCGTCGGGTGTCGTGATGGTGGTTTGCAACTGGCCTACAACCACTTGCGGGCACAACAAGGCTAAAACAGCAAACAAGAATACGTAACGTTTCATGCTGCAAAGGTAAGAAAATAAGCAATAGATGAAAGCAACTCCGTGAGGACTCGAACGCCACAAATAGGTGTCAAGTAGGGCTGTTCTTCAGTCGTTCTTCAGTCAGTGACTGAAGAACGACTGAAGAACAGCCCTACTTGACACCTACATGATGCCTATGTGCTCCCTTGTTGTAATAAACAAACTTTTTTACTGCCAATTCCTCGAAAAAAAGCGTATATTTGCGAGCATATTTATATACACAAATAATGTTGCATTATGCTGAATACCATACGCAATAGTTATTTCTCCGGCCGAATGAAAATGGCCGATATGATAGCCGCCAACTACGATTTAATTCTGCTTCTGCCCCGTTTTGGCATACCCATGGGCTTTGGCGATTCCACCGTAAAAGAGGTGTGTCGAGACCACGGCATCGACATCAACTTCTTCCTCATGGTGTGCAATATATACAGTTTTGACGACTATAGGCCTGACAACGATGAGCTGTCGCAGATTGATAACCGACTGGTGGTGAAGCACCTACAAGCCTCGCACCATTACTACATCAACGAGCGTCTGCCCCACATGCAGCGTTTTTTGGAGCAAATGACGGCCTCGATAGAGAAAACCACTGGCAACGTGTTGCGCAAATATTTTGCCGACTACTACCTTGAGGTGCAAAACCACGTGAACCGCGAGGAGCGTAAACTGAAGGCCATGTTGCACGAGATGGATAAAAACCACTCGGTGAGCCGTTCGACGATAGAGCATTTCTTGTCGAAAGGCCACGACGACATAAAGGACAAACTGTCAGACCTTACCAAAATCATCTACAAGTACATCCCCGGCGAGCATTTGTCGGACGAACTGACACAGATGGTGTTTGACATTTTGCAACTCACGCGCGACTTGGAGCGGCACACTGTGGTTGAAGAGGTGTTGCTGTCGCCCAACGAAGACTACGACTTGAGCGACCGCGAACATGATGTGTTGAAACTGGTGGCACAGGGATTGAGCAGCAAGGAGATTGCCGCCAAACTCAACATTGCCGTCAACACTGTCAACACCCACCGCAAAAACATCACCAAAAAGACTGGCATAAAATCGGTAGCAGGTTTGGCTGTCTACACAATGCTCAAATCAAAATGAAAGCAACAAAACGCACTGTCCCCAAGGTGATAAGGATGGTGGTGGCTGCGGCGATGCTCTTGAGTGTCACCGCCCTACTGCTTGACAACAGTGGCACGATGCTCCACGGGGCTGCATGGATACCCAAAGTGCAACTATTGCCTGCCCTACTGGCAGGCAACTTCGTCATGGCTGGTGCGGTAATTCTGATGTGCCTGCTGGTGGGACGCATATATTGCTCGGTGATATGCCCACTGGGCATTGCACAAGATGTGTTTACGTGGATTGGCACAACTGCCAAGAAGATGTTTCATATAGGGTCTCGCCACCGTTTTTCGTACCACAAAGAGTTGCGCTGGCTGCGCTATGTGGTGCTGCTGGCATTCGTTGTGCTGATGCTCACGGGCATGAACGGCCTTGCCCTACTCATAGCCCCCTACAGCACCTATGGACGCATAATTAGAGGGATAGTGTCGGGGGGCACAATAATGTGGGTGGCGGTGGTGTCGGCCACGGTGATATTTGTCAGCGCATTGCTGGGCGGACGCCTGTGGTGCAACACCATTTGTCCGGTGGGGACGCTGTTGGGCACGTTGAGCAGACACTCGGTAACAGGCATTGGCATCGACGGTGAGAAGTGCGTAAGTTGCCGCAAATGCGAACATGCGTGCAAAGCCATGTGCATTGACATTGACAAAAAGAGGGTCGACACCTCGCGATGCGTTGACTGCTTTGACTGTCTCGACCAGTGTCCGACAGGTGCAATAGCATTTGGTCGCAGACATAAAAGCCCCAAAGAGGTTGAACCCGATGGCAGTCGACGACGCTTTATTGCCACCAGTGCTGCCCTTTCTGCCACCATGGCAATGCAAGCACAGGAGCAGAAATTCGACGGTGGTTTGGCCGTGCTAACAGCAAAAAGCATCCCTCAACGAGCCAACCCACTGAAGCCTTTCGGAGCGCAAAGCTTGAAAAACTTCTCGTCGCGCTGCACAGGTTGCCAGTTGTGCGTCAGCCAATGTCCCGAACATGTGTTGCAACCTTCAACCGACCTTGCCAACTTTATGCAGCCACAACTGTCGTACAGCCAGGGCTATTGCCGCACAGCATGCAACCGCTGCAGCCAGGTGTGCCCAACTGGTGCCATACAGCCTGTGAGCAAAGAGGAGAAAACAGCCATAAGCATAGGATTTGCCGTTACGTTGCACGATAATTGTGTGTCGGCAAAGGGTATAGACTGCGGTGCATGCGCCCGTCATTGTCCGTCTCAAGCCATAACAATGGTCGACGATGCCACAACAGGTCGCCGCTTACCCGCCGTCGATGAGAGCATGTGCATTGGATGCGGAGCTTGCGAATACTATTGCCCGGCACGTCCGATGACTGCAATTTATGTCGAGGGACGGCGCGTCCACACCGAAAGATAGATAGCGTGTACACTTGCAAGTCCATTCATCACACAACACTCACTCAATGAAACGACGTGATTTTTTGAAAGGAATGACAGCTGCCACGGCAGTCGGTGCGGCGCTGGCGGTGGGATGTAGGCCAACAAACGCCCCCTCAAATGCGACCAGCAATCCCACATCGGAGCCCGAAGGAAAGATGACCATGCGCACCGACAGCCACGGACAACAAGTGTCGCTGTTGGGCTACGGCATGATGCGTCTGCCGGTAGAGGGTGGTGGCAGTGCTCGCGAAAACCCCAATGCACCAATTGACCAAGAGATTGTCAACGAAATGGTAGACTACGCCATAAGCCACGGCGTGAACTATTTTGACACGTCGCCCGTGTATTGTCGAGGCGAATCGGAGACCGTTACTGGCAAAGCCTTAAGCCGTCATCCCAGAACCGACTACCTCATTGCCACAAAAATGTCTAACTTCAAGACATTCACCTATGACGCAAGCGTGAACATGTATCACCAATCGATGCGTAACCTACAGGTAGACTATTTTGACTACTACCTGTTGCACAACGTCGGAACTCCCAATGGCTTTAAGAACAGATTTGTTGACAACGGCATGCTCGACTTTTTGATCAACGAACGTGCCGAAGGCCGTATACGCAACCTCGGCTTTTCGTTCCACGGTGTACAGGAAGAATACGACCTCTTGATGCAACTTCACGACAAAGTGCATTGGGACTTTGTTCAAATACAGATGAACTATGTTGACTGGCACTTTGCACATGAGATAAACCCCAACAACGTCAACGCCGACTACCTGTATGGGGAGCTGGAACAACGCAACATACCAGCCATCATAATGGAGCCCCTACTGGGCGGAAGATTGGCCTCGCTCAACCCTCACACCACCGAACTTTTGAAAACACAAAGCCCACAAAGCAGTCTCGCATCATGGGCATTTCGCTATTGTGGATCGAAACCATTGGTGCTAACTTCGTTGAGTGGAATGACCTATATGGAGCACCTGCAAGACAATATCCACACCCACTCGCCATTAAAGCCACTGACCGATGCCGAACTATCGCTGCTTGAGCGTGTGGCCGATGAAATAGCCCATTATCCATCAGTGCCTTGCACAGCATGCCAGTATTGCATGCCATGCCCTTTCGGGATAGACATACCATCGGTGTTTGCCCACTACAACAAGAGTATAAACGAGGGGAACGTTGTGAGCGAGGGTTCGGTAGAACAGCGCGAATTCCGACGCGCACGCAAAGCATACTTGCAGTCGTACGATAAGAGCGTGTCTCGCATGCGCCAGGCCGACCACTGCATAGCCTGCGGAGAGTGTAAATTGCACTGCCCTCAAAACATAGATATTCCGCAAAAAATGCAGATAATAGAAAAATATACCAACCACCTTAAAGATTCATTGTTATGACATTACTCAACATTAGTCCGTGGGAAATTGGCATCATCGTGCTTGCATTGCTGCTACTGTTCGGTGGGAAAAAGATACCCGAACTGATGCACGGTATGGGAAAAGGCATTAAAAGCTTCAAAGATGGCATGAACGGCAAAGACGAAGAGCCAAACAAAACCGAGAAAAAAGACGAATAACCACACTGCCGTTGACCTTCTGGGAACATCTGGAAGAACTGCGAGCCTGCATTTTGCACACACTGGTGGTCTATGCTTTAGCCACCGTGGCATGCTTCTTTTTCAAAGACATGCTGTTTCAAGCGGTGCTTTATCCTAAACCTGCTGCGATGCAAATTATAAACATCGACATAGCTCAGCAGTTTCTAACCCATATAAAGGTGGCAGCATTGGCTGGATTGCTATTAGCCATGCCCTTTGCACTGTACCAGATATTTGCATTCATCTCGCCCGGGCTTTACAACATTGAAAGGCGCATAGCCGCTGGTGCCATGGCAACATCATACCTGTTGTTCGTGGCTGGGGCGGCAATAAACTACTTTCTCATCTTCCCTGTAACGGTAGATTTCCTGTTCTACTACAGAGTTAGTCCCGACATTGAAAACCGCATCGCACTCACTTCCTACATCAATCTCCTTTTCATCATGAGCCTCATTATGGGCATAGCATTTGAATTGCCCGTATTTTGCTGGCTTCTGGCACGTATAGGTGTGCTAAAATCGTCGTTCATGACTCGCTATCGTCGTCATGCAATAGTGGTCATCCTAATTGTTTCGGCCGTAATTACTCCTACCGGCGACCCCTTTACACTCATGCTTGTAGCATTGCCTATATGGATATTGTGGGAAGGAAGTATCTTTATTGTTAAACGAACTGAAAAAAAGAAAACTATAGAAACATGAAGAAGATTCTGATAAGTGTCCTATTTGCGACCTCGTTAATGCTTACCAGCTGCGCCGACTTGCTTGAGTTGAGTTACGACATAGAAGAACTTGTAGAATATCTTGAAGCCGAAGACTCCATAGCAAAAAGCGAGGAGAATATGCCCAAGAACGTAATATTGATTATTGGTGACGGTATGGGCGTGGCACAAGTTTACAGTTCGGTGGTAGCACAAAAAGAAGACAATTCGGCATTTCTACGCTTCCCCTACAGTGGTTTTTCGCGAACGTATTCTCTTAACAAGTACCGTACCGACTCGTCGGCTGGTGGCACGGCACTGACCACTGGGCATAAAGTGGAGAACAACCATGTAAATTGGGCTTCCGATAGCAGCCGCTACCCCACCATTTTTGATGATGCTGTTAGCGTGGGGATGCAAACAGGCTTTGTTGTAACCAGCAGTGTACTTGACGCAACACCAGCATCGACCTACGGGCATGTGCCCTATCGTCGTATGTTCGACACTTTAAGTCTACAATTATCGCAGTGCAACCACAGCGTAATGATTGGTGGAGGACGTATGAATTTCCTAACAGAGAACCGTAAAGACGGGCTTTCACCACTCGACACGCTAACCAAACGCGGATATAAGGTGGTCTACACCCTTGATAGTATGCAAAATTTTGACGGGGATAAGATGGTGGCTTTGCTCTATGAAGGCGACCCACTGACGGCCCCTGCGCGAGGCAACGTACTCACGGTGGGTGCACAAAAAGCCTTAACAATGCTCAATCGCAACCCCAAAGGGTTTGCCATGATGATAGAGGGCTCACAGATTGACTGGGCTTGTCACAACAACGATAGTGCTTATTTGCGTGCCGAAATGGCAGATTTTGAGCAGATGCTTAATGCCGTGCTCGACTTTGCTGCCAACGATGGCCAAACCCTCGTGGTGGTTACTGCCGACCACGAAACGGGCGGTGTTACACTTCCCAACGGCGATATTGCCAATGGTGGCAACGATGTGCACTTTCTTTGGGGTAACCACACGGGCGTGATGGTGCCAGTTTTCGCTTTCGGACCTGGCGCATTCCACTTTTCTGGCATTATGAACAACACAGACATACCGACAAAAATACGACTTCTATTAGGCTTCGACAATGATTAAGTTCTGCGTAAAACTGGTACAACGGTGGCTGCCCGAACCATTTATCTTTGCCATCGTACTCACTTTTGTGGCTGCTCTGATAGCCATGATTGTATGCAGTCAGACCCCACTTGAGGTAATTGACCATTGGGGAGGTGGCGTTTGGAACCTCCTTGCCTTTGCCATGCAGATGTCGCTGGTGTTGGTGTGTGGCTCTGCCTTAGCCGCAGCACCAGCTGTGCGCAGTGGCATCACTGCACTTGCACGCCTACCCAAGACCCCTGCGGCCGCCATTGCCCTGGTTACCGTGGTGTCGTCGTTGGCCTGTTGGCTAAACTGGGGTTTTGGACTGATTGTGGGAGTGGTGTTTGCAAAAGAGTTGGCCAGGCAGTTGAAAGGGGTCGACTACCGGTTGCTCATAGCCTCGGCATACAGCGGTTTTGTGGTTTGGCACGCTGGTCTTTCTGGTTCCATACCGCTCACCATGGCCACACCCGGCGAGGCTCTATCCAAAGCCACCAATGGTGCATTGACTTCGCCCATACCTATCAGTCGAACTTTGCTCGATCCTCACAACCTCGTCATGGTACTCTTGGTCATTGTGGTCATCACCATTGCAAACACACTGATGCATCCACGCCACGACGTGGTAACTGTAGATCCGTCATTGCTTGACGACGAGGCTCAACCCATTTCGCGTCCTACCAACCCCACTCCTGCCCAACGAGCCGAGCATAGCCCCATTCTGTCGTGGCTCATAGCGCTGATGGGACTGGCCTACTTGGTTGTCATCCTCGGATTTCGTGGAGGCAACTTCGATCTGGGCTCGGTCATACTGCTATTCCTAACCATCGGCTTGCTGTTGCACCGCACACCGTTGGCCTATGTGAAAGCCTTTTCAAAAGCGGCATCGGGTGCTTCTGGCATCATTCTTCAGTTCCCATTCTACGCCGGCATTATGGGCATAATAACAGGCATCGGTGCATCGGGCGTAAGTTTAGGTACGGTGCTCAGCAATGCCTGCATTGACATAAGTACCCCCCTCACCTACCCTCTACTCACATTCCTATGCGCCGCTATTCTCAATCTTTTCGTGCCTTCTGGTGGCGGACACTGGGCAATTCAAGCGCCCATCATGTTTACGGCCGGAGCAAATCTTGGTGTTGACCCAGCCCTGACAGGCACTGCCATTGCCTGTGGCGACGCATGGACCAACCTTATCCAGCCTTTCTGGGCACTTCCTGCCTTGGCCATTGCGCGTCTCAACGCCAAAGACATTATGGGTTATTGCTTGATAGACCTGCTGTTGACAGGCATCGTGATATGTGTCGGACTGCTTATATGGGCAGCCTAATCAACAAAAACAAAGCAAAACAACACATCCAGTCATGTTTGAAAATATCATTGCCCACTATCCCGATTTTCCCAAACCTGGCATCGATTTCATCGACGTCCTGCCATTCCTTGCAGACCACGAGGCATTCAAAGCCGTGATAAACCAAATTGACAGCCTATGCACCGCCCCCAACGCAACAGCTATCGAGGCGCGTGGTTTTCTGTTCACCGCACCATTGCTGACCGTGTCAACCCACGTAAGGCACCTGCTTCCTGTTCGTAAACGGGGCAAGATACCCTACAGTGATGGCGACCTTTGCAGGGTGGAGATAAAGAAAGAATATGGCAGCGACGAGTTGTTCTTCCGCCACAGCGACATGCAGCGTTTGAAGGCCGAAGATGGATGTGTGCGCATATCGTTGATTGACGATTTTTTGGCCACCGGAGGCACTGCACTCGACTTGGCTCGGGCGCTACAAGCCAACAGTCCCAATGGCATGAGGGTCGAGATTGCCGAGTTTGTGTTTCTTGCAGAGCTGGCGGCACTTGATGGGAGAAAAGCCCTTGAGCAGATAGCACCTGTTCACACACTTATGCAAATATAGACCACCACTCAAACGCACCCGTTCAGCAGCCCGTCAAGGTCATGCTGCTCGGGAGCCTCTTCTTCTGAGCCCCACTGGTTTTTCCGCTTCAGCAGGTTGGCCTGATTAAGCAGAGCCATCAACTTGTCTTTCCGTTCAGGCTTGAGTTTGCCTTGATTCAACATCTTGCGCTGATGTTTCATCCAGTTTACCATCGGATGTTCCTCTACACGATGTTTCGACGGATTGCGGTGGTGAGTTGTCATGTATTCCATCACCTCGTTATACTTTCTTTCCCACAACTCTTCTTGAGTCATATATAATCTGTTTTTTTATCTCACCTTAAAAAAGACTACAGCAGCAGGCGTATGCATAGCACCAGCAACACAAGGCCGTAGACCAGCTTTATCATCGTGCCCGATAAAAAGCCCAAGAAAGCCCCCATAGCAGCACGCAGGGCGTGTTTGGCTTCAGCGCCGCCTATCTTCTCGCCCACAAAAGCCCCAACAAAAGGCCAAAACACCATGCCTATCAATCCGCCTGGGCCAAAGGGCAAGCCGACAATCGACAGCACCAATCCCACGTTGCATCCCCACACACCGGCCTTCGTGCCGCCAAAACGTTTGGTGCTTATTGATGGCACCACATAGTCTATCACCGTTACCACCACCGCCACCACAGCGGCACCTATAAGCAGTGGCACCTGCATCTCCACATTCGGAGCCAGCATCAACAGCAACATTCCCAGCCACGACAGTGGCGGTCCGGGTAAGCCCGGCACCACTGCTCCCACCAGTCCCACCAAAAGCAGCAACGCTGCAAGGATTACGAGCAACACGTTCATGGCATGAAAGAGTTAAACAGAAGACGCAAACTATGCTCATCGTCAATCAAACGGCGCAACTCGTCAAGGGGCTCGGCATTGGGCGACGTGGGCAACCACAACTGCAGGTAGCCCCCACGGCCATACTTTTCCTTTAGATGCGTCAGCGCACGTTGCCAGTGCTGCTCACGGTCGAGGTGGGGATAGTGGTCAAGGCCATATCTCACCGTGCGCCACACAATGGTTTCGGGCTCAATGTCGCGATCGGCTTCGGCCACAATGCAGCCATAAATGGTGTGCGGAGGTTCGGATGCCGATGCCCGATGGTCGGCCGCAGCCTGAGCAATAACCTCTATTTCCTTTTCGCTAAACCACCGTGCCAAACGCCTGTCAGAACGAATAATGCGGGCACTCTCAAGGTGATGCTCTGCGCGTCCCACACCGAGGCCAACATCGTGCATAGCTGCAGCCACAAACACCATTTCGGGGTCGACATCCATCGTAACGGCCAACAACATGGCCCGAGCCATCACCCGCCGAGCATGGGCACGTCCATGAGCCACATCAAAGCTATCGTATAGTGGTATGATTTCGTCTTCGACAAAAGATCTCAAATCAGCCCTCACTTCGTCAAAACGCCACCACTCAAAAGCCTCGCGCGCGCCACCGTCGGCCATATAAACCATACCCGAGCGCACAAAACCCTCTTTTTCAAGAATGTGCAGCATCGCAACATTCAACCTATGAGTATCGGCACGCAGATAAGAACAGTGCCTTTTGGCAAAGTCGAATGCTGCAGCAGCCACACCGCGGGCCTCACCATTGCAAGCAAGACGGTGAATAGTAAAGTAACTGCTCCGCCTATCCAACCATCGTCCATGCTCGATAAAGCCATAATTGGGGTCGATTCCGTCCACAAGCGAGAAACATCCCACCGCCCTACCATTGCACTCCACAACATGCAGACTGCCACTGGCAAGATCGTCCTCTACATCTCGACGCGTTGGATAGCCCACCCACTGACCGTCGTTGCCCGACGCTCGCATCAGTTGGCGAGAGTGGTCGAACATAAGTAGCACACGCTCAACATCGTCTGCCACACCGCGGCGCACCGACAAACATTCATTCATGCCGACAATAACGCGTTTCTCCTCCCATTATTATACGCATCAAATAGGTATCAAGTAAGGCCGTTCTTCAGTTGTTCTTCAGTCGTTGACTGAAGAACAACTGAACATATACTGAAGAAATGCCGAAGTTGATCCCTACTTGATGCCTGTTTGATGGTGTTTTGTTGCCTATTTGAGGGCGTATTATTGATGTGTTGTTGATGTGTTGCCCCACCCCTAACCCCTCCCAGGAGGGGAAGAGTTTGAGATAGAGATTGCAACAGCCTCCCCTCCCTGGGAGGGGACTGAGGGGTGGGTCTATGGCAAATATGTATTTGAGGTTGCGATAGCCTCCCCTCCTCGGGAGGGGACAAAGGGGTGGGGCTATGGCAAATATGTACTTGAGAGTGCAACAAACCTCCCCTCCCCGGGAGGGGACAAAGGGGTGGGTCTATGGCTAACATGTACTTGAGAGTGCAACAGCCTCCCCTCCTCGGGAGGGGACAGAGGGGTGGGTCTGTGGCTAACATGTACATGAGAGTGCAACAGCCTCCCCTCCTCGGGAGGGGACAGAGGGGTGGGTCTATGGCAAATATGTACTTGAGAGTGCAACAGCCCCTCCCGAGGAGAGGGTAAATGGAGAAGATAGTGTTAAAAAAGCTCAACCGAAAGTGTGGCATACGTCCTACTGGAAAAGCTTTTTTTTCATTATCTTTGCCAATAAAACAACCAATATCATGCGACTGAAACTACTGACACTCTGTTTGTTGATGACATGCCAATGCGCCATGGCTGCAAAAGGGGGCTATAAAGTGGTGCTACAGATAGACGATAATCACGACTCGATAATGCTCATGGGCTACTATTACGCACAGGACACCTACGTGTGCGACACAGCTGTGAACGATGGGCATGGGCGATTTGTGTTTGAAGGCAAGCGCGAAATGCTTCCGGGGCTGTACTTTTTCACCAATCCCAAAGGCCGATACGTAGAGTTTGTGAATTATAACGAGCCCATCAACTTTCGATTCCACACCACCGAGAGCGACTGGCGAGGTAACATGAAGGTGAAGGGGTCGCGACAGAACGAGTTGTTTATTGCCTATCACAACGACAACGAGGCAATATATACCGCCCTGCGCAAGGCAAAAAGCGAGTTGGATTCGGTGGCCTTTGCGGCTTATCAAGAACAGGCTTTTGCACGGCTCGACAGCATAAAACTGGCACTGATTAACAATCATCCCGAAAGCATGGCCGCAAAGATGATAAACTCGACACGCCCCGTAGAAGTGCCTGTTGCAAACCAGCAAGGCGACACCCTCGACAGTCGCGCCCGTTTCGACTACTTTATGGCTCACTATTTTGACAATATTCCACTGGACGACAACATGATTGTACGCACCCCGAAGGCTCTGTTTTATCAACATGTGATGGACTATGTTGACCACTACATGAAGGGTATGCCACCCACGCTGATATGTCCGTTGCTCGACACCATGATAGACCGCTCGGAGAAAGCCCCAGAAGTGTATAAGTGGCTGGTTCACACCATGACCGAGAAGTTTTTGCAAAGCAACGTCATGGTCTACGACGAGGTGTATGTGCATCTGGTGCAACGCTACTATGCCTCTGGGAAAGCTTTTTGGTCGTCGCCGTCGGTGATAGACGAGCAGGTGGAGCGTGCCACAAAATGGGAGCGTCTGCTGGTGGGCAAAGAGGCTCCAGAGTTGATAATGTTCGACACCTTGCACCGCCCATGTTCGCTGCATCACATGCCCGGTCAGTTCACCCTACTGGTGTTTTGGAGCCCCACATGCGGCCATTGTCGCGAAGCAATACCGGCTCTGTATAAGGTATTCGACCGCATTGCCGATAGTCTTGACATATATGCCTACACCGTGCTCACCGAACCCGACGAGGTTACTGTAAAGAAATGGAAAAAATTTATTGCCGACAACAACATCAACAATCGGCGATGGGTAAATCTGAACGGTGGAGAGGCAAATGTGGACTGGCGCGAAGTGTACGACGTAACAGTAACGCCACAGGTGTTTCTCATCAACAACCACGACCACAAGTTTATGGCAAAGAAGCTTAACGCCGAGTTGCTCGACAATATAAGCAAGTACCTGTAGCAACGGTATTGTCCTCGCAGCCTATCCGATGCGAGGCACTGCGTCGAGCAACGATTGGGTGTAGGATGTCTGTGGTTGATTGAAAATGCTGTCAGCCTCGGCCATTTCCTCTATCTTTCCCCGTTGCATCACCATCACCCTATCGGCCAAAAAGCGTACCACCGAGAGGTCGTGAGTAATGAAAAGACATGAAAAACCGTGTCGTTGTTTGAGGTCGTTGAGCAGATTGAGCACCTGCGCCTGAACCGACACATCCAGTGCCGACACCGACTCGTCGCACACCACCATTTCGGGTTTCAACACCAAAGCGCGCGCTATGCACACCCGCTGCCTTTGTCCGCCCGAAAACTCGTGAGGGAAACGGCTGTACCATTCGGGCTCAAGCCCCACTTGCTGCATCATGTCAATCACCTGTGCTCGCAACGCTGCCTCGCTACCACCGCGATGCACACGTAGGGGTTCGAGAATGGCTTGTCCGATGGTTTGCCGAGGATTGAGCGAGGAATAGGGGTCTTGAAACACTATCTGCATCTTTGTGCAGAGATTGCGCCGCTCGTGGCGCGACAGTTGGCTGATGTTGTTACCACGATAGGCCACCGAACCGTCGGCCATACTGATTAGCCCCATTAAAGCTCGTCCGATGCTGGTTTTTCCACATCCCGATTCTCCAACCAGCCCGAGAGTTTCGCCCTCATACAAATCAAAGCTCACATCATCTACAGCTGTCAGTTTTCGGCTGATGTGTCCCCACAGATTGCGTTTCACTGCATAGTCGACCTTTAGTCCGTTGACCGACAGAAGTGGTATCGAGCCTTGCGGTGGAACAAAAGTTGCGCGAAGCGAAGTGTCAATTTCACGTCCTTCAAGCATATCCTGCACGGTGGGGAGGTGCTGTGGGCGGGCATCTAACGGCGGACGGCAAGCCAACAATCCGCGTGTGTAAGGCTGTGTGGGATGGTGCAACACCCGCTCGGTGGTGCCCTCTTCTACCACCTGTCCTTTATACATCACCATCACTCGGTGCGCCACAAGACTGACGACACCCAAGTCATGGGTTACAAAAATGATGGCCATGTGACGGCGACGTTGCAACGAAAGTAACAGGTCTATTATGCCACGCTGCACCGTAACATCGAGGGCTGTGGTGGGTTCATCGGCAATAAGAATGTCTGGATTACAAGCCAAAGCCATGGCAATCATCACGCGCTGCTTTTGTCCCCCACTAATTTCGTGAGGAAAACTGCGATAGGTACGCTCTGGATCGGGCAACATCACTTCCCTAAAAAGCGACAAAATGCGCTGTTTGCGAGCGGTTGCATCGAGAGAAGTGTGGCGTTTAAGAGTCTCGTCAATCTGTTTTCCGCAACGGTGTACAGGGTTGAGCGAGGTCATCGGTTCTTGAAAAATCATGGCTATGCGCCTGCCACGTATGTCCTGCATCTGTGCATGCGAAGCTTGAAGCAGGTCAATCGGTTCGGCGTTCTCATCCTGTGCAAACAGGGCTTTCCCGTCAATAATCACAGCATTGGGAGGCAAAAGCTGCATGAGCGACATAGATGTTACCGACTTGCCCGAGCCCGATTCGCCTACAATGCCGAGGGTTTCGCCTCTACGCAATGAAAAAGAGACATCGTTAATCACCTGCCTCACAATATCACCATCCTTGAAGCCAATGCTCAAGTGCTGCACTTCAAGTATGTTGTCGCTATCCAAAGACAGTTATTATGGAAATGTAAAATAGACGAAATTCAGAGGCCTGTGCTCCAGCGATTGTGATCAACCGCCACTGGGGTATAGTTTATTGCCTGCTTGTTCTTCACAAACCACTTACCAGGCCATGTAGTGAGTAGTTGACGATGATTCTCGATGACCTTCATCATACGTTCTTGGTGCATGTAAAAACGGTTGCACTCGTCTTCTATGTCCTCCTTTAGAGACACGTAATCATCTGGATCAAAGTCAATATTGCAGTCAAAAATCCAATTAAGCACCACTTCATCGTTGGTATAGCGGTCAATCAATTCGGGATAAATACCATTAAACGAACGTCGTTCACTTTCGGTAAGTTCGGCACGTTGCTTGACTATACTCCAAATACGATCGTAGGAACTTTCGAGAATCTTCCTATGAGCTTCGGCCTCTTCGCGTATCAAACTGTCACGTTTATTAAACACCGATGAAGCAATCATCCACACAATGCCCACTGGTAAAAGAACCACGGTGAGCATAAGTAGAATGTATATAATCCAGCCTATCACAGAGTGTTATATAATTATCTTCACAACTTTATCTTTTGCAAAGGTAGTTATCTTTTTTTTTTTTCGCAAAATTGAAAGAAAAAAGCCACTAAAAGTACTGATAAAATTTGACCTTGCCCACGTTCTGTTTTCTTCCTATTTTTGCCTTTGCTGTAGATAACTATAAAAGATGACAAAACATCTGCCCAACAGGGCTATGGATAAACACATCGGACGTTTGGCTCTGCCCAATGTCATTGCCAATATATCTGTGCCACTGTTGGGTATGGTCGACACTGCTATAGTTGGGCATCTTTCGTCAATGCACATTGCAGCCATAGCCATAGGCACATCAATATTCAATCTAATATATTGGAATTTTGGTTTTTTGCGCATGGGGACTTCGGGGTTCACAGCCCAAGCCTTCGGTGCAAAACGTTTCGATGTTGCCATAAAAACACTTATCCAAGCCTCTTTCATTGCCCTTTGCGCTGCTACACTTCTTATTTCTCTTCAACACCCAATTGCACGCGGGGCCACGCTCCTGTTTGCCACCGACGCCACTATTTTGCATCTTGCACTTACCTACTTCGCTGTTCGCATTTGGGCGGCTCCTGCCACGTTGGGGCTTTATGCCATCAAAGGTTGGTTCATTGGCCTACAAAAACCGCACATACCGATGTGGATTTCAATTGCCCTCAACGTGGTCAACATTGTTTGCTCGTTGGCATTTGTGTTGGTGTGGCATTGGGACATTGCTGGAGTGGCTTTGGGAACGGTGATAGCCCAATATAGTGGTTTGGCAATAGGCATTGTTTTAACGGTGAAAGAGATAAAGCAACAACAGAAAAGAAACACCGAAAAGCAGCCCTTGATAGACATCATTGCCGACAGCATTCAGTTCAAAGCCATGGGAAAGTTCTTCAAAGTCAATGCCGACATCTTTCTACGCACCGTATGTTTGTCGGCGGTATTCACTTTCCTTCCCGTAGCAGGTGCACACATCGGAGGTAACACGTTGGCCATAAACACGCTTTTGATGCAACTTTTCACCCTGTTTAGTTACATCATGGACGGATTGGCCTACGCTGGCGAAAGCCTTGTGGGACGCTACATCGGTGCACGACATGCCAATAACCTACGACTCGCTCTGCGCCGTCTTACCCTGTGGAGTGCCATTTTTGCCATTCTTTTCTCTGCCCTTTATGCTTCTTGTGGGCAATGGATATTGGGGCTTTTCACAAACGATAATGCACTTCTCACGTATGCAAAAAGTTATGTGTGGTGGGTTGTGGCGGTGCCTATATGTGGTTTCGGCGCATTTTTGATGGATGGTGTTTATATCGGAGCCACAGCTTCTTCGACCATGCTTCACGCCATGCTCGCCGCCAGTCTGGTATTTGTGTGTTCCTACTTCGGTCTAAAACTGATTTTTCATCCCGACACCTATACTCCCACCATTTGGAATGGCATCCTCTGGACCTCATTCTTGCTGTTTTTAGCCACACGCAGCATCGTGCAATGGGCGCGGTTGCGGCGCGATATTATCGATAAAATTTCTTGATTATGAAGAAGTTTGTATATCTCTTGTTTGCACTTACCCTGGTTCAAACAGCCATAGCCCAAAGCGATAGGCCGACGGTGGCAGTTGTGTTGAGCGGTGGCGGAGCAAAAGGCGTGGCACACATCAGCGCATTGAGGGCTATTGAGCAAGTTGGCATTCCCATAGACATTATATGTGGCACCAGCATGGGCAGCCTTATTGGAGGGCTTTACTGCATTGGCTACACCTGTGATGAACTCGACTCGCTGGTGCTTTCGCAAGCATGGGATGAACTCCTATCCGACCACACCGACCCCGCTCAACTGCTTCTTCGCCAGCGCGAAGAGCAAAACACCTACATGATTATACGAGGCTTGAGCCGACACCCCGACCAGCAAGGAGGTCTTATACGCGGACGCAATCTCAACAAGCTTTTCACCAAGTTATGTGCCGACTACCTTGACTCAATGAGTTTCGACAGTCTTCCAATACGTTTTGCATGTGTTGCCACCGACCTTGTAACCAACAACGAAGTCGACTTCCGTTCTGGTAGACTCATTCAAGCCATGCGCTCGTCCATGGCCATTCCAGGGGTATTCACCCCCGTGCGCATTGGCGACAGTGTGCTTGTTGACGGAGGCTTACGAAACAACTACCCTGCCGACTTGGCCAAGAGCATGGGAGCCGACATCATAATAGGTGTAACTGTGCAAGGAGACGACCTCGGACCCGACGACTTGACCAATGCTGCCGCTGTGCTGGGACAAATCATCGACATCAACTGCAAAAACAAATACCTTGACAACATAGAGATGAGCGACGTGGTGATGCGCGTCAACGTTGAGGGATATTCGGCAGCAAGCTTTTACCACAATGCAATCGACACACTTTTACAACGTGGTGCCGAGGCAGCACTTCAGCATCGCGACGAACTTTTGGCCATAAAAGCAAGCCTTGCACAAGTTACGCCCAAGCCTCGCCAATCAGTCCACCCACGCATCAACGACGACCATCCTCTACCCATCAGTCGCACACCAATAATAGCTGCTGGCGTGCATTTCGACAGCGAAGAAACTGGAGCACTGCAAGTAGCCATCAAATGGCCATTGCCCACTACCCTACCACTCGAAGTGGGTGCCCACTTTAGGCTGGGCAATCTGCGTCGCATTCACACCGAGGCAACGGTCTTTCCCCGTTGGGCTACCAGTCCGTCGGTAGAATACACATTTATCGACAACAATCTCGACATATACACCGAGGGGCAACGCTCATTCAACGTAAAATATCGTCGCCATCAAGCCGCCATAGTTCCATTAAACATACGTCTGCGACACCTCGACGTGAAAATGCAGGTGCAATACAACCACTTCAACTTCTACGGTCCGCTACTCTCCTCGCGTGCCGCCAATTTCGAGGTTGAAGACATGGATATGTTTGCCTACCGCATGGCTGTAAATCTCAACACCGAAGACAATTGGTACTTTCCTACAGCTGGCATACGCCTACACGTCGAGTATGCCTACCTGACCAACAACCTAATTACCTACAACGATGAACTCGGCCTATCCGAAATCAGTGCCCACTGGCGCATAAACATTTCGGCAGCCGAGCGGCTTACCTTTCAACCCATGTTCTACGGCCGCATACTACCTCACGCGTCGACACCACTGGCTTATGGCAATTGCATTGGTGGAGAATGGTTTGGCAACCACGTAGAGCAACAGATGCCCTTTGCAGGAATTGCTCACTTCGAATATATTGGCCAGAATTTTATTGCTATGCAATTGCAGACACGCTACCGTTTGTTGCGCAATCATTATGTGGGTGTACAAGTGGCAGCTGGCATCGAGAGCGACTATCTGAGCGACTTTGCTGCGGGGCCAAATCTATGGGGAGCCCAAGTTGGATACAGCTACAACACCCTTTTCGGCCCGATCGATTTGCGTGTCGGGTGGTCGAACCGCACCTCAAAACTCGGTTTTATGTTTAACATCGGGCACCGTTTCTGACGGTTGTGCCACCCCTACTGCTCGTTGCTACGGCGCAAGCGCAAAGACAAAACCCTTACAAGCAGGGTTAATTGCAGCCACACCAGTGCAGCCGACAATCCATTGACCAGCGTCAACACAATGGCTGCTATTATCATTGCCACCTGCAACCACACTGCCCACATCGGGCTGCGGCGCATACGCAGCGCTATGAGTATCAACAACGGCGAAGCCCAAAGAATGTTATAGTTCAACTGCGTACATGTGTGAGCCGTGAATGCCCACATAAAAACGAGAAACAGCCCCACCACGCCAGCCAACACAAACAGCACCCTATCAACCACATCCAGGTTCCAATCACGCTTTATCTGCATGGCTGTGAGCACCATTGCCACCACAAACAGCGCACCAAACACCACCTGCGGAGGAAAGCTGCGCGCAGGAGGCGCAAGTGTGGCCTCAAGCAACGTCTCTGTTTCTTCCGTCAACGGCTGTCCGTTGCCCACAGTCATGGCCTCGGCCTGAAGCATCAAGTTGACGGGCAGAAACATGCTCTGCGCCGCCGAGCAGCGACGGTCGGTGGTTGCACCCAACAGCACATCGGTGCCCAGCCGCCACCACTCAAGGTTGCCACGCATGGCGTTAGCCAAATGACGACGGTAGGTCAGCGGTGCCACATCGCGGCTCGCCCCGGCAGTGTCGCGATGCACCAGGGCAGCACGAATCACGTCGCGCACACGAGTTGCACAATTGTCGGCTATGATGTCGTAGCGATAATAGCGGTATTGTGGCAAATAGTTGGTTTCGAGCATCACATACAGGTTGTTTACCTCCTGCGATGTCAGATTGAGTTTTTGCTGCCACACGGCGCGACCTTCGTAGGCATACTCGGTCATGAAGCGGTTAAACGACGCGCGACTGAGCATGTAGTTGAGGTTGCCACGGGTGAACTGCCAATAGAAATGCGGCGTGTCGAAGTCGAAAGTGCCGTAGTTGTAAACCACATCCACGCCTTGTGCCGAGTCGCACACACGTATAGCCGTGTGGCCAAACGCGGTGTAGAACTCGTCGCCCGCGCCGCAGGTGAGCAGCGCAGCAAAGGCACTATCGGTCAGTGGGGCGCTGTCTTGCGCCCGTGTGCCAGCCCAAAGGCCGAGCACCATTAGCAGTACAATAATGCGTTTCACGATTTGGCGGGCAATTTTTCTGTGTTTTCAACGGAAGGTTTAGGCTGCGGCGTGTGAACAGTAACTTGAGGGAAAGGAATCTCGATGCCACTGCGGTTAAAGGCATTGTATATATCCTCCCTGATGTGGCTCCAAAGCGTCCAATAGTCCTCCACCTTAACCCAAAGCCACAAGGTCAAATCGACCGAACTATCGCCAAGATTGCTCAACACAATGGATGGTTCTTTGGGATCCCACACCACCTCCTTACTCTCTTTCACCACCTGCCACAGCACGCTCTTGGCCTGCTCAATGTCGGTGCCATAGGCCACCGAGGCCACCACGTCGAGACGTATAACAGGCTCTTTCGTGTGGTTGATGAGGCTCTTTGTGGCCAACTCGCTATTGGGGATGATGATGTTGCGACCATTAAACGGACGCATCATGGTATGGAAAATGCGTATCTCTTTAACATAGCCCTTGTAGCTGCCACACTCTATATAGTCGCCCACTCGGAACGGCTTCATCAGCAAGATAATCACCCCGCCCGCAAAGTTCTGCAACGTGCCTTGCAAAGCCATGCCTATGGCCAGACCCATGGCACCCAACAGCGCAATGAACGATGTGGCCTTGATGCCAATCACATCCATGGCCATTATGATAATCATGGCCTTAAGCAACAGGTCGACCAGCGACGAGAGGAAACTCTTGAGCGAGGCCTCGGCATTGCGACGGTCAAGGGCTCGCACAATGACGCGTTTCAACATCTTGGCCAACTTCATGCCAATCCACAAAATCAGAATGGCCACAATGAGTTTGGGAACAAATGCAAGCGTCATCTTCAACAATGCCGACAAACCGTCGTGCAGCAGCGTATTCTGCCCTGTAAGCATCTGCCCAATGTCGGCCAACGTGGCATTGTGCAGGCTATCGGCCATAGTGCTCTTAATGCTATCAACCACCTGCAGCGTTTGCGTCACAGGGGTTGCTTCGGGCAAAATATCGCTCTTTTCCACCCCGGCCAAAGCCTGCGCCGTGAGGAGGGTATTATCGTCGGTTGGTGCCATAGTTTCTACTCGTAAAATTGGTTTAAGAGGGTGCAAAGATACATTTTTTTCGTTTGTAGGCCTCACAATGCTCCCCTATCGCTCTTCACCCCCATGCACCTACTGCCTCACAAGGGTTGCAGACGAGGGGGAAAAGACATCGAAAAGTCAAGCCAAAGTAGGTATCAACTAAGGATCAAGTAAGGCCGTTCTTCAGTCGTTCTTCAGTTGTTCTTCAGTCGATGACTGAAGAACAACTGAAGAACTGCCCTATTTGATGCCTACATGACACCCTCTTGCCCACCCCCACCATTGGGGAACATTAGGAGTTCGAGATTAGGCAACACACCACGGTTGATAAGCAAAAAAAAACTTTTCATACCCAAAAAATGCTATCTTTGCCTCGTTGCACCTAAAAATGCAACACGACAAATGTTTTACAAATCAATAACTTATAAAAATAAAACATCAAATGAAAACAGCCTATAACTTCAACGCAGGTCCTTGCGTCCTGCCCAAAGAGGCAATTGAAAGCACCATCAATGCCATCCGCGACTTCGACAACACCGGTATCGGTCTGCTCGAAATAAGCCATCGTACTCCTGGTTGGGAACGCACCATGGAAGAGACCCGTCAACTGTGGCGCGAACTGCTGAACATACCCGCCGAATACGAAATCCTCTTCCTCGGTGGTGGTGCCAGCACTGGCTTCATGAACGTTCCGGCCAACCTGCTGAACAAGAAAGCCGCCTACCTGCAAACTGGCGTTTGGGCAAAGAAAGCTGCTAAAGAAGCTAAACTGTTTGGCGAAACCGTAATAGTGGCCAACAGCGAGGATAAGACCTACAGCTACATCCCCAAAGGATGGACTGTCCCTGCCGATGCCGACTACTTCCACATCACCACTAACAACACCATCTACGGCACCGAAATACGCCGCGACATGGATGCCAGCGAAATCAACAACGTGATGCTGGTGGCCGACATGAGCTCCGACATTATGAGCCGTCCGGTCGACGTGAAAAAATATGGTCTCATCTATGGCGGTGCCCAAAAGAACGTTGGTCCTGCTGGCGTTACCTTCTACATTGTCCGCAAAGACATCCTCGGCAAGATCACCGATCGTCAATACATGAACCCGCTGCCCACAATGGTCGACTTCCGCACCCACGCCGCTGAAGAGGCCAAAAACATCAGCATGTTCAACACCCCACCGGTGAGCGCCATCTTCATCATGCACGAAACACTGAAATGGGTTAAGAACACCATCGGAGGCGTTGCCGAGATGGAGAAAATCAACCTCAAGAAGAGCGCCATGCTGTATGAGGAAATTGACCGCAACAGCATGTTCCGCGGCACAGCCGAAAAAGAAGACCGCTCGATAATGAACCACTGCTGGGTAATGGCCGAAGGCCGCGAAAACCTGCAAGACGCATTCATGGCCTTTGCCAAAGAGCGTGGCATGGTCGGCATCAAAGGACACCGCTCGGTGGGTGGTTTCCGCGCCAGCCTCTACAACGCTTGCCCAGTCGAAGCCGTCGAAGCCCTCGTGCAGTGCATGCAAGACTTTGAGAAAGCCAACAAGTAAGTAATAAAATCGACCTATGGACATCTTTGATGCTCTGACAATAAGCAGACGACATCAAAGATGTCCGTAAGGTTTTCAAACATATCAAAAAGAGAAAAAAGATGAAAATTCTCGTTGCAACAGAGAAACCCTTTGCCAAGATTGCAGTCGATGGCATAAAAAAAGTGGTTGAGGAGAACGGACACCAGTTTGCCCTCCTTGAGAAATATACCGACGTAAACGAGCTCTACGCCGCTGTAGCCGACGCCGATGCCCTCATCGTACGTTCCGACAAAGTAACCAAAGAAGTTATTGACCACGCCAAACAACTGAAAATAGTGGTTCGCGCTGGTGCTGGCTACGACAACCTCGACCTCGAAGCTTGCACCGCTCGTGGCATCGTAGCCATGAACACCCCAGGACAAAACAGCAACGCCGTGGCCGAACTGGTCATGGGCATGCTGGTCTACGCCGTGCGCAACTTCTATAACGGCAAGAGTGGTAGCGAACTGATGGGCAAAAAACTTGGTATCTTGGCCTTTGGTAACGTCGGACGCAACGTAGCTCGCATAGCAAAAGGCTTCGGCATGGAAGTGTATGCCTTCGACGCCTTCATGACAGCCGAACAAATCAACGCCAGCGGCATGGCCACAGCAGTAGCCTCACAACAGGCCCTGTTTGAAACATGCGACATCGTCAGCCTGCACATCCCCGCTACAGCTGAGACCAAACAAAGCATCAACTACGATCTCGTAGGCAAAATGCACAAAGGTGGCATACTGGTTAATAGCGCCCGTAAAGAGGTCATCGACGAAGCTGGATTGCTCAAACTCATGGCCGAACGCACCGACATTAAATACATCACCGACATCATGCCCGATGCCGATGCCGAATTCAAAGCATATGAGGGGCGTTACTTTGCCACTCCTAAAAAGATGGGTGCACAAACCGAAGAGGCCAACATCAACGCTGGTATAGCCGCTGCCAACCAGATTGCCGACTTCTTCAAAACTGGCAACCGTAAATTCCAGGTGTAGAAATAATTGGTAAAGCCCACCTTGGGCGCGCCTACATCTGTATATGCACCTTTGCATATTCAACCCCGAGCACGACCTTTGCCTTGCCAAAGGTCGTGCTAATTATGTACCTCCCCGCTCGGCTGTCGACTTTGCCAAACGCGCATCTTCGTTGATGCACATACTGTATCCTGACGCCAAATGTCTCTCCGCCTACGATGAAACGTTGCGAATTGTGGCAAAAAAGGCAGAAAAAATAACGGCATGGGGATGGAACAACGTAGTTAAAACGGAGTTACTAAAACGTAACGTGCCCCAAACTTTGCTACCAAACGATACCGAAATAGCTACTATCCGTAGGCTACAACATAGAAGCACCATACTACCACTGCAGCAGGAGGCATGGTCTGTAACAAGTGAGGCGGAGGTAGAACGTCTGTTGCAGGAAGAAAAAAACGTGGTGTTAAAAGCACCCTGGAGCGGAGCTGGAAGGGGTTTGCGATGGCTTCATACGGTAATGACTCCTATAGACCGTGATTGGTTGGCTAAAGTGGTTGCCCAACAAGGTATGGTTATTGCCGAGAAAACACGCACCGTGGTTGAAGATTTGGCGTTGGAGTATATGGTAACCGACCATATACTACACTTTCGTGGTTATTCTTTATTTCGTACTGGTAGCGGTGTCTATAAAGAGAATATTCCACTTACTGACAGCGAGATAGAGCAACGCATTGCCAAACTAACGCAGCCACACACCCATCGCCTATTAGACAAACGTGCCGAGGTGGAGTTGTGGTTGCAGACCAATATAGTTCCTTTCTATCACGGTCCGCTTGGTATAGACCTCATGGTAGATCAAAGCCACAACATCTACGTAGCCGAGATGAACCTTCGACACACTATGGGCATGGTGGCTCATGCTGAAAACAACAAGTAAAATGACTATCGTAGAGACTCTGCTACTATCGCTTGCTCTTTGTGTTGACTCTCTTGTGGTGTCGGCAGCCACATCTTTCCGCAGCCATCTGACTATCAAACAAGCCTTTCTTATGGCCGTTATATTTGCCATTTGTCAGGGCTTATTTCCCTTGGCTGGAGCTATACTTGGTGATGCTTTTAGCCAGATAATAGAGAGCATTGATCACTGGATAGCGTTTGCGCTACTTTCCTATGCTGGTGGTAAAATGATATACGAAGGGGTGATGAATGGCAAGGGGAGCAACGAGGGAGTAATAGCCGATGGGAAGCAGGTTTCGATAGGTGCTATGTTTCTGCTTGGCATTGCCACAAGCATAGATGCTTTGGCTGTTGGTATAGGCTTGGGGCTCAACCTGCCAATGCGACAGGTGATGCCTGTGGTGGCAACTATTGCCCTAACCACGCTAATAGTGGCTTTTGTGGGGGCTCTTCTGGGGCAAAAGAGAGTGCATATACCCCAGCGCACAGCATCAATTGTTGCTGGGTGTGTGCTTGTTGGTTTGGGGGTGAAAATACTTATTGAGCACCTCACGGCATAGAGCCGATTACAAGGGCCTATTATTCGTCTTTATATCCAGCCGCTATACGAGCGCGTTTGCGTTCGGTTTCATCAAGTATTATCTTACGTATGCGCAGACTTTGAGGAGTGATTTCAAGGTATTCGTCGTCGCGAATATACTCCATAGCCTCCTCCAAGCTGAATTTAATTGCTGGCGAGCAGGTAGATTTCTCGTCGGCACTCTTGGTGCGCATATTGGTTAAGTTCTTGGCCGTAACGACGTTGATAACAATGTCGTTGCCCGGACGCAGGCTTTCACCAATCACCTGTCCGCTGTAAACCATTTCGCCAGGCTCGATAAAGAATGGGCCACGGTCTTGCAACTTACTGATGCTGTAGGCCGTTGCCTCGCCTGTCTCTTTAGCAATCAAGGCTCCCATTTTGTGGGTGTCCATATCGCCTTTCCATGGTTGAAACTCAAGGAAGCGATGAGCGATGATGGCTTCACCGTTGGTGGCCGTGAGCAGTGTGTTGCGAAGGCCTATAATGCCACGACTGGGTATGCTGAACTCCAGTTGCACACGGTCGCCTTTTGTGTCGATGGTGCCCACCTCGCCTTTTCTTCGAGTTACGACATCTATCACTTTGCTTGAAAACTCCTCGGGCACAAGCACCGTGAGTTGTTCAATGGGCTCACATTTCTGTCCGTCAATTTCTTTGATAATAACCTTTGGCTGACCCACTTGCAACTCATATCCCTCGCGCCGCATTGTCTCAATCAAGACGCTGAGGTGCATTATGCCTCTACCATAAACGAGCAACGCGTCGGGCGAGCCTGTCTCCTCGATGCGCATTGCCAAGTTCTTTTCAAGTTCTTTGAACAAACGGTCGCGCAAGTGGCGACTGGTAACATACTTTCCTTCTTTGCCAAAGAAGGGAGAGTTGTTGATGGTGAAGAGCATGCTCATCGTGGGCTCGTCGACTTTTATTGGCGGCAAAGCCTCAGGAGCATCGCTGTCGCATATGGTGTCGCCTATTTCAAAGGCCACATTTTTGTCCAATTCAAGCAACACGGCGCATATCTCGCCTGCCTCTACCGGGGTTTTCACCCTTTCTTTTCCCAAGCCTTCAAAGACATACAATTCCTTTACACGGCTGTTTATTTGACCGCCCTCGCGCTTCATCAGGCACACGTTCTGCCCGGCTTGCAAGGTGCCACGGTGCAGTCTGCCGACGGCTATGCGTCCGAGGTAAGAACTATAGTCGAGCGACGAGATCATCATCTGAGTGTTGCCCTCGGGGACAATCGGTGCGGGGATGTGGTCTATGATAAGGTCCATCAAGTAGCTAATATCGTCGGTCGGGGTGCGCCAATCCTCGCCCATCCACCCTTGTTTGGCACTGCCAAAAGCGGTTGGGAACTCAAGCTGATCGTTCGATGCGCCGAGGTTGAACATAAGGTCGAATACCGACTCTTGTGTGGCTTCGGGATCGCAATTGGGCTTATCCACTTTGTTGACCACCACAATCGGTTTCAGCCCCAACTCGATGGCTTTTTGAAGCACAAATCGTGTTTGAGGCATCGGTCCTTCAAAGGCATCGACCACCAACAACACGCCGTCGGCCATGTTCAACACTCGCTCCACCTCGCCACCAAAGTCGCTGTGGCCTGGTGTGTCTATTATGTTAATTTTGTAGCCTTTATAGCGAACCGAGACATTTTTCGACAATATGGTTATGCCGCGCTCGCGTTCGAGGTCGTTGTTGTCAAGAATCAATTCGCCTGTTGTCTGATTGTCGCGAAACAGTTTTGCTTGATGAAGCATGCGGTCGACCAATGTGGTTTTACCGTGGTCGACGTGGGCAATGATGGCAATGTTGCGTATGTTTTGCATTGCTTGATATATATGTGTGTTTGAAACGAACTGCAAAGGTACGATTTTTGCGCAAATGAGCCGAACTCATTTCTCGGACGAAGATACATTTACCTCGGCACTTGTAGGCATCAAGTAAGGTCGTTCTTCAGTCGTTCTTCAGTCAATCACTGAAGAACGACTGAACATATACTGAAGAAATGCCGAAGTTGATACCTACATGATACGGCCAAATGAGTCGGCAATGCTTACTTTTTGTATACACGAAAGCAAAAAAAACGTAACTTTGAAGTTTGGCACAATCGGTGCTAACCAATGTATCATACAAACATTCAGACATATATGAACGATAATGCCGCTGCATCAAAGCCTCTTAACTTTTTGGAAGAAATCATCGAAACTGGATTGAATGAAGGAAAATACACCAGCATTCAAACCCGTTTCCCACCCGAACCTAATGGTTATCTACACATAGGGCATGCCAAATCGATATGCTTGAACTTTGGTTTGGCAAAGAAATATGGAGGAAAAACCAATCTGCGCTTCGACGACACCAACCCCGTGAAGGAAGACACCGAATATGTTGATGCCATACAGGAAGACATTCACTGGCTTGGATTCGACTGGGCGGAGATGCACTATGCAAGCGACTATTTTGAGCAACTCTATGAATGGGCATGTAAACTGATACGCAAAGGGTTGGCCTATGTCGACGATCAAACGCTGGAAGAGATACGCGCAGGTCGAGGCACAGTTACCACCCCCGGAACAAACAGCCCATGGCGCAACCGCTCGATAGAAGAAAACCTCGACCTTTTTGAGCGTATGCGTAAAGGGGAATTTGCCGATGGTAGCAAGGTGCTTCGGGCAAAAATCGACATGGCTCACCCCAACATGATGTTCCGCGACCCAATCATGTACCGCATACTGCATGCCACCCACCACCGCACGGGCGACAAGTGGTGCATATACCCCATGTACGACTACGCCCATGGTCAAAGCGACAGCATTGAGCACATCACCCACTCGATATGCACCCTCGAATTCGACATTCACCGTCCGCTCTACGACTGGTTTATCAACCAACTCGACATCTGGCCAAGCCACCAATATGAGTTTGCGCGCCTCAATATAAACTACACGGTGATGAGTAAGCGCAAACTGCTGCAGTTGGTAAAAGAGGGCTACGTGAGTGGTTGGGACGACCCCCGCATGCCCACCATTTGTGGTTTCCGTCGCCGTGGCTATACGCCCGAAAGCATCCGTGCATTCTGCGAACGCATCGGGGTGGCCAAACGCGACAACATAATAGACTACAGCCTGCTTGAGTTTTCGCTGCGCGAGCATTTGAACCGCACCGCCCTACGACGCATGGCCGTGATAGACCCTGTAAAGGTAGTGATTGACAACTACCCCGTCGACCACGAAGAAATGCTTGAGGCGGTAAACAATCCAGAGGACGCTGCCGACGGAATGAGAGAGGTGCCATTCTGCCGTGAGCTGTATATCGAGCGCGACGACTTTATGGAAGAAGCCCCAAAGAAATACTTCCGCTTGGCGCTTGGGCAAGAGGTGCGTCTGCGCTATGCCTACTTTGTTACGGCTCAAAGCGTTGAAAAAGATGCCGAAGGTCGCATCACCTGCATCCACTGCACCTACGACCCCGCCACACGAGGTGGCGATGCTCCCGACGGGCGCAAGGTGAAAGGCACCATCCATTGGGTGTCGGCACGGCACGCAAAAGAGGTTGAGGTGCGATTGTTCGACCGCCTGTTCTCGACAGAAGCCCCCGACGAGGCTCCAGAAGGCAAAACATTCCTCGACAATCTGAATCCGACCTCGCTCAGAACCGTAACGGCTCAAGCCGAGCCAGCCCTGCTCACCCACGACACCAGCCGCTTTGCCGACGGCATTGCTCGCTACCAGTTTGAACGCATGGGATATTTTTGCGTAGACAAAGAGTCGACCCCCGAACACCCCGTTTTCAACCGCACAGCAACACTTAAAGACAGTTGGGCAAAGAGCAACAAATAAAAAGCCCATGGCCATACGTTGCCGTGGTGGGGCTGATGTTGGTTTTGGTCAGTCCGTCGATGCTCACAAAGGGCATGTTCATGGACGGATTGATATACACCGACATAGCAAAAAACATTGCCGAGGGACAGTGCTCGTTTTGGAATTTGCAAGAAACCACCACTCAGTTTCCTCAGTTTTTCGAGCATCCACCGCTGATGATGAATATGTTGGCCTGCTGGATGTCGGTCTTTGGCACCACTATACTCTCAGCCAAAGCCTACGCACTGCTGATGATAGTAATTGCTGCAACATTGATAATAGCCCTGTGGCACACCGTCGGACACGAGTATAGAACCGCTTGGTTGCCACTGCTGCTATGGCTGATGATTCCACCAGCCACACATTTTGCTTTTTTCAACATGCTGGAGTGTACGATGCTTGTGTTTGTACTGGCCGCAGTGCTGTGCATGCTACAACGCGATGGCAATAGTGTGTGGTGGCACATGGGGGGTGGGTTGTTGCTTTCGGCAGCATTCCTCACCAAAGGATTCACTGGTCTTTTCCCATTGGCGCTACCAGCCTTGCACTGGCTTACGCATCGCAAACAGCAATCGGTTGGTCGAGCATTGCTGCTAACGGCTATAACATTGCTTGCAACCATTCTCCCAATTCTTATCATCGTAATTCTCAATCCCGAGGCCAAACACTATCTGTACACCTACCTAACACATCAAGTAATTGGAGGTAGCCACGTATATTTGCACAACAGGTGGTATATTGTTGGCCGTTTCTTTGTTCACACTGCTTTGGTGTGGCTTGCAACAGCAGTTGTGGTGAGCATTACAGCGTTGCAACATAGGAGCAAACCAAGTCTGAAAACCTTCGTTGCAAAGCACCGCACAGCACTGATGTTGCTTGCGTTGGCATTCCTCGGGGTGATACCCATGATGGTAAGCACCAAGCAACGCGATTTTTATCTGCTCACAGCCTACCCCGTGCTTGCCTTTTCAGTGGCATTGATAATAGATAAAGAGATGCACAACCAGCTGCAAGGACTGGCATCGAACAGCATATTGGCCGTGTTTGCACTGCTGCTGTTGGGAACAGGCGTGGGCATAAACATGGCCAACTATGGGAAAGCTGGGCGCGACAATGCTTTGCTCAACGATATGGAGTTGATACTTCCACATCTGCAAAAAGGTGAGACCGTTGGAATCACTGCCTCGATGCAAGGCGAATACTCGCTCCACAGCTACTATCACATATATGGGGGCATCACCCTTGACAGCCAATGTAGTGGCTCTCACCTGCTCACCGATGGTTGCACACTGAATGCCGAAATGGCCGAACAATATGAAGAGTTATGCCTCGGCACACAAAAATATAAACTCTACAAACGGAAACAATAACACAACGATATGAACATATCCTATTCGTGGCTAAAAGATTATGTCGACATTGACGACATTACCCCCGCACAACTTGACGATTTGCTGACATTTAGCGGTCTGGAAGTGGAGGGCGTGGAGAAAAAAGAGACGATAAAAGGTGGGTTGGAACACGTGGTGATAGGCCAAGTGCTTACGTGCGAGCCACACCCCGACTCCGATCATCTGCACGTTACCACAGTAAATATTGGTACCGACACACCGCTCAACATAGTGTGTGGCGCCCCCAATGTGGCGGCAGGACAAAAGGTGGTATGCGCCTGTGTAGGTACGAAAATATATACCTCCGACACCGAATATCACGAGATAAAGAAAGGAAAACTGCGTGGAGTGATGAGCGAAGGAATGCTCTGCGCCGCCGATGAACTACAGTTGGGCAACGATCACGACGGCATAATGGTACTGCCCGACGATGCAGTACCTGGCACTCCGGCAAAGGACTACTTTAATATAAAGGACGAATATATACTTGAAGTGGCTATCACTGCCAACCGAAGCGATGCCACATCGCACATCGGCGTGGCGCGCGACATAGTGGCAGTGCGCAACACTCGCGAGGGTAAACACCTCGAAATTCGTCGTCCCACAATTGCCGATCACCTTACACCACAAACAGAAGGCACATCAATAAGCGTAGAGGTGGCCGACAGCACCCTATGCCCTCGCTATACGGGCATAACCATGCGCAATGTAGAGGTTAAGGATAGTCCAGAATGGTTGCAAAGCCGTCTGCGCTCGGTTGGTCTGCGCCCAATAAACAACATAGTTGATATCACCAACTACGTGCTCATGGAAGTGGGACAGCCCCTACACGCATTCGATGCCGACATGATAGAAGGCGGAAAGATAACCGTCAAACAACTGCCTCAAGATACCCCTTTTACCACCCTTGATGGTGTGGAGCACCGCCTTGACCAGCGCGACTTGATGATATGCAACGAGAAAGAGGGCATGTGCATTGCAGGCGTATTTGGAGGTCTAAAGAGCGGTGTTACGACCAACACCAAAAATATATTCATCGAAAGTGCATACTTCAACCCAGTAAGCATACGAAAAACGTCGAAACGCCACAATATAAAGACCGATGCATCTTTCAGATACGAGCGCGGTTGCGACCCCAACATCACCGAGTGGGCGTTGCGTCGCGCCGTCTACTTGATACAGCAAATAGCCGGGGGCAAAGTGTGTGGCGAGATGATTGATATATACCCCACCCCTATTGAGAAAGCAAAAGTTGAAATCAACTACCAACGCATCTTCAACCTCATCGGGAAAAACATACCCACAGAAATAGTTAAAACAGCTCTCACCTCGCTTGAAATAGAGATAGAACACGAGAGCACTGACGGATTAACCGTGCGCATACCCACTTGCAAAGTCGACGTTACTCGGGAATGCGACGTGGTTGAAGAGATAATGAGAATATATGGCTACAATAACATTGACTTCGATGAGTGGCTCAATAGTTGTCTCTCATACAGCAAAAAGCCTAATCCTCTGCGGCTAAAGAACATGGTCAGCGACTATCTGAGTGCCAGTGGCTTCAGTGAAATCATGAACAATTCCCTCACCAAAAGCGAATACTACGAGGATAACCCCGACTTTAAGGCCGAAGCATGTGTGCAGATAATCAATCCTCTCTCAAAAGAACTCAATGTGATGCGCCAGACCTTGCTCTACGGAGGATTGGAGTGCATTGCTCGCAACATAAACTACAAGATATTTAACCAGCGCACCTACGAATTCGGACATACCTACATCCGCACTAATGCCAACGGCGAAGACTTGCCCGTAACTAAAAAATTTGCCGAAACTCATCACATTTCTCTCTTTGTCACTGGCGATGTATCACCAGAGACATGGCATAGTAAAGCGCAATCTGCCGACATCTTCTACATGAAAATGTTTGTGTACAATATCTTGAAGAAGATGAGAGTAAACGAATCTCGACTGGTATTGGAGCCAAGCAATAGCGCATTATACTCTGAAGGAGCCAATATTGTGCTGCGCGATAGCAAGAAAGTCGTTGCCACCTTCGGCTGCATTTCACGCAACCTACTTAAACGCATGGATATAAAACAAGAGGTATTCTACGCCGACCTCGACTGGGATTTGTTGTTGAAGAACTATCCCAACAAAGAGGTTACATACGCAGAAATACCAAAGTTCCCCAGCGTAAAGCGCGACCTTGCCATGGTTGTAGATAAAAGCACCACGTTTGCCGAGATTGAACAGGTGGCGCGACAGGCAGAAAAACGCCTACTTCAGCAAGTAACACTCTTTGACATATACGAAGGTAAAGGCATTGCTGAAGGTAAAAAATCGTATGCTGTAACCTTTATTTTGCAAGATACCGAAAAGACTTTGACCGACAAACAAATAGACTCGGTAATGGCAAAAATTCAGAAACAATTGGAAAGCCAGCTGCAAGCAAAGATAAGGGGCTGAAGTGAAAGGGCTTGAGCAATACGATGTGAAGGTACTACTGGCGTTGGTTAAAAGCGTTGGTGGGCGTATAGATTTCTTCAAATGGCTTGTCAATTCTGGCTATCCACAATTAGCAGCATTTAGCAATGCCGTCCGAGCCGACGACGATGCCATGGTATGGTTATTCAAGAATAATTATGCATGGCTGGCCATATTGAGTAATGCCTGCGATGGCGACGAGAAAGCAAAGGAGTGTATAAGGCAGGCCATGACACCAGTAAACCTGCACTATGCGCTTGCATGCCGCCACAACATCGAATCTCTCCGATGGCTCAAACAACGCAACCTCGACATTTTTCTCATGCTTGCCCATGAAACCGAGAAGTTTTTGAAATATCAAGAATTGGAGAATGCCGGTCCTTATGTGATGCACTTTGGGGGACACTATCGTGCAGCTATGGAATTGGCCGAATGGAAGAAAGAACAAAATGGAGAAAAAGGAGAAACCAAGAAAGGATAACACCCATCGCACAACGAGTGCAGATGCAAGGCCACGATATGGCAACAATGGTCAACAACCACAAGCCGCAAAGCGCAAGGCCTCCGACAAAACTCAACACGATGAAGGCTCGCCAATGCATCATCGCGGGAGAGCCCCTCACAAATACGCAGACAGAGCGCCCCACGACGACAGCAAGCCTGCACGTCGTGCGTCAAATTTCGGACGCTCAAGAGGAGACATCGCGGACAAAGACAATGCAAGATCCACACGCAAACGCGACCACAACGAGCGCAACTATGCCAATCGAGACTATGCCGACAGTCCACGCACTGCACAACGGCCGACCTCTAACCGCCGACGCAATACTCCATCCACAGCGTCTCAACCACGCAAACGCCAACCAGAAGGAGCGATGCGCTTGAATAAATACATAGCCCATGCAGGTATCTGCTCGCGCCGCGAAGCCGATGCTCTGATAGCTGCAGGCAGTGTGAGTGTCAATGGTCGAGTGGTAACCGAGATGGGCTACCAAGTGATGCCAGGCGACACAGTGAACTACGGTGGCGAAGTGCTGCGTTCTGAACACTTGCGCTACTTCCTTCTCAACAAACCCAAAGGCTTCATCACCACCACCGACGACCCACAAGAGCGACGCACCGTGATGATGCTCATGGACGGTTGCTGTCCCGAACGCATATACCCAGTTGGTCGACTTGACCGCGCAACCACAGGATTGCTGCTCTTTACCAATGATGGAGAACTGGCACGCAAACTGACACATCCTTCCACGCGCGTATACAAAATATATCAAGTTGAGCTCAACAAACCTGTTACGCGCGACGACATGCGCCGCCTACTCGAAGGTATCGAACTTGAAGACGGGCCAATGAATGTAGACGACATACAATACGTTGGCAACGGAGCGGATAAACGCATAGTCGGTGTAGAGTTGCACTCGGGACGCAATCGCATAGTGCGTCGGCTTTTTGAAAGCCTTGGCTACGAGGTGCACAAACTCGACCGCGTTGTATTTGCGGGGTTAACAAAAAAAGACCTGCCACGTGGACGCTGGCGCGAACTTACCGAGCGCGAGGTTGGCTACCTAAAGATGATTTAGAAAGAAAACTTTAAGGCGTTGCAAAAGGGATATTTCTCCCCATGCAACGCCTCTTTTTTATGTCTTTTACATCATGTCATCGAATAGATGTCCCGTGGCAGAAAAAGTCGTTGCATGAGACGTTGACCACACTATCGGCCAAGCGGCACACCGACAGCGTGTCGTTCCCACCTATGCGTTGCAGTCGTCCAAGCACATCGGGCAACGCCTCAAACTTTTCTTCAAAGGCCGCATCCTCTATAAGCACATAATCAAAAGGTTGCGAAAGCACGTAGTTTGCCACACTATCAATGGCCCACATCACAGCCAAACATTGACGATTCATCATGCAAGCTGGAGTGTTTTGCGGATAGGCCAAAAGAGTAACAAGTCGCACATCGGTATTGTCAACGCCACAACTGCGCAACAAGCGGTTAGCCGATTTGTAGTTGACGGCTGTTTGCAACGATGGTAGCCCATCTGTGCGCCGCGTGCGCTGCATATTTGTAGCATCTTTTACCATCATGAACGATGCGCCGATCAGTATCAGTCCCACCACCATAGCTACCCCACTGCCCTGCACTCGTGGCAAACGCGACAGTGAAAGAGCAAACAAGAACACCACAGGCAGAAACATACTATCGAGAAAATAATAGTCGTGGTCGTGAAATTGCACGAACATGGCCCCCACAAAAAGCAGTTCACCAAACAGCCAAATGGCCAATAGCCACCACAGCGAGAGTTTTTGCCTTTGTGGTTTTACACCCTTATTTCGACCGACAAAAGCCATCACTAACGCTCCGACTACAACAATGATAAGTAGCCAGTAGTGAGCACGTGTGAAATAATGATACTTCCACCCGTTGTTCACCGCCTGCCAAACCCACTGCACCTGTTCCCAGTCGCGTGGCAACATCAGTCGGCCGAGGAAAAGCGAACCGTATTCGTGTCGCAAATGTGCGCTCCACAATTGCCATGCAGCAAATAATATCACCGCTACAGCGTAGGGCAACCAAGCTCGGCGCAACGAAGCCTCGCCCCTAAAAATGCGCAACAAGTGAAAGGCAGCCACCGCTACCCACAACACAGCCATCGAGGTTCGCATCATTGTTGCCAGCGTCAGCAACGCCACAGCCACAGGCAAAGCCACCCTTTTCCCACCAGCCGAACGCACCTCGACGCAGTAGGCCAACAGGCCACCCATGGCACAAGCCAGTGATGGTGCTGTGGGCAAAAAAGAGGCACTATAGTATGCAAACGACGGAGCTGTGGCAGCAAACAATGCCACCAACATGGCTTTCCACGCCGATTGTGCTACAATAAAAGCCACACCATACAGTGCCCATAGACCACCGACAACAACCAGTAATGTGAACAATCTAAACACCCACGGCTGGTTGGTACCCAGCAGTCTCATAAACCACGACACCAGCCAGTGGTGCAGTGGCAAATCGCATGCCGTAACGGTCGACAATGGCTGCTGAAAGTCAAGCTGCTGTTTATTGAAAATCATTGTCTCGGGATGCAAAATATCGCCCCCGTTGTGCAAAAAACCCAGTGCAAGCGAATAGTTGTCGGCCTGCGCCCAAGCATGTACATAGGCAGGAGGCTCGTTCAGGTGGCGCACATTGAGGCACACAGCCACAACGGCCACCACGACCAATGCAACAATGTGCCCACGCCAACCATGATTGGTGGCACAAAACTCACGCCATTTTACCAATGCCTGGCAACCTCCATCCATCAAAGTTTCAGCGCGTTTCAAAGACTCTGACGGAGAATATTTATCACTTCGTCGCGAGTGAGATGTCGATAGCCAGCAGGCAACAAGAATGTGCTGTCGGCAATGGCTGGAATATTCTGCTCCGTAACGCCCAGTTCGGCGCTATGCATTGACACACCAACTTCGCGCATCCAAGCCTCAAGAGCCAGCAGCCCATCGTTAGCCACCTGCTCGTCGGTCTTGCCAGCGGGGTCGACATCCCATACCACCTTTGCAAAACGCACAAACTTGTGCAACCCATCGTGCATGATAAACCTATAATAGGGCAATGATACAGCCGAGAGCGTCATGCCATGGGTAGCATCGGTGTGGGCACCAATGGCTTGGCCTATCATGTGCACCATCCAGTCGCCGCCCTTACCACACTTGAGCAGCGTGTTCAATGCCCACGTGGCAGTCCACATTATGTTCGAGCGTGCCTCGTAGTTGCGAGGGTCGCGCACAGCAATGCGACTGCTGTGAATCAACGACCGCATCAGTCCCTCGGCAATATAGTCGGTGGTGTAGTCGCCATCGCCAGCAAAATATTGCTCCATTATGTGGCTCATAATGTCGAATACTCCAGCCACCATCTGACGTTGTGGCACGGTGAAGGTAAACTCTGGATTGAGGATAGTGAAGCGGGGGAACACATCGTCGCGAAACACCTTGCCTATCTTCATGCCCTCGGCGTGGTTTGTTATCACGCTGCCACCATTCATTTCGCTCCCGGTACCCACCATGGTGAGCACCACGCCCACTGGCACAATGGGGCACGATGGGTTTTCTTGTCGCACATAGTACTTTTGCCATGGGTCTTCATCACAATAGGCCGACACACTGACACCCTTGGCATAGTCGACAGTAGAGCCACCACCAACAGCCAATATCAAGTCTACCTTATTGTCGCGCACTTTTGCAGCACCCTCTCTCAATTTCTCAATCGTGGGGTTAGGCATCACACCACCATCGTCAACCACCGTTTTCCCTGCAGCCTGCAACACCTGCATCACGTTGTCGTAAATGCCGTTGCGCTTTATCGACCCACCTCCATAGCAAAGCATCACCGTTTGCCCAAACGCTTCAACCTCCTTCTTTAGCGACTCCATGGCTTTCTGCCCAAAATATAGATGAGTGGGATTGCTGTATCTAAAATTTCCTTCCATAAATGTTGATTTATAATTTTTTACATCCTTTTTAGTCAAAAGCCTTCGCTTTTGCCCAATAATGCAAATATAAACATTTTTCCAAAAATATTAGCATGCTGATAATCAAGCACTTGCATCTTTAGCCATCACCCACAGCAAAGTCCCTGATTATCAGTATCATATAGGGACCATCTCCCTATCAAGTCCTTATCAAGTCCCTATCAAGTCCCAACATGCCCCAACCAATGCAGGCGATGATAGGTTGGTGGGGCGAAGAACGTGCGTTGAAAACATAAATGCAGAGGCTGCACAATATAAAAAGGACATGTGCGTTAAAGCAGTGTTTTTCTATAAAAAAGAGGAGAAAATGGGAAAAATAGCAGTAGCCGGCACAGGGTATGTCGGCATGTCGATAGCCACATTGCTGGCGCAACACAACGACGTAATGGCGGTGGACGTTGTAGAGGAGCGTGTTGACATGGTCAACCGTCGTCGCTCGCCCATACAAGACAACGAGATTGAAGACTACCTTGCCAACCGTAAGTTGTCGCTCCGCGCCACAACCAACTGGGAGCAGGGCTATGCAGGAGCAGAGTTTGTGGTGATTGCTGCACCAACCAACTACGACAGCACTCGCAACACGTTCGACACCAGCGCGGTTGAGGACGTGGTGAGCAAGGTGATGCAGGTAAATCCATCGGCTACGATGGTCATCAAAAGCACCGTCCCCGTGGGTTATACCGCCCATTTGAAGCAACAACTGGGGTGCCAAAACATGATGTTTGCCCCCGAATTTCTGCGCGAAAGTAAAGCCCTCTACGACAATCTCTACCCCAGTCGCATCATCGTGGGCTACGATCATACCAACCCCACGCTGGCCGAGCGCGCAAAGGCTTTTGCCGACTTGCTGCTGCAAGGAGCAGAAAAACACGATGCCCCAGTGCTATACATGGGTTCAACCGAAGCCGAAGCAGTGAAACTGTTTGCCAACACCTATCTGGCATTGCGCGTGAGCTACTTTAACGAGCTCGACACCTATGCCGAAATGAAGGGACTCAACACACAGCAAATCATAGACGGTGTGTGCCTTGACCCACGTATCGGCACCCACTACAACAACCCCTCGTTTGGCTATGGTGGCTACTGCTTGCCCAAAGACACCAAACAACTTTTGGCAAACTATGCCGACGTACCCGAAGAGTTGATACGTGCCATTGTGGAGAGCAACCGCACACGCAAGGACTTTATAGCCAATCAGGTGTTGAAAAAGGCAGGTTACTACACCTACTACGACTCCAATAACAACTGGAGCAGCCGTAGCGAGCATGAGTGCATTATTGGCGTGTATAGGCTCACCATGAAGAGCGGTAGCGACAACTTCCGCCAAAGCAGCATTCAAGGTGTTATGAAACGCATAAAAGCCAAGGGAGCAAAGGTGATAATCTACGAGCCATCGTTGCCCGACGGCACCACGTTCTTTGGCAGCATCGTGGTTAACGACCTTGACCGTTTCAAGCGCGAAAGCCAAGCCATACTGGCAAACCGCTACGATAGTTGCCTTGACGACGTGAAAGAAAAGGTCTACACCCGCGATATCTTTAACCGCGACTAAACATTTCGTTTCCTCAAGAAATCCCACTTCTTAAACCAATCATCAAAACACACACATTAACATGAATATCATGATTACCGGCGGAGCCGGATTTATAGGCAATCACGTGGTGAGATTGTTCGTCAACAAATATCCGCAACACCGCATTGTGTGCGCTGATAAACTGACCTACGCTGGCAATTTGGCCAATCTTGCCGATGTTGAGCACCGCGAAAACTACTGCTTTGAGCATGTGGATATATGCGACTTTGACAGCATTGTGGCACTGATGCGCAAGCATAACATCGACGGCATCATACACCTGGCAGCCGAAAGCCACGTCGACCGCAGCATCAAAGATCCTTTCACCTTTGCCCAAACCAACGTGATGGGGACACTCAGTCTGCTGCAAGCGGCCAACATGTGCTGGCAAGGCAACTACGAGGGTAAACGATTCTACCACATTAGTACCGACGAAGTATACGGTGCGTTGCAGATGGACAACCCCCAAGGTGGCAATGAACCCGGTGGCGGTCCCTGTGGAACTGCGTTCTTCACCGAGCAAACACCATATCATCCTCACAGTCCTTATAGCGCCGCCAAAGCCAGTAGCGACCATTTTGTGCGCGCTTTCCACGACACCTATGGTATGCCCACCTTGATAAGCAATTGCTCAAACAACTACGGTCCTTACCAATTTCCCGAAAAGCTAATACCATTGTTTATCAACAATATCCGTCATCGTCGTCCTCTGCCAGTATATGGCAAAGGTGAAAACGTACGCGACTGGCTGTTTGTTGAAGACCATGCTCGTGCCATTGACCTCATTTTTCATGAGGGGCGCGTGGGCGACACCTACAATATTGGTGGCTTTAACGAATGGAAAAACATTGATCTAATAAAGGTTCTAATACGCACCGTCGACCGTCTGCTTGGGCGTGCCGATGGCGAAGACGACAACCTAATAACATTTGTAACCGACCGTGCCGGACACGATATGCGCTATGCTATTGACAGTCGTAAACTTAAGACCGAGTTGGGATGGCAACCCTCACTGCAATTTGAGGAGGGTATTGAGCGTACCGTCAAATGGTATCTTGAGAATCAAGCATGGATGGATAACATCACCAGTGGCGAATACATGAAATACTACCAAGAAATGTACGCCAACCGATAAGACCTATCGCCGATGAGGAACATAATATTCGACTTTGGCAACGTACTTGTGCGATGGCAACCAGAGGTTTTTTACGCCAACTTGTTTGGCGACGAGGCTCGCAGTTGGTTCTTTCTACGCCACGTGGCCAACGCCGAATGGCGCAACACAATTGATGCTGGTGCCCCACAAGCCGAGTGTATAGCCAGTTTGAAACAGAAATTTCCCGAGTACGCCGAAGCCATAGAGTGCTACAGGTCGAAGTGGGACGATATGTTGACGGGTGAAGTTGACGGCATGAGTGCGCTGATAGACGAACTAAAATGCATGCCCGACACAGCCATATATGGGCTTACCAACTGGAGCAGTGAGACTTTCCCCGATGCAAGAAAGCGTTTTCAAATACTGCAAAAGATAGATCACTATGTAGTGAGTGGCGACGAGGGGCTTGTGAAACCCGATCCGAGGCTATTCCAAGTGCTATTAAACCGCTATCATCTTAAGCCCGAGGAGTGCATATTCATTGACGACAACGCTACCAACGTTGCATCAGCACGCGCACTGGGTATGCAGGGCATTGTGTTTTGTGGTGCCGAAAGTCTACGAATGTCGCTGGGATTGTATCGGCATCTGACGCCTGAAGAAATACACAGCCTTGAAGCACAAGGCAACCGCAGCGGTGATTGGAGCGAAGTAACTGTTGCCTCAAGCACTTTCGCCATGCGTGATTGCCATCTGGAAGGACAAATATCGATTGGCAACAACTGCGTAATCACGGCCTCTAATCTCAAAGATTGCACAATAGGAGACAATACAACCATCGAACGTTGTTCGCTGATAAGCAACATATCGATAGGCCACGACTGTAACATTGCAGGTGTCGGCGAATTATCGTTTAGCACAGACGGGGTGAGTATAGCCGTGATGAACGAGAATGGCGGACGAAGTATTAGCCCCTTTAAGGGCATGACGGTGGGTGATGCCTACCTTTGGGCTCGGTTTCGCAACCGAAATAAATTGATGCAAAGGTTTGCCCAAATGTCATCATGCACTCGTGGTAGCATAGGCAACCATGTGAGCATTCGCAACGCCGTGGCATTGATTGATGGCATTATTGCCGACAACTGTACGATTACCCATGGCGTAATAGCCGAACGTTTTGTATTGGGAGAGAATGTGAGGTTGGAGTTTGGCCTGCGGCTGAACGATAGCGTAGTGGGCGACAACAGCACTTTAGCACGTTGTGAGGTGGGGAATAGTATGATCTTTCCGTCTCACGAGCAACACCACAACAACTCGTTTCTCATAGCTGCACTCACAATGGGACAAAGCAATGTGGCTGCTGGTGCCACACTTGGGAGCAACCACAATGGCAGAACTGCCGATGGTGAGCTGCAAGCAGGACGTGGCTTTTGGCCTGCGCTGTGCAGTAGCGTCAAGCACTCGTCGCGCTTTGCATCATATACCCTGCTGGCTAAGGCCGACTATCCTCATGAACTGAACATAACATTGCCATTCTCGTTGGTAAACAACAACACGAGAAAGAACCAACTTGAGGTGATGCCAGCCTATTGGTGGATGTACAATATGTATGCCCTACACCGCAACATCACCAAATTTGCAGCTCGCGATAAACGCACATTAAAACGTCAACACATTGAGTTTTCGCCCTTTGCTCCCGATATTGCCGAAGAGATGCTTGTAGCAAGAGACTTGATTAGAATGTGGACGGAGCGGTCGTATAAAGATAATGGTGCGACCGAAGTCGTAGCCTATGGTATGGAACGTGGTAAGCGTAGAACGATATTGCTTAAACCAGGCGAAGCATATCGCGCTTACAGGGAGATGCTTATTTACTATGCCATATCTGTTCTTACCAAACATTATGGCTCAAATCTTCCACCTACAAACCTCGGTGATACCGATCGAGTGCAGAGGTGGGTCAACATTGGTGGACAGTTGATAGCTGGTAAGGACTTGGATGCCATGCTTGAAGACATAGAAAATGGCGTGCTTGACTCGTGGCAGGACATACACAATCGGCTGGATGCATTGTGGGGAGACTATCCATTGGCAAAGGTGCGACATGCCTATATGGTGTTGTGTGAACTGTTGCAACGGCGAAGCATTGACGAAACCGAATGGAACGGCCTCTTATCAGAGTATCGAACAATTCAACAACTGGTACGCGATCGCATAACAGAAAGTCGTCAAAAAGATGCCAACAACGAATTTCGCCACACTACATATTGGGATTCTGCCGAAATGGCAGCAGTATTGGGAGAGTAAATGTGCATAAAGAAATGCTGAATAAACCGCAATTGAACACAAGACAAGTTGCCCACCACGTACTTTTTTTACGGTGTATGTTGAGCATGGCTTTAATCTTTGCCACCGTTTTCCACGTTCAAGCTCAAAACAGATTTGATGCAATTGCATTTGTTGGCATGAATATGAGCCAAATAGATGGCGATGGTGCAGGCAACTATAACCACATTGGTCTGCATGCTGGTATAGGAACAACATTTAGCATAGATGCTGATGGTCTGTCGCCGTGGCGTATCGGTATTGCCGTAGGATTCAGTCAGAAAGGCTCTTACATCGAAGCCTCAAATCGTCAGTTATCGGCAAACTACGTGGAAATACCAATTAGCGTAGGCTATACTGCCCTCAACGGTCAATTAAGGCTATCTACAGGTATCGCACCTGCACTGCTTGTGGGGGCAAGTGTTACCAATAACGGTATTGATGACAGGGCATCATCTGACAATTTTAAGAAAGTTGATGCTTTGCCATTCTTCGTATATGCCACCTATTTTCTCAGCCACCACTGGGGAGTTGGGGCTCAGTGGCAGACATCGATGCTTAGCATTACAAAACAGAATGGTAGTGGGACATATAGAATTTGGAGAGAGAACAAAGGCGCTTTCAATAGACTTTTCTCGCTACATTTAGCTTATAAATTCTAATAATGAAAGATTTAACCTCGTTAGCAAAACAGATTTTCTCCGCCGATAGGTATGCCACCGAACAAACATTTATTGAAATTGATAAGGTAGAGCAACACACCTGTCAATGTCGTTTTACGTTGAACCAGCAGTTATGCAACGCCCTTGGAACCGTCATGGGCGGAGCTTTATTCACACTTGCCGACTTCGCCGTTGCCGTTGCTGCTAACACTGACGAGTACGAAAGCAACACGTTGCATTGGGTGTCGCTGAATGCAAATATTAACTACTTGGCACCAGCCAAAGAGGGAGTACTTGTTGCAACCGCATCAAGCGTTCATCATGGTCGTAGCACCGCCCTATATCGCACAACTATAACCCGTCAGACCGATGGACATATCGTGGCCATTGTAGAGACCACAATGATACATGCAAGGTAGGTGGCTACCCCCACTAATCGTTTTTCTTCATAAAAGCATAGCCCCTAAGAAGACCTGTGTTTGCATTACCAATGAATGCCAGCACCTGTTTGCCCTCGTCGGTATTACCGTAGTGTTCTTTCACCAACTCAACAGCATCTGACACTATAAGTCCTTTCTGGAAAATGTAGCGGTAGATGTCGGTGATGATATTGATACTTACGCGAGAGAATCCACGGCGTTGCAAACCTAAAGAGTTAACACCGGCGTACTGTATGGGGTAGCGAGCGGCTTTAACAAAGGGCGGGATGTCCTTATCAATCAAGGCTCCTCCTTGAGTGATGACATGCGAACCTATGTGAATGAACTGCAAACAAGCAGTTTTTCCACCCAAAATGACATAGTCGCCCAAGATGACATGTCCAGCCAAAGTCGAGTTGTTGGCCAAAACACACATGTTTCCAACAACACAATCGTGTGCCACATGAACATAGGCCATAAGCAAGTTACCATTACCAATGACAGTTTTACCCGAGGCAGAGGTACCTCTATTTATGGTGCAGCACTCACGTATGGTGTTGTTATCTCCAATTTCAACGGTGGTATATTCGCCTGCAAATTTAAGATCCTGCGGCACGGCTGCAATAACTGTCCCCGGAAAGATTTTGCAATTCTTGCCTATTCTCGCGCCAGGGAATATAGTTACATTGGGGCCAATCCAGGTATTGTCGCCAATTTCGACATCCTCGCATATTGTTGTAAAATTGGAGATGGTTACTTTTTCGCCAATCTTTGCATCGGGATGCAGATCGTAAAGCTTCATATCTTTATTGTTGTGGTGTTTTCTTGATATAATCTACTATGTAACGGGCAAAAGCATTGTTGGCCTTGTGCCCAGGTTTATGTATTGAGAAACGTGCATTGAGTGGCACACCTACAAGGCGGACATCGCCTATAAAATCAAGCAACTTGTGGCGTGCAGGCTCATTAGGGAAGTAGGGATCGGTGGTGTTGAGCACTCCATCGTGCACCTTAAAGTTGGCTATGTCCTTGTTGAATATTTTGGCCAGACGCTTCAACTGCCGTACTGTTAGTTCCTTATTCACAAACACCAAGGCATTGTCAAGGCTTCCTCCTTTTATCAAGTTGAGGTGCATCAGGGGCTCTATTTCATGTAGAAATACAAAAGTGCGGCAGGGAGCAATCTCTTTGACATATTCAGAAAAGTCATTCATTTCTGCCTGCTGTTGACCTATGACGCTATTGGGGAAGTCGATGCTGCAATGAACAGAGAAATGGTCGCAGGGTTCGACATCAAAAACCGATCCTGTTGGAGCATATTCGAAATGCAGCGGATCGTTGATGGTGTATACCTTTCTTTCTGCCGAGCCTTTCTTCACGCCCACACGTAGTAGTTGCAGTATCCATGGACGCGCCGACCCATCAATGATTGGCACCTCGCCGCCATCCAATTCTATCAAGGCGTTATCGATGTTCATGCCGTGCAGGGCCGACATCAAATGCTCAATGGTGGCAATACTGTGCCGTCCACACCCGAGAGTTGTGCCACGCGACGTTTCGCCTACCAAGGATGCTAAAGCCGGTTGAGTAATAATATTGTTTCTATCTATTCGACGGAATGCTATTCCAAAGTTGTCGGGAGCTGGTTTCACGGTTACCGTAACCGTGCGGCCTGTATGCAGGCCTGGACCTGTTAGTCTAAATTCTTTATTCAGTGTCGTCTGACAATCCATACATTTCCTTTGTTTATTTTCCGCCTACGGGTACCATGCGCCACTTACTCATTTTGAACAATCGAGCCTTTTCGTTTTCAAGTCCAGCCTTAGTGCGACGTAGTTCAAGTGGCTGCATAAGGTCGGCATCCGATATAGTTGGCTTATTCCAGAACTCTACACCCTGTTTGTGGAGCCCCTTACAAATGTATGTCATAAGGTCGTAGGCCACCGATGCCAAGGGGGACGTTGGTTCGGAATTATAACGTTCGCGGAAATGCTGCAAAAACAGGGTATGACGCTCATTAGTCATATCCCACGAAGTGTAAAACGTGTGATAGTTGAGATGCTGTAACTGCGAAAGGTCTATATCGTTGAAATCGGCAGTCCAATCGGTAAGCGTATACAGCGTAGGAGGGTTGTTTTTTTCGGCCGATAGTCTATTGAGCAGATTACCTGCCATAACTCGGTTGTCGTCCTTCTTCTGGTCGTAGATGCTGATAAAGGCTGCTCCAGGATTGACTTTGAGCAATGATGGCAACTTGGCACTTTGATTCCAGTTAAGAATGGTGTATTTCAATGTGCCATCGGCATCAAGCAACTGACGCACAGTTTCCAAATTGGCTTTCTCATTCTTTGAGCCTGAATGAACCACAAACACATGACGGTCGGGTAGCGTGGCCTTTATGTCGGCCACAATGGCCTCAAGTTGCGCCTTGACCGAAGGCTGTGTTTTAACCACAAAAGGATTGTCGGTACATATCTCGCTACGCGTGCTCATGGGGTTGACAATATACACCTGGCTTTGCTGTGCTATGGCTGCCGCACGGGTGAAATCGTCGCGCAACAGCAACGCCACCACAAAGTCGGCATCGGTTGCATTGTGTAGAGCAAAAGCCTGTTCCACAGTACTCCCCTCGCCCATATCTACATCAGTTACGTTGAGCACCACACCGATGCCTTGGCTTTGCAACTCTTCAATGGCCATTGCCAAGCCCTCGTAAAATTCTATAAATTCGAACTGGCGATAAGACTTCTTACCACGCTGTTCGACATCAAACTTCGAAGTCGATATGTTATCAAGTTGCCTCAAATGCAGAGGCATGAGCAGCGACACACGAATATTCTTCCCAATGGGCTTCACTTTTGGCAAAACCGATGGGGGCGTCGTCTGCGGTTCATTTGCCGTTTTTTGCTGTGGTTGCAATTCAATAGCAGCCTCGCTAAACTGGCCTCGACAGGGCAACCACACGGTGTCGCCAGGATGAAGGAAATGTATGTCGACATGAGTAACCGCATCGTAGCTCTTCACCTTATAGGCACGCGATATGCTGTAGACCGTTTGACCCTTCTCTACGAGGTGCACATAGTATTTCTTGCCGTGCATCATCTGAGTTTGATTGCTCACAGTAACAGGGGCTGTACCCGGTGCCTGGGCATGCGTTGCAACAGAGAAGCAACATGTCAAACACGACACAACTAGCACAACAAGACATCTGTGCCAATGTTTGCCACCCAATCGTAAGGATTTCAATGTTGAGGATAAAACCATAACCAACAGCGGTTTACTCCCACTCAATAGTTGCAGGGGGTTTCGAACTGATGTCGTAACACACTCGATTTACACCCTTTACGCAGTTAATGATGTCGTTCGACACTTGAGCAAGGAAGTCGTATGGCAGATGACACCAGTCGGCTGTCATACCATCAACACTTTCCACCGCCCGCAAAGCCACAACGCGTTCGTAGGTGCGCTCATCGCCCATCACGCCAACACTCTGTATTGGCAACAGCACAGCTCCAGCCTGCCACACCTTATCGTAGAGCCCGTGTTTACGCAAACTCGTGATAAATATGTCGTCAACTTCTTGCAACACCCTGACCTTTTCGGGTGTAACCTCACCCAATATGCGTATTGCCAATCCTGGTCCGGGGAATGGGTGCCTACCGATGAGCGTGTCTTTTATTCCCAACTGTCTACCCACACGGCGCACCTCGTCCTTAAATAGACTGCGCAAGGGCTCTACAAGACCAAGTTTCATATAGTCGGGCAAGCCTCCAACGTTGTGGTGACTTTTTATCGTCTGACTGGGACCTTTAACCGACGACGACTCAATGACATCAGGATATATGGTACCTTGACCGAGCCATTTTGCATCAACTATTGTCTTTGCCTCGGCATCAAACACCTCCACAAAGGTCTTGCCAATGGCTTTGCGCTTGCGTTCAGGGTCGGTAACGCCCGACAGAACCTCATAAAAGCGCTGACTGGCATCAACGCCTTTAACATTCAGCCCCATATCTTTATACGATTCGAGCACATCGTTAAACTCGTTCTTACGCAGCAAACCATTGTCGACAAAAATGCAATGCAACTGGTTGCCCACAGCGCGGTGCAACAACATGGCAGCCACCGTGCTATCGACACCACCGCTCAACCCAAGCACAACCTTGTCGTTGCCCACCTGACGGCGCAAAGCCTCGACGGTGGTCTCAATAAACGACTGAGGCGTCCACTCCTGTCGGCAACCACACACGCCAACCACAAAGTTGCGCAGCAGGGTCATACCGTCGGTCGAGTGGTGCACTTCGGGATGGAACTGTAGGCCAAACGTCAGCTCGCCCTCTACTTGGAAACCTGCATTACGTACAGACGACGTAGAGCATATCACGCGATAGCCATCAGGCAGTTGCTCAATGGTGTCGCCGTGGCTCATCCACACCTGCGACTGCATGGGCACATCTTTCATCAGTGGGCACTCGTTGTCGACGAATTGCAGGTTAGCACGGCCATATTCACGCGTTTGCGACTTCTGCACACGTCCGCCACCCCACTCGGCCAAATATTGCGCCCCATAGCACACTCCAAGCAGTGGCAAACGACCTTTGATGCCCTCAATAGGAGGCACCGGAGCGTCGGCAGCATTACAACTATATGGGCTGCCCGAAAAAATCACCCCCTTCACGTCGTCACCCAGAACGGGCACCTTGTTGAAGGGGTGGATTTCGCAGTACACATTGAGTTCCCTTACTTTGCGTGCAATCAGTTGCGTATATTGCGAGCCAAAGTCGAGTATGATGATAGTATCCATGCGTTTTCGCTTATGTTTTAAGATGCAAACTTACATCTTTTTTTGCAAACTACCTCTTTTTTCTGCCCACAACCATCGACAGCGGTGAATGTCAACTCGTTTCCACGGCACGGCATCGCACTATGCCGACCACTTGCTCGCCACAACAAAAAAATCAACCCCAAACCAACGCTCCATTTTCACCCTATCATCTCCCACTTTGACTGAAGAACGGCAGGAGATGATAGGGAGTTGATAAGGAGATGATAGGGAGTTGATCGGAAGGTGATATGCCCCTTGTGGGCACATTTCACAAAAAACATGATGCTCATTTAGAATAAAAATGCTATCTTTGCCCACTATGAATTTGGCAAAAAAAGCATTGGCAACAATTGCAACCTGCATAATGTTAGTGGGTTGCAACGGGTATGAGAAGTTGCTGAAAAGCAACGACTATGAGGCAAAATACAACGCCGCAATGAAATACTATGAGGACAATAGTTTTTCCAAAGCCATTCAGTTGTTTGAAAACCTAACGCTTCACTATCGCGACAAGCAGCACTCCGAGAACATAAACTGGTACTACGCACAGGCTTTGCTCAAGGAGAAAGACTACTTTTCAGCTGCCCATCAGTTCAAACGCTTTGCACGCCAATTCCCCTATAGCGACCACGTTGAAGAGGCGGCCTTTATGTCGGCCTACTGCAAATACCTTGAGTCGCCCTCTTACAGCCTTGACCAAACCTTGACCAAAGAAGCCATTGGCGAATTTGAGCAGTTTGCCGAGCGCTGGCCATCCAGTGTGCGCATGGCCGAAGTGAACAGATATATTGACGAGATGCGCGAGAAACTGATGCGAAAGGACTATGAAATTGCCTACGGCTACTACTTCATTGAGGAGTATCACGCAGCCTACGAGTCGCTTAAAACGTTCATCAACCTCTATCCCGATGCCCCAATGCGCGAAGATGCCATGTTCTACATGCTCCACTCGGGCTTCTTATATGCCAAAAACAGTCGTGAGGACAAAAAATACGAACGATTGCAACAGGTAGTAAACGACTTCGACCGCTTCAGTAGCAGTTTCACACAGTCGAAGCATTTGGCGCAAGCACAGCGCATCTATACCGACACGCGTGCCCTAATGGCCGAAACCGAGCAGGGCAAATAATCTTCAACCCTTTATTAAAAGCACAAAAGCACATTCACAATATGGAAGAAAAAAAGAAACAAGCAAGCACAACCGTAACCCGCAACACCGCCGATTTTGACCAACTGACAGGCAACATCTACGAAACCGTAGCCATGCTCACCAAGCGTGCCAACCAAATAGCCGCCGAAGAGAAAAAAGAGTTGCACAACAAAATAGACGCTTTCAAAAGCAGCAACGACATGTTTGACGACATGTATGAGAACCGTGAACAGGTAGAAATAGTGCGTCGCTATGAGCGTCAACCCAAGCCCACCATTGAAGCCACAGAGGAATATCTTGAGGGCGACATCTACTATCGCAACCCCTCCAAAGAAAATCAACAGCAAAAGCGTCTTGAAGTGCTCGAAGACGAGATAATAAAAGAGATGTAAAGCCATGAACATAGTGGTTGGTGCCAGCGGAGGCATTGCCGCCTATAAAACGCCCGAGATGGTGCGTATGCTCGTAAAGCAGGGGCATAGTGTGCGTTGTGCCGTAACGCAATCGGCCCTGCAGTTCGTTACTCGTGCCACCCTTGAAACTGTCAGCAGCCACCCACTTTATTCCGACCTCTTTGAGGGTAATGCCCACGCCACCGAGCACATATCAATAAAAGACTGGGCAGACATGCTGCTCGTGGCACCAGCCACAGCCGACATCCTGGCCAAAGCAGCCTCGGGCATAGCCGATGATGCTCTGTCAACCCTCATTGCTGCCACCCACCCAAGCAAACTCTACCTTGCTCCAGCCATGAACACCGATATGTGGCACCACCCTGCCGTGCAACGCAATGTGGCCTCCTTACGTGAATGGGGAGCCACAATTATTGGTCCAGGCAACGGAGCGTTGGCATGTGGGGCAAACGGCGACGGACGTATGGCCGATCCCGACCTCATCGTGTCGGCAATACTTGCAGACACAGCTCGCCCCTTGCAAGGACAGATGTGGCTTGTTACAGCAGGACCAACCTACGAGCGCATCGATCCTGTGCGTTTCATTGGCAATTTCTCATCGGGCAAAATGGGATTTGCTTTGGCTCAAGCCTTAGCCGAACAGGGTGCACAGGTGGAGTTGATAGCAGGTCCAACCCACCTTGCAACTCCATGTGCAAACATACATCGCACCGATGTTGAGTCGGCCACACAAATGTTTGACGCAGCCATATCCATTTTCCCAAACTGTAATGGAGCAATATTGGCCGCAGCGGTGGCCGACTATCGTCCAGAAACCTGTCAAACAAACAAGATAAAGAAACAGGGCGGACAAGGCATGTCGTTGCAACTAACCCCCAATCCCGACATACTGGCTCACCTCGGAGCTACAAAAAAAACACAACAAACCCTTGTTGGCTTTGCGCTCGAAACCGACCACGAACTCGACAATGCAAAGCAAAAATTACAGCGGAAAAACCTTGACTTCATAATCATGAACTCGCTCCGCGACAGTGGTGCGGGTTTTCAGACCGACACAAACAAGGTTACAATAATCAGTCGCAACGGCACGGAGACCGCGCTTCCACTGATGAACAAACTGCAAACCGCCCGCAAAATAGTCAACTCCATAGTATGAAAAAAACAGCATTGGCTGCACTTATACTGGCTTCTTTGGCATTAGTCGGAGAAGCCTTTATATTCTCAACTCGCAACAGCCACAACGAAGAGATCCACCGCCAAGCCATTCGTAACGACTATCGTGTCTATGCCCCCACCATACCCGACACACTAACCTTTGCTGGCGAGCGAGTTCCTCTCAACATATACTACGTTCGCGAAAGTCTCGACCGCGAACTTGTAAGCAACATGTACTGGCAATCAAACACACTCTTCATTATAAAGCGCGCCTCACGCTTCTTTCCCACCATTGAAAAGATATTGAAAGAGGAGGGCATACCCGACGATTTCAAATACCTTTGCGTTATTGAGAGTGGGCTACAAACTGTTACATCGCCTGCAGGAGCATCAGGTTACTGGCAATTCATGAAAACCACAGGCCAAAGATACGGGCTGGAGATAACGGCCGAGGTAGATATGCGCAACGACCTTGAACAGTCGACCCGAGCAGCATGCGCCTACCTAAAATCGCTCAAGCACCAATTCGGAGGCTGGACAGAGGCTGCCGCCGCCTATAATTGTGGAGAGAACGGACTAAAACGCCGCCTTGAAAAGCAGGAAGAAAAAAGCTACTACGACCTACTACTCAACCAAGAAACTCAACGCTATGTGTATCGCATCTTGGCAATAAAACTGATTTTGCAGCATCCGCAAGACTATGGTTACCACGTGCGTGTTTGCGACACCTACCCAGAAGTGCCATTCAAAGAGGTAACATTGAATGGACATAACATCGACCTCGTTCGCTTTGCCAAACAAAATAACACCTCCTACAAGATGCTTCGCACATTGAATCCTTGGATAACTACCGACACATTGAAAAACAAAGACGGTAAGACCTACAAAGTAAAAGTGCCCATCACTAAAGGCACCGAATACAACACAATAACTCATGGCCGTCGAGACACCACCCTCATTGAGAGCCTCTAACAACATTAAACCACATCTTTTCCACACCACCATCACACTTTATGGACGACAACAAGATAACAATACTGGGTGCAAGAGAGCACAACTTGCAAAACATAGACATAGAAATACCTCGCAACAAGCTGGTTGTGTTTACAGGATTGAGTGGTAGTGGGAAGTCAAGCCTCGCCTTTGACACCATTTATGCCGAAGGGCAACGTCGCTATATGGATACCTTCTCCGCCTATGCTCGCCGCTTTGTTGGCAGCATGGAACGCCCTAACGTAGACCTTATAGAAGGGTTAAGCCCAGTAATCTCTATAGAGCAAAAGAGCACCAACAACAATCCTCGCTCAACGGTGGGGACTATCACCGACACCTACGACTTTCTGCGTCTGCTTTTTGCCAGAGCATCTAAAGCTTATTCTCCCACCACAGGCAAACCCATGGTGAAATATAGCGAAGATAAGATTCTCGATATAATCACCACCGACTATGCTTCCACCGACATAACCATACTTGCGCCACTGGTTAAAGGGCGCAAAGGGCACTACCGCGAGCTTTTCGAGCAGGTGGCAAAGCGTGGTTTTCTGCGTGTAAGGGTCGACGGAGAAATACGCGAACTAACCTATCGCATGCAAGTAGACCGCTATCGAACCCACGATATTGAACTTGTTATTGACCGTTTGCGTGGCACCTCCAACACCTCGCGATTGCGCACGGCAGTGCAAACTGCGTTCCGTCAAGGTAAAGGAGTGCTGATGATTTTAGATAACGACGCAACCGAAGGCCAAAACATACGCTACTTTAGCCGCATGCTCATGGATCCCGACACCGGCACATCCTTTCCCGAGCCCGAACCCAACACCTTCTCTTTCAACTCGCCCTACGGTGCATGCCCCCATTGTAATGGTTTGGGCGAAGTGGCTAAAATCGACATGCAGAAGCTCATTCCCAATTCCAAACGCAGCATAAAAGAGGGGGGTATAGAAGTGTTGGGCAAATATTCTCCAAACAACTATATTTATAGGAAGATAGAACTCATGGGGCGACACTATGGTTTCACCCTCGACGACCCAATAGAATCGCTCACCGACGAGGCCATGAATGCCATACTCTATGGCAGCAACCACTTCACCAGTATAGAAGACCCTGACGACCCGGGCTTTCTTGGCGAGTTTCAAGGTATCGTTACCCACATTGCCAATATGGCTTCGGAGGAGAGTTCGCCTGCCTTGCAACGCTGGGCAGCAAGCTTTATGAATACCGTTGAATGCCCACAATGTCATGGCACAAGGCTCAAACCCGAGTCGTTAGCATTCCGTCTGCTCGACAAAAACATAGGACAACTGGCCAGCATGGACCTCATCGAGCTTAACCAATGGCTGCAACACCTCGAATCGCAACTCGACCATCGCGACGCAACGGTGGCTCACGATGTGCTTAACGAGATACTGAAACGACTCGATTTTCTGATCAACGTAGGAGTAGGTTACCTTTCAATGAACCGCAGTGCTCGGTCGTTGTCGGGTGGTGAGGCACAACGCATACGCCTTGCCACACAGATAGGGTCGCAACTGGTCAACGTTTTATATATCCTCGATGAGCCATCTATCGGACTGCATCAACGCGACAATCGACGCCTTATAGATTCCTTACAGCAACTGCGCGACATGGGCAACAGTATCATCGTGGTGAAACACGACCGCGACATGATGCTTGCCGCCGACTACTTGGTTGACATCGGGCCTGGGGCAGGTGTACATGGTGGGAAAGTGCTCTTTGCAGGCACACCACAACAAATGGCCATGCACAATAATTCCAACACTCCAAGTTTGACGCTCGACTATCTGAGTCGCACAAAAGACATTGCCCTACCCAAACGTCGCACCATCAAAGGGCGCAAGCATCTTGTGTTGGAGGGGGCACGCGGCAACAATCTTAAGGGTGTTACGCTCGACCTACCGTTAGGCTTACTGGTGTGTATGACCGGTGTATCTGGCAGCGGCAAAAGTAGTCTGGTCAACGACACTCTGCTACCTATACTTTCGCAGCATTTCTATCGCTCGTTGCAGTCGTCCTTACCTTACGACAAAATTCAGGGCATTGACCAAATCGACAAAGTGATACAGATAGACCAAAGCCCCATTGGACGCACACCACGCAGCAATCCTGCCACATACGTCGGCGTATTCGACGACATACGTCGCCTCTTTGCCGAACTGCCCTCGGCACGCATCCGTGGCTACAAATCGGGACGTTTCTCTTTCAACGTGGGCGGCGGACGATGCGAACATTGTAAAGGGGCTGGGCTACGCACCATCGAGATGAACTTCCTACCCGATGTATACGTAACGTGCGAGGTGTGCAATGGCAAACGCTACAACCGCGAAACACTGGAAATACGCTATAAAGGCAAGTCGATAGCCGATGTGCTGAATATGACCATAGCCGAAGCAACCGAGTTTTTCTCGGCCATGCCCAAAATACATCGCAAGCTAAACACCTTGCTCGAAGTGGGGTTGGGCTACTTGACACTTGGCCAACAAAGCACCACACTGAGCGGGGGCGAAGCGCAGCGCATCAAACTTGCTGCCGAGTTGGCTCGAACCGACACCGGCAACACCCTCTACATACTCGACGAGCCCACCACAGGTTTGCACTTTGAAGACATCCGCGTGCTTATCGATGTGCTGCAACGCCTTGTCGACAAGGGCAACTCAGTGCTCATAATTGAGCACAACATGGACGTGATAAAAGTGGCCGACTGGATAATCGACCTCGGTCCCGACGGTGGCCGAGCTGGTGGCGAAATAGTGTTTGCAGGCACACCCGAACAGCTTGCCAAACAAGCCGACAACTACACAGGTCGCTACTTGAACGAAGAACTACAAGCCTGCCACCCAAAGAAAGCATGAATGCTGGCAAGAGACATCCTCTCCATAGAGCATATCTTAACTATTAAAAGAACACGTGGATACAATAGAATATTGGAAAAGGGAATGGAACAATATTACAGATATTACTCCTGTCACGCAAATCAGTCACCATCTTGACACTTCATTACCCAAAGATATACCTGATGGCCGATATTACAATATAGATGGTTTTTATCTTGGCGACACCAGAAGCTGGGATGGTAAAAAGGTTTTCATTGCGGATTCTGTTGAAAAAGATGATTACGAGCATGTGATTGGGGCATACAATATAAAGGAACTAAACCAAAATTATATTACATTAAGACAGATGGCATCTACAATATACGGAGAAAGTTCTGCAGTTTACATGAATAAAATGACTGAAGAATTAAAGTGCGAAATGTTTGCAATTGCAGAAGTACATTTGAACAATGATAAAGCGTATGCGGATAAATCTGCTAAAGCACAAGAATATAGACGGTTGTTGCCACTCCAAATAAACAAATCGCCATTTAAGCGCATAGCGAATGCCGCAGTAATAAAAGCATTGATCGACAAGGGGAACTTTAGTCACAACGCAAAACAATGGGATGGTGCCGAACAGGCCATGTATGACACAGATGAACTGCGTGTAATGCATGGAGGGACACATATTATCCTACACATGAATACGCAAGGATGGAGAATATCAGACGAACACTATGCAAAGTGGAAAGCCAATATTGGTGCAGGATTTAAGGCTCCACAAGTGAAAGCAGCCGTAATGGGCGACAATAAGGGGAAGATACTTTTAACATCCGTCGCAGTGTATTGTAAAACAATATTTTGGGCTTATACTAATGAGGAGCAATAAATGAGAAGAAATAGTTTTTTTGCATTACTACTTTTGTTATCCTTTATCGGACAAGCGCAGGGTGTAAAAATAACCTATTATAAAGTTATATCAGACGTGTCACTAACGCCATCTCCTTTTGAGAGCGATGAGACACGTCTGATAGGAAAAAACATTCTATTCTTTTCTGGCGATACAATAAAGTATCACATTAGAGGGAATGACCGATGCATAGAAGATTCCACATATTACGATTACCAAGCAGACAACACCTTAATAGTTAACGTATTTAAGCCCTTATACCTCAAACGTGATGATAAAACAGTGTACGATAGTCTGATAAGATATTCGTTGCTAAAATCCGACACCGTATGTTATCCTCCAGCACACGATGAGAAAGCAACAATGATAGAATACGACAAATACCGTATGTTATCATTGTTCGGATATGACGGACTATATAGAACACTCGAATTTTATAAAGACTCTTTTTCCTATGATTCAATTGTGATAGATTCTTTGACGCAGTATCTTGATTTTGAAGAAGAAGGATTTAGATTTAGCGCATTTTGTTATGCTGAGTTTGATAGCATTAAATCCGTAACAAAATTTGCAAGATATAATTTACTTGTTCCCCCCAACTGTTATGACGATTACGGGCACTTTCATGACCAGAGATGCCGTTTTGTAATGTACACTACAGCCAATGGCCGATTAAAAACCGATAGATGTTACCTATCAGAGGATGTTATTGACAGGACTTTTTTATACGACAAAGAGAACCGTCTTACCTGCGTACTTACACAACAATCCAACATGGTTTTTGACGAGAATGTTAAAAGATGGCGAGAAGTGTTTGTTTATGAGAATGTCCAATAGTGCTTACATCTCATAAAAAGATGTTTTACCCACCCCTAACCCCTCCCCATGGAGGGGTTGTTTTTTTCGGTTAAAACGTATCTTGTCAACGTTGAACCACCCCCTACCCCTCCTCGGGAGGGGATGTTTTTTCTGATGTATGACCTCTCGGCAACAATGCACTTAACACCAACTTGGGCTCAAGTAAGGCCGTTCTTCAGTTGTTCTTCAGACATTGACTGAATAACAACGGAAGAACGACTGAAGAACGGCCCTACTTGATACCTACATGTTCCCCTCCTGATGCCCTTATCAAGTGGAGCTCATCGCAATATAATCTCAAGATCAAAGCTGCAAAAGCGCCCTTTTTGTCGTTTCACTGTGCTGATTAACAGAGCAAGATGTTTTTTTTGAAAAAAAAAATTTGTCGGTTTGACGGGAATGACATAACTTTGCAAACGATTTCGAGAGAAGAAATGATGGCGTCGTAGCTCAGTTGGTAGAGCGAAGGACTGAAAATCCTTGCGTCACTGGTTCAAATCCAGTCGATGCCACACAAAGAGAGAAATGTCAGATTTGATGTTTCTCTTTTTCTTTTTACAACAAAAAAACACCTTGTTCGTTACTTAAAGAAAACTGCTACACTATGGTCTCGCCAACATACCACCACGACTCATACCCCACCGCTGCACCAGAGCGCATATTGGTGGTCGACGATGAGCAAGATTTGTGCGAGATTCTGCATTTCAACCTTGATGCCGAGGGCTATGCAGTTGACTGTGCCAATAGCGCCGAGCAAGCTCTGTCTATGATTGACGCAGGCGAGCACTACGACTTGCTGCTGCTCGACGTAATGTTAGAGCGCATGTCGGGGTTCGACCTGGCGGTGTTGCTTCGCGCTCGCGGCGACAGCACACCAGTGATATTCCTCACCGCTCGCGATCAGCACGCCGATCAAATGCAGGGTTTTCTCTCGGGTGCCGACGACTATATCACCAAGCCGTTTGCATTCGACACGGTGCTGGCCAGGGTGCGAGCAGTGTTGCGCCGTTCGCACGGAATAATGCCTGGCGAAGTGCCTCAACTGACCCATCGCGAGTATCTTATATGGCAGTTTTTCAACGCCCACCCCGGACGTTTTTTTAGCCGACAGGAGATAATGCAAGCTGTGTGGCCCGACCAAACACTGGTGAGCGAACGCAGCGTAGACGTGCATATTGCCCGCCTGCGCAAGAAATTGGGCAGCCACGGCAACCGCATAATCAACAAAACTGGGTTTGGTTATGGAATGGTCTGATTGGGCACCGTGGGGCATAGCTGTGGCAGTGGCGGTGGTGGCCATCGAGTTGTGGCGCATAAACCGCAAAAACCGCCGATTGAAAGCCCTTGCCGACGAGGCTGAACGCAACCGCGAACAGGCCATAGCCGAGCAGCGACGCAATCAGCAACTGAAACAGGAGATGACGTCGAACATTGCCCACGAGCTTAAAACCCCAGTGAGCAGCATTCGCGGATACCTTGAAATACTGCTGGGCAACCGTCCGTTGAGCGACGAAAAACGGCTCTACTACTTGCAACGCTGCTACGAGCAGACGTTGCGGCTGTCGGCATTGTTGGCAGACGTGTCAATGATAAACAAGTTGGAAGAAAGCGCCACACTGTTTCCTGTAGAGCCGATAAGTCTGCAAAAGGTGGCAAACGAGGCTATTGCCGAGTTCGACGACAAGGCGCACGACAATCATATTGCCATAAAAAATCTGTTGCCCGACACAACCATTTATGGCAACGACGAGTTGCTCTACAGCATTTTTCGCAACTTGATAGAGAACTCGGTGAACTATGCTGGCGCAGACAGCACCGTGGTGATAGAGACCTACAAAGAGCCAACCGACACCGTTTTTCTGCACTTCTACGACAATGGCGTGGGCGTGGCCGACGAATACTTGGCTCGACTGTTCGACCGCTTTGTGCGTATTGACCAGGGGCGCTCGCGTCGCAGCGGAGGTTCGGGACTGGGGCTATCAATTGTGAAGCACGCCGTGCAATTTCACGGTGGCGAAATATATGCCCGCAACCGTGTCGAAGGCGGATTGGAATACTTCTTTTCACTCAAAATAAATCAACCCTAACCACAACCCATCAGCACTATGCACACACTTGACATACAGATGCGTTTCAACGACATCGACCAAATGGGACACGTGAACAATGCAGTCATAATGGAATATTTCGACCTGGGTAAGGAAGCTTTCTTCACCCAGCATGGGTTGCCACCCGAAGAGGGCGACTTCACGGTGATGATTGTGCACTACGAAGTCGACTTTGTGCAACAACTGCGCTTCCACAATAAAGTTGCCGTTGCCACCACCGTTGAGAGGTTTGGCAACAAAAGTCTGACACTTCGACAGAGCATTGTAGATGCTCAAGGCACAGTCTACGCAACATGCAACACGGTGATGGCTGGCTATAGCCGCACACAAAAATGCGCCGCCGTGATACCCCCCACAGTCAAAGAAAGATTGATGTCGGCATGATACGCCACAGTTTAAGCCACCAATGATACCGCAAGAAACCATACTAACGTTGCGTCAACTGGCCGAACGCTACGAGGAGGCTGGATTTATCAACGGCGACCCCTCGTGGTGGATGCACCAAGTGAACGGAGAGGAGAATCAAGAGGCCGTGGCGTTTGTGGCTGCATCACTCAGTTATGGCAGTCGCACACAGTTTATGCCCAAGATTGAACAACTGCTCAACAAGGCACAGGGCGACATGGCTATGTGGATAAGAAATAGAGAATATGCACGCACATTTGCTCCCAACGACGAGCACTGCTTCTATCGGCTATATAATCACGGCACGATGCGTGCGTTTTTCGATGCCTACAGCCAACTGATTGACGAGCACACATCGCTGAAACAATATGTTGCATCAACCGCCCCCACATGCGCATTGGATGTCGTAAAAACGCTGTGCAACTGGTTCTTTGCCCATGGCGACATGCATGTAACCCCACGCAACGCAATCTCGTCGTGCAAAAGGCTGTGCATGTTCTTGCGATGGATGGTGCGCGACAACTCGCCTGTCGACCTTGGGCATTGGGCAGACGTGGTTGATAAACGCACGCTAATCATACCGATGGATACCCACGTGCTCAGCGAAGCCAACAAATTGGGGCTTATCCACGGGCGTAACGCTACGATGCAGGCTGCGCTGAAACTCACCGACACACTGCGCGAGGTGTTCCCCTCCGACCCCACAAAAGCCGACTTTGCACTATTCGGACTCGGTATAAACCCGCAATAATAAAATGCTTTTTCGTATCAAAACACACGTTTATCGCAATTGTAAGTAGAATAATAAACCTAAATAGTACAAACATGCAACGTAGCTCAAAAACCAAGATCATTACCATCGTCAGTGCGGTGGTAATAGTAGCATTGGCCACATTTGTATTCTTCCGCTTTTGTTTTGTCTACAGCACAGGAGTAAATGCTGGCGACTTGAACTATTTTCAAAAGGAAGGCGTAGTGTTTAAGACCTATGAAGGCAAGGTGATACAGAGCGGATTTAAGTCGGCCGCAGGAGTTAATCGTCTCCAAAGCAACGAGTTTAAGTTCTCGGTAACCGACAAGGCAGTGGCCGACACCCTAATGCGCGCCTCGGGTAAACATGTCGAGTTGCGCTGGAAACGCTATCTTGGCACGCTTCCCTGGCGTGGCAATAGCCAATATGTGGTGTGCGAGGTTATGTCGATAGCTGAGATAAACCCTCAAGATTGAACTGCTAAATATTGCGTGGATCAACGCTATCGGCTTCGCACTGGGCGCACCGTTCTACCCAAGTAGCGGTATTGGCTACCTACACTTTGGCCATCGGAGTAGAAGTTAACGTACCACGCGTCTATAGTGTAGCTCTCATCAAGCGACGATGACCAATAACTGCCGTGGCTATCAAGATCGCGACGGTCTCTACTGCTGCGGTAGCCTGCAGCTGGCAGGAATAGGCTATTGCCATTGGTAGCAGTAAAGATGCGGCCATCGACTCCATTCATGGTAGTCCATTCTGCCGTGGTGTTGGCCATCAGTTCCTCCCATTCTTCCTTTGTAGGAGTGCGTACGCCATCGCCAAAGGCAGCCGTGGCAGCATCGTCCATCGCCTCAAGTGTGGTTAGGTTGTCGGTAAAGCCGTTATGACCATACATCGCGGTGTTGCAATACTTTGTCAAGGCATCGTATGAGTTGCCATAGGCATAGGTATAAGTATCCCAGATGTAGATTTCTTTTGTAGAAGTCTCTCCCCATGCATAGTAGTTGCCATGTTCCTCGGGGCTACTGGCTCCAATGTTGCACGTGGCCCATAGTAGGCCGCTTGGCAAACCGAGATCAACAAAGCCTTCTGGGGTCGGTTGCGGCTGCGGAGTCGGCGCTGGTGTATTACCAGTATCGGAGGTTTCTTCCTTCTCGCAAGAGGCAAAAGTCAGGCCTACTGCTGCTACGGCCACGAAGGCCATCATCTTTACAGTCTTTATCATAGTTCTATTTCTTTGTGTTTGTTTGCAATATCAATATACAGGAAGAGCCGAGATGACGACAGTTGTCGTCATCTCGGCTCTTCCTGTATCACACCCGCCGACACTACCCTCACCGATCCTATGATATATAGGGGGGGGTAATAACCAGCACGCTATGAACTTTACAATATATCACTTACATAATCTTTCTGCACTGCAAAGGTATAAAAAAATGAAACACTGTAATAAAAATCATCGTCTCTGTCAATAGTCTATTAGAGCAAATCTCTCAAGCCAATCTAACTAATCATCATCAGGTAACGTGCTCGCGTCATCTACGATGGTATCCAATCATAAGAATTACCACATGTACAAACATACCCATACTTAAGATATTTTTGCTAAACCTACTTTGCTTAGCGCAGATTGCCGAGGCCAATGTAGGCACTACATAATACATGATATATATTGTTATGGTTGTAGTACTGCACTCATCCGAATAATTTGCCATAAGTAGTCGAGCGAAAGCACATTGGGCAATTGTTTACTGATAGATATGAGGCATACCTCGTATTTAGAAGTGTCGCCATCCAGAAAATCATTCTGCTCAGTGATGCACTGACCTAAAAAAGCATGAATACCATCAGTAGCCTTCCTCTCTACATAATACGACTACTGGGAATTGTATAAAGATCCATAAACCGCCTCAATAGTATACTTATTGCCATGGTCTACCAAGGCTTCTTGCCCCGCACTCCATCCCCACCGTATGCGCACAGCAAAGCTGCACAAAAAATAATAATTGCCTTTTTCATTTCATCAATCTAATTTAAGTTTCCATGTTTTGGTTACAAAGCTGTCGCCATCCTGCGTCTGTGCTGTAACGGTAAGCGTTTCGGGATCGAAAGTGTACCCTATTGGCAGCCCAACACTTGTCGTCGCAACGAAACCACTTTGATTGTTAGGAATAAACCGATCATCATGATTCTTCAATGTGCCATCATTCCCGAAAGTTACTATATCCATACTGAGAACCCAATCGCACGATGATAGTACGTATACATCTTTCAGCACATAGAACGTACTGTCATGATAGTCGAATTGCCATGCCTCTATCACTCCAGCCGCAGACTGCCAGTACTTTCCGCCCCACAGTTCGCACTCAACATTACCATCCAATTCATACTGGTGAAACGTTGCTGATATACGCATTGTGCCATCATTCAAGCATGGCGTTACGTAAAATTTATGTTTCCCATCGGGTGTTGCCGTAACTCTCAGTGGGCAATAGGTCTCTGTAGGGCTATACTCATGCCATGTAATGGGATTCTTCAAATGGAATTCAGTACGGTTTAATGCAATGGCGGTACACACTACCCAATAAAAATAGTCATATAACGAATCCATCATATTATCATTATCAAGTAGTTCCCACAAAGCAGTTAACTCTTGCACAATAGAATCCACCGAAGTATACGGTGTCAGCCTCATATTCAATCTCCGCAGTCTATTTGCAATAGTGTCTATTTG
>JAFVCE010000014.1 GCA_017479385.1 Bacteroidales bacterium | reverse complement strand
TGCCGTCGGCACGCGAGGCCGAGCGCGGCGAGGCCTCGTGGCGGTGGCTGACGCTGGGGCTGCTGCTGCGTGGCGATGAGCCTACGCTGCCAGAGCGCGACGGGGCTGTCGCAGCGCTGCGCGTCGAGGCCGACGAGCTGCTGCTGCGCGAGGGCGAGCTGTAGCTGCTGCTGCGCGAGGGGGCCGACGAACTGCTGCTGCGCGAGGGCGAGCTGTAGCTGCTGCTGCGCGATGGGGCCGACGAGCTGCTGCGCGACGAGGACGAGAAGCTGCTGCCGCTGCTGCGCGACGAGCTGGACATACTGCTCGAGCTGCGCGACGAGCTGGAGCTGCCACCACCGCGTTGGGCCATGGCCGGAGCGGCGCAGAGGGCCGTTCCCAAGAGCATGATTGCCAAAACTTTCGATGTTTTCATAGTGTATCCTTTCTTTTTAATTTCTGCTGCAAAGATACGATGTTTTTTTCAGGGAAAACCCTAAAACGGTTAGAATTTTCGGAAAATGCGCCGCTTTCTTCCGCCGGGCTCTGCGGTCCGGCCACTGCTGGGCCGCCACGAGGCCGCCCTATGCCAGCACCAGCGGCCGCGGCCGCCCCCCTACCCTACCCCACCACGCAACAAGCAAAAAAGCACAGAGCCAAACTCCTTTCGGGTTTGGCTCCGTGCTTGATTCAAATAACTATAATACTATGCAGGTCTTGCGACCAAACGACATAGCTTTGAGAGTGTTAACGCACCACGGCGACACGGCGGGCGGCAATGCCGTCGACCTTGACGACGTAGATTCCGCTGGTCTGCATCGGGATGGCTACGAGTTCGACACCGGCTTTCTGGCTCATGACCAGGCGGCCAACAGCGTCGTACACATAGACCATGCGTTGCTCGGCACCGCGGACGAAGATTTTACCTTCGGCGCTGTAGATATCGATTTGGGCTGCGTCGACATCGTCGATACCAACCACAGGTTCGAACGAGGCGGTGTAGGTCATATCGCCCTCGACGCGTATGGTACGCACCGAGTCGGTGTTGCCGTCGGTCCACTTCACGAAGCGGTAGCCGTCTTTAGCAACAGCGGTGATTTGAATCATAGCACCAAACTCGTAGTCGCCCGAGCCGTTGACAAGACCCATCGTGTCGTTAGCCGAGACGACGGTGATGTGGTGGGTGTCGACAGCAAAGTTGGCGGTGAAGGTGGTGTCGGCCGTGAAGACGATGTGGCGCAGGGTGTCGGCCACGCCGTCGGCCCAACCGAGGAAGTGGTGGTGAGCGTTCGGGCGAGCGATGATGGTAACGGTGGTACCAAAGTCGTAGGTGCCGGCGCCGATGACGCTACCCATCGAGGCATCGTTGGCCACGAGGGTGAGGGTACCCGAAGTGGCGGGGATGAGCTCGAAGGTGGCGGTGAGCAGCATATTGCCTTCGACGTTGACCGAACGAATCATGTTCGAATCGCCATCGCTCCAAACCACGAAGCGGTAGCCCTCGTTAGGCACAGCCTTGACGCGCACCTGGAGACCCCAACGAGTGCGGAGCGTGGTGAGCGAGTCGTTGATGAAGGCTTGACCCATGGTGGCGTCGTTGACGGCCACGGTAATCGAGGCACTGTCGCGGTCGAAGTAGGCGCGATAGTTGGCGTGGTTGGTCAGGACGAAGGTGTAGGGGTTGGTCGAGGTAGTGTCGCCGTTGGCTTCGTTCTCCCAGTAGAGGAAGTTGTAACCTTCGGCAGACACGGCCGAGATGGTAACCTGGCTGTTGTAGGCGTAGGAACCTGCACCGATGAGGGTATCGGCAAACTCGGAGCGGTTGCTGCTGAGGCCGACGGTGTAGTAGTTGATGGCGAAGACAGCCGTCACACTGACGTCGCTACCGTTCGGGGTGAAGGTGCGCGGGTTGGTGGTGTTGGTGGTGTCGTCGCTCCAGTAGGCAAAGTGGTGACCTGTGGCGGCAATGGCTTGGACGCTGACCGGACGGCCGTTGGCCACGGTGGTGTCGCTCACGCTGACGGTACCCATCGACTCGTCGTTGCTGGCAAAGTGCAGGTTGAACATATCGGCGTCGAAGTGGGCGCGATAGGTGGCATCGCCGGTAACGGTGATGGTGCGGGTGGCGTCTTCAACACTGTCGCCTTCCCACATCACGAAGGTGTAGCCATCGGCGGCCACAGCGCTGATTTCGACTGTGGAGAGGTAGTCGTAGTCGCCGGTGCCGGTAACGGTACCATAGATAGTAGAGTTGGCAGTGACGGTAATGTGGAATTTGCGCAGCTTGAAGTTGGCGATGAGGGTAGTGTCGTTGTCGCCCATGACGATGGTGCGGACCGGGTCGGTGCTGTTGTCGCTCCACGAGTCGAACTCGTAGCCATACTTAGAGGTGGCACGGACAACTATCTGGTTGGCGAAAGCGGTGGTCGAGTCGTCGAAGTTGACGTAGCCACGCACGGTGTCGGCCGAGCTGAGGTGGATTACGTGCTGGTTGGGCTCGAAGACGGCGGTATAGGCGGCAATGGTGTCGACCACAACGGTGCGGGTGCTGGCGGCGGTGGTGTCGTCGGCCCACTGCACGAAGTGGTAGCCAAAGTCGGGAGTGGCTTCGAGAACCACCTGTTCGCCGAAGGTGTAGCTACCGGCGCCGGTTACGGTGCCGTGGTTGCCAGTAACGGTGATGGTGTAGACGTTGGCCTCGAAGTTGGCGGTGAAGGTGGTGTCGGAGGTGACGACCACGCTGCGCGGGTTGGTGCCTACGCTGTCGTTCCACACCGTGAAGTGGTAGCCACGCACAGGCAGAGCCTCGATGACGGCCGTGCTACCAAAGGCAGCGCGGACAATGTTCTCGGCCACAGTGCCCATTGCGGTGTTGGCAGTGTTGACGGTGACGTTGAACGTGTCGGGCTCGAAGATGGCGGTGAGGGTGGTATCGGCAGTGAGGGTGAAGGTGTAGGGGTTCTGCTCGCTGTCGTTGCTCCAACGTGCAAAGTGGTAGCCGTAGTTCGGGGTGGCTTCGACGGTGACGCTGGTGCTTTCGGCATAGACGCCCTGACCAGTCACAGCACCCTGCTGGGTGTTGCAGCTAAGGTTGACGCTATAGGTCATCACGTTGCTGAAGATGGCGGTGATGGTGGTGTCGCCCAGCACGGTGATGGTGCGAGTGGCAGAGAGCACGCCGTCGCTCCAATTGTTGAAGTAGTAGCCTTCGGTGGCGGTGGCGGTGAGCTCTATCTCGGAGAGGTACTTATAGCTGCCCGAACCGGTAACAGTACCGAAGATGGCGCTGTTTGTGAGCACGGTGACGGTGAAGCTGGCGGTGTCGTAGATGGCCTCGAAGGTGGTGTCGCTGGCACCGAGCACGAAGCTGATAGTGTTGTCTTCAACGCCGTTGGTCCAGCCAGTGAAGACGAAGCCGTGAACCTCGGGGGCGACGACGGTGATGGTGTCGCCATAGAAGTAGCGGCCTGCGCCTTGGAACTGAACGCCATCAATGTTGGCAGTGGCAGTAACGCCATAGCGACGACGGTCGAAGTTGGCCATGAGCATGGTGTCGGAGGTTACGACAATGCTGCGCGGGTTGTCTTCAACACTGTCGGCCCAGTCGTAGAACTCGTAGGCGTTGCCAGCAATGGCATAGAGGGTAGCGGTGTCGAGGTAGGAGTAGGTGCCAGTGCCTTCGACCACACCACGCGAGCTGACGTTGACAGTGGCGCTCACGGTGTAGGTCATCGGGACGAAGATGGCGGTGATGGTGGTGTCGGAGGTGATGTTGAACACACGCGGGTTGGCGGTAACGTTGTCGCTCCAGCGGCCGAACTGGTAGTGTTCGGCGGCGGTGGCGGTGGCGGTTACCTCGCTGCCGGTGGGATAGGTGCCCGAACCGGAGACGGTGCCGAGCGAGTCGGCATTGGCCAGAACGGTGAGGCGGCTATAGTCGAGTGCGCTGTCGAGGGCACGAATCTCAATGTCGTCGATAGAGGCGGTGTTGTAGGTGTAGGAGCTGTAGTAGTCGTCGCTGGCTACGCGGACCACGATGTGCTGCAGGCCAGTGATAGAGGCCGGGATGATGGCAGTGTACTGGTGCCAACCCACGCTGACGCGCGGACTTGCCTTGTACGAAACGGGTATGCGCAGGAGCGGGGTGCCGCTGACGGTGCCTTCGCTGTTGAGGTAGAGTTCGTAGTACTCGTTGACCTCGTAGGAGCCGTAACCATAGTCGTCGTAGCCATAGTCATAATCGTAGCCGTAATCGTAATCGTTGTTGAAACGGTAGACCCAGAAGCTGACGCGATACTCGAGGCCGTCGCTGGGTATTTCGATTTGCGGCGACACGGAGTAGGTGTTGTGGTTATAATAGGCGTCGCTGGTGTAGGCTGTGAGGGCATAGTTGCGAGTGTGCGAACGGGTGGTGCCGCGCACGAGGCCACTGGTGTTATAGGTCCAGTAGTTCCACACGCCGTCGACACTGTCGAAGTTTTCGCGGTAGGGCAGGGTGACCACGCCGGGCACGAATATGTTGCCGCCGTTGGTCCACTTCGAAACGGCACCTTCGCCACAGACGGCTCGCACTTTCCAGGTGTAGGGCACGAAGGTGGTGAGGCCGGCGAGGTCTATCGGGCTGCCACCGGTAACGGTGATGGCCTCGGTCGAGCCTTCAGGCTGGTAGCTGTACTCGAAAGTGGTGGCAGTGGGATGGTAGGCATAGAGGGTTACGATGCCAGCATCGCCGTCGATGACGGTGCGGGTCGAGTCGACTGCCGAGCAGTTGTAGATGGTAGAGAAGGCTATCGTGCTCCAATTCTCGACAGAGTCGGCGCAGAGCGGGCTGACGTGGAAGACGAGGTCGGAGTTGGCTTCGAGACCAGTGATAGTCGGGTTGGGGTCGGACAGGGTGTCGAGAGCAACCACTATCGATTCGTCGGCTTGGTCGGTGATGTAGTAGAGCCACTGTGTCTCCTGGCCACCACTGTACCAACTGAAGGTGGCAGTGTTTGTGGTCGAAGCCTCGTGGGTGAGGCGAGTCACAGCGTTGCCGCAAGCCACATCTTCGCCACCTGCGAAGCAGAAGACGATGTCGGCGCGTTTAGGCACATAGTCGGTGTAACTGCCAGCGGTCAAGACGTAGTTGGTGTAAGAGCCGGCCGAGGCGAGGGCCGAGATGGTGGTGGGCTGGCTGCTCCAAGCAGCATTGTCTTGCAGCATGGCGATACTCATGTAGTTGGTGGTAATGTGGTTGGTAACATACCAGTTGGATGTGTTTTCGCCTTCCGAGTTGTCGGTACGAATCGAGACAACGAGGTTGGAGATACCATCCCAGTAGAACACAGAGTCTAAGTCGAAGCGCAATTCGCCAACGTTGGGGGTAATGGTCGAGGGCGAGGTGTAGACAAGCTTGAAGTTATCCATGCTCACAAAGTCGTCGGCATTGCTGACGGAGATGTAGGAGCCTTCGTGGAGGCGGAAGTAGTTCTTGTTGGTAGTGCCGAGGTAGACACGGATGTATTTCGGCCTGACAGGATACGAAGTGTTGTCGCGCAAGGTGTCGGCAATGAATATCGACAGGGCGTCGATGGTGCCGGCCGAGGCACCGAGGGCACGAAGCTCTTGGGCGGTGTAGATTACCTGCGAGAGCGAGTTGCCATAGTTGTGGGTAATGATAGAGTTGCTGGGATAGAGAGACGAGGTGCCTTCGCCTATCTGCAAGCAGCTTATGGGGAAGTTGGTGGTGACAGAGTCGATGAGCGAGGTCGATAAGCCGTTGTCGCAAATGGCGCTCACCATGACCATGTAGTCGGTGCCATAGTCGAGCGAGGTGAAGACGGCGTGGGTGTTGTTGACCGTGATGGTGCGCAGGGGGTCGCCATCGATGGTGGCGAGCACAACCTGCCACTGGGTCTCGTCGGCCAGTTCGCCAGCCTGCCAATCGACAGAGAAGCCGGTGGTCGAGACGTTCGAGATGACCATGGCCTCGGGGGCGGGGCACTCGTCGAGGGTGGCCATTTCGACGCTCACGAAGGGCGAGTAGGCGCCGTCGGAGCACTGGTTGGCAAGGTAGAAGTAGTATTGAGTGCTGTAGTCAAGGTTGCCGACGGTGATGGTTGTTGAGTCGATGTTGGTGTAGGTGAAGGCAGTGGCGGCTTCGGGTTCGGCAACAGGTTCGGTGCTGACCAGGAGCAGGTAGTTGGCCTCCTGGGTGTCATCGCCGGTCCAGCTGAGGGTTATGCCGTTCTTGGCCGAGCGGGAGGCAGCGAGGTCTTTCGGGGCGCGGCAGGCGCTCTCGGTCTTGAAGGTGGTCTCGGCCCAGTTGGCAGAGGCGCCATCGTTGCCAGCGCAGAGGCTGCTGACGTAGACCACATAGTCGGTGTAGGGCTGCAGGGTGTCGACGTCGACGCTCAGAGAACTGCCCACATAGTCGTAGACGGTGTTAGAGTCGAAGACGACCTCTTCGCCAACGCGGCGAATGATGACGCGGAACACCGAGTCGCGGTCGTTGTCGGGACGGCTCCAAGCTATGGTGGCGCTGTTGGTCATATCGCCAGTGAGCTCGGCAGTAACATCCTCGGGAGCGTAGCACGATGCCACAGGCACACAGTTGATGAGGCGGACGTTGGGAACATAAGAGCTGGTATTCCAACTGGTGTTGCCAGCAAAGTAGAGACCTGAAGTTGCGTTGTAGCTATAGGCATAGCGAGAGCGGTAGCCACTGCTGTAGCTGTAGGTGCCATAAACGTAGGGGTAGTTGTAGTTATAGGAGCTCGTGGAGGGAGCCGAATTGCTTATGGCTATAATGATGTTAGACGAACCATCATACTGGAAGGTGGAGCTGAATGGGAACTCGAACCAACCGGTGGTTGGGATGCCACTGAACTCGCCACAGAACTGGAAGTCGGAGGAGTCGACGCTGGCGTAGGAACCGAGCGTGGTGAGGTTGGTGTGAGCAATGTAGAAGCGGTAGGTTACCTCGTAGTTAGAGGGCACGCTCGAGAAGTTGAGAGCTATACCCGAAATGGCCATCGGGGTGTAGCCGAGGTCGGCAGCGGTGTAGAGGTTTTGGCCCATACCGCTCTGGCCGTAGTAGGGGTAGCCAGCAAAGTAGCCGGTGGTACTGGTACCAGTACCGATGATGGTATCGGTCGAGAGTTCGGGGTCGCACGGGGTGTCGGCAGTGGTGAAGCTGACGGTGGCACTCCAGTCGGCCTTGCAGAGCGAGCTGAGGTTGACGGTGTAGCTGGTGCTGCGGGTCAAGCCTTCGAGGCGGTAGGCGCGGAGGGTGCCGTCGGCTTCGACCTCGATGGTGTCGGTGCTAAGCACGGCATCGTTGCGCATAACTTGCAGGCGGAAAGCGGTCTGCGGGGCAGACATAGATTGAGACATACCCACATTCCATTGCAGGTCGGCATAGGAGCGGCCCACGTTGGCAACTTCGAAGTTGTAGACGGTGGGGCAAGCTTCTTCGTTGACGTAGATGTGCCAATCCACAGTCGGGGCGTCGGCGCCGGCTGCGTGCAGGGTGAGAGCCTGCGGGTATGTGAAGTCGACAACCGACTGGCGCGAGACGAGGGTGCGGCCTTCGCCATCGACAAGGCTGGTGCCTTGAGCGGGGGTGATGGTGAAGGAGGGCACGAGTTGGGTGAGGTCGGTAGCGGCGCGAACCACTATGTCGACACGATGAGCGGCGCGGTCGATAACGCTGCTGCCAATCTGTGCGTCGGCGGGCGAGGCGATGGCAAATGCGGTGATGTTGGCGCTATCGAGCATGGTGGCAAACGAAACGGTGTTGAGGGCAGCCACGCTGGTGTCGTTGCCGCAGAGGGTGTAGAGGTTGGCGGTGTAGCGCGTGTTGGTCTGCAGGTTGGCAAGGTCGTAGTTGTATACGCCGTTGACCAAGGTCACGTCGTCGTTGTTGATGGTGAGGTAGGTGTAGGCGGTGTCGTTGCTGGCTTTATAGCGCACGAGCCACGACGAGGCCGGAGCGTAAGTGCTCCAACCGAGGGTTGCCTTGTAGCTATAGCTGTTGTTGATAACGGCGAAGTTATCGGGCTTGTAGCAGTTGGGCAGGGCGTTGATGGTTACATCGTCGAGATAGATGTAGCGATAGTTGCCAGAGTTGCTGGTGTTGTAGGCCCAGCGGAAGGCGATGCGCTCGGCTTCGTCGGGCAGGCTATCGAGGTACATATTGACGATAGTGGGGCTGCTACTCGATGTTGATACGACGTTAACCTGTCTGAAGGGCGAGAACAAGCCGTCGGCATCGAGATAACCAATCTGGAGGGTATCGTTGAGCGAGTTGTTGTTGCTGCCATAGGCGCTGAAGGTGATTTCGGCCTGGTTGGGCTTGATGTCGAGCAGCGGGGCGGCAATGATTTGCTCGGAGCCATAGGTGGGCACATCGCTCAGCGAGCCGTAGTAGAACATGACGTAGCTGCTTGCATACGGGTAGTTTTTGTTGGTGCCGTTGTTTTGCTTGAGCCACATATTGGCGGTGGCGTTGGTGTTAGAGTAGAAGGGCTCGACGAAGGGGGTGCGGAGCGTATCGACCAGCCAAGTGGTGGTGCCGCTGGTGTAGCGCGAGGTATCGCCAGGCTGGCAGATACCGGCCACGCTCCAGGTGTAGCGGTCGCCGGGCACGAGGCCGTCGGCCTTGGTGAGGACTATGCTGTCGCTGCCGGTAAAGACGAGGGTCGTGGTGTCGACCATCGAGACCAGGCGATAGACGAAGTTGGTGGTCGAGAGGTTGGTAGCGCTATCGGTGTGGACAGCTTTGAGCACGAGGGCGCCGAACTGGCTGTTGTCGGCCAAAGCACCGTTGGGCTGCTCGCACGAGATGGCGGTGGTGAAGGAGGCTCTAACCCAGCGAGCAGAGGTGTCGCTGCAAACGGGGCGCACGTAGATGTAGTAATTCTTGTCGGACATGAGGTTGGCAAGGCTGACGCGCGGCACGTTGACAGTCTGGGCAATGGCGGCGAGGGCGCTGTCGGTAAGGGCAGTGGTAGAGTAGGCATATTGCCACTGGGTCTCGTCGTTGCCGGTATACCAGCTGGCACTGGCGCTGTTGGCCGTGATGTTGCTGACGCGGAGGTGGCTGATAGCGGTGCAACCGCCAAAGGTAGCGTCGAAGCAGAACTTCATGGTAGGCAGGTAATAGCTGGTGCTGAAGCTGGACTCATTGGTTATGCTGCCATAGCTGGAAGTGTAATCGTTGCTACGATAGAGCACGCGACCAGATGTGTTCGTGTATGAGAAGAAGTTGGAGCCAGTATATGAACCAGTGTTGTTGGTAACGGAAATAACAATGTTGGAGGTGCCATCCCAGTCGAAGGGCGTATCGAAAGGAATCTCGAGCCAGCCAACTTCGGAGAGCACACCCGAGAGGTGAGCCACATGGGTAAAGTTGGAGGCCGGCAGGTTCGAGTAGATGTCGGCAAAGCTGCTTATCGAGGTCTGGGCAATGTAGAAGTCGTAGTTGATGTTGAGCGTACCAGCTTTGGCCACGCGGATAGCGATACCATTGATGGAGCCACCCTGGCCAATCTCGCTGGCTAAGTAGAGCAGCTGGCTGGTGCCGTAGTTATAGTTGGCATAACCAGCCATGAAGTTGGCGCTATCGGTGATTTCGGTAGCCTGGGTGCAGGCGCTGAAGGGCAAGGTGGTGAAGCTGGTGATGGCGGCGGCACTGTTCTGCGAGCAGACGGCACGCACGCTGACCGAGTAGGTGCTGGAGGGTTGCAGGCCGGTTACGGTGAAGACACTGTCGGTGACGGTGGCAGAGCCGGTTTGGTCCCCGGTCCAGGCCACTATCCACGAAGTCTCGCTGCCATAGAGGCCGCGGTTCCAAGAGATGACGGCACCCGTCATGCCAATTTCGCTGACTTCAACATTGACCGGTGCGGGGCACTCGGGAGTGGTGGTGACGGTACCAGCCAGGATGTAGGGGCTTGTGCCATCGCCGCCACCGCAGTTGTTGGCCAGGTAGATGTAGTAGGTGGTGGAGTAGTTGGGCAGGTTAATGATGGCCTGGCCAGTGGTGATGCCAGTGGCGTTGGGTGTGGCAGCCTCGAGCTGCTCGTCGGTCATCGGGGTGGTAGAGTAGATGTATTGGTAGTTGGCAGTTTGCACAGTGTCGACTGTCCAAGTGAGGGTGGCCTCTTTCTTATCGGTAAGGGCTAAGGTCACGTCTTCGGGAGTGCGGCAGTAGCTGTTGGTTCTGAAGGAGAGTCTGCGCCAGTCGCTGGAGCCATCGTCGTGGCCTTCGCCGTTACAGGTAACCATGAGGTAGACATAGTAGTCGGTTTGCGGGTTGAGGTTCATGAGGCGCACGTGGTTGGTATCGTAGGCGGGGTTGCCAGCAATGCCCGAAGAGGTCGGGTCGAAGGTGGTGTCGTCGACGATGTAGTAGGTATAGGACGAAGCGTAGTCGCCATCGTCGTGCCAGTAGAGGTCGACAACGGTCGGGTCGCCGGCATTCTTCACAGCCCAAAGGCTATCGGGAGCGGGGCACGGTGAGGCTGGGGCGCAAGCTTTGAAGCGCATATTGAACTTGTAGCTACCATTGCTCCACGAACCGTTTCTGGCTCTGGAGATGTAGCTATAGTTGGTATAGCTGTTGTAGGTATAGATGGAGCGGTAGGAATAATAGTCGTAGTAGGCATAGGCGTTAATGTAGTTGGACGAGTAGGACGAAGAGCTCGCCGGAGTCTCGCTACCTATGGCAACCACGAGGTTGGAGGTGCCGTCATAAGCGAAAGGCACCTCGAGCGGGAACTCGTTCCAGCTGTTGGAGGTGAAGGGGCCTTCGTAGGTACCGCAGTATTGGAATGCACTCGAGTCGAGGATGTTGTAGGTGCTGAGCTGGGTCATCGTGGTATGCGCTATGTAGATGCGATACTTGATGGAGTAGTTGCTGGGCACAGTAGAGAATTGGAGCGAGATGCTGCTGATGGTCATAGCGCTGTCGCCCAGTTCGGAGGCGGTGTAGAGCATCTGGCCCATACCATAACGGCTGTAGTAGGGATAGCCCTGGAAGTAGGAACTGGTTGAGGTGCCATCTTCGATAGAAACTTCGGTCGAGAGGTAGGGGTCGCAACCCATGTCGGCAGTGGTGAAGGTGGCGTGCTGCCACTTGCTGAGGTTGCCGTCGGAGCAGTGAGCGCGGACGCTGAAGCGGTAGTCGTGGGCGCGGTGCAGACGGGTCATGTTGTATTCGGTGCCACGCACGGTGACGTAGTCGGCTTGGTCGAGGTCGTAGTCGGAGAGCAGGAGGGTGTCGACATAGACGTCATACTCGTTGATGAGGGTGTCGAGAATGGTCCAGCTGGCGGTGGCTGTACGGCGCTCGATGTTGCTGATGGCAACGTTGCGCGGGTAGGTGCAGGTTTCGTTGAGCACACTAACAGTCCAAGTCTGGCTGATGGTGATGTCTTCGGCACGGATGGTGAAGCTGCGCGGAATAACGAAACTGTAGATGTCGTTGGCGTTGAACTGAGCACCGCTGACTCCGGTGTAGATACCAGTATTGCGGGGGCTGGCAGTGAGGGAGACCTTAATGCTATCGAGAGGCACGCCGAAGTCGACGGTCAGCTCGACAGTGTGGTTGTCGACGTCGATAACAGCGTCGCCAACTTGCACACCAGCGGGATAGGTGACGGTGGCCACGACGATGTCGGTGGCGTCGCTAAGGGTGCGGATGGAGACAGGCTGCGAGAAGTCGGAGTACTCTTCGTCGCACTGCGCAGCAATGCTGAAGTTATAGTTGGTGTTAGCCTTGAGATTGGTGAGGGTGTAGAAGATGGTGTCGTTGCCACGAACGATGTTCGAGAGCACCTCCTCGTCGTTCTCGTCGCGGGTGGTGTCGGCCGAAATGATGGGGCCGGCATGGCGCACGATGAGGGTGTCGTCGACGTCGTTATAGATGGTGAGGTCGGTGTAGGTGGTGTCGTAGCCGTATCTGATAGTCCAGCTGTCGGGCTGCGAGTGGGGATTGTCGACCCAACTGATGGTGGCGGTGTAGGCCGTAGTGGGCGACACGGTGGCTACATATTCAGGATAGTTGCACTGCGGAGCTTCGCGCACCATGAAGGAATCGAGGTAGGTGGTGTAGTAGCGAGTGCGGAGGGCCATACGTGCGCCAACGGGGACGGTGATGGTGTCTTGGTTGAAGATGTAGTCTACATATTGATATGTGGTGCTCAGGGGGAAGGTAGCCAGCTCGACATAGGTGTTGGCAATGCTATCGATATTGGTCACATAACCCAGCGAGAGAGGATAGTTGTAGGAAGTGGAGGTAGAGTAGTTGCGATACCAGAAGCCGAGGCGGAGGTCTTCGATTTCGAGGTCGAAGCCGGGCAGGACGGCGTAGGCGTAGGCGCTGGATGTGTTGCTACCCATGACGAGGTAGGTGCTGCCCGAAGTGAGGGCATAGCTGCTGCTCTTGCCAAGATAGCTCGCAGCCGAAGTGCTGGTGCCAGCAAAGTTCCAGCAGTCGACGTCGCTGTTGGTCAAGGCGTAGGTGCTGCCAGGGCTCGTGGAAGTCACGGTGCTGTTGTAGCTGGTATAGACACGGCGGTGAATAGAGGTGGCATCTTCGAAGTTCTCGGTCCAGGGAAGGTCGTAGATGGGGTCGCACAAGGTGATGATGAGCGACGAGGGCAACGACCACTCCGAAACCTGCTTGTCGGGCTCGGCATCGGGGTTGACGGCGCGGACGGCAGCAATGTAGCGAGTGTTAGCCTCGAGGCTACCGGTGGTGAAGAAGATGGTGTCGTTATCGTCGTCACGCTCAACGCGGTCGATAATCATATCGGGGTCGTCGGCGTTCCATTCTTCGCCAGCCACAAAACCAATCTCGTAGGCAGCTGCCTTGGGCTCGTTGTCGAGGTCGAGCCAGTAGAAGGAGGCCTCGGTTTGGGTGGCTGAGTTGGAGACATAGGTCAGGTCCGAGGGTTTAAGGGTACCTGGGTCGAAACGCAGGGTGATGTCGTCGACATAGAGGGTGGCGCCATGGCCTTCGAGAGCAAGGCGCTCGTAGCCGTCGTCGAGGGCAATGTTGTTGCCCAGGAGGATGTTATATTCTTTATATGTAGTACCAGTGATAACCACCGAGTCGAAGAGAACGGCGGTAGAGTAGTCGTTGCCCAGAATGGTGTAGAGTCGGAGCACACCTTCGCCGCTACCAGTGCGAGCGTGGAAGACGAGTTGTGCGTCGGAGAGGTCGGTGTTTTCGGCCATGATGGGCATAACGGCAAGGGCATAGGCAGTATCGGCGTTGTTGTTGGGCCAGTAGAGGCTATAGGTGCCACTGCTGGCGTAGCTCGAACTGCTGTAGGGGTAGGGCGAATTGACGTTGGAGACGCGCTCCCAGCAGTAGACGCCAAAGGTGGTGCTGTTGGCGTTGGGGGCAATTTCGTCGGCAGAGCGCTCAAAGCCGATGGTGTAGGGCCACTCGGCGGGGGCGCAGTTGGTACGGACCACGCTGGAGGCCTTGATGTCGCCAAGACCATAGCTGCCGCAGAACGACTGAACGTAGAAACGATAGTTGCTGTTGGCTTCGAGACCCTCGACAAGGATAGCGGTGTCGGTCACAGGGGTGAGGGGGGTGTAGTTGGTGAAGCCCATATCGGTGGTGGGGTCGCCGCTGACGGTGTCGGGGGCGTAGTAGACGAGGTAGCCTGTGTTGTTCTCGTCGCGCGAGTCGGGAGTCCAACTCAGGCGCACGGTGTTCGGGTCGCTGTCGGGCACGGCGGTGACGCTACGAAGCGGGAAGCAGAAAGGCTCTACAACACACATCTTGAAACGAGTGGTCATGTAGGTCGACGTGGTACTGCAGGTATAGCCGTAACTAGACGGGTAGCCATAGAAACCAGAATAGTTGCGGCTGGTGCCAGCAAAGTAAGCGTAGGAGTTCGTGTTGCCGGAAGCACGGCTGCTGTAGATACCATCGGGTGTGGAGACAAGGATGAACAGGTTCTTGCCAGACTCGTAGGCAAAGGGGCTGTCTAACACAATCTCCATCTGTTGGCCAGGAGTAACACTCACGTTGCCGTTAAAGACTTGCGTCATATTGCGGTTGTTGAAGCTGGCCGTGTCGTAGTAGCTGACAGAGGTCTTGTCGGTAAGGGTCATATAGACCTTGATAGGCAGGTTGACAAGAACTGTGTTGCCACTGTTGTTGGTATAGAAGAACGAGACAGCCTTGATGTTGCCTGGGAAGACGTCGTTGGCGGCAAGTTCCTCGGCCAAGTAGAGTTGGCCGAAGAGGCCGTTGTTGTAGCTCGAGTAGGCGTAGCCGTAGCCGAAGATGCCATACATACTCTCTGACGTGCCTTCGCCAATGACGAAGTCGCGCCACGAGTCGCCAGCGCAATCCATGGTGGTGCTACCCACGATGGGGTCGGACCAGTCGCCAGTGTCGCCCTCGCCGCAGATGGTGCGGACGGCGAACACATAGTCGCTGTTGGGGTAGAAGTAGTCGGACACATCCACACCAAGCATGGCGTCGACACCAGTGCCGTCGGTGGTGAGGCTGTTGTTGTCGACATTGAGGGTGATAATCGGGGCGTGGGTAGAGTAGTCGTCGAGGTTATCGTAATCAATCTGCGTGGCGTTCCAGATGCGGACCTGGTAGCCGGCAGCACTTTCGACGGCACCCCAACTGAGCGAGATGTCGGCCGAGGTAGCACCGGTTACGGCCAAGTTGGTCGGGGTCGGGCAGTTCGACCTGACTTGCAGGCGGATGTCGTCGATATACACACCGCAGCCGTAGTTGTAGCTGATGTCGTCGCCAAGAAGGCGGAAAGCAATATACTTGCCTTCGCCAGCATAGTTGCCGAAGTCGACAGTGTAGCGGTTGTAGGTGCTCGAGTTGAGATAGAAGCGCTCGACCGGCACAAAGGTGCTCGAATCGGAGGGGTCGCTCATTACACCAACAGTGAAGTAGGTGCTGTAGGAGCTATATTGGCGAGCATAGAAAGTCATCTTGAGGGTAGACACATCGTCGCTCACCCATGGCATGATGGCAAATTGGTCGAGGGAGTAGGAGCTGTAATATGAATTATAGAGTCTGAGCACGCGGCTGCCGCTGCGAGGACTTTCGGAATCGATTTTGGGGTAGATAGTGGAAGCCGAGGTGGGCCAGTAGAGGCGATTCCAGCACTCGGGGAAATCGTAAGTGCTGTAGTCCTCCATATTGAACATCACGGGACCATTTTGAGCCAAGTTGAGCGGGGCGCAGAGGGTGCGAGCGCTAACGGGCTCGGAATAGAGCGAGTCGTTGGCACCACACACGGCGGCCACGCGGAAGGTGTAGTCGGTCTGCCCATCGAGGTTGGTAACGGTGAATGGGTTGGTGGTGGCGGTAACCGACTGCCATTCGGCATTGGCGCTATCGGTCACGCGATACTGGATTTTCCACGAGGTTTCGGTGCCGTTCGAGGTCCAGCTCAAGGTAGCCGAGTTGTGGCTCACAAAGGTGACCATCGGCATTGAGGGTTCAGGGCAAGTGGGGGTTTCTTCGAGAACCACGTTATCCAAATAGAGCTCGCCGGTGCCACTGCCCCTTTTGACGCTGATTGAGATGAAGCGGCCGCCAAGGGTGTCGTTATAGTTTGCGAAATCGGCAAAGTAGCGATGGTAGGTGTTGCCGTTGACATTGACGCGGCTGGTCTCCTCGAAGGTGGAGGGGTCGCTGGGGTTGGTCATAACGCCAACGAGAATGGTGTCGTTGCTGTTGGCGCTGGCGCCGCGGGCAAAGAAGGAGAGGCGCAGGAGGTGCGGGCGGATACCGCCAGCAATTTCGGGCAGCGAAGCAATCTGGACCGTAGGGGCGCTGCTGGCATAACTGAAAACGATGCTGCGGTTGCCTTCGTAGGCGTAACTGGAAGATATATAAGGATACGCGCGCGAGGAGGCGGCAACCGAGTTGTCGATGTAGCGGTTCCAGCAGATGATGAAGTCGGGGTAATTGGTGTAGTTGGCGCTGCCGGCGGCTTCTTGCTCGAAACCGTAACGGAAGGGCAGGTCGGTGAGGTTCATTGCTGCGCAAGAGGTGCGGAACGAGAGTTTGGCACCGCTACTCTGCTCGGTGCCACAGTTGGAACGGATGTAGATGTCGTAAACGGTGTTAGAACTCAAGTTGTTTACGGTGCAGAAGGTATCGACAGTAGAATTGGGCGAAGTCCAGTCGGGTGTTGCTCCAGACTCGACCACAACCCATTGGTAACCCGTACCGGTCTCGAGACCGGACTTGGAGGGGCTCCAGTTGAATTGCATAGTGTTGGCGCCTTGGCTCAAGACGGCGAGATTGCGGGGGTTGCCACAGCCGCTGGCGTCTTCGTAGGTGATGGTAACCTTGGGCAAGTACGACGTCCTGGTGCCAGAACTGGTGACCGAAGGAGTGGCACTGTAGCCATAATTGTAACAAATGTAGTTTTCACTGGTAGACAAACTGGTCCAGTACACTCTGGTGTAGGACCCACTAGTGTTGTTCACAACATCCAGCAAGAGGTTGCCACCGTTGTAGATGTAGGGTTCGGTGAACTCAATGTCGCACGTGTTGGTGGTGTAATTGATGGTGATGGTTCCATTGAGCACTGTTGTGAAATCGGTAGTGTTGACAAACGATGATGTAGCAAAGCTCGTCTGGTCTACCTCGCCCAGCTTGATGGTCATTGGGTAGTTCTGCCAACTGACCGAACTAGGCATACTGGCATAGAATGTGAGCTTCGTAATCGTAGCCCCATCCGGTAGGCCATTCAAGTAGGAGGAGGGGTAGAGGGTTTGCGAACGCGTGTAATTGTCCATGAAATAGCCGTAGAAGGGGCCATAATCGTTGGTCTGCGACGCGTTCTCGCCCACGGTGAATGTTTCCTGGGCATTAGTCACCCACGGCACAATTAGTGCTGCCATGAGCAACAATCTTTGTAAATAACGTCTCATAATTGTTTAGATTTTGGTTATTAATTATTTATGTTTCAGTATTTTACGAGATAATAGTCTTTCCTTTTTATACTAATATGCGAATATGCAAAAGTACAAAAAAACTCCGGATTACCAACAACAAAAATGTTAAAAAATATTATCTTCTTTATATTTCTCTAAAAATCAGTAGTTTGCAAGTTTAAAATTTTTATTAACAACTGTTGACAACTTTTTTGCCTTTCTGTCCCACTTAATCCTCCCACGCGAGGGCATCAGGGGGCGAAGCACGGGGCGGGTTCGCCGCCGTTGCAGCTACCTATCGCTACGCTACTGCACCTAAAACATAGCATTTTTTGCCACAGCGGGCAATAATCGGCGGTTTTCTGCGTTACTTTTATTGAGAGGAGCTGCATAAACCACGGCATGAGCTCTAAATCGCTAACATAACCGCAGAAGCCATGAAGATTACACGCCTGATTCTCACCCTATTGGCAGCGGCCACGCTGGGCAGCTGCGCCCACAGCCAGGCCAATCCCACGCCAGTGGCCGACCAAGACAGCGCCGCCGAAGTCGACGCCACCAGCAGCGCCGCCACGGCCGATACCCTGCCGCTGCGCGAGGCTATTGCGCGGATGTTGGTCGTAGGTTTCCGCGGGCAGGAGGTAGACAGCCTGATTGCCCACGACGTGCGCGACCTGAAGGTGGGTGGGGTGATTTTGTTCGACTACGACGCCTCGACCGGCCAGCGGCACCGCAACATCGGCACACCCGAGCAGGTGAGCCGCCTCTGCCACGACCTGCAGCAGCTCTCGCCCCACCGCCTGCTTATCGGCATAGACCAAGAGGGGGGCAACGTGAGCCGCCTGCGCACAACCTACGGTTTTGGCCCCACGCGCAGCGCCCGCAGCAGCGCCGCCGAGGGCTACGACACGGTGCGGCACTATGCTCGCCTTTGTGCCGAGCAACTTAAGGAACTGGGAATCAACCTCAATTTTGCGCCCTGCGCCGACGTCGACGTGAACCCCAACTGCCCTGTTATTGGGCGCATGGGGCGCAGCTTCTCTGCCGACGAGGAGGTGGTGACCCGTTGCTGCCACATCTGGATTGAAGAGCAGCGTCGCGCTGGCGTGACCTCGTGTATGAAGCACTTTCCCGGCCACGGTTCGGCCAGTGGCGACACACACAAGGGGCTTGTCGACGTGAGTCGCAGCTGGCAACGGCGCGAGCTGGAACCCTACCGCAACCTGATTGCCAACGGCGAGGTAGAGATGGTGATGATGGCCCACGTGGTTTGCCGCCCCATAGACCCTACAGGGCTGCCGGCCTCGCTCTCGCCAGCCGCCTACGCCTACCTGCGCGACAGCCTCGGCTACCATGGCCTCACCATCACCGACGATATGGGCATGGGGGCCATCACCTCGCAATATGGCTACGCCCAAGCCCTCGAGATGGCCATCAACGCCGGCGCCGACCTCATCTGCTTGGGCAACAACAGCAGCCACTACGACCCTCAACTGGCCGAGCGAACGATAGACATTATCGAAGGTTTGGTGAAAGAGGGACGAGTGAAACTGAGGGCTGGCACCCCACGCAACCAATAAGACCCACCACGCCCCGACGGGCCTATGTGCTGAGTTAATCGACTGGCTATCAAGGCTTGTTCGATGTTAATACGACCCTAACCCCTCTTTAACCCCTGCTTAAGTCTGGTAAACAGCCATTTAGCCGCCTGCCGTGGCGGCGGTTTTGTGGCACCGAGAGATGGGTTACTGGGCTTCGAAGGGGTGGCGCGAGGCAATGGAGCGGCCGAGGGTGAGCTCGTCGGCATACTCGAGGTTGTCGCCCACCGCCACACCGCGCGCTATGGCGGTGACCTTTACGCCGAGTGGGGCCAGTTGGCGATAGATGTAGTAGGCCGTGGTGTCGCCCTCCATGGTGCCCGGCAGCGCGAGGATGACCTCGGCCACTGGTTCGGGTTCGGCCTGGCGCACGCGGGCCACGAGCGAGTCGAGCTCGAGGTCGTGTATGCCCACCCCGTCGATGGGCGAGATGACGCCGCCCAGCACGTGGTAGAGGCCCTGATACTGGCCGGTGGCCTCGACCGCCATGACGCTCTGCACGTTCTCGACCACACACACCGTGTCGCGCCGCCGTTTGGGGCTGGCGCAGATGGGGCAGAGGTCGGTGTCGCTCAGGTTGTGGCACAGCTGGCAGTGGCGCAGCGAGTGCTTGAGGGCGAGTAGCGAGTCGGCCAAGCGCTGCACCTCGTCGGCCGACGACGACTCGACGTGCAGGGCGTAGCGCAACGCTGTTCGTGCACCTACGCCTGGGAGCGACCGCAACTGGTCGACGGCTTGCTGCAGTATGTCGGACGGGATGTTCATTTGCGGTGGGGGTGGAAGAGTTTGTGCCACGTGGCTTTGTCGAACAGGCGGCTGTCGGTGGTCACCTCGAGGGTGAGCACAATGCCGATAGGTAGCAGGAAGAGCGACGAGAGCCACATCCCCGAGGGGTCGAGGGCGCTTTCGCGGACGGCTTTTTCGCTAATCATGCCCACCACGTAGTAGGCCACAAAAAAGCCTACCGAGGCCACGAGCGGCATGCCGAGGCCGCCTTTGCGCACTATGGAGCCGAATGGGGCACCGACAAAGAAGAGCAGCAGGCAGGCCAGCGAGAGGGTGTAGCGGCGCTGCCACTCGATGTGGTGCTTGTTTATCCAGACCGTCTCGCCACGCAGTATGGAGGTGTACGACGACGACGACTCGGCGGCCTGGCGGGCAATGTTGCGCGAGCGCGACATGATGCTTACGCGACTGTGGGGCGAGAGTTGGGCCATACGCTCGCCGATGTTGAGGGGGCGGGTCGGTGCTTGGCCGGCACGCACCGCCTTGCTGTAGGCCGGCAGGTATTCGTAGAGGAGCTCCGCATACTCGTGGCAGCGCTCTTCGTAGTAGCCTTCCAGGCCGTCGATGGTCGAACTGAGCTGGTCGATGGTGAGCAGGTGGTAGGTGTTGGAGGTTACCTTCTCGACCTTATTGTAGGCAAACGATGAGATGTCGAACAGTATGGTCTGCTGGTCGAAAGCCACGGTGAGCAGCGGGCGCGAGTAGTACTCGTTGCCACGGGTGTTTTCGGAGTAGGTGTAGCCGTTGTTGAGCGTGAACATGAGGTAGCGCTCGTCGGGCGAGGTGCGCATAGTGCCGCTCTCGGCGGTGATGACGCCAATTTGGTTATTGGGGTCGGTGTGGTCGTAGATAACAATGTCGCGCAGGGTGAAGCCGTCGGGGTCTTTGGCATTGACGCGAATGACGTAGCCGTCTATATCCTTATAATACTCGCCAATGGGGATGTTGAGGGCGGGTTTTTTCTGGGCCACGCTGATGAGGGTGGAGCGGTATTGGAGCATGGCTTTGGGCATGACGCGGTCGGCAAAAAAGAAGGCCAGCACGGTGAGCGCCACACACACTATGGCCATGGGGCGCATGGCGCGGCTAACGCTAATGCCGCCCGCCTTCATGGCCACGAGCTCGTATTTCTCGCCAAAATTGCCCATAGTCATTATCGAGGCAAAGAGCACGGCGATGGGCAGCGCCATGGGCACGAAGGTGGCCGAGGCGTAGAAGAGCAGTTCGGCAATGACGCCGAAGGGCAGGCCCTTGCCCACAATGTCGTCGATAAACTTCCAAAGAAACTGCATGAGCAGCACGAAGACCGCCACCGCGAAGGTGAGCACCAGCGGGCCGAGGAAGGAGCGGAGTATGAGGCGGTCTATCTTTTTCATGGTGCGAGAGCGACGACGGGGGTTAGAGGCTGCGCAGCCAGCGCCAGAGGTCGTTGCCGTTGGCCAGCACGAGCAGGGCGATGAGCAAAATCATACCCACGTTCTGCGCCACGGTGAGGAAGCGCTCGGAGGGTTTGCGGCGGGTTACAATCTCCCACAGGGTGAAGACTATGTGGCCACCGTCGAGTCCGGGGATGGGGATAACGTTCATAAAGGCCAGAATAACAGCCAAGAAGGCGGTGATGGACCAGAAAGAGTGCCAATCCCACTCGTTGGGGAAGAGCGAGCCGAGGGTGCCGAAGCCGCCGAGGGCCTGGGTGCCGCCTGGAGCAAAGAGCACACGGAGCGACGAGACGTAGCTTGTAAGCGTGTGCCAACCGTAGCTTATGCCGGCCGGTATGGCTTGTAAAATGGTGTAGTCTATGTGGTGCACCTCGAAAAGGTCGGCCAAACTGGTTACCAACTGCACGCCAATCTTGCCGTCGGAGGGAATGGCCATACGCACATCGTGGCGCTGGCCTTGGCGCACGAAGCCAATGGTGAGCGAGTCGCCTGCGGCTGCGCCGAGGGCAGCAATGATGTCGGTTGCCACAGGCATGGGCTGGCCGTCGATGGCCACAAGGCTATCGCCCGGGAGCAGTCCGGCACGCTTGGCTGGCGAGCCGGTAACGTAGTCCTTGACTACGAAGGGCATACGCGGCGCCATGAGCACGAGGTCCTTAGAGTTGAGCTCTACAATGCGCTGCATGAGCTGGCCCGAGAGGTCGAGGGTGAGCAGCGAGTCGCCGCGGCGGACGGTTACCTGGCGGGGGTTGTCGAGGGTGAGGCGTTGCTGGGCTTCGACAAAGTCGTAGACCTCGTTGCCGTCGATGGCGTAGATAACGTCGCCGTCGACAAAGCCCTCGTCCTTAAGCATTTCGTGGTAGGCGTAGCCGAGCGAGGCGTTGCGCAGCGGCAGCTCGTCCTTGCCCCAGTGGGCAAAGATGCCGGTGTAGATGATGAGGGCGGTGACAAAGTTGACCAACACGCCACCACTCACAATGCACAAGCGTTGCCAGGCCGGTTTGGAGCGGTACTCCCACGGCTGGGGGGTGCTTTCGAGGTCGTCGGGGCCCTTGGTCTCGTCTATCATTCCGGCAATGTCGCAATAGCCACCCAACGGCAGCCAACCAATGCCCCAGAGGGTGTTGTTGCGGTCGGCCTCGCTGAGGTTCTCCTCCTTCCACTCGTCGGGCTCGTTGGCGTTGAAGAAGAGGAAGTGCCACTTGCCACCAAACTTGCGGGCTTTGAAAATCGAAAAGCCAGGGTTGAAAAAGAGGTAGAAGCGGCGCACACGGGTGTGGAACAACTTGGCAAAGCCGAGGTGCCCCATCTCGTGGGTGAAGACGAGCAGCGAGAGGCTCAACAATAGGGCGAATATCTTCATACGGTTCTTATCTGTTTATCGGTTTCTATCAAATCTAATAACGTAGGACTTGCAATAAAATTACATCTGTCGATAACTTTTTCTACAAAATCTGCAATTTCGAGGAATTTGAGGCGGCCGTCGATGAAGCGTTGCACTGCCACCTCGTTGGCCGCGTTGAGGGCGCAAGGGGCGTTGCCCCCTCGAGCTAAAGCGCTGTAGGCCAAGTCGAGACAGCGAAAAGTTTGCCTGTCTGGTTGCTCGAATGTGAGTTGGCTACAGGTGGCAAAATCGAGCTTTGGCAGGTGGGTGGGTAGGCGGTCGGGGAAAGAGAGGGCGAACATGATGGGTGTTTCCATGGTGGGCACACCGAGCTGGGCCAAGATGGCGCCATCGGCATATTGCACCATTGAGTGGACCACCGACTGGGGGTGAACGAGCACCTCGATGTGGCTTGCCTCGACGCCAAAAAGCCAGTGGGCCTCAATCACTTCGAGACCTTTGTTCATCAGCGTGGCACTGTCTATGGTCACCTTGCGGCCCATACTCCAGTTGGGGTGGTGCAAGGCGTCGGCCAGGGCGACGTTGGCCAGGTCGTCACGTGTGCGTCCACGGAAAGGGCCACCGCTGGCGGTAAGTATCAGCTTGTCGGGCTTCTGCTGGGCATTGCCCATAAGGCACTGAAAGATAGCCGAATGCTCCGAGTCGACAGGTAGTATGGCGGCTCCGTGGCGCTCGGCAGCGCGAGTAACAATGTGGCCCGCCACGACCATAGTCTCTTTGTTGGCCAGGGCTATGGTCTTGCCGCGCTCGATGGCGCGCAGGGTGGGCTCGAGGCCGGCAAAACCCACTATGGCTGCCACCACCACGTCGATGCTACTCATATCCATGATGTCGACCATCGACTGGCGACCGGCAAAAACCTTGACGTCGGTGTGGGCGAGGGCTTGCTGCACGGTGGTGTATTTGCTCTCGTCGGCAATGACCACGGCGTTAGGGTCGAACTCGAGAGCCTGATTTATAAGTAGTTCTGCGTTCGAGCCGGCACAGAGCACCTCGACGCTGAAGCGGTCGCGATGGTGACGCACCACGTTGAGTGTTTGGGTGCCAATAGAGCCTGTCGAGCCAAGTATGGCTATGCGTTTGGGGCAGTTCATATGGGTAGTTGGTTTAGTTTAGAACGAAACGTACTGTTGGGGGTCGACCGGCACGCCGCTCACCCAGAGTTCGAAGTGTAGGTGCGGACCTGTCGAGAGGGTGCCCGAGTTGCCCACAAAGGCAATGGGTTCGCCGGTGCGCACCACGTCGCCTTCGTGCTTGAGGAGCGAACTGTTGTGCTTGTAGACGGTGATAACGTTGCCTGGGTGCTGAATGGCCACGATGTTGCCGTTCTCAACAGTGAAGTTTGCAAATATCACAGTGCCGGTGGCGGCAGCTTTTACCAGCTCGCCCGAGGCGGCGGCCACATCAACCCCATAGTGGCGCGTTTGAGGCTCGAATGGGGCCACAACGGTGCCTTTGATGGGGGCGAAGAAGAGCTGCGAAACGAAGGTCTGTTGCTGCGCACTGGGCTGCGACGAAGCCTGCGAACTCGCGCTTTGTGGCGCAGAAGGGCGCACCTGGTAACGGTTGTCGTGGTCTTCGCGCTCTATCTCTTCGCGCAGCAGGCTGTCGGCGCGCGAATGGCGGTAGGCGCCGGCCACAACGCGCAACGAGGCCGACGAGTCGGCCACCAGGCTGTCGCCTTCGAAGGGGCGGTCGAGAAGCACACTCTGTATCGTCGAAACGAGCCAGAGTTGGTTGTCGAGCTCGTTCTGCAACGAGTCTATAAGGTAGGCGTTGCGTTGGGTTTGCTCCACCATATCGGTGTTGGTGTAGCCGGGTATGTATTCGCGCAGTGGGGTGAGGGTGATGAGGGTAGCGGTGAGGACCACAAACACGATGAGCGTCAGACCAGTAAAAACAAAAAGGTTGATGCCCGAGAGTTGGAACGAGAATTTCTCTTTATAGGTCTCGGTATCCATCACGACGAGGCGCTGCTTGTGCCGCCAGATGTCGCCCAGGGCTTTTTTGTTTATTTGGTTCAGCCACTCCTTGAATTTCATAGCCTGCTTTTGTTTAAAAACGGGCGCAGCCTTGCGGTTGCGCCCGTTTGTGGCGTTTCTTATTTAATTTTAGAAGAATTTGTTACGCTGGTCGGTGATTTTGGCCTTGTCTTTCAGCACCTGGGTGAGGGCACGCACCTTTTGGCTGTAGGGGCGCTCTAGGTTGCTACGGACGGCATCGGCCGATGCGGCTTCGCGCTGGGCGGTGGCGTCGACCTGAAGCAGATAAACACCGTTGGCACCCTTGACGGGGCCAACCACTTGGCCCTTCTGGGCAGCGGCGATGGCGGCCTGGACCTTGGGCTCCATTCCGTAACGGCCCAGGTAGTAGTCGGCAAACGAAACGCTGTCAATAGTGTCGAGAGCAACGTTGAGTTTTACGGCCATCGAGGGGAGGTCTTGGGCGGCAGTCTTGGCCTCGGCGGCGCGAGCCATGAGCACTTCGCCTTTCTTGTCGAGGCGCACCTGCTGCTCTATCATGTCGTGCATTTGGTCAACACTGGGAATGCCTTTGCGATAGATTTCTTTGAGGGCGACTACGATATACATATTGTCGGCCTGGAACACCTGGTCGGCCACTTCGCCAACATTGGTCTTGTCGTTGTAGGCCCACTGCACAATGCTGCGAGCGTTGCTCACGCCCGAGATTTGGTTGGCCATCATGTTGACCAGGGCGTTACGCATGGGCATATTCTGCTCTTGAGCAGCTTGGCTCATAGCTTGGAAGGTGCGGTTCTGGCCAGCGAAGCGGGTTGCAGCATTATAGACGGAGCGGTTGGTGGCGTCGGAGGGGACAATTTCGCGGGTCACCATAGCAACGCGATATTTCTGCACAGGTTTGGTCTTGCCGGTGACCTTAATAATAAAGTAGCCCACGCCGGCAGGGTGTTTGAAAGTGAAAATTCCGCCTTCGGGGGTGGCTACGATTTGCTCGTTGAGGTAGCCATAACCGCCGTCGAGCTGCCACTGCATATCGCCCTGGGTTTGCTCTTTCTGCGGGTCGTCAGAATATTGGGCCACAGCCTCTTCGAACGACATACGGTTGGTGCGGAGGAGGTTGGCTATGCTGTCGGCCAACTCTTTGGCTTGCTCGTCGCCACGGGTGATGTTGCCACCAGCATTGCTGTTGAGCACGTAGATGGCACTGGCGCGGAGGCTGTCGGGGCGCATACCTGTTTCGAGCACTTTGGCCATGGTCCACTCGTTACCAACAACGCGCGGGGCGATGAGGGTACCTTTCGAACTGTTGGCGATGGCAGAATCGAGTGGGGCGCGGAAGGCCGTGGCACGCATATAGGTGGAGTCGTAACTACGGTCGCTCTCGGCGTTGACAAAGAAGGCCATCTCGGCATCGTCGGTGGTTTGGAACTCAGCCCACACCTTGAAGACGTCGGCCTGGATGGCAGCCATATCTTCGGGGGTCGGGGTGACGTTGAAGACCACAAAGTCGACCTCGCGAAGTTCTTCGCGAATGCGGAACTCGGCTTTGTGTTCGCCATAATATTTCTGGAAATCGGTTTCGGTGGGTTGAGCCTCTTCGTCGGCCACACTCTGGAACGGCACGGCGACAACGCGCACGTTGTTCACCGCGGTACCCATCTCGGCCACCTTGGCGGCGATGGCTTTGGGCATATAGAAGGCGCCGGCCACGAGGGCGCTGTACTTCTGCTGACGGCGGTCGTTGGTCACGTATTTCTCGAGCTCCATCCACTGCTCGCGCACAGCTGTGTCGAGTTGGTCGAAGTTCTGAGCCAAGTAGCTGACCTGCTGGTAATCGTACTGCCCCGTCTGGGGGTTGGTGAAACTTTGGCGGACGTAGGGGTGGATGAAGTCGCCGGTGAACATATCGCTCACCTCGGCTGCGGTCACGCTAAGGCCCAGCTTGTCGAGTTGCTCGTCGAGGAGGGTCTCGTCTACATAGTTCTGCCACACCTGGCCGCGGATTTGATACTCCACGTCGGCCGGAACTTGGTTTCCGCCTTGCTGTTGGCGATAGTTGTTCTCCATCACCCCAGCCAAGTCGTTGAACCTCTGATAGGTAAGGACTTTGCCGTTGACTTTGCCCACGTCGGGGATTCTACGGTTGTTCTTGGTTAAATCGCCAAGAATGAAAGCCACGATAGCTATACCCACAAGGGCCACAGCTACCCACGAATGTTTTCTGATACTTCCTATAATTCCCATATCTATAATTTATTGATTATTCATCTAATAAAAACGTGCAAAGGTACAAAGAAAAATCTGTGTACGAAAATTTTTTCGGCAAAAACTTTTCATTTTTTCCGTATCGCACTTGTTATCAGGTGGTTGGAAAGCAACATTTTTTGCTATAAATCGGCTTTGAAAGCGAATGGTAAAAGCATTTCGGCAGTGTCGAAACAGCGAATTTGGCCATCGTCGAGGCGTAACAAAACCCTCATCGGGCAGCCTTGTCGACGCTCATACTCCAACATCACCTGGCGACATGAGCCACAGGGTGAAGCCTCGACCAATCGGCCTTCGGGGTCGCGAGCTACCATGGCGATGGCCACGAGCGGTTCGCTGCTCTGCGACGAGGCAGCAAAGAGCGTCACGCGCTCGGCACAAAGGCCCGAGGGGTAAGCCATATTCTCCTGATTATTACCGGTTTGTATCCGTCCGTCGGCCAGCCGCACCGCCGCCCCAACGCTGAAGTGCGAGTAGGGGGCGTAGGCACCCGAGGTGGCGCGGATGGCACTCTCAACAAGTTCGCGGTCGGCCTGCGACAGCTCGTCGGCCGAAGCCACATCGTGGTAGTGCAATACGAGGGTTTGTTCCATATTACCAATATGTTATGATAAATATTAACGGTCGAGGCCGATTTTTATTGTGCTTAGGGGCCAAAAATCGGATTTTTTTTCATATCTTTGCAGCATGAAACTGGAATTGCCCGACAACGGAACTGGCTGTGTCTTAGGACTTTCGCCCATGGACGACATCACCGACCTCCCATTCCGCTCGCTTTGTAAGGAGTTTGGCGCCGACGTGGTGGTGACGGAGTTCATAGCTTCCGAAGCGCTGAATCGCGACGCTGAGAAGAGCCTGCGCAAGATGCGCTTCAGCGAGGCACAACGCCCGGTGGGCATACAGATTTTCGGCGCCGACGAGGACGAACTGCTTCAGTGTCTGGACATTGTACAGCGAGCCGAGCCCGACTTTATCGACATCAACTGGGGTTGCCCTGTGCGCAAAGTGGCTGGCAAAGGTGCCGGCAGTGGGATTCTGAAAGACATTCCTAAGATGCTTAAAATCACCGAGTTGATGGTCCGACGCTCAACCTTGCCGGTAACGGTGAAGACACGACTCGGCTACGACGAATCGTCGAAACCAATTGTGGACCTGGCCGAGCGCTTGCAGGACGTCGGCATAGCAGCCCTCGCCATTCACGGCCGCACAAAGACACAAATGTACAGTGGTTCAGCCGATTGGACCCTTATCGGCGAGGTGAAAAACAACCCCCGAATGACAATCCCCATCTTTGGCAACGGCGACATCACCACCCCCGAGCAGGCAGTCGAAGCTCACAGCCGCTACGGCGTTGACGGCATTCTCATTGGCCGCGGTGCAATTGGCAATCCATGGATTTTTGAACAGACCAAATCAGCTTTCAAAGGTCATGGAATCAGAGAGATAGGCATTGCCGAAAGGGTCGATGTGTGCCGAAAACACCTCTTGGCCTCAATCGATTTTAAGGGCGAATGCACCGCCATATTCGAAATGCGCAAACATTATGCTGCCTATTTTCGCGGTCTGCCACACTTTAAACATCTTAGAATCAGACTGGTAACGGCAACCACGCTGGCCGAAATCGAGCAAATTTTCATGCAGATTTTGGCCGAACGCAACAACTCTGCCACACTCCCCACACAATAAAAAAGGCTTTAACGCGTTATTACTTAATGTATGGAACCAAAAAACATTATCGAAATAAAGAACAAACGTGCTGATTATGAGTACTTTCTGATGGACGAATACACCGCCGGACTGGTACTTATGGGCACCGAAATCAAGTCGATACGCGAAGGACGCGCCAACCTGAACGACGCCTACTGCACTTTTATTGGTAACGAGCTGTTTGTGCGCGAGATGCACATTTCGGAATACCGCTTTGGCAGTTGGTTGAACCACACCGCCAAGCGCGACCGAAAACTGCTACTCAACGCCCGCGAACTGCGCAAACTCCAAAACCGCATTAAGGAGCGTGGCTACACCATTGTACCGGTACTCTTATTCGTTAATCCTCAGGGACTAGCAAAACTACAGATAGCTCTGGCCAAAGGCAAACACCACTACGATAAGCGCGAAAGCCTGAAAGAAAAAGATACTCGACGCGAATTAGCCCGCGAACTGCATAAATAACTGATTCTATGATAGTATTCAAATTTGGAGGTGCCTCCGTCAACAGCGCCGCAGCAGTGCGCAATATGGCCGCCATCGTGAGCCAATATCGCGGGCAACGCCTCGTGGTGGTGATTTCGGCCATGGGCAAGACCACAAACCGCCTCGAACAACTGATACCGGGCGTAACCCCAACCGAGCAACACCCCGAACTGCTCGCCGCCCTCGAAAAATACCACTACGACATTATAGACGACCTGTTTCAAGACCGCAAAAATCCAGTCTATGGTGCTGTTTCTATGCTGTTTACACAACTACGCCAAGCCATTGCCAGCACCCCCTACCCCACCGCCGACAGCTACAATGCCGACTACGACCGCGTGGTTAGCTTCGGCGAACTCATCTCGACCACTATTATCAGCCACTACCTCAACCACATAGGACTCGCCAATCGGTGGGTAGACATTCGCCAAGTGGTTATTACCGACACCAATCATCGCGAAGGTCATGTGGACTGGCAGCGCACTCGCGCTAACGCCCAAACACTTGATTCTATGGTTACTAACACAACCATTGTCATAACGCAGGGCTTCATTGCCGGTGGCAGCGACGGCTCTACCACCACCTTAGGACGCGAAGGGTCCGACTACTCGGCCGCCATAGTCTCGCACTGCCTCGGCGCCGAGAGCATGACCATTTGGAAAGACGTTCCGGGCTTTCTCAATGCCGACCCCAAGTACTTTGCCAACACCGTAAAAATATCGCAAATACCATACAATGAGGCAATTGAGCTGGCCTACTATGGCGCCAGCGTAATACACCCCAAAACCGTAAAGCCACTCCAGAACCTCGACATCAAGCTCCATATACGCTCGTTTCTCGACCCCGAGGCCGAGGGTTCGGTGGTGGGGCCTTTTAGCCACATCGAACCGCTCACACCGCTCTATATCTTTCGTAATCAGCAAGTTCTGCTCTCAATAATGCCAAAAGACTTCTCTTTCATTGCCGAAGACAACCTGCAAATCATCTTCGGCACCCTGGCCGAGGTAGGCGTGAGGGTAAACATGATGCAGAACTCGGCTTTAAGCTTCTCGGTGGTGGTCGACGACAACGCGCAACTACTTGATTCTATGATAACTAAATTGGGCAGCCAGTTCCGTGTGCGCTACAATCGCGGCCTGCAGCTCATCACCATTCGCTACTACAACCAAGAGGTGATAGACCGAACTGTGGCCGCGCGCCCAATACTGCTCGAGCAGCGCAGCCGCTCCACGGTGCAGATTCTGGTCGAGACCCAACCAGAACACAACTAACCGACTGATAGCAAGAATATTATACTACTGCAAACAAGGCAGTACCGCCGAGTAAGTTCTCGGCCCACGAAAAGGAGCTCAGGCTGCATTTATCGATTGCCAATTTTCACATCCGACAACCCCATAACGCGCGGTTCTTAAATCATACTTCATAGGGGTTAAGGAGGGGTTAAGGTCGTATTAACATCGAGTAATTAACATTTCAACAGCCCACGAAGGGCATCACCTCTCGGTCGAAAATTCGACGCAAAACGAACCTCTCGCCAAACCTAACAAGAGACTTGTGCTTTATGATTGCCCCGAAGAGCGCCGCAGGCCTCAAGCCAAGAGGCCACCACTGAGCAGCGTGTCGCGTATCTCGTTGTCGGACAGCGGTATATCGATTATCGGCTCGCCCAAATTCCTCATCAGCACTGCCAGAACCAGGCCATCGTGGTTCTTCTTATCGGTCTTGATGTAGGCGAGCATTTGCTCGGCATCGATAAGCGTAAAATGCGGAGTTTCAACATATTGGAGCACAAAACGACGATAGGTATCGTAACTCTCGCGAGGCAGCCCCGTTTTGAGCACCGAGAGGCGCATGGCCATCAACATTCCTATGCCGACGGCAATGCCGTGTGGCAACGCGACACCAGTGGCTGACGAATGGGCCTCGATGGCATGGCCAAAGGTGTGTCCAAAATTGAGTATATGTCTGATTCCATGGTCATTAGGGTCGGCTTTGACCACAGCCTGCTTTATTGCTGCCACCTGTGATATGGCCTGCGCCGAAGCTGGAGGAACGGTTCCTGCGACCATTTTGAGGAAGAGGTCTGCGTCGGCCACGGCAGCCGTTTTCACCACCTCGAACACGCCGCTTAGCAGCTCGGCCGGAGGCAGAGTGTCGAGAAACGAGGGGTCTATGCAGACCACCTCGGGCATACGGACTACGCCAACCTGGTTTTTCACCCCGTCGAGATTGAGGGCAGTTTTGCCCCCGATGGCGGCGTCGGCCATCGCCACGAGGGTGGTGGGGATGTTGATGTGGCGCAGACCGCGGCGGTAGGTGGCAGCCACAAAACCGCCCAAATCGCACACCGCACCTCCGCCAAGACAGACAATGACGGTGTTGCTATCGGCTTTGCTCTCGAGCAGAGTTTGCCACACATGCGTGGCCACTTCTATCGACTTACAATCCTCACCCACAGGCACTTCTACAAATTCTGCCTCCTCGAATGCCGCCACGCGCGACACCACCTGGGGCAGGCAATGGGCATACGAATTTTCGTCCACCACGAGGCAGTAGTGCGCCCCATCGTAGGCTGGGCCTTTGAGTAGGCGACCGAGGAGGCTGAGTGGCGAAATTCGCCCGGGAAGTATGAGCTTTGTCGTCATGGCATGAACTTTTTTGTTGTAAAACATAACGCAAAAAGGTTGTTTTTATTGTGCCTTCCGGGGGAAATTAGGGTCATCGTGGCACATTTTTGTCGTGGCCCGAGCCGTAAAAGAGCACCCGTGGCGGGCTAAGTTAGTGCCATTGAGCGAAAATTATTTCGTTCAATGGCAAAAAATGCGTAACTTTGCAACATGAAAATCGAACTACTCGCCCCTGCCAAGGACCTCGATTTTGGCCGCGAAGCCATCAACCACGGGGCCGACGCTGTGTATATCGGCGCCCCTGCGTTTGGTGCCCGTGCTGCCGCCACCAACTCGGTGGCCGACATCGAGCAGCTTGCGAACTACGCACACCTGTTCGGAGCCAGGGTCTTCGTAACCGTAAACACTCTGCTTTTCGATTCTGAGCTGGAACCGGCCGTGGCACTCATCAAGCAGCTTTATGATGCTGGTGCCGACGCACTTATCATTCAGGACCTCGGTCTACTCGAGTGCGACCTACCACCCATCGAGCTGCACGCCAGCACACAACTCCACAACGCCACCCTTGAGCGTGTAAAGTTCATGGAATCAGTGGGTTTCAAGCGCGCGATTTTGGCTCGCGAAACATCTTTGGCACAAATGCAAACCCTAAGGCAGAACACCAATATCGAACTCGAAAGTTTTATCCACGGCGCGCTATGTGTCTGCTACAGTGGCCAATGCTACCTCAGCCTCGCCCTCAACGGCCGCAGCGGCAACCGCGGGACCTGCTCGCAGCCCTGCCGTTCTGCCTACGACCTGCTCGCCCCCAACGGGCAGAAACTTATAGCCAACCGTCATTTGCTGTCGCTGCGCGACTTCTCGGCCGCTCAACACCTTGGTTCTATGATAGATGCCGGCATTTCGTCGTTCAAAATCGAAGGCCGCCTCAAAGATATGGCCTACTTGAAGAACGTCACCGCTTTCTATCGACAACTTATTGATAACTACCTTGTTACTCATCCAGAACACGAAGCGGCCTCGCAAGGACGGACACAAATTGGCTTTGTTCCAGACCCAGAGCGGACCTTCAACCGTGGCTATACAGACTACTTTCTTGTTGGCCGCCACAAGATGGCTTCGCACGCCACGCAGAAGTCGCTCGGCAAAAAGATTGGCACAGTAGCAAAAGTATCAGCCAACTCTCTTGTTCTAAATACTTTAGAGAAGATTACCGCTGGCGACGGGCTGTGCTTCTTTGGCCGCGACGGGCAGCTTCAGGGCTTTCTCGTCAACCGCGTCGAGGGGCAGAGTATCTATCCCAACACCATGCCTGCCATCGAGGTTGGCTCTACCGTTTGGCGCAACAACGACTATGCTTTCGAGAAAACATTGAAAGGCAACTCAGCCACTCGCAAACTTGATGTAGATATCATACTTTCAGCCACTTGCAGCGAACTCCGACTCACTTTCACCACACCTGACGGCCTTCGTGCCGAAGCAAGCACGCCAAACATCTTCGACACTGCGCAAAAACCAGATATGGCGCTGAAACAGATTGAAAATCAGCTGTCGAAGCTTGGCGAGACCATCTATTCTGCTCGTTCTGTGCGCGTCGAAGCCAAACCGGTGCCATTCGTTCCAGCGGCCACACTCAACGAGCTTCGCCGACAAGCTGCTGAACAGCTAAACACCATACGTACAGAGTTTTACAAACCACAACCGTGTCAAACAACTCCCAACGACGTGCCTTATTTCGAACCCGAGGTTGACTACAATGCCAACGTGGTCAACTCTCGTGCCAAAGCATTCTATGAGCGCCATCATGCCAAAGTGACAGAATGGGGGCTGGATTTGTGTCACAATTTCGATGGCAAGGCGCTGATGACAACCAAATACTGCTTGAGATACGAACTGGGCAAGTGTCTTAAAACTCTGAAGCCAAGCAATATACCAGCAGACACATCACTACTACTGCACAACAATGGGCGCACCCTACGCCTGACATTCGACTGCCACGCCTGTCAGATGAAAATTTCGGCTGTTACCACAGCATGAGCACTCTATAAAGCAGGCCGCCAACTGCGTCTTTATAACTCTTTTTGACTAACGAGAGAATTATGTAAGCCAGGTTCAAGCCGACTGCAATAAGCGCTATGATTTCGGCACCTGGGTATCCACCGCGCATGAACAAAAAGGCCGACACGGCAAATATTTTCGATACATAGTTGAAAATCAGCAAGAAAACATTATGCTCGCTCTTGAGCAGTTCCAAAAATTGCAGAAACCAAACAACTATCAATCCTGCAAACAAGACAGAGATAAGCAATACAGCTAATCCTTTGTGTCCCACCAACTTAAGGGTAAACCCAGCGATGGCTGTCAGAAGCAACAAGGCTCCTTCTATTTTTTCTTTACCTGAAAATTTCATTGCGTTGTAAGGTTTAATTATCAATTTACTTTACTAAATTTTTGCAAATTTACGTTTTTTTTTGAATAGCAGCGAAAAAAAAGAATATTTTTTTCTTAAACTACATTAGAACGATAGCTAAAGCACTACCTATCAGCAACATCGCTGATAAAAATTGCCAGCGACGAACTCGCATATCAACCCTGCGCCGACCGAACATTATGCCGAGGTAGGAGGCTATCATAACCATTATTGACACAAGAACTAAGCACATCCACAGGCTGCTCCGAACAGCCCAAACGCCATAGCCGAGCCCGAGGAAGAATGCCGTCATGCCCTGTGCCAACGCAAAGAGCGTGGCACCACGCCAAGAGGCTATGTCATAGGAAGGCAACGCAGCGTCTTTACGCCTCACCTGCAAGAGCCAACGTACTGCAACCAAGATAGTTAAACCAACAAAGATAAGATTGTTGGTCTGCTCGAAGACAGTGGAACTATACCTCACCATTCGCCCCAGCCATGCACCAGCCGAGAACAACAGACCCTGTGCCAATCCGGCTATGGCAGAGATGGCCAAACCGTATGTAAGACGAAACGTGGCGCCATAGGCACAAGAACGGATAGAGACTAACATCTTGATAGACAATGCTATCGACAATAATATCAATATCAGCATGGTTTATTCTGCGACAATTTAGAGGTTATCTGTACAAAATCGGCCACGGCAAGTTGCTCGGCACGCTTGGCAAGAAGCTGAGAATCGATGCCATCGAGCGCAATACCGAGTGGAAGAAGGGCATTACGAAGGGTTTTGCGACGCTGATTGAAGGCAGTTTTGACGATCTGCGTAAAGAGTTTTTCGTCACATTCTAAAGCAGTTACGTTGTTGCGAACAAGACGAATAACTGCCGACTTGACCTTGGGCGGAGGATTGAAGACCGTTTCGGGGACAGTGAAAAGATATTCTATGTCGTAAAACGCAGATAACAAAACACTTAGAATGCCGTATGTCTTGCTACCTGGTCCTGCTGCAACGCGCTCTGCAACCTCCTTTTGGAACATACCCACCACCTCGGGAATGAGGGTTCGGTTTTCATAAACACGGAACAAAATCTGCGACGAAATGTTGTATGGAAAGTTACCTATGACGGCGAAACTATCATGGAACAAGGTAGTTAGGTCCATCCTAAGGAAGTCGCCCTCGATAACCTTCACGTTTGGGTAGCGGAGGGCAAGGTAGGCCACCGACTCGCTGTCGATTTCGACAGCACGAAAATCATAGCGCTCGTCAACGCATAGGTACTTTGTTAACACCCCCATACCAGGCCCTATCTCGAGCAATCGAAGGTTCTGGCCCGACAAACTTTCGGCAATGCGACGGGCAATAGACTCGTCGGTGAGGAAATGTTGGCCGAGATATTTCTTTGCTTTTACTTCCATCTATCTTGTTTTCAGTGCGTTATACCGTTTTCGTGCCTGGTCGACATATAGGCTCGAAGAATAGTCGAGAATAAGCTTTTCATAGAAGTAAATAGCTCGTTCTATGTTATTTAGCTTATGCTCATTGAGTTCGGCAAGTTGCATAGCGGCATCGTCGGCAAGGAGGTCGTCGGGATAAAACTCGAGAAGCTGCGAGAGGAGCGAGTCGGCATCGGCATAACGCTCTTGTTTTATGCGGATTGTGGCCTTCTTCATCAACACATCGTCGAGCAAAGGATGAGAGAGCGTGCGGTGAGCAATGTCGTCGAAAGCGACCCAAGCCGAGTCGAGGAGGTTTCGGTAGAGCAGCAGGTCGGCGTCGGCAAAAAGTTCGAGCATACCATAGGTCGAGTCATCTTCCATGTTATCAGATATTTGCAGCGACAACTCCATAGCGTCGTTGGCAATGAGCTTACTGGTCGAAGCACGCAGAACATCGAGTTGCGATTTGGCCCAACCGAAGTCGTGATTGTAGTAAGACAACTTGGCGTTGCGAAACTTGGCTTGGGCCCCAAGGATGTCGTTCTTGTTGGCTTTTTCGACCTGCATATAGAGCAGCGAAGCCTCCCAAACTTCGCCCGCAAAGAGCAGCAAATCAGCAAGTTCGAGTTTAACCTCGTCGCGCACGTTGGCCTGCAGACGAGGCAGGTCGAGTATGTCGTAGAGCATATCGGCAGCCGGCTGTGGACGGTTGGCGTGGTAGGCCATGAGGTCGGCATAGTGGCGCATGAGGGGCACCGTCTGCTCGTTCTTACCCAGCTCCTCGAAGGCGTCGTCGTAGAGCTTTTCGAGGCGGACGAGATCTGGTTGAGAGATGGCGTAACCATTGTTAACACGCTGATATTCAACTTCGAGCAAGCCCACACGGCTTTTGAAATAATAGTTACTCTCTTTGCCCTTTTGGATGAGGGAACGGTAGGCGTCGGCTGCCACATCGTAGTCGTCGTTCGTGTAGGCTATGTTAGCCACACGAAACACCTGCTCGCCCCCGAGGTCGGGAAAGCGGGCGTCGATGGCTTGCGCCTGGGTGAGCGCAAAACGGAAATCGCGCTGCTGGAGCGAGAACCATATCATCATCTCGAGGTATACGCGGTTGTTTGGTTCGGCCTGCACACGGGCCACGAGAGCGCGTTTTAGGCCCTCGGCGAGCTGTGGCGATGTGCTCTCTTGGAGGACGCGCTGGAGAGCCACTTGGACCGAATTGAGCGACCCTGGCGAGTTGTCGAGAAAGTTGAAGTACTCCTGAGTCATGTTATCGTATTCGCCCATACGTGCATAAGTACCAGCTATCTCGCTGAAATAAAGTGTTTTACTTTTAGTATTAGCACGCGCTGTGAGGTAGGTTTTGAGGGCGAGGTCGGGGCGACCAGCCTGCTCGAAAGCCATGGCGAGGTCGGGCACAGGGCGGAGGTCGTTTTTGAGGAGCGAGATAGCCTTGTCGTAGGAGCGCTCGGCTTTCTTCTTATCGCCACGGGCAAGCTGGGCTCTGCCAAGGTCGACATAAAGATATAAGTCTTTGGTATTCTGCGCAATACGGCGCTCGGCGAGGCGTTCGGCATCGCGATATTTCTCGAGGGCAAAATAGGTGCGATAGAGCATCTGGTAGTGATACTTGTTGCTGGTGCGCTTGAGGAGCGACCCGTAGAGTTCGGCCGCCTGCTCGTAATCGCCACTATTGAAGTACTGCACAGCCAACTGCTCGGCGTCCTGCTGAGCGACAACCCGCAGGGGCACCAGCAAGAGGCCTAAACCACATAGAATAAGAGCAATAGCCTTGCGCATGGTTGATACAAAAACACCGGAAATTTGGTTCCGGCGCTTTTGTGACCCAGCTGGGGCTCGAACCCAGGACCCCATCCTTAAAAGGGATGTGCTCTACCTGCTGAGCTACTGAGTCAATCCAATAAAACCTCAAAAAATCGTGACCCAGCTGGGGCTCGAACCCAGGACCCCATCCTTAAAAGGGATGTGCTCTACCTGCTGAGCTACTGAGTCATCAATCTTGGCCTCTGCGGGCTTCGAATGAGTTTGCAAAAGTACGATTTTTTTTGACAATAGCCAAAAATATTTGGAATTTTGTGACATAGAAAATTACAATAAACTTGTTATCAAGCACTTACCGACAAAATATTTTTATGCAGTACAGACTTGCAGGGAGCAAAAAAGTGGCAAAAAAGCACCGCGTGAATGCGTTTTTGGCACATAACCAGAGGTTGAAAAAGTTACTTTTTTTGAATATTTTTCCGCCATTTCAAAAAAAAGGTGTAAATTTGTAGCAAAATTGAAACACAAAAATGGAACATTCTATCACTATAAAACAGGGATTTGACAACATCCGCTTCGGTATGCCAGTCGAAGAAACCGTGGCTCTGCTCGGCACTGCCGACGAGGTTGAAACCATTGACAACGCGGCCGACGAAACCACCACCGTGCTGCGCTATTTCGACCGCGGTCTGACACTCTTCTTTGAGGGCGAAAACCCTAATCTTCAGTGCATTGACATAAGCAACGAGGATAGCACACTGCTCGGCGAGAAGGTGTTCGAACTGGGCGAAAAAGAGATTGTGAAGCTGATGGTTAGAAACAACTACTGCGAGCAAGACATCGAGGACGAGTTGTGGGGTGAGCGTCGCATATCGTTCGGCGAAGCCAACATAGACTTCTTTTTCGAAAACGACGAATTGCTCTCTATCTCGATAGGCCAATGAGCGCAACCGCCAGGCGCGAGCCCCTCGTAGCCACCGCTTACCTGCCGCCAACGAGCCTGATGGCGCTGCTGGCGCAAAACCCTACGGCACAAATCGAGGCTTGCGAGAGCTACCCAAAACAAACCTACCGCAATCGCGCCACCATAGCCACCGGCGGAGGCCTGCTTGACCTCACCGTGCCGGTGGTCTACACCCACGGCAACCACACCCCTACCAGCCAAATGGGGATAGACTACAGCCGCTGCTGGCCCACCACGCACCTGCGCACGCTCGACGCCGCCTACTCGGCCAGCCCCTACTACCAGTACTATCGCGACGAGTTGGAAAGCCTCATCGCCGCGCGCTACGGCACATTGATGGAACTCAACAGCGCACTGCTGCAATTCCTGCTCAAAAAGATGAAAATCGATTGCCGCCTGAGGCTCACAACCGACTTTGAACGCCCCACCGGAGCCGCCCACGACTGGCGCCAGCTGATAAGCCCCAAACGGCCGCTGAAAGGGTTCCAATTCGAACCATACACCCAAGTCTTTGCCGACCGAATGCCCTTCGTCCCCAACCTCAGCGCCATAGACCTGCTGTGTAACCTCGGGCCAGACAGTGGCAGATACCTGCGACACGTAACTATCATAGACCAAGACATTTAACCCCCGTGTTCCACGTGAAACACACCGCCTCCACCCCTCCCCTACCCCACCACAAAAGCGCAATTATGAGTACAAAAAAAAGGCCCTCTCCGACCCATACACGGGTCAGGGAGGGGTTAGGGTCGTATTGAGGTCGAACAGCGCTTGAATATCACCCATTTACGATTCGACCAAAAAGCCTACTTGAGCAACATCATGAGTACCGCCACATCGGCTGGCGACACACCACTAATGCGCGACGCCTGCCCGAGGGTGCGAGGACGGTGCGAGGTTAGCTTCTCGCGAGCCTCGTAGCTGAGGGCCTTGAGGGCGAAGTAATCCAAATCGTGGGGCAACTCCACCTCCTCGAAACGCAAAATGCGGCCAGCCACCTCGCGCTCCTTCTCGATGTAACGGCTGTACTTGACCTCGATTTCGACCGCCTCGGCCACCTCGCGACACAGCGTTGTGGGGAGGGCGCAAAGCGCATTGTCGAGGTCGGGCGAGACGGTTCGGAGGTCGGCGAGCGTCACCTCGGGGCGAAGCAGCAGAGCCTCGAGGCGCACCTTTTGTTGGATGTCGGGCGTACCCAACCGGCGCAACATATCGTTGGCCTCGGAGGGCAACACTGGCGTTTGGGCCAGCAGATGGCGCAGGTTGTCGATAGCGCGACACTTCTCCCCCACCCTCGCCATGCGCCCTTCGGGGGCCATACCAATGGCGTCGGCCAACGGGGTTAGTCGGCGGTCGGCGTTGTCTTGCCGCAACAGAATGCGATACTCAGCGCGCGAGGTGAACATACGGTATGGCTCGTCGACGCCTTTTGTGACCAAATCGTCGATAAGCACTCCGATGTAGGCCTCGGTGCGGCTGAGTATGAAAGGCGGCCTATTTTGCACCTTGAGGGCGGCATTGATGCCCGCCATCAGCCCCTGGCAGGCAGCCTCTTCGTAGCCCGTGGTACCGTTGATTTGGCCCGCAAAATAGAGGCCTGCAACGCGCTTGGTTTCAAGCGTATAGGATAGCTGTGTGGGCGGAAAATAGTTGTATTCTATGGCGTAGCCAGGCTTGAAAATGCGTGCATTCTCGAAGCCTACGATGGTGTGGAGGGCATCGAGCTGGACGTCGAGCGGGAGCGACGAAGAGAACCCATTGAGGTACCACGACTGCGAGTTGCGGCCCTCGGGTTCGACAAAAATCTGGTGGTGGTCTTTGTCAGAAAAGCGCTCAATCTTGTCTTCGATGGAGGGGCAATAGCGCGGTCCCCGACCTTGAATGCGGCCTGTGAACATGGGTGAGCGGTCGAAACCGGTGCGCAAAACGGCATGAGTGCGCTCATTGGTAGCGGTGATGTAGCAGGGGCGCTGGTCGACAAGTGTCGGAGTGTCTGAAAACGAGAAGCGAGCCGGGTCTTCATCGCCTGGCTGGGGCTGGAGGGCAGCGAAATCGATTGTTCGGCCATCAACGCGCATCGGCGTGCCAGTTTTGAGTCTGGCGGTCTCGAAACCAATGGCTTGCAGATTCATAGTAAGGTCGAGTGATGGGCTCTCGCCAATTCGCCCACCATTCCACGACTGGGTGCCAACAAAGAGGCGGCCGTTGAGGAAAGTGCCATTGGTGAGGACCACTGCGCGGGCTTCGAACGAGAGCCCCATGCGTGTTCTGACGCCAGCCACGGCGCTGCCGTCGGGCGTGAGGATGAGGTCGGTAACCTCGTCCTGCCAAAGGGCAAGGCCTACGACCGACTCGAGCACCCTTCGCCAATTGGCCGAAAAAAGCATACGGTCGCATTGCGAGCGAGGGCTCCACATAGCTGGGCCTTTAGAGCGGTTGAGCATACGAAATTGGAGCGCCGAGTGGTCGGTAACGATGGCAGACCAGCCACCAAGAGCGTCGATTTCGCGCACAATTTGGCCTTTGGCCACGCCGCCCATGGCTGGGTTGCACGACATTTGGCAGATGGTGTCGAGGTTCTGCGTGATGAGTAGCGTGGAAGCACCGAGGCGAGCGGCGGCGGCGGCGGCCTCGGCACCGGCGTGTCCTGCGCCGACAACAACAACATCAAATGTAGGGTTTTTCATCATTCGGAATGGTGTTAAGTGTTGAATTTAGGGCATTTAGCGTTATTGTTCCACGTGGAACGGTAGCCACCGTAGGGGTTATTGCAAGGCATCCCAAAGGGCGAGAGCTTCGTCTTCGCGGGCACGCATACGGGCCGCGTCGGCCTCGGTTTTATCGCCTTGACCGAGCAGGTGGAGCACTCCGTGGATGATGACACGATGAAGTTCGCGGTCGAAGGTGGTGGCAAATGCCTGTGCGTTTTCCTCGACGCGTTCGACACTGATAAGTATGTCGCCCGAGATGAGGCCATCTTCAACATAGTCGAAGGTGATGATGTCGGTATAGGTGTCGTGGTCGAGGTAGGTCTGGTTGATTCCGAGCAGGTGAGCATCGGAACAGAAGAGGTAGGAGATGTCCCCTACCCTGCAGCCGGCTTTGCGGATGACTTCAGAAATCCACTTTTTGACCTTCAATTTATGTTTGAGGCTGAAGTTTATGTCTTCGGATGAGAAATAGATTGCCATGGTGGTTAATTCGGGGTTGAGATAATTTTTTAGAGCCTAATCTTTGTTTTTGGTTTTTGGGCACGCAAGACATTTGTTTTCAGTCAATTAGACCGTAAAATTGGTTTTGCGAAGCCAAAATGCGTGGCGTGTACGGTTCGGGGCAGGGTAGCTGTGCGGTCTGCGGCTTTGTGGAGCGGTTCGCAGCGGGGAAAATCAAGCGTCGACCATCTTGGTGGCGTAGAAGCGTTGGAGGACTGCGGAGCGGCTGCGCGCGCGAGTGCTGTCGATGCCGAGTATGAAGAATTCGAGCCTGACGGTTCGACCGCCGTCGGCAAAGACCACACGGTCGGCGAGCGAGCGCATGATGAAGAGGCCTGTGCCGGGGTTATCGGCCTGTGGCAGGTCGGTGTAGCGAGTGTGGTCGAACCCTTGACCCTGGTCGCTCACCACGAAGCAGACTCCGCCCGGGCAGTAGTCCGCGCAGACGGTCACCTGCTTGTCGGGCTGCGAGAGGTTGCCGTGGACTATGGCGTTCTCGACAGCCTGCATTACGGCGACGCTGATGGTGGCATAGTAATTATCGATTCGGCTCTGGTCGCAGAAGTGCGACAGGAGGGCTTCGACCTGTGGCAGATTTTCTGTATCGGACTGTATAGTAATGCTTTGCATGGTCGTTGACGGTGGTTAAGGTTGCTACAAAGTTACACTTTTTTTTCGAATTATGAACAAAAAAATCACTGCAGACGGTAAAAATAATCAGACACACGGTCCTTGTAGTAAGGTGTGAGCGAGGGTGGGAGGGTGCGGAAAAGCTCGAGATTGGTGTCTTTCAGGCGGTTATACTTTTCGAGGTCGCTCTGCGAGGGTTGAGCGTCGAGGTCGGTGGCCTCGTGGCTTTCGCGGCGTTGCTCCTTTTCGCGCTCCATCTCGGCCTTTTCGTGCTGCAAGAGGCGTGTCATTATCTGTTTTTGGCGGTTGAGGGTTTGGTTGGTGATGGTGCGATTGACGAGGTCGGTTTCGGTCTGCTCCATTTGGCGCATCATCTCGTCTATTTCGCGCATCAACTTGCTGTTGCCAGGTTGCTGTTGCTTCATCTCCTGGCCGTACTCCTGCATCATGCGACGAATCATCTCCTGCTGGGCTGCCATACGCGCAAACTCCTCACTCATAGAGTTTTGCTGACCCAACTGGTGGCGCCCATTGGGCTTTTTGCCCTGCTTGTCGAGCTGTTTTTTGAGCGATTCCATCTGGCGGTTGAGTTCGTCTTGCATTTGCTTCATCGATTTGGGCGAGGGCTTGCTTTGCCCAGGCGATGAGCACTGCTTGTTGCCGGGATTTTTGCAGCTGCCGCTCTTTTTTTGCTGATTGTTCTGGCGCATTTGGTTCTGCATTTTGTCGAGCGACTCGGCGAGGATGAGAGCCAAATTGTTGAGCGAGGTCATGCTGTATTGCATTGACGATGAGGCATTTGTGTTGTGATATGTGCCATAGAACGACTGGTTCATGTCGAGCAGGTCGTCGAGCGAATGGGCAATGTTGGAGTTGACTTTGTCGAGCTCGCGGTTAATGGCCGAAGCCACCATCAGTTGGCGCGCTGCGAGGGCTCGGAGCGAGTCTTGAACCGACCCGAAGTCGACCTTAATACGACTTTGACCCGATATTATGGTCTGGTAACGGGGGTCCTGAATATAGATGGCAGAGAGCTGGCCAATGAGGTCTTCTTGGTTGAACGATAGGCGGACGAGGTTTTTGAGCAGCCTACGCACCTGCTCTGAGTCCTCAGCCAGGCTGCTTTGTTCCATATCCATCTGGGCCTGAGCCATTTGCTCCGAGAGTTGGTTCATATCGTCGGCAGCTTGACGCTGCTCCTTGGCGGCGTCGCGAGACTGGTTTTTGTCGAGTTTTTGACCGGCTTGACGCTGCTCTTTTTGTATTTTTTGGGGCAGCGACGAGTCGGTTTTGAAGTCGAGCGAGGGGTCTATATTTTTGTAGTCTTGCTTGATTTTTTCGAGTTCTGAATTGAGTTCGTCGAACTGCCGTGAGAGCTCCTCCTGACGCTCTTTTAGGGCCTCACGGTCGGCTTTCGAGGCCTTCTCGGCTTCTTCTGCCAGCCTGCGCTGGTCGTCGGCCAGGCGGTCTATTTTTTGTATGGTCTGCTCAACGCGTTTTTCCATCTCGAGCCGGCGCATGAGCTCGAGGTCTTGGTCTATCTGCTTTTCGAGGTCTTCGTTGGTCATCTTGAGGTTGTCGAGCTCTTGCTGCACCTTCTTTTTGTCGGCCTCGTTCATCATGCGCTCAATCTCGCGCATGGTCTCCTTCATTTTTTCGTCGAGCACTTCGTTGAAAAGGCGGTCAAGTTCGCGCTGTTTCTCTAACAACTTGTCGCTCTGGTCTTTATATTTTTGCTCCAAGCGGTTGTTCTCTTTGATTTGCTCCTGCATTTGGTTGAGCATTTCGCGCACCTGCTGCTGCTTTTCGGCTATTTGTTGCAACTGCTGACGGTCTTGATAGGTGAGTTCCTTTTTGTCGACAAGCGAGCGCATCATGTTGTTGATTTCCTCTTGTAACTGCTTGAGTTCGAGCATAGATTGCGAGGCGTTGTGCTGCGCTTGGGCGCTGTTCTGCTCTATTTGGCGGTCGAGCTCGCCCTCGGTGGGGACCGACTGCTCGAAATGCTGTGAGGCGGTACACTTTGGCCCGTTGACTGCGTCGTTGTCCCACACCTCGAACCAGTAGGCAAGACGGTCGCCTGGCAGGAGCTCTATCTCGTTGAGATTGAGGGTATAAGCAAATTCCTGCACGGCCTCTTGACCCACGGCGATGGGGTTGGTTATGCGTTGGTGGCGCTGGGTATCGGTGGCGTTGGTGAGTTCGGCCACGAAGTCGAGGCGCGAAAAACCGTAGTCATCTTTAATCCTGCCGCGGAAAAAGGAGCGTTCGGGCATGGCCGAATCAACCATTTCGGCCACGGCAATGAGCGGAGCTGCGTCGGCAATGGCCGAAAGGGCATAGGCGAGGGTGTCTGAAGCCGGCGCATGGTGGCCCACAACGCTGAATCCATAGCGGAACGAGTGGCGCACGGTGCGGCTCAGAGCGAGGCGACCAGAGGGGTCGATGGGGTGTGTGGCGACGGCCGAATCGACAAAGAAGCGGAGCGAGTCGGCGTCGCGCGTGTGGAATATCCAGCGCACCACAGTACCCTCTGGCACAGCCACTTGGCCCTCGTTAGAGAGCACCTCGGCAGCTTTGTGGGTGTATGCGGGGTAGGTGAGGGCGAGCTGGAAATCGGCCACCGTGGGGTCTGGAAAGACCACGAGTTCGTACTGGCGCGAACTCACACCGCCGCCTTCGAGGCTGAATACGAGGCTGCGTTGCAGGTTGCGAAAGGTGTGGCTGAAGCTATCGCGACCGGTTTGGCGCAGGCGGTGGCTGCGGCCGTCGACAATGATGTAGGCCTCGTCGGGCAGGGCGTCGCCTTCAATGCCGATTTCGAGCGTGAAATCGTCGTGGCGCACAGCCTGCAGACTGTCGTTCCGCACCACGAAAGCAAAGGGCGTAGGGGGCTCGAAATGGGTGTTGTAGTTAACAATGCGATGTGTTGGGCCAGTAACCAGCTGTGGGGCAACGAGCAGGGCTACCACGATGAGCAGCAACGGCGGCAAGGCATACTTGAGGTAGCGACGGTTGCGGCGCAGGTCGATGGCCGACGCGAAGCGTATGGGCTTGAGTTGCTGTGTTTTTTGTGCGATAGAGGCCTGCAGGAGGTCGCTCTCGGCGCTCTGGGCTTGACTTTGGAGTTGCAGAAGGTTGAGCAACCTGTCGGCCACTTCGGGGAAGTGTCGGCCCACAATGACGGCAGCCTGAGAGCGGCTGAGGCGAGGGCCAAGATTCCACATTTTGAGCAATGGACTGACTACCAAAAAAGCCACTGTTGCAACCACGGCAACAATGAATGTCCAGAAAATGACAGCCCTCACCACGGTGCCAAAATAGCCAAAATGCTCGACCAGCACCGCAACCACAAAAAGTGTGAGAAGCAAAGCGGCGGAATATATCAACCCTTTGATTACGAGGTTCTTATAGTATTTCCGAATGAACCTGTCGAGGCTGTCGAGTATCGAATTTTGGTCGTTCATAACAATAGAAAGAACTTGCAAAAATACGAAATTTTTGACATTTTACGGCAACGGATGAATATTTTTTTGTACATTTGCAAAAAAATTAAGCAAAGAAGACCATGCGTAAGATAATCATAATCACTGGGGCGAGTTCCGGATTTGGCAAAGCCACGGCCGAACTTTTGGCCTCGCACGGGCACACCGTCTATGGTTTGAGCCGCCGTGGGAGCGGCTGTGGCGAGGGGGTGAAAGAGGTGAAGGCCGATGTGCGCAACGCCGAGGGGCTGCGCGCTGTGGTGGCCGAAATTGTGGCCACCGAGGGGCGCATAGACGTGCTAGTTAACAATGCCGGCATGGGCATTGGCGGCGCCCTCGAACTGGCCACCGAAGAGGAGATAGACCTGCAGATGGGTACCAACTTTATGGGGTGCGTCAATATGTGTCGCGCCGTGTTGCCACAAATGCGGAGCCAACGAAGTGGCAAAATCATCAACCTGAGCTCGATAGGCGGGGTGATGGGGCTGCCATACCAGGGCTACTATTCGGCCTCGAAGTTTGCAATTGAGGGCTTTTCGGAGGCCCTGGCTGCCGAGGTTAAAGGGTTCGGAATCAGCGTGACGCTGGTCGAGCCAGGCGACTTTGCCACAGGTTTCACAGCCAGCCGACGCAACTCGGAGGCTTCGCTCAACGACCCCGACTATGGCCCACTGTTTCGCCGCTCGCTGGGGCTGATAGAGAAGGAGGAGAACGGCGGGCTGAAGCCCGAAGTGCTGGCTCGGCGAGTGGCTCGCATTGTAGATAGCCGCAAACCTGCCATGCGCTATGTGGTAGCCAACCTCGAACAATGGGCCTCTGTGGCGCTAAAAAGGGTCATTCCAGGGCGTTGGATGGTGAGCATACTGCGAGACTACTACAAGTGCTGAACGGCGCCACAGAGGGCACAAAATGAGGCCGGCGCCCTTGCGGGCGCCGGCCTCGAAAAGGAAGACCCGACCACAAAGACCCCAATCTTGACTATTCTGGAACGTCCGGGGGCTCTTCGGACTCGCCGGGGTTAGTTGTGGCTTTTTCGGAGCCGTGGTTTTGGTCGCCCAAAAGCGAACCGAGGAGGGTGAGGACGGCTATGACAATTTTGACAATTGTCTGCCAGTCGGTGGGGTCGAGTGTGGCAGGTTTGCACACCTTGGGCTGACGTCTCAGCTTGGCCAAAATTGAGCCTATCGGCTTGATAAACAGGTTTTTCCATTTCATCGGGGTTAGTCTTTTTTTGATTTTTTTGCAGAATGGCATAGTTATTGCTATTATGTTTTTTTGTGAGGTTGAGAGTTAGCCCCTGGCAGCCGCGGCCACCAGGGGTGGGTAGGGGGGGCTCAGGCAATGACGGCTTTGCCAGCATAGACAGAGTTGGAAACCATGCCTACGGTGGTGGCACCCATGCCGAGGACAAAGAGATAGAAGTGGACAGTGTGGCCTTTCATGAAGGCGGGGAGGGTTACATCGGCCTCACGGGTAGAACGGTTGGCCGAGAAAGCCACCGAAGTGCCCTGTTCGGGGTCGAGGGCGACGATACGCACCATGTCGCCGGCGCTGCTGTCGAGGTCGCTAACGTCGACCCATGCCACGTGGGCGCTCAAAGGGTCTTCGCTGGCAGCGTTTTGGGTGACGGCCACACCAGGAAGACGGCCTTCGGCCACCACCACCTTGCTGTAGTCAACGTCCAGATTGTCAGCGTCGAAGCCGGTAACGGCGTCGTAGTTGCATTTGAAGAAGTAGTTGCTCTCGGTCATATAGCGAGACTTGGAATGGAAGCCCGCATTGATGGTGGAGAGACCCACAACCGAGGCAAGGTGTTGCACCGTGGCAAAGCGAGCACGCGAGAGGAGCTGCTTGGCAGTTTTGGGGTCGTGAACATGGAGCGGACGCGATTTGATGACGGCACGGCTCTTCCACGAGCTGCCCACCACATTACCTACCAGGCCGCTGAAGCCGCCGAGAATACCTTGCTTGATTGTTGCCATAACGATGGCGTCGATTTCGTTTTTCATTGTTGTCGAATTTTTTTGGTTTAACTTTACTTTTTTTGTTTTCATTCAGTGGCCGCTGTTTGAAATTTTTTGCAAAATTACACCCTTTATTCGACCTATGCGTGAAATTAAGTTGCTAATTTACAGTATTTTACAACGATTACAACGTTTTTGCACACCGGCCTCTAACCATTGCAACGAAAGGCTACAACGCTTTGTAACGATAGGGGAGGGGAGGGGGCGAAAAGAGAATTATCGTTACACTTTTCGAAAAAATCGTTGCACTCGGCGTTGCAACGTTTTGCCGAAAATGATGATTTTCAACGCGAAAGATGTTACACTCGTTACACAACCGATACACAGCCCCGCGCACAGGCGCAAACATACTTGGTTGGAACAAAAAAATTTTCGTAACTTTGCAGTCTCTTCAAAAAAGATAAGTAGAACCATGAATACAGCACAAAAATTTGATAACCAGTTTGTTCGCTTCATTGCCAACATGGAAGCCAACGTCGCAATGCTCGAAAATCAGCGCAACCACCCGGTTCAGCAGTCACTGGCCCTGATGAGCCTTTGCTCGGCCTACAGCGAGTTTCTTGTAGCCCTCATTCCCTACTACGACAGCCAGTTGGGCTCGCTGCGGCTGCGCCAACCTGTTCACCGTCGTTGCAAGACCGATATAGCCCGGCTCGACGAGCGCCTCGAGGCCATAGACCTGAGCGAACTGGAGCAGCTGCCCAAAACCATGGGCCTCCAAAGCCCCTACAACGGCACGCCCTACTACTCGGAGGGGCTGTATTCGCTCACCGAGATTGTGCGCCGCGAAGCCCCAACCCTCTGCCAAGCTTTCCACAACATTCGCCACGAGGTGAACAGCCTTGTGCAGAAACTGGCCGACCTACCACGCTACTACGACCCCCAACGCCTCGAAGAGACCTTCGAGGCGGCCCTCTCGGCCTACAAGAACAGCAGCGAAGGGCAGGCCCTGATGCTCACCTATCGCCGCAACCACCTGCGCCGCGCCAAACCTACCGACGTGCCGCTGCTGGTCTCTGACCTCGACGCCAGCTACAACCGCCAACCCGTGGCCGACCTCTACCGCAAATTTGCCGGCAACAGGCTGGAATTCTGCGTACAACTGCGCAAACGCAACCTCACCGACGAGGACTACACTCTCGGGTTCGAATACATCGTGCAACGCGAGATGATAGACGAGTTGGAGCGCGCTTTTGCCGACAAGCCTGCCGCCGCCGAAGCCATGGTCAACGGTGTGGAACTGAGCGAGCACATCTTCTCGCGCCGCCAGGTATACAACGAAAATCGTGCCTCGCACCTGCGCCAAGCCATCGGCTCGCTTTTCGACGACCAAGCCGACGGAATCGACCCACGGCAGAAGAACCAAATGGCCGTCATCTACTACACCATGCTGCAACTCAACCTCTTACGCAACACGCAGGTGCCCGCCTTCATGAAGCAGATGGCCGCCTGGTTTCCCGACCGGTTCGACAGCGAAGACCTCTCGCGTTACTGCCGCTCCATCTACACCGAACTCAACCACTGGCGCCAGGAAGACGGCAGCCTCGTTACCTACGACGCCCTGTTCCGCTTCGTAGAGTCGCCCTCGTGCTCCATTCGCCGAACCAAAGCCGACGCCTTTCGCCGCAAAATTCAGCGCGCCCACAAAACCATAATCCACTGATTGTTAATTGCAAATTGCTGGGCCATAATGATTTATAATCAATTATGGCCCTTTTTGAGCCTCTGCGGTGGCCGAGATGTAAATGCTTGAGCGATAGGCCCTGTTCGACCTCAACACGACCTTAACCCCTGCTTGGAGCGAGGTTGGGTTCGAAATTCTCTGTTTTTCAAATCTTTTTCCCAAACACGGCTCGCTTCATCAAGGGTTTGGTGTTGTATTGCGTCTCCCAGATTTTAACGGCCTCGTTGCCAATGATTTGTGGGTTGGTGTAGGCGGTGTGGACGCCGTAGGTGATGGCGGCCTGGTTCATGTCGGAATAGTAGATGGAGTGCACGCCGCGCTTCTGCCACTCGGGCAGAACGCCGTTGAGCAGCAGGTCGATGGTGTCGAAGTGCTTGAGGTCGTGCAATATACGGTACCACCCGAAGGGGAATAGGCGCCCTTTGGCACGTTGGAATGCGGGTGTGAGGTCGGGAATGGAGAGGCCGAAGGCGACAAGGTTATCCTGTTCGTCTTCGACAAACTGCACAAAGTTGAGGTCGACGAATGGGATATACTGCTTGATGTAGGTGGCAATCTCCTTCTCGGTCATGGGCACAAAGTCGTAAAGGTCCTTGAACGAGTCGTTTATGGCGTGGAAGAACTTCTCGGCATGGGGGTAGATGTCTTTGCGGCGCTTGACCTTGACGAGGTGGAGGTGGTACTTCTCCATGATTAGTTTGTTGAGGCGGGCCACCTTGTCGGGGATGGGCTGGTTGGCCTGCATCGAGTATTGCTGCCAGCGGCAAAGAACCTCGTAGCCAGCGCGCTCGATGAAGCGGACGTAATATTCTGGGTTATAGAGTGTTGAGATGTTTTGGCGAGCGTCGAAGTTGTCGATAGCCCAACACTCTTTGTCCATATCGGTAAAGCCGAAAGGCCCCTCAATTTCGTCCATTCCGTTTTGGCGACCATAGGCAACCACCTGGTCGAGCAGGGTGGTAAAAACGTCGTAGTCTTCGACGAAATCGAACCAACCGAAGCGCACAGCGCGCTTGTTCCAATGCTCGTTGACGGTGTGGTTGATTATGGCTGCCACGCGGCCCACAACTTTGCCATCGCGCCAAGCCAGGTAGAGCTCGCGCTGGCAGTGGTCGAGCGACGGGTTTTTGGGTCCAAGAAGGTTGCGCTCGTCGAGGTTGAGGGGTGGTATATAGGAGGGCACATCGCGAAAGAGGTGGTTGGGGAAAGCGATGAAGCGGTCGAGGTCGCGACGAGTGCTGACGGTTCTTACTTCGATGGCAGACATGAGGCTTGTGCTGTTAGTTTTGTTCTAATAGTCTGGTTTATATCTTTTTAAGCGCCTACTCGGATGGTGGTTGTCAGAGTATTTCGAGCTGCTTGAAGGTTTGGTAGATATGGTCTACGGCATAGTCGACCTGCTGGCGAGTGTGTGTGGCCATGAGGGCGAAGCGGATGAGGGTTTCTTCGTTTGGCACAGCTGGTGGGATGACAGGTGTGACGAAGATACCCTGCTCGAAGAGTAGGTGCATGAGGAGGAATGTCTTGTCGTAGTCGCGCACATAGAGAGGGATGATTGGCGACTGGGTGTTGCCAATTTCGAAGCCGAGGTCGCGGAAGGCCTTGAGGGCGTAGTTGGTGATGTCCCACAGGGCTTGGCGGCGTTCGGGCTCGGAGCGCATGATTTCGAGGGCTTTGAGCACCGAAGCGGTCGAGGCTGGTGGGATGGAGGCGGTGAAGATGTAGGGGCGCACGTTGTGCTTCATCCAGTTGATGGTGTCTTTGTCGGAGGCTATGAATCCGCCCACCGAGGCGAGACTTTTGCTGAATGTGCCCATGACGAGTTCGACGTTGGGCAGTTGGTCGAAGTGGTCGCACGTGCCGCGTCCTTCGCGTCCAAAAACGCCGAGGCCGTGGGCTTCGTCAATCATGAGTGTGGCGTTGTGGCGGTTGCAGATTTCGACCATGCGGTCGACGGGTGCCACGTCGCCCTCCATCGAGAAGACACCGTCGGAGACCACGAGCTTCACCGCGCCTTCGGGCAGCTGACCGAGCACACGCTCCAGGTCGTCCATATTGTTGTGCTTATATTTGTAGGTCTTGGCAAAGGTGAGCTGCTTGCCTTCCATAATCGAGGCGTGGTCGCGGTCGTCGTAAACCACATAGTCGTTACGTCCTGTAATACAGGGTATTACGCCCGCGTTGGCGTTGAATCCGGCCGAGAAGAGCATGACGCCGTCTTTGCCAAGAAATTCGGCCAAGCGCTCTTGCAGTTCGACGTGAATGTCGAGCGTTCCATTAAGGAAAGGCGAACCTGCGCAGCCGGTACCATACTTGTCGATAGCGCGTTTGGCGGCCTCCTTGAGGCGGGGGTCGTTGGTTAGCCCAAGGTAGGAGTTGGAGCCGAACATGAGCACCTTGCGTCCGCTGACGATGACTTCAGTGTTCTGCTCAGACTCGATGGGGGTGAAATAGGGGTAAATACCTTTGCTTTTGGCTTCCTGTGGGGCAGTGTACTGGGCTAATTTTTGCTGTAGTGGCTTCATTGTCGGTTTATGTTTCAACTTGCAAAGTAACAATTTTTTTTTGAAATAAGTAATGTTTTTTTTGTTAAAAAATTGTTACGCTGCTCTCCAGAGTGCGTTTTTTAGTAATTAAAAAGGTGTTTATCAGCGTGTTGCGGTGATTTTATTTTTTTTCAACAGCATGCATATTTGGCCTGTCCGCACCCTATGTAAAAGGGGTAGGGGAGGGGTTAGAAATGTTAAAATTAACTAAATTTTAACTATTTTGTAGCACAATTTTCTCGACACGGCGTTGGTGACGTCCGCCCTCGAAGGGGGTGTCGAGGAAAGTCTCGACGCAGGCCAGGGCCTCGTCGTCGGCAATGAAGCGAGCCGGCAGGGCCATGATGTTGGCATCGTTGTGTTGGCGGGCCAAGGCTGCTATTTCGCGTTGCCAGCAGAGGGCGCAGCGCACTCCTTGGTGCTTGTTGGCAGCAATCTGCATGCCGTTGCCAGTGCCGCAGATGAGTATTGCCATCGGGCAACGACCCTGCTCTACAGCCGAAGCCACGGGGTGGGCAAAGTCGGGATAATCCACGCTGTCGGGGCCGTTGGTGCCGAAGTCTTCGACCTCGAAGCCGCGTGCTTCGAGCAAGGCTTTCACTTTATCTTTCAAGAGGTAGCCTGCGTGGTCGGAGGCTATGGCTATGGTCTTTTTCATAGGTTTCTAAATTTTTGGCAAAGATAACATTTTTTCGAGAAATGACAGTTTTTTGGCCGATTAAAAGTTACCAACAACTTTTGTTGAAACCATTGTTGAAAGTTCGAATAACAAAATGTTTATATTTTTGTTGACAAGATTCAAACACCTCGAAGTTGTTGAAAAACCCCGATTTTTCAGAAAATAATAAGACGTTTTCAACGCCAATATTTGGCCGTATAGTGTTGTTTTTCAGCTAACTAAAACCTTTATCAACAAAATTGACAAGCATAAAAAATAAAAAGAAAAGGTTTTTTAATTAAAAAGATTTTTTTTATTTTTTTGCTGACGCGGCAAAAGATTCATTTATTTTTAGTAATTTTGCAATTCGAAAAAAACGCGTTTTCAACATGACTAACCAAGAACTGAAAAACGAAATATTGAGGCTTAAAAAAGAGAAAAATGCCGTCATACTGGGCCACTACTACCAGCGCGACGAAATTCAAGAACTCTCCGACTATGTTGGCGATAGCTTGGCGCTGGCTCAAAAAGCCCAGGGTGTCGAGGCCGACATCATAGTCTTCTGCGGCGTACACTTCATGGCCGAGACGGCCAAAATTCTCAATCCGCGTTGCAAGGTGCTGTTGCCCGATATGGAGGCAGGCTGCTCGCTGGCCGACAGCTGCAAGGCCGACGACTTTGAGCGCTTCCTCGAACAGCACCCAGGCCACACGGTAATATCCTACGTCAACTGCTCGGCTGCGGTCAAAGCCCTGTCCGACATAATCTGTACATCCGGCAACGCCGAGCAGATAGTGCGCTCGCTCCCCGCCGACGAACCTATTGTCTTTGCGCCCGACCGCAACCTCGGCTCGTACATCAACGCCGTCACCGGTCGGCAGATGGTGCTATGGAACGGAGTGTGCGAAGTTCACGATGCCATGGAGGCCGAAGCCGTTATGCGCCTCAAAAGCCAGTACCCCGACGCCCCAGTGGTGGCTCACCCCGAGTGTAACGCTGCCCTGCTCAAGGTGGCCGACTTCGTGGGGTCTACCAAGGCTATGCTCAACTACGTATCAAGCTCGCCCCAACATCGAATAATCGTTGCTACAGAGAACGGTATACTCCACCAAATGCGCCAACTTTGCCCCGACAAGGAATTTTTAACCCTCGGCGATGGTCGCCACTGCGCCTGCGACGAGTGTGCACACATGAAACTCAACACCCTCGAAAAACTCTATCGCTGCTTGCGCGACGAGCAGCCAGAGCTCACCATGTCGGCCGATCTGATAGAGGCTGCAAAACGCCCCATTGTGAGAATGCTCGACATGAGCCGAGAATTAGGTATAATAAAATAGAGTAGGGGAGAGTATCAATATGGCAAGTAACCCCGATTTGGTACAATACATAGTAGACCAATGCAGCGGGGCAGGCGATGTGTCGGCGCGCAAGATGTTTGGCGACTACACCCTCTACTGCGATGGCAAGCCTTTCGGATTGGTGAGCGACAACGGCTTCTACCTCAAGCCCACCGAAGGAGCGCGCAACCTATTGTGCGAAGTGGATATGCGCCCGCCCTATGATGGAGCCAAACCCTGCTTCTATATAGCCGATGTGGACGATGCCGACTACCTTGCCAAGTTGGTGCGCACCAGCTGTGCAGAGTTGCCTATGCCCCGTCCGAAAAAGAAGAAGGTAAAATAGTCATGATTGGTCAACCACAAGTCTACGAAGCCCTGCAGCGAATGGGTATCGCTTTCGACTACTACGAGCACCCCGAGACCCCCACAATCGAGATAGCAGCTCAATTCTATCGCGGCGAAGGGACAACGCTGTGTAAGAACCTCTTTTTTCGCAACCACAAAGGCAACCGCCACTATTTGGTGGTGATGGATTCGCGTCCGCCGATGGATATACACGACATGGAGCGACGCCTGCGCCAGGGCAAACTCAGCTTTGCCAGCCCCGAGAGGCTTGAGCGTCACTTAGGGGTGAAGCCTGGCAGCGTGTCGCTCTTTGCCCTGGTTAACGACCCCAACCACGAGGTGACGCTTTTCGTAGACCGTAACCTGCTCAAAGCCAGTAAGGTTAGTTTCCACCCAAACGACAACCGAGCCTCGCTCGTTATTAACAGCAGCGACATGATAAAGTTTGTAAACGAGCTTGGTGTACCGTTCGAAGTTGTTGATTTATACTAAAATATTGTTAATAACCCTCTAAAAAAATGTTCCACGTGGAACATTCACTTCAAAGCCGATGAAAGTAAGCCAATTCACTGTCGATAAGCCCACAACACTGCTCCAATTCCTTGCCGAGCAGTTGCCCAACACCTCGCGAACCTCGCTCAAAGAGATATTGGCCCACAGCGTCGAGGTCGACGGCCGCCGTGCCACCCGCCACGACCATCCGCTCAAGCCCGGCAACGTCGTCACAATTACGCGCCAAAACCAACGCGAGCGCCAAAAACCCCGAGGGATGGAGGTGGTTTACGAAGACCGCCATCTGCTGGTGGTCGACAAAAGTTCTGGCTTGCTCACCAACAGCCGCGACCCGCGCGACACCACCGTCATCGGCGAGCTGAACCGTAGTGCCGAACGGCGAGGCGAGCGTTGGCACGCCCACGTGGTTCACCGCCTCGACCGCGACACCTCGGGCCTGCTGCTCGTGGCCAAAAGCAAGGAGGTGGCACGCGCTTTCGAACTGGACTGGAAGAGCACCGTCTACGACCGCGCCTACCTGGCCGTGGTGTGGGGAAAACTCGACCCACCGCAGGGAACTTATACCTCGTGGCTCACCGACGGCGAGTTCTGCGTGCTTTCGTCGCCAACCGACAATGGCGGCAAAGAGGCTACCACCCACTACCGAACCATGAACACCTCGCGGCGCTACTCGCTGGTAGAGTTCAGACTCGACACCGGTAGGCGCAACCAAATTCGCGTCCATTGCCGCGCGTTGGGGCACCCCGTGGTTCACGACCCAATGTATGGCTATGCCGAAGACCTCTCGCCAGTGAAGAGGCTTTGCCTCCACGCAGCGCGCTTGGGCTTTACCCACCCCGTTACCGGCAAGAAGATGAGCTTTGCCTCGCCAGCGCCGGCCGAGTTCGACAAGTTGCTCGAAATTTGACCCAAAAATAGGTAAAAAAAAAGCAAAAATAAAAGCCAAAAACAAGGCCAAAAACAGGCTCAAGCAAAACGCCCGAAAATGGCCCAAAAATAGGCGAAAAATACCCCTATTCTACCCCCCCCCAATATTTGCGCGGCGAAGGTAGAAAAAATAAAAAATCGTCGCAAAAAACGATACTCGATAAATAAATATCTGTATTATAACTGTTTAAGAAACAGATATTTTTGAATTTTTTTATAAATTATCTGCCGCTTTTAACTTTTTTACCAAATTTATTTATTATTTTTGTAGCAATTTTTTATTCAGAAAATAATAATATAAAAACGATAAATTATGACAGGTAAAACTACTAAAAAAACCTTTCGTACGGCCTGCAGGCTTTGGCTATTGCTGGCCGCAGTGTTTGGTATCGGGGCTTCGGCGATGGCCGTCACTCCACCACCAGCAAAATTGCCCGTAGCCTCTGCCCAGCAGGGCGACTACCTCGGGGCAACGATAGACTCGTCTCAAATCCAATATTGGGTGGGCGAGGGTAGCAACTACGCCATCATGGCCATTAACTGGGAAGGGGTAGCCCTGGCTTGGGGCTATCGTTTCGACGATTCGACCACTACCCTGATGTCTATGATTGGCGCAATTGCAGATGCCGACAATCGATTGTCGTATAGCGGCAGTGAAAGCTATATTGCGAACATCACCTATACCGAGAGTGGCTACACGCTTACCGGTGGGGCCAATACCTATTGGATGTATGCCATCAATGGTAATATGGATGTTATGGGCCAGTCGGCACTCCATAACGGCGACTTCGTCAAGTTTGGAAATCAGGCGGCGGGTACCGTTGTAGATACTACTGAATTCGTATATAATGATTCGACATATTTAGCATATAATTATGTCTGGAACGACCAAATCATTCCAGTCTTGCCGCCAAACTCGTCGCCTATTTTGCAGCCCGAAGACTCTTCCAGCTGCGACCTCGAGAGCGGCAACCTCTGCCGGTTCACTGTGATGATGACCGACTCGTATGGCGACGGATGGAACGGCGCCTCGATTAGTGTCGTTGCAGCCGACGGCACCGAGGTGGCCAACCTCACTGTAAGCAGTGGCAGTGCCCAGACTCAATACTTCAGCTATTGCCAAGACCGCTCGCTCAGCTTTGTGTGGCATAAAGGCAGCTACGACAACGAGTGCAGTTTCATCATCTACAACCCGTTTGAAGAAGAGGTGTTAAGTCAAAGCAATATGAGCAACTTCCAAGAAGGTGCTATACTGAGCGAGATAAATGTAGATTGCTCGTCCTGCCGCGCCCCGAGTGGTTTACACGTGGTGCAGCGAGACACCACGAGCCTCTCTATTGGCTGGGAATCATATCAAGACTCAGCCCTCTACGCAGCAATGATTATCGGCAATGGCGACACCTTATATAATTATAATGTGCAGTCGCCAGTAACCTTCGTTGGCCTGCGTCCATTTACCACCTACACCATCGCGGTAACCCGCATTTGTGAATCCGCGCAGCTGAAGTATTCTACCTTCGAGGCCACCACCGGGCTGCGCTACACCGAGCGCATCTACGTCAAAACCGATGGCCAGCCCAACGGCAACGGCTCGTCGTGGGCCACCGCTCTCGACGACCCTGCACGCGCCCTCGTCATGGCTCAAGACATCAAGAACAACTACGGCTTTGCACCCGAAATTTGGGTGGCCGAAGGCACCTACTATGGCGACACCACACAGACCTCTGCGTTCCAACTCGTCGATGGGGTAAGCATCCACGGTGGCTTCGAGGTGGGCAACACCCAACTCAGCCAAGCCAACCCCAAACAACACCCCACCGTGCTTGACGGCCAAAACAGGCGCCGCGTTATGATGGTCAACACAACATTCTACGAAACCACCACCATCACTGGCCTGACACTGACAAATGGCTATTGCGACTCCACAAATAACCTACAAGAAGGTGCAGCCCTATCATCACAGTATGGTAACAACGTCATAACCTTCGAGGACTGCAGTTTTACCAACAACACAGCCTATTATGGAGGCGCAGTTCTCGTTACAGGTACCAATTTTGAACGTTGCACCTTCGAGGGCAACACCGCCGCCAGAAGTGGTGGTGCAGTCTATGCCTGGGGTGGCACGTTCAAAGATTGCCTCATTGCCAACAACACGGCCCAATACGGAGGTGGTGTCTATAACGACGGACGTGCCGAGTATAACTACACTGGTGGCACCTTCATCAACTGCGACATAGTGGCCAACCTCGCTTTGCAGGAGGCGGGTGGCTCCTATGGTTCCGGTCAAGGGGGAACCTACATCAACTGCGTCTTACATGGTAATAAGGTCGGGTTAACATCGAATCAAGTAGCTGGTAATTCCACCTTTTCTTATTGCGCCATCGAGGGTTTGGCCCCCGCTGCTGGGTGCATACCCCTGAGCGCCGACAACGATGGCGACAATATGTTCTGCCCACGCTTTGTTCAACCCTCGGCCGGCGCAGGCGCCGACTACGCCACGGGCAACTATCAACTCATGGAAGGCTCGGTGCTTGTAGGCACCGGCAGCACAGACGAACAGCTCCTCTCAGAGCTCGACCTATCTGGCAACACCCGTGTGCAGCAGGGTAGGGTAGAAATGGGTTGCTACGAATCGCCCTACGAGGCCACCAACATAGTCATACCCCAATACGTGGGCGGCATTATCTATGTCGACGCGCAAGCCACCGGCGACGGTAGTGGCACCTCGTGGCAAAACGCCATTAACTCGCTCAGCCTTGCCCTCAATATTGCCCCCATGGCCGAAGGCGTAAACCAGATATGGGTAGCCCGCGGCACCTATACAGCCGACGACACCACAGCCGAGACCGCTTTCTACGCCATCGACGGCGTGAGCCTCTATGGTGGCTTCGCCCCGGGCGATACCTCAATTGCCACCCGCAACCTGGCTCAAAACCAAACCATCCTCAGCGGCAACAACCGCCAAGCCATCCTCTCCCAGTTCTATCCTTTTGCTAAGCCCACGGTCGTGAACGGCTTCAGCTTCATGTATGGACACAACGAGAAAACCGGCGGTGCAACCGGCGGTGCAGTCAACATGAACACTGGCCTCACCATCGAGCAATGCACCTTCAGCTACAACACTGCCAATTATGGTAGCGCCATCCGTGCCAATGGTGGCACCGTGAGCCGTTGCGTGCTGACCAACAACTATGCCACCTACTCTGGTACCATCTATGCAGAAGGAGGATTCCGTATAGAGAACTCGCTTGTGGCAAATAACACCGCCCAGTATTCGGCAGGCCTCTATGTGTACAACGGCGAAAACAATGACAACTCCATCATAGCCTACTCGACCGATTTTGTGCAGAACATCACCACCGAGAGCAGCTATGGTGCCGTTCGCAACACCTCGCTCTACAACTGCGTGGTGTGGGGCAACCGCCAAAGCGATTCGTCGCAGGTGGTGTCGACCATATATAACTGCAACGTCGTCGGTTCTGCCATCGAAGATGACGGCAGTGGCAACAACTACGGCATACAACTTTCCTCCTCCAACACCGGCGACGCCATGGCCTCGCCCCGTTTTGTCAACCCCTCTAATGGCGTGGGTGCCGGCTATGAAGCTGGCAACTTTGCCCTGGCCGAAGGCTCTATCCTCATCGGCCGTGGCAACAACAGCGCCGTTGTTGGTCAATACGACCTGGCCGGCAGCACCCGTGTGCAGCAAGGCTTGGTAGACATTGGTTGCTACGAGTCGCCCTACACAGCCGTGTCGCCATTCCAGAACAACCCCGTCTACGTCAGCGCCCAAGCCACCGGCGAAGGTAACGGCACCTCGTGGGACAACGCCTTTACCGACCCCAGCCAAGTGCTCGAAATGGCGAGAATCTATGGCATCGACTCTACGCTCGATGTCTGGGTAGCCGAAGGAACCTACTATGGTGATACCAATGCCGACAATGCTTTCAACCTCGTCGAAGGCGTCAACCTCATAGGTGGCTTTGCCGTAGGTGCAACCCAAGCCAGCCAAGCCAACCCCGACCAGCACCCCACAGTGCTCAGTGGTCAGAACCAGCGCGGAGTGCTCTACAAAGACAATTCCAACAATAGCAGCCCCATACTTGTTCGTGGCTTCAACATCACCGGAGGCAACAAGTGCGGAAACGGTATGGGTGCCTACATCGCTGGCAACGTCACATTAGATAAATGTTATATATATAATAACGCCACCTCGCCACGCTGCTCCAACGGATGGGGCGTGGCCGTCTATGCCGATGGCGCCAAGGTGAGCAACTGCGTTATCGAAGGCAACGGCTCACTGAGCAGCAACATCAGGTCGGACGTCTATATTAGTAATGGTGGTCGACTGCTCCACTCCAAAATCATAAACAACAGGGGAGAATATGCTCTAATAACCAGTTACAGCCTCGCCGAGGGCAACCTCATTGAGCACAACACTTCGACCTATGACAACGTTCAGTTGCAATCTGGCAGCAGCTTTGTTGGCAACACCGTTGCCAACAACATCGGTGGAGGCATTACCGCCAACGGTAATGTCGAGATTTACAACAGCGTGGTGTGGGGCAACCGCACCCAGAGCGGTGAAGTGACTGGCATAGGTGGCAACAGTTACACCTCGGCTGGCATAGCTACCGATGGCTACTACTACGACTCGACTTCGGCCTCCTACATCCGTTTGAGCACGCTCAACGAGGGTAGCGACAACGACAACTACCCCATGTTTGCCGACCCCGATGGCCAAGGCGACTACACCCTCATGTCCGGTTCGGCACTTATCGACGCCGGCGACACCTCGATTGCTTACCTCCTCGACACCGACCTCGAAGGCAAACCTCGCCAGAAGTTCGAAAGAGTCGACATTGGTTGCTACGAACTCGACCAGTTCGATGCCTGCCCGCGCCTGCGTGGCCTCCAAGTGGTGTCTGTAACCGACAACTCGGCCTACGTCACCTTCAGCTATACTGGCCAAGAGGAACCTGCAGCCTACCAGCTGTTCATTGTGCACGACGGCGATACCGTGTCTCAACTCAACATCACTGCAACTCATACCTTTGTTCAGGACCTCGAACCACAAACCGAATACACTGTGTTGGTGCGCTCGGTGTGCGAAAACGCTGTGGGCAAGTTCGCAACAACTACCTTCACCACTCGTCAGCGCAACATCGGCGACTGCCAAGCCGTGGTCACCATCGGCACCGGCACCGGCACCACCAGCTACCTACCCACGCAAATCTACTACTGTAGTTCCTACACCCAACAGATATTCACCGCTGACGAAATGGGCAACGCCCCGATGAGGATAGACACCGTGAGCTTCCAGTACTTCTTTAATTCAACCCAGCAGCGCAACGTCACCCTCTTCCTCGCCCACGTGTCCGACTCGACATTCGAAACCGAAGAATTCAAGCCCAGCACCGACTTCCAACAAGTGTATAGCAACAGCCAATACATCTTCAGTTCGCAATACGATGGCAATTGGTGCCCCATTGTGCTGCAAGAGCCATTCGAATATAACGGCGTCGACAACCTGCTGGTAGTCATGCTCGACAACAACACCGACTACCTGTCGAGTTCAGACAAATTCTACACCACGCCAACCGATAGGCCGATGGCTGCCTATATATATGCCGACGGACAGACCTATGACCCAGCCAACCCGCCTTCGTATGCCAATATCCTCAACTACCGCAGCAACGTGCGCTTCGGTGGCGAATGCTTGGCTGTCGACACAGGCGACTGCCACCGTCCGAACGTGGTGGTGACCAGTGTCACTGCTAATTCGGCTACGCTCGACTTCCTGGCTTCTGAAGGCTACGAAGCTCAACTGCGCAACGTCACCGCTGGCGAGCCTTTCGCCACGGCCACCATCGCTCAAACGCCCATCACCATCTCGGGCCTGCCGCAAATCACCACCTACGAGTTGCGTATGCGCAACAGGTGCGATGGCGACAGCAGTGCTTGGACCACTGTCAGGTTCTCCACCCTGCCCTCCGACTCGCCTGTGGTCTACGTCAAACCACAAGCCACAGGCATAGCCGACGGCTCGTCGTGGGAAAACGCCACCAGCGACATTGCCTACGCCCAGACCGTGGCCACCGCCCGCCTCAACACCTATGGCCAAGCTGCCCAAGTGTGGGTGGCCGCCGGCACCTATTATGGCGACACCATCAGCCCGGCCACTACAACGAGCGCTTTCGTCATCAAACCCAGCGTAAACGTCTATGGCGGCTTTGCCGGCACCGAGACCTCGTTGTCGCAGCGCGACCCCAAAGCCAACCCAACCATCCTCAACGGCCGCAGCCAGCGCACGGTGCTTAGTCAGTCCGTAAACTTCACAGCCCAAACGGCTGCCACTTGGGATGGCTTCACCATTGCCAACGGCTATGCCTACAACAACTCTACCGCTTCGGGCGTAAACCTGCGCCACTATGCCACACTTAGTAACTGTGTGGTGACCGACAACAGTAGCCAAAACAACAACGCTTATGTAGTGCGAGTGCTGGGTAGCAGCTACAACGACTACTACGACGACTCTCTCCAGACATATCGCTACGACTGCACCGCTCGACTCGACCGCGTAAGCATCATCAACAACAGCGGTCAATATGCCCTCTATCTCGAATATGCCACCATCACCAACAGCCTCATCGCCAACAATAACCTAACAAGCAGTGTCATTAATGTCTATGGCAGTGGTGAGGTCAACGGCGTAACCGTGGCACGCAACATCTATAACTCATATGTTATATCCAGAAACTTCGGTACGGTTATTAACTCGGTGGTGTGGGGTAACGCCTCCATCAGCAGGCAACAATTTAGCAACAATGAAAATGTGTTCTATAGCGCTGTGGAAGGCGGACTGAGAGGTAAAGGCAACATTGGCCTCTCATCCGACAACAGTGGCCAGTTGCTCAGCCCAGCCTTCGTCAATCCCACCACCACGGCAGGATACGACTCGTTGGGCACTGCCGACTACCGCCTCGCCTCTACCTCTGTCTGCATAGGCCGTGGCTATAACCCCGCTGCCTATGGCACCGCAGACCTCGACGGCAACAACCGCCTGCAAAACGATGCCCTCGACCTCGGCGCCTACGAGTCGGCCTACGAAATCGTGCCCCTGCCACAATATACAGATAGCGTGGTCTACGTGGCCGAAGGAGGCCGTGGCTCGATGGACGGCACCTCGTGGCAGAACGCCATGCCCGACCCCGACCAGGCTCTGACCATGGCCGCTTCGCTCGGTGTGCCACAAGTGTGGGTAGCTGCCGGCACCTACTATGGCGACACCACCGGCTTAAACGCCTTTACTGCAAAAGACGGCGTCGACCTCCTTGGCGGCTTCAGCGGCCAAGGCACAGAGCGCAACCCCGCCCTCTACGCCACCATACTCGACGGCCGCAACCAGCGCCGCGTGCTCAACCAACCTGCTACATTTGAAGAACTCACCACATGGGACGGTGTTACCCTCACCAACGGTTTCCCCATATACAACAGCGACTTCGGTGCACAGGTTGGCGCAGCTGCCTACCTGTCTGGCAACTTCACGCTGAGCAACTCTACTGTTTGCTATAACGGCCAGCAGGCGAGTGGCAGCTACATCAGAGGAGGTGCCATCGTGATAAATGGCAGCGAAACTGTAAACATCGTCAACTGCGACATCCACCACAACGGCAATACCAACACGTACAGCGGTGGTGCAATCTATACGTCAAATACGACTAATGTGGTCAACTCGCACCTACACCACAATACTGGTAGCAATGGTGGAGCTATTTATGTTAACAGCAACACTCGAATCTACAACACACTTATCGACCACAACACCTCGACCTCCAATGGTGCAGCTATCTATGCTGCCAGTTATGTTTACCTCTACAACTCCACTGTTGTACAAAATGAGGTGCGTATAAATTCGAACAGCTACAACGGCGGTATTCATGCAAATAGTGCTAACTACATCAATATGTACAACACCGTTGTGTGGGGTAACCGTGGCACAAATGGTGGAGTCGATAATATTACCAATTACTACGATTCCAGACTCCACGCCTCGGCCATCGAGGGCGTTGTAAGCGACAGCATCATCACCCTCGCCACCGAGAACCTCGCTGCCGACCCCGACAAGGCCTACCCCGCCTTTGTCGACCCCGACAACGGCGACTATCGCCTGCACCCCAGTTCGGCCCTCATCAATCGCGGATATAATCCTTGCCTCAGTCAGGACAACATTAGCCTCGACTTCGACCTCGGCGGCCTCGACCGCCTGTTCGACTCGACGGTCGACATTGGTGCCTACGAGTACCACGGCGAGCAATATTGCCTCACCCCCAGCGGCCTGACGGCAAGTTCGCTGACCGAAAACTCTGCCTACCTCGGCTGGTCGTCGTTGGGTAACTATAGCCCGCAGACGGTGGTCGTCACCATTGCCGACCAGCAAGGCAACACCCAACAAAGCCTCACCGTTAACGGCGCCAACGCAGGCACCTTCGTCACCGGTCTCGAACCCAACACCACCTACACCGCCACCATCGTAGGCCTCTGCGCCGACGGCAACCAAGGCCAGCAGTCGCCCGAAGTAACCTTCAGAACCGCTCGTGGCTGCGACCGCTACACCGAGTATGGGGGTGCTGGTAATTACACTAATGGGCAATATGTGCCATTTGGTGCCAATTACTACTATTCCTTCTCGCAGCAGCTCTACGAGCCCAGCGAGGTTGGCTCCACACCACGCCTCCTCACCGGCCTATCGTTCCGCTTGAATAGCAACACGGGCAGCAACACCAGCAGCCCTCACCTCAAAATCTACCTCGGCAGCACCTCGCGTAGCAACTTCTACCCAGGCGACAGCACCTTAACCTCCGACGAGATGACCCTCGTCTTCGACGGCGAGGCCACCTTCCACCAAAACGACTCGGGCAACTGGTGCTACGTGCCTTTCGACAGCAACTTCTACTACAATGGTCAAAGCAACCTGGTTGTGGCAACGCTGGCCAATACATACGACAGCCCGACCCTGTACTTTGCCACCAACTCCAAGTACTACTCAGTAGCCTACGGTTACAACAGTTCAGAGCCCTACAGCTTTGGCAATAGGATGAGGACAAGCACCACCTCTTATCGCGCCGACATCCGCCTACACGAGCTGTGTGTACCCAATGCCTGCGGCACTGTCAACATCGTGCTGGCCGAGGCCGACACACTGGGTGCTACTTTCGCCATAGGCAGCCCCTCGGTCGACGGTCTCGAGATGGACATTCGCAACCTCGATGCCACCGACTCGGTATGGGTTAACATCGGGTTAACATCTACTCAACCTCGAATAGAGGGCCTCGCCTACAACACCAACTACGAGGTGCGCCTGCGTCGCATCTGTGGCGACACCGCCTACAGCGACTATCGCTACCTCGACTTCCGCACCCTCCCCTCGGCTTCGCCCATAGTTTATGTGGCCCCCGTGGCCCAAGGCCGCGCCGACGGCACCAGCTGGGACAACGCCATGGCCGACCTCAACCGCGCCACCGCCACCGCCGAAGACCGAGCCACCACCTATGGCGAACCCGCACAAGTGTGGGTGGCTGCCGGCACCTACTTCGGCTACACCAGTGGCGAGAACGCCTTCGTTATGCGCCCAGGCGTCAAAGTCTATGGTGGTTTCCTCGGCAACGAGACCGACCTCGCCCAACGCCAACGTGGCCTCTACCCCTCCATACTCGACGGCAACAACCAACGCCGCGTGCTCTACCAGTCCAACAGCTACACCTCTGCCACGGCAGCCCTCTGGGATGGCTTCACCATCCAGAACGGTCGCAGTAGCGGCGGTGGTGGCGTCTATATGCGCGAAGGGTCTACCCTCAGCAACTGCTCGGTGCTCAATAACTATAGTTCCTCCTATGGTGGCGGTGTATATGCCTATGGCAACACATACAGCAGTCACTATGAGCAAGACTCGCTCGGCAACAATGTGCTATTCTACGACTTTGCCACTCGCATCGTCAACTGCCGTATCGAGGGTAACAGCAACAATTATTACAACGGTGGTGGTATCTATGCTCGCTATGCCGAAGTGACCAACTGCCTCGTGGCCAACAACACCTCTTTGTCCAATGGTGGCGGTATCTACTCCGACTATGCGATGATAACATCGACCACCGTGGTCGCCAACACTGCCAGCAACTATAGTGGCATAGGCGGTGGCAGCACGGTTGCCTCTACCAACAACGTGGTGTGGGGCAATGTGAACACTGGCAGCAACAACAACAGCTACCAAACCACTATTAACAACCTCACCTACTCGGCAGTGTCAGGCCCCAGCGGCACACTCGGTTCCACCAACATACTGCTTGCCTCTACCAACAGCGGCTCGCCCTACTCGCCACGCTTCGTAATGCCCTCCGGTGGCGCTGGCAACCAATATGCCGGTGGCAATTGGCAGCCGGCCGAAGGCTCGGTGCTTGTGGGCTACGGCAACAATGCCTCGCTCACCCAACCCACCGACCTCGACGGCAACGCCCGTGTGCAGCAAGGCACGGTCGATATGGGCTGCTACGAGTCGCCCTACCAGCCGGTAACCCTGCCCACCTATGGCAATGTGGTATACGTTATGGCCGAAGGCCGTGGCCTGATGGACGGAACCTCGTGGCAAAACGCCATGCCGAGCCTGCAAGACGCCATCGACATTGCCTCGCAACAGGGCAACCTCCAAGTGTGGGTGGCCGAAGGCACCTACTTCGGCGACGACATGAACCAAAACGCCTTCACTGCCCGCTCGGGTGTTAACGTCTATGGCGGCTTTGCCGGCACCGAAGACAGCCTCTCGGAGCGTCAACTCGGCCTGCACCCCTCGGTGCTCGACGGCCAGAGAGTGCAACGTGTGCTCTATGCCAGTGTCAACACCAACACGAGGTGGGACGGCTTCACCATCCAGAACGGTTCTGCCGAAAGTGGAGCTGGTGTGTATAGCGGTAACGGATACTTCACCCTCGCCAATAGCGAAGTGCGCAATAACGCTGCAACCAGTAGCGGCTATGGTGGCGGTATCCGCTGCTACAACAATTATAACTATATCTATAATTGCTTATTCGAGGGCAATAGTGCAACCTACGGCGGTGCTTGCAGCGGCAACGCAAATATATACAATAGCCGTTTCACCAGCAACAGTGCCACCCGTGGCGGTGCCCTCTACACTTCCACGGTCAGCCTCTACAACTGCATAATCGACCACAACAGTGCATCAACCTATGGCGGTGGTATCTACAGTAATAGTAATAGCATCACCATCGAAGGTTGCGACATTGTTCAAAACAGCTGCGGCCAATACGGTGGTGGCATATACTTTTATTATGGTACCGCTATTATCAACAACAGCATAGTGTGGGGCAACAAAGTCGATTACTATGTTAACAACCTCTATAGATACAGCGGAAGTGTCACCTTCAACTACAGTGCCATCGAGCAGATGGACGAACTGAGCAACTACACCTTTGGCGAGGGCTGCGTGAGCTTGGCCTCGGCCAACGACGGCACAAACCTCTCGTTCAACTACGTCCGCTTCATGGACCCCACACACAGCGACTACCACCTGCACCCCACCTCGAACCTCGTCGACGCAGGTAGCAACGACCTCGCCACCAGCACTACCGACTTCGACGGCGCAGAGCGCATATTCGGCAACAGTGTTGACATGGGTGCCTACGAGAGCAGCGAGCAGAACGACTGCCCTGCCGTAACCGGCCTCGAGGCGAGCAACATCACCGCCACCTCGGCCCTCCTCACCTGGAGCGCTACCGGCAGCAACCGCTACATGGTGCAGATTGCCCAAGAGGGCGACTCGCAGTGGGATACCATCAGCACCACCGACACCGCCCTCACGGTGACCAACCTCGGCTTTAACCGCACCTACACCGTCCGCGTGCGCACCCTCTGCTCCGACGGCACCTCGAGCTTCTACTCCATACCCATAAGTTTCGCCACCGAATGCGACCCAACCACGCTCGACACCCTCTCGAACTTCACTTCGCTCACGCCCGCCAACAACACAGTGGTCTACGACCGCAAGGTTAACTTTGCTTGGTCGTCGCTGCCCGAAGCAACCTCCTACGACCTCTATGTGTGGCCCTCCACCACGACCCAACCCTCGACACCGTCGGTCAAAGGCCTCGTCCTGCCGCAACTGTCGAACTACTCGTTGCCCGCCTACGACTACGGCGTTGAATACAACTGGCGCGTCGTGGCCTGGAACGAGTGTGTTAGCAAGTCGAGCGAGGTCTACCTGCTCCGTGCCAACGACCTGCCCAACCTCCACGTGAGCGCCGTCACCAACTCGTCGCCCGTGGCCAACCAGCAGATGACCGTTACCTGGACCGTTACCAACGACGGCACAGGCAATACACCTCCGGGCTCCACATGGAACGACTACATCTGGATTTCGACCGTCGACGGCGTGGGTGGTGGTTTCTGGTACGGCGTCGAAGAGACACTCCTCGCCACGGTGCCCAACCTCAGCTCGCTCGAAGCTGGCGAGAGCTACACCAACACCACCACCGTCACCATACCGCGCGACTATATTGGAGGCTACTACCTCTTTGTCTTCACCGACCAGTATGCCGCCGTCAACATCGACTACAGTCCCACCGGTGGCACCACCGCCCCCGACCCCTACACTCCGTCGGCTTCGGGTTCGCCCTACCCCTACCTGCGTTCGCAGACCACGAGCTACCCTGGCAACTTCATCCACAGCCAGGTGCAGGAATCGCGCACCAGCGAGAACTTAGAAGAGAGCGACAACTTCTTCTACCGCGTGCTCACCATCCTGCCGCCGCCTTCGCCCGACCTGGCCGTGACCCACATCTCGCACCCAACCAACATCTTCTCGGGCAACGAACTGCAGGTGCAGTGGACCGTGGCCAACCAGGGCGACGCCGCTGCCATTGGTAGATGGACCGATGCGGTCTACCTCCAATCGGGCATGGGCGACACGCTCAACCACACCACCGCCAAGCTCATGGCTACCCTGAACCGCACCGACACCGTGGCCCCCAACGGCGAATATCAAGCCTCGGCCAGCTTCATCGTTCCGGTCGACTACATGGGACAGTACACCGTCTTTGTCGAGACCGACTACAGAAACAACATCTACGAGAGCATCTTCGAACAGAACAACTCGTCGGCCTCCGAACAAAAACTCAACATCACCCTCACCCCGCCGCCCGACCTGCAGGTAACCGCCATCGAGGCCCCTGCCCAGGCTGCCCCGGGCGAGCAAGTCGAAATCTCCTATACCGTTAGCAACTTCGGTGCCACCGCCACCGTGGCCAATATGTGGACCGACGTCGTCTACCTGAGCCGCACCACGACCATCGACGACAACTCGATTTTGGCTACAACCATCACTCACCGTGGCAACCTCGCTGCCGACTCGAGCTACACCCGTACCATCAGCCTTACGGCTCCCGACCGCACCTCGGGCGAGTGGCACATCATTGTGCGCACCGACGCCAACAACGACGTGTTCGAATACACCTTCGAGGACAACAACACCTCTCTCTCGCAGCAGGTGCTTACCATCGTGGTACCCGACCTCGTAGTCGAGCAGCTGATTATGGCCGACAGCGTGGCCTCGCCCGGACAGCAGTTCGAGCTGACCTACACCGTGGCCAACCGCGGCTTGGGTGCCACCTCGTCGACTTGGATAGACGCTGTCTACGTCACCCCCTCAACCATCTTCTCGAGCCAGCAGGCTGTGCAGCTCCATGCTTCGCGCCGCAGCAATATGCTCAACCCCGACTCGAGCTACACTGCCACCCTCGTCTTCGACCTGCCCACCAACCTCACTGGCACCCACTCCCTCTGGCTCCGCACCGACAACGACGACCGCATTTTCGAAGATGGCGCCGAAAGCAACAACCTGACCTCGGCCCCGAACCGCCTGCACATCGCGTTGCCCAACCTGGTGGTGACCGATGTCAAGGTGGCCGACACCGTGAGCCTGGCCGATAGCACTCTTACCCTCAGCTGGACCACGCGCAACATCGGCGCTGGCAGCCTCATAGGCCGCTCGTTCACCGAGGTGGTAACCATCGGCGGACAGCAGGTCTACGCTGTCAACGTCAAAGGCCTCACCCTCGCCTCGGGCGACAGCCTCGTGCGCCGCGCCACCGTCTCGCTACCTTGCCAGAACAGCGCCACGCTCAACCTCCGCGTGGTTACCGACAACGCCAACGATGTGATAGAGAGCGTCGAGACCGACAACAGCACCGCCCCAGCCACGACCGTGAACCTCATTGCCCCCGACCTGGCAGTGGCCGTGGTCGAAGCCCCCGACACCCTCTGGTCGGGCAAGCCCGCCACCTTCAGCTGGGTGGTCACCAACCGCGGCCAGGCCCCAATCGTGGCCCGCTCGATGACCGACCGCGCCTACCTGGCCAACAACACCGTTAGCTACACCGCCATCAACCTCGTCGACCAATACGAACGCCTCGTCACCCTCGCCCCAGGCCAGAGCGACACCGTGAGCCGCACCATCACCCTCCCCAACGGCATTAGTGGGACATACTACCTGCACGTCGTCACCAACTACGGTCAGACCCTCTGCGAAGGTCAAAATACCGAGCTCAACACGACCTTAACCCATCCTTTACACGTCCGTCTCTCCCCCTATCCCGACCTGGTGGCCGGTGACATAGAACTCCCAACCGAAATCAACATCGGCGAGTTCGTCACCCTCAACTATACCATCACCAACAACGGCACTGGCGACCTCGAACAAGGCTCGTTCAACAACCGCTTCTACTACTCCACCTCGCCCGCTATCTACAATCAGAAGAACCTCCTCGGCACACAGCGCCTCACCCTCGACCTCGCCGTTGGCGAGAGCTCCGAGCAGCAGGCCTCGTTTGTGGTACCCACCTCGCTCAGCGCGGGCAACTACTACGTGTGGGCTGTGACCGACGTCGACAACGAGATTTACGAACACACGGGCGAAAGCAACAACAGCACACACTCGAGCGTGGTCAACGTCAAGCAATACCAGCTCGACATCGAAGCCGCCGCCCTGGCCGGTCCCACCCAGGTGGAATGGGGCCAGCGTGCCACCTACACCCTCACCGTGGCCAACAACTCGGCCGTGCCCACACTGGCCGCAACCTGGGCCGACGAGGTCTACATCTCGGACGACGAGGTGCTGCACCCCACCGACCAACGTCTCGTTATGGCCGAACACCGCACCCCACTGCTGGCCGATAGCAGCTACACCCTCACCTTCAGCGCCACCATACCCATGGGCACCCCGTCCGAGGCCTACCTCATTGCTGTGGTCGACAAGAACAACGCCAACCCCGATATAGACCGCACCAACAACCTCTACGTGCTGCCCATCAGCGTGAGCAGCGTGCCCACCGCCGACCTCGAACTGAGCCAGTTCAGCCTCGTCGGTGGCGACACCATCACCGCTGGCCAACCGGCACTGGCGGCCTACACCGTTACCAACATCAGCAGCCAGCCCGTCGAGGCCGCCTCGTGGAGCGACAAACTCTACCTTGCCACCAACGCCTCGGCCGGCAACGGCACCGAAATCGGCAGCTACGCCCGCCGCAACATCACCCTCAACCAAGGCGAGAGCTATACCGACACGGTCGAATTCACCGTGCCCCTGCCCAACGAGGGCGGCTTCAACCTGGTTGTCAAAGCCAACGCGGCCCTCGGATTCTACGAGACCACGACCGACAACAACACGGCACTGGCCCAAGTCAGCGTCATACTCCCGCCACCGGGCGACCTCGTGGTTCAGACCATCGATGTTGACGACTCTGTGGTTAGCGGTAGCACCGTCAACGCCTCCTGGCGCGTGGTCAACGTGGGTGCCAACACCCTGAGCGGTAGCGGCTTGCGCTCGCTGGTCTACGTTTCGGCCGACACCATCTTCGACCCTGCCGACAAGCTCCTCGGCAGCGTCGAGACAGGCTACATCTCGCTCGCCAATGGCCAGTCGGTAGCGCAACGACTCTCGGCCCGCATCAGCGGCCTGCCGCAAGGCAACTACTACCTCATTGTTAAGACCAACGTGCGCAACAGCTTCAACGAAGTTGACCGCACCAACAACACCAGCGCTTCGACCCTGCCGTTCCACGTGAGCATTCGCACCCTCGAGTGGGATACCCCGACGGCCGACACGCTGCGCAACAATTTGGCTTCCGACTTTATTCTCAACGTGGGCGACAACCGCGGCGAGACTGCCCTCCTCACCCTCGAGAGCGCCGACTCGCTGCTGGGAGCCGTCAATATGCTCTACGTGTCGCACAACAATATTGGCGACAACCTCAACTACACCTATTCTACCATTGGCCAGTACACGGCCAACCCAGAACTCTACATCCCCTCGACCCAGGCTGGATACTACGGCGTGAACGTATACGGCTCGACGCCCGTAGCCTCCGCCGAGCAGCAGGCCACCCTCACCGCGCGCGTCATCCCCTTCGAGCTGCGCCAGGCGAGCCCCTCGACGGGTGGTGTGAGCGGCCCGGTGACCCTCGAACTCATCGGCTCGCGCTTCCGCCCCGATATGCAGGTCTACCTCAGCCGTGGGGCCGACACCCTGCGTCCCGACACGCTCATCTACGACGGCTACTACCGCTCCTATGCCACCTTCAACCTCGTTGGGGCCGATACCGGCTTCTACGACCTGGGCGTGGTCAACTACTGCGAGGGCGAGGCCATGTTGGCCAGAGCCTTCCACGCAGTGGCCGGAGCGCCCGACGGGTTGCAGTACAACTTGGTGTTCCCCAACTCGCCACGTCCTAACCGCAACATCGTCATGATGCTCGAGTTTGGCAACACGGGCAACACCGACCTCAGCGGCGTGGTGCTCGAGATAGAGAGCATCGGCGGCTCGTGGATTTCTCTCACGCCCGACGGCATTGCCAACCAGGCCGTCAAGCTCCAGGTGCCCCTCACCATCGAGGGCGAACCCGAAGGCTTGCTCCGCCCAGGCTCCTACGGCACCATATCCATCTATGGCTACACTTCGGGCACATTAGTATTCACCACCAAAAGAGTTCGTTAACCACACACATATAGCAATAAAGAAAGGAAAGCAGCAATATGATACATAAGATTAAATATCTCGTCGCCCTCACCCTCTTGGCAGCCACAGCGCTGCCAGGAGCCTGGGCGCAATGCTGGCTCAGCGGCGACAAGCTCAACGTCAAGGCCACTCCAGGCCAGGAACTGACCATCGGCGGCGCCGGTGGCGATGGTGGCTGCATTGGCACCGTGGTGTGCTACCGTTGGACGCCGAGCAACTACATCGTCTCGACCGACCTCAACCAGCCCACGGTCCAAATCAAAGCCCCAACCGAGAAGGGCACCTACTCATTCACCGTGAAGCGTATCGGCGAGTGTGTGCAGACTTGCAACATTCAGCTCACGGTGACCGACACCATTAAGATTGCCTCTATCGAGCCCAAAGGCTGTATAGCCAAACTTACGGGCTGCCCGTCGACAAGCGATTTCGACATCAAGACCTCGCCCGAGGGCTACGAAAACTACGTCAGCATCACCTCGTGCGAGCCGATTGCCGGCACCCGAACCCAGGATGGCGACGAGGACCACATGGTCGTCTTCAGCCTGACCAAGGACGGCCAGGAACTCGACACCAAGTTGGTGCCCGTTACCTACTATGCCGACCTCTCGCTCTCTGTCGGCGTCGGCCTAAAAGATTTCTCTGTCAGCGTCAGCGGCAGCTTGGGCAACACTTCGGCTTCGGTCGAATTCGACGGCGAAAAGATTGCCAAGTCGTTCAAGCTCCTCAAAGACATAGTCAAGAAGACCGGCGAGGGCATGAACGCCCTGGCCAAGATGACCCCCGGCGTGTCGGCCAACCTCCAGGACGAATGCTTCGAGCCCGAGATGGGTGGCCAAGTAGAGGTCGAGGTGAGCCGCGAATGCTGCGACAATAGACGCGGCGTTGGCGTAAGCATTAACCTCGAAGACGTGTCGATAGACTACTCCTGTGGCCTCGATATAGGCATAGGCTTTGCCAAATGCCGCATCGGTGGCCAACTGGGCTTCAACCTCCACTCTGGCGTGTCGACAGCCTTCAACTTCACGTGCGACAAAGAGACCCCGCTCTACGAATTCACCATCGGCACCTCGGTTGGCCTCTATGGCGGCCTCTTTGCCGAAGCCTTGAGCGCCGACCTGGCCCGTGGCGACGCTGTGCTCACCGGCACCATCACCTTCAACTCCTTCCGCTTGGCCATTGCGCGCGACGCCACCATCACCGTCCGCGAACTCGAGCTATGCTTCGACATCTCGGCCAAAGCTTCGCTCAAACTCATGTCGTTCATCGAACTCTCCACGCCCGACATATCCATCATCGACCAGAAATGCTGGGCCCCTATCAGATTTAACTAACCACCTTAAAACCACGGAGAAACAAGTTATGAAACACAAAGCAACATATACAACCATAATGGTAATAGCCCTAACCGCCTTATTACCAGCCATTGTTCGAGCTCAACACGACCGCTACCCCTCCTTCGTCGCTCCAGAGCCCACGCAATTCGTGCTCAACTTCGAAGGCGATTCGACCTACGCCCTGGCTTCGGACCCCCTCCAAACCATACTCTGCGGCAACAAGGTGGCCTGCTCGGCCAGCATAGCCCTCTACCCCGAAGGCAGCGTCGTTGCCACCACCGGCGGCCAACTCCAGGCCGACCGCTCCACCCCCACGGCAGCCCTCTGCTCGCTGCTCAAGGCCTACAGCTCGCTATCCACCACGAGCTACGCCTCGTTGCTGGCTTGCTACACCGGCTCGTCGGCCTCGGCCATAGCCTCGGTCATGACTGTCGACACCGTTGCCCCGCGCGTGGTAGCCTACCTCACCGCCATCGACTCGATGGTAGTGCAGATGGCTATCGAACTCGACGGGCAACTCTTCCTGCTCGTCACCCCCTACACCGCTGGCGAAGCACGAAGCATAACCCCGTTTGCCTTTACCCAGGTGCAAGGCCAGTGGTACCTCGACGCGCCCCAAATCGAGTCGGGTATGCTCTTCAATATGGTTAACTTCCTCACCATCCACAGCACTGCCGATATTCTGTTCGACAACGACCTCGACCACGACGGCGTAGACAACCTTGTCGACAACTGCCCATGCACCTACAATCCCGACCAAGCCGACGCTGATGGCGACGGCATTGGCGACGCCTGCGACAACTGCCCCACAACCTACAACCCAGTGCAAGAAGACTATGACGGCGACGGTGTGGGCGACCGCTGCGACAACTGCTCCACGACCTACAACCCCGACCAAGCCGACGCTGACGGCGACGGCTTTGGCGACGCTTGCGACAACTGCCCCACTATTGCCAACCCCTACCAGCTCGACTCGGACGGCGACGGCATTGGCAACGAGTGCGACCCCGACATCGACGGCGACGGCATTCCCAACGACGAGGATGACGACATGGATGGCGACGGCATTCCCAACGACCAAGACAACTGCCCCATGACCTACAACCCGGCCCAGTACGACACCGATGGCGACGGCATTGGCGACCCCTGCGACAACTGCCCCGAGACCTTCAACCCCGACCAGGCCGACACCGATGGCGATGGCGTGGGCGATGTGTGTGACCCTGACCTCGATGGCGACGGCATTCCCGACACCGAGGACAACTGCCCCTTCAACTACAACCCAGGCCAGGAAGACCTCGACTGCGACGGCATTGGCGACGTGTGTGACCCTGACCTCGATGGCGACGGCATTCCCAACGACCGCGACAACTGCCCCAACACCTTCAACCCCGACCAAACCGACGCCAACGGCAACGGCATTGGCGACATTTGTGAATAACCAACCTTGAAAAAACTGGAATAAGATATGAATAACATTGCCAAACGTTCAATCACACTCGTGGCCGCCCTGCTCCTAACGCTGTCTGCGGCGGTGGCTCAGATTTCGCTCGAGACCACCAACGAAAAGTGCAAACAAAAAGGCACAGCCAAGGTGGTCATGCCCAGCAACCTGGAGAGCGAGGTCACCGTCAAGTGGACCTACAGCAAAGGTTGGTTCTCGCGCAACCAACAGGCCACCGGCCTCTCCATCTCGGGCCTCGAGGGCGGCACCTCGGGCAAGGTGGTGGTCACCCTCAACGAGTGTAACAAAAAACTGTTCGAGCGCAGCTTCTCTATCGAGAAAGAAGATTGCGTGCTCGATGTATCAATAAGTGCCAGCACCGAGTCTGTCCCCTGCGACGGCACACCCTCGGCCAGGCTCGTGGCTTCGGCCTCGGGTGGTACCCCTCCCTACAAATACTCGTGGGGCTCGAACACCATGACCGTCTCGTCGAGCGGCACCTATAGCGTCACCGTTACCGACGACGAGGGCGTTAAAGGCACCGGCAAAATCAAGATAGACCTCAAGAAGCAGGAGTGCTCGCAAGACCCCAACGAGATTGCCGGCCCCGACGGTTATGGCGACTCGACCCGCTTCGTGGCCGCCAGCGAGAAGATGCGCTACACCATCTCGTTCGAAAACGACCCCGACTTTGCCACCGCCCCCGCCTCGCGCGTGTATGTTACCTATCCCGTTCCCCCGTCGCAGAACATCTCCTCGTTCCGCCTCGCCGACTTCGGGTTCGGTAGCTTCATCTTCTCTGTGCCCAGCGGCGTGTCGGCCTACTCGCAACGTCTCGACGTGAGCGACTCGCTCGGTGTTTGGGTCGACGTAACGGCTGGTATCGACATTGTGAACAACCAACTATTCTGGATTTTCCAAAGTATCGACCCCGAAACAGGCTTCGAACCAACCAACTCGCAGATGGGTTTCTTGCTTGTCAACGACGCTCTGAGCCGTGGCGAGGGCTACGTCAGCTTCACCATCCAGCCCAAAGCCAACGTTGCTACCGGCGACACCGTCGGAGCCGAGGCAACCATCATCTTCGACGACAACGCCTCGATTGCCACCAACGTGTGGCGCAACACCTTCGACGCTGTGGCTCCAACCTCGCACCTATTGCACGAGATGGACGCTCAAGACTCGCTCTACTGCACCTTTAGTTTTGCTGCCACCGACGATGAAGGCGGTGCCGGAGTGAGCCAGGTCCAACTCTTCGTCTCCGAAAACGAAGGCCCCTACCAGTTGGCTGGCCTCTACCACCCCGACTCGGCGGCTGCGCTTACCCTCGACTATGGCAAGTTCTACAAATTTGTGAGCCAGGCTGTCGATAATGTGGGCAACGTCGAACCCTTCAAACCTACCCCCGACGTGGTGGTGAACAACAACACCGCTCCCACCGAGATTCTCCTCTCCGACACCCTCTTTGCCGAGAATGCCCCCGTGGGTACGGTCGTGGCCACCCTCTCGACCGTCGATAACGATGTCGACCTGCCCTTCGTCTACTCCTTGGTCGAAGGTTTTGGCGACAACGACAACGCCCTCTTCCAAGTGGTTGGCAACGAACTCCGCACCGCCGCCTCGTTTGCCTGCACGGGTCGCTACGAATTCCTCGTCCGCCTCCGCACCACCGACATTACCGGCCTGTCGTTCGAAGACTTCTTCGAGATAACCGCCACGCAGCAGAACTTCCCGCAGTTCGACACCATCAGCCGCCAAATCTGCTTTGGCCAGACCTACACATTCAACGACACCAACTACGCCACCGCTGGCCTCTTCAGTGCCACCTTCCAGAACGTGCTTGGCTGCGACAGCACCGTCACGCTCAACCTCACCGTCAACCCCGTCTACAGCTTGGCCGAAGAAGCCTCGAACTGCCAGGGTAGCGACTACTCTTGGCTGGGCCACGAAAACATCGATGTGCCGACCGCCGTGGGCGTCTATGCGCTTGTCGATAGTTTGACCACCGCTGCCGGTTGCGACAGCGTGGTTACCCTCAACTTCACCGTCCTCGCTACCTCCGAGTCCGAAGTGGCCGAAACCGCCTGCGATAGCTACACATGGGCCCTCACTGGCGAGACCTACACCGAAAGTGGCCTCTACCTCGACACCCTCGTCAACGCCGCTGGTTGCGACAGTGTGGTAACCCTCAACTTGACCATCAACCGCAGCACCGTGGGCGATACCGCCGCCGTGGCTTGCGACAGCTACACTTGGTACGACGCAGTCTACACCGAGAGCGCCACCCCGACCCATACATTGACTAACGCCGCCGGCTGCGACAGCGTGGTAACCCTCAACCTCACCGTCAACCACAGCACTGCGGCCGAAGTGGCCGAAACCGCCTGCGATAGCTACACATGGGCCCTCACC
>JAFVCE010000013.1 GCA_017479385.1 Bacteroidales bacterium | reverse complement strand
GGCGCAGGCCTACCAGAACGAGGAAGGCGTTGGCAACGCTTGGCGCAAGAGTGGACTTAAGCGCGAGGAGCTGTTCATTGTGACAAAGGTATGGATTTCGAATGCTGGCGAAGAGAAGGCAGCCAAGAGTATCGAAGAGAGTCTGAGGAAATTGCAGACAGAATATATCGACCTGCTGCTCATACATCAGGCCTATGGCGACGTGTTCGGCACGTGGCGGGCTATGGAGAAAGCCTATCGCGACGGCAAGGTGCGCGCCATCGGCGTGTCGAACTTTCAGGCAGGGCGCTTCTTCGACCTCGCTCATTATGTCGACACAAAGCCGATGGTGAACCAACTGGAATGCAACACGTTCACGCAACAGAGAGGCATAGAGCCAACACTCGACGAGTTTGGCACCAAGATGATGGCTTGGTACCCACTCGGCGGACAAGGGTCGGACGGCATCGTGAAGAGCGACACATTGGCCGAAATCGGTGCCAAGTACAGCAAGACGGCTGCCCAGGTAGCCCTCCGCTGGCTCACTCAGCGTGGCATCGTGGCCATACCCAAGTCGAGCCACAAAGAGCGTATGAAGCAAAATATCGACATCTTCGACTTCGTTCTGACCGACGACGAAATGGCACAAATAGCCGCCATGAACCAGCACGACGCAGGTACCCGAGACTTCGGCGACCCGCAGTATGTGAAACACCTAATCGAAAACTACGGATAATGCCATGAAACAAGTATCAGTATTGGTAGGAGCAGGCAGTATAGGGCAGGCCATCATCCGCCGCGTATCGGCAGGCAAGCATATCGTGCTGGCTGACTATAGTGAGGAGAATGCAGAGCGGGCCGCCAAGACGCTGGAGGATGCAGGTTTTGAGTGTTCCACCATCAAGTGCGACCTCGGTTCGAAAGAGGACATACTGCGCCTGGTGGAGCATTCCCTCAGCCAGGGAGCCGTGAAACACGTGGTGAATGCCGCCGGCGTGTCGCCCTCGCAGGCACCCGTGGCAGAGATTTTGCGCGTCGACCTATACGGCACAAGCGTGCTCATCGAGGAGTTTGGCAAGGTCATTGCCGAAGGCGGTTCGTGCGTCATTATCTCTTCGCAGAGCGGGCACCGCCTGCCCGCCTTGCCCGAGGAGCAGAACACGGCTTTGGCCACCACCCCAGTAGAGCAACTGCTCGAACTACCATTCCTCCGCGCCATCGACGACACACTGAAGGCCTATCAGTATTCCAAGCGCTGCAACGTGCTTCGCGTGATGTACGAAGCCACCCGTTGGGGCCGTCGTGGTGCCACCATCAACAGCATTTCGCCCGGCATCATCATCACCCCACTGGCCAACGACGAGCTGCACGGACCTCGCAAGGACGGCTATCTGAAGATGATTGAGGGTATGCCAGCACGCCGTGCAGGCACGCCCGACGAGGTGGGCGACCTGGCCGAGTTCCTCATGTCGTCGCGCGGCTGCTTCATCAGCGGTGCCGACCTCCTCATCGATGGCGGCTGCACCGCCAGCTACTGGTACGGCGACCTGCAATATCTGAAAGCAACACACTAAAACGATAGCCAAAGGCTCGCTGACACCCTGCGGCGCGCACGCCGGACATAAAATCATCGACGTTCAATTTTCCGTCCTTATAATTCTTTGATTTTCAACAGTTAGCCCGCGCTTCGCTCGGGTCAAAGAGGGGTTAGGGTCGTATTGAGGTCGAACAAGGCTTGATATTCAGCCATTTGCAACTCGAGCCAAAGCCCTTTTCGCCCCCATACTGGCCAAGTGTGGCACGAACCGAACAAAAAAAACGCGCTTTCCACACCGTATGTCGAGAAATTTGTGTAACTTTGCAGCGTGAAAAAATTTGTACGCATAATAGCCGTCTGCCTCAACCTGCTGATAGTCATAGCCTTCCTGCTCACCACCATAGCGGGATGGGTAGCCCCCTCGCGTAGCGTCTGGCCCTCGTTGATGGCCTTTGGCTACCTGCCTCTGCTGGCGGCCAACGTGCTTTTTTCGCTAATCTGGATGTTCTGTCGCCGGTGGGAATTCCTCATCTCGGCGGTGGCCATAGCCCTACGGTGGGCGATGATACCTGTATACATACAGGTTGGTGGCAAATCGCAAATGCCGCCACCGGCCGACGATGTTGTGACCATTTTGACTTTCAACACCCACCAGTTTCGCGGCGTCGACGACCAAGCCTCGCCGTCGGCCGACAAAGCGCGCGAATTCCTCTCCATGGTCGAACAGAACGGTCCCGACATCATCTGCCTGCAAGAGTATGGCGCCGTCAAAGGGGTGGCCGTTACAGACAGCCTGCGCTATATGGGCTACACCGAGCACTACAGCGCCCGAACTTCGCGCGCGGGCGAGCCCTACGGCACGGTGCTCTTCTCGCGGCTGCCGATAGACTATGTGCGCCAAATCGACCGCCAATCTAAATTCTATGCCGACATCGACAACCACGGCCACACGGTGCGCGTGGTGTGCATACACATGGAGTCGTATGGCCTCGACAATAGCGACCGCGAGGAGATTGACCGCATGGCCCATGGCGACCTCGACAGCACTGCCACCCAAACCATTGCCAAACTCACCCACACCATCACTAAACACGAAAAAGAGTGGCAAGACGAACTTCGTCCCATAGTCGAAGCTGCCTCGGTGCCGCTCATCATGGTGGGCGACATGAACGACATACCCTCCTCGTACCTCTACCACCAAGTGAGCGACCAACTGCGCGACAGCTTCACCCAGTGCGGCTCGTGGTTTGGCACTACCTACTGCGGCAAAGACCTGCCGGCATTCAGAATCGACTATGTGTTCCATTCGTCGCAGCTGCGCTGCATAGCCCATCGGCGCCTACGCTCGTCGGTGAGCGACCACCACGCCGTGATAGCCGCGCTGCAAATAATACCCAACGACCAATGACCCAGAAAGAGCGATACGAGAACGTTATAGCCTGGTTCGAACGCGAACGCCCCGTGGCCCAAACCGAGTTGCACTACGACTCGCCATTCCAGTTGCTGGTGGCCGTCATCCTCTCGGCCCAGTGCACCGACCGGCGAGTCAACCTCGTCACCCCAGCCCTATTCGAAGCCTACCCCGACGCCGAAACGATGGCCCAAGCCACCACTGACGAGGTCTTTCAATACATCAAATCAGTTTCCTACCCCAACAGCAAGAGCAAGCACCTTGTGGGGACAGCGCAACGCCTTGTAGCCGCCTACGGCGGCCAGGTGCCCGACACTCTCGACGAACTCGTAACCCTGCCAGGCGTGGGCCGCAAAACGGCCAACGTTATGCAGGCTGTAGTGTGGAACAGACCAGCCATGGCGGTCGACACCCACGTCTTTCGCGTGTCGAACCGCATAGGCCTCACCAACCGCAGCCGCACCCCACTACAAACCGAGCTCACCCTGACCAAACACATACCTGCCGACAAGATACCACTGGCCCACCACTGGCTCATACTGCACGGGCGCTACGTTTGCCAAGCCCGAAAACCAAAATGCAACGAGTGTGGACTGACCCCATACTGCAAATATTACCAATCCAAAACCAAACAAGCATGATATTCGCCAACCCACTGATGCTCATAGGCCTCATAGCGGTGGCCATACCGATAGCGGTGCACCTCTTCAACTTCAGACGCTACCGCAAAGTGATGTTCAGCAACGTCGACCACCTGACGGCTATGCACAACGAGACTCGCCGCCGCTCCAACCTGCGCCAACTGCTCATACTGGCCGCACGCATACTGGCCATAGTCTTCCTCGTTTTGGCTTTTGCCCGACCCACGCTGCCCACCAGAGGAGCCAACCTGCAAAACGGCTCGACGGCGGTGAGCATATTCGTAGACAACTCGTTCAGCATGGAGAATGCCGGCACCGAAGGTAGCCTGCTGACCGAAGCTCGCCGCAAGGTGGGCGAGATTGCCGCCGCCTACGGTCCAGAAACTCAGTTCCAACTCATGACGGGCGACATGAGCGGCCACCAATTTCGCTGGCTCGACCGCGACGAGCTGCTCAACGCCGTAGCCGACCTCGACGAGTCGCCCAACACCTTGAGCCTCAGCCTGGCAGCAAAACGGCAGGCCGAATTTCTCAACTCGTCGCCAGCGCCCAACCGCCACCTGTACATCGTGGGCGACTTCCAGCAAAGCACCGCCGACCTCGAGCAACTGCCACACGATTCGACCATCGAGGCCACACTCGTGCCTCTTGCTGCCGAGGCCACAGCCAACCTTTTTATAGACACCCTGCGCCTCAACGCCCCCTCGTTTGTTCGTGGAGCGACCGTTGAGGCCGAAGCCACCATTCGCAACACTGGCAACCACGATGCCGAGAAAACCGCCGTGAGGCTCTATGTAGCCGGACGCGAACGCGCCATTGCGACCACCGACGTGGCCGCTGGCTCGCACGCAACCGTAGCGCTACGCTTTGTTATTGATGCCGACGGGCCGCAAGACTGCTTTGTGGAGTTGACCGACTACCCCGTGACGTTCGACGACCGCCTCTACTTCTCTCTCAACGTGACGGGCCGAACCGAGATGACAATCGTCAACGGTGGGCAGACAAACAGCTACCTGACGCGCCTCTACGCCTACGACTCGGCCATTGCCTGCACCCAAACCACGGTGGCCAACATAGACTATTCGCAACTGGGAAGCAGCACCTTTGTCGTGCTCAACGGGCTGACAGCGGTTAGTTCTGGTTTGGCACAGACGCTCCACACTTTTGTCAACAACGGGGGCTCGCTGCTTGTCATACCGCCTGCCGAGGCTGACATTTTGTCATACAACAACTTTTTGGCACAGTTTTCGTCGCCACTGCTACGCGCCTTCGAGCGGCGCAAACTCAAAGCCACCACCATCGACCTCGGCAGCAAACTTTACCGCAACGTGTTCAGTGGCCGCAACGACGAGATGGAACTACCAACCACCAACGCCCACTTCGCGCTCGAGACCACGGCCCAAACCGTGCGCCAACAGGTGATAAGCCTGGCCGACGGCTCCGACCTGCTGAGCCTCACACCATGTGGCGAAGGCACCCTCTACCTGCTGACCACGCCCCTCGAGCCAACCTACTGCGACTTTGCCGAGCAGGCCCTCTTTGTGCCGACGCTACTCAACATGGCCCTCTACAGCCGCAACCTGCGCCAACCCTACTACATTGCTGGCCAAACCGACCCGATAGCGCTGGGCAGCGACTACCCCGACGGCTACGTGCCGCACCTCACCTCGGACGACGGACAGACCGACATCGTACCCGACCTGCGCCGCATGGGCAACCACACAGCCATGCTCACCCACGGCCGACCCGAACGCGCTGGCAACTACCACCTTAGCCAACCCTCGGGCTCGTCGGAGGCCATCTCGTTCAACTACGACCGCCGCGAATCGCGCCTCACTTTTGTGCCCAAGAACGAGATTGCAACACGCCTAACAAACGCCGGCCTCGACAACTACACCGTGGCCGACAACCCCGAGCGACCGCTAACCGACCAGATTGCACAACGCACCGGAGGCCGACAGCTATGGATGCTCTTCGTGATACTGACACTGGCCATGATTGGCACAGAAATTGCTCTCATAAAATTATAAATCTCAAAAAAAAGCGCCACGACCCATGCTCCGCATCGAAAACATAAGCAAAACCTTCGACGGCCACACCGTGCTCCGCGACGTGAGCCTCACGGTCGAGCCCGGCCAAATCCACGGTCTGATAGGCACCAACGGAGCCGGCAAAACCACATTGCTGCGCATAGTGAACCGCATTGTGGAGCCAGACAGCGGCCAGGTGCTCATAAACGGCCAACCCCTCGGCCCACAACACACACCAATCATGGGCTACCTGCCCGAAGAGCGTGGCCTCTACCGCCGCATGAAGGTGGGCGAACAAGCCGTATTCTTTGCCCGACTGCGCGGCATGGAGCGCCAACAAGCCGAACAAGCCCTGCGCCCACTGCTGGCCAGCCTCGGCGCAGCCGACTGGTGGGACCGGCCGGCCGGACAGCTCTCGAAAGGTATGCAGCAAATGGTACAATTTGCCGTCGCCATAGTACACAACCCCCAACTGCTCATTCTCGACGAACCTTTTAGCGGATTCGACATCATTGCCGCCGAAACGCTCAAGCAGCAACTGCGCAACCTCGCCAACCACGGCACCGCCATACTGCTCTCTACCCACAACATAGGCAGCATTGGCGAACTTTGCCACTCGCTCACACTGCTGGCCAACGCCCACGTGGCCCTCAGCGGAACGGTAAGCAGCCTCGACGACGGCCACACACCACTCGCCCAAAAACTGATGCAACACCTCGCCACCCAACAACCCCAGCCGCAACCATGAACCACACACCCATCATCATATGCCGCGAAGTGCGCACCCGCCTGCGCCGCCCCGCTTTCTGGATAGTGCCTGCAGCGGCCGCACTGCTCGTCGTGGCACTCTACGCCCTGCCCTTCGTCATGACCGACCGCAGCCAACGCCAGCAAACGGTGCTCGTGGTCGACGAAACGGGGCTCTTCGACCACTCGTTTGTATCGACCGAGCGCACTGCCTACCGCGACGTAGGCTCGCTCGAAAGCGCCAGACGCCAACTCGGTTCGGGCCGCGACATTGTGGCCATTATCTACATACCAGCACGCGACGTAGCCATCCCTCGCGACGCTGTCTTGCTCTACCGCACCACACCCCCAACGGCCGCCCTCCAAGCAGCCGTGGCCAACCAGTTGCAAAACATACTGCGCAGCAACATTCTGCTCGACGCCTACGACATCTCGGCCGACGACTACCACATGCTCATGTCGACCCACATACAGCTGCGCACCCAAGACATAGAGAGCGGTCGCGAAGCCCACCTTGCCGTGCGCACCGCGGTCGGCACAACACTGGCCGCACTGGCCGTGCTGGCTGTGCTGCTGCTCAGCGGCGCCGTGCTGCGTGGCGTGGCCGAAGAGCGCCACAGCCGCATTGCCGAGATAATGGTGGCCTCGACCAACTGCCGCCAACTGCTGGTAGGCAAAATGGCCGGCATAGGGCTGGCCGGACTGCTCCAATTTGCCCTCGCCACCACCCTCGCCACCGGCGGCATTGTGGCCACAAGCGCCCTCGGAGCCGACCGTATGGCCCAAGCCCAAGCCGCGGTACCCATTCTCAACACCAAAGGTGCCGAAGCCGTGGCCCAACTCGACAACGCCGTCCCCGCCACCCCAACCCAAGAGTTGCTGCAAAGCTTGGCCGCTATCGACTTCCCACTGCTGGCTGCCATGCTGCTACTCTTCACCCTGCTGGGCTACACAGCCTACGCCGCTGCCAGCGCCGCCATTGCCGCCTCGCAGTCAGACAGTTCGCAAGCCTCGACCTGGCACACCATTATGGTCATCCCCCTCGTAGCCACACTGCTCATGGCTCCGCTCCTGGCCGCCCAGCCCAAAGGCGCACTCGCCGTGGCGCTCTCGCTCTTCCCACCCACGGCACCGGCCGCCATGCTCATGCGCCTTCCATTCGGGATACCGCTGTGGCAGGTCGGCCTCAGCCTGCTACTCCTAACCGCCACCGGCATCGGCCTCACCCTCGTGGCCGCCACTGCCTACCGCAAGAACCTTGTGGGCGGCAAAAAATAACCAACCTGCTGAAAATCAAGTGTTTGCATAAAACACTGAAAATCAACCCTATAGAGGGGTTAAGGTCGTATTGAGGTCGTATTAACATCGGGTAGACATCGACCGCCCCTCGACCACACCTCGACCACACCCCTAACCCACCTCCCAAAAACGCCATCTGGCTGCAAGCAAACCAGTGGCTAATTCGGCTCCACGAAAAAAAAATTTCGAAAAAACTTTCACCATTTCAAAAAAAAGTCGTAACTTTACGGCCAGAAAATAATGAAAGAAAAACGTTGGATATTTAGGAAAGACTATGATATAGAGGACGTTAACAACTTATCGCAAGCACTCGGGGTCGACCGAATTATAGCCACACTGCTGGTTCAACGTGGCGTAACCACATTCGAAGAAGCACGCGCTTTCTTCCGCCCCAGCCTGGAGCACCTGCACGACCCAATACTCATGAAGGATATGCCAGCGGCCCTCGAGCGCATAAACGCAGCTGTGAAACGGCACGAGCGAATCATGGTCTATGGCGACTACGACGTCGACGGCACGTCGGCAGTAGCCTTGGTATACTCATACCTGCAAGAACTCAACTCGAACATCAACTTCTACATCCCCGACCGCGACAGCGAAGGCTACGGCATTTCGTATAAAGGCATCGACTTTGCCCACGAGACGGAGGTCAAGCTCATCATAGCCCTCGACTGCGGCATTAAGGCCGTGGAGCAGGTGGACTATGCACGCGAGCTCGGAATCGACTTCATCATTGGCGACCACCACCTGCCGGGCGACGAAATTCCGCGCGCCGTGGCCGTGCTCGACCCCAAACGCGAGGATTGCCCCTACCCCTACAAGGAACTTTCGGGCTGCGGCATTGGCTTCAAGATTGTCGAAGCCCACCTCGAGCAGCGAGCCGGAGTGCGCCTCTGCGACTGTCCCGACAGCCTTTCAGACGAGGCTCGCAAGCGCCACGAAGCGCTGAAGCTGAAGCTGCTCAAATACCTCGACCTCGTGGCGGTAAGCATCGCGTCCGACATCGTCCCCCTCACTGGCGAAAACCGAGTGCTGGCTTCGTTCGGCCTCAAGGTGCTCAACACCCGCCCGAGACCGGGCATAGAAGCCATTCTGCACTACGGCAACGTGGAACCGCGCGACGAGAGCGACCGCGCCGAGGGGCAATCATACTTTGTCAAAGAACTCACAATCAGCGACCTCGTGTTCCTTGTCGGGCCGCGCATTAATGCCGCGGGTCGCATTCGCAGCGCCTTCGATTCGGTCAGGCTCATGCTCACCGACGACGAGAAGATTGCCGGCCTGCTGGCCGAAGAGATTAACAACTACAACCTTCAACGCAAAGACCTTGACCAGACCGCTACCGACGAGGCAAAGCGACGAATCGACACCGACCCCAAGCTCGCCTCGCGGCACTCGATAGTCCTCTTCGACGCCGACTGGCACAAGGGAGTGGTTGGCATTGTGGCCTCGCGATTGGTCGAGACCTACTACAAACCTACCATCATCTTTACCCGCTCGGCCGACGACCTCTACACCGGCTCGGCCCGCTCTATCAAGGAGTTCGACGTCCACACCGCCCTCGAGCAATGTGCCGACCTGCTCGAACACTTTGGCGGACACAAGTGCGCTGCCGGCGTGTCGCTCCGCCCCGAAAACTTCGAGGCCTTCACCGAGCGTTTCGAGCAACTGGTGGCGCGCGATATGCCTCAAGGCGACATGGTGCCCGAAATCGAAATCGACGCCGAGATAGACCTCGCCAGAGACGTCACACCCAAATTCCTACGCATACTGAAGCAGTTTGCACCATTTGGGCCCGACAACAACGTGCCTGTATTCGTCAGCCGCCGCATTGTCGACACCGGCTATGCCCGCATCGTAGGCCAAAAACACCTAAAATTCAATGCAATATCTCTCGATGCCAATCATCACCCCTACCCTGCCATTGCATTCCAACAGGCCTACCAATATCCGCAAATCAAGCGCCAGATATTCGACCTCTGCTTTCAGCTCGAAGAAAACTTCTGGAACGGGCGCACCGAGATGCAACTCAACGTCAAAGACATCCGCTTCCGCGATAACTGAGCACCGACAATAATAACGCAAAAAGGCGGCGAAAATTGTGCGAAACCACACTTTTTTCGCCGCCACCTAAAAACCAGACACCTATGCGAAAGGCCATCACAACACTACTCGCCATAGCAGCCCTCTCGACAGCCGTGGGACAGGACTTCAACACCCGCGTCATTCCCACCCCACAACGCGTAGAGCGCACACAGGGTTTCTGCCCCTCATCGGCAGCGCCAACACTGCGCCACGTGGGCAAGATTGCCGGCGCCTCAAGCCAAGAGCAGGCCTACCGCATAGTTATTAGTACCGAGGGAATTACGCTCGAATATGTCGACGCCGACGGCATGGAGTACGGCGAGCAATTTGTGGCCCAACTGGCCGAGGTGTGGGGCGACTCGCTGCCCTGCATGACGGTGGTAGACTGGCCCGCCTTTGCCTTTCGTGGCTACCTCGACGACGTGAGCCGCGGTCCCATACCCAACAGCAAATTCATCGAACGCCAACTCAAAATGGCCGACCGCCTGCGCCTCAACGCCAGCACCTACTACACCGAACACACGCTCTACAGCGACTCTATGCCCGACCTTGCTCCGCTGGCAGCACGGCAGTTGCCCACCGTCAAGACCCATCCCTCGATTATTCCCAACCTGCAGTGCTTCGCCCACTTCGAAAAAACATTCCAAAGCCCATTCTACGACGACATAAAAGACTCGCCCACAACGCTCAACCCCGGCTCGGCGCAGACCTACGACTTCCTCAAACAGCGCATCGGCCAAGTGGCACAGAGCAATATCCGTGCCAAAATGTTCCACATCAACTGCGACGAGACCGAAGCCCTCGGCAGCGGCCGCGCACGCCAATACGTCGAGCGCATTGGCAGCGACGAAGCCTACTGTCGCCACGTGAACCGCGTGGCAAAACTACTGCGCCCTTACCACTTCCGCCCGTTGATGTGGGCCGACATCGTGGCCAAAAACCCTGTCATGACAGAGCGGCTGCCAGCCGACATGACATACATCGTGTGGAGCTATGCTCCACAGCCGAGCTACACCACCACAATCGACCCCATCGCCAAGACCGGCCGCCTATTCTGGGTAGCCGCCAGCGTTAACCAAGCCAGCACCATTGCCCCCGACCCCGAGGCCTGGCCCATAAACATAGCCAACTTGGCCCGCGACGGCGCAGCCCTCGGAGCCGAAGGCTTTTTGGTAACCGCTTGGGACGACTCGGGCGAAGCGCTCTTCGGCTCGTGCTTCTATGCCGTGGCATGGGCCGCCGAGATGGCGTGGCACCCTATTACCGCCACCAACCCCGACGAAGCCCAGGCCGAACTCGAACAGCGCCGCCACCAATTCGACGAGAACTACGCTCGCCTATTCGACAGCCGCGAGCTGGCCTCGTTCCGCACGCTACAACGCCTGCATAGCAACCCCGACATAGCCAGCTGGTTTGCGGTCGACGCCCTCTACGCCCCACTTTCGGGCAAAGCCGACACACTACGCGCTCGCCGCGTCGAAGCCATCATTGGCAGCACCCCAACCGACAGCCTTACACCCTACGCACGCTACGCCCTGCACCGCATTGCCCTCACCGCCGAAAAGCAGCACCTTATGGCAACTTTGGCCGACACCAACCGCGCCGAAGAGGCCTCTAATCTCACTGGCCAATTCATGACCCACCTGCTCGACCTGAAGCGTGAATACTTGCGCCTTTGGGACTACGAATGTGGCGACTACTGGCGCGACCGCATTGCCAAACGCTACGACGACCTGGGCTTCGCAGCCAAGACCGCCCAACACAACGTTAGGTTCGAAGTTTCGCACAATCAGATAATTATGAGCACCCAATTGGCCGACACCATTTACTACACCACCGACGGCAGCCGCCCCACGCGCGGCTCCGAGGTCTACACCTCTCCCGTCGCCCTCGACCGTAGCGCCACGGTGCGCGCCGTGGTGTTCGACCAATGGGGCGAGCCCTACTACAGCCAGCGCTATGTGCTGCTTCACGGCGCACTCGGCGCGCGCGTAACCCTCGGGTCGCAGCCCAGTACCTACCGCGAAGCTTACCGCGCTGGCGGCGATGGCGCCTTGACCGACGGCCTTCTGGGCAGCGACGAGGACTACGCCGATGGCCATTGGCAAGGTTTTCAGGGTTGCGACCTCGACGCCGCCCTCGACCTCGGCAGCAGCCAAAAAGTAGAGACCCTGACCATGCGCTTCCTGCAACTGACGCGCGACTGGATACTCTCGCCACAAACGGTAGAGGTCTACACCTCGCGCAACGGGCGCAGTTGGCAGCTGGCACACACCCAGCACTTCGAGCCCGACTTCCGCACCCAGCAACCCACGGTGGTAACCCTGCGCCTGCGCAACTTGGGCCTCAACACTCGCCACATACGTGTCGTGGCTCGCAATGCGGGCCCGCTGCCCAGCTGGCACCCCTCGGCCGGGCAACCCTCCTACCTATTCTGCGACGAGATTGTGGTAGGCTCGAAATAGCACTGCCACAGCCACAAAACGACAAAAAAGTGGGCCGAGCGTGGCCCCTTTTGCAAACGAATGCAAAAAATATTTTGCCATATCGATTTTTTGTCGTACCTTTGCAGCCCATTTTTAAAAATAACATAACAATGACACAAGACCAAATAAAGCTCAATCCCAACCGCTTGGTGCAATTCCTCGAAAAGCCGATGGCCGAATTCACCAAGGCGGATATCCTCCGGGTCATCGAGGAGTTCGAAATCGAGATGATCAACTTTCGCTACATGGCGAACGACGGGCGACTGAAGACGCTCAACTTCATCATCAACAGCCTCGAACACGCCGACGAGGTGCTCACCAGCGGCGAGCGCGTCGACGGCAGTTCGCTCTTCCCATTCCTCGAAGCCGGCAGCTCCGACCTCTACGTCATACCCCGCTTCCGCACCGCCTTCATCAACCCCTTTGCCGAGATACCGACGCTCGACATACTCTGCGCTTTCTACACCAAAGACGGCGAACCCTTCAACATGGCCCCCGAATACACACTGGCCAAAGCCGGACGCGCCTTCCGCGAAGCCACCGGCGGCATGGAATTCGAAGTCATGGGCGAACTGGAATACTACGTCATAGCCCCCAAAGAAGAAATCTACCTCCCTGCCGACCAACGTGGCTACCACGCCTCGCGCCCCTTCTGCAAATTCGAAGACCTGCGCACCGAAGCCATGCGCCTCATAGCCCAAACCGGCGGCCTCATCAAATACGGCCACAGCGAAGTGGGCAACTTCACCGTGGGCGACACCATGTACGAACAAAACGAGATAGAATTCCTTCCCACCACCCTCGAAGACGCCGCCGACCAACTGCTCATAGCCAAATGGATACTCCGCTCGCTCGCCTACCAATACGGCGTCGAAGTAACCTTCGCCCCCAAAATCACCATCGGCAAAGCCGGTAGCGGAATGCACATCCACACCCGCGTCAGCCACAACGGCCAAAATATGTATGTCGGTGCCGACGGCCTCACCCCCATCGCCCACAAAACCATAGCCGGCATACTCGACCTCGCAGGCTCGCTCACCGCCTTCGGCAACACCAACCCCACCAGCTACTTCCGCCTCGTGCCCCACCAAGAAGCCCCAACCAACATCTGCTGGGGCGACCGCAACCGCAGCGCCATGGTGCGCGTACCCCTCGGCTGGACCCGCGGCAGCGGCAACATGATGGCCCACGCCAACCCACTCGAAGCCAAGACCGACGTCGACTTCAGCCACAAACAAACCATCGAACTCCGCACCCCCGACGGCTCGGCCAACATCTACCTCCTCCTCGCCGGAATGGCCGTAGCAGCACGCCACGGCTTCGAAATGGCCAACGCCGAACAATACGCCAAAGAACGCTACGTCAGCGTCAACATCTTCGAACACGAAGATGTCCTCAAACGCCTCGCCGTGCTGCCCGACAGCTGCGCCGCCAGCGCCGACCAACTCGAGCGCGACCGCGCCATCTACGAAAAAGACGGCATCTTCGCCCCACAACTCATCGACGGCATCATCGGCGGCCTCCGCACCTACAACGACCGCACCCTCCGCGCCGAAATAGGCAACGACGCCCAGAAAACCCTCCAACTCGTCGAACAATTCATCCAATGCGGCTGAAAAACAGCGCCCAAAAACAAACAAGAAGTTGCGGAAAACCTGGCGGTTTTCCGCAACTTCTTGTTTAAACACCCCCTCCACACAAAAACACCCCCTCCACCTCCGCCATCTTCACCCCACACAACTGCCACATTCACAGCACCAAAGAGGGGTTAAAGAGGGGTTAAGGTCGTATTGAGGTCGAACAGCCATTGATACACAGCCATTTAACCCCCGACCAAAACACCCAAACACAACCCTCCCAAAACACACTTCCACAACCCAGCGCCCAGCCCAACCCCGACCCACACACAACCCTAACTACCAGCCACATACCCCGCCCAACCAATGCCCCAAGCAACCCGAAAACCATTTTTTGCAAAAAAAGCCACAAAAAAAACGCTACAAGTCAGTTTTTTTTATTAAATTTGCAGTCCGTAACCAATTTCGAAACAGCAACCGCCACTCACCTCTATGAAGCACATAATCAAACTATTAACGCTGCTCGCGACCCTCCTTCCAGCACTTGGCATGGCCCAAACATTCACCATCTCGGGCACCATCACCGACCGTTCCTCGGGCGAGACACTCATCGGCGCCACCGTGCTCGACACCCGCTCGGGCAAAGGCACCGTGACCAACGTCAACGGCCGCTACTCGCTGACGCTGAAGGCCGACTCCGTCAACCTCCGCATAACCTACATAGGCTACGAAGTGGCGCTCAACAACCTCAAACTCGACCGCAACACCACGCTCAACTTCGACCTAAAACCATCGGTCCAACTCGACGAGGTAGTCATCACCGCCGAGAAACCCGGCGACACACGCTCGTCGCAAATGAGCGCGATGCAAGTCACCGTCGAGCAAATCAAGGCCGTGCCCGTGCTCTTTGGCGAGGCCGACCTCATCAAAGCCCTGCAGCTCATGCCAGGCGTGCAGAGCGGTTCGGAAGGCAACAGCGGTATGTATGTGCGCGGCGGCGGCCCCGACGAGAACCTCTTCCTGCTCGACGGCATACCGCTCTACAACGTCAACCACCTGGGTGGCTTCTTCTCGGCCTTCAACACCGATGCCGTCAAAAACGTAACCCTCTACAAAGGCTCGTTCCCAGCCCGATTTGGTGGGCGACTCTCATCAGTGCTCGACGTAACCACCAACAACGGCAACGACAAAGAGCTGCACGGCAACGCCTCGATAGGCCTCATCTCGGCCAAAATCAACCTCGAAGGCCCCATAATCAAAGAGCGAACCACCTTCAACGTATCGGCACGCCGAACCTATGCCGACCTCATCCTCATACCCATCTTCACCAAAATGATACCCTCGATGAGCAACGGCCTCTCCACCTCGCTCACCAACGATGGCGACCTCGGGGCAGGCTACTACTTCTACGACCTCAACGCCAAGGTGACCCACAAATTCAACGACCGCAACCGCCTATACGCCACCTTCTATACCGGCCTCGACGACGCCTACGGCACAGTCCAGATGGTTTCGAGCCTGATGGAAGACCAGAACCTCGGGTTCCACAACCAATGGGGCAACCTGGTGGGCGCCCTGCGCTGGAACTACGTCATCACCCCAAAACTCTTCTTCGACCTCACAGCTGCATACACACAATATAATAATGTCATCACTGGCAATATCAAAAAAGTGGCCCAAATCGACGGCGACGAGGACATCTCGACCATGAAGGGCGACTACAACTCGGGCATAAAAGACATAACGCTGCGGGCCGACTTCAACTACAACCCACAGCCCGAGCACGATGTGCGCTTTGGCACCTACCTCACCCGCCACTTCTTCACCCCCGAAGTGATGAGCGCCACGGTAGACTACATAGACCAGGTGCAAATGGGGTCGAAATTCAAGATGGACACCACCATCAACAGCAGCCTCGTACCCGCAACCGAGATGGTGGCCTACGCCGAAGACGACTGGGAACTTGGCGAACGGGTTAAACTCAACTTCGGCCTCCACGCCAGTGGCTTCTACGTAGACGACACCCTCTACCCCTCGCTCCAACCGCGCGTTTCGGGCCGCGTAATGCTAACCGACGACATTTCGGTCAAGGCCGGCTACGCCTACATGAAACAATATATGCACCTGCTTTCGACCACCAGCATCAGTATGCCAACCGACCTCTGGGTGCCCGTAACACGAAACATCAAACCCATGGAGTCGCACCAAATTGCGGCCGGCATATCCTACAGCCGCAGCGGCATTGCCGACTTCTCGATTGAAGGCTACTACAAACGTATGTCGAACCTCATCGAATACAAGGACGGAGCCTCGTTCTTTGGAACCTCCGATGGGTGGGAGAACCTTGTGGTGACCGGCGACGGCTGGGCTTATGGTATCGAATTTCTGGCCCAACGCAACATCGGTAACCTCACGGGGTGGATAGGATACACCTATAGCCGAACCACACACCTCTTCGACCGCCCTGGCCAAGAACTCAACGAGGGGCGCCCATTCCCAGCCAAGTACGACCGCCACCACGACATCTCGATAGTGCTCTCCTACAAAATTACGAGCAATATCGACGTCAGCGCCACGTGGGTATACTCGTCGGGCAACGCCGCCACGCTGGCCCTACAAAAATACCCAGTCGCGTTCGACGACCCTGAATACTACAACAACCCCGACCTTGCCGGACGCCACGGCAGCCTCTCCTACATCAGCAGCCGCAACAACTTTCGTATGCCCGACTACCACCGCCTCGACATTGGAGCCAACTTCCACCGCCAATTCAAGCGCAAAAATATGCACCGCACCATCAACGTAAGCATCTATAACGTATACAACCGCCAAAACCCATACATGATTTACCCCAGCCGTCGCTACCAATACCGCGACTACAATACAGCCCTCGTCAAACTCTCGCTGTTCCCAATACTGCCCTCGGCGGCCTACACCTTATATTTTTAATCCACACTAACAACCAACAGCCATGAAATACCTTCGCGTTTTAGCCCTAATAGCACTCACCGCTACGCTCTTTGCCTCGTGCGAAGAGGTGATGGAAATCGACGAAAGCAAAATCGAATCGCCACTGGTACTCAACGCCATGCCGTCGAACGGGCAACAGATGTTTGTCAACTTCACTCGAACTCGCTTTTTCCTTGCCGACACCTACAAGCCGCTCAGCAACGCCACCATCTCGCTTTTGGTTAACAACACGCCCGTGGCTGTCGACTCGGTGAGCGGTTGCAACTACTTCTTCGGCTACACTGCCGCCCCCGGCGACAGCCTGCGCATTACCGCCTCGCACAATGGCCAGACGGCAACGGCCTCGACCTACGTGCCCTATATGCCCACACTCAACAACGTCTCGGCAAGGCTCGATAGCTCGCTGTTCCACATGGTGATGATAAAATTCCAACTGGCCGACATTGCCGACCTGCACGAGATGTACCACATCAACGTGGTGGAACGCGACAGCGGCCTGCGACGCAACATCATGACTGGCGGGTTCGACACCATCGACACCACCTTTAACCCCTACTTCATCTGCAACGACCGCCTCATCACCGACCCCTCTGTGGCTGCATTCCAACCCTTTGGCGGATTCTTCTACCAACGAATACTCTGCAGCGACTCGCTTATCGACGGTCGAAACTACAACGTCACACTCATGGTATTGAAACTGGTCGACACAACCGAGGTCAAACCATTCTCGCACAGCTACTCGCTTAATTTCGAGTCGGTAACGCCCGAACGATTCGACTATCTGTGCCAAGTGGCCAACGCCAGCAACTCTAACACCATGTTTGCCGAGCCCTCACAGGTGAAAGGTAACATCAACGGTGCCCTCGGCGTTTTTGCAGGCACCGCTAAACAACTCATTCCGCTCAACCTCGACTCGACCATAGCCCCCTCGACACCGCCGATGATAAGCGACCCACAAGCCGTGCTCGACGCCTACCGACGCCTCTGCAAATAGCAGTTCGACAAATTTATTGCATAAAATTCAAAGTAATATATAAAAAAGTTGTATCTTTGCAGGCGGTAACGCCAACGTGCGCACACCATACAAGACTGATAGCCACAACATTAGCACCGAAAGAAACAACAACCACACACCCACAATAAAACAGTAACCAAACCAATATGCATTACACGAAACATTTTATCAAAGTCACCGCTCTCGCACTTGTTGGCGCCATCGCATTTGGAGCCTGCGGCAACGGCAAGAGCAAAAACAACGAACAAGCCATGCAGAACAACGAACAAGCCAAAGTGTACTTCACAAGCGAAATCTCGCCCGAGTCGTTAGTCAAAATCTATAAAGCCCTCGGCCGCGAAGCCCAGGGCCGCGTCGCCGTCAAGATTTCGACCGGCGAGGGTGGCAACAACCACTACCTTAAGCCCGAACTCATCGGCCAACTGGTCAACGAAGTGAACGGCACCATAGTGGAATGCAACACCGCCTATGCCGGCACGCGCGACGGCTCTGAACGCCACTGGCAAACCATTCGCGAACACGGCTTCATACCTACTTTCCGCGTCGACATCATGGACGAAGAGGGCGATATGTTTATCCCCGTTTCCGACACCACCCACATCAAGCGCAACATCGTGGGCAGCCATTTGGCCAACTACGACTTCATGATAAACCTCGCCCACTTCAAAGGCCACGCCATGGGCGGCTACGGCGGAGTGCTTAAAAACGCCAGCATTGGCGTAGCTTCCTCGAACGGCAAAGCCAACATCCACACCGCCGGCTACAGCGAAGTGTATGACGAAGACACATGGAACCACGTCGAAGACCAAGACGGCTTCCTCGAATCGATGGCCGCCGCCGCACAAGCCGTTCACAACTACTTCGGCAACGGCGAACGCATACTCTACATTGCCGTGATGAACAATATGTCTATCGACTGCGACTGCGACAGCTCGCCCGAAGCTCCACGCCTCAAAGACTATGGCATCATGGCCAGCCTCGACCCCGTGGCCCTCGACAAAGCCTGCACCGACGCCATCTTCAACATCAAACCCACCGAAGACAACGACAACCAACCCCTCATCGAGCGCATCAACCAGCTCCACGGCCTGCACACCATCGACCACGCCGCCAAGATTGGCCTCGGCTCGCTCGACTACCAACTCATCAACATCGACTAACACTACCCAACCAACCACAAGGCTGGAGCCGCCCCAAAAAGAACGCTCCAGCCCTTATTTTTTTGCATTTTGTTGAAAATTATTTTGTTAGTCCAAAAAAAAGTCGTAACTTTGCAATCCGTTTGACCACCAAATCGAGGTGGCACACCAAACAGAACGAATTAAAAACCAGATATTTAAACAAAAATGTACGCAATCGTAGAAATCGCAGGAAAGCAATTCAAGGTCGCTCAAGATCAAAAGATCTTCGTCAACCGCCTCAAAAACGACGAAGGCAGCGAAGTCTCTTTTGACACCGTGATGCTCAAAGACAACGACGGCAACGTCGAAATTGGAAAACCCTACATCGCCGGAGCTTCGGTCAAAGCCACCGTGCTGCGCCACCTCAAAGGCGACAAGGTGTTGGTTTTCAAGAAAATCCGTCGCAAAGGCTATCAGAAAATGAACGGTCATCGTGACTATCTGACCCAAATCAAAATCGATAGCATCAATTAAATCACCCACAAACAAGTTTCAAACCTTTTAAAAACAGTATATTATGGCTCACAAAAAAGGTGTCGGTAGTTCCAGCAACGGTCGCGAATCCGAAAGCAAACGTTTAGGCGTCAAAATCTTTGGCGGTCAAAAGTGCATCGCCGGCAACATCATCGTCCGCCAGCGTGGCACCGTCCACAACCCTGGCCAGAACGTCGGCATGGGCAAAGACCACACCCTCTACGCCCTCATCGACGGCGTCGTGAAATTCCACAAAGGCCGCGAAGACCGCTCATACGTATCGGTTACCCCCGTCGAAGGCTAACCACACAATCCTTAAACGAAAAACAACAAACAACCCGGCAAGGCAACCCCTTGGCCGGGTTAGTATTTATATATCAAGCAGTTAGCGTCGCCAACAGCTGCCGCAATACCCCAATCGTAACCGCTTGAAAATCAAGCCTTATTCGACCTCAATACGACCCTAACCCCTCCCTAACCCGACTTCAACCGGTTTAAACTGCTGAAAATGAAGCACTAAACAAGCAACTTACGGCCAGGTAAGGCCATAATACCGCACAACCTGCTTGTGCGCACAATTTACTTTTGGGTGGAAGTTGGGTCTGGGAGTATTTGCACCGAGTCGCCAACATGAATGAGGGAGACCAAGCGCGACAGGTCGTCGTCGAGCAAGCGCACACAACCTTCGGTGGCGCGGGTGCCGATAGACTCTGGGAAACAGGTTCCGTGCAGCCCTATGCCACTGAAGCCGGGCGTAAGCAGGCGCACAAACCAACGGCCATAGGCGTTGCGGCGTTGGCCAGCGCCGTCGCCAAAATCGTGAGTCCAGTGAGAAGCGTTGTGCAGGTTGGTAACCACAAAGGTTCCTTCGGGGGTACGGTGGTCGCCGACACGTTTTTTCTGCCCCAAGCCATCGCCCACCGCCACGCGACAAGCCATCAGCGTATCGCCCGCGGGAGCGACGACCACGAGTTTGAGGCTACGCTTGTCGACCACTGCGCGGTTCTGCGCCGCAGCTGCGACACACAGCGTTAGGGCTGCTGCAAACATCGTGATGACTCTTCTGTACTTCATACTAAAAATAACGGCAAAACGGAGCTTTTATTGTTAAAAAATCCACAAAAATTGCACTGAGTGCTGCAAAATTGGTATTTTTTTCGTAACTTTGCATTTTCGAAGAACCAAATCGACGATGAAACAGAATGTTAAACAACAGATTATAAACACTTTGCGGCGCTTGTTCGACTTAAGCCTCGACAAGGAGGAGGAGCAGGCCGTGGCCGAGAGCATAGAAAGCGGCGTCCAGTTTCGTGGTGCGCAATTGTGGATACTCATCTTGGCCATACTCATTGCCTCGCTGGGGCTCAACGTCAACTCTACCGCCGTCATCATTGGCGCCATGCTCATATCGCCACTCATGGGGCCAATAATCGGGGCAGGATTCGGCATTGGCATTGGCGATGTGACGCTGCTCAAGCGGTCGCTCCGCAACCTCGGTGCAGCCACTGTCATCAGTGTCATCACAGCCACGATTTACTTCCTCCTGTCGCCGTTTGGCGAAGCCCAGTCAGAGTTGCTGGCCCGCACCTCGCCCACGCTCTACGATGTGCTTATTGCCTTCTGTGGCGGCGCGGCGGGCTTCATCGCCATTTCTACCAAAGGCAAAGGCAACGTCATTCCGGGCGTGGCCATCGCCACCGCCCTCATGCCGCCGCTATGCACCGCTGGCTTCGGTCTGGCCTCTGGCAACCTGCGCTACTTTATGGGGGCCGTCTACCTCTTTTTCATCAACAGCGTGTTCATCTGCCTCTCCACCTACCTCGGCACAAGGCTGCTCAAGTTCCACCGCCTGCAGGTCATAGACCCCGTGCGACGTCGCAAGGTGAGTCGCTACATCGCCATCGCGGTGACGGTCACCATGATTCCGGCCGCGGTGATGACGGTGAGCATCGTGCGCCAAAGCATTTTTAACCGCAACGTCAGCAACTTCATCAAGAGCGAAGCGTCGCTCAACGGCACCGAGATAATAAGCAACGAGGTCGACGGCGACAGCCACACGTTGCGTTTGGTTGCCGTGGGGCGCGAAATTCCGGCCGCTCGCATTGCCGAGATGGAGCAAAACCTGGGGCACTACCACCTCGGGGCCTACTCGTTGCAGGTTATTCAGGGCACACTGAACGACAGCATTGTGGGGAGCTTGAACCTATATAACGAGCGATACACACAAACCATTCAAGACCAACAACTTACCATTACCAATTTGCAACATCAGCTCGATTCTTACACCGAGCTTCGGCAGCTCTCGCCGAGGTTGCTTCGCGAAGCGCAAACCATCCTATCCGCAGTCGAGGCCATTGGCATTGCCCCCGTCAATATGGCGACCGACAGCGCTTCGATTTCTATTACTGCCGCCATTGTCAGCCTTGCTTCTAACCACCACCTGAGCCCGAACGAGACCCTTCAACTCGACACCTGGCTCAAGGCGAGGTTAGAGACCGACTCGGTTATGCTCCTCATCACTGGCTCTGGCAGCCAGGTGCAGAATGTGCCTGCAGGTGGTGGCAAGCGGTGAGGACCGAGAGGTTAGTAGTGCCACTTTTCGGCCCACGTCGAGGCCGATAGTTTGGATAAGAAGTGTATGTTTTCGCGCACAAGCGACAGCACAACAGAGTCCATATCCTGCTCGTTGGTTGGGTGAAAGAGGGGTTCGATTGGCACATAACAAACTGGCACTGAACCATCTTCGGCAAAGAGAGAGCGAAGTTTCACGGCGTCTTTCTCGGTTGTCAGCACCACGCGGTGCTCGCCTCCAAGGCGCTCGTAGGCTGCGGTGATGGTGGCCACGTCGCGCTGGGTGTAGCGGTGGTGGTCAGAAAAGCGGATATGGGTAACCTTATAGGTTTTGCGCAATTCGTTCAAGAGCGGCTCGGGGTTGGCAATGCCCGTCACGAGCAGCACTTTGGTATCGGCCGACAGCGGCTCGGTGGGTTGTCCGGCGAGCGTCAGAGGTTGGCCGTAACCGATATACGAGAAGAAAGTTTTTTGGTACGGCTTGAGCCGCAGGTCGTTGGCAATGTTGTGCTTCTCGATGGGGTTGAGGCTGGCAGGCGACTTGGTAACAACCACAATCCCAGCGCGGTAGCGAGCTGTGCGAAACTCGCGCAAGTCGCCAAAAGGCAGTATGTAATCCTTGTAGTAAGGGCGGTTATACTCGGTTAGCAGTATGTTGAGGCTCGGCACCACGGCGCGATGCTGATAAGAGTCGTCGAGCAGGATAACGTCGGGCGGTTCGGGTAGCGCCATGAGGCGATTGATTCCCTCGAGACGCTTTTCGCACACAGCCACAACGAGTTGTGGATGCCGGAGGGCAATCATAGCAGCCTCGTCGCCAATGCGCAACGGGTTGGGGTCGCCTTCGTTGAGTACAAATCCTTTGGTGGTGCGGCGATAGCCCCGACTGAGGTAGGCCACGCGGTAGTGGGGAGTGAGCAGTTTGGCCAGATGTTCGACCATGGGGGTCTTGCCGGTGCCGCCCGAGGCGAGGTTGCCAACGCCGATGGTGATGACGCGTGGGGCCTCGGAACGGGCAAGGCCGATATTGTACGCAAAGTTGCGCAGCGCCACGCCCACAGCGTACCAACCTGTGAGCGGCATGAGGAACCACGATATGTTTTTGCGCACCGACATTGTCAATATTCCTTTTTTGTATCTTTCAGAGCCTGCGTTTGTGGCGGCCAATCAGGCTTTTAGAGCTGTGGGCCTGACTGGCACACACAACAATAACGCACTTTCCCACTTTTTATTGTGCTGGGTGCAACTTTTTTTTACAAAGAACGTATCGTGGAGGTAGATTTCGGTCCGGCTGGTACAAAAAAGTGGGGAAAGTCGTGGCGTGATGGCCACCTGTCTTTCCCCATTATTATGTTGGTTAAAGCGAGGCTACAATCTGGTCGGCAAGAGCTGCAAGTTGCTCGTCCTGCGTGGGTTGCATAGAACTCTTGAGGGTGAGGGCGTCGCCAACGATGGCAATATCCTTCATCTGTTCGAGTTCGGCACGCATTAGTTTTCCGCTTTGCGGAGCCCAGCTGCCGTTCTCGATAAGGGCCACGGTGCGTTTTTGCCAAGCGTGGGCCTTGAGGTCGGCAAGGAGGTTTTCCATCGGGGTGAATATGCCATTGTTGTAGGTGCTCGAAGCAAGGACCACGTGGCTGGCGCGGAAGCACTCGGCCACGAGTTTGCTGGCGTGGGTGTGGCTGGCATCGTAGGCTTTGAGACCTTTCACGCCGCGCTCGCCGAGCAGGGTGCCGAGGCGCATGGCGGCCGCTTCGGTGTTGCCATAAATGCTGGCGTAGATGATGACTATGGCTTTGTCTTCGGGTTCATACTTGCTCCACACATCGTGCTTGCCGATGAACCAGCCCAAGTTTTCGCGCCACACTGGGCCATGGAGCGGACAGATGGTCTGGATGTCGAGTGTGGCAGCTTTCTTTAGTACGTTCTGCACCTGCACGCCATATTTGCCCACGATGTTGATGTAGTAGCGGCGGGCGTCGGCAAGCCACTCGTGCTCGAAGTCCATCTGGTCGGCAAAGAGGTTGCCGCTCAGGGCACCGAAGGTGCCAAAGGCGTCGGCCGAGAAGAGGGTTTTGCTGGTGGTGTCGTAGGTCATCATAACCTCGGGCCAGTGGACCATCGGGGCCATGGTGAAGCAGAGCGTATGGCTGCCCACAGCGAGGGTGTCGCCCTCTTTGACGGCCTGCAGGCGCTCGGGTTTATGACCAAAGAACTGCTCCACCATCTGGGCGGCCTTGGCGGTGGTGACGACTGTGGCTTCGGGGTGACGAAGCAGCAGGTCTTGCAGCGTGGCGGCGTGGTCGGGTTCCATGTGGTGAACCACCATATAGTCGAGGGGGCGTCCGCCAAGGGCGAATTCTACGTTCTCGAAAAACTGACTGGCTACGCTGGCGTCGCAGGTGTCGAAGAGCACCGTCTTTTCGTCGAGCAGGAGGTAACTATTGTATGATACTCCACGGGGGATGGGATAAACGTTTTCGAACAGGGCCAGGCGGCGGTCGCTCGCGCCGACATAGACAAGGTCGTTTGAGATGTGTTGAGTGTTATGCATTGGTTTTGAGTATGGTTGGTTGTTGTTTTTCGTTGTGTTAGAAAATGCAAAGTTACAAAAAAAACGTGGTTCGGCGATATTTTTTTTGCCAAGAATGTTTTTTTTCGTAAATTTGCAGGTCGGAAATGTATCGGTTTGGACTTATAGGGAACCCTGTGGCTCATTCAGAGTCAGCCAACTACTTCGCCCAAAAGTGGCGCAGCCAGTCGGTCTGCGACCGCAGCTACGGGCTGTTCGCGCTCGACGGGCTCGACGGCCTGCCGGGCCTCATTGCTGACGAAGGACTCGACGGATTCAACGTCACCCTGCCATACAAGCGCACCATCGTGCCGATGCTGACCACGCTGAGCGACGAGGCTCGCGCCATTGGGGCCGTTAACTGCGTGAGGGTGACACCCGAAGGCCTTGTTGGGCACAACACAGACTGCCCAGCCCTGGCCGACACGCTGGGTCCACACCTGCAGCCGTGGCACACCGCGGCCCTCGTGCTCGGCACCGGTGGCGCCTCGCTGGCGGCCGTCCACGCCCTGCGGCGTTTGGGGGTCGAAAACATTTGTCGCGTTAGCCGCCGCGGCACCGCTGCTGGCCACGACTGCATTGGCTACTCCGAGGCGCGCACCGCAGCCACCGCGGCGACCCTCATCGTCAACGCCACGCCGGTGGGCATGACGGGCCATAGCCCCGACGCCTCGCCATGGCCGTGGCCCGATGTGCTGACCGAGCGCCACCTGGTCTGCGACCTGATTTACACCCCTCGCCCTACCCTGCTGCTGCGCCAAGCCTCAGAGCGCGGTGCAACGACCCTCGACGGGCTCGCCATGCTCCACCGGCAGGCCGACCTGAGCGAGGCCTTCTGGTTTGAAAATCAGAGAGCAAGCCGATTTTAACATTATTTTCGAAAAGATTTGTCTGCGCAATCCGATTTTTATTCGTAACTTTGCAGAACGACAATTGTGTCGAGGGGTACTTGCAAAGCCTTCATTATCAGAAGGAAACCCCCTATAACAAAACAAGAAGAACCATGACAGGACACACCAACCCACAAACCAAAGACTCGGCCATAGTGCTCTCGGGCGGATTAGACTCGACGACTCTGCTCTACGACGAGCGCAGTCGCATAGCGCTGGCCATCACCTTCGACTACGGCAGCAACCACAGCGAGCGCGAAGTTGCCTGCGCCGCCCACCACTGCCGCGCGTTGGGGGTTGAACACGTGGTGATTGAACTTGCTTTCATTAAGAAATACTTCGCCTCGGCCCTCACCGCTGGGGCCGACGCCATACCCGACGGCCACTACGCCGACAGCAATATGCAGAGCACCGTGGTGCCGTTTCGCAACGGCATTATGCTCGCCGCCGCCTGCGGCCTGGCCGAGAGCCGCGGCCTGACCCGCGTGTTGATTGCCAACCACGGCGGCGACCACGCCATCTACCCCGACTGCAGGCCCGCCTTCGTGGCCGCCATGGATGCAGCCATGCGCGCCGGGACCTACGCCGGAGTGGCCCTCGACGCCCCCTACACCAACCTTACCAAGGCCGACATCGTGGCTCGCGGAGCCAAGCTGGGGGTCGACTATGGCCAGACCTACTCGTGCTACCGCGGCAGCCTGCACCACTGTGGCCGCTGCGCCACCTGCATTGAACGGCGCGAGGCCTTTGCCCAAGCCGGCGTGGCCGACCCAACAACCTACCAAATCTAACCCACCAAGCCGCACCAGCCATGTACTACCTCAAAAAAACGATAGAGATTTCGGCCGCGCACCGCCTGCGGCTCGACTACCCCAGCAAGTGCGCCGAACTGCACGGCCACAACTGGACCATCACCGTTCACTGCCGCGCTCGCGAGCTGGATGCCAACGGTATGGTGGTAGACTTTTCGCTCATCAAGAGCCGCATTGTCGACGTGCTCGACCACCGTGTGCTGAACGACGTGCTGCCTTTCAACCCCACAGCCGAGAACCTTGCCCGCTGGTGCTGCCAGCAGGTGCCATGCTGCTTCCGCGTCGAGGTGCAAGAAAGTGCCGGCAACACAGCCATCTACGAAATCGACGAACCATGAAGGTGAACGAGATATTCTACTCGCTCCAGGGCGAGGGCCACCACAGCGGCCGCCCCTCGGTTTTTGTTAGACTGAGTGGCTGCAACCTCGCTTGCCCTTTTTGCGACACCGACCACGCTAACCACAACCCGATGAGCGAAGCACAAATCGTGGCCGCGGTGCTGCAGCACCCCGCGCGGTGGGTGGTGCTGACCGGTGGCGAACCGGCCCTGCAGCTCACCCCGAGCCTTGTCGCCGCCCTGCACCAGGCGGGGCGCCAAGTGGCGGTCGAAACCAACGGCACACGGCCGCTCCCCGAGGGGGTAGACTGGGTAACCCTCTCGCCCAAAGACCCCTTTGTGGGCCCCGGATACAAGCCCGTTCTGAAGCAGGCAAACGAGCTGAAGGTGCTCTTCGACGGCATTCATCGCCCCACGCTTTACCCCGAAATCGAGGTTGGGTATCGCTACCTGCAACCCCTCGACACCGGCAACCCCGAGCGCAACGCCACCATTACGGCCCAGGCCGTGGCCTACTGCCTGCAAAACCCCGAGTGGCAACTCTCGCTCCAAATCCACAAACTACTCAACATCAAATAGATAGCCCACAAACCATGAATCGCATCGACGACAACCTGCAGGCTCTTGGCCGCAAAGCTCCCATACCCTCGACCTACGCTCCCGAAGTGCTCGAAACGTTCGAAAATCAGCACCCCAAACGCGACTACTGGGTTGAGTTTCTCTGCCCCGAGTTCACAGCCCTCTGCCCCATTACTGGCCAGCCCGATTTTGCCGAAATTCGCATTCTCTACATCCCAGACCGCCGTATGGTCGAGAGCAAAAGCCTGAAGCTCTACCTCTTCTCGTTCCGCAACCACGGCGAGTTCCACGAAGACTGCGTCAACACCATTCTCAACGACCTTGTGGCCCTCATGCAGCCGCGCTACATAGAGGTAAAGGGGCTCTTCGTGCCGCGCGGTGGCATAGCCATACACCCCTACGTCAACTACGGGCAACCAGGCAGCCGCTACGAGCAGCTGGCCCAGCAGCGCATGGCTCAATACCAGATGTGACGCCGCGGGCGACCAAAAAACACACTTCTTTACCCCCTTCCAACGAGGCAAAAAGGGGTAGAAATCGGTGTCTAATCGCCTCAATATCAAGCCTTATTCGACCTCAATACGACCTTAACCCCTCTTTAACCCCTCCTTAACCCTTAAAATCAGGCAGTTAGCACAGCGTTTTTTACCCCCCCATTTCACTGGTCGGGGGCAAATTTTTGAGGCCATTTTGTGGCAACTCGCAGCAAGTTGGAGAGCAGGGCAAGCCGTGGGTGGTTAGGCAGATTATGGGGAGGGGTAAAATTAGGAAGGAGCCCAGCGAGGGGCCCCATCCTGAATCTCCACACACGGTGTTAAATGAGGCTGCAAAATTACATTTTTTTTGAAAAATACCGGTGGATTTGCCAATTTTTTTCGGCCAAATTCGACGGGGGGGGTAATTTATTGGTTTTCAGCGCGTTATCCGGCAACATTTTTTAGGGTTCGCGGGGCGAGTAGGGGCAGTTGGGGGCCGATTGCTGGCGGAACTGAGGGGGATTTTAGGGATATTGGGCGGCGTTGGGGTGGGGTTGGTACAGGGTGTTTTTTTGGGTGTGTGGGATGTTGGAGGTGGGGGTGTTGGGGGTGTTGGGGGCGGGGGTTGTTGGGGGGCGCGGCCCCCCATAATGCGTCGATTTTCATAGACAAGAATATCAGACTTTGTTCTTGCCACCCAAGCGCAAAGTGCCTGCGCGACGCATGGCGGCATCCCACCAGCGCGTGGGCAGCAGGGCGTGGAGCGCAAGCGTGAGTCGGGCATAGCGACCCACCACGTAGCGCGCCCTCGGGCGGCGAGCGGTAATGGCGCGGCAGGCGGCCGCAGCCACGCGGTCGGGGCCCGAGAAGAGGTTGCCCGTGTAGCCCCAATCCATGGTGTTTGCCCAGCGCGAGCCCAACTCGGCGTAGGGCGTATCGGCCGACGACTCGCGCAGGTGGCGCGCGGCTATTATGCCCCAATCGGTGCGAATGGGACCGGGCTCAACCATCACAACATCAATACCATAGGGTTTCAGCTCTATACGCATAGCGTCGCTCAACGCCTCGACCGAATACTTCGACACGTTGTACCAGCCACCGAACAGGAAGACCGAGCGGCCGGCAATAGACGAGGTATTAACAATGCGGCCCGAGCCCTGGCGGCGCATGATGGGGATAACCAATTGGCAGAGACGCGCCAAACCGAAGACATTCACCTCCAACTGGCGGCGGGCCTCGGCCATAGCAACCTGCTCTACGGCACCGAAATAGCCGTAGCCAGCATTGTTGAACAGCACATCTATGCGTCCCTCGCGGGTCAAGATGGTATCGATAGCAGCTGACATCGACTGCTCGTTGGTAACGTCGAGGCTCAGCACCTCGACGCCATCATTGCGTAGTGGCTCCATCAGCTCCACGCGGCGCGCGGCGGCGTAGACCTTGTGTCCCATAGCGGCAAGGCGCTGGGCGGTATCGAATCCAATGCCGCTGCTGGCACCGGTGACAAGTATTACTTTGGCATTCTGCGACATATCTCGTTGTGACATTTTTTGGTACATAACTCGCACAAAACACAATCGTTTTTGCATCAAAATCGACTGCAAAGATACACCTTTTTTTTCAATCCCACAAGAAAAAAAAACGCCGCCGCAACCGGCCCTGACCGCTGGCCATAAAAATAATAGTACACAAAATTCCATAATTCAAAAAAAATATGTAAATTTGCAACTTGATAAAAGAAAAATTAACAAACAAAAACAATACATAAAACAATGAAATTCAGACACATCGTTATCGCAATGGCACTTCTGACGCTTGCTCCGCAAGCGGTGCGCGCCGACGAGGGAATGTGGCTCCTGTCGCTCCTCGGCAAAAACTATGAAGATATGCAAAAGGCTGGTTTTCGACTCACCGTCGACGACATCTACAGCGTCAACCGCAACTGCATAAAAGACGCCATCGTGGGCCTCGGCAACGACGGCAGCCCCTTCTGGCACTTCTGCACCGGCGAAATCATCTCGAACGAAGGCCTCATGACCACCAACCACCACTGTGGCTACGGCAAACTGCAAGAACACTCCACCGTAGAGCACGACTACCTGCGCGACGGCTTTTGGGCCTACACCAAAGAGCAAGAGTTGCCCAACCCCGGCCTCACCGCCTCGATACTGGTGCGCATGGAAGACGTCACCGCTCGCGTCAAAGAAGCCCTCTCCGACAACATGAGCGAGCCCGACCGCGAAGCCGCCATCAAACGCGTGAGCGACCAAATTGCCGAAGAGGCCGTCAAAGGCACCTACTACAGCGCCCGCGTCCGCCCCATGTTCAACGGCAACCAATTCTTCCTCTTTGTCCACGTTATCTATCGCGACGTTCGCCTCGTGGGTGCTCCCCCCTCGTCGATGGGCAAATTTGGTGGCGACACCGACAACTGGTCCTGGCCGCGCCACACCTGCGACTTCTCTATGTTCCGCATCTACACCGCCCCCGACGGCAGCCCCGCCCCCTACTCGAAAGACAACGTCCCCCTGCACCCCAAACACCACCTACCAGTGAGCATTCGCGAAATCAACAACGGCGACTTTGCCATGGTCTTGGGTTTCCCCGGCACCACCGAACACTTCCTCACCTCCTACGGTCTTGAAGAAACGATGGACATCACCAACAAGCTCCGCTACGAAATCCGCACCGTCAAAATCAACATCCTCCGCGAAGAGATGGACGCCTCGCAGGCCACCAAAATCAAATACGCCTCCAAATACGCCTCCTGCTCCAACTACTGGAAATACAGCAACGAGCAGAACAAAGCCCTTGCCCACCTCAACACCATGGGCGTAAAAAAAGAGATTGAAAAAGAATACACCGACTGGGCCAAGTTCCAGAAAGACCCCAAATACCTGCGCGCCCTCGACCTCATCAGCGATGGCTACAAAGCCCGCCGCACCGCACAGGCCGCCATCAGCTACCTCTACGAAGGCCTACTTACCGGCCCAGAACTGCCGCTTCGCGCTCGCAACATCGGCGAAGGTATGCTCCGCTCACTGCAGAACGACAAGAACGCCGACCTCACCCCCTACCAGAACATAATGGACGCCTTCTATAAAGACTACGACGCGCGCGTCGACGAGCGCCTCACCGCCGCCATGTTCGCCTACGTGTTCGAAAACATGGACCGCGACCTCTGCCCCGACTTCCTCAAACAGGCCAACAAAAAATATAAAGGCAACTTCGAGAAATATGCCCACGACCTCTATGCCAAGAGCATTTTCACCTCGCCCGAAAGCCTCGAAAAATTTATTGCCAAACCCAATGCCAAGACCCTCGACAGCGACCCGATGTTGGCCGTGGGCCGTGCCGCCATCGAGAAATATCTCGAAATCAACCAGTCGGTTCCTAAAAACGCCGAAGAGAACCTTGCCCGCGGCAACCGCGACTTCACCGACGGCATTCTGCAAATCAACGAAGGCCGCAAACTCATGTCTCCCGACGCCAACTCCACCATCCGCTGCACCTACGGCAACGTCAAAGCCTACGACCCCAAAGACGGTGTGAGCTACCACTACTACACCACCATCGACGGCGTTATCCAGAAAGAGGACCCCACCAACTCTGAATTCATCGTGCCCGAGCACCTCAAAGAGCTCTATGCCGACAAGAAGTTTGGCCGCTACGCCAACAGCCGTGGACAACTGCCCACCTGCTTCATCACCAACAACGACATCACCGGTGGCAACTCTGGCTCGCCCGTCATCAACGCCCACGGCCACCTCATTGGCTTGGCCTTCGACGGCAACAGCGAAGCTATGAGCGGCGACATCGACTTCGAAGAGAATCTGCAACGCTGCATCTGCCTCGACGCCCGCTATATGCTTTGGGTTATCGACGTCTATGCAGGCGCCACCAACCTCATCGAGGAGATGGACATCATTCGCTAAACCACCACATTAACCATAGATTGAAGATTGAAAAGCACGGAATCTTCCAAACTTTTCAATCTTCAATTTTAATCTGACGATTTTCTCGACCATGCGCCAAGTACAAAAACAGCAACAGCAGCTACGAATGTCGCCACGGCAAATTCAACTAATGAAATTGCTACAACTGCCCATTGCTGCCCTCGAACAAAGCGTGAAGGAGGAAATCGAGAAGAACCCACTGCTCGAGGTAGAGAGCAGTCAACCAGGCGCCGAATCGCTCGACAGCCCAGCGGTCGACGACAGTCAGGCCGAATGGCAGGAGATGACGGGCGACGATGACGACTACGACTACCGTCTGCGCCAAGAGCACGACCCCAACCTGCGCCAACGCGAACCGCAATACACTTCGGAACTCTCGCTGGCCGACCAACTTAATGACCAGTTGGGACAGTTATACCTATCGCCGCAACAGCTATCAATAGCGCAGGTAATCATTGGCTCGATAGACGATTCGGGCTACCTTACACGCGGCACCGACCTCATTGCCAACGACATATCGTTCCGCCAGGGGATAGACGTAACCCCCGACGAGGTGGAACAGACACTGCGCACCGTGCAGAGTTTGGACCCTCCTGGCATAGGGGCTCGCAACCTGCAAGAGTGCCTCTCGCTGCAGTTGCACCGCATGGATATGGGCCGAGGTCCAGTGCGCCACGCGGCTTCGATTGTGGACCTTTGTTTCGACGACTTCTGTCGCAACAAACTTGACCACGTGGCCGACGAGTTGGGACTCTCGCCATCGCAGTTGCAAGCCGCCACCGACACCATTCGCCGACTTAATCCTAAGCCGGGTTCTGCGGCCGCCTCTGGCGGCCGCGACACGCAGGTCATCATACCCGACGCCACCGTTGTGCGCCAGGGCGACAACCTGAGTTACGTAATCAACGACCGTCACCTGCCGCGGCTGCGCATAAGCCCCTACTACGCAGCCATGATGGAACAGGCAGACAGCGCTCCCAGCGCCTCGCCAACCCAGCGCGAGACGCGCCGCTTCTTGCACGAGAAGTCGACCGAGGCCAACTCGTTCATACAGCTGCTCGACCAACGCCACGCCACGCTGGCCGCCATTATGGACTTTTTTTTGGCCCACCAGCGCAAGTTTTTCCTCACTGGCGACACTAATAATCTGCGCCCACTAAAGCAGAGCCAAATTGCCGAAGCGGTGGGGTTAGACGTATCGACAGTGTCGCGAGTACTGAACAGCAAGTACATACAAACCGAATACGGCACCCTCTCGATGGCCGACCTCTGCCCCTCGGCGTTCGTTACCGACAGCGGCGACGAGGTGAACATAGACACTGTGCGCCAAAAGATGGACGAGATAGTGGCCGCCGAAGACCCCACACACCCCCTCACCGACGAGGCCATTGCGCGCGAGCTCTCGACCCAGGGCTACCCTCTGGCGCGGCGCACGGTGGCCAAATACCGCGAAATGTGGGGCATATTGCCGGCACGCCTGCGCCGGCGCATGATGGCGGTGGCTCTACCACTGCTGCTGGCCACAGCCGCAGGCCCCGTCATGGCCCAAAGCGCCACCACCGCCTCGAGCCCATCAATGTCGTATTACGACTCGATAATCTATCGTCGCATTGAGGATTCGAAACGCCAGCAGGCCGCCACGGCAAAGTCCAAGGCTGCCACAGCCGCAACCGACGCGAAGAGCCAAAACCGCAGCCAGCGCCCACCAGCCCGCCAGCAGGCAGCAACCACAGCCAAAGGCGAGCCCAAAAGTCGGCCAGCGGTCGACTCGGCAGCGCTGTCAATGCCCTCGCACCTGTGGTATGGCACGGCTTTCTCTGACCATCGTGTCAAGGCCCAAGAGGTGCCGCTGAGCGCACTGCCCGACGAGGTGAACCTGCGCTTGGTGGCCGACAGCACGGGCTTCTGCTTCCCAGTGCAGGGCATGAAGACATCGCCCTACGGTTGGCGCTGGGAGCGGGCACATCGCGGGGTCGACATACTGCTGCAGACGGGCGACCCCGTGAGCTGCGCCTTCGACGGCGTGGTGCGCTTGGCCAAGCCCATGGGCGGCTACGGCAACTGCGTGGTGGTTCGCCACTACAATGGGCTCGAGACCGTATACGGCCACCTGTCGAAAATCAACGTCAAGCGCAACCAAGCTGTTAACGCTGGCGACGTCATTGGTCTTGGAGGCGCCACGGGGCGCGCCACGGGGCCACACCTGCACTTCGAAGTGCGATTTCAATACGAGCCGTTCGACCCCGAGTGGATACTCGATTTCCAGACCTTCGGGCTGCGCACACGGCGGCTCCACCTCGACAAAACTTATTTCGGCATTAGCCGCCCGGTGAAAGGGCAGCAACGCGAATACAAAGCCGACCAGTCTATCATCAAAGAGCGTCGGCGCCCCACGCCACCACCAACCGACACGCGCGACCAGTATTGAGCCCAGAGCGGCCTTTGGTAGGGGGAGTAGTGGGATTAGTATTGTTAATAACTTGTTGAAAGGACGATGTTAATACGACCTTAACCCCTCCTTAACCCGACCTTGGTCTGGGCGTAGGGATGGCATCGGGGGGAAAGCAAATGTCAGAGTGGTTCGGTTTTTTAGAGTTGCCCTGAGCTCGCGTAATGCAAACCCCGAGTAATGCCGGTGGGCTTTACTCGGGGTTGCTTTGGGGTGTTTATGGGTTATCTGGTAACCGACAGTTCGAGAGAGACGAGGCTTGTCTTTGAGGTTGACACAGCGCGAAGTGTCTGGCCGACGTCGAGGTGGAATGGGCAGGTGTAGTACTTCTTGGTGGCCGAAGTTCTGGGGTCGCTGCCGTCGGTGGTGTAGTAGACGGCGCCGAGCGAAGTGAGGGTGGTGGTGCCGTCGCTGCCGATGGTGTAGGTCGGAGGTTCGAGGCGCGTCACGGTAGTAATGCTGGACGGCAGGTGGTTGAGCAGTTCGGCGCAGACTTTGACCGTGGTCACTTCGGGGCCGGGTATGAGCACCGTTTCGTCGGTATATTCGACGGCGGTGGCCGAGATGGTGGGGTCGCTGCCATCGGTGGTGTAGTAGACTTTAGAGCCGGTCTTGATGCCAAAACGGACCTCGCCGCAGGGGTTGACGCTGACCGTCGGGGCGGGCAACTTCTCGACAATACGGACAATGACGTCGGAATTTTCCATTCCGTCTTTGACGGCAATGGCCTGCACCTCGTCGAGCTCGTCGCAGTCGAACGCGCCCTCATAGAGTTTGTCGGCAGTAGTGGGGTTGCCCGGGCCGTTGATGGTGTAGTATATCTTTGCCCCCTCGGTGGTTGAGGTGAGCGTCACCTTGCCTTTATAGGAGATGTTGATTAGCGGCGCACCTGCGGTGAGCGTGGGCGTATAGCCGATGTGGACATCGGGGGTGCCGGTGACGGTGCCTTCGTAGCCACCGCCATACACATTGCCGTCGACCTTCGAGATGCCAACCACGTCGACGCGTGTGTCGCCATGGACCGGCGCGGCAAGGCCGCCGCCAAAGATGTTGCCCACCACCTCACCACTACGCATAACGACAGTGGAGGTGAACTCTTTGCTCGGAGTGCCCACATCGCCCTGGCTGCCGCCACCGAAGACGTTGCCCAGCAGCTTGACGGGTTCGTCGAAGCCACCGATGCGCACCTTGGGCGAAGCCTCGACCTTGGCCTCTAAGCCGCCACCAAAGACGTTGTTGGTTATTTCGGTATGCTTGATGTTGACCAGCGGCGAAACGCTGACGCCAGCCTTGGTGGGGTTGTAATCGGCCTGGTTGCCACCGCCATAGACGTTGTCGAGCCTCAAGTCGCCGCACTGGTCGGGGTCGTCGAGGTCGACGTTGACGATGATTTGGCCGGTAATTTCGCCCGCGGTGTTGTTGCCACCAAAGGCGTTGACGATGTTGCCGCCAAAGATGTTGAGGGTGACGTCGCCGTCGATGTCGGCTTGGTTCGAGCCGCCGAAGACGTTGTCGAACGTGCCACCATAGACGTTGAGGGTGACGTTGCCCTTGATTGGGGCTTTGTTAGAGCCACCATAGAGAGTGGTGAAACTTGTGCCACAGCTGACGTTGACCTCGAGGTCGGCCTCAATTTCGGCCTCGTTGCCGCCACCATAGACTTCGGTAATAGACTCGTTGCAGTCTTTGGTTTTGCTCACATTGACGTTGATAGTGCCTGCTACGTTGCCCTTGCTGTTGCTGCCGCCAAAGACTTGGTGAACAACACCGCTGCGCACAAAGACCGTGACGTTGCCTGCCACGTCGGCGCCTGGGTTCGAAGCCACGCCGCCATCCTCGACATTAGAGCTGCCGTTGCCACCGCCATAGAGCTGGTAGACGAGGCCGCCCTCGACCACTACCTCGGTTTCGCGGCTCGAGGCCGCGCGGCCACCGCCATAGATGTACTTGATTGTGTTTTCGTGGCAGTCGTGAACATAGACTATCGACTTGCGCCTGGTCGATACCGGCCATGTGCCCTTTGCGGGTTCGAGGCGCTGGTTGATGTAGCGTTTATCGAACACGTTGTCGGCATTACCGGCATAGTCGTCGGTAGCAGCGTCGCCGGTGAGGACGTTGGCCAAGTTGCCACCGCCATAGACCGAGTGGAGCGCATAGCGCGAGTCGGTGGTGCCTGGCTTGGTGAGTGGCGAAGCCTCGAAAGCGTCGATTTCGGCTTCGGTTGCAGGCACGTCGAAAGGATATTCGTTGTTTGCAGTATGAGCAGTGCGCCAAATGTCGACGCGCATATCGCCCAGAGGCGAGCTCCAGGTGTCGTTGCCGGCAAAAACACTACCGTCGATGAGCACGGTGTTGGCGCTGTCTTTGGCCAACTGCGACTCGAGACCAATATGCACTTGGGTTGGGCCGTCGACAATACCGGCGGTAGGCGAGCTGATGTTGCCCTGTCCGCCGCCGAAGACATTGCCAGCAATGTGGCCGTTCTTGACGTAGACGGTGGTGCCACCAAAGTCGACGTGTCCGTTCTGTCCGCCGCCATAAACCGAGCCGTAGACCGTGCCGGTAGGGGCGTCGATATTGACCACGGTGCGCACAGCGTAGGCCATAGCGCCATAGAGGTCCTGTGTTTGGACAGAGGGGTTGTTGGCTTGGCCGCGACAAGAGCCGTAGACGTTGCCACCATAGCCAGCCGTGTTGCTGGGCGAGCCCACCGACGAGCGCACGTTGACTGTGGCCGTACCGCCATGGAGCTGCCAACAATCGTCTTTCAGCGTGCCGTCGGGGGCACCATCGACCAAGTTGAGGCCGTGCCAGTAGTCGTCGTCACCCAGCAGGCCATAGTCGCCCACCAGAGCCATCGAGCCGCCACCATATACATTGTGGTAGATGGTGCCGCCATCGATGTTGACCACCGTGTTGCCACGCACATAACCAGCGTGGTAGGGTATGTTGCCCGCCTCGGTCTGGCTCACACCGCGGCCAGCGCCGTAGACGTTGCCAATAAACTCCTTGTTGCCAAAGGGTGCGGAGGTGGTTACGGCCAAGCCTACAATGGCGTTGCCAGCAATGGTTACATGGGCATCTTGCTGTAAGTGGCCGTTCTCGCCGCCACCAAAGACCGAGCCGCGCACTTGGGCGTTGTCGGCAATGGTAACCTCGGCGGCACGGATATAGGTACGCGAGTCGAAGTCGTTGCTGGCCACACCGCGGCCAGCGCCAAACACACGGCCATTATTGAGGCCACTGGTACCCACCACGGCGTCGCCACCCACATAGATGGTGGCCATGCCCGTAGTGTTGTCTTTATAGGAGCCCTCTTCGTCGTAGTATTCGTCGGTCGTTCCCTCTTTGAGTACGGGAGCGTACGACGTGTATTCGGTGGCCGAAGCACTCTCTTTGTAGAGTCGTAAGCCAACCGTGGCCAGCGAGCCGCCACCATAGATGTTGTGGTTGATGGTTCCACCCACAACATAGACGTGGGTGTTGCCATAGACGTGGCCGGCCGTGAAGCTCATGTTGCCCGTCGACCCGATGGGGTTAACGCCACGGCCGCCGCCATAGACGTTGCCGCGGAAGGTGGTGGTGGCGTCGATTCCGTTGTCGTCGGTATAGGCCTCGCCATAGGGCAGAGTGATGGCTTCGCCAGTGAGGTCGTCTTTGTAGGGGAAGGTTGTTTCGGACGTGGTGCTAAGCGGCACGCCTATGGTGCCGCGGGCTACGACCACACGCGTATCGGCCAGCACGTGACCGTTGTCGCCACCGCCAAACACATTGCCGCGAATGTCGGGCGTGCCGGTAGTGGCGACGCTAATCTTGGAGTCGTCGGGCAAGGTTGTAGCACCTGCTGCGTCGGGTTCGCAACCCACATAGACCTCGGTCGAATTGCAGTAGGCCAAGTGGGTAACCTCGTTGGTACGGGCACCAGCGATGCCTCGGCCAGCACCATAGATGCGGCCTTCGTTGATGCCGGTAAAGCCCAACTGGCCGCCGGTCATTACTATGCGGATGTTGCCGACCGAGTGTTGAATGGTGTCGGCGGGGTCGACGGTGCCACCCTTGATGTCGTTAATACTATATGTAAGGCCATTTATTTCGAAAGTTTGCTTAGTGTCGCGCAGCTTTGCGGGGAAACCAGCGTTAATGCCCGTCTCGTGGTAGTCGTAATTGCCCACCGAGGCCAGCGAACCACCACCATAGACGTGGTGGTAGACCTTTCCGCCGCTGATATTGATATTTGCGTTGCCATAGACGCGACCGGCCGACGAGGAGTAGTAGTTCTCTTCGAGTTCTATGGCCGAGTGGTCAACGCCGCGGCCTCCGCCATAGACGTTGCCACGATAGATGGTGCGGCCAGTACCAGTCGAATTCTCGCGCAACTCGTCCTCGTCGAGGCTGGCTTGGTTGTTGAATTTGAGGGTGGTTTTGTTAGAACCGCCTGTGCGGAAAGGGGTAATAGCCTCGGCCGCAACGCCCGCGTAGGCTTGGAACGAAGTGGCCGAGGGGTCGAAGGCCACACCACTGCGGTGCATGGGTATGCCGCCAATGGTGCCGCCCTTGATATTGACGTGTGTATCGAAACGGACGTGTCCGTTCTCGCCACCTCCAAAGACCGAACCAACCACGAATGCGCCATCCTCTATGTTGACCTCGGTCTCCTTGACGAAAGCCATTTCGGCGTAGACCTCGTTCTCGCCTTTGGTATAGGCCACACCGCGGCCCGAACCGTAGACGGAGCCTTCGTTCTCGCCAAGGCACTTGTAACTGGCGTCGATAAAGTCTTGCAGCGAGCCTATGCCGTGGCCGTCGGTCGAGGCAGCAGCATAGAGCTCGGCGGTGGTGGTATAGTAGTGCATATTATTGTCGCCGTCGGTATAGACAAAGAGCTTAGCATCGTCGTCGGTAAACTCTTCGAGGTCTTCGGCCAATGGGCCAATGCGGCCACCGCTGATGGTGACGGTGGCTTTGCCCGTAGGCTTGCCGTTGGCCTCGCCGATGCTGGGGCGATGGTGGTAGATGTGGGTCAAATAGAGTGGCATATCTATCCAGCCAAAACTCTTTTCGGCCGGATACACGTCTTTGTATTTACCTTCCATATACTCGTCGTCGCAGCCGGTGCCGTAGTTGACTATGTCGAAGGTGCCGACCGAGGCCAGCGAGCCGCCACCATAAACGCCGTGGCGAATGGTGCCACCGGTAACCACAACCTCGGAGTTGCCATAGACGCGTCCGGCCGTTTGGCTGAGGCCACTGCCATTGATGACAGGGTCGACACCACGGCCTCCGCCGTAGACGTTGCCACGGTAGATGTGCTCGCCACCGCCATCGACGGTTTGTCGCTCGAGCAGTGTGAGTTTGGTGCCAACAATGCCACCCGATACATTGACCTTGGTATCGGTAAGCACGTGGCCGTCGGCACCACCGCCAAAGACCGAGCCGGCTATGGTGCCGCCCTCGATGTTGACTTGTGTGGCGTTGCAGAAAGCGAGGTGGGTAACCTGCGCGGTGGCAGTGCCGGCAATGCCTCGACCTGCGCCAAAAACAGAGCCCTCGTTGCGGCCGGTAATGCCCACTTCGCCACCCTTGATGGTTGTGGTGATGAGGCCTGTGGTGTAGTAGTATATGCCGTCTACGGTTTCGGTAGCGTCGCCATCGTCCTCAATGGTGATGGCACTTTTGTTGAGCACCATCTGTTTGTCGTCGCCAGATGTGAAGTGATAGTCGGAGCGAGCGAAAGACTTGCTGCCAATGTTGTACTGGCGCTTCATTACTTGTGGTTCGCCGTCGGTATTTTCTTCGAAAGTGCCGACTGTGGCCACCGAGCCGCCACCATAGACCGAGTGGTAGATTTTGCCGTCAATCACTGTAACATGAGCATTGCCATAGATACGACCTGCCGACGAAGAGAAACCAGCATCGATAGAGACTTCTTGGTCGTGGTCAACGCCACGGCCTCCGCCATAGACGTTGCCACGCCAAATTATGCGGCCCACACCGTGGCTGTCTTCGCGCAGTTCGCTCTCGTCCTTCTCGAGGTCGTCTGCGTCGTGGCGCAGAGCTATCGATAGGCCGTCGTACTCTGACTTGGGGTCGCTGATAGTGTAGCTACAGCTGTGCGAGCCCAAATCGTGATGTATCGAGGTGCAACCGTGGAGCGGTATGCCACCCACTATGCCACCAGCAATATAGACATGAGTATTTCCTTTAACGTGGCCATTTTCGCCACCACCGAAAACAGAGCCTACAATCTCGGCGTCGTCCTTGACCACGACAATGGTGCGGCGTGTGAAAGCGGCCTCGGCGTAGTCGCGGTCGTAGTCGACATCCTTACCATAGGCAGCCACACCGCGGCCCGACCCAAAGACCATGCCCTCGTTGGTACCTATATATTTGAAGCAGGTATCGATATAGAGTTTGAGGTACTCGGCGTCGGTGAGGGCGGCGTCGCTGGGAGTGGCGCGTTCGGTTTTCTTGGTAGCGATGTCGGCAGTGCTTAGGTGGGCCTTGAAAGCCTCTTGCTCGGCAACGGTGAGGTCGGTGAAGTTGGTAGGTGCTACGTCGGCACGACTGGGGCCCACTTGAGCTTGGCCACCCACTATGACAGTGGCCACACCCGAATTGCGGTAATAGATGTGCTTGAGGTCAGAGTCGTCGCCAGCGGCATCGTAGAGTTCGAATGTTCCCACCGAGGCCAACGAACCGCCACCATAGATAGAGTGGCGCACCAAGCCACCAGTAACCTCGACACGAGTGTTACCATAGACGCGTCCGGCTGTTTGGCTAAGGTGTTTGTGGTTGGTAATGGAGTCGACACCACGGCCTCCTCCGTAGATGTTGCCACGGTAGATGCGGTGGATGGGAGCACCAGTTTCGTCGATTCGGCGCTCCTCGAAAGTGAGGTGTGCTCCCACAACGCCACCAGTCATAACGACGTTGGTGTTTTGGGTTACGTGGCCGTTGGCGCCTCCGCCGAAGACACAACCACGAATGTCGGCGCCATCTTCGATATTGACGTTGACGTTGTGGGTAAAGGCCATCTTGGTGTAGAGGTTGGTTGCGTCGCCAGCAATACCGCGGCCAGAGCCGTAGATACGGCCTTCGTTTATGCCGTTGGTGCCGATGATGCCACCATTGACGGTGATGGTGACAATGCCCGTACCATAGAGCGCGCTGCCAACGTTGTAGTCGTGCTGTACGCGCGTAAGGTTGAGGTGAGTTTTCTTAGCAAAGTCGGGTTCGGCTTCGTCGAAGCTCTCGCCCATATCGGTAGCAGCTTCGAGAATGTAGTTTTTGCCGTCGAGGTCACCCTTGATGGCGTCCCACTCTGCGTCGGTGGGCATGACGTATTTGTCGAGCCAGTTGCCATCGTAGCCATAGACCTTGATGGGGTTGTCGACATTAGGGTTGCATATACGGTAACCGAGTATGTCGAAGACGTCGCCTTTGGTGAACTGTTCGGGGGTGTAGTTGGGGTACTTTGTGGCATACTCGTTGCGGAGGTCGGTGGTGAGGTCGGCGGTGATGATGTCGGACACGGTATCGCCAACCGAGGCCAGCGAACCACCACCATAGACGTGGTGGTAGATACGAGCCTTGCCGCTGATGTTGACGGTGGCATTGCTATAGACACGCCCGGCCGTGAGGCTTACTGTAACCTCGTCCTCGCCGCCACCTTTGGTGATACGGACAGGGCTGACACCACGGCCACCACCATAGACATTACCACGATAGATGGTAGGGCCAACACCTTTGTCGCTCTCCCAGTGGTCGTAGGTAGAGTCGATGGCATAGTATTGCGCGTCGGTCATGAGTTTGGCGCCACTGGCCGACGGGTCGCAGATGGTGGTGCCATCGTCGGTGGTTGAGGGCAAGGTGTAGGGTGCCCAGAGGGGCACACCAATGCGGCCACCGAGTATTTTGACGTCGGTGTTTTGGCGCACGTGGCCATTCTCGCCTCCGCCGAAGACCGAGCCGCGCACTTTGGCACCGTTGTTGATGGTGACAAAGGCGTTAGAAACGAAAGCCATCTCGGTGAACTCGCGCGAAGCATCGTCGTCGGGCACGCCCGAGTTGCCTCGGCCGCCGCCATAGACTCGACCCTCGTTGCGACCAGCAAAACGGCGGAAGTAGTAGCGACGATACTTATCGGTGAGTGTGGGGTCGCTCGCTTCGAACTGGACGTAGGTCAGGTCTGGCACCTTGACACTGGAGCTGATAGACTGGCCCTTGTAGTAGTCTGCGGTGTTGCCAAAGAGTGCTGCCTCGTTGTTATCGGTAATGGTGTCGAGGCCAATGACGATGTGGGCAGAGCCGTCGGCATAGGAGGCATCGCCCACGACGACTTCGGACTTGCCCGAATAGGGGTGGCGGTCGATACCGACCGAGGCCAGCGACCCTCCGCCATAGACGTTGTGGGTTATGCGGCCACTGAGTAGGGTAACCTTGGTGTTGCCCTCGACACGGCCAGCTGTGAGGCTATGGTGCTTGGTCGAGGCAGAGATGTCGATACCGCGCCCACCGCCATAGACGTTGCCAAAATAGAGCTCGTCGCCGCTGCCCGACGAGAAGTACTCGGAGAAATATTCGGATGGGGACACGTTGCGACCAATGGTGGGGTAGTCGACGGGGGCTCCGGGGTTGGGGTCGGTAGCACCTTGTACCGATGTTGACCCGATGGTAACCCCTGTGTTACCCACCACGTGGCCGTTCTCGCCACCGCCGAAAACGGAGCCGAGAATGGAGGCTTGACCGAGAACGTTGACCTCGGCAGAGCCGACATAGGTGTAGTGGCTATAGTTGAGGCCAGCCACACCCTTGCCAGCGCCATAGACCATACCTTCCGACTGCAGCAGGTTGTAGCGTGTGTGGTCGGCGTCGGCATACATATCTTCGATTTGGGTCGGGGAGAGACGGCGCCCAATGCGGGCAGTGCCCCCGATGGTAACAACCGACTCGCCGCCAGTGACTTTGATGTAGTCGCGGCTGAGGGGTTTAGACATATCGTTGTCGTCATCATCGACAGCGTAGTAGAAGTAGCGACGGTCTGTGTTGTCAAAATTCATTTCGTAGCCGTCGGGTTGGACTTTGAAGTCGTTGTGCCAGTCGATGAATGGCGGGTTATCGCTTGGAAGACCGTGCGCATGAATGCCGACCGAGGCCACCTCGCCACCGCCATAAACGCTGTGTAAGACCTGACCACCGGTGATTGTAACGCTGGTGTTGCCTTCGACGCGTCCGGCAATGGCAATAGGCGGAGCCCAATGCGAGTAGGCAGCCTCTTCGTATTCTTCGAGAATGGTGCCGTAACCTCCGCCATAGACGCTACCATAGGTATAAATGGTGTTGCCCCCCTCATCTTTGACCTCTGTGCCAATAACGGTAGAACCGCTGATGGTGATGGCACTGGCTTTTTCGAGCGCGCCGAGCTCGCCACCGCCATAGACGTTGCTCTTAATAGTACCGCCAGTGACAGTGATGGTGGTAGAGCGTGCCCATGCTAACCACGGCCAGAGCCAGTTGGTGGTATCGACCAAACCGGTGAGGCGGCCCATGGAGCCGCCATAGACATTGCCACCCATGGTGTGTTCGAGGGTGTTGTTGTCGTAGAACTTGGTTCGGGCCAGATTGCCTGTATTGAGTTTGCCCGATGGGGCATAGACATATTCGAGGTCGTTGCCAATGGTGCCACCGCTAATGGTTATGGTTATGTTACCGTGGTCGGAGTCGCCCTCTTGCAGCACGCCGTACTTGGGGTTATCGGGTTGCACGAAGTAGGTGCCAATCGAGGCCAGGCGGCCGCCGCCATAGATAGAGCCCAACATATGGGGGTAGCCCTCATTGCCTGCGCTGGGGGTGACATCGATACTGACGTTGCCGCCGACACTGCCAGCGGTAAGGGCTTCGCCCGAGAAGCCGCGGCCACCACCGAAGATGTTACCATCGAAATATGAAGTGCCGAATGTGCCTATCCATGCGTCGCCGCCGATAGACACATATGAGTCGCGCAGAATGTGGCCATCTTCGCCACCACCGAACACGGAGCCGAAGATTGTGCCGCCGGTAACCGAGAGGTGCACATCGCGCACGTTGGTGTACTGGTTAAAATGGGTTCGCTGGTCGCCTTTTCCTGCCCCGTAGAGATTGCAGGAGACAGGACGGGCGACGATAGTTTCGAAAGAACGTGGCAGGCCGATGGTTCCGCCAGTCATACTGACATAGCAGTCTCCCATCACGTCAGAAATCTCGCAGCCACCATAGGCAGAGGTGAGGATGTGGGCGCTATCGCTGATAATAAGGTACGTGTCGCCGCGCACTCGGCCCTGGAAGCTATACCACTCGCTCCACACCGAGTCGTTCAGGCCGTCGTGGGTCTTGCCCGATATGCGGTAGGGGTAAATGCCAGAGCCACCGGCAAAAACATTGCCAAAAAAGGTATGGCCATCGCCGGGGTTGCCAGAGGCGTCGGTAGCGCCGTCAGCATAGGCATATATGTCGTATGGCAGATAATGTTTGGTCGCATTGTCGGCAATGATGGTGTCGCGGCCATAAGGCCAGTGTTCGCACTCGGGCATCTTATCAGCAATGGCGTTGATGCGCGAGGGGTCGTTAGCACGCACGGCTGCCTCGGCTTCAAGCCACAGTTTGCGATCGTAGCGTTCTGTCTCGCCCAAACCGCAGCCAATCTGGCCACCGCTGACGTGCACTCCGCTGTTTTTCAACACCTGGCCATTTTCGCTGCCAGCCCATACGGCGCCAACGATGAAGGCATTGGCGCGGATGCGCACTTCGGCACTATCCACATAGCCATAGATGGCGTTTTTTAAGCCATTTTCACGGCTGGTCAGATTGATGTTTTCGGCTGTGTGCTCGGCGTCGGGCTGAGTGTAGACACCCATGCTGGCACCAAAGACATAGCCTATGTCGTTGCGCAACGTGGCAGCTGGTAAGCCTATTTGTCCACCGCTTATTTCCACGAGGGTTTTGCCGCCTGAGGTGCAACTGATGGGTTCGCCCTTCACAATGTCGTTCTCAGCGTCGGCAGCGTCGGCCACCTCGAATATGCCTACCGAGGCCACCTCGCCACCGCCGAAGAGGGTGTTGTGCACATAGCCACCGCTCATCACCACGTGGGTGTTGCCGCGCACTGTGGCCAGGTAGCGGTCGGCCATTGAGCCCTTGCCGCCACCGAAAACATAGCCGTCATCCAACTCTGGTTCATCGACGCCCACCTTGCCACCGCTGAGGGTCACTAAAGTGTTGCCAACAATGGAGCCCAATTCGCCACCGCCGTAGACGCTGTGCATCACATGGCCGTCGCTCATAAGCACTTGGGTACTGCCACCAACAAGGGCTATATCTACGTCTTCCTCTGCGCCGCGGCCACCGCCATAGACGCTACCATAGACGATGGCTGCCGACTGCTTGAGGGTGACCGAGGTACTTTCGCTCACATTGCCCAGTTTGCCACCGCCATATATGTTGCCCTTTATTCGCACCTGGGCTTGAACCTGGGTGTCAAGGCATAGGATTGTTGCCACGAGGCACAATCCCAGCAGGTGGAGCGCTGTTTTCCTGTTTGTTATTGCTGTATTGCGAAGATTTATCATAGTAGTCTTATAGCGTTCTTTTGTATCTTATTCATTCTGCTAACATTGCAACATAGCCACCTGTGGTGATAGCCGTGTTGCCACCATAGATGTCGACTCTGCTTTTGTCGCCATTGGTAAAGCCGGACCATTCGTTGCAGGCATAACCCACTGTGGGAGCGATAAGCACCAAAACTACCGTTACCAAACAGAGCGACGAGAGAACTCGGTGGCATAGCAAAACTTCCCCGAAAATGGAGGAGTACCGGTCGATTGGTTCGATATGAGTCATTTTAGTCATCGTTTTCGTACACTTAATCAGTGGCTATGGTATTGATAGCCATAACAATACGTGTCGCAACAGCATGGTGTGCGACTTTGCAAAGATACAAAAACTTTACGAATTACGGCCCGAAATACAAATTTTATTTTTTAATATATAAAAACTCGCAAATATAAAAAAAAGTGTAACTTTGCAGTTTGAACCAAACTTTGCGCGATTGGCTTAACTACAAGTGAGTCAAACGTTTGCGCCAACTTTTTAACATGACAAAACGCTCATATAAACCAAAAACAAAGTGCGCCACAAGGCTGAATAGAGCCCTACTCTCTGCGCTGACCACACTGTTTTTGCTGCAAATTTACCAGTTTGCCGAAGCGCAAACTATGTATACACTCACCAATGGCACACTCTACTACGAAATACACCCTGCTGGCTCTTCCGACCCGTGGACTGGCACCGACCTGACCACCTACCAAGTATTCGACAACGAAAAACCCGCTACGGCATACAACAAGACCAAAGACTCCACCTACGTCACCACCGCCGGCACTGTATACCTGAAACTCGACAAAACGGCCATCAAGGTTACAAACACCACAGAGTTCGACCCCTACTGCGCTTGGCTTCGCACTGGCTCGACCGGCTCCTACTACCAAGAGTGGGACGGCTACCGCTACTTCCTTCAAAGCACCGGCAAGAAACTAATTGTCGAGAAGGTTAAAATCGGCGACGGCCTGAGTTCGGTTACCGAATGGTACAACTGGGACTTTGGCGCTGCCATGCAAGAGAACTACACCTACACCAAAGGTGACGGTACCGCTATCGACTCTGCCGCATACTATTGGATTCAATGGGACGGAACAACGTGGGAGAATATGTCGTGCGACTCGTACAACACCCCCGAAGCACAAATCTGCTCAGACGCAACCTGCTCGTTCCCGACCACAAGCTGTCCAGGACTCGACATAAGCAGTGGCGCAAGTGGCGTGCGCGTCATGAACACCACACTCACCGTTCACCCAGCCTCCATTCCTACCCTCGCCGACGTTGGCTTGACAGGTGTCTCTCTCGATAAGAGCACGCTTAAATATAACGAAAGCACCAACCTCAACCACGCTTTTGCCCCAGGCACCGTAAAAATCACCCCAAAATACTACCACTACCGCGAAGAGACTAAGCGTTTCGGTATCCTACTCAACTGGAGACTGCGCACCAACAACGACGAGGACGCCGTGTTCACAAACCACTACTACGATGCCGACTACAACCTGCTGGCAGGCTCAGAGCCCGCTAAAGTCGACGCCACTATTGCCACGGCCAACATCACCAACGTGCAGTATGTACTTGAGCGTCGTGCCGACCAGCGATATGTCTCTATCACCCCCCCTGCAGGCAACGACATTACCCAGCCAGCCATAGTGAAGTGCATCTCGCTGCCCGACGCCGAGCGCAACGTGACCATTATTGTCACCGTAACCTACGACAACGGCGCTTCGCAGTCGCAAAGCGTAACTCTGAAAATTAGTACCGACTTCGAAACCATAGTGAAAACCGAGCCCATCAACGCCCCACTCATAGCTGGCGCAGTATTCGGTGGTGGCCGTATGGCCGACGTTGGCACAGGAACCAAAGTTACAATACACAACGCCGACACCATCAGCGCCGTGTATGGCGGCAACGACATTAGCGGCACCGTTAGCGGAGAGTCTGAAGTGCTGATTGGCGTCGAGGGCTCGCACGACACCCTCAACACCACCAGCAACGGCATATTCATCGGCTCAGTGTATGGCGGTGGCAACGGTTTCTACAACTACCAAACCGTGAGTGCCAGTACCTTTGGCGGCAGCGTGTGGTTCAAAGGCAAAGAAAAGGTAGACGAGAACCTTGTCGAAACAAAAGCCTTCGATGCCGGAACATCAATCCCCGCTATAGTAGCTACCAGGGTCGTGATGGGGAGCGAGTACGCTCGAGTCGACTCTCTTTTTGGAGGCGCTAAAAACGCATTCATCACTGCCAGCACAGGCAACTCTATTGTCGTTGAGCAAAAAGATGGCACCGTCTATGCCGAATTTGGTGGCAACAATGTTGGCGGAGCCATTGCCGATGGTGGTGCCATTACTATTAACGTTGCCGGGACCAAGCCTGCAACCGCCGACAATGTTGTCAACACCCGCTTCAGTGGCTTTGGCCGCGAATATGGAGTGCGCTACCTATTTGGTGGTGGCAACAAGGTCGACGCCCCGAAGGTGATTATGGATGTCACCGGTGGCACAGTCGACACCTGCTTCCTCGGTGGCAACAGCGCCTCTATCACCAGCAGTGCCCAATTCACAATCCACACTGGCACAGGCAGCGAGCGCGTATTCCACAACGCCACAGTTGCTGATATGGCAGACCCCTCCAGCGTCAACCCCAAGACATGGGTTGGTGGTAAAGGTCTGTATAACATTCGCACTCTCTTTGGAGGCAACAACCGTGCCGCGATGGCCATTAGGCCGGAGCTGGCACTCCAATCGGGCGGCATTGGGTCTGTCTATGGTGGCGGCAATGCAGGCGATATGAACAGCGACGCTGTACTCGCAGGCATAGCAACCGACTTCACCGATGCCAAATACGACGCTCCCACCAAGGTCGGAACGTTCGTCAACGTCGAGTCTAACGAAGTATACATTGATTACTTATATGGCGGCTGCCGCGAGGCCAATGTTAAACACTCAACTTTCGTCAAACTCACACAAGGCACTATTGGCGCCGTATTTGGTGGGTGCAACATTAGTGGCGACGTAGGTTCGGTAGACAATGCTGGCGGCACATACGTCGTGTTGGAGGACGGATACATTTTGACCAACCTCTTCGGCGGCTCGAACGGATACTACCACTGCAACGACCTAAAAACAATAAGCGACGTGGAAGGCGTGCGCTACAAAGAGAGCATCCTCTTCAAAGACAATGCCAACGACCCATTCGACACCTATGGCGACCATATCGACAAACTCATCCCAACCCACAATGCTACCAATATATATATAAAAGGTGGTACGGTTGGAGCTAACGTCTATGGCGGAGCCAACCTGGCCGACGTGGGCTACGACGAGAAAGCCAAAGTGGCAAAGAAGACTGGCGACATCGAGACCCAAATCGTTGTGCCAATCCGCGAAGGTTCTGTCCATTTCTCTATGAAAGGCGGCACAATCAAGGGCAACGCATTCGGAGGCGGCAACATGGCAAAAATCTACGGTTTGTCGTACCTCAACATCTTCGGCGACGCCACTATCGAAGGTGCACTCTTTGCCGGCAACGACCGCATTGGTAAAGTTGCCAATTTTGGTGCATACACCTCGGTCGACGACTCAGACCCAGGCCAATTCAAGGCCTCAAATGGTACTGCACTCAACAAAGAGGAGGACGGCTCATGGACAGCCCGTTTTTCGGCCTACGTCAACATTACTGGCACACCTCATATTACCAGTGTCTATGGCGGCGGCAACGGTGCCTACAACTACGACGGCACCCATCCTGAATACGAAGACATAGAAGCCTGCGGTATGGAAGACCCCAACAACCGTCCCACCCAGCCATCGGCTTTCATCGACATACACACCACCGGCGGATATATCGATACCGTGTTCGGTGGTGGCAACGGAGTCGGCGTATCGACCGATGTCACTGTACTGCTCAACACCGAATTCAACTCAACAAACAACTACGTAGGCACCATCTTCGGCGGCAACAACCACGACGATATGCAGAACTGCGTGCCAGACATCGTACTTCTAAACGGAACCGTCAACAACGTGTTTGGCGGCTGCAATGCAGGCAATATGGGCACCAAAACCAAAGACGTCACCCCCACCTGTGGGCCCACAGTCTCTAACGTTTCGACCCATGTAAAAGTCAGTTCGAGTTCTGTAACCGTGCTTGGCAGTATTTTTGGTGGCAGCAATATGGCCGATATAACAGCACCCTCGGGCGAAGAACCCCGTGTGGCATACATCGAAATTGTCGAAACCTCGACACCAAGTGATGGCGAAAAATATGGCATCAACTATGTATATGGTGGCAACGACATCAGCGGCACTGTCGACCAAACACGTGTCGACGTCTTTGGCGGATATGTCCACCACATTTATGGCGGCTCGAACGGATACTACGACTACCCTATAATGGGCTATGGCCAATATGATGTATACAACTTCAAACACGATAATTCCGACACCGTCGAAGCTCACCGAGCCACCAATCCCAACTACGCAACTCGCCTTGCCACCAACACCACGGGCGAACCAGTGGTCGACTCGGCCAACGTCAACATTTGGGGCGGACACATCCTGTCGAGCGTCTACGGCGGTGGTCGCATGGGTCAATGCCGTGCCACGCACGTCATACTCGACGACCAAGAGTGTAGCACCAGCACAGGAGCCTATATCGCTGGCATCGTGTATGGTGGAGGCGAAGGTTACTGGCGCGACCTCGACGAACCGCGTCGCGGCAACGTCACTGGGGCAACCCACGTCGACCTGCACCATGCTGCCGACGTTGCAACCGCCTCTGTTTATGGGGGTGGCCGCGGTGGCGACGTATACAACACCAACATCACCACCTACACCACTTGGGACAAAACCTTCGACGAACTGTACGGCGGCTGTTGGGGTTCTGACGTCAAAGGCACAGCCAACGTCAACCTCAATGGCGTAGACGATGGGAGCACCTACTGCGTGGTCGACGTGTTCGGTGGCAACGACTTCACGGGCAACGTCTTCAAAAGCATAGTCAAAGTCAACTCCGGCCGTTACAAAAACATATATGGCGCAGGCAACGGCGACCACGAAGCTACCTACTACAACAAGGACGTATACGCATCGAAAGCAGCCCTCACCGCCCCAAACAACGAGTATGTAGAACTAAATTTCAACGACGGCTACGTAACCAACAACATATATGGTGGTGGCAATCTGGGTACCACTTTCACATACGAGAAAGACCCCAATACCCGCTTCTATATTACCGACCCTGCAACAGACCGCATGGTGGCCGACACCAACCAAACCTTAGCTACAGCCCACACCAATCCCGAAGACTACTCATACATATTGGTCAACGTGCATGGTGGCACAGTGGCTAACAACATCTTTGCTGGTGGCGCAGGCGAACGAAACCAAATAATCTATGGTCTCAAAGTCCTCAACATGGATGGTGGCACTGTGGTGGGCTCCGTATACGGCGGCAGCCAAAACGTTAGCGACGGCTACCGCCATGGCGACGAGATGTCGATGGGCGAATGCTACAGCAACCACCAATACATCTCGGGCGGCGACACCACCTACGACCAAACCACCCTCCGTCCCTCATCTATCATCAACATCACGGGCGGCAATGTCCAAAGCCCGGTCTACGGTGGAGGCTACCTCGGCAACATTTTTGGCTCGGTATTCATCAACGTAGGCTACGATGCTGTGCAGACCTCGCCAGTATGGACCAACACATACAACGGCGTGGCTAACGCTTATTCGATATTCAAGCCGGGCTACACCCACATCGTCGACGGCAACGAAGTGGCTGGCCACGTGCCCGCTCTCGCCAAAAACCGACTCTCGCTCGACTACTCCATCTACGGCGGTGCCAACTGGGGCGAAAATTCGGGTAACGCCAACTTCGACAAACAAGGCTTCTGGGGTGGCGAGAACATGATTCTCATCGACGGCAACGGCTACAATACAGGTCAGGTGGGTTCGGGCGACTACGTGATGGATATCAACAAAGCCATCATCGGCTCTGGCACCTCTGCCAATGGTGGCGACGTGTGGAGCCACATCGAGATACGCAACTTTGGTGTGCTTGGCAACGACTGCGATGCCACTCGCAAAATAACCACCATCCAACGTGCCGACGCCCTACTACTTCATAACACCGTCATCCAATATATCGGTGCCAACGAAGCCGTTTCGGTCCACGAAAGTCAGCCCTACACCATCAACCGCATCGACACCGTCAACTTCTGGGGCTACAACGTGGCCAGCCTCAAGCAACAAGCCTCGAACATCATCTACCTCAACTTCTGGGAAGACGAGCTCAACCCCTCGAGTGCTTTCAGCGGTTCAGGCTACTCTGGCTTTGTGCCAGCCGCTCGCCAAAACATCTACAATATCGCCGGCACCAACTGCGACGAAACGCGCGACATCTGCACCAAGCTTGGCTATGTCGACAACACCGACGACCATCGCTACACCGCTATCTTGGTCAACAACGGCACCAACATCGACGTGCAGTATCCCGACAAACTCGCCTCTTATCAAGACAAGACCGGTGGCGTATACGGCTTGGTGCGCGGATTTGCTTTCCTCGAAGCCGAACCCAACACCAATGCAGTGGTCACCGCCCGCTTCAAAGTGCCCAACGGCTCTAACTCTCGTAATACTACCGACGGCGGATTTCTCTCAGACTGCAACACAGAGAACGAACTGGGCAACGGCGTTGGCGGCGCGATAGACAACACTTCAGTCAGCTGGACCAACTGCTCTGGCGAGAACTGCAATCAAAGCGAATTGCCCTACCACAACTACCAAAGCAGCTATCGCGTTTGGGCCGTAGGCGACGGTCGCCGCACACGCTACACCGTGGTCTTGGCTCACTCTAACCCCAGCTCTCCAAAGATGGACCCCGAAGTCAACAAGCCACTCCTCCTCGAGCGTAATGGCGAGAAATATAAGTTCTCTATGGCTTCGGCCGTACTCACCTTGCCACCAACCGAGGACGGACACTGGTACGAGCTCGATGGAGCCATTACCCTCAGCACCGAAAACAATAACCTCACTCTCACCGACGTCACTTGGGACCCAGGCAACTGGAACAACGTTATCAACCACGACGCCACCAACGGCGACTGGCACGACTATGGTCAATATCCCTACGACCCCGACAACAGTGCCAACGGTCAATGGCGCGTGCTGCCCCTCGAAACGGGCGTGCCTGCCAACGCCCTGGTCGATGTCGACGCCATTGCAAACGACCCCAATGGCACTTTCGGCCTACTGCTCACCTCGGGCAAAAACTTTGGCAACACCTACCCCACCCTGCCTGGCTCCATCACAGCCACCGGCCAAACCATACTCTCGGGTAACGCCAACGTCAGCATCAACGCCAACTACGCTTCGGCCATGGTAGCCGACCACTCGCAAACTCAACCCGAGATGAACCTCTACATGCTCTACGACTCCACTTTCAGCAACACCATGCTCGGCACCGTAACCTTCTCGCTCAAAGAATATACGCTCGAAGGGGGCGTCCGCACACCTGTCGATATAGGCAATGTAGACGTGGTGGTAACCATCTCGACCATAATCGAAGAGTTCCGCGACATGGAGGACGAAGTACTCGCCATCTATAACGAAGGCCGACGCAACACCTTTACCCGCAAAATCATACTCCCTGCCACACTCGAATCGAGCGATATATATATCAAAGATATAACTTGGGTACCCACCCAGGACGACGGTAGCGGCGAACTGCAAACCACCGACGTGGCTCCAGCCGCGAACCGCTTCATCTTGGTAGAAGACACCAACGTAATCATCGCCTCGGCCGACAACAACCTATTCGGCCTCACCATATGGCCCACCGACAACATTTCGAGCGACATCGAGAACAACATAGGTTGGCCCATCATCTATGTCGACGAACCAGTCAACTTCCTCTCTGCCGCACGCGACAGCAAAACCTCGCTCAGCACCTCAGAAAAAATTAGCGCTGGAGCCTACTCCGCCCCTGTGGCTATCGACCTCAGCCACGTCGACAAAGAGGGCTACGTCGCCGACCGTGGTCTCCATCTCGGCAAACTCGACGGCCGTGGACTTTCAGCGCTCGAAGCCACGCTCCACTTCAACGGCGAAAACATCTACCCCGATGTCGACAAGAAAGGCTATGTCGGCAAAGCCACTCTAACCATGCTCAGCGAAGCCGGCTCAAAACTAACCGAATTCAAAATCACACTCAACGTCAAAGTACGCAGAAATGGCGACACCATCTACGTAGCCTCAACCGACCACTTCCGACGCAACTGCGACTGCGACGACGACAGCTACGAATATGACTGGCTACCAGCCACCGACTTCAACGACCCCGACATCGGCAAACGCCCAACAAAATATGTCAACAACCTCTACACGGCCATCCGCCGTATCTACCAAGAGGGCGACGTCATTGCCATTATGGATAAATACGTCATCGATGGCACCGACAACATAGCCGAACTCGCCATTAGCGGCACCGACTACACACCACTCCCCATCATCCGCTACTTCGGCCACCACAAAGACCTACCTGGCGAGTGTGGTGTCTATCGAGGCCCCCTCATCGAGGTCAAAGGCAAGTACGCAAAATTCTCTGCCAAGAACATCAGTTTCGACGGGTCAAGCATGGGTTGGAGTCGTACTAACATCGGTCCAGAGCTCTACAACCCCTACGACAACGGCAAGAAATATGCCGACACCAATGTTGCCTTCGGACCCATACTACAAGTCACCGACCACGCCAATGTCGAGCTCCTCAACGGCGTAGATATCGAAAACAACTACAACGGCTACGTTCCAGGCCAGAACGGCTACCGCACCGGCACCGACTATGTGGGGCCTGGCAGCGCATTCTGCATTTCGCAAGGCGCCACCGTCACGCTCATCAACAACATTACCATCACCCACAACACCGAGGCCGCCTTCGACAACAATCACGAAGCCCATCCGCAAAACGGCGCAGTCCACATCGACCAAGGCATACTGCAAATCAAGCCTTCGGCCAAAACGTCGCGCATACTCATCACCGACAACTACATCATGCCTCAAACCATCAGCACAACAGGTTGCGGCACCACGGTGGCCAACACCAAGTACTTCGACTTCTACAAAAACAAAGATGATGAGAACCTGCGCTACCAGTTCGACCCCGACGCAATGAAAAACGAGCTTCAAGCCAACGTTCTACTCAATCGCACCTATAAGGGCGCGAGCGACGAAATTGTCAAAGACGACCAAATCAGCGACGTCATCCTTGTCGACGAAGACCTTGCCGCCACCACCCGCATTGGCATCAGCAAATGGTTCCCCGGCGAAATTGGCAACATAACTGGCATTTTGCGCGATACCATTCAGATTGTACGCAGCCCTGGCACCAAACTGCAAAAAGCCATGGATGCCAGAAACTTCATACCCGACAACCCAGCCTACCGCACCCTCTTCACCGAAGCCATCGAGCCCAACACCATGTATCTGCACCGTTGCGCCACCTTCCAGCACCAGTTGGCGTCGTCAACTCCGCTCATTGCCGGTAGCGACATTACACCTACAGACGTGCTGCAATACCTTCCCGACGACCAAGCCACCTGCCCCGCTGGCGGCGAGCGCATAGTCTACAGCGTCATGGGCGGCTTCTTCCCCTACACATACAATTGGACCGACGACGACAACACCTATCCCGCAAAAGTCAAGGGCGGCACCAACATCAATATGGACAACAACATAGACAAACACGACTACACCAACTACCGATACGCCATTGCCGACACTTTCACCACCAGCCATATCGATATGGGTCACACATCGCGTATCAAGGTGCTCAACTACACCGTAACCGCCTCCGATGTGGCCGGCTGCCAACTGCAGAAACAAATCGAAATAACCCTCAACAAGTCAACTTCTACCAGCATCGAGCCTGGATTTTATAAGGAAGAATACCATGAAGCCCCAAGCCCACGCACCTCTACCGAGGCCAACTGGACGAGCAAAGACAACGTTGTAGCCTCGGGCGAAAAGCTCTCTCCCTCGGCCGAAAACACAGTTAGCACCATCGTCAAAGGCACACGCTACTACAAAGCCATCACCATCACCCCCATGGTGTGGACCGACCGCACCCAAGGCACCATCTCGGCCAAAATTGATGGCTCCGACAACGACTACATCTACCAGCAGGTTGACGAAAACCGCCACGAACTCGAAGACCTCTTCTTCTGCGAAGGCGAGGTAATTCAGCTCGCCACTCGCGCTTTGGGCGACAACAAGTTCATAATGTGGGACTTCGACCCCTACTATGCCAGCCCAACCACCTTCGTTGTGCCGGCCCGCAGCACCAGCGTCACTGCCTACTACGGTCCCGACTCCTACTGGGTTAACGCCATAAGAGACACCGCCAAAGCCGGCGCCACCTACAGCACCGAATACAACTACACCTCGCGCCCAACAGTGCCGTCCTACACCGTCGACGACGCCGCACAAGCCCCCTCGACCAAGGCCGGCTACGTAACCGCCTATAACGGCGACGTGCATATATATAATGAAAATGGCCTCGCATGGTTCATCAGCGTTGTCAACGGACATAACAACACCCAAATCCGCTCGTTCTTCTTCAACAACGTCTACCTACACGACAAGGCCGAGGGCTACGATATGCGCAACCACCTTTGGACCCCCGTTGGCACCACGCAACACCGCTTCCGCGGCCACTTCATTGGCGTTGGCAGCGACGAGGCCACTACCACCCCCGCAGCTTCGCCCGTCACCATCCGCAACATCATCGTCAACGAGCCCAATATGGACTATGCTGGCTTCTTTGCCTTCCTCGACTCGGCCGAAATCAAAAACATAGCCCTCGAGGCCGAGGTGGTACACGGCTCACAATTTGTGGGAGGCATAGCCGCCTACACCTACCGCACCGAAATCACAGATTGTAAAGTCGAGAGCAACGGTGGCGCTGGTCCGCTCGACGACAAATACACCAGCCTCCTCACCACCCACTACACCAGTGGCGGTATGGTGGGCAAAGCCGACGAAACACGCATCAGTGGCAACACCAGCAACGTCAAGTTCTTGGGCGACGCCATATTCTGTGGCGGCGTGGTGGGCTACGGCACCTCGACCCGAATCGAGAACAACGGCGTTGGAAACCTCTCGCGCATGGAAGGCCTCTACGTAGGCGGCGCGGCTGGCTATCTCGACGGCACAGCCCCGGCCAGTCGCCGCGCCAAACGCGACGGCAACCCCTCGGTTGTGGCCAACAACTACATACGCTTTGTGGCCGACCACCGCTCGCAACGTGTTGGTGGCGTGGTGGGCTATGCCGACAACACACTTATCGAAAACAACTATGTGTTTGGCGACATCGACGGCCAGACCTCGTCGGGTGCTGTTGGCGCTGTGCTCAGCACTAACGCCGCAGCTACCAACAACTACTACGCTGCTACCGACGCCAAGGTCGCCGTTGGCACACGCCGCCTCAACGCCACCATAGACAACACAGCCACCTTCAGCGGACGCACCAACCACGTGGTGCTCGACCGCAGAGTCGACGGCGCTCGCAACCTCACCCAGGCCCTCAACATCTGGGTGCGCAACCACAACGAACAGGGTGGCGACTACCGCACCTGGCGCAGCGACCTCGAGTACCGCAACTATGGCTATCCGCTCTTTGGCGAACCCGACCTGGTGCCAGTGACTGGCGACAGCATTATTGTAGACGGCTGCGAGAGCGCCGAATGGAACGGTACGGTCTACACCAACAACACCGTGGCCACCTACTCTGTTATAGACAGCACTCGTATGGTAGACAGCACCGTGGCAGCCATAATCCGCATACACCACGGTGCCGAGACTCGCTTCGAGGATTCGGCCTACGTCGACCAGTCCTACACGGGCTATGGCTTCCACGTGTCGCGCACCGAGGCCCAGCTGCTCCAAGCCACGGTCGACAGCCTCGGCTCGGCCACCATCACCCTTACCGACACACTCCACACCCTCTATGGCTGCGACAGCGTTGTGACGCTCACCCTGACCTTTACCGACACGGTGACCCACAACGACGAGCCGCACACACCCATTGCTACCCCAACCCAGCAGCTCAGCGTCAGCGTCTACCCCAACCCGACGGTCGACGCCATCACCGTCGAGGCCGAGGGCATGACCCACGTCGAACTCTACTCTACCGAGGGCCGCCGCCTGCAAGACTACCTTGCCGAGGGCGAACCCACAATCACCATAGACCTCACCCAGCGCGCTTCGGGCGCCTACTACCTACGCGTACACTCACCACTCGGCGTAACCATTCAAAAAATCGTAAAACTCTGAAAGCCATGAAACGACCTTACTCGCGACCCACCATAGAGTGCTACACCTACGCCACCGAGCGTGGCTTTGCTGCCTCGGTAGGCTTCGACATAGACCAGAACTCCGAGGAAGAGAAACTCTTCAACTACCGCACGTCGGAGGAGGTAACCGAATATACCAACGACGGCGAGTTCGACGCCGTTTACTGGGAATAAACTTTCAACCACCACTCGCCATGAACAAACGCTTCGTAACACCGATACTTGTAGCCCTCGTTTTGCTGCTGGCAGCCTGCCACCACAATGTCGAAAACGTCAACTTCGACTTCACCTCCGAAATCGAGCAGCCCGCCACCGACCAGAACACAACCAAAGTCTATCTGCAAGACGAGTTCTACATCCACTTCGAGTTTGGCGAACTTATAAGCATGGGCTCCAACCTCACCACCGAGGGCGACGAGGGCAACAACGGCTGGCTCAAAATTCCCGACGCAGGCACCGATTTCGACATCTACAACGCCGCTTTCGTCACCTCGCTGCCCGAAGGCTCGACCGCGTTTCTGGGCCTCTACCCCTACAACAAAGACAACATCATCAAAGGCGATGGTGGCAGCTCGAACACCTTTTCGCAGGTCTTCATCAACCTGCCTACCGAGCAGCCGCTGCGCACCGACCACACCTTTGCCCAAAACTCCTACCCAATGGTGGCCTGGTATGGCGGCGACGACGACCCCCAATCAAAGTTCAACCTCAAGTTCTACGCCCTGGGTGGCATTGCGCGCTTCCAGCTCTTCAACAACTCCGACCCCCACACGGTGAAGAAAATCGTCTTCACCTCGAGCAAAAACATCGCGGGCCTCTTCAATGTTAAAGACTACAACACCGCCAACCCCAAACCTGTGGGTGGCAACGCCAATACTATCACCATCGATTGTGGCGACGGGGTGCTGCTCGACCACGACTCGCTGCGCAGCTTCTACCTTGTGTTGCCAGCCTCAAACGGCGAGAACCAAGCTGTTGACTACGACCTCACCATGACCGTCTATACCACCGACGAATACCAATATGCCAAAAGCCTCCCCGTGCCCATTCGCCGCCGCGGCATAACCTACATCAACGCGTTCGGCATCAGCAAGTGGGTCAAGTCGGGCGACGGCGAGGCAACGCCCGGCCTGGTGGGCAACGGCGACGCCATTCGCCCCTTCAAAATCTACACCTACAAGGACCTCAAATACCTGCAAGACTGCTTCAACAACCCCGTGGGCGGCAAAGTATACATCAACAACCAGGAGGTGACGAAAGACACCTACTTCCGCCTTATGCGCACCGACATCGTGCTCAACAACTCGACTCAACCCTGGGAGGGCATAAGAGACTTCATAGGCCACCTGAGCGACTACGCCAACGTGCCCGTCGGCAACGTCAAAGGCATTACCAACAACAGTTCCTATCCGCTCTTCACCTCCATTGCCGAGGGTGGCACAGTGAGCGGCATTGTTGTTAAACGCAACGCCTCATCGAGCGGAAGCACCTTCTCCCCCTTCTGCGCCACCAACAACGGCGTTATCGAAAACTGCGAGATTTTGCACGCTGGCAATGGCTCCATAACCCACGACAACGGCAACCTGGCCGGCATTTGCTACACCAACAACGGCACCATTAGCGGCTCGGGCTGCAAGGCACGGATGGCGGTAGGCGCCAGCCGCAACGTGGCCGGCATTTGCTACACCAACAACGGCACCATCGAGCGCTGCTACACCGCCACGCAGATGGCCGTTACCCAAGCCCAGAACGTGGCTGGCGTGTGCTACAACAACGCCGGCACTGTGCGCGACTGCTACTTTGCCACCACCTATACCACGACCTCCACAACCTCGTGGGGAGGCATAGTCTACAACAACACCAACACCGGCACCATCGAGCACTGCTCATTGGGCGAAACGGCCAGCATATTCACCAACGGCCACGTGGGCAGCATTGCCCACACCAACCAGGGCACAATAGACCACTGCAGCTCGTCAGCCTTGCTGAAGGGCAACCTGGTAGGCGGCTTGGTGGCCGAACAGTCGGGCGCGTCGGCCATTATTCGCAACAGCTATGTCGACAACGATATTGTCGCCCTGCAACTTATCAACGACGCTTCTGCAACAGCCATAGGCGGCATAGTGGGCAGCATGGCCGGCGGCACTATCGAGAACTGCTACACCTATATCCCCCACACCCAGCGCCTCGGGACCATGGGTACCGATGGCGGCTTTGTGGGCAACATGACCGGCGGCACCATACGAAACTGCTACTGCTACGAGCTCACGACCCCACACCGCAGCTTCTACGGCAGCAAAAGCGGCACCTGCACGTTCGAGAACTGCTTTCTTATTGACGACACGCAGGACGGCATAACCAGCAAAAGTTCAACGACCGACTTCAACGCAACCTCCGAGGGGCTGCTCTACCTGCTTAACGAACAAGCTGCAAGCCACGACGACTGGGACCTATGGATGGAAGCAGCATCCGACGACTACCGCCCAATACTGACCACCTACACTCTGCCTACGGCAAAGTAACCCACTCCCCCACGAAAAGCCCGGACTATCCGGGCCCCGCGAACAAAAAAACTCCAGACTTTCTGGAGTTTTTTAGTTTGGGGTCAGAGTCGGGTTAAGGAGGGGTTAAGGTCGTATTAACATCGTCCTATGAACAAGTTATTAACAGCCCGAAGCCCACTACTCCCCCACCCTCGGGCGAGCGGTGCCCGATGGGTGAAGGATTATGCTAGGCCATGACGGCGGCGCGCTCTTCGGCGTCGAAATAGGTCATGGCACGATAGGGGTTGGCATCGTCTTTGCTGCGGGTTAGTTTAACCTGGGCAGCCACATAGGCTTGCAGGTCGGCATAGCGGTCAAGGAGCGTCTGCCACCGCGCCTCATCTATTGTCTGCACCCCCTCGAGGCGGCAGGCTATGGCGTAGGCGTGGGCGGCGCGCTGGGCTGGGTAGGCAGCCCAAAGGGCGTCGAGACGGGCGTTGACGCCCTCCCAACTGCCGATTGTGCCGCTCTCGACGTCGGCAATGAGTTGGTCTATGTCGGCCTTAGGCACAATCTGCCCGCCAATGTTTACCCATTCCGTCACGCGCGGCTGAGCGCCCAAAGCGGCTGGCGGCAGCTGCCCGTCGTGGGCCGAAACGAGTGTCTTCATGGCATAGTAGAGCAACATATCGGCGTAGGCCTTGAGGCCTTCGCGTGCTTTGAGGATGATGGTTGGGCGGTGGCTCTTCTCCATGCCGTGGGCCACGACCTCTGACTCGCCTTTATCCCACGAATGCAAGAGGTCGATGGCAGCAAGTATTTCTTCGGCCGTGTCGGGTGCCAAGTTGTCGAACTCGATGTGCTGAGCCTTGTGCACACGCTTGTCGCGCTGCGCGAACTTGCGACTGTTGCGGTCCATGGCATACATATTGTAGAGCCACCAATAGGCCGGCATGACCTCGAGGCGGTCGAGGGCCGTGTTGTTATTGACCAGCGCAAAAGGCAGGCGAATGTCGAGCTCGGCCGGATAGTCGGCCTTGGCCAGCAGGCAGTAGCTGGCAAAGCGACTGGAGTGCTTGAACGAACAGCAAAGGCCGGGCCAGAAGCCACGACCGGCACTGATTTCGCCATCGGCGGTGCGCGAGTTGTGGTTGCTGCCAATAGTGCCACCGGCGGCCACATTGCTTTGCCCCATGACGAGGGCGGCGATGAGGAACGAGTTGTTGTGGTGCTGCTCGTGGGCGGGGAAGATAATGCTGTTGCCCACCTCGCAACGGGCCAGAGTGGAGTTGTCGCCCACCACGGTGTCGTTCAATCGCAGGCCAAACTCAAGGTGCACATGCTCGCCGAGCAGGAAACGCGAGGCCACCACGCCGAACTCGAGTCGGCACCCGAGGCCCACCACGCCATCGGTCAGCGCGAGGCAGGTGTCGATACGTGTGGGGTCGGTGGCGTCGGAGCGCACTATGACGTTGCGCAGCGTGGCTGTGTTCTTAATCGTGCAGCAGTCCCCCACCCTGCCATATCGGCCTTGGGGCGAGCTCAAGAGGTCGAAAGTGAACTGCTCGAGGCGCTCTACGAAGCGGGTACGGCCACGGTAGCGTGCCCAAAGGTAGGCATCGCCCACCGTCATCTCGCCGAAAGGCAGAATGCGGCGGCCGCCATTTTCGTTCATCGGTTCGAGCCAAGCCACAGCGTGTGGGTCGGCAGCGGCGGTCATCTCGCCAATGTTGAAAAGCAGCACGTTGTGGCCAATGGTATAGCCCGAAAGGTGGCGCACGTTGTGCACAGTGGGGTGGTTGCCGAGGGTGACGTTGCGCAGCAGCGAATTGTATACCCCTTCGGGCAACTCGAGGTCGCCGTCGGCGGTACGAGCGATAGTTAGGGAGCCGATTGCCACTTCGCCCTCGAAGGTGTTGTTGCGCACACATTCGGGCACAAAGGGGTCGGCTACGCGCACCTGCTGCCAGTTGGCAGCAAAGTTGCCCAGCTGTTCGAGACGGGTTATCTCGGCGTTAGTGAGGTTGCGGTAGGTGGTCATAGTTAATCGAAAATGTGGCAATAGCGGTCTACTGTGCCTTCAATCTGCTGCTTATCTTTGAAATACTGATAGGTGCTTATTTTGAGTTCAACGGTGGCCTCTTCGTCGCACACCACGGTGGCGTGGGGGTGCATCTGCAACATACTGGAGGTCCACATATGGTTCACGCCGCTTTCAATCATGTGGTGCAGGGCGCGGGCTTTCTTTGGACCATTGCAGAGAATGAGTACCTCGCGGGCGTCCATAACGGTACCAACGCCCACGGTGAGGGCTTGTTTGGGCACCTGCGATTCGTCGTTGTCGAAAAAGCGACAGTTGGCCTGTATTGTATTGGTTGTAAGGGTCTTGATACGAGTGCGCGAGGTGAGGCTCGACCCTGGCTCGTTGAAGGCTATGTGGCCGTCTGGGCCCACGCCGCCCATAAAGAGGTCGATTCCACCGGCTTCGGTAATCATGCGCTCGTAGTTGGCACACTCGGCCAAGAGGTCGGGGGCGTTGCCGTCGAGAATGTGTACGTTCTCGGGACGGATGTCGATGTGGCCGAAGAAGTTGGTCCACATAAAGCTATGGTAACTCTCGGGGTGGTTGACGTCGAGGCCGACATACTCGTCCATATTGAATGTTATCACGTTGCGGAAACTGATAATGCCGCGCTGGTTGAGCTCGACAAGATGCTTATAGAGTCCTAATGGCGAACTGCCAGTGGGGCAGCCCAGGACAAAGGGGTGCTCCGCTGTGGGATTGAATTCCAAGATTTTTTGGGCCACATAGTTGGCAGCCCAAACAGACATCTCGTTGTAATCTTTCGAAATTATTACACGCATAAATATATGATTTACAGTTATATATGTTGGTTAATATACTCCACACTTTCTTTCGCCACAGGCTCTCTCACAATATCATTACAATTTGCAAATTTACATTTTTTTTCGGAATTGGCAATTTTTTTTATAATAAACCGCGGCGCTTCCCCCTTGGGAAGCGCCGCGGTTGGTTGTTCTGAACACGCCGATTGGGCGTTTTTATTTCACAAATTTGAAGTCGCGGCCCAGGTAGTAGGCTTGGTCGCCCAAGCTCTCTTCGATTCGCATAAGCTGGTTGTACTTGCAAATACGGTCGGTACGGCTGGCCGAACCTGTCTTGATGAGGCCGGCGTTCATGGCCACCACGAGGTCGGCGATGGTGGTGTCTTCGGTCTCGCCCGAACGGTGGCTGATGATGGCAGTGTAGCGATTGCGAAGAGCAAGGTTGACGGCTTCGATGGTCTCGGTGAGGGTGCCTATCTGGTTGAGTTTGATAAGGATAGAGTTGGCCACCTTGCGGTCAAGACCCATACGAAGGCGCTCGACGTTGGTCACAAAAAGGTCGTCGCCAACAAGTTGGCAGCGGTCGCCGATGGCATCGGTGTGGAGGCGCCAACCGTCCCAGTCGTCTTCGGCCATGCCGTCTTCGATAGAGATGATGGGGTATTTGGCCACCCAGTCTTTCCAGAAGTCGCTCATTTGGGCAGGGGTAAGTTTTTCGCCGCTGCTCCATTTGAGGTGATAGACGTTCTCTTCGGGCAGGTAGAACTCCGATGCGGCAGCATCGAGGGCAATGTAGACGTCCTCGCCGGGGCGGTAGCCGGCTTTCTCGATGGCCTCGATGATGCACATCAGGGCCTCCTCGTTCGAGCCGAGGTTGGGGGCAAAGCCGCCCTCGTCGCCCACGTTGGTGCTCATACCTTTACTCTTAAGCACGGCACGGAGGTTGTGGAACACTTCGGCACCCATACGCAAAGCCTCGGTGAAGGTGGGGGCTCCGACGGGCATAATCATGAACTCTTGGAAGTCGATGCTGTTGTCGGCATGGCTGCCACCGTTGAGGATGTTCATCATGGGAATGGGAAGGGTGTGTCCACCCACACCACCCAGGTAGCGGTAGAGCTCCTGGTTGGTTTCTTGAGCAGCGGCTTTGGCACAAGCCAGACTCACGCCGAGAATGGCGTTGGCGCCGAGACGCGACTTGTTGGGGGTTCCGTCGAGCTCTATCATCTTTTGGTCGATAGATTTTTGCTCGGTGACAAACATTCCCTGCAACTCCTCGTTGAGCACAGTGTTGACATTATTGACAGCTTGCAGAACGCCTTTGCCGAGATACTGGCTCTTGTCGCCATCGCGGAGCTCGCAAGCCTCGTGGACGCCGGTCGAAGCGCCCGAAGGCACGGCTGCACGACCCATTACACCCTGGTCGGTGAACACCTCGACCTCGACAGTGGGGTTGCCACGCGAGTCGAGAATCTGACGTCCTCTAATTCCAATGATTTGACTCATAATAGATTATTAATTTTATGTTTATATATTTTGTTACTCTTTTCGCTTGTTTTTAGCAAACAAACAAACGTGCAAAGATACGATTTTTTTTTAGAAAATCGAAAAAAAAGTGCAACCACGCCGTTTTTTTATCATCTGTGGCAGGTTGCTCGCTGGCAGATTGCATTGGTTTTGGCCGCCAGCTGGGGCTCAGACGGGGATGGTAAAGAAATACGGTGCAGCCCGCTTTGCGGGTCGCACCGTATCGAGATTCTGCTATTTTGTATCGAGCCAGATTACTCAGCCTTGGGGGCTTCGGTAGAGGCGACTTCGGTAGCTTCGGTGTTCTCGGCCACAGGAGCAGCAGTTTCGGCTTTCTTGCCGCGGCCACGACGGGTGGTTTTGGCCTTCTTCGTCTTGGCCTCTTTGAGCATATTCTCGTTGTAGTCGACGAGCTCGATTATGGCCATTTCGGAGTTGTCGCCGTGACGGATACCGGTTTTCAGAATGCGGGTGTAGCCACCAGGACGGTTGGCGACCTTCTGCGACACTTCGCGGAAGAGTTCGTTGACGGCCTCTTTGCTATGCAGGTAGCTGAAAACAATGCGGCGGTTGTGGGTAGAGTCCTCTTTGCTACGGTTGATGATAGGCTCTACATAAACTCTGAGGGCTTTGGCTTTGGCCAATGTGGTCTCGATACGCTTGTGCATGATGAGCGAGGTGGCCATATTGGAAAGCATAGCCACGCGGTGGGCGTGAGTTCTTGAAAGGTGGTTTACTTTGCAACCGTGTCTCATATCTTTGTCTTATTCTTTATCTAATTTATACTTTGAAATATTCATACCGAATTCGAGGTTCTTCGAAGCCACGAGGTTTTCGAGTTCGGTGAGCGATTTTTTGCCGAAGTTGCGGAACTTGAGCAGGTCGGCCTTGTTGAAAGCGACGAGCTCGCCAAGTGTTTCGACCTCGGCAGCTTTGAGGCAGTTGAGGGCTCGCACCGAGAGGTCGAGGTCGACCAACTTGGTTTTGAGCAGCTGACGGATGTGCAGCGTGGTTTCGTCGAACTCCTCTTGCACCTTTTTGGTCTCGACCTCGAGCGAGATACGCTCATCAGAGAAGAGCATGAAGTGCTGGATGAGGATTTTGGCGGCCTCTTTGAGTGCCTCTTTGGGGTGGATGGAACCGTCGGTTTCGATGTCGAAAGTGAGCTTCTCATAGTCGGTGCGTTGCTCGACACGATAGTCTCCAACCTCGAACTTGACGTTCTTGATGGGGGTGTGGATGGAGTCGATAGCGATGACACCGATGGGGTCGGTCGGTTTCTTGTTTTCGTCGGCAGGAACGTAGCCACGACCTTTCTCGATGGTGAGTTCTATTTTGAGGGAGGTGGAGGGTTCCATATGGCAGATTTCGAGGTCGGGGTTGAGTACCTGGAATCCGTTGAGGTGAGCATTGAGGTCGCCAGCCATGAAAGTGGTTTGGCCGAGGATTTCGAGCGACACCTTTTCGGAGTTCACCTCCTCAATCTGACGACGAAAACGGACTTGCTTTAGGCTGAGGATGATGTCGGTCATATCCTCTACCACTCCGTGGAGCGAAGAGAATTCGTGGTCGACACCTTCTATGCGTACCGAAGTGATAGCAAATCCTTCGAGCGACGAGAGGAGCACACGACGCAGAGCGTTGCCGATGGTGATGCCGTAGCCGGGTTCGAGTGGGCGGAATTCGAACGAGCCGCGAAAATCATCGGCTTCGAGCATGACCACCTTGTCGGGTTTTTGGAATGATAATATTGCCATTTTTGTTCCTTTCTTTGTTTTTTGATGAGCCTTAGCTGCAGGCTCTGCGTTTTAGCTACTACTTGGAGTAGAGGTCGACGATGAGCTGCTCGTTGATGTTCTCGGGGATGTCGGAACGTTGCGGGTAACTGACGAATTTACCAGAGAGGGTTGCACCATCCCACTCGAGCCACGGGTAGTTGCTGGCACGCGAGGCGAGCGAGTCGGTTATTACTTCGAGCGATTTGGAACGCTCGCGGACAGAGACGACGTCGCCTTCTCTCAAAGAATAGGAGGGGATATTGACAACGTTGCCATTGACGGCTATATGACAGTGAGAGACGAGCTGGCGAGCCTGAGCACGGCTACGGGCGATGCCAAGACGATAGACCACATTGTCGAGACGAGCCTCTATGAGTTTCATCAGTTCTTCACCAGTGATACCACCACGGCGAGAGGCTTCGGCATAGAGTTTGCGGAATTGGCGCTCGAGGATACCATAGGTGTATTTGGCTTTCTGTTTTTCCTGAAGCTGGGTGCCGTATTCGGAGACTTTGTTGCGGCGCTTGCTTTGGCCATGCATACCAGGAGCGTAAGGTTTTCTCTCGTAGTTTTTATCGGGACCGTATATCGGTTCGTGGAATTTTCTTGCAATTTTGGTTTTAGGACCAGTATATCTTGCCATTTTTTCTTAATCTTTTTTGGTAAAAGGTGATGATGAATTAGACGCGACGACGTTTGGGGGGGCGGCAGCCGTTGTGAGGCAGCGGGGTGATGTCGACAATTTCGGTAACCTCTATGCCACAGCCATTGATAGCGCGGATTGCGGATTCACGTCCCGAACCTGGTCCTTTAACAAAGACTTTAACTTTTCTTAGGCCCAAATCATAAGCAACTTTACCGCAATCTTCCGCAGCCATTTGTGCGGCATACGGAGTGTTTTTCTTCGATCCGCGGAAGCCCATTTTTCCGGCAGACGACCAAGAAATCACTTGACCGGCATTGTTTGTCAACGAAACGATGACATTGTTGAAAGAAGCAAAGATGCATGCTCTTCCGAGAGGTTCAACTTTTACGACTCTTTTTTTGGTCGGTTTTGAAGTTTTTGCCATAATTTTTCTTTGTGCTTGATTCTACTTTTTACTTACGCGACCGCTTCGTAATGTTTGTTCAGTTTAAGGTATTCCGCGGTTCGCGTTGCTACATTGATGTTACTTGGTAGCTTTTTTCTTGTTAGCGATTGTTTTCTTCTTACCCTTGCGAGTGCGAGCGTTGTTCTTGGTGCTCTGACCACGGAGCGGTAGGCCAAGACGATGACGGATGCCACGGTAGCAGCCAATATCCATCAGTCGCTTGATGTTCATCTGTACTTCCGAGCGAAGGGCGCCTTCTACTTTGTACTCATCGTTGATGATGGTACGAAGAGCATTTTGCTCGTCGTCGGTCCAGTCCTGAACTTTCTTGCCCTCATCGATACCGGCTTTGGCGAGGATTTCCTTGGCGGTGCTTCTGCCGATGCCGTAGATGTAGGTCAGGCCGATTTCGCCTCTTTTGTTCTTGGGTAAGTCAATACCTGCAATTCTAGCCATAAATTAATTTGTTCTTTTGTTTTGATTGGTTTGTTAACCTTGTCTTTGTTTGAATTTTGGATTTTTCTTGTTAATCACGTAGACTACCCCGTGACGACGCACAACTTTGCACTCGGGGGATCTTTTTTTGACAGAAACTCTTACTTTCATTGTTTGTTGGTTTTATCTGTTGTTCTTATCGTAGTGGCCTACTTGTGTCGGTAAGTGATACGTCCCTTGGTAAGGTCGTATGGCGACATTTCTATCTGCACTTTGTCACCAGGAAGAATCTTGATATAGTGCATACGCATCTTGCCAGAGATATGGGCAATGATTTGATGTCCGTTCTCTAATTCCACACGGAACATTGCGTTGCCTAACGATTCGATAACGGTTCCATCGAGTTGGATTGAAGCTTGTTTTGCCATGTACTTACCTTTAGTTTATTTGGTTTTCTATAAAATCAAAAGTCGTGAGAATATCGGGCCCATTTTTGGTTATGGCTACCGTGTGTTCATAGTGAGCAGCGGGCTTACCATCCTTGGTGGTACAGGTCCAGCCGTCAACTTTTGAGAACTTGACATTTTTTGAACCCATACAGACCATGGGTTCAACGGCTATTACCATACCTTCTTTAAGAAGAGGCCCTGTTGATGGGACACCATAGTTAGGAACATTTGGCGACTCATGCATTTTGAAGCCCACTCCATGCCCACAGAGCTCACGGACAATAGAGAACCCGTTTTTCTCACAATGCTGCTGGATTGCTGCTCCAATGTCGCCGATACGGTTGCCTTCTTTACACTTGTTCAAGCCTATGTAGAGAGATTCCTTGGTTACCTTCATCAGCCGTTTCATTTCGTCAGATACTTCTCCAACTGGGAACGTATAAGCCGAATCGCTGACATAGCCATTGAGGTCTATAACGCAATCGATGGTGACGTTGTCGCCCTCGTTGAGGAAGCGGTCGGAAGGAATGCCGTGCACAACCTCATCGTTGACCGATATGCAGAAAGACGCAGGAAAACCTTCGTAACCTTTGCACAGGGGGATAGCACCATTATCGCGTATGAACTGCTCCCCAATACGGTCCAAGTACGATGTTGTTACGCCCGGACGTATGTGACGACCCACCTCCGCGAGAACTTTCCCGAGGAGGCAGGCACTATCACGAATGAGTTCTATTTCTTCTTTTGTCTTAAGTAAAATCATTTCTTTTTCTTAAATAGACATTGAAGAACGGCCTTTGATGCGTCCAGTTTTGGTCAGACCATCATAATGGCGCATAAGCAGATGGCTCTCTATTTGCTGGAGGGTATCGAGGATAACACCGACAAGAATCAGCAACGAGGTTCCACCATAGAATTGAGCGAACTGGGTGTTGACACCAAACAGACGGACAATGGCAGGCAGAATTGCAACAATTGCAAGGAATATGGAACCAGGAAGGGTTATTCTCGAAAGAATACTCTCGAGATACTCTGCTGTTTTCTTACCAGGTTTCACCCCAGGGATGAAGCCTCCGTTCTTTTTCATATCGTCGGCCATCTGATTGGGGTTGATGGCGATGGCGGTATAAAAGTAGGTGAACAGTATTACCAATATGGCAAAGGTTAGGTTGTACCAGAAACCGTTAAAGTCAGCAAATGCCATAGCGAACTTGGAGTCGGTGTTGCCAGAGAATCCCATGAAAGTGATGGGGAGGAACATCAGTGCTTGAGCAAAGATGATTGGCATGACACCAGCTGCATTGACTTTAAGCGGAATGTACTGGCGAACTCCGCCGTACTGCTTGTTTCCAACAATGCGCTTGGCATATTGGACAGGGATTCTTCTTGTGCCCTGAACGAGGAGGATAACAAGTAGAATAACAGCAAGCAGCACAACAATCTCGAACAGGAACATAACTAAGCCACCACCTTCAGAGAGACGCGAAGCGAATTCGGCAGAAATTGCGAATGGCAAGCGAGCTATGATACCTATCATGATGAGGAGCGATATACCATTACCGATACCTTTGTCGGTAATTCTTTCTCCCAGCCACATGACGAACAATGTACCGCATACGAGTATGATGATACTCGAGACCCAGAAGAACGGGGAGGGACCAGTGCCGTCAAATGGATAGAGCGCAGTGGATGAAGCACCGAGTTGGTGCATCATATTGGTTATGTAAGCAGGAGCCTGGCAGGCTGTGACAACAACAGTAAGCCAACGTGTGATTTGGTTCATCTTTCTGCGTCCGCTTTCTCCTTCGCGCTGCATTTTCTGGAAATAGGGTATAACCATAACAAACAGCTGAATCACAATCGAAGCTGTGATGTAAGGCATAATACCCAATGCGAATATCGAGGCATTCGAGAAAGCTCCGCCAGAGAACATATTGAGGAGCCCCATAAGGCCTTCCGACCCCTGGTTTTGCAGAGCCTGCAGTTGGGTCGGATCAACACCAGGCAACACAACGTAGGATCCTATGCGGTAAATCAACACCAAGCCGAGGGTGTATAGTATTCTCTTCCGCAAGTCCTCGATGGACCAGATGTTTTTGAGTGTCTGGATTAATCTCTTCATTTGTTTATTGTTTTTGGTTGCGAGATTCGGACCATAAATACATAGGGGCCGAGCTGTGGCTTATCGTTACTTTATAACTGTTGCGGAGCCGCCTTTTTCTTCGATTGCTTTCTTGGCAGTCTCTGAAAAAGCATGGGCAGTTACATTGATAGATTTGCTGAGCTCTCCACGGCCGAGGATTTTAACTTTGTCGGACGAGGAGACAAGTCCGTTCTGCTTGAAGACATCAAAATCGAAAGTTGTGATGTTCTTGGCTTCAGCAAGGCTATTGATGGTATCGAGGTTAATGCCAACATACTCAACGCGGTTGATGTTCTTGAAACCGAATTTGGGTACGCGACGATAGAGCGGCATCTGGCCGCCTTCGAAACCAACTTTCTGATGGTAGCCGGAGCGAGCTTTAGCTCCCTTGTTACCGCGAGTAGCAGTACCGCCTTTACCAGAGCCAGCACCACGGCCGATTCGTTTAGAGTGTTTTATTGAGCCTTCAGCTGGTTTGAGATTATTCAAATTCATTTTTCGTTCCTTTCTTGTTTTTAGGTTAGATTTCTTCGACAGTGATGAGGTGTTTTACTTTCTCAATCATACCAAGCACTTGCGGCGAGGCAACTATCTCACGAGTGTGATTAATTTTTCTCAAACCAAGAGCCTGCATCGTTCTTTTTTGACGAGCAGGATGGCCTATGACGCTTCTAACCTGTTTGATTCTCAATTTCTTATCTGCCATTTCTTTCTATCTCCTTATTTTAACCGTTGAAAACTTTATCAAGCGAAATGCCACGGAGTTGTGCAACCATATAGGGGTCCTTCATCTGAAGCAGAGCGTTGATGGTAGCCTTTACGACACTGTGAGGGTTCGAGGAGCCTTTGCACTTGGCGAGAACGTCTTTAACTCCAACGCTTTCCAACACAGCACGCATAGCACCACCAGCAATGACACCAGTACCAGGAGCTGCCGGTTTGAGGAAGACTTTGGCACCGCTATACTTGCCACATTGCTCGTGGGGAATAGTACCCTTAAGGACAGGGACCTTAATGAGGTTTTTCTTTGCATCATCGACACCCTTTTGGATGGCGGCCTGAACTTCCTTGGCTTTGCCAAGACCATAGCCAACCACTCCGTTTTCGTTGCCGATTACTACGATGGCTGCAAATGTGAATGTTCTACCGCCCTTGGTCACTTTCGTAACACGGTTGATTGCCACAAGGCGGTCAACGAATTCTATTTCGCTCGATTTTACTCTTTTAATGTTTACTTCTGCCATGACTTGTTAGAATTTTAATCCACCTTCTCTGGCACCGTCAGCCAACGATTTTACACGGCCGTGGTAGAGGTAACCATTACGGTCAAATACAACAGTATTAACTCCAGCGGCCACTGCGCGTTCTGCGAGCAATTTGCCAACTTTGGCGGCCACTTCGGATTTTGTGCCACTCTTTTCGAAGCCTTTCTCGTGAGACGAGGCTGCGGACAGTGTCACACCTTTGACATCGTCAATTATCTGCGCATATATTTCGCTATTGCTTCTAAAGACAGTCAGACGGGGCATTTCGGCCGTACCGCTGATCTTATGACGAATGCGGAATTTGATTTTTGTTCTTCTTATGTCTTTCTTTGTTGCCATGATGTCTTTTTTCTTTTTATTGGCTTAGGCTTTCATTTTTTATTTAGCAGCAGCTTTACCAGCTTTCTTACGAATTTCTTCGCCCTGGAATCTGATACCCTTGCCTTTGTAGGGTTCGGGCTTGCGGAGAGAACGGATTTTTGCTGCAGCCTGACCAAGTATCTGCTTGTCGCAGCAGGTCATTGTTATGGTCGGGTTCTTACCTTTCTCGGTGACTGTTTCGACTTTAATTTCTGGAGCCAGCTCGAGGAAAATTTTGTGAGAGTAGCCAAGATCCATCTCCAACACGTTGCCTGTTGCCTGAACCTTATAGCCGACACCTATCACTTCTTGAACGGTCTTAAAACCTTCAGAAACGCCCTTGACCATATTGGCTGCCAAGGCACGATAAAGGCCATGTAGGGCCTTATGCTCTTTCGTATCGTCGGGACGCGTGAAATGGAGGTGACCATCTTCTACCGACATCTCAATGAGAGGGCTTACTTTCTGGGTGAGTTCTCCGAGAGGTCCTTTAACTGTGAGAACATTATCGTCAGAGATTTTGACTTCAACGCCTTTAGGAAGGCTGATTGGCATTTTACCTATTCTTGACATTATTAATCTCCTTGGTTATTTTAACTGATGTAACACAGAACTTCGCCTCCAACATTGAGCGAACGAGCTTCTTTGTCGGTCATGAGGCCTTTTGAGGTAGATATGATTGCGATGCCGAGACCATTAAGGACGCGCGGCATTTCGTCGACCGACACGTACTTGCGGAGACCAGGCGACGAGACTCTCTTCAATTCAGAAATAGCCGACATCTTCGTCACAGGATGATACTTGAGTGCAATCTTTATATTTTGGTTATGGCTACCTTCGTTCTCAAACTTGTAATTCAGGATATAGCCCTTTTCGAAGAGAATCTTGGTTATCTCTTTTTTTAATTTCGAAGCAGGAATTTCGACCACACGATGTTTGGCTGCGATGGCATTACGCATACGGGTCAAATAGTCTGCGATGGGATCTGTTACCATATTGTTGTCTTGATTTTAAGTTTTGTAGTATTGGTTATTTCCAACTTGCAAAGCTACCGTTACAATTAGACTACCAGCTTGCTTTTTTAACGCCAGGGATGAGTCCTGCAACAGCCATCTCGCGGAAGTTGATACGTGAGATGCCGAATTGGCGCATATAGCCTTTGGGGCGACCTGTCAGCTGGCAGCGGTTGTGCATACGAACTGGGCAGGCATTTTTAGGCAGCTTTTGAAGGGCAATAACTGCCTTTTCAACCTCTTCGGGGTCTCCTTTGCGGACGATTTCCTTCAGAGCGGCGCGCTTGGCTGCATACTTTGCCACCATTTTGGCTCTCTTGCGTTCTCTTGCCTTGATTGATTCTTTTGCCATTACTTATTATTTTTGTTGATTCTTGAACGGTAAGCCGAATTGTTTAAGGAGGGACATTGCCTCTTTGTCTGTGCTGGCAGTTGTGACGAACGTAATGTCCATACCCTGGATTCTATCAATCTTGTCGATATCAATCTCGGGGAATATAATCTGCTCGGATATTCCAAAAGTATAGTTACCTTTTCCGTCAAATCCCTTGTCGTTGATACCACGGAAGTCGCGGATACGAGGGATAGAAGCAGTCACAAGACGCTCGAGGAACTCATACATACGTTCACCACGCAGGGTGACGCGGACGCCAATGGGCATACCGCGGCGCAGCTTGAAGTTCGATATATCTTTGCGAGACTTGGTAGCAACAGCTCTTTGGCCAGCGATAAGAGTCATTTCTTCAATACCTTTGTCGATAACTTTCTTATCGGCTATAGCTGCCTTGCCAAGGCCTTGGTTCAAAGTAATTTTGAGCAGGCGAGGGCACTGCATGACGGTTTTATAGCCATACTCCTTCATCAGGTTGGCTACAATTTCCTCTTTATACTTGGTTTTTAATGTCGGTGTATATGCCATTACTTGATTACCTCCCCTGATTTTTTGGAATAACGAACTATTTTACCGGTTTTCTCATCGAGCTTGCGGCCGATGCGGGTAGGAGTTTTCCCATCCATAAGCATTAGGTTGGAGATGTGAACGGGAGCTTCTTGGTCAACAATGCCTCCTTGTGTGTTTTTGGCACTGGGTTTGGTATGTTTTTTGTTGACGTTGACACCTTCTACAATGGCTTTATTTGCTTCGGGGAAGACTTTAAGGACCTTCGAGACCTTACCTTTGTCGTCTCCGGCAATAACCTTGACCATATCTCCTTTTTTGATGTGCAATTTCATGGTTTCTTCTTTTTATTTTTTACAATACTTCAGGAGCCAAAGAGACGATTTTCATAAACTGCTTTTCACGAAGTTCGCGTCCCACAGGTCCGAAAATACGGGTTCCACGCATTTCGTCGGCCGCGGTGAGGAGAACACACGCATTGTCGTCGAAGCGGATGTAAGAACCATCTTGACGGCGGATTTCCTTCTTGGTGCGGACTACGACGGCTTTCGAAACAGCTCCTTTTTTTATGTTGCCAGACGGGATGGCATCTTTTATAGCCACCACGATAGTGTCCCCGATAGAGGCGTAGCGTTTCTTTGTGCCACCCAAAACGCGGATGCAGAGTGCACTCTTGGCGCCACTGTTGTCGGCAACGGTCATTCTTGTTTCTTGTTGTATCATTTCTTTTTCTTCTTTTTTTCTTGTAGGGTTACTTAGCTCTCTCGATTACTTCAACGAGACGCCAGCATTTGTTTTTGCTGAGTGGGCGGGTCTCCATAATACGGACAGTGTCGCCGATGTTAGCTGTGTTTTGCTCGTCGTGTGCCATAAATTTGGTCGACTTCTTGACGAACTTGCCATATTTTGGATGCTTCACCTTGCGTTCTACGAGAATAACAATGGATTTCTCCATCTTGTTGCTAACGACAACACCTATTCTTTCTTTTCTTAAATTTCTTTCCATCTTGTAGTGAATTTGATATTGCCGTTATTTTTGTTCTGCAATTTCACGGGCACGAAGCTCGGTGAGGTAGCGGGCAATGTTTTTTCTACTTTCTTTGATTTTGTTGGGGTTCTCGAGCGGCGAAACGGCATGGGTCAGCAGCATCTTCTGATACATATCGCGTTCGGTATCGAGTTTCTCCTTTAGTTCGGCAGTCGAGAGCTCTTTTAAAACGATTTGGTTTTTCATGACTGTTTCTCTATTCTTTTAATCTTCGATGTAATCTCTTTTGACGACGAATTTGGTCGAGATGGGGAGTTTTTGGGCAGCCAAACGGAGGGCTTCTTTAGCAGTATCCATCGGGACGCCTTCGCACTCGAAGAGGATAGTTCCTGGCATTACGCGAGCCACGAAATATTCAGGGGCACCCTTACCTTTACCCATACGGACCTCGTTAGGTTTTTTGGTGATGGGTTTGTCTGGGAAGATGCGTATCCATATTTGGCCTTCACGTTTCATGTGACGTGTTACAGCTTGACGAGCAGCCTCTATTTGACGGCCTGTGATGAAACAGGTCTCGAGGGATTTTATTCCGAATGTGCCGAATGCGAGTTCGTGTCCCCGGAATGCATTGCCTTTGATTTTACCCTTTTGCTGCTTTCTATATCTTGTTTTCTTGGGTTGTAACATTTCTTTTTATTGTTTAGAGTTTAGTGCTTGACTATAAAGCTTTTCCGCTAAACTATTGTTATTTGTTATTTGTTCTGTTGCTCATGCGGCGACGGGGGGAGCCACTGGGCATACGGCGTTCTCCTTGAATACCAGGGCGATGGTCTTTCTGCATTCCACCGACAGTTGAAGGAACAAGCTCACGTTTGCCGTAGACCAAGCCTCTGCATATCCAAACCTTAATGCCAATACGACCGTAAGTCGTATGTGCCTCGGCGTTGGCATAGTCAATATCGGCACGGAGCGTATGAAGCGGGGTGCGGCCCTCTTTGAAATGCTCGCTGCGAGCAATTTCGGCGCCACCGATACGACCGGCAATAGATACCTTGATACCTTCGGCTCCAACACGCATGGTGGAGGAGATGGCGTTTTTGATAGCTCTGCGGTACTGGATACGGCCTTCGATTTGCTTAGCAATATTTTGTGCCACGAGTACAGCATCCATTTCGGGGCGTTTCACCTCGGAGATGTTGATTTGAGCCTCTTTGCCAGTGAGCTTTTTCAACTCTCCTTTTAGTTTCTTCACCTCGGCACCGTCTTTACCAATAATGAGGCCAGGACGAGCGGTGCTGATTGTAACGGTGAGGAGTTTGAGAGTACGCTCAATATAGATTTTCGATATGCCAGCTTTTGCGAGGCGGGCACTGAGGTATTTGCGTATCTTGTCGTCCTCAACGAGTTTTTGCTCAAATTTTCTTCCGCCGTACCAGTTAGAGTCCCAGCCGCGGATGATACCTAAGCGATTGCCAATTGGGTTAGTTTTTTGTCCCATTGTTTAGTTTCTTCTTTTTGATTTGTTGTGATTATTCTTCTGTCTGCTGGGCTGCCACGGGGGCCTCGTCAACACGGCTACCAAGTATCATGGTAATATGGTTGCTGCGCTTGCGGATTCTGTAGCCACGGCCCTGGGGGGCGGTACGCATACGCTTCATGGTACGGCCTTCGTCGACCATGATTTGTTTGACATAGAGCTGACTATCCTCGATGCGACGGCCTTCGTTCTTGGCCTGCCAGTTAGCGATGGCCGAGAGGAGGAGCTTGCGCATTTTAGGGGCGGATTCTCTAGGATTGTATTGGAGGATGCCGAGGGCTTTGTCAACATCAACGCCGCGTATCAAGTCGGCGACAAGACGTGTCTTGCGTGGCGAAGTGGGGTTATTCATCAACTTTGCCACATAGAGGGTCTTGTTGGCTTCTTTGCGTGCTTCTGCACTGTTATGTTTTCTACGTCCCATTTCTTCTTATTAATATTTACTTTTTACCTTTGTCTTTTGAACCTGCATGGCCTCTGAAGATGCGAGTAGGGGCAAATTCGCCAAGTTTGTGACCCACCATGTTCTCTGTAACATAGACGGGGATGAACTTATTGCCATTGTGAACTGCGATGGTTTGACCCACAAAATCGGGGGAAATCATCGAGGCGCGTGACCATGTTTTGATGGTTACTTTCTTGTTCGACTGTTGGGCTTCAATGACTCTTTTTTCCAGTTTATGGAATATATAAGGTCCTTTTTTTAACGAACGACTCATTGTTTCTTCTTTTTTCTTAAATTACTTCTTTCTTCTTTCGACTATGTACTTACTCGACTGCTTCTTAGGAGAACGAGTCTTGTAACCCTTAGCCGGGATACCCTTACGCGAACGAGGATGGCCACCAGTCTGACGGCCTTCACCACCGCCCATTGGGTGGTCAACGGGGTTCATAACAACGCCACGGTTGCGCGGACGGCGACCGAGGTGACGGCTACGACCAGCCTTACCACCAACTTCGAGGTTGTGCTCGGGGTTGGAGACAATGCCTACAGTGGCACGGCAAGCCTGAAGTATCATGCGCATTTCGCCGCTGGGCATTTTTATTATTGCGTACTTGTCGTCACGAGACATGAGCTGTGCATAAGCGCCAGCCGAACGAACCATTTTGGCACCTTGACCAGGACGGAGTTCGATATTGTGGATTAGGGTACCAAAAGGTATTTCTGCCAAAGTCAGGGTGTTGCCGATTTCAGGGGCAACGCCTTTGCCAGACATTACAACCTGACCGACGCTCAAACCTTGAGGAGCAAGGATGTAACGCTTCTCACCATCGGCATAAACCACGAGGGCTATGCGAGAACTGCGGTTGGGGTCGTATTCTATTGTCTTGACAGTTGCGGGGATATTGTCTTTGTCTCTCTTGAAGTCGACAAAACGATACAACTGTTTGTGGCCACCGCCGATGTAGCGCATGGTCATCTTGCCCTGGTTATTACGGCCACCCGATTTGCGGATACCATAAACAAGGCTCTTCTCGGGTTTCGACGTAGTAATGTCATCGTTGGTCACAACAATCTTGTGACGTTGACCCGGAGTTGTAGGTTTAATTTTCTTTAAAGCCATTTCTTTGTTTCTTATCAGTCTCTTATCAGTGGACTTAACTATTAATGTTTATTCTTTTTCTACAGATATTGTGTCTGTTTTCTTAGATGCTTGCGTAGAAGTCAATGGTGTTACCCTCAGCCAAGGTTACAATAGCCTTCTTGAAGGCGTTTGTACGACCCTGTAGGAAACCAGCTTTGGTGTAACGAGCCTTTCTTTTACCAGAATAGTTCATGGTGTTAACGTCGATTACCTTAACATCATAGAACTTTTCAACAGCATTCTTGATTTCAATCTTATTGGCGCGTTTGTCAACGACAAAACCGTAGCGGTTGTGCGCGACGGGTTCGGGCTTATTCTTCTTGCGCTGAATGCGGGTGAGGCGAGGTGCGGCGGCGTCTTCGGTAAGTCGGGACATCTTCTCACTTATCAGCGGTTTTATTATGATATTCATTTTGTTAAATTTTCTTAATTTACCTTACTCTCTTTGTTATTTTGTTGCCAAAACGCGGCTAATTTCTGCAATTGAACCCTCACAGAGCACGAGATTTGTGGCATTCATAATGTCGTAAGTATTTAATTCTCCGACACTTACCACGCGCACGTTCTGCAGGTTTCTAGCAGACAAAGATACGAAATTATTTGGTTTTTCAACAACAATTAATGATTTTTTATCATTAATTTTCAAATTGTTGAGAATTTCAATCATCTTTTTGGTCTTGGGAGCTTCGAGCGAGAAGTTCTCGACAACAGTCAAAGCATTGTCGGTAACTTTATAACTCAAAGCCGAGCGACGGGCCAAACGCTTCACTTTTATGTTGAGTTTGAAACGATAATCTCTCGGTTTGGGTCCGAAGATGGTACCGCCACCAACAAATACAGGGCTCTTCAAATCGCCCGAACGGGCACCACCGGTGCCTTTTTGGCGTTTGAGTTTACGGGTACTATGGGCGTTTTCGCTACGCTCTTTGGCTTTATGAGTGCCCTGACGGTTGTCTGCCATGAATTGCTTGACATCAAGGTATATTGCATGGTCGTTGGGCTGAATTGCGAAGATAGAATCGTCAAGGGTGATGGTTCTACCGGTCTCGCTTCCGTTGATGTTATAGACTTTTAACTCCATCTTTCAAGTTTTAAAATTGAACCTTTGGGTCCGGGTACAGAACCTTTAACTAACATGAGATTTTTCTCGGCAATGATTTTGACAACCTGGAGGTTTTGAACTTTCACACGGTGGTTGCCCATCTGGCCAGCCATACGCATACCTTTGAAAACGCGCGAGGGGTATGACGAAGCACCTACCGAACCAGGAGCACGGAGACGGTCGTGCTGACCGTGGGTGAGGTCGCCAACACCGCCAAAGCCATGACGGGTCACAACACCCTGGAAGCCTTTACCTTTGGAGGTTCCAACGACGTCGACAAATTCGCCTTCTTGGAACACCTCGACGGTGAGGATTTCGCCGAATTTCTTTTTGTGACCTTCTTCAAAACGAGAGAACTCGGCCAAATAACGCTTGGGAGTGGTACCAGCTTTGGCGAAGTGGCCTCTCATGGGCTTGGTGGTGCGAGACTCTTTCTGCTCGCCAAATCCCAACTGGATGGCATCGTAGCCATCTGTTTCTTTTGTTTTGACTTGTGTAACAACACAAGGACCAGCTTCAATCACTGTGCACGGAATCTGTTTTCCGTCGGCATCAAAAAGACTGGTCATACCAATTTTTTTACCTATTAATCCTGACATTTTAGTTTGGATTGTTTTTTGATTGATTAGACTTTCAGCTTATCTAACGACATTGGCTGACTGATTTCACACTTTGATTTCTACTTCCACACCACTCGGGAGCTCGAGTTTCATAAGAGCATCGATGGTCTTGGTACGGTCGTTAATCTCGATGTCCATAAGACGTTTGTACGAGCTCAACTCGAACTGTTCGCGAGACTTCTTATTGACGAAGGTCGAACGGTTGACTGTGAAGATTTTCTTGTTTGTGGGCAGCGGTATAGGACCGTTAACCACAGCTCCCGTCATCTTGACGGTCTTAACGATCTTCTCGGCGGATTTGTCGACGAGATTGTGGTCGTAAGATTTGAGTTTGATTCTGATTCTTTGACTCACGGTTTTTAAGTTATTTATTATTAATAATTATTTTTATTCTTTAATATAGCCTCCTGCTGGTCGCGCGTCACTTCGGCATAGTGCGAGAACTCCATTGTGGAATTGGCACGGCCCGATGTGATGGTGCGCAACGCTGTGACATAGCCAAACATCTGCTCGAGAGGCACCTTGGCATGGATAGCTTGGGCACCAACTTTGGCTGTGATGTTCTCGAGCATACCGCGACGACGGTTGAGGTCGCCAGTGACATCGCCCACATAAGCATCTGGGGTAAGAACCTCGAGTTTCATTATAGGTTCGAGCAACACGGGAGCCGCTTTGCGACAAGCGGTTTTGAAGCCAATCTTGGCGCACAACTCAAACGAAAGTTGGTCTGAATCGACAGGGTGGAACGAACCATCGATGACACGCACTTTCATGCTGTCCATAGGATAGCCAGCAAGCACACCGTTCAGCATGGCCTCTTTAAAGCCTTTTTCGATGGCTGGCATATACTCCTTCGGGATGTTGCCGCCCTTGACCTCGTTGATGAACTGCAGACCAACAAAACCTTCGTCGGCTGGACCAATTTCGAATAGTATGTCAGCAAATTTACCTTTACCACCAGTCTGTTTTTTATAGACCTCGTGGTGCTGAACAGTCTGGGTGATTGCCTCTTTGTAGGCCACCTCGGGACGACCCTGGTTGACTTGCACACCAAATTCGCGGCGCAGGCGGTCCATGATGATGTCGAGGTGCAACTCGCCCATACCACTAATAACGGTCTGGCCGCTAACTTCGTCGGTCTTGACGCGGAACGTGGGGTCTTCTTCGGCAAGTTTGAGCAGAGCATTAGTCAGCTTGTCCATATCGGCCTGCGTAAGAGGTTCGACAGCGATACTAATGACGGGCTCAGGGAACTTCATCGATTCGAGGATAATAGGGTGAGCCTCGTCGCACAGGGTGTGACCGGTCTTGATATCCTTGAAACCGACAGCAGCTCCGATGTCGCCAGCCTCGATTCTGTCGAGTGGATTCTGCTTGTTAGAGTGCATCTGCATTATGCGCGAGATACGCTCCTTCTTGCCAGTGTTGGCGTTGTAGACATAGGAACCAGATTCGAGAGAACCGCTGTAGACGCGGAAGAAGCAGAGACGGCCCACATAGGGGTCGGTGGCTATCTTGAATGCCAAAGCCGAGAATGGGGCTTTGGAACTAATGGCCCTGGTTTCCTCTTTTTCGGTCTTGGGGTTAATGCCGTCAACCTCTTTCATGTCGAGAGGACTGGGCAGGAATGCTGCCACAGCGTCGAGGAGGGTTTGAATGCCTTTGTTTTTGAAAGCCGAACCACACATGACAGGCACTATCTTCATGGCGAGGGTGGCTTTGCGGATTTCGGCCACAATTTCCTCTTCGGTGATAGAGTCTGGGTCGTCGAAGAACTTCTCCATGAGGGTGTCGTTCTCCTCGGCCACGCCTTCGATAAGACGTTGACGGTATTCGTCGACAGTGGCTTTAAGGTCGTCGGGCATTGGGACCTCGTAGAACTTGGTTCCGTTCGACTCTTCGTCCCAAATGAAGGCCTTGTTGGTGATGAGGTTAACAACGCCTTTGTAGAGGTTTTCCTGACCGATAGGAATTTCTATCGGGATAGGGTTGGCCCCGAGGCGCTCTTTGATTTGGTTCACCACCGAGAAGAAGTCGGCACCGGCACGGTCCATTTTATTAATGAACGCGATGCGCGGTACTTTATATTTGTCGGCCTGACGCCACACTGTCTCTGACTGTGGTTCGACACCACCGACGGCGCAGAAGATGGCGATAGCGCCATCGAGCACGCGGAGCGAGCGCTCGACCTCGACAGTGAAGTCGACGTGGCCAGGGGTGTCGATGATGTTGAACTTGTAGTGGTTCTTGTTCCAATCCCAATACACCGTTGTGGCGGCGGAGGTGATGGTAATGCCACGCTCCTGCTCCTGCACCATCCAATCCATCGTGGCAGACCCTTCGTGGGTCTCGCCGAGCTTGTAGTTCTTTCCTGTATAGAAGAGGATACGCTCGGTTGTGGTTGTTTTGCCAGCGTCGATGTGGGCCATGATGCCAATGTTTCTTGTGTAGTTGAGATCGGACATTTTTGGTTTGTGGTTGTGTTAAAGTTTGTTAATTTAGTGGTTTCAAAAACGGTTTGGCACGGTTTTTGCTTAGAAACGGAAGTGAGAGAATGCTTTGTTGGCTTCGGCCATACGGTGGATGTCCTCTTTACGCTTGAAAGCGGCGCCTTCTTCTTTGTAGGCAGCCTGGATTTCGGCGGCAAGTTTGAGGGCCATGGTTTTTTCGCTGCGTTTGCGCGAGAAGCCTATGAGGTTCTTCATGCCGATAGATTGCTTGCGCTCGGGGCGGATTTCGGTAGGCACCTGGAAAGTGGCACCACCAATGCGACGGCTCTTAACCTCGACAGAGGGGGTGATGTTGGCCAGGGCTTTTTTCCACACTTCGAGGCCATCCTCTTTGGTACGGTCGCTAACCACGTCGATTGCCTCGTAGAATATCTTATAGGCAATGGTCTTTTTGCCGCCCATCATGAGGTTGTTGACGAACTTGGTAACCAGCACGTCGTTGTATTTGGGATCCGGAAGGATGATATGTTTTCTTGGTTTAGCTTTTCTCATTGCTGTTATGTGTCTTTAAAACATTCAACTTTTAACTTTCTGGAATTACTTTGCAGCCTGTTTCGGACGTTTGGCACCGTATTTGGAACGACGTTGGCGACGACCGTCGACACCCGATGTATCGAGAGCTCCGCGAATGATGTGATAACGCACACCAGGGAGGTCTTTGACACGGCCACCACGAATCATCACAATGCTGTGCTCCTGCAGGTTGTGGCCTTCGCCGGGGATGTAGGCGTTGACCTCTTTCTGGTTGGTGAGGCGCACACGGGCCACTTTGCGCATGGCCGAGTTAGGTTTCTTGGGGGTGGTGGTGTAAACACGGGTGCAGACGCCACGACGCTGCGGGCAGCTGTCGAGGGCGGGAGATTTGCTCTTATACTCCATCTGCTGACGTCCTTTGCGAACTAATTGCTGAATTGTTGGCATTTCTTTGTTTTTATCGTTGTTTTTGTTACTAATTTCGGTTGACTTTTCTGGGCATAGTTTGCCCTAAAAAAGATTTGCAAAATTACAACTTTTTTCCCGATTGAACCAACATCCAAGAAAGATAATTTGTTAAAAAATCTTAAAATCTTTCGGCGGCACTGACAATCAATGTGTTACAAAAATATTTAACACTCCGTTTTGGAGCGTTCTGGCAAGGTTATTAACTGTTTTTTGGTACAGATTTGGAACATTTTTTGAGATTTTTGGGTGTTGGGGCACACAATATTTTCGACCCCGCTGCGTTACTATTGTGTCAGTTTTTGAATAGGCCGATGAAACGCAATCTCGCCATCGGGCACCTGGCAGCTTTTGGTGCCTACTTCATTTTCGGGCTGAACGTCGTGCTGTGTAAGGATATGGCCAACAACGGCGACCTCTCCCCCAGCCTCCTCTTTGGCATGAGGGCGCTGATTGCGGGCGCGCTGTTCTGGGCGGCCTCGGCCTTTGCCCCACGCGAACATTTGGGGTGGCGCGACCTGCTGGCTGTGGCTGGTGCTGCGGTACTGGGCTTGATAATACCACAGCTCACTTTTCTGTATGCTATTAAGGTTACGGCACCCGTCACCCTTTCGGTCATCAATTCGGTTACGCCCATCATGACCATGTTTATAGCCGCCATCTTCTTGCGCGAGCCTATCACGTGGAAGAAGGCGCTGGGCGTGGCGGTGAGCTTTGCCGGCGTGGTGTGGTTCATCACCCAGCGCAACAGCGGCGGCGGACAGTCGGCACCGCTCGGCATTGTGTTGTGCTTGGTCAATTCGCTCTCGTTTGCCAGCTACCTCGGCATTTGTCGCCCTGTGATTGCGCGCTACAGCACCGTGAACCTCATGAAGTGGATGTTCTCGATTGCCTTCGTGCTCACTTTGCCGCTCAGCCTGCACGGTTTGGGTCAGAGCAACCTCGGAGCCGTGCCTGCCACGGTGTGGTGGGAGGTGGCGTTCCTCATCTTCTTTGCCACATTCGTGGCCTACTACCTCATACCCATAGCCCAACGCAACATCAGACCCACACTGGTTAGTATGTATGGCTACATGCAGCCCATCATCGCCTCGGTGCTGGGTGTTTGGATGGGGATGGATACACTGAACGCCACCAAAATCGCGGCTGCCATTTTGGTTTTCGCCGGCGTGGCTATAGTGAACCGCAGCCGAGCCGCAAGTAGTTGATTTTTAACAATTTACATATTTAGCTGAAAATCAAGCCTTTAGATAGGTTAGGGTCGTATTAAGGTCTGGTTGAGGTCGGGTTGACATCGGTCCCTCTTCGAAGCACACTTTAACCACACTCGAAAGTCCTCCGACGAGGAGCAGTGAAGTGACCCTCTCGGGCCTGGAAATTCCACCTTTAGCAACGGACGAGACACAGTCGTTACCCTGAGCAGAGCTCGAGCCGAGCCAGGCGTTGGGTTAACGGCGGTCGAGGTAAATCATCACATAGTAAGCCAGCGTGGCGAGCGAGGTGAGGGCCGCAGCAACGTAGGTGTAGGCCGCAGCGCGCAGGGCCGAGCAAGCATAGGGGTGGGTTTGGCGCGAGGTGATATTACGCTTTTCTATCCACGCCAAAGCGCGGCGCGAGGCGTCTATCTCGACTGGCAGCGTTACCAACGAAAAGAGGACCGTTGCGGCAAAAAGCATTATGCCCACCAGCATGAGCGAGGGGAAGACCTTTATTAGCAGCATACCGGCCAACAGCACCCACGAAACCCATCGGTTCGAGAACGAAACCAGTGGCACCAGGGCCGAGCGCAGGCGCAGCCAGACGTAGGCCCTGGCATGCTGCACGGCGTGACCGCACTCGTGAGCGGCCACCGCAGCGGCGGCCACGCTACGCCCGTTGTAGACCTCGGGGCTGAGGTTGAGGGTGCGGTCGGTGGGGTTGTAGTGGTCGGTCAGCGTGCCCTGAACCACACGTATGGTGACGTTATGTATGTCGTGGTCGCGCAGCATCATTTCGGCCACTTCGCGCCCACTCAATCCTCCTTCGGTGGGGATGTCGGAATATTTCTTAAAACGACTTTCAACGCTTTTGCTCGCAATGTAGCTCACGAGCATTATGGCGCCAAACAATATCCACATATTCATATCGGTTCGGTTTTGGTTAAAAAATTGTGCAAAGATACAACTTTTTTCTCACATATTGTAGTTTTTGTCAAAACAACTTTTTTTGTGGCTACATCACAGCCACTTTGCGGGCCGTGCCGCTGGGCAGTACCACCACATAGATTCCGCGCGGCAGGATGGAACTTTCAGCACGACCTCCCAGCTCGAGGGTTGCCACTCGGCGACCCACGATGTCGCACACCGTGGCACGGCTGCCGTTGGCGCCGCCTATGGCTACTATGCGGCCGTTGCTGACATAAACCTCGGCATCCGGCTCAAGCTGTGGGCGCGTGGTTGCGAGGTCGGCGGCGGCAAAGTAAGCCGTCAGCATACTGTCGCCCGAAAGGTAGAGCATATGTGGATTGTCGGTCATACCGTTGCTCCACGTCACAAAGTGGTAGCCATCGGCTGGATGGGCAACGATGGTGGCAATCGAGTCGCACCGTGCCGAAAAGCCGTGGTCGGTAGCCACAGACACTTCGCCCATACGGTTGTCGGACGACAAAGCGCTGAGTGTAAAAAGCGAGCCATATTCCAGCACCTCACCCAGCGAGCCCCACTCGGCGGTGTACGTGAGCAGTTGGCCGCAAGGCACGCGCAACGTCTTGTAACCGGGGGTTCCCTGCAGCGCGCCCGAGGCGAAGTGTGCGGGGTGGGTGGCGACGGCGTTAATCTGCGTCAGGTTGGTGCAAAGCGCAAAAGCCAGGTCGGCCACCGAGTCGAGCGAGCGGCCAAAGGTCACCTCTTCCAGGCTGGAGCATGAGTAGAAGGTCGCCCTCTGCAATAGGGAGAGCCGTGGTGGCAGGACGACCGAGACCAAGCTATCGCAGTAGCCAAAAGCCAGGTAGCCAATCTCTTCGATGTTGGGGCCGAGGCGCACCTCGCCAAGCATCGAACAGTGGTGGAAAGCATATCCGCCCAACCGCACCACGGCGTCGGGCAAATAGGCGCGCCGCAGAGCAGAGCAGTAGGCAAAAGCCTCGTCGTCGACCTCGGTGAGCGAGGGTGGGAAGAGGAACGAGCGGACCTCTAAGTTGTTGTAGAAGGCCGCTGCCGCAATGGTTTCGACCGACGAGGGGATGACTATATCCACCTCGCTGCCCACATATCCGGTTATGGTGCGGCGACTTTCGTCGGCAAAAACAAAGCCGTTGTGCACATATCCGTTCAAGTTCTTTGCGCCCCATGGGCGGCCAGAAGCGTCGCCAACATACGACACGTTGTTCACCCTAAAGAAGGCATCAGCGCCAATGGCGGTCACCCCTTGCGGCACCTCGAGCGTGGTGAGCATAGAGCAGTTCGAGAAAGCCTCGCTGCCAATGGCGGTGAGGCAGCGTGGCAGGCGCACCGAGCGCAGTCCGTCGCAACCCTTGAAGGTGTGGGCGTTGATGGAGCGAACGGCATAGACGGTACCCGTGTGCTCAATCGAGTCGGGAATAACCAAGTCGCCCAACGGCTTTTCGTAGCCGTTGTAGGGCATATTGTAGTCGCTGTTGGGATACGATACCTGCACACCGCCAGTAACAAAATTGTAGTAAAGCGTATGTCCACTTGGCGAAACACGCGAAAACAGAAACTCGGCTCGGGCGGTTCCCATACCGACCAAGAGCGCTGCTAACAATGCCATTATCAAGCCTATCTTTCTCATAACACCACATTTTTTCGTTTGCTAACTTTTTGCAAAGATACAACTTTTTTGAAAATCTACGGCCTTTTTTAAAAAAAAGTAAAAAAAATGTTGTTCCAACACAATTTTTTTCTTACACACACGTTACTATTAGGTGAAAACTTTTTTGTGAAACCAAAAAACATTCAAACACAACATACAACATGAAAATTTTAGTCCTAAACTGCGGAAGTTCCTCAATCAAGTACCAACTCATCGACATGGCCAACAATGCCCAAGTCATGGCCAAAGGCCTGCTGGAGCGCATCGGTCTCGAAATGGGCGAATTCACACACAAATACAACGGGCAGAAACACTACGAGCAGCTACCCATCGCCGACCACGTGGCTGGCATAAAGATAGTGCTAAACGCCTTGACCGACAGCAAAATTGGCGTCATCGGCAGCCTCAACGAGATTGGTGCGGTTGGCAACCGCGTTGCCCACGGTGGCGAAATCTTCAAAGACAGCGTCGTAGTAACCGACAAGGTTATCGAGCAAATCAAGAGCCTCGAACACCTGGCCCCGCTCCACACCCCAGGCAACTTGGCCGGCATCTACGCCATGCGCGAAGTTCTCCCCGGCGTGCCCCAAGCCGCAGTGTTCGACACAGCCTTCCACTCCACCCTGCCTCCCAAATCGTTCCTCTATGGACTACCATACGAGATGTACGAAAAATATGGCATCCGTCGCTATGGCTTCCACGGCACAAGCCACAAATTTGTGGCCGAAAAAGCCGCCAAGATGATTGGTCGCGACTGGAACGACCTCAAAATCATCTCTTGCCACCTGGGTAGTGGTGCCTCGATTGCCGCCATCGACCACGGCAAGAGCTTCGACACCACCATGGGTATGACCGCCCTCGAGGGCTTGGTAATGGGCTCGCGCTGTGGCGATGTCGACCCCGGCGTCATCCTCTACCTCCTCGACCAAGGCTACGACAGCAAGTCTCTCACAAAGATGCTCTACAAGCAGAGCGGCCTCATCGGCATTAGTGGCGACAAGCAAGATATGCGCGACATCCGCGCCGGCCGCGATGCTGGCGACGAGCGTGCCACCTACGCATTCGATATGTTCGCCCAACGCGTCAAACGCTACATCGGTGGATATATGGCCGAAATGGGTGGTTGCGACCTCCTGCTCTTCACCGGCGGCATTGGCGAAAACGCATGGTTCATGCGTCGTCCTATCCTCGAAGGGTTGGAATGCCTCGGTATCAAGGTCGACCTCGAACTCAACGACAAGACTATGGGCGAAGACGTAGTACTCTCCACCCCCGACTCGAAGGTTGCCACCGTTGTCGTCACCACCGACGAAGAGTACGTCATTGCCAGCGACACCTACCGCCTCGTCACCAAATAATTTGGCGAACCGCGATTTCTACTCGCAAAACATAACAAAAAAGCCTGCCAAAGCGCCGTCTGCTGGCAGGCTTTTTGCTTTTCTGATTTTTAATGGTACACGCAATAAACTAAAGAAAAAGTCAAAAAAAAACTTGCAAATATCAAAATTATTTGTACATTTGCACTTTGAAAACAAGACGGAATTTACACAATGAAAGACGATAAGTCGCTGATAATCATGCGGTCCACCCTGAGCAGGCTACCAATTTATTACTGTTATCTGCAAAACAAGCAGAACGAAGGGCAAGAATACGTTTCGTCGGCAGCCATAGCCGAAAGCCTATCGCTCAACCCCGTGCAGGTACGCAAAGACTTGGCCAGCGTGAGTAGCATTGCTGGTAAACCCAAACTGGGGTTCCGCACCGACCAGCTGATAGAAGACATGAAAAACTTCTTGGGCTACAACACCTTCGACGACGCCATCTTGGTGGGCGTTGGTAGCCTCGGACGAACCCTGCTGCAATACAACGGCTTTGCCAACTACGGCCTGAACATTGTGGTTGGTTTCGACAAAGACCCAGCCCTTTCGGGCAGCATAGTGGCAGGCAAACCCATTATGCCCATGTCGAAAATGCGCTCTTTGGCACGCCGCCTAAACCTCCACATTGGCATTATTGCCGTGCCAGCCGACCAAGCCCAAGGCGTGGCCGACGCCATGGTCGACGCCGGCATCGAGGCCATCTGGAACTTCGCACCAACCCACATCAACCTGCCTCAGAATATGCTCATCAAGAACGAAAATCTCGCAGCCTCGCTCGCCGTTCTTTCGACCGCTCTTCGCAAAAAAAATTCAAGCAAATGAGAAAAAAACTTTGCTAAACGGAAAATAATTCGTAACTTTGCAATCGATAAAAAAGAAACAAAATATACCAAACAAGTATCGAATCAGTAATTTAACACCGAAAAAAAGTAAACAAAACCGCAAGAAAACCGTCTTTCAAAGCACTAATATAACAGAAAAAGCCCACAACAATGATAAAAACGAACAACACCAACCGCAACTTCACGCCAGCACACACAATGCAGGCTGTAGGCGGCGTGGCCATAGTTCGTCAAGCCAATGGCTATAACCATACGGTTGCCGAGGCGCTGGCATCGACCCCTCGGGGTTTGGTCCGCCACAAGTGGCCGTATAATGTCTCACCAATGTTTGCAATCACCGAGTCCGATTCCACACCATGAATCCCCACACACGACAACGAGCCGCAATGCTATTTGTCTCCAATCCCCCCACGCGGCTCACCGGAATCGGATGGCTAAGCGGAAACCACAAGTTTCCGCTTTAGTCATTTATGTAGAACCACTATTTTTTAATAAAAAAAGCACTTTTATTTGCCGAATTCAAAAAAAAATACTATTTTCGTAGATTGTTAGCCCGAACACAATTCAGTCTAACACACTATCAACCAACAGCATAACCTCAAAAAAGACCGCACAATGAAATACAAAAGAGTACTTCTGAAACTCAGTGGCGAATCGCTTATGGGCAGCCAGAGCCACGGAATCGACCCTCAAATGCTCAAACAATACGGCGCCGACATCCACGCTGCCGTCGAAGCAGGCTACGAAATTGCTATTGTCATCGGAGGAGGCAACATTTTTCGAGGCCTGAGCGGTGCCGCCCAAGGCATGGACCGCGTTCAGGGCGACTATATGGGTATGCTTGCCACAATGATTAACAGCCTTGCTCTACAGGCCGAACTCGAACGCCAAGGCCTGCGAACCGAACTGCTTGGCGGCCTCACCATCGAACCCATCTGCCAAGCCATGAGCCGCCGCCGCGCACAAGAGGCACTGACCGATGGCCGCGTGGTCATCATTGGTGGTGGCACCGGCAACCCTTTCTTCACCACCGACACCGCCTCGACCCTGCGCGCCATAGAAATCGAGGCCGACGCCATACTCAAAGGCACACGCGTCGACGGAATCTACACCGCAGACCCCGAGAAAGACCCCTCGGCACAGAAATTCCAACACCTCACCTTTGCCGAAGCCATGAACCGCAAACTCAAAGTCATGGACCTCACCGCCTTTGCACTCTGCGAAGAAAACAACCTGCCCATTTACGTCTTCGACATGAACCGTCCGGGCAACCTGCTTCGCGTGGTGAGCGGCGAACCTATCGGAACCGAAGTAACCAAAAACTAAAAATATTATGAACGACCTATCAAAAGCCTGCCTCGACGAGGCTAAAAACAGTATGCACAGCGCAATCAACTTCCTCGAGAAGGAACTGGCCAAAATACGCGCCGGCAAAGCCAATCCAGGAATGCTCGAAGGGGTAAAAATCGACTACTACGGCACCCCCACCGACATCAGCCAGGTTGCCAACATCAACACCCCCGACGCACGCTCCATCGTCATCCAACCGTGGGAGAAATCTATCGTTTCCACCATCAACAAAGCCATCCTCGATGCCAACCTCGGCTTCACCCCCCGTATCGAAGGCGACCTCTTGCGCATCATCGTCCCTCCCCTCACCGAGGAGCGCCGCCGCGAACTCACCAAAGCCGCCAAATCCGAGGTCGAGAACTCTAAAGTCAACATCCGCAACGCCCGTCGCAACGTGATGGATAAAGTGAAGAAACTCAAAGACAAATCGGTACCCGAAGACGAGGTGAAACAAGTCGAGAAAGAGCTTCAAGACATCACCGACAAATACATCGCCGAATGTGATAAAATCTTCAGCACCAAAGAGAAAGAAATCATGACCGTCTGACCTCGACCACAGTTTTCAACACACAAAGCGCCTGGTCTAAACAACCGGCGCTTTTTCTTTTTTACTAATAATAAACTGACTCTAAAAAATTCGAAAAAAATTTGGTTTTATTCAAAAATATTTCTACCTTTGTAGGTAGATTGTATGGTGTATCGCATACATAACCATTTGAATATCAACCAAAACCAAATAAATATGAACACAAAAATTACAAAAAAACCAATCTGGAGGCTCATCCTCGTAGCCATCGTAACCATCTTGGCAGGTCTCAACAGCCCAATGTCTGCTCAAGATGCCACCATCGAGTATGTTTCTTAAGCTCCTAATCAACAAAATCTTGGCAGCATAGGGTCCTACGTTTTTGCGTACAATAGCCTTTCAGTGTACCATCAAGTACAGATACTCTATCCGCCAAGTACTGTACATAACACTACTGACACCGTTATATGCTTCTAATAATAATCAAAAAAATTATGTCGAATATGAACTATCCCTCGCCACCATACTCGCTTTGGGCTCTGTGGCTCAAGACGACATACCAAAATTCAATCTACTCGATGGCGACTTGTACCTTTCCCCTGCAGATTCGTGCCTTGCAAACCCTTCCACTAATGGATATATAATCTCTAATTTACCTAATAATGACAATTGCTACTGGGCTAACGTAATCAATAGGATACTTACCGACGACACTTTGACTATATATGGCCTTGTCCATCGACACTTTGTTAAGTTTTATAATATAGGCGAATACGACACCTCGCACCTGCCGCAAGGCTCCTACCTCGTCCGCCTCGTAACAACCGCCGGCACCACAACCAAGAAACTGCTGATACAGTAAACCCACATTCCTCGCACAGAGCGAGCTTGTGGCGCACACTGCGTATAGCAGCAGACCTCGCGGCACGCATATTTTGCCACGAGAGAGTTTTACCCCTGCCAGCGAGTAAAAACTCGGATGCAGACCCAATCGGAAAGCCCTTTTTCTTTTGGCACTGCACTCTGCCGAGATGGCGAAAAATAAATATGAAGTCTTTCTTTGTAGGTATGTAAAAATTGCGTAATTTTGCAAAACGAAACTTTTTAGACACTCGAACGTAAATGTCACTATAACAAACAAATAGCTCATAACCTATGAATTGGAAAGACGAATATAAAAGAAAGGTGTCGCGCCCCGAGGACGCCATTAAGGACATACACGATGGCGACTGCGTGGTGCTGGGTCACGCCGCGGCAGTCCCCAAAATCATTCCTCACGCTATGGCCGAGCACTGCGAAGACTATAACGATGTGCTCATTTTCCACATGACCACGCTGGGCGACAACGAGTTGCTACACCCGCGCTGCTACGGCCACTTTCGCCACGTGAGCAACTTCTTGAGCGGCAACTCGCGCGAGGCGGTCAACCATTTAGCAGGCGACTTCTTCCCAGCCTATTTTCACGATGTGCCAAGCATGATTGGCGACGAAATTCCGTGCGATGTGGCTGTGTTTCAAGCCACTCCGCCCAACGACGACGGCTACTGCTCGCTCGGCCTTTCGTGCGACTACGCACTTGCCGCCATTCGCTGCGCCAAGAGCGTGATTATCGAGACCAACGAGATGATGCCTTTCGTTTATGGCGACTGCATGATTCACGTGTCGCAGATAGACCACATTATTCCCTGCGCCTATGCGCTGCCCGAGCTGCACTCTGAGGCTCCGTCTGAGGTGGAGCAGGCCATTGGCACCAACTGCGCCTCGCTCGTAACCGACGGCTCGACCCTGCAACTGGGCATTGGCGCCATTCCGAACGCTGTGCTCAACGCTTTGGGCGACAAGAACGACCTCGGCATTCACTCCGAGATGTTCTCGGACGGGGTGGCCGAACTGATGAAGAAGGGCATTATCAACGGCAGCCGCAAAACTATGCACAAGGGCAAGGTGGTGGCCACTTTCGTAATGGGTAGCCGCGAGCTGTACGACTTTGTTGACGGCAACGAGCAGATTGAGCTTTACCCGGTAGACTACACCAACGACCCGCTCATCATTGCCCAGCAATACCGCATGATTTCTATCAACTCGTGCCTCGAGGTCGACTTGATGGGTCAGGTGGCCAGCGAGAGCATAGGTATGCGCCAGTATAGCGGCATTGGTGGACAGATTGACTTTGTGCGCGGAGCGTCGATGGCGCGCGAGGGCAAGAGCATTATTGCCATGCCCAGCACCGCGGCCGGCGGCACCATTTCGCGCATCAAGCCGTTCCTCACACCGGGCTCGGCTGTGAGCACAACGCGCAACGACGTGAACTATATCGTTACCGAATATGGTATTGCTCGCCTCAAAGGGCGCACCCTGCAACACCGCGCCGAGGACCTGATTAAGATTGCGCACCCCGACTTCCGCCCACTGCTGATAGAGGAGTACGAGCGTCGCTTCCAATGTAAATACGTAACCGAATAGCCACTAAGGCAATGAATATCACGTGGTTCGACACAACCGACTCAACCAACCGCCTCTGTGGCGAGTTGCCACTCGACCAAACCGAGGAGTGGACCGTGGTGGCTGCCCGCAGCCAGACCGCCGGGCGCGGCCAGCAGGGCAACCACTGGGCGAGCGAGCCGGGGTTGAACCTGACCTTCAGCCTGCTGCTTAAACCCACGTTCCTGCTGCCAGCGCGCCAATTTGGGCTTACCCAAGCCGTGGCCTTGGGTGTGGCCGACTATGCGCGACAGCGGGTTGAGGGGGTGAGCCTGAAGTGGCCGAACGACGTGATGGTTGGCGACCGCAAGCTGAGCGGCATACTCATCGAGTCGCGGTTATGCGGCGGCCGCTTCGCGGCCGCCGTGTGTGGCATAGGTCTGAACCTGAACCAGACCCACTTCGGCCCCGAGGCAGGGCGGCCCACCTCGCTCGTGCTGCTCACCGGCCGGCACTATGACCCCGAAGCCGAGCTCGAACTGCTGCTCACAGCCCTCCAACGCCGATACGAGACACTGCGCCAGGGCCGCACGGCCGAGTTGGAGGCCGACTACTTGGGCCTTCTCTACCGCCGCAACGTGGCTGCGCGCTACCGCTACCACGACCGCGAACTGACGGCCACCGCCACCGGCACAGACGACGAGGGCCACCTGCTGCTCGCCACCGCCGAGGGAGTGCAACTGCGCTGCGCGATGAAGGAGGTTGAATTCCTCTTCGACGACTGAGGGCTGCTCGCCAGAGTGAGGTCGCAGCAAGAACCTAAAATCACCTACGATGAGGGTATCCCACAAAAGGAATACCCTCATAAGTTTTATTATTATGGGTGCAGTTGGCTGGGGTAGAATAGCCCCTGCAATGCTACTTTTTTGCAGTCGTAAATGCCTCAATATCAAGCCTTGTTCGACCTCAATACGACCTTAACCCCTCTTTAACCCCTCCTCAACCCTGTATTACAGGCACTTACGACGGCAAAAAAAAGTGGCGGGACCCCCGAAAAGGGGGCCCCGCCAGATGGGCCCAGTCGTGGGCGACTTGGGCAGTGGGGTTTAGGCTTCTTTCTTGTCGGCAGTGATGCGCTCGAGCCAGCTGAGCATACCGAACATGATTATCATGGCGATGAGGCAGATGATGAGGAAGACGGCCCAGCACATCCACAGTTTGGGCATGCGGTTGAAGAGGAACGGGCCTACCATGATGAGGAGGTTGCCGATGGCGGTGGCGCTGAGCCAGAGGCCTTGGCAGATGCCTTGAATGTGTTTAGGAGCAATCTTCGACACGAAGCTCAAGCCGAGCGGGCTGATGAAGAGTTCGGCCACGGTGAGGAAGAAGTAGGTCACGATGAGCACCCATGCGCCGCTCTTGGGCAAGCGGGTGGCCACATCCTGTGCCAGGTAGTCGGTGCCGTTGGGGTAGCCAATGATGCCGCAAAGCACAGAGAGGAAGAGGTAGGCCAGCGCCACGAAGCCCATGCCGAGGGCTATCTTGCGTGGGGTCGAGAATTTGCGTCCCCACGGGGTGCCGAAGAGCCACATGATGACGGGAGTGAGCAGGATGACGAGGGCGGGGTTGAGGAACTGCCACACCTCGGGGGCTACGCTTTCGGAGTTGACGAAGTTGCGAGCAAAGAGCGAGAGCGACTGGCCGTTTTGGTGGAAAGCCATCCAGAAGAAGACGCAAATACCCAACACGGCGTAGAGGCCGGCCATGCGCTGCTTGACGTCTTTGGCCATGGCCTCGCGCTCGGCGGCGCTGAGTTCGACGTTGACGGTGGTGTCTTCGACCGAGGCGGCAACCTTCTTCTGCGGGTCGGGCATACCTTTTTTGGTGCAGAGGAAGATGACGAGCGAGATGAGCATGGCAGCCACCGAGGCGAGGAACGAGTAGTGGACGCCGGTGTTGAACACCTCGAGGTAGCTCATGCAGGCGCCCAGCATATCGGAGCCGGCAGTGAAGTTGCTATTGGCCTGGGCCATAAGGGTGTTGAGGTTGGCCATGGCGGTGGGGTCCATAGCGGCGGGGGCAGAAATGTATTGGTGGCAGAGGGCTGGGAGGTCGGCGTTGTAGGTCATGCCTTTAAGGCCGAGCCACCATTGGCGCAACGAGGGTGCCACAAAGGGAGCGAGCACACCACCGATGTTGATAAAGACGTAGAAAATCTGGAAACCAGGGTCGCGTTTGCTCTTGGCTTCGGCCAGGGCTTCGGGGCCTTTCTTGGCGGCTTCGGCCTCGAGGTTGTCGTACATCTGACCCACCAAAGCCTGCAGGTTGCCCTTGAAGAGGCCGTTACCGAAGGCTATGATGAGCAGCGCGGCACAGGTCAGAACCAAAATGCCGGTCTTGGCAGCGGGGTTCTCGAGAAATCCCATCAGGGGGATAGAGAGAATGACGTAGCCGGCGGCCATGGTGAGCAAGCCAGCCTGGATGGTGCCCTTATAGTTCTGCAGGCGGTCGGCAATAATGCCGCCGGGCAGGCTGAGCACGTAGATTGCAAAGTAGAACACGGCGTAGATAATGGCCGCCACCTCGTCGGCAATGCCGAACTTGGAACAGAGGAATAGCAGCAAGACGGCATTCATGATGTAATAACCGAAACGCTCGCCCATGTTGCTGAGCGCCGCTGCAATTAAACCTTTCGGATGTCCTTTAAACATAGTTGTAATTTTTTGATTATTAATCTGTTAATTTTAGTTAATTTTTCGCTTCCTAAATAAAACAATGTGCAAATTTACACATTTTTTTTGGATTTGCGAAAAAAATGCTAACTTTGCAGCCCGAAAATTATGGAAACAGCGATACAAAAATCGGTCGACGCCCTACGCCGCGGGCAAACCCTGCTCTACCCCACCGACACGGTTTGGGGCCTGGGCTGCGATGCCACCAACGCCGAGGCCGTTGGCCAACTCTACGCCCTGAAGCAACGCGACCCGTCGCGTGCCATGCTCATCTTGGCGGCACCCGAATGGGTGCCGCCCGACAACCCCGCCGGAGCCCTGCTCCACTCGGCCGAACGCCCCACGACGGTGGTCATGCCGGCCTCGCTACTCCCTTTCGGCAACCGCCTGGCAACCAACCTCTTGGCAGCCGACGGCACAGTGGGTGTGCGCTTGCCAAAAGGCAGCCCCTTCTGCCTCGCTCTTTTGCAGGCCTACGGCCTGCCGGTGGTAAGCACCTCGGCCAACCTCAGCGGCAAGCCCCCAGCAGCAACCCGTAGCGAGATTGCCCCCGCCCTCGTAGCGGCCGTGGGCTACGCTGTGCCGGCCGAAGCTGGCAACTTGGGCACAAACGCTCCGTCGCGCATTGTCCGCCTCGAAAACGACGGCTCAATAACCATCCTACGCCCATGACGACCTACGCCCTGCTACCACTCGTGGCGCGGCAGGCCGAGCAACGCGAGGCCTGCCGAAAACTCGTCGGCCTGCTGCTTGCCGACCGGGGCACAGCCGACCCACTGCCCGCTATCGGCCACTCGCCAAAAGGGCAGCCACTGCTGACAAACCACCCCGAACTGTGCATCAGCCTCAGCCACTGTCGCACGCATGTGGCCGCAGCCCTGTCAGACAGCGCGGTAGGCATCGACATCGAGGGTCGCCGCCGCATATCACCTACCCTACTACGTAGGGTACTTTCTGCCGACGAATACCAATCCATAACCCAAGCCGACGACCCCGATATGCAGTTTCTTCGCCTCTGGACCGCCAAAGAAGCTTTCCTCAAACAGCAAGGCACCGGCATCGTAGGCTTTGGCTCGCTCGTAGGTGCCATAACAAAAGCTAACGAACTGAATTTGAGGCTTTTTTCGAACAACATCGACCACAACACATGGCTCACCCTATGCCACAACGCTGGCGACGAAGTGCGCTACGTGGCGGCCTTCGGCCGCCTATAAGAACACGCATGGCCACCCCCAAAAACCCACTCGAAAATAGCACTCAAATAGCTCAAAAACCACACACAAAACAAATAATATTTAAAAACGACCAACTTTTTTTCGACAAATCAAGAAAAAGTTGTATCTTTGCAGATTGGAACAATATAGTCCGCAAAAATGAAAAAAACAATCATAATGCTGATTTTCATCACAATAGGTGCAACAATCAGCGCTCAAGAATACATCGAACCGGTCGAAACCTGGAAGTCGGCCGAGGTGCAAGGCTATAACTTTTACGGCTATGCTTTCCATCAAGACTGGGAGGTGGACTTCACCATCGAGAGTCAGGACGGCCGCTACACCCCGTCAGACGCCGACATTGTTGAGGCCGAACGCCTTATGCAGAAAAAAATCGACTACGTGAACCGCGACCACATAAACCAAGAGGGTCGCTGCCCAATAATCGACGAGCACATGAGAATGTATCGCCGTCAGTATGTGGGATTTACCGACGTAACTGGCGCCCACATCATCTGGATTAACGGCATTTGGGACGACAACGTTACCCGCGAGCGTCTGGCCGACGACATCATCCTCACCCGCGGCGGCTGCGGCCGCTACTGGCACCTAAAAGTCAACCTCGACACCAAAAAGGTCTACGGCCTGGAGGTGAACGGCGAAGGTGACGTGGAATACCTGCCACGCGTCAAGAAACCGGGTCCTCGCATCAGCCGTCCAAAAGACCGTGGCAAAGGCCAACGCGTGCGCAAAACGGGTATCATACACTCTCCCGAAGAAAAACAATTCTGACCCCGTTAGAGCATGGAAAAACTCAAACAGCTCATAATCAAGTTCGCCAAATTCGGCATCGTCGGCTTCAGTGGCATGATTGTGGACTATGCCGTACTCTTCCTAATGAAAGAGGTGGTGGGCCTGCCCGCGCTCTGGGCCAACGCCATCAGCTTCACGGTTGCAGCCACGTCGAACTACTTCCTTAACCGAATATGGACCTTCCGCAGCCACGAGAAGCAGGTGGGTGTAGAATACGGCAAATTCCTCGTCGTCTCGCTTGTCGGGCTCGGCATAAGCACACTGACACTCTGGCTCTTTGGCCGCGCGCTGCCCGACTGGAACGCCGACTGGCGCTTCTACATCCTCAAGTTCTTTGCCATCGTCATCACCACCCTGTGGAACTTCTTTGGCAACCTGCTATTCACTTTCCGCAAACAAACCACACAAAAATGAAACGCGCCCTCATCTCTATCATATTAATATTTGGTCTGACAGCCGCGGCTGTGGCCCAACACCCCATTAGGCCCGACGCCTTTCCACCAGCCGCAGAACCCCTCGAGACCAAAGCCGTGAATATGGCCTCAACCATAGACCAGATGGACACGTGGGACCGCTACCCAACCTACGAGGTGTACCTCGAGATGATGGCACGCTTTGCACGCAACTACCCCCACATCTGCACCATCGACACCATCGGCCGAAGCGTCAACAACCGCTTGATACTTAGCGCAGTAATCCACTACAACCAGAACTGCGTCGCCACGGCTCCAAACTTCTTCTATTCGTCGACCATCCACGGCGACGAGGTGACGGGCTACTACCTCATGCTGCGCCTCATCGACTCGCTGGTGCGCGGCTACGAGACCGACACCGCTATCCAAAATCTGGTTACCAACGTGTGCATATACATCAACCCACTGGCCAACCCCGACGGTACTTACTACCTGAGTAACAACACTTTGGCCTACTCGCGTCGATACAACGCCAACGGCGTAGACCTGAACCGCAACTGGCCCGACCCATTCGGGGTTGAGCCCGAAGACAGCCTGCAGCCCGAAAACAAGGCCATGATGAACTATATGCTCAACCGCCAATTCATCTTGAGCGCCAACCTGCACGGAGGCGCCGAGGTGATGAACTACCCCTGGGACAGTTTCACCGCCGCCGAACGCTCCCACCCCGACGCCACCTGGTGGCAAGAGGTGAGCCAACGCTTTGTCGACACCGCACGCGCCGTGGCACCCAATATGTTCCGGACCATGGGCGGCGTAACCTCGGGTGGCGACTGGTACGTTATTAGCAACGGCCGCCAAGATTGGGCCAACTACTACGCCAATTGCCACGAAATGACGATGGAACTCTCTACCTCTAAAACCCTCAGCACCAGCCAACTCGACAACTATTGGAAAGCACAAAGCAAGTCGCTCATCAACTATATTCGCGAAATCTACAACTGCCCAATGATGCCAGTTGCTGGCATACGCAAACCACTGGCCGACCAGAGCGAGATAAGCGTGGCACCTAACCCCACTTCGGGCCCTGTCACCATAAAGACAGCCAACGGCACATACCACTACGACCTAAGTCAAAACGCCGCTGGTGTATACGTCATCAACGTCGAGGGCAAACCCGTGCGCGTAGTCAAACAGTGAGAGCCTCGTGGCTACCGACCCCTACAACCATATTGCCATAGCCATACCAGCCACCGACGAGCTGGAAACACTACCCAACCTCGCAGCCTGCCTCCGCCAACAAACCAACCGCAACTACACATTATATATATGTGTCAACCAGCCCGACGAGTGGCACACCTCGCCCGATGAGCACCAGCGCGCCACGTGCCGCAACAACGAGGCACTGCTCAACCTGCTACCAAGACTCTGCCCCGAAGCCACAATCATAGACCGCAGCAGCCCTGGTCACGGCTGGACAGGGCGCAAAAGAGGCGTGGGTTGGGCTCGGAAAACGCTGTTCGACGCCATTGCTGCTACCTGCTCGCCCAACACCATCGTCGCCAGCCTCGACGCCGACACCACGGTCGACGAAAACTACTGCCAAACCCTGCTCGACAGCTTTAACAAACACCCCCACTGTTGCGCCGCACAAATTCCATACTACCACCAAGTCGACATCGGTGACGGGTCGGGTCAAGGTCGGGTTGAGGTGCTGTCAACATCGGGTCAAGGTCGGGTTGAGGTGCTGTCAACATCGAATAGAGCCCTGCTCCGCTACGAGTGCTATATGCGCCATTACTTCATCAACCTGCTGCGCATCAGCAACCCCTACGCCATAAGCGCCCTCGGTTCGGCAATGGCCTTCCCGCTCTGGGCCTATCGCCGTGTGGGGGGCATAACCCCATTGGCTGGCGGCGAGGACTTCTACCTTATGCAGAAATTCGCCAAAACCGGCTTGATACTCAACGACATAAGTGCAATAGTATATCCGTCAAGCCGAGTCTCACACCGAGTGCCGTTTGGCACTGGGCCGGCCGTCGACATGGGCCTCGCGACCCAAAGCGAGCGTTACCCGTTCTACAACCCCGCGTCGTTCGACCTCGTTGCCGAGACCTTTGCCACTATGCCCCACCTCTACTCCGGCGACACCGAAACACCTATGAGCGACTTCCTTCGCCAACAAACCGGCAGCGACGACCTTTGGGGTCCACTGCGCCGCAACTTCAAGACAATCAACCACTTCGTCCGCGCCTGCGCCGAAAAGGTCGACGGCCTACGAATACTTCAATACCTCCGCACAATGCAGGCCCAATTGCCACCGGTCGAGCCCCCTGTCGACTTCGTCACCGACCCCATCGAGTCCATCAGCGAATACCGCAACTCTCTATACCTCAAAGAAATAGCACTGAGGGACGAAAAAAAATACTCTGGCAATGGCTGCTAATCGAAAAAAATAACGTAACTTTGCAAAAAATAGTATTTACAAAGTCTTAAAAAATCAAAAAACGCGCAAATATGGACATCACGAAACTGAATATTGACGACAGCGCCAAACAGAACGCCCTCGCATGGCTCGAAGGCGACTACGACGAAGCCACCAAACAGGCAATCCGCGACATGGCCGAACATGACCCACAGGAGCTCAACGAGAGCTTCTATCGCCACCTCGAGTTCGGCACAGGCGGCCTGCGCGGAATCATGGGCGTTGGCACCAACCGCATGAACCGTTACACTGTGGCCATGGCCACCCAAGGCCTGGCCAACTACGTGCGCCAACAATTCAGTGGAGAGCCCGAACTGCGCGCCGCCATCAGCCACGACAGCCGCAACCACAGCCGCGAATTTGCCGAAATAACGGCCGCAGTGCTCGCCGCTAATGGCTTCAAAGTCTACCTCTTCGACGGCATGAGACCCACCCCCGAACTCAGCTTCGCCGTCCGCCACTACCATTGCCACACTGGTGTCATGCTCACCGCCAGCCACAACCCCAAAGAATATAACGGCTACAAAGCCTACTGGAGCGACGGTTGCCAACTGACTGCCCCACACGACACAGCCGTAATCGACGAGGTGCTGAAAATAAAACACATGGGCGACGTCCGCATGACCGGTGGCGAGCAGAACATCATCACCATTGGCGAAGAATTAGACCAAATCTACCTCGACCGCGTGGCCCAAAACTCGCTCAACCCTGACCTGATAAAGAAACATCACGACATCAAGATAGTCTACACCCCACTGCACGGCACCGGCATCGTCCTCATACCGAGAATGCTCAAACAACTGGGTTTCACAAACGTCAACGTTGTCGAGGCGCAAGCCGTGCCCGACGGCAACTTCCCAACAACCCCAAGCCCCAACCCCGAAGAGAAGCCAGCCATGCGTATGGCCGTGGAGTTGGCACAACAAATCGATGCCGACATCGTGTTTGCCTCAGACCCCGACGCTGACCGCGTTGGCGTGGCCGTGAAGCGCCCCGACGGCGAATGGATGCTCCTCAACGGCAACCAAACCATGAGCGTACTATTCTACTACATCGTGCGCCAATGGCAGGAAAAACAAATGCTCACAGGCAACGAGTTTATGGTCAAAACCATTGTCACCAGTGAACTGCCAGCCGACATTGCAACCCGCGCCGGGATTAAAATCTACGACGTGCTCACCGGCTTCAAGTTCATCGCCGGCAAAATACGCGAACTCGAAGGCCTCGAAAGCTTCATCGCCGGTGGCGAAGAGAGCTACGGCTACATGATTGGCGACTTCGTGCGCGACAAAGACGCCGTTAGTGCCTGCTCTATGATTGCCGAAATTGCAGCCTGGGCCGCCGAACAAGGCAAAACATTCTTCGACCTGCTGGTAGACATCTACAAACAATACGGCTTCTACAAAGAGGGGCTACTCTCGGTGGTTCGTAAAGGCAAAAGTGGTGCCGAAGAAATCCAAGAAATGATGCGCCAATACCGCGCCAATCCGCCGCGCGACATCGACGGCGACCAAGTGGTCTGCATCAAAGACTACCAACTGCACGAAAGTCGCGACCTGCTCACCGGGCGCACCGAGCACCTCGACCTGCCCACCAGCAACGTACTGCAGTTCTACACCGCCAGTGGTAACAAAATCACCGTCCGCCCAAGCGGCACCGAACCAAAAATCAAGTTCTATTTCTCGGTAAAAGGCGAATTGTGCTGCAGCGAATGTTTCGATGCCACCAACACAGCCCTCGACACCAAAATCGAATCAATCCAAGTCAGCATGGGGCTGAAATAGCCAAAGCAAGCAAAAAAAATAACCTCCCGCCCCGTAGCGAGGCGAGAATAGTCTGGTATAATAGGGCGGCCGCTGCGCGGCCGCCCTATCACCAACTCTCTGTCTACCACCATCATACAACAAATCGTAGCCGATTTTTTGACCAATCGGCCGCCGTTTCAGATTTTTTGTGTAAATTTGCAATCGCTTAACAAAAGAATAAACGACAAACGCTATGGACGTCTCTTTCAAACAAAAAATCGACCAGCTGGTCACCGAAATATCCAACATCAACTCCCTCACCACAAAAGTCGAGGTGCTAAACTACGTCATGCAACAAGCCGACTATATGCTCTGGCAGTTAGAAGACGAGCAGCGCATTGACGAAGATTCGAGAGACTACTAAACCACACAAACCATGAATTGCAGTCGCCACACATCAAGACAACTACGCCAGCCGACGCCCCACAACACGCCGGCTCGCAACTACTATGCTCTAAAATCGTGGCGACGCTTCATAATGGCAGCTGTTGTCGTGGCCATGACGCTCGCAGCCTCAAGTTGTACAGGGAGTTACAGCTTCACCGGAGCCTCAATTCCACCCGATGCCAAGACCATATCGGTCAAGCAATTCCCAAACTACGCCTCGACCGTCAACCCGCAGTTGAGCCAAACCTTGAGCGACGAATTGCGCAATATGTTTGCTTCGCAAACCACACTAACCGTTGTCGACGACGGCGGAGACCTGCAACTATCGGGCGAAATTGTGAGCTACACCACACGCGCCTCGGCCCTCACTTCGGGCGACGAGGTATCTATGAACCGCCTCACCATAACCATCAAAGCCGCTTTCGTCAACACCAAGGCCCCCGATTCCGACTTCGAGCAGCAGTTCTCGCGCTACCGCGACTACTCGGCTTCGCAAGACTTCTCGGCTGTTGAACAAAGCTTGGTGAGCGAAATCGTCACCGAGCTATGCGAAGACATCTTCAACAAAGCCGTAGTGAACTGGTAGTAGGATGGCTCGTGGCGCTTGCAGCCACTGCCGTCTACTGCTTCACCGCCGACAGGAGCGTTAGTTGGTGGGACTGTGGCGAGTTCATCACCATCAGCCAACGGCTATGGGTAGGTCACCCCCCAGGAGCGCCACTCTACCAACTGCTCGCCCACCTCTGCACGTTGCTCGCCCCATCGCCGACGACTGTGGCCCGCTGCTGCAACTGGCTCAGCGCCATTGCCGCTGGCCTAACAACAATGGTGCTGTATCGCAGCATTATAGACCTGTGGCGACTGGGCCACTCGGCAACCACTGCCACAGCGCGCCACCTCTCTGCCGCAGTCGGGGCTATGAGCTACGCCTTCTGCCATACAGCTTGGTTTTCGGCCGTGGAAAGCGAAGTCTACGGACTGGCAATGCTCTTCTGCTCGCTAACCGTATGGATAATGCTACGGTGGCGCATAGTGCCCGACAGGCGACGCCTGCTGCTCACAGCCTTGCTCGTCGGACTCGGACTTTGCGTACACCTAATGACACTACTCGCCCTGCCTGCCGCCATAGTCATCTACTTCAGCGCACCGCGACAACAACGTCGCCAACAATGTATCACCGTGGCCATGATGCTACTGCTCTTCGTTGTGGGGCTAACCCCTTACGCCACAATACCAGTCATGGCTCGAACCAATCCACCAATCAACAGCATGGGCGGGAGTTCTGCAACCGACTTTGCCCACTACCTGCGACGCGACCAATACGAAAAAGCACCGCTCTACCCACGCCTATGGCGCGAACGCGACAGCGCGGCAGCTGCCGAGTGGTCGGGTGGAGGCAACACCCTCTGGGCCAACCTGCGCTACTACGTAACCTACCAGTTGGGCTATATGTACGGACGCTACCTACTCGAAAACTTCGGCGGACGCCTACGCGAGGGCGACAACAGGCCGGTTCTCTACATTGTGCCACTACTGCTGGCCACTATCGGACTGCTCGAAACGTGCCGTCGGCGCAACCTATCTACCAACCTGCTGCTGCTCGCACTGCCGGCAACACTGCTGCTTTTTGGCGGGCCACTGCTCAACTTCTACCTTAACCACCCCTGCTACGAACCACGAGAGCGCGACTACGCCTACGTACTATCGTTCTATGCCATAGGCTTTTGGATAGCCGAAGCCTCGGCCATACTACTCGGCTTGGCCGAACGCCAACGCCCGAAACTACAACCAACCGTCATGGCTCTGCTTGCCGCCGTGCCGCTGTGGATGTGCATAGCCAACTGGCACGACCACGACCGACACAACAACTTTGCCACCCACGACATAGCGCTCAACCACCTGCAGTCGTGCGACGACAACGCCCTGCTCTTCACGTTTGGAGATAACGACACTTTCCCACTTTGGGAACTACACTACGTCGAGGGAGTGCGACCAGACATAACCATTGCCAACATCAACCTGATAGGCTTTGCTCGGTTTCTCAACACGCTGAGCAGCAACTCATTCGACCGACCTGTATACTTGAGCCACTACGCCTACGAACGCCTCGAGCCCTACTTCCACGGCCGGCTGCAAGCCGAGGGCTACTGCTGGCGACTCATGCCCACCCCCTGCCCCGAAGTCAATGCCGAAGCCTTCGAGCGCCACGCCCGCAACGGCTTTGTGTGGCACGACTACTCGCACCAGTACCTCGACCCCGTGAGCCTCTCGTTTCTCGACATCTTTGCCCAAAATAGAGCCCTGCTACCACCCCAAAGTCAGGCAGTGGTTGCCATGCCGCAAACACACTGAAAACAACACCATTAACCCACATCTGACACCCTGCGCGAAAGCGAAATTTTGCCCCCTCATGCAAAAAAAAAAGCACTAATCGCGAAAAAAATTGTATCTTTGCCTTTCGATAAACAAGCCGTAAACGACATTAAAAAAAATATAAACATCTGATAATATGTACACTAAGTTCCAACAACACCTTCAGAAAGAGCTTGCCGACATCGAAGCCGCCGGACTCTACAAACACGAACGCATTATCGAGAGCCCCCAGGGTGCCGAAATCATGGTGAAAGGCAAAAAATGCCTCAACTTCTGCGCCAACAACTATCTGGGCTTAGCCGACAATCCCGAGCTCATCAAGGCCGCCAAGGCCGGTATGGACGCCCGTGGCTACGGTATGGCCTCGGTCCGCTTTATCTGCGGCTGCCAAGACCTACACAAACAGCTTGAGCAGAAAATTAGCGAGTTCTTTGGCACTGAAGACACCATACTCTACGCCGCCTGCTTCGACGCCAACGGCGGAGTATTCGAACCCCTCCTCACCGAAGAGGATGCCATTATCAGCGACGCCCTCAACCACGCCTCTATCATCGACGGCGTACGCCTCTGCAAAGCCCAGCGCTACCGCTACGCCAACGCCGACATGGCCGACCTCGAAGAGCAACTCAAAGCCGCTCAGAAGAACCGCTTCCGCATTATCGTTACCGACGGTGTCTTCTCGATGGACGGCAACGTATGCCCGCTCGACAAAATATACGCCTTGGCCCAGAAATACGACGCCATGGTGATGGTCGACGAAAGCCACAGCGCCGGCGTGGTTGGCAAAACCGGCCGCGGCGTCACCGAGCGCTACAACCTGCGTGGCCAAATCGAAATTCTCACCGGCACCCTCGGCAAAGCCTTTGGTGGCGCCATGGGCGGTTTCACCACCGGCCGCAAAGAGATTATCGATATGCTGCGCCAGCGTTCGCGCCCCTACCTCTTCTCGAACAGTATGGCCCCAGGCCTCGTGGCTGCCGGCATTCGTATGTTCGAACTAATGAGCGAGACCAACGCCCTGCAAGACAAACTGCACGAAAACACCGAATACTTCCTGCGCCGCATGAAGGAAGAAGGTTTCGACTGCAAACCCAGCGAAAGCGCCATCTGCGCCGTCATGATTTACGACGCTGCCAAGAGCCAGCAATATGCCGCCAAGATGCAGGAAGAAGGCATCTTCGTCACCGGTTTCTACTACCCCGTGGTGCCCAAAGGCCAGGCTCGCATTCGCGTCCAAATCAGTGCTGCCCACGAGCACGAACACCTCGACAAATGCATCGAGGCCTTCAAGAAAGTGCGCGCCGAAATCGAAGGCAAATAACTTTCGCCACCACGAAACACAACCACTAACCACCACTCCCCCTCAACCCACACGGCTCGGGGGAGTGCTTTTTTTTGCAACATTTAGCCAAGAATTAAATATTTTGCGTATCTTTGCACAAACATAACAAGCGTGCATAGCACTTTAACACATTGATAATGAAACGAATAATACTCACAATAATATTGGCCGTCGCTGCCACATTCGTAGCTCTGGGGCAACGCACCCTCGACACCCCCAACATGAAGGAGCCCACCCCCGTAGCGCAGCCCGACAGCGATGCCACCCACCTCTCGGCCCAAGCCGCCATGCTCTACCGCGACCTGCAAAACCTCGGCCACCGCGTTGGCCCACGCGATAGCGCCCTCGTGGCTCGCCACAAACTGCTCGTCAAGCAGCGCAAATGCTACGTCCAAGCCTTTGTCAGGATGAACGAAGAGCCTTCGAGTCGCGACCTGCGCCACTACGGCCTGCACCCCACAACCGCAGGCAGCCTTAACTTCACGGCCCTCATACCGGCCCGCCGCTACGTAAAATTCGTCGACTCGAAAAAGGCCGCCCGAATCGAAATGTCGACCCAAATAAACATCAACAACCTGAAAGTCAAACCGCAATGAAACGCACTCTCGCCGCAATCATGCTGCTTGTAGCAGCCTGGCCTCTCGTGGCACAAAATCGTGAGCTCAAGCCCACTCCGCTCTCTACGCCCAAAACGCAAACTGTGGGCGGCCTACCCAGCAGTGGCCTCTCGGCCACCACGGCAATGCTCGTAGCCGACCTCTACCAGGGTGTATCGCCCGAAGCCATAGCCCTGCGCTACCACCTGCCTCGCAACGAGAGCGGCATAACCGTGCAACTCTTTGCCACCCTGGCCGCTACCACCGAGGCCAAACAGCTTGAACGCCACGGCGCTACCATCAAGACGCTTCGCGGACTCGCCGCCACCCTGAGCCTGCCACTCGACAGCTTGCTCGGCCTCTACACCTCGGGGCTCTGCCAGCGCCTCGACATAGGCGTTGTGGCTCACCCCCTTCTCGACCAAGCGCGCGCCGACGTTGGTGCCGACCAGGCATACGATGGCACCGGCCTCGACCAGGCATACGATGGCACCGGCGTGGTGGTTGGCATTATCGACATCGGATTTCAACTCAACAACCCCACCTTCTACGACGCCAACAACAACACACGCATAAAACGCGTATGGATACAGACCTCGAGCAGCGGCCCCCACCCGTCGGGATTCGACTATGGGCAAGAGCTAACCTCGAGTTTTACTACCTATGGCACAACAAACAGCGACGAAGTTCACGGCACCCACGTGGCAGGCATTGCCACCGGCCGCGGAGGCCTCTCTGCACAATCTCGCACCTATCAAGGCATAGCTTCGGGGGCCGACATCGTGATGGTAGAAACCACTATGTCGAGCAGCGGCATATACGACGGCATAGAATACATTGCCGCCTACGCCCGTTCGGTTGGCAAACCCTGCGTTATCAACATGAGCATTGGCGGGCACATTGGCCCCCACGACGGCACCTCGGGATTCGACCGATACTGCGACCTGCTGCTACAAGACCACCCCACAGGCCTGCTGCTGGTTGGTTCGGCCGGCAACGAAGCCAACGACAGCATTCACGTTAGCAAAATATTTACCGCCACCGACACCTTGCTCTACACCGTGGTAGACATACCCAGCGGCTCGGGCCAAGCCTACATCGACATTTGGGGCTCGGTGGGCAGCGACTTCAAGGCCGGATTTTGCATACTCGACAGCGCCACCGGCCGCTTCGACGCCACCGGCTACTGGCACACCGTCTCTGACGACAACAACGACACCGAGACCCTGACCGATAGCGACAACGAGAGCATAACCTTCGACTACTACTGCGGCGCCGCCGCCAACAACCCTAACAACCGTCCCGAATTCTACGTTACAATCGATGCCTCGGCCGAATCGTCGTCGCGCCAAAAAGTGCTCATCGCCGTCAATGCCCAACCGGGCGACACGGTCCACCTCTGGAGCTGGAGACACTCGTTCATCGATTGTGGCTTCAGCGCCGTCACCGCTGGCGACCCCGACTATTCGGTAGGCGAAATAGGCGGCGTGGGCAACAGCATTATCAGCGTAGGGGCCTACACCACCAAGAACGAATGGCAGAGCACCAACGGCTCTGGCTACTCGTTCAACTCCATCTTACCGATGGGCGAACTAACCTACTTCTCGTCGCATGGGCCAACGCTCGACGGCCGCGTCAAACCCAACGTCGCCGCCCCTGGTGTGATTGTGGCCCCAATCAACAGATACTCCAACCAGGCCAACACAAACAACCCCTACGTAGTCTTACAAGACGGGTCTGACTACTTCGCCTTAGAAATGGGCACCTCGATGGCGGCACCCATGGTCACTGGCATCATAGCCCTCTGGCTGCAACACAACCCCGACCTCTCGCTCACCGCGGCCAAAGACATCATCAGCCGCACCTCGCGCACCGACAGCCACACCGGCCTCATACCCACCGGCGGCAGCAACAGCTGGGGCTACGGCAAAATCGACGCTCTGGGCGGACTGACCACACCCCGCACACCGCCAACACCCCATACGCCGCCCACCTACACCGTCAGCCTCAGCGTCAACGACCCCTCGCTTGGCACCGTTAGCGGCGCGGGCACCTACGACTCGGCCACCGTCATCACCATCGTGGCCACACCGGCAGCCAACGCCACATTCGACCGCTGGAACGATGCCGACACCCACGCCAGCCGCACCATCACCGTGAACCGCAACCTGTCGCTCACCGCCAACTTTCTGCGCAACACCACGGCCATCGACGAGGCCGACTGCGCGCCGCTGCCCACCATCAGCGTCGACGGGCTCGAAGTCTCCATTGCTGGTGCCACAAGCAACCAAGAGGTAACCTTGGTCGATATGGCTGGCCGCACCGTAGCCACAGCCAACGCCGCCAACGGCTGGCACTGCACCCTGCCAACCCGAGGCATCTATGTGGCCACCATCAACCTCCGCCCACTGGCCAAAGTGGTAGCCTTTTAGAGATTGACACGTATCTTCCACAACAAACATACCAATCTTCTCCAGGAAAAAAAATGAAAATTCGTGGTCGAGGCCACGAATTTTCATTTTTCAGCGCCCACCCACTTGGGTCGGGTTAAGGAGGGGTTAAGGTCGTATTAACATCGAAGAATGAACAAGTTTTCAACAGCGCAAAGCAATTTTTCCACCGCCGGCCATTCGACCGCGGGGCGAGCCCATGGCGGTGGCCGGTGGTTGCTGGTTGGCGGATGGCGCGTTTTTGGAGAGCCGTTGGCCCTACCGACCTAAATCTCTACCGTGCGGGCACGGCGCAACTCGAAGTCGCGGCCGAGGTACTTTTCGCGCACATCGGGGTCGGCAGCCATATCCTCGGGGGTGCCGTGGTGGAGCACCGACCCCTCGTAAAGCAGGTAGGCGCGGTCGGTAATGGCGAGGGTTTCGCGCACATTGTGGTCGGTGATGAGGATGCCGATATTGCGGTCCTTGAGGTGAGCCACGATGTCTTGAATATCCTGCACAGCAATGGGGTCGACGCCCGCAAAAGGCTCGTCGAGCAGCAAGAAGCGGGGGTCGTTGGCCAGCGCACGGGCAATCTCGGTGCGGCGACGCTCGCCACCGCTGAGCTGTATGCCGCGGCTGCGACGAATATGCTGCAGGCGGAATTCGTCGAGCAGACTTTCGAGTTTCTCGCGCTGCTGGGCGCGGGTGAGGTCGCGCCTGAACTCGAGAATCGAGGCAATGTTGTCCTCCACCGTCATCTGCCTAAAGACCGAGGCCTCCTGAGCCAGGTAGCCAATGCCGAGCTTGGCGCGGCGAAACATAGGCATGGAGGTTATGTCGGTTTGGTCGAGGTAGACGTGCCCATCGTAGGGCTTGATTATGCCCACAATCATATAGAAAGTGGTGGTTTTGCCAGCGCCGTTGGGGCCGAGCAGGCCCACTATCTCGCCTTGTTCGACGTTGACGCTGACGTGATTGACCACGGTGCGAGAGCGGTATATCTTGACTACGTTTTCGGTTCTGAGTTGCATAGCAGTGAGGAGTGGGGTTTAGATTATTCCTTCGCGGATAATGTCGTGCATGTGCACCACACCGAGGTAGCGCCCCTCGGAGTCGGTCACCACGAGCTGGGTGATGGCAGAGCGGTGCATGATATGGAGCGCGGCGACGGCAAACTCGTCGGCCATCACGGTCTTGGGGTTGGGGGTCATGACGTTGGCCGCCGTCAGCCCGTCGAGCGAAGTGTAGCTGCGCAACATACGGCGCAGGTCGCCGTCGGTAATAATGCCGGCCACGCGCCTCTCGACAGTTACCACAGCGCAGCCCAAGCGGCGCGAAGTCATCTCGATAATAGTTTCGCGCAAGGGGGTCGATGGGGCCACTTCGGGGCGCTCGTTGAGGGGGTAAAGGTCGCTCACACGCAGATAAAGCTGCTTGCCGAGGGCTCCGCCAGGGTGGAAGCGGGCAAAATCCGAAGCCGTAAAGTTGCGACACTCGATGAGGGCCACGGCCAGCGCGTCGCCCATAACCAGCTGGGCCGTGGTGCTGCTGGTGGGAGCCAGGTTGTTGGGGCAAGCCTCGTGGTCTACGGTGACGTTGAGCACCACGTCGGCCTGCGAGGCAAGGAACGACGAGGTGTTGCCCACTATTGCAATAAGGGGGTTGCCAAAACTCTTGATGAGTGGCACAAGGACCTTGATTTCGGGGGTATCGCCACTCTTGGAGAGGCAGAGCACCACGTCGTCTGGGCGCACCATGCCGAGGTCGCCATGAATGGCATCGGCGGCGTGCATAAAGAGAGCCGGGGTGCCGGTCGAATTGAAAGTCGAAACCACCTTCTGGGCTATGTTTGCGCTCTTGCCAATACCGGTAATAACCACCCTTCCGGGGGTCGAAAAAATGATTTCGACAGCCTCCGCGAAACTATCGTCGAGCAAATCGGCGAGATGGGCGACTGCTTTTTTTTCATCCTCAAACACCTGAGTAGCAATGCGTTTCAATTCTTCTTTCGTTTTCAAAGCCAAAAATATTTTGCGGTTTGCGAATTTTTTATTAACTTTGTTTCTAAAATTCCGGACTGCAAAGGTACGACTTTTTTTTCGAATTATGAAAGAGCTTCAAAAAAAGTTAAAGGAAATTTTCGGGTTCGACCAGTTCAAAGGCGACCAAGAGGCAATCATCCAATCGCTGCTCGACGGCAACGACACCTTCGTCATCATGCCCACCGGCGGAGGCAAAAGTTTGTGCTACCAACTGCCGGCCATGATACTCGACGGCACCGCCATCGTGGTCTCGCCGCTGATAGCGCTGATGAAGAACCAGGTAGACGCTGTGCGATTCACGGCTGGCAACAACTGCGTGGCCCACTTCCTCAACTCCTCCCTCTCTCGCGCGCAAACTGCCGAGGTCAAGGAAGACCTGCTCAAAGGTGGCACCAAACTGCTCTACGTGGCACCCGAAACCCTCTCGAAAGAGGAGACCGTAGACTTCCTCAAACAAATAAGAATATCGTTCTTCGCCATCGACGAGGCCCACTGCATCTCGGAGTGGGGGCACGACTTCAGGCCCGAATACCGCCGCCTGCGCACCGCTATCAACGCCATCGGCAACAACGTGCCACTGCTCACCCTCACCGCCTCGGCCACACCAAAAGTGCAGCAAGACATTATCAAAAACCTCCAGATGGAGAGCGCTCGCCAGTTTGTCTCGAGCTTCAACCGGCCCAACCTCTTCTACGAAGTGCGCCCCAAACCGGCCGACCCGCTACAACTACACAAAGAGATTGTCCGCTTCATCAAAGAAAACCCCGGCAAGAGCGGCATCATCTACTGCCTCACCCGCAAAAAGGTTGAAGATATGGCGGCCCTGCTCGTACTCAACGGCATCAAAGCCCTGCCCTACCACGCCGGCATGGACAACAAGATTCGCTCCGAAAACCAAGACAAATTCCTGCGCGAAGAGGTCGACGTCATCGTGGCCACCATCGCCTTCGGCATGGGTATCGACAAGCCTGACGTGCGCTTCGTCATCCACTACGACATACCCAAATCCATCGAAGGCTACTACCAAGAGACTGGCCGCGCTGGCCGCGACGGAGGCGAGGGCCGCTGCATTGCCTTCTACTGCGAGCAAGACATCGAAAAGCTCTACAAATTCTTCTCCGACAAGAACCTCACCGAGCAGGAAATGGCCATACAACTGGTGCAAGAGGTGGTCTCCTACGCCGAAAGTTCGACCTGCCGTCGGCGCGCCATACTGCACTATTTTGGCGAGAGCTACAACCAAGAGAACTGCGGCCACTGCGACAACTGCGTCAATCCCAAACCGCGCGTCGAAGCCCACGAAGAGATGGCCTACCTCATCGAGACCATCATCGCCATGAAGCAAGCCTTCAAGCCGAAAGAGATAATAGACGTCATTCAAGGCCGCAAAAACTCCATCACCCGCTCCTACCGCCACGACCAGCTGCCCCAATTTGGCCAAGGAGCCGACAAGCCCGACACCTTTTGGCGCGCTGCTATTCGCCAAGCCCTCTTCGAGGGAATGCTTGTCAAAGAGGTCGAGACATTTGGCACAGTCAAGGTAACCCCTGCCGGACGCGAATTTATGCGCAAACCCTACGAGATTTATGTCATTGCCGACCGCGACTACAAGAGCGCCGACTCTGACAACGATTCTGACGACGAGGTTGCGCCCGACCTCGGCGCATCGGCTGTGGGCGACGAAGCCCTCTACACCCAGCTCAAATCGCTCCTCAAATCAATCGCCTCGAAGCAAAAACTGCCCCTCTATGTGATATTCGAAGACCGCTCGCTGCGCGACATGACAATACAGTACCCCATCAACATCGAGGAACTATCGCGTTGCTCTGGCGTAGGCATTGGCAAAGCCCAAAAATATGGCGAGCCATTCGTTGAACTAATCAAAAACTACGTCGAAACCAACGACATCGAGCGTCCGCAAGACCTCGTAATACGCTCTGCACCAAACAAATCGCTACTCAAAGTATACATCATCCAAAGCATAGACCGCCAGCTGCAGCTCGACGACATTGCGCGGGCCAAAGGTCTGACATTCGACGACCTGCTGACCGAGATAGAACACATCATTTCGAGCGGAGCCAAGATAAATATAGACTACTACATAGACCAAAACATCGAGCCCGACCACCAAGATGCCATCCTCGACTACTGGCACGAAGCACCAAGTGGCAGCCTCGACGACGCCTACGAAGAATTCTCTGACGACCCCGACTACACCCACGAGGAGATACGCCTGATGAGAATAAAATTCCTTTCAGACTTCGGACACTAAACACCCACCCATGCGCCACCACGTTCTCATAATAACCACAGCTGCAGCGCTTTGCCTCGCCGCCTGCCACCACAAGGCCGACCAACTCGCCACATCCAACGCCGTCACGGTGAAGACCATCGCTGTCGAGGCCAACACAGCCGAAAGCAGCCGCGAATATGTGGGCACCATCGAAGAAGACTTCCGCACAAGCCTTGGCTTCGAAACCGCCGGAAGGCTCGTTGCAGTCCACGTGCGCGAGGGGCAGACCGTAACCACTGGCCAACTCTTGGCCGAGACCGATACCGCAGCCGCAGCCTCGACCTACCGCGCAGCACGAGCCACGCTGGCTCGCGCCGAGGACGGCTATCGGCGCTCGAAGCAGGTGTATGACAGCGGCAGCCTGCCCGAAGTTAAGTGGGTGGAAATCAAGTCGCAATACGAACAAGCCCAAGCCATGGCCGACATAGCTCGCCGCGCGCTCGACAACTGCCGGCTCACCGCCCCATGCAGCGGCGTTATAGGGTCGCGCCTGGTCGAACCAGGCACCATGGTAGCCCCAGGCCAACCTGTGGTCACCATCGTAGGCCTCGGCCAACTACACGCTCGCCTCAACATTCCCGAGGTCGACATCAACAAAATCGCCCTCGGCGACCGAGCCACCATAACACTACTTGCCGACGGGTTAAGGTCGTATCAAGGTCGAGTAGAAGAGCGCTCAGTCGAGGCCGACCTCCTGGCCCACACCTACCGTGTGCGCCTTGCCATTGCTGGTGCCGACAAAGCCCTGCTCCCTGGCATGGTTTGCCGCGCAAACTTTGCCAGCCACACCGGCGCCACAGGTTGCGAAGTGCCACGCCGTGCCATACAGATTGACCCCGACGGGAGCCGCTTTGTGTGGATTGTTACCGACAGCGGCACCGCTGCGCGTCGCTACATCAGGCTGAGCGACATGACGGCCACCGGTGTCATTGTAGATAGCGGCCTGGTCGTGGGCGACCGTGTGGTGACCGACGGCACCCTGAAAATTGGCGACAACACCCCCTTAATCATAGCCGAACAGTGAAACGCAGTGGATTTTTCGAGACCGTCATGGCCAACGCCAAGATAGTGTTCCTCATAGTGGGACTGCTGGTCGTTTTTGGCATCTTTGGCCTCATCCACATGAACAAGCACGAGTTCCCCGAATTCGTCATCCGCCAAGGCATCGTGGCCGCCATCTACCCAGGAGCCGACATCGAAGAGGTTGAGCAGCAGCTAACCTCGCCACTCGAAGACTACCTCTTCACTTTTCAAGAGGTCGACAAAGAAAAAACCTACAGCTACACCAAAGAGGGAATAGTCTACATTTACGTCGAACTCGTCAACAGCGTTCACAACCAAACCGAGGTGTGGTCCAAAATTCGACACGGACTAAAAGACTTCAAAACCAGGCTGCCAGCCGGCGTGCTGGGCATTGCCGTGGTCGACGACTTTGGCAACACCTCGTCGCTCCTCATCACGATGGATTCTGACAACAAGACCTACCGCGAGATGGAACGCTACATGAGCGACCTCAAAGCCCGTCTGCGCCGAGTGCCAGCCGTGGGCAACATACGCTCGTTTGGCGAGCAGCAGGAAGAGATTGCCGTCCACCTCGACCAGTCGCGCTTGGCAGCCTACGGCATAAACCAGCAAACCATTGCGGCAGGAATGCTCTCGCAAGGCCTGCTCAGCATTGGCGCCACGCTGGCCGATAGCAGCAACGTGATGCCACTCCACATTGTGTCGCCATTCAAGTCGGAAAGCGAGATTGCCGACCACGTTATCCTCGCCCTCCCCACCGGCCAGACGATGCGCCTGCGCGACGTGGCGCGAATCGAACGCCAATACTCTGCCCCTTCGTCATACATCACCAAAGACGGGCGCCACGCCCTCGTGCTTTCGGTCGAAATGAGGCCGGGCAACAACATAGTCAAGTTTGGCCGCGCGGTCGACGCCGAATTGTCCGACTTCGCCCGCCTGCTACCCGACGGCGTGGGCCTCTACCGCATTACCGACCTGCCTAAAGTGGTAGACGAAAGCATCTGGGGCTTCATGACCGACCTCCTAACCGCCATTCTCGTGGTCATTGCCGTCATGCTGCTTCTCTTCCCACTCTCGTCGGCGCTCATTCCGGCCATCGAAATCCCGCTAACAACAGCCATCACCATCGGCATTATGTATATTGTTGGTTACGAGATGAATATCGTAACCCTCGCAGCGCTCATAGTCACCCTCGGCATGATTGTAGACGACTCGATTGTGATGATTGATGGCTATATGGACAACCTGCGCCACGGCATGGCCCCTTGGCAGGCCGCCGTGGCCAGCGCCAAGGTCTTCTTCCCCTCGTTGCTGGTGGCCACCATTGCCATTAGTGGCATATTCTTCCCCTACCTTTTCACTATGCACGGGCCGCTGGCCGACTTTGTAAAGTTCTTCCCCACCACCATCAGCCTCTCGCTGGGCGTGTCGCTCGCGTTGGCCATGCTGCTCACCCCGAGGTTGGAGCAACGCATGATTGCCGACGGCCGCCCCAAAGCCACCGGCACCCTCATGGCAAGGGTACAGAACCGCTTTTTCGAAACCCTCGAGGGGGGCTACGAACGACTGCTACGCTCGTGTTTTGCTCGGCCATGGCTCACCATTGGCACCGGAGTGGCTTCGGTTGCGTTGGCGGTGATAATCTTTCTGCACCTACCTCTGCAGCTCATGCCCAAGGCCGAGCGCGACAGCTTTGCCGTCGAAATCTATATGCCCGAAGGTTCGACCCTCGAGAACACTGCCGCCGTGAGCCAACGCGTGGAGCAGATGCTGCGCGACAACGACAGCATCGAGAGTGTCACCACCTTTGTCGGAACCAGTTCGCCGCGCTTCATGGCCACCTATAGCCCACAAATGCCCGGCAAGAACTACGCCCAAATGATTGTCAAAACAACAGGTAACCGACAGACAGAGAAGCTTATAGAACGCTACACCGACAGCAGCATAGACCTCTTTCCCGAGGCCTCGGTGAGGTTCAAGCAGCTCGACTACCAGGCCGTGGCCAACCCAGTCGAGGTGCGCCTGCGGGGTGACAATTTGTCAGACCTGCGCCGAATGGCAGACTCTTTGATGATGTATATGCGCACCCACTGCGACGACCTGATTTGGGTACACAGCGACTTCGACGGCTCACTGCCCTCGATTCGCCTCGACCTCAAAGCCGACGAGGCTTCGCGCCTCGGCATTACCAAAGCCATGCTCTCGGCCAACCTCGCCGCCCTCTACAGTGGAGTGCCGATAACGACCATTTGGGAGGACGACTACAAGATGCAAGTAACGCTCTACACCGACGACAATCAGCAACCGGGCGACGTGGCCCGCCTGGCCAACCTGATGGTGCCCACCGCCATGCCCGGCGTGTGGGTGCCCCTGCGCCAAGTGGCCGACATCAGCCCCGACTTCAAGCCCGCCCGCATTGCCCACCGCAACGGCTCGCCCTGCCTCACTGTGGGCGCCGACCTGCGCTACGGCAAGAGCCAACCCGTAGTGATGAAGGAGCTCAAACCCTGGCTCGAAAACCACTTCCGCCCCTCGCTGCCCGAAGGGGTGACGATGAGCTACGGCGGCCTCAACGGCGTGAACAACGACACGATGGGCGACATCATCATCGGCCTATGCGCCTCGGTGGCCATAGTCTTCTTCTTCCTACTCTTCAACTTCAAAAAAATACGCCTCACCCTACTCGCCCTCTGCGGCACCATGCTGTGCCTGCTGGGCGCCTTCCTCGGGCTGTGGATATTCGGGTGCGACGTGAGCCTCACCGCTATCATAGGCATCGTGAGCCTGATAGGAATCAACGTGCGCAACACGATAGTCATGTTCGACTATGCCGAAGAACTACGCGCCACAGGCCTGCCGCTGCGCGAAGTAGCCTTCGAAGCTGGCCGACGCCGCATGAGGCCCATCTTCCTCACCTCGGCCACCACCGCCGTGGGCGTTATACCTATGATAATACACCGCTCCACGCTCTGGATGCCCATGGGCATAGTGATATGCTTCGGCACCCTCTGCGCCATCGGCCTCATCGTCACCGTCATGCCCGTGGCCTACTGGAAACTATTCGACCGCACTAACCCCACCGCCCAATGAAAGCCCACGCACTGACCCTCATCCTGTGCTTGGCCGCCCTCGGCCTCGCCGCACAACCGCTCAGCCTCGACAGCTGCGTGGCCCTCGCCCTGCGCAACCAAGCCGCCATGCGCGTTGCACAACTCGACCTCGAAAGTGCTCGCCAAACAAGCAAAGCCGCCTTCACCCACCACTTCCCCACCGTATCGCTCTCGGCAGCCGCTTTCCAAGCCGACGGCAGCCTTGTCGACATTCAGGCCTCGAAAGACGGCAGCCAGTCGGGCGTCGACTTCAACCTCGACCTAACACTCGACGGCCAAACCGCCGACGGCCGCATAGAGCAGCTACAACAACTAATCGACGGCTTCGGCCTCAACATCAACCTCGACGCACTGCTGCAAGAAATAGCCAACCACTTCGACTACAACGCCACACTGCAAATGCTCGACCACGGCCTCACGGCCGGCGCCACACTAATATGGCCCCTCTACGCCGGCGGACAAATATCGCGCGGCAACGAGCTGGCCCAACTTGGCGTCGACGCCGCACAGTTGCAACTACAGATAGCCACCAACGAGGTAACCCTCGGCGTCGAACAACGCTACTGGCTCATCGCCTCGCTGCTCGAAAAACGCAACACCCTATCCGAAGCCCAAACCCTGCTCGACACCCTGCGCCACGACGCCGAAGCCGCCCACGCCGCCGGCGTCATCGGCCGCAACGACCTGCTCAAAGTCAAACTGCGCCAAAACGAACTCGCCGCCCAGACGACACAACTCGACAACGGCCTGCAACTCGCCCTCATGGCCCTCTGCCAATACATCGGCCTCGACTACACACCCACCCTCACCCCAGCCGACAGCCTCGGCACCCACCTGCCCACCATGCCACTGGCCGACAGCACCAGCCTCGCCACACTCGCCGACCGCCGCCCCGAAGCCCAACTGCTCAACCTCGCCGTATCGGCCGACCACCTGCGCTACCGCATGGCCCTCGGCCAAGCCTTGCCACAATTAGCCGTCGGCGCCACCTACGGCCTGAGCAACACCGGCGGCACCAACCTCAACCCCCACGGCCTCGTCTTCGCCACACTCAACATACCCCTCACCGCCTGGTGGGAAACATCACACAACGCTCGAAAACAGCACCTCGAACTCGAAAAAACAGCATGGCGCAACATCGACCTCCGCCAACAACTCGCCCTACAACTGCAACAAGCCCGCAACCAAGCCGCCGAAGCACTGGCACTGGTCAGCGTCCGCCGACAAGCCGTCGACGACGCTGCCGACAACCTGCGCGAAGTCCAATCCTACTATGCAGCAGGCCTTGCCACAACCGGCGAACTACTCGAAGCCCAAATGCTGCTCCAACAAGCTCGCGCCGACCTCACCGACCAACTCATCACCTACCGCCTGCGCCACAAAACATACACCCTCATGCTCCAACCCTGAACGGCCAAGCCCAACCAACCCACCTCCACATTCCCCCAAAAAACAGCACCCCTAACCACCTAATAATCAACACCAAAGTCGTATCAAAGAGGGGTTAAGGTCGTATTGAGGTCGAACAACGCCTGACACTCAACCACTTAACACCCCCCCAAAAGCCCCCACTTCGCCCCCCACAACCCACGCCCCAACAGCCCCAAACCACAACCAAAAAACACCCCTGAAACACGGCCAACAAAAAAAAATTGTGTAGTCCAATAAAATTTCGTATATTTGCAAGCCGTTTAATGCCACGCCCCAAAGCCACCAAAAGCCATCGGGCGCAGCACTTAAACGACTAACAATGTGCAACTTAACCAAAAGTACCAAGCCGTTCAAAGGGTCAAAAAATTGAAAAAAAGGATATGAAAAAAACGATTTTCACCGTCGTATTAGCCTCCCTCATGCTCGTGGGATGCAACGGATTGTCGAAAATGAAAAACAACGCAGGCAAAGTGCGCTACCAAGCCAACCCCAACCCCGTCGAAACCATGGACGACAAAGTGGTGGTCAACTTCACCGGCGCCATACCCGAAAAATATTTCGACAAAGGCGTAGCCGTCTTCCTCCAACCCGTCTTCACCTGGGAAGGTGGCAACATCCCCCTCGAACCCATCACCCTCAAAGGCGAAAAAGTGAGCGGCGACGGCACCATAATGAACTACGCCAACGGAGGCCGCTTCACCTACAGCGACGTCTTCGACTTCAAACCCGGTATGGAAACCGGTCGCGTCACCCTCACCCCCGTCGGCTACAAAGCCAGCAAAACCAACGAAGATGCTCGCTTTGCCGACGACGTTTTGCGCGACAACAAAGGCGTCGAATTCCCACCCGTACTCATATCCGACGGCGTCAACAACACCGCCTCGTGGGTCGACATCAAAGGCAACATCTCCATCTCCCCCATCAACTACAACAAAACCCAAGGCATAGTCGAAACGGCCGACATCTACTTCCTCAACGGCACCTCCAACCTCGACTGGAACTTCGAAATGAACCGTCGCTTCGACGCCCAAGCCCAACTCCAAAACCTAAAACGAGTCATGCTCGAACAAGGCCTCCCCAAACAGATTAGCATCACCGGTTGGGCCTCGCCCGAAGGCGAAGAAACCCACAACGTGGGAGTGTCTAAAAATCGCGCCGACGTAGCCACCGCACAACTCCACAAAGTGCTCGACGAAGTGCTCACCATCATGGCCAAACGCGCCAAAGTGAAACCCCAAGACTTAGAATACTACAAATTCCAAGAGCTCAAAAAAATAGTCATCACCACCCGAGCCGCCGGCGAAGACTGGGTACACTTCGTGGTCATGGTCGAGCAAAGCAATATGCAAGACAAACACGCCGTAATCAACATCGTCGAAACCCAGCAAAACCTCGTCAAACGCGAACAAATGATAAAGAACATGGCCGAGTCGTACAGCGAATTGGGTAGCGAAATATTCCCCAACCTGCGCCGTGCACAGATAGCCCTCTACTACTCCGAAGCTCGCAAAACCGACCAAGAACTGGCCAAACAAGCCTCCCTCAACCCCGCCAAACTCTCGTTCGACGAACTCATGTACGCCGCCTACATCAACTACAACTACGACACCAAAATGAAATACTACAAGTGGGCCACCGAAAACCACAGCGCCGAATGGGCCGCTTGGAACAACGCTGGAGCCATAGCCTTCTACCTCGAAGACTATGCCGAAGCCGAACGCTACCTCAACGTGGCTCGCGACATCAACCCCCACAACCCCGACGTGCTCAACAACACCGGCCTGCTCTGCCTGGCTCAGAAAGACTACGCGCTGGCCAAATACTACTTCGAAGAGGCTCAGCGCCAAGGCAGTAGCGACGCCGCAGCCAACATTCCTATCCTCAACCTCAAGCGCGGCAACTACGAAGAGGCCCAGCAGGCCCTGCGCAGCAACACCTGCAGCTTCAACCTCGCCTTCGCCCAACTGATGAACGACGAAACCGGCACCGCCATTCGCACCCTCGACTGCTGCCTCGACCAAAACGCCGACGTCAACTACCTGCGCGCCGTTTGCTACGCCCGTCTTGGCGATAAGGACAACGCACTCAAAAACCTCAAAGCCTCTATCGACGACAAGTACGACTACAAAAAACGTGCCGCCGCCGACGTCGAGTTTAAAGAATATTGGGACGACGAAGAATTCAAACTCATCGTAAAACTGTACTGACCCGTCCTACCAATTGCTCAACACCCCAAAACCACTAACCGCGGAGCGCCAAACATCGCGCTCCGCGAAAGTATACACCCACTAACCAAGCAAAACTAACGCCACAAGCCATGCTCAAACGCCAAATACCCAATCTCATAACACTCTGCAACCTGATGTGCGGTGTGCTGGCAACAGGACTCGCTGTCAAAGGCATGATTGCCAACGCCTCGCTCCTAATACTGCTCGGCATACTGTTCGACTTCTTCGACGGGTTGAGTGCCCGACTGCTCAAAGTTGCCTCGCCTATGGGCAAAGAGCTCGACTCGCTGGCCGACGTGGTTACCTCGGGCGTGGCGCCAGGCTTCATCCTCTTCAACATTCTGCGCTACAGCTCGTTGCAGTGGATAGCCTACGTGGCCCTGCTCATACCCGCATTCGGAGCCTACCGATTGGCCAAATTCAACCTCGACACTCGACAAGGGCACTCATTCCTCGGCCTTCCGGTGCCGAGCAACGCCCTTATCTGGGTAGGCCTCGCATTGAGCGGCCTCTACGTGGGTCTCGCCGACTGGCAGGCAGTGGCCCTGGCCGTCGTCTCGCTCGTCACCTGCGTGCTCATGGTAAGCGAACTGCCAATGTTCTCGCTCAAGTTCGACTTTAGCGACCTCTCGTGGCGCACCAACCGCATTCCCTACCTGTTCCTCATTGGGTGCGCAGTAATCATTGCCGCCACTCGCAACTGGATTGCTATATCGCTCATAATTATCTGGTACATAATCCTTTCGGCCTTAACACAGCGCAAACAACATGCTTGACGAATTGAAGAACATAGCTATAGCCGACTACGACTACCCGCTGCCCGACGAACTGATTGCGCGCTACCCAATGGCCGAACGCGACCACTCGCGCCTGCTTCGGCTCACCGCTACAGGCATCGACGAGCACCGTTTCGACCAACTGCCCGGCCTGCTGCCAAGCGGTTCGCTGCTCGTGTTCAACAACACCAAGGTCATCCACGCCCGCCTCTTTTTCCGCAAATTTTCGGGCGCCACAATCGAGGTATTCTGCCTCGAGCCCTACCTCACACCCGTAGCGCAGGCGTTCGAAATGCGCGAGAGGTGCACGTGGCTCTGCCTCATTGGCAACAACAAGCGGTGGCGCGAAGGCTCGCTCAGCCTCGAGTTTCGGACCAACGAGGAGGTGCAAACCCTAACCGCAACCCGGCGCCAGCCAGAGGGCGACTCGTGGTTGGTGGACTTTGAATGGACTGGCGGCGCGAGTTTTGCCGAGGTTATCGACGCAGCAGGCGTAATCCCTCTCCCACCCTACCTCGGACGCGAGGCCGAAGAGGCCGACTCGCAACGCTACCAAACGGTTTATGCGCGCCACGAAGGCTCTGTGGCTGCCCCGACGGCGGGCCTGCACTTCACGCCGAAGGTGCTGAACGACCTCGCTGACAAGGGCATAGAAACCGAATATATAACCTTGCACGTGGGTGCAGGGACCTTCAAACCGGTCGCCACAGCCACCATTGGCGACCACGCCATGCACACTGAGCAGGTACAGATAAGTGCCGACAACCTGCGCCGCCTCATAGCACACGAAGGTCATAAGCCCATAGCCGTGGGCACCACCACGGTGCGCACCCTCGAGTCGGTCTACTGGTTTGGAGCGGCTTTGGCCACAAACCCCGACCTGCCGGCCATGAGCATCGACCAGTGGGAACCATATCGCAACGATAGCACGATTGGCAGCAGCGAAGCTTTTGCCAACGTTGTGGCCTGGCTTGAGCGACAGGGGAAGACGACACTCGACGGCGAGACGCGCCTCATCATAGCCCCGGGCTACCGCTACCGCACCATTGGCGGACTGATTACCAACTTCCACCAACCCAAGAGCACACTGCTCTTGCTCGTATCGGCACTGGTTGGCGACCGCTGGCGCGAGGCGTACAAATACGCCATAGAGCACCACTTCCGCTTTTTGAGCTATGGCGACAGCTGCTTGTTGCTGCCATGGGATTGACGTCGGACTTGCTACACTTCCTGTTCCCGACACAGTGTGTTGGTTGTGGTGAGATTTTGGTTGGGGGCGAGCGACAATTGTGTGCCCAATGCCTGATGGATTTGCCGCTGACGGGCTTCGCGCCACAGGCCGGCAACCAAGCCGAGCGACAGCTCAAAGCTATGGCCGACATCGAAGCAGCAACGTCGCTCATGCATTTTGGTAGGGGCGAGATTAGCCAGAGAGTGGTCCATTCAATAAAGTATCATGGCAATAGTGAGCTCGCGCTGATGATGGGGAGGCAACTGGGCATAGCCCTGCAGGGGTCGGGCAGGTTTGGCGATGTGGAGGTGTTGGTGCCGGTGCCGCTTCATGCTTGGCGGCGGTTGAAGAGGGGCTACAATCAGAGCCGGTTGCTGTGCGAGGGGATTGCGCAGGTGTTTAGCTGCCCGGTGGTGGGTGGCGCTGTGAGGCGGGCGCGCAACACTGGCAGCCAGACCCACAAGTCGCCTACCGAGCGTCGCGAGAATGTGGCAGGGGCTTTCAGCGTGGTGCGGCCCGAGGCGGTTGCGGGGAGGCACGTGCTGCTGGTCGACGATGTTATGACAACGGGCGCGACGTTGGCGGCTTGCGCAGGGGTATTGCTCGCTGTAGAGGGGGTGAAGGTTAGTGTTGCCACGCTGTGTGTGGCGTGAAAAGGTGGGTTGCGAGGGCTGTTTTCGAGCCGTTTTTATCGAGTGCTATGTGGTTGAATATCAAGGCTTGTTCGACCTCAATACGACCCTAACCCCTCCTTAACCAGACCCAAGTGGGGTTTAGGCGCTAAAAATTAAGTAGTTACGAAGTGGTGGCAGGAGGCCATTTTGGGGCAAAATGTGCCGTTTGTCGCAAAATTTTTATCGAAAGGGAGGTGGTTGTTTTTGAGTGGAAACAATAGGGGCCGCAGCCTGCGGCTGCGGCCCCTATTGGGCGCTCGGCGCTACCTGACCCGTGGGCGACGGGCTGGCCGAGGGGTTAGCGGCGCTCGGTGCGTGGCCATTTGCGGATGATGGCCTCGGTTTCGGGCGTCTTGAGTATGACGAGGGTCATACGGTTGTTTTCTTTTGGTTCGTAGACGGTGATACCGCCCACGGGGTAGAGCACGAGCAGGTCGGGGTTCATGCCGTGCTTGCTGATGAGGATGTCGCGCACAACGCTGGCGCGGTTGTCGGAGAGAGTCCAGTTGTGCGAGATGGAGCCGGTGAGAGAGTCGGCCGCGCCTATGACGTAGAACTCGCAGGTGTCGTATTGGCTGGCGAGAACCTCGCGGGCGAAGTTGGCCAAGCGTCTGCGGGCGTTGAGGTCGACCGCCCATTTGTCGAGGTCGAAGTAGACCACGACGGCCGGGAGGTTGAGGAACTCGTTGGCCTCGAGCAGTTCGTCGAGCACGTTGGCGGGTGGATTTTGTTGGCGGAGGCTGTCGAGCGAGTCGTTGAGGCGCCCAATTTGGAATTCGAGCGAGTCGAGCAGGCTTTGGTCGACAAGGCCCTGGTCGGCGGCCTCTTTGAGCGAGTCGCGCATCACCTCGAGGCGGTCGATACGGTTGTTTATTTTGCGCATATCGAGGTATTGGAAGCGGTGGAAGACGTCGACATCGCTGGTTACGCCGCTGTTGACATCGTATTTGCGAACGCCTTTGATGAGGTTGAATTTGGCACCAACCGAGAGCGAGGGTATGAGGTCGAAGATGTTGGTGCGGCGCGACGAGTTGTAGGGCGACCAGTCCCAGGTTGATTCGGAGCCGAAGATGCCGGCCGTGGCGCTGTAGGTAACGTGCTCGCTGGCAATGTATTCGACACCGGTGTAGAAGTCGAAAGCAAGCTCGAAGTTGCGATAGAACGAGCCAAGCTCGACGCCATCGCGGGCGCTGACCATGGGGTTGCGCAGCGAGCCGAAGAGCATGGAGGGGCCGAAACCGACCATAGAGAAGACGTGCCAGCGGGTGCGGTAGCCTACCTCGACGCCGTATAAGAAGTTGGTCCAGTCGAGTGTAACATTGCCCATGAGCGAGAGGGCACTGGCGTGGAAGGGGTAGTAGAACTCGACGGTGCCGTTCTCGTCGGTGTTGATGTGAGTGGTATGGCGGTCGGTGGTTTTGTTGATGAATGGGTGGCGGCCATAGATAGACTGGCCGTCGACGCTGTAGAGCGAGGCGCGGAGCGAGACGGCGAGGTCTGGAATCATCCATTTGCCGATTTCGACCGCGAGGTGGTAGTTGAGCTTGTTGAAGCGAGCCTCGTTGTCTATTTCATTGCCTATAAAGGTGTTGACGCCGCCCTCGGTCTTGATGTACCAGTTGTCGAACGGCGAAGCCACAAGCCAGCTCAGTGTGTCGCGGTCAACGCCGAGGGCAAAACCGCGAAAGGGGCCGCGGTGGCGCACAGTGTCGGCAGGGCGCTGCTGGGCCTGGGAGGCGAGCAACAGGGTCAATATAGCTATCAGTGTTAGGAAAAATTTCTTCATAGTGGTGCGTAATGTTTATTTTAGTACTTGATAGAGCAGGTTTATTGCAATCGTTAACTGATTTTTTGTTCTATAACATTGTGCCCCGCTCCTTGTTCTTGACCGCTATGGTGGGGGCTGCCGAACTGCGTGGAGCGGCTTTGCTGGACGTTTGAGTGTGGCAGATGGCGGTCATTGTTGCGTTCGTTTTCTGTTGTTTACGGGCAAATATTTTTCTGGCTGGTATCAGCTTTGCTGGTTGGCGGTGTCGGGTTCTGGCAAGTCTTCGGCCGAGGGTTCGCCCTTTTCGCTTTCGTCGTCGGTGCCGTAACCATAACCATAGCCGTAGCCATAACCATAGCCGTAGCCATAACCATAGCCGTAGCCATAACCATAGCAATAGCCGTAGCCATACTTGCGTTCGTAGTGGGTAAGCTTTTTGTAGTGCACGTCGTTGAGGACAATTGCCATCGAGGGGAACTGGTTGTCGGTATACATCTTGTCGACCTCGGAGAGCAGGCGCTTGTCGAACATACCCGAGCGGATGATGAAGAGGGTGTTGTCGACAAAATGCTTTATTATGTCGACATCGACCACCAAACCCACGGGCGCGCAGTCGAGTATGATGTAGTCGTAGCTGCTGCGCAACTGGCGGACAAGTTCGTCCATACGGCCGTTCGAGAGCATCTCGGTCGGGTTGGGTGGGATGACGCCGGTAAAGATGGTATCGACCCCCTTGGCCACCACATCGTGGTGCACAATGCGGTCTATATCGTCTACCTTACCGGCCAAGTAGGCCGAGAGGCCCACACGGCGACGGGTGAAGAACTCGCGCGTGAGCGACCCCTTGCGCAGGTCGAGGTCTATGAGCACCACCTTCTTGCCAGCAATGCCGAAACTGGCGGCGAGGTTGGCCGAGATAAAGGTCTTGCCCGACGAGGGCAGGAGCGAGGTAACCATAACGACGGTAGATTGGTGCTTCTCGTCGGCGTTGCGCACAAAGTCGAACTTGGAGCGCAGCAGGCGGAACGATTCGCTAATGCCGTCGATTTTTTTGTCGATGACGACAATGCTGCGTTTGTCGTTCTTTTCGCGAGCTTGGATTTCGCAAAGGAATGGGGCCGAAGTGCCACGTTGCACGTCGAAATAGTACTTGACCTTGGTGTCGAGCAGTCGGCGTAGGAGGAAGATGGCCACTGGCACAGCCAAGCCGATGAGCAAACCGGTGGTGGTGCTGCGTTTCTCGTTGGGCGAGACGGGCGTGCGGTTAACGAGGGCTTCGTCGATTATTTTTGCGCTGCCCTCGATGCTGGGCTGGCTAATCATGAGTTCTTCGCGCTTAGAGAGCAGGTGTAGGTAGAGTTCCTCCTTTATCTTCTGTAAGCGCTCGATGTTTTCCACATAAAGCTGTTTGCCAGGCACTTGGCGAATTTTGTTCGAAGCAGCGGTGTTGGCAATCTGGGCGTTGGCCAAGCGTTCTTGGAGGGCGCCGATATAGACCTCGAGCAGGCGCGACATATTGTTGCGCATACCCGACAGGTCGGCTTCGAGACGCTTGACCACGGGGTTGTTGGGGCTGTCGTAGTTGTCGAGTTGCAGCACCGTCTCGTTGTAGCGAGCGATGATGGCATTGATGTTGTCGTCTTCAATGCCGACCGAGGCGGAGATGATATGCGGCGAGCCGTCGTAGGATTCGCACACGTGTAGCAGGTAGCGCGACATTGAGAGCTGTTCGCGCAGGCGTTTTATTTCCTCGGAGGTCTCGATACTGCTGGCCACATAGGTTTGGCCAATGTTGCTAATGTCGAGTAGCTGGTTGTCGCGTTTGAAAGTGGCGAGGGCGTTTTCTTGGTTGCCGAGGTCGGAGTGCAGAATGGCAAGACGCTCGTTGATGTAGTCGTAGGTGTAGGCAATAATGCGGCGTTTGTCGTTGATGGCATCGTTGTTGTAGACCTCGATAACCTTGTTGATTACGTCGGCGGCGCGCACTGGCGAGAGGTCGCGGAGGTAGAGGTTGACAATAGAGTTCGACTCGTTGTCGCGGCTCACTTGCAGGGCAAAGCGAAAGCGGTCGGCAGCGGCGCCCACGCTCTGTAGGTTGACGTTGATTGGCACGTCGTAGTAGCTGCTGGTGTAGAACCATGTTGGATTGATGGCAATGCGTCCCAAGGGGGTGGTCACGGTGTCGCCCAAGCGCACACGCAGGGGCTCGTAGTCGCCATATTGCAGCATTACGCGGCGGTCGTTGAGCGGGGTGATGATGTAGGATGCAAAGCTGTTGCCGTCGTCGTCAATAAAGTCGACATCGATGGGCGACTCGCCATAGAGGTCTTTCGAGCGTTTGACGATGCGGGTGTTGACGGTGTAGAAGACGTTGAGTTTGAGCTCTTCGACCACCTTCATCATGGTGGTTTTCGAGGTCATAATCATCATCTCGTTGTTGATGGTGGTGTTATAGATGGGGCGACCGCTGAACATGCTGCGTATGGTGGCGTCGCGCACGGTGTTGTCGGAGGTGGTGTTGCTCTTAATCATCACTCGTGCCGAACTGGCATAGATTTTGTTTTCGCGCCTCACCTGGTAGGTTGCAACGAAGGCGCCGATGGCGCCGCATATCACGAGCCAGTGCAGGTTGCGCAGAATGCTGAACAGGATGTCTTTGACGTGTATGGTGGGCGTCTTGTCGCCATTAAGAAACGAGAGGTCGGCCTGCTGCTGGGTTGAGTTGTTGGTTGTGTTTGCCATAGCAATGGGTTTGGAATGGGGTATTAGTGTGCCGACAAATTATTGTAGAGCAGGAGCGTAGTTACGAGCGACACGAATGAGAGTCCGGTGCTTATCCACCCCAGCCAGTAGGAGACTTCGGCGCGCATAACCTGCGAGTCGGCGGCGTCGGTAATAATGAAGTCGTTTTGTTGGAGCATGAAGTAGGGGTCATTGAATATCTTCGACGAGCGGGGGTCGAGGTAGCGCATGGTCATCACTCCATCGACTTCGCGCATAACGGCAATGCGGCTGCGATTGGTGTAGGGGGTGAGGCCACCGCTCATGGCCAGCGCCTCGAGGAAGTTGCAGTGCTCGTTGGGGATGGTGAGCACGTGGCTGCTGTTCGAACCGAGGAAGAATATCTTGAAGTTGCTGAACCTCACCATGACGTAGGGGTCTGGAATGTAGCCGCCGTCTTTGAGGCGTGCCGCAATCGAGTCTTGCAGGCGCAGACGGGTTAGGCCGGCCACGTGCAATTCGCCGAGTATGGGGAACTGGATGTTGCCGTTGACGTCGACGAGGTAGGCACCCGAGGCTCCGACCGACGAGGAGAGGTTGCTGGCGTTGAATGGGGCTGCCAGGTCTTGGTCGAAACTGCTCACCACGATGTTGAGCTCGTCGTAGGGGCTAATAACGGCCTCGAACTTGTTTTCGAGCTCGATTTGCGTGCCAGGCATCATGTCTTGCAGGTAGTTGACCTTGGCTGGGGTAACACACGAGGCGGCCAACATGGCGGCTACGGCTGCCACAATGAAGTATCGAATGGAGTTATGTGTTGTCATTTTCAGCATACTAATATACGCGCGCGATGGTGCGTGCAAATAAATATAACGCAGGGTTTGTGCTTTTATTGTGCGAAAGCGATAATTTTTGCAATTATTTTTTCGGCGGCGTGACCGTCACCATAGAGGTTGGTGCTCGCTGGGCTTGGTTGCTGCAGAGTTTGGCAGGCGTCGACTATGGCTTTGGGGTCGGCGTCGACCAGTTTGGCAGCTCCGGCAGCCACTATCTCGGTCCACTCGGTTTCGGGGCGCAGGATTACGCTTGGGGTGGCAAGGAAGTAGGCCTCTTTTTGCACCCCGCCCGAGTCGGTGACGACCACATGGGCGTGGCGTTCGAGTTGCAACATTTCGAGGTAGCCAACTGGCTGTAACACAGCCGTTATTCGAGGTTGATACGACCCTAACCTATCTTTGGTGCGTGGATGGAGGGGCATGACGACGGGCATGAAGTGGCGGTCTACCTCCTCGAGTGCAGCCACAATGGCGCGCAGGCGTTCGGGGGTGTCGGTGTTGAAGTCGCGGTGAACCGTGGCGAGCACGAACCTTTTGTGTTCGAGGCCGAGGCTGGTGGCAAGCGAGGGGGCTTGTTCGGCCATGGCCGAGAAGTGTAGGGCGTTGTCATACATCACGTCGCCACTTTCGACGATGGTGTTTTCGACATACCCTTCGCGGCGAAGGTTAGTGCAAGCCTCGGCGGTTGGGGCGAAGAGCAGCGAGGCCAATCGGTCGGCCACCACACGGTTCACCTCTTCGGGCATGGCCATGTTGTGGCTGCGCAAGCCGGCTTCGATGTGGAACAGCGGCAAGTGTAACTTGCTGGCCGCCAGCGCTCCGGCGAGTGTAGAATTGGTGTCGCCATAAACCACAACGCCATCGTAGTGGTTGCCGAGTAAGATTTGCTCTACGCCTTCGAGCATCCGTGCCGTCTGCCAGCCGTGAGGACCAGAGCCAACCCCGAGGTTGAAGTCGGGCCGTGGCACACCGAGCTCGTCGAAAAAGCGGCCCGAGAGGCTATGGTCGTAGTGCTGGCCAGTGTGGAGGAGGTGCTCCACAACGCGCCCCTGCCCCACCGCGGCCACGGCTCGCGAGAGGGCTGCCGCTTTGATTATCTGCGGCCTGGCTCCGACTATGGTCAAAAGTTTCATCTTGCCGTTTTTATTAGTAACGTTTTGGCGACGTTTTTAGTATTTTGCCACAAAAATTCTTTTATCCACCCTACCCCGAATGGCACCCACCGCTGTGGGTGGGTATTGACGAGGAGGCTCTTTTGGTGTATGGGGTGCTGAGGGTTGAGTAGGGCTTGGATAATGTCGTTTGTGGAATGGAATGCGAGACCATCCCTTGTCCATTCTGCCTGATATTGGGGCACTTTGTCCCTCACGCTCACTTTATATCCATCCCATCGGTGGCCGGTATCGGTGAGGTAGAGAGTGGTAGAGAAATCGGTGTCGAGCATCGCTTCGTGCGTAACCCCCAGGTCGTGGTAGTCGTAGCGACACCAAAGGTCCTGGCTATTCCATGGCGAGCGCGGACTGCCATGGGCGCAGATGGCCTCGACTGGGGCAATCTTGCGCAGTGTTTCGAGATTTTTCTTAAAGTCGCTAAAGGCGGCAGCCATGTCGCCGCCACAGGTTGCAAGGTTCTCATAATGGTAACCAACCCGATGGCCAAACTCGGCAATGGCTCTAATAGCCGCTTCGTGAGACGCAAAGTGCATAGAACGAAAGTAGTAGGTGCTTCGAACGTTCATCGCTGCCTCAATCTGTGCAACGCGCAATGCTCGCTCTGGGTGGAGGTCGACGTCGTGCCTGATACTGTGGTGCTTATGCTGACATAGGGCATGAAGCAGGTCTCGATACCTTTCGATAGTGAAGTCCATTGCTATTCGGATAGTTTTTTTATTGGTTTGGCTGGCACGCCGGCCACCAGCGTGTGGGGCGCCACATCGGCTGTAACCACCGAGCCTGCGGCCACGATGGCACCTTCGCCTATGCAAATGCCTGGCAGTATGGTCACATTCACCCCCACCCAAGCGTTGCGCCCGACGATGGTGGGAGCCACGAACGACTCTGCATTGCTGCGGTGGCACTCCATCGGGGTGCTGTGCGCCAAAACGTAGTCGCTCCCGGCCAGCGAAGCGCCGTCATCAATACGCACAAAGCAGGGGTAGGCATAGTCGATAATGCAGTCGGGACCTATGTGTACGTCTTTGCCGACCTGCACGCCGCGCCAACGTTGCAACCTGATTCTGAAGGCGTTCCATGCGCAACGCTTGGCCCACTGGTTAAGCACATGGTCCTTCCATCGCACGAGGCCAAACCACAGCGCAGAGCGGTAGCCATGATGCTGCGCCGAGGTGCGCATGGTGGCCCACAAGCTCTGCCTGCGGTAGTGTGGCAGGGGTTGGCGTTTGGGTTCGAGGTGTTGTTTCACAGGCTTTCTATATAGTTTACAAAAAAATCGGTAGGGTCTATCATTTCTTGCAGCATGCGCTCGCGCTTGGCCAGCCATTCAGCTCGCAGCTCATTAGGGTCTCGGTCGAGCAGTTGCTCGATGTGGCGCAGCATTTCGCCAAACTGGGCAGGTGTGTAGGCGTAGCAAAGCTGGTAGTTCTTTTCCAGCATATTTGGCACCGACAGCCGTCCGGCAAAGGTGTTGCACTTCAAAGCTGGCACACCAAGCACGGCAGCCTCGGAGGTCATGGTCTGGCTGTCGCCAACAAAAAGCGAGCTGTAGGCCACCAGCGAGTGTATCTCTTCTGGCGGCACTGGCAGGCGGTAGGGTTCAAACTCCGGCTCGACGGCCCGTTCGGAGGTGATGATGACGCGTCCGTAGGGTTTAAGTGCCTCGACAAGGGCCTTTTTCTGACCGAGCGAAAGCCCTGCTTGGCCAATGTCATGATGACCTTTGAGAGCCACGAACCGCACAATGAAAAAGCGTTCATCTGGCTCCAAACCAGCACGTTGTAGCACCAGTGGGTCGGGCTTGAAACGTGCGGGATGAAGGTAAGCCAGTTCGTGTGTTCCTGCATAGTAGACGGCGCGGCGAGTGGAACGGTGTATGCAATCGGGTGTGAAGACCGCATGACTGAATGGGTGGCCAAATCGCACCACAAGGGGTTCGGCTATGTCGTCGTCGTCGTCGAACACCAATGACCTCATTTTGGTAAGTTGCGACACATGACTCAAAGCTAAACCACTGCTCAACCCCACATCAATATGGTTTTGCTTAACGTATCGAAGTAGCCTTCGGTCCTGGTTCAGAAGCGTTATGGCCTTGCCAAAGAGCGAATCCTTCTTCCCTCCGAGGTCAAGGTATGGCACCATACCGTAACACTCCATCAGCCGCTTGGCCACAGGTATGTCGCGCACCGAATAGCAAACGGTGTGCCCACGCGCGACGAGAGCCTCAGCCGTAGGGCGCATGAGGTGCACATGCCCAGGGTGCCCGATGTCGACAAGTATATTCATTGTTTGCCTTTCATCAACTTGATTACCATCGACCCAAGCCAATAAACGGGCTTGCTGTTCACATACAGATAGCGGCCATGCTCGACCAGAGTGCCACCAAACTGGGCCTTGAATTCGCGCACGCCATAACCACCGTCGTCGGGGGTGCCGGCACCCATCATGTCGAAACGGCTATAGCCGTGGTTGGCGGCGTAGGCAATGGCCGCATGGGTGGCGAGAGTGTCGGGGAAAAGGCTTTTCGAAACTTCGCGGTCGCCGCAGCCATACCAGTCGTAGAGTGTGCGCCCCTCGAGCCCAACACACAGGGTTCCGCCAATCACCTTGCCTTCGTGACGCACAAGGAAGAGGTGTGCCGACGGCAATTGGAGCAGTTGCTCGAAGAATGCAAACTCGGGCAACGGGCGCTTGACGCGTTGCTTATACAGTTGGTTAAGCATGGCGTAAAAATCTTTCAACTCGGATGGCGAGCGATTTTCGTCGACCGAGGCCCCTTCGCGCAGGGCTCGGCGCACCTTGTAGCGACGGTAACGACTCATTCGAGCCTCAAAATCGGGCAGTGAAGTATCGATATGGAAGTTCAGGTGGGGCTTATATTCGAATCCGGCTGCCTCGAACACGGGCCGCCATGTGGCATAACTGTCATAATTGCGGGTCTCGGTGTAAATGGCACACTTTTTGCAGAGAGCAATAGTGGCATCGAGTAGAGCGCGGAGGTCGCTTTCGGCAATGTCGGGCGCCAGCAGTGGACCGCCGTTGATGATGGCACGAGCCGTGAGCCGCCCTACCAGTCCGGCTCCGCTCGCAACGGCAACGACCACAAGGCCACGCAGTTGCCCGTCGCTCTCGACCCCTACCACGAGGGCCTTGTAGCCCGGAGCCGAGCCGAAGAAGCGGTAGGCTTCGCGCGTTTGGAACCACGAAGCCACTGGCGATGAGGCCACCAGCGAATCCCACTGGGCAGAGTCGATGGCTTCGGGGGAAGTCAGAATAGTAGTCATTTAGGAGCGAGAATATTTTTGTATATCGATAACAATTTTTGAGCCACTTGGGCGTTATCCAATTCGAGGGCAGCCACACGTCCGGGCCCATTGGTGCGACCAGTGGCCATGGCACGAACAAGGGCCGAGGCTATGACCTGCGGGTCGCGAGCCACCACGTGGCAGCCCTCGACGCCGTCGAGCAGCAGTGGGACATCGCCCACGCTGACGCTCACCACAGGCTGGGCACAAGCCAGAGCCTCTTTGACCACTTGGGGCGACCCTTCGCTGTGAGAGGTCATGAGCAGCACGTCGGCAGCGTTCATCAGCAACGCCACCTCTCGGCGCGAATAGCCGCTGAGTTCCAGCAGCTTAACGCCTGGCAAGAGAGCCACGGCAGCTTTGGCCAAAGGTGCGTTCTTGACGGCATTGGCAAACGCTCCGGCAAAAAGGACATAGCGTGCCGATGGGTCGAGACCGAGTTGGAGGCGAGCTTCGGCACGGCTGATGGGGCGAAAAAGAGAGGTGTCGACCCCACAAGGCAGCACCGCGCTACGGCTGCGCGAAGCCCCACAACGTGAAGCCAATCGGGTCGAAACAAAGATATTAAACCTCGACCTACGTGCCGCCAAACGGCTGAATGGCAACACCTTAGGGTCGTTCACGTCGCTGCCGTGATAGGTTGTCACCACAGGCACTCGGTGCTGCAGCGTGGCCAGCAATCCGCAAAGCCCATAATGACAGTGTATTAGATGGGTTAGGGTCGTGTTGAGGTCGTCTTTGAGTCGAGTAAGGTTCCTGAGGTAGCCCATAACGCCATGACCTTCAACCAAAAAGAGGCGCACCTCGACTCCTGCCTTGCGCAGGGCCTCGGCCTGCTCTTCTACGAACGGCGCCATCCCACCCCCATTGCCACTGGCCACTATCAGTACTCTCATCGTCATGTTGGTTGATTGTTATAAAAGTCCGCGGTTGCCCACCTTGAAGTAGGCCCAGCCCAGAGCCATTGCCACCACCACGAAGCTCCATAAGCGCACAGCGCGGTAGTTATTGGCGTTGAGCAGGCTCACACCCGAGGCTGCCATCACCAACAGGCCCGGCAAACCGGGCAACAGGAATCGCTCGGCGTTGGCAAATCCGCTCATAGAGACTATACCCAGATAGACCAGCGTGAACGACCCAACGAGCGACAGGTCGCGCCAGTTTTTGTTGACAAACACGGCGCTGTAGATTGCTATCAGCACAAATATTCCGAGATAGTTGCGCACAAAGTTGCCACCACTCATAACCTGTTGGTTGTATTGTTCGCTGACGTTGACCATCGTCGGGTAAGGTAAGAAGACCATCATTGGCATCATCACCGTTCCGGTGGCATATCTGGCCCAACGGCTACCCATTGCGGTTTGGTATTCGCGCTTGGCGGCCTGGTTCTCAAGGCGGTTCTCCCACACTTGGGCCACCTCCGAGGTGAAGTTGCCGCCGACCAAGAGGCTCAGCGCCAGCACCGACCAGGCAATGAGCACCCAGCGCTTGGTGCGCCCAATGACGCGTGGCGAAGTGAAGAGCAACGCTGTGGCCATTGAGAAGAAAGCCGATATGCCGAGCACCGTGCGGAAGGTGAATAGCGACAAGGCCAGCAACACTGGTGTGGCCACGGTGAACACCGTGTAGTGGCGCGAGCGAATTAGGTAGTCGGCACGCTCCAGCGTTGCCACCATGAGCAGCAACATCTCGACCTCTTTGAGGTGCAAACCGCAGTAGATTATCAGGTTGGGCATGAGGCAGGCAAACACGCCGGCCATACGTCCGGCTTGGTCGCCCAAGTTGCGTTGCGCCAAACGGTAGAGCAAGTAGACCATCAGCGTCCCCCAAACACACTTCAACAACCTGGCAACCAGCACACTTGGGCCAACAATGCGGTACACCATTTGCAAGTAGAAGAGGTAGCCCGAGTCGGACCATCCGTCGCGCGAGGTGAACAAGACGTCGACGACCGTTGCGAGCGGGACCTGCGACATCCACATTGCCTCTCCGTGATAGAACATCGAGTCGGCTGCTTCGAACTCGAAAGGTATGCCCGTCTTGAGTGTATAGAACACCATGCTGAACACTACCCACAACATCCTCAAGCCCAGCGCTGTGAGTAGTAGATTGCGGACATAAGCTTTTTCGCTGATTTGGCTCCACTGCCTGCTTAACAGGCTGGCCAAACCAAAAAATCCCACCACCCAAACAATCCCCATCACAATGAAATCCAAGCCCATAGCGAAGCGGTAGAAGAAGAATGTCACCGCCGCCAGCGAGCCAAGGTAGAGGTAGATGGCTGTGTTCGATAGTTTGTTTGGTAAGAATGGTACCATTTTGTTTATAACGCAAAAAAGGCTATTTTATTATCTTTCGCTTCAATTTTATTAGGCGCGTCATGTTGCGTTGGCCTACTACATTGAGTAGCAGCCGCTTCAAACCACCATCACCATCTGCCCACGAACCGAGGCCTATGTGGTCGCAATAGGTGTTCGCTGTGCGGAGGTACTCGCCCGTTGTCTGGCGAGGGCAGAAGTAGTCGACCGGGAAGACGTGCAGGTCCTTATAGTCCTGCTCCGACCCATCCTGTCGCAAGCCTCCGGCTGCCATCAGCGATGTGAGGCGCTGCACGTTGGTAGTGAGGTCGGCTGTACCGTCCGAATGCAGAAAAGGCAACCCGTCGTAGGCGGCTAACATCTCGCGCACCCAGGTGCCACGAGGTTCCGAAGCGCACACCCCCATCATCACAGGTCGATGCTTACTCCCCTCGAAGCCAGCAAATGCGTGGTGACAAAGCAAATCGTCGAACGGTTTGAACACCTCGAAATCGACGTCTAAATAGACTCCACCCTCACGTTCCAAGGCCCAGAGCCTCACATAGTCGCTCACAAAGGCATACTTGCCGGCGGCATAGGCCTCGCGAGTATATAACGTGGCATCGACGTCAAAATTGTCCTCGTTCCACAATTTATATTGCCAGTTGGGCATCTGTGCTCGCCATGAGGCGATACACCGCTCCACCAACGGCGGCAACGGCGCGCCCCCAAACCAACAGTAATGTATCGTGCGTGGTATCATAGTATGGTTAAATGCATAAGCCAAAAATTTATCACCTTACAAGCAAGACCGATTTACCAGAACTATAAGCCCAACAGTTTTAGGGTTGCCTGCGGCGAGCCATAGTTTTGCCAGTATTGGTAGAGGTTTTGGCCCAAAGTGCGACAGTAGGCCGGGTGCAACGAGAGGTAGGCCACACCAGCGGCAATATCCTCGCTCGTTTTATCGACCAAATGGGCATGAACGCCGCCAACCAGTGGCTCTGGCAGGTCGTTGACGAGCGGTGTGGTGAGCATGGCCTTGCCAAGAGCCATATACTCGCCCAATTTCCAGCCATTGCAACCCCAATAGGCAGGCGTGTTGAAGACGAACATAGAACGCCTCGCGAGTTCGAGGTAGCGCGCCGACGAGATGGCAGTGCCAATAGCGCAGTCGGCAAATTGCTTGGCAGCCAAGTCGCTACGGTGCGACACGAGCCCGCCTTCGAACTTCAGTCCGGGTGTGGCTTTGCAGGCCCTTATGAACCAAGCTCGCGCCAGGTTGCACTCTTGGTCGTTGAGGTTCCATTCGTCGCTCTGCCACAGGGTGGAGCAATGAAAGACGAAGCCCTGCTCGACCTCGGTCGGGCCATAGGCTCGCATGGGTTGACGCTGGAGCAAGCGCTTGTGTTTGCCGAAGTGTTTTCTGACACTCGACTGACAATTTGGCAGCGACCTGACGCTTTGGTACAGTGTTTGCGGCACACTCCAACAGCGCACCGCAAACGATGGGCAGAGCGGCACCAACTTCGGGCGCAAAGCCGAAGGAGTGAGAGCGAGGTTGGCGTTGACGTGGCCATAAACGTCGCACCAATCGTAGAGCGCGGCCTCGACTGCCGACTGGTCGCTACCGTCAATCGCAAAGCGGCGTTCGCGGCCCTCGCCTTGGGCAATGAAGAGTGTGCGATTGCCACCACGCACCTCGGCCGGCAAGTCGGCAAAGGGAGCTGACAGAAAGCGCACCGTGCCAAAGCGCTCTGCGAGGGCAGCGATGTAGAAACTTTTGTAGAGGATATTGCCCGAAGGGTCTATCGTGATAAGCATCTGACGAAGGCCTGTTTGACGTTTGAACCCACCCTCAATAGGCGCTGGCGTAGGCCAAGTAGCCACCACGGCAGGCGGTAAAGAAAGCGGATGTGGCGCGGCTGAGAGGCCCAGTCTACTTTGGCCAATTCGCGCCGAGCAGCCTCGCGGTAGCGGCTCTCGACAAGGTAAGGCAACAGGCCATAGAGGCGCAGCCCGTCGACCAGCCGCTTGTATGATGGGTTCGAGGCCTCGAGAGGTTCGTACTGCCGCAACTGCCACAACATATGGCGCTCGGGCGGATGGAGGCGTGCCGTGCCGCGAAAAGTTGGGTCAGAGTCTTGATTGTAGTTAGAAAGGGGTTTGTTGAGTAGCACCACGCTGTGGCTCAACGCAATAGGAAGCCAAAGCAAGAAATCCTCGCCCAGCGCAATGCCCTCGGCAAAGCCGCCAGCAGAGTCGAACACTTGGCGAGAGAGACATACAGCCCCAGTACAAAGTGGCATACAAAGCGTTTTGGCATAGATTTTGCAATAGTCGACTTGGCCCTCCTCGAAGCCTGACTCTACGCCCACGGGCGCCACGTGGCGACGCGAGTTCTTTGAAATAAAATAGCCCGAGCCGTATATGCCAGCCGTTGGGTATCGCTCCACCAAGCCGGCCATCTCGTCGAGGAAGGTGGGTTCCCACCAGTCGTCGGCGTCGAGAAACGTCAGCCACTGCCCACGCGAGAGGGCCACTCCGTGGTTGCGAGCCGCAGCCGCACCCACATTACTCTCTAACCCTACAAATCTTATTCGTGGGTCGTCGAACCCCTCGACCACCGTGGCCGAGCGGTCGGTCGAGCAATCGTCGACCACCACCAGCTCCCAATTCTGGCAGGTCTGCCCCAGCACGCTGCCAATTGCGCGCGCCACGTAAGGCTCTTTGTTATAGAGTGGCATTATGACCGAAAACATTGACACTCAACGTTATGTGTTTTGGATTAATTCAATGTCCTAAAAAAGTTGTCGAAGACCAAGACGGTTCCATTTGCCAAAAATCTGGGCCCTCTTGCCTATCAATTCCCAAACGGCACCCTCTGCTGAACAAACAGACTTCGCTTTTCGAGCCTTGGCAAACGCCCTGCAAAAAAAACTAACAAACTGGTTTGCGATACATATACTACCATTGCAGATGGGTCATATCCGGATTGAGGTCGGGGCTATTGCGGGGTCATTGCGGCCGCGTTTCGCGCGGCCGCAATATCTAACCCAATATTTACTCGCTTAAAGTCCGAGGCCAACTCGGTTCTATTCCACAGTTTGCTCGGTGCAAACCCGAGATTGACTCGGTACCATTCCGAGGGTGATTCGACACCAGTATGAGGCCTACCCGATGTTGACTCGATGTTAATACGACCTTAACACGACCACAACCCATCTACAACACTGATTTTCAGTAACTTACATTCTCACCCCTCTAAATGCTGATTTTCAAGCACTTAGCAAACCTCGACAGGAGGCTAATTTTGGTCAGATAGCAAAGTCCAAGAAATTGGTTCTATTGACGACCTCATAGGTGGCATTGGGGTAGAGTTTGGCAAATGCCGAAGGTACCTCTGGCGAGCGCGAGCCCCACTTAAACTCGAAGGCACGCAACTCGTCGCCCACCTCTTCAACCAAGTCTACCTCTTGCCCTTCATACGTGCGCCAAAAATAGAGATTAGCTCGTTCGCCCCTATTATTCAGTTTCTTAACGCGCTCGGCAATGATGTAGTTCTCCCACAGAGCACCTATATCCTGCCTGAGGGCAAAGTGGCGGAAGTCGCCAATCAAGGCATTTCGTATGCCGTTATCGGCAAAATATATCTTGCCCGGGCGAGTCACCTCCTTGCGTGGATTGCGCGAAAAAGCCGGCAAACGGTAGATTACGAATGTTTTGCATAGCAGGTCGACATATTTTTCAACCGTGTTACGGCTCAGCCCAAGCTTGCTCGCCAACTCCTCATACGACACTTCTTGCCCAACTTGATAAGCCAACAACTGGAGCAGTTGGCGCATTTTCGACGAGTTTTTCACACCTTCAATGCTCAACACATCTTTATAGAGGTAGGCTTGCGACACCTCATAAAGGTAGTCCTCTTTGTCTTTCAGCGAGCCTATACCGTAGAGTTCCGGATAGCAGCCATAGACAAGAAACTCTTCGAGGTGCTTCCATAAATCGGTGCGAGGCACCACGGCCGATAACTCGTTGAGCGAAAAGGGGAAAAGTCTGAACTCGTAGGCACGACCCACGAGAGGTTCGCCCACCTGCTGCTGCAGGTCGAACGACGACGAACCCGACGCCATAACTTTCAGCCACGGGCAAGTGTCGACTATCAATTTCAGGACTTGTCCTATTGCAGCCACATTCTGTGCTTCATCGACCACCAGCAACTCTGCGTCGCGAAACAACGACTGGTAGTTCGCTCCCGAGCGTTCAGAAAGCATAGCCACCGTTTGGGGCTCTTCTCCATTCAGAAAAATCACATTGCTGCCAACACTTGCGGCTACTTGCTGCGTCAAGACGGTCTTTCCAACGCGCCTTGCGCCATACAAGAGTGCCACCTTTTGTGGCTGCAACTTGCTCAAAATCCTATTCTTAATATCTCGCTCTAACATTGCTGGCTTGGTCAAATACGACTGCAAAGATACGAAAAATTTTCAATACACTGAACAATTTTTGCCGAAAATCTTCAACCAATTGAACAGATTTGGCCAAAAATATTCAACGCGTTGAATATTTTTGGGTTACTTCCACGCTCTTGTGGGCTGCCACGACTACATCAACGGTTTGGTTGCCGATGTCTGTCTTGGCCGAATAGAGGGTGGTTCCCAGTGTAGTTACCACGAGCTTGCTGAGGCTTTTTGGCTCGCCTCTCATTGGTTCTGCATTGATTACTGTATACATTTCTTATTCCTATGCCGGTTGGTTGATGGCGAAAGTTGCGCTTTGTGTGTGGAATCTTTGTTGTTGCTGACGGTGGCGTACAACTCCGCCTGAGACGGCGTTATCTCGTCAGTGCTCAGCCGCTCGCCAACGTTTTCCTGAAACATAAGCCACTCATCCGCATGGTACCACTGTTCCCAATCGTTGTAGTTGCTCAAGTGTTTGGAAATGGCAATTGCCTTTTGTGCCACGTTTTTAGAAGTGCCACCCCAGTCCGAGGGTCAACTTTTGAGGACGCTGATATGTGTCGCGAGAGTCATGCTCGAAGAGGAGCATATCGGATATTCCGAAATGATATGTGGCGTTCACTTGCAGGCCGCATGGCAGTTCATACCCAATGAAAGCGGCAAGCCCCGAGTGGCTATCGGCGGTGACGATGGTCTGTTGGCCGGTAGTGTTGTCGGTGACAACGTGGCGGAAAGGGTTCAACCCCTCCAGGTCGCCCCACAAGATGAATTCTGTGTAGGGGCCTCCTCCAAAACTAAACCAGCCATGCTCATGGTTGCCGAAACGCCACAGGGCAAAGACCGGGATTGCCAATGCATATGATTGCAGCGTGGCTGTATGGTCGCCAAAGTCGAGAGTGCATTGCTCAAAAGTACCCATCAATCCGAATTGGATATAGAACCGCTGCGTGATGTTGAAATTTATGAATCCACCCACCTCGGCTCCAGCTTTCATCTTCGACGACAAGTCGGGCATAGTTGGGATGTTCTTGAACAGATAGTTCGAGGTGTTAGCCTGGAGTTTTATCCCCCAATCTACCACTGGCTGTTTTTCTATTTCTTGGGCTGACAGGGAAGCCACTACGGCCAGCGTCACCAGCGTGAATAATATTCTTTTCATAATAGTTGCTGTGTTTTTCTAAAGTGTTAATCTGAACGTGAATCGTATACCGTCTTTCTGCGAGCGGCTGAGACCGTCGGTGTATGTCAGTCGTCGCACATAGTCAATGCGAATAAATTTGAATATATTCTCTATACCGACGCTTGCTTCCATGTATGGTGTCCTACCCATCGGAGAGCATCCATTCGGCAACTGATACATACCGGCTTTGCCGTTTGGCGTATTCTTGGCAGAGAGACCTCCATAGACACCTGCAAAAGAAAGTACCTCGCGTAGCCCCAGACGTTTCACTAATGGGATACGATTGAGGATAAGCCCTTTGAGATAGTAGGTGGCGTGAAGCGAGATGTACTGGTCCATGATGAATTCCATGGGCTGCATTAGGCTGAATGTGTTTGGGGTCATCAAGAGCGATGTTGTGGCAGGGGGAGAATATAGTTTCGGGAAGGGAACGCGATTCCACACCACTCCTGTCTGCACTTTGGTATCGATGTGTCCAAATACAGAGAGCCAGATACGCTTTTCGACAGAGATGTCTGTGCGATTATACAGAAACTCATCCTCCATTAGCCCCACAATATGCTGCATACGGAACACGGGAGAGTCCTTCGATAGGTTGAACGGCGACTCTTGCCCCAATCTGTTGTTATATAGAGGTTCGCCAGGAGCATAACGCACAAGAATACCCAAACTGGCATCGTTGAAGTAGCGCACCTGCGTGGTACTACCATCGTCCATAATACGATGGTAGCGCAAGGCGCCTGCGGGCTCGTTGTTCTCATACTGCGCCCAAAGCTCATAGCTGAAACGATTGGCGAACTCGTGCTCGTAGCGTAGCTTGACGCGGCGTACGTATTGCATACGGTCTATGGTTCCCGACTTGGAGAACGACATCAATATGTTGTCTCGGTCAAGCAGTGAGTAGTCCATGCCTGGCACCTCAACATCGTAGCTGCTGGTTAGGTACAGCGCGTGGCGCAGCGACTCGTAGGGGTGATACTTCTTGTCGGAGAATGAGTAGATGAGTGAGGCACTATGTTTCAGTCGAAGGTCGTCGAATCCAAAGGCCACATACCCATTGGCGAACCAATGTGGGTCGAGGTTGGTGGTGCTCATCCCACCGATGCGCAGTCGCATTCCTTCAAGTGGATTATAGCTCACCATATTGTAGATAGGACCGAGGTCGAGGCGGCTTTTGTCTCGGTTGAGCGACGTTGGGATGTATCCCGACCCGAACACTTGTGCCGTCTTGATGATGGTGTTGAATTCCGGCACGCGTTTCAATTCAATCAGTAGGCTGTCGAATATCGCCTCTTTCCCTTTCAGGGGCACGGTGCGGAGCGTCTCCCACTCGGTCTTGCTGTGCTTGCGTGCATCTGTCGCTTCAACTTCATTGCCATCGAATGTGGAAAAAAGCGTGTCGGGGGGCTCTATGCCGAATGAGTAGTCGCCGAATTTGGTTGTTTGGTGAGCGTATAACTCACGCCAACCTTCGATGATGTAAAAGCGTGTGTATATGTGTTGTTCGTCGGCGACCCACAATCCGTTGTCCGACCGCCGGAATTGTTGCTCTATGCTGAGGTCGCTTACGAAGTTCATGTTGATGGTGGGTGGCGTGCTGATGGAGAATTTCCGAAGTGCATAGCTGCTGTCGTTCATGATGTAAAGATAGCCCGTGAAGCCGAAGCTTTCGGGGTTGACGGGCGCAAATGCCATCTCTATGCAGCTGTCGCCATCCACTACCACTGTGTCCATAATGTAGTAGTGGTAGTATCCCACTGCCATTGTGCTGCTCAGCGGACTGACAAAGCGATTCAGCATCAGCTCGATGCTGTTGTCGAATATGTTCACCCGGGTGAACATTGCGTCGATATTGGTTGCCAGGCCTTCTTTGTCGAGTAGAGCATCAAGGCCCTGCATGCGGCGTGCTGCAACGTATCGACGGGTGCTTCCGGTTTGCTTATGGTATTCGCTGGCCGTCGTCTCCCGCAGCGATATGTTAAGCAGAGGTGTGCCGTTGTTCTGTGTTGTATCGATATAATTGCGCAGGAACGAGAACTTGCCGAGCAGTTTCGTGCGGTCGTAGTCTATGTCGACATCGCTGATGGCCATTGTCAGTTTCTCATACACATCCACCTTGTAGTCGCCGCTACCTTCAGCGCGTCCCACATCCTTATTTGCAATCACCTTTTCTATCAGCTCTACAGCAGGGTTGCCTTTGCGTATATATTTTGTCCGTTTGGCCGTAATTTTCACTTCATTCAAATCGTAGTTGTCTCTCTCCATTTTCACTTTTGTATTCTTTAAATTTTTGCCAGCCGAGAGAGAGATGATTTGAGATTGGTATCCTATGCATCTAAATGCAATGCTTACAAGTCCTTGGTCATTGCTCAGTTCAAAGTGCCCGTCAATGTCGGCGACTGTCCCTTGAGATGTACCTACCCAGAAAACATTAACAAACGGTAGTGGCTCTCCGCTACGTGCGTCAACCACCACACCTTCAATGCTCGTGGTTGTTTGGGCCGCTACTACGTGTCCAATCAACAGTAGAATAAGAAGTATCAAATATTTCGGGTATGTCATGTCGCGTTTTCCTTGATAGTTAAATATAACCATGGTTCACTGTCTATCTTTACAGATATGGATGTATCCTCGTTGTCGAACAGCCCTATATTGCCTTGCTGTCTGTAAGCCTTGCTTGCCATTATCATCAGTGTTTTCAATTATGGTGCAAAGATACGAATATTTATTTGAATAATAGAAGAATAATGAAGTATTTATAGTTAAAAACTGTTAATGCCTCCCCTCATCTTCAAATCAGCATTCAAAAGTGCTCAAAATGACAATTTTGTCTTCGTAGATTGCTTATAATTACAACATATAATTAGAAATCCCATTATTTTTTGGCTGCGGCCGACGTTTGTTTCAGTCTTTCTATCAGGTCGTTGACAGTACGGAAAAGCGCGGGCGAGAGGCGCATTATGGCGTAGTTGAAGCGGCTGCGCAGGCGGGTTCGGCTCACCGCGTGGTAGAGTTGCCAATCTACGAGTGGCAGCAACTGGCTGTCTTCGGCGCGCGTGGCGCCAGCAAAGGCTGCTTGATAGTGGTGGGTCAAGGCGCGACGAATGACGCTGGTGTCCACGTCGTCGCGATTCGCGAAGAGGGCCGATAGGTCGTTGGCTATGCGCAGCATAGCCTGCCTGCTGCGGAGTGTTCGGGTGGCAGTTATGCTGTCCTCGCGCAGCCGGTAGTGGTAGAGCGGCGCGGCCAGGACCGAGGTGCGCCCCGCGGCGAGGCAGGCACGTGGGGTGAAGTGATTGTCTTCGTGCAGCAGGCCTTCCTTGAACCACAAATCATTGTCAACCAAGAAACTGCGGCGATAGCACCGCAACACGACGCACACGAATGGGAATTCACGTCGCTCGAGTGCATGGTGGTTATAGTAGTCCCAACCTGTGGCGAATTGTTCGGCTGCGGGTGACTCCTTTTTATCGCCACGCCAGCCTCCGAAGCAGAGCATATCTTGACCATCGATTTGACTGTTAAGTAACTCTAAAGTATTGGTTTCCAAGTAGTCATCGCTATCCACAAAGAGCACATACTCGCCCTTTGCGGCCTTGAGGCCGGCGTTGCGGGCGGCGCTGAGACCGGCGTTTGGCTGACGCAGGAGGGTTATGCGCTTATCGTTGGCGGCGTAGTGGGCAGCGAGGTCTGCCGAACGGTCGGTTGAGCCGTCGTCGATGCAGATAGCCTCCCAGTCGTCGAAGTTCTGGCCAACGACACTGTCGAGACACTGCCCGAGGTAGCGTTCGACATTATAGACCGGTATCACAACAGAGAAGCGCATTTATCTACGTTTTTTTGAGGTGCAAAGTTACGAAATTATTCTGAAATTGTACGGCAGATTGTTCAGATTTATATCAACTCTGGTGATTTTCATCTTTTTATGAGACGTGCTTTGAGTGCGGTTTTTAGTTCGTCTGAGGTGCCTGGTTCGAATTTGCGAGCCCAGAAGCAGGGGCTTTGCTCGATTGTAGGCAAGTCGGCAAGGGTGAGTGGTCGCGGACTTGCAGCGCCAGCGTCCCAGAGCGAAAGATGCAATGAGTAGGGTTCTATCTCACTGTGTGGCAAGGCGTTGAGGAGCACAGTGTGGGGCAGCACCTCCTCGCAACAGTGGGTAAAGCGAGCTACCTGGCGCACCTTGCGCGCGCTGAAGGCGGCCAGCTTGCTGGCCGCCTCATGGCTGAGGCTACAGTACCCACCTCCACCATACCAACAGCCGAAAGCGTGGCGCGAGCGGTCGAGGCCAAATTTGCGCTGAAGCTTCAGCAGAGCGTGCATGAGCCTCATAGGGTGCTGGCGTTGGTCGCGCCACGAATTGCCTATCCAATAGTATTTTATGCGCTCCATTCCGCCTTCGCCAGTCCACGAGGCTCGTGGCAGCTCGTACCATTCAAGATACGATTTGGTGTTTTGGGCCGAGAAGAACTGCTTGAACTGTGCGAGTGGTTTTATGGGGTAGTCGGTGGCGGTTATTATGTGGTAATATGAGTATGGGTGCGGGCTGTTGCAGGTCATTCGCAGCAGGTGCAGTATGGCATAGAGGTGGCGCTCGGAGCCCCAAGTAATGCGATAGCGACGCACAACGTGCACTCCATCGTGACAAAAGTTTGGCAGCGGCTCGGCACACTTGCGGTCGATATGGATATAGAAATCGAAATCGTCGTCGAAAAAATCCACGATGTCGCGCAACTGCTCCAAGTCGCGATAGGCTGTTATGATGATGGCCTGCTTCATCGGGCGATTTTATTTTTGAGTCTTTGCCAACTGTGATTGGCACACTGGCACAGGTCGGTCCAAGCCACTTGCGTGGCCGAGGCCCCATAGTAGCGGCGATAGCGGCCAAGGTAGAGCGGTATGTAGACCAGGGCCGTGGGGCGATGTTTGGTGCGGTGGCGCCACTGCACGAATCGTAGCGCATTCATCCACTGCTCGAGGCGGGTTGCTGTATCGGCCACCGGTGGCAGGGTTGCGAGCATATCTTCGGTCGAGACTGGGTCTAAATACCCCCCCCATTTGCCAGATAGCCCAAGCATCTGAGAGGCGTGGATACGGTAGTCGATGAGTGGTTCGGCAATGTAGCCCAGGCGGTCTTGCGCCGCCGCGAGTAGGGCTATGATATAATCGTTGCTGATGCCGGCATCGGCATACTTGGCAAAGGGGTTGGCTTTGGCAAAACGGCTACGGATGGCCATGGTAGGGGCTGTGGCGTAGTTTGACGAAAGAGCGCTGAAAGCCCTGCCGCTGTCGAACATGGCGCGCTTTTGTGGCGAGAAATAATGGTCGAAGAGCGTACCTGGCAGCGGTGCACCTATGCCATCGATAAGGGTGGCGTTGGTAAACAGGACGTCGACCTCGGGGTGAGACTGCAACCATGCCACGACTTTGGTCGTCTTGTCGGCGTGCCAAGCGTCGTCTTGGTCGGCAATAAATATGATGTCGCCCGTACACAAATCGATGGCACGCTGCGAGTTACATACCAAACCGAGCCGCTGCGAATGGTACAGCCTGAGGTTGAGGCCGAGTTGTGTAGCAAGTTGGCTGATGTGGTCGACGGTGCTGTCGGTAGAGCTGTCGTCGCACACAACCAGTTCGTCGACTGGGAGCGTTTGCGCCGCGACCGACCGCAACATGGGTTCGATATAGCGGTCGCCGTTGTATGTACACATAGCCACAGAGAGTTTCATCGCTTGCTATTGAGGTTAACTTTGATTAGACGTTTGAGTAGTTTGGTGGGGCTGAAGAAGCGAGTTCGACAATTGGCCAGCATGGTGGCTGCGATGCAGTGCGGAAAACGCTCGATTTGCCGATGTGATAACGATGTTAATACGACCTTAATATATCCTTGACGCACTTTTTGCTCCATCTGGTTGGGGCGTGCGGTGGCCTGGCCGGGGTGGATGCGATAGCGATAGAGCACGTCAGGAAGGTTGGTCAACGTCAGGCCACAAATGAGAGCACGGGTCCAGAGGTCGTAGTCTTCGGCTGGCACCATCGTCTGACGGTAGCGCAGGTTGTTTCGTTCGAAGCTTTCGCGTCGCCACACACACGTAGGGTGCAGCACCGGCGAATGGAAGAGGGCGTCGATTTTCACCAACTCTGCGTCCTGGCTGCGCTGCCAAATTTCGTGGCGGTCGCCAAAAAGTTGCATAGCGGCAGAGCAGAGGTCGACCTCGGGGTGCGCCTCCATGTAGGCCACCTGCAGGGCGAGACGAGTGGGGAGCGAGATGTCGTCGCTATCCATACGGGCTATGTATTTGCCTCGCGCCATGTCGAGCCCCGTGTTGAGGACGTTGGCCAAGCCCACGTTCTGCTGACCGAGGTAGCGCACAATGCGCTGGTCGTGATAGGTGTCGAGTATCTGCTCGGCAGAGTCGGGCGAACAGTCGTTGAGCACGATGAGTTCAAAGTCGGCAAAAGTTTGCGACAGTATACTGTCCATCGCCTCGCGCAGATAGGGAGCTGTGCGGTAAACAGGCATCAGAACAGAAACCATCGGAACTTTCATTGCTCGATATCCTCCAATATTTCGTTGCGCACATAGACACCTACCGTGCAACCAGATTCGACTTGAGTGAAGTGGGTCTCAAAGTAGTTTTTCACCTCGGGAGTGATGTTAGGGTCGCTGGCTGAATGCAGAAAGCAGTCGGTGGCCTCTAATCGCTCGAGAATATTTTGTGGCGTATCGCCGCCACCAAACGAATAGCCATATTTCTTCATACAGGCTGGGTGGAACGGAACCTCGGCGTAGTATGGTAGGGCACTCCAGTCGGCAAACGCCGTTTCGAGACCGTAGCGTTGCTTGGTCTGACGCAGGGCGGAGGTTATTGCCTGGCACTCGGCGCGTGGATTTTCGCACATATAGTTCACATCCACTTTTGCGAGCCGCCGCATGGGGAAGCCCACCGCAATGGCCACAAGTATCACGTATGCCATTTTGGCATAACGGCTTTTGTTCTGATTCATTACCATAGTCCACATCTGCACAGCAAGAACTATGCCAAACGGGGCTGCGAAGATATTATAATGTGGGAAAGGGGCAAAAAAGAACTGCAGTGTAGCCAGAGCCACTCCCGACAGGCAGGCTGCCACTATAGCAGTCTCGCTGCGCCGGCCCTGCAGCAATATTGGCACAAACAACAAGACCGGCAGTGCCTTGAGCAGAATAACGACGCCTGAGATATATGAATGAAAGTGGTTGCTCGCTCCATAGCCGCTACCAATCACGCTGCTGTAGAGCTCTTTAACATCGGTTCCGGACATAATAAACAACGCTACCGTTATCGCCACCACAGCCACAAACCCCACAACAAGCCAGATGCTACTTGCCAAGCGCTTGGCGAGTGGGCGGTCGACCTCGGCAAGCAAGGCCACACCTGCAGCACCTGCAAAAACCAAGCCATACTGCTTGGCAAGGAATGCGCCCGCACAGAGCGCTCCAGCCAGCAACATTCGCCACACCTTGCGGTCGTTGCCACACAGCACAAGCACCATTGCAGCCAAACCCCACAGCGAACTCCAGCCTTCAAGCATAATAACAGTTTGTTCGTTGTAGAGAAAGAACATACAGTAGAATAGTGCCGACGCGTAGGCCATGTCGCGCCGTGCGGTAAGTTTACGAACAATTAGGGCCACGAAAAGAGCATTAACAATGCTCACCACATACTGCAAACCAAGAAACACGGCATATCTGCTCTGCCCACTCACCAGCAGGCGCACTGGCAACATCATGTAGAAACTTAATGGCGTGTAGGCACAATAAAAGTCGCGATATGGCACATAGCCTTCGGCTATAAGGTTGACGCACCCCAGGTAGTATCCGCCATCGCAACCGTAGTCACGGCGTAAGCAAGTTAATATGTAGGCCACAGCCACCACCAGAGTGATAACTGCCAAAATGGCATACTTGATTTTTGTATCGAGACTTGCTCGACGAAACTTCGACAAAATGTTCATTGTTTAAATCATTCGTTATTTGGAGCCAACGTGAAAACGGCTATCGTGGAGTCGCAATACAGGTAGTCGTATCTGGCCTCTATGCCATAGTGGTCTTTCAAACTGAGGCACATTTGGTCTACGGCCTCCTCGCCAGTATCGGTACACACAAATATGTAACGCTCGGGGTCGAGCAGTTGTGGAAAATTGCGAACATAATTCGCCCCTGGCATACGGCTAACCCATCCGAAAGAAACCTCGTCGCTGCATTCTATATTGAATGCGTCAGGCGTATTGCCATAGAGTATAATGGGTGTACGACTGCCGATAAACTGACTAACAGCGGCAATAGCAGTTGGTTTCTTTAACACTACCGGCCTATTTTGTAGCAGCAACAGTGCTACAGCTAAAACCATGATAGGTATGGCACGCTTGATTTTTACTTGAGACAAGGGTATGAACCAAGCGGGCAGCAACAGGGCTAACAAAGCACGGTACTTCAACACTCTAACCATTATCACCCCGTTGCATACTACCACCATACCAACAAGCGCCACAGCCAACCATATCCACCTACGCTTATGGCAGTTGAAGGCCACTGCCACATAGAGCAACGCCACGACCGCCAAGTATGGGAGCCAAGATTTGATGCAATACCAAACAAAAATAAGTTTCAGCCTCTTAACGTGTGGTATGCCATGCCACGATGCCGATTGGTTGATTGTGGCTACCAACTGCTCCATAATAGGGTTCGTAAATCGGTCGGTTTCGTAAAAAAAGTACCACGAAAGACACGTATAGTCGCTTTCTGTTATGCCCTCTGGCAGGTTGGTTTTGGCACGAAAATTGCTATAACTGTCTGTGCACTCTGCACGCATACTATTATGCACCCAGTAGTCGTGCCACTTGGGGTCACGCAAATAGTAGTTGCCATTGATTGTGTTGAGGCTCAGCGCCATGATGGCGATTGCCGCGAGAGTGCCAAATTGGCGCAGGTCGAAACCCGAACCAGACACCACGAATGGGAAAAGTAGCAGGGTTGCAACGCCTGTAAACATAGCCGCGTCGAAGCGTAACAAAGCGGCGAGCAGGAAGAGCAGGGCACCACCCACTTTAGGCCACCAGTTGCCTTGCTTGAGAATCGTCAGCACCCCAGCCGTGGCCAGCAGACCAGCCACTTTAGTAAACGTCAGGTTCTGAGTAAAATTAATATAGAGCAGATAGATGGCTATTAGCGACAGCCACAAGCCGAAGCCCTCGCGCTGGGTCTCTATAACACGCTCAGCAACAACGGTGACTGCCACCACCTGACAAGCAAGCATGAACAACGTGTACCACTCTACCCCCCCCATTACTCCGTAGAGCCACGCCAACAATTGGCCAAGCACAAAGTGAATGTAAACCACGTGGCTATCGGGTGCGCCAAACATACAGCCCTTGGCTATACAAGCCATGGTAGTATCGTCGTTTGCTGCGTACCCGAACGGCATGAATAGCACCACCAGCACACAGATGGCAGTGTTGAGCAAAAGCAATAACGGCCAACGAAAACGCCAAAAAAACTCTTTAAAGGTCATGATTGGCACAGTTTTTGCAGATAAAATCAATATCGTCGAACGTCAACTCATAGTACATTGGCAGGCGAACCAGGCAATCCTCGTAGCGGTCGCAGTTTGGCAAAGGTCGACCGTCGTGGTGCGAGGCATAATAGGGGCTCCGGTGCAAGCACAAGTAGTGGAACACCGCCAATACTCCTGCGGCTTTGAGCCTGGCAATGAGGTTACTACGTTCGTCGAGGCTGTGACAAACCAAATAGAACATATGAGCATTATTGGTAGCATAATCGGGAATGGTGGGCAATTCGAATTGGCCCGAAGCGGCGAGCGGAGCGAGCCGCTCGCTATAGTGCTGCCACAAAGCTTGACGACGGGCCTGAATGGCACCCAACTGCTCTATTTGGGCCCAGAGAAAAGCGGCTGTCAGTTCGCTTGGAAGAAACGAACTGCCAATATCGACCCAACCATACTTGTTGGCCTCGCCACGGAAAAACTCGGCCCTGTTGGTCCCTTTCTCCCAAATAATCTCGGCTCGGGCCACCAGTGCTGGGTCGTTGATGACCAGCATACCGCCCTCGCCGGCAATGATGTTCTTGGTTTCGTGGAACGAGAAAGCGGCCAGATGGCCTATCGAGCCCAGCGGACGCCCCTTATAGTACGAATCGATGGCTTGTGCAGCGTCTTCGACAACCATCAGGTTGTGGCACCGAGCCACGTTCATAACGGCATCCATATCGCAGGCCACGCCAGCATAATGCACTGGCACAATGACCTTTGTACGTGGTGTCACCAGTGCTTCGAGTGCCTCGGTATCGAGGTTGGGATTGTTTGTACAGCTATCTGCAAAAACCACCTTCGCCCCTACCCTAACAAAGGCCAGAGCTGTGCTGACAAAGGTGTAGGAGGGGACAATAACCTCGTCGCCCGGCTCCAGTTGGCAGAGCAACGCAGCCATCTCGAGCGCGTCGGTACACGACGTGGTGAGCAAACAACGGCCAAAACCGTAGCGCTGTTCGAAGTAGTTTTGACAGCGCTGCGTGAACTCGCCGTTGCCAGACAGTTTGCCAAACTCTACGGCTTGGCGTATATACTCGGTTTCACGTCCCGTGAGAAATGGTTTATTGAAAGGGATGTTAATCATTCAGATAGAGTAGATAGTAATTTCGGTTATGTTTTTGGTGGTACTTTGAGAGGCAAAAAAGCGATAGTAGCACCAGCCGTCGCGCGCAAACTCGGGCTCAGACTGCTGTATGGTGAAAGAGCGGTCGTAGCGGTAGCCGAAGGTCTTCTCTCTCACAGTGTGGAGCAGGTTGTGCGGACGCTGATATCGAGCCACAGCCTCGATGCCACACTCGTTCTCGCACCGCAGCCTGACAATTACCACGCCAATGCCTTCGTGGTGATTGGGTCTGAGGACATACTGGGCTGGACCCGACTGCACGGCTTCACGCCAATAGGTCTCGTCGCAATAGTCGGGCAGCACCTCGACGCTGTCTATTCCCAGGCGGTCGGCCATACCACACCATGCCCAATCGGGATAGCCTTGGCGCAGAGCCAGACGGTGAGTTTTGATAGAGCTGTCGTTGAGCGCAGCGCTACCACCCTCGGCCTTAAGGCGAGCGAGGTATTGGGTGTCGAGCTGGTGCTGAACGCGGGTGTCGGCCAAAGCGTGGTGTGCGTCGGCAACAAAAGCCGCAAACACCACGCCCACCAGCCACGGCGCGGCACGCCTGACGGCCATCAGCGGCCAGAAAACGGCTGCAACAAGGCGCAGTGTGAGCACCACGGCCAACGCTTCGCCGAAAAACAACGCCCTCGGGAATGGCACAAACACTATGCTGAACGCCACAAAACTCCAGCTCAATGCCACGAGCAACAAGCTGTCGGCCTTGAGCCAACGGCGCAAAGCAGCTCGGTCTACAATCAGAGCGGCCACCACGGCCACCGCCAGCAGCCAGAGGGCGCGGTAGTGGGCCAGCTCGTCGAGGGGGTGGAGAAAGAGGTTGAGGTGAGTCTGAGGATTAGTCATCCTGAAGTCTTGCGCTGCGCGAACATAATTGCCCGGAGCAATAAGACCTATCACGGTGCCAATCACAAAGCCAATAACGAGCGGCAAGGCGTTGCCACGCAACTGCTTGAGCCGCGGAAGATAGTAGACTACAAAAGCGCCACAAACAGAGACACAGCCAATGGTGCCCTGCGCCAACAGCACGGCAAGCACGGCCAACAGGCACTTCGCCCACCACGAACCGTTGCCATCGCGATAGCGACAGTAGAGCAGCAAGAACAAGAATACACAGGCATTGTTCCACAAATAGGCCGTAGAACCAGTGAGCCAAAACAGTGTTTCGTCGCCCTGCGGCACCAGGAACCAAAACAGCAACGCGAAGGCAACCAGCAACAACGCCCTGTGGCGCGACTTTTGGGAGACCAACAGCGTGCAAGTATAACAAAAGAGGGCAAACACCACAGCGTTGGCAACCTCGAATACCCAGCGGTGCTCGGCCAACACGCCACAGAAGAGCAACTGGAAAAAGGTGGCAAAGCCAGCTCCCCAATTCATGTAGCGCCACCACAACATCGAGAACAGCTGGCCCAGGGTGGCAATGCGCTCGCCATGTTGGTTCATACGCATACTGTAGTCGTCGCCAACCCAATAGCCGTTGAGCGACAGCAGCAACACCGCCAACACCACGCAGCCAAATCCGGCCAAAAACAGGTAGTTGATAATTTTTTTATTCATGGTGAAAGCAAAGTCTTTATTTAGGTACTAATCTAAAGAAAAAATACCACCACGCCAACCACCACAAGGGCAATGGCGACAGCTTTGCGGCGCGACACCGCCTCGCCAAGAAGCAGCCACGCCAGTAGCGGCACAAACAGGTAGCTCAGAGCCTCGATGGCGCCCAGTTCCTTGACCTTCACGCCGTGGCTCATGCAAAAAATATTGACCACCATTGCCACTCCCATCACCGCGTAACCACCTATAACCCAGGGGTTTACGTAGCGCCGCCACAGGGGCTCGTAGCCCATCGTGGCACCCTTTTTGAGCAGCATTTGTGCACCGGCCGATGAGAGCACCGCGAGGCCACACACTAAGTGATAGATACTGAGCAACATAGAGGGGTTAGGGTCGTATTGAGGTCGTATTAACATCGGGCAGCCATCGCTATCCCACTGATTATGAGGGCTGCACCAGCAATGTTGCCCACCGTCACCCCCTCGTCAAAAAGCAGGGTCGACAGAACGAGAACAAACACCAAGCTGCTACCTTTGAACATATAAGCCGTTGCCATAGGCACCTTGGTCAGCACCCACTGCCACGCCAAGGCGTAGAGCGTCAGCACCGACCCCACTGCCACCAAGCCACCCAGGTAGGGCCAGCTGGCGAAAGGGTGAGCGGCCGCCCAGCGACTGGCGATAGAGACCGAAGCGTAGAGCAGGTTAATTGCCAGCAGTATGATGTATATGTAGCGACGTTTCAAGGTATGGCTTTCAGATAGTTACGTGCTTTACATAGACTTGCGTATAGGCCCTAAAAGTGTAATGGCAGTAGCTATAGAGTTCTGCAACCTGCGTGTTGTTGGCCGAGATGTTTGTTTCTATCGTCTTGACTGGCAGGTTGTTGGCTCTGACAAAGAGCTGCCCAGCGCAGACCGTCAGCAATCCAAGGCCCATAGGTGTGTCGGCAAAGGTGCCGCCCAGCAAACCGTAGAGCACATCGCCCACAAGGCGGTGCATCCCCATACCGACGAGTGTGCCATTCACCTTGTAGCCTATCACGGTGGCAGAGCGGTCATTGTGGGCCGAGGTGAACCAGTTTTTGTAGCGTCGACAGCTATCTTCGAGCGAGAAGTGCGGGTCGAGGGCAATGCGGTCGGCAACAAACATTCCGGGGGTTACGTGCTCGAGAGCGGCATAGAAGTCGTGGTCCGACTCTAATATGGGTAGTTCCAAATTGCGTGACACGCATCGCACCAATCGGTCGTCGAAATCGAAGTTGCTTATATTTTGTGTCAGGGATATTTGTGTCTCGATAAGGAAATATTGCTCTTTGGCGAGCATTATGTTGTAGTCCACACGGCCGGCAGGCACCTTAACCACGATGTATTCGTAGCCTTTGGTGGCCTGTGCGAGGGCTGTGGGGTCGGGCGCGTCGGTGGGTTCGATGAGGATTTCGACGGTGCGGCGACCGAGGTTAGCCAGTTCCCATGTGCAGTTCGTAACCTTCATTGCTGTTTGGATTTCACAATGCGCACCACATCGTCGAAGCACCTCATATCGCCAATCTCTTCGGGCTCGAGGTTGATGTCGAACTCTGTTTCGAGCTCTACCACGAGGTTGAGCTGCCCCATAGAGTCCCATTGAGGACAGTTGTTTTGCGAGCAAGAGGCGTCGAGGCTGGGCGTTTCGAAGACGCGCTGCATTATTGTTAAAATTTTTTGTTCCATTAGTTTATTTGGTGTTGATATGGTAGTAACGCTCAATCTCGAGATTTATTATGTCGAGGTTGGCCAAATAATGTTTCTGACCATCAGACTGCTGATTTTCAAGCATAAAGCCTAAACTTTCGTAAAAGTTTGCCGCTTGCTGGTTTTTGGCAGTGGCTACGTAGTCGGCTTGCACGGTGCGCATACCTTCGGCTTTGAGTGCGGCCAGAACCCACCTGACGAAGGCCTTTTCAATGCCTTTGCCCAACACCCGACAACTGAGGAGCAGGGAGTCTATACGGTTGTCGGTTAGCATAAGGCAACCCGTAATACCGCTGTTGCCAAAGCGGTCGGCCACACCGAGGGTCCACACGTGGCCTCCTTGTAGAATGAAATTGGCTATATCGGCCTCGGTATAGCGGTGTGTGGTGAGGTTAAACTGGTTGGTTTTTTGTGTCATCTGCGCCACTCGTGCAACAGTGTGGGCATTAGCTGGCTCGATGGTTAGCTGCAGGTCAAGGCTTGTCAGGTAGCTGTCATAATCGGCATAACCACGCTGAGCCTCAGCCCGTTGGGCGTTAGCGCGATATTGGGCCGTTTTGTCCATATCTTCGGTCGTGACGGCGTAGACGCTGAAATAGGCTTCTACCAACTTTCGGGCAAACTCTGGCAACTGATATGGCTGCTGTGGGAATTCGGGCACCGTGACCTCGGGCAAAATTTGCCGAACCAACTCGCGCTCTGATGGGTTGTCGTCTACAAATACCATACTGTCGAGGCCAATGTTCAGTTCGGCAGCAAGGCTTCGTATATTGGTAGCCTTGTCGTCCCAGTTTATGCGTGTTGCCACAAAGTGTTCTTGGCGTAGCATGAGGTTGGGGTTATTCTGCCAGCAGGCAAGTACGTCGGCCTCGTTATTTTTTGAGCACACGGTTAGTACCACTCCGCTCTGTTGGAGCGAGAGCAACACCTGCTGAAAAAACAGGTAGGCACTGCCAGGGTAGGCTCCGCCAATCTTTATTCCATCTGTCCCCTCCTCGCCAAGCACGCCACCCCAAAGGGTGTTGTCGAGGTCAAGCACAAGGCATTTTTTACGTTTGAGGGCTATGCTGTCGAGTTGTCTTGTCCACCAGTGGCCAAAATCTTTTGCCAGTTTCGGGTTGAGCGCCATTTGTCCCATAAAGTAAAACTTCCAATCCATCAACTCGTTGGCCGGATATTGCGAGGTGAATGCTGCAAAATCGACAACTTTGAGATTTGTTCTGTTGGCCGACTCGCGCCACAACATGGCGTTATAGTCGGCCACAGCCTGCGCCAATTCCGAGTTGCCCACCACAGGGTTGGCACTATAAGTGCAGACCATGGTAAGAGCCACCACAGGCACAACGCTCGGCAACACCCCGAGCAAGTAGCGAAAGGCCTCGCCATAGCCCCTCACCTGGTTGGCTGCATTAGCAGTATCGGCACACACTGGAGCTTGGTAGAACCAAACACAGAGGTCGGCCCCACCTGGCACCAACGACAAATCTTCGTAGCCCGAAAAGCTGTAGGTCTTTGGGAAGAACGGCTCGACCGTGTTGTTTCGAAGTACAAAATACGGCATAACGCTCTGCTGGGTTTTTAGTAGGGTTTTACTATAGGCAACTTATGGAATTTGGTGCTGAGGTTAGGTAACTATCAGTGCCGGAGGCTCAACCAGTTCGATTAGGCCTGTGTCTTTGTGGAAAAAGAAGGCTACGCGGCTGCCGCCGATGGCAACGGCCGGTTGTGGACGGGCAACCATCGCGTAGTGTATGGCACGCAGCGCCGCCGTGGCGGCGTCGAGGTCGGGCACTGCATAACAGAGGTGATAGGGTGTGACGCCGTTTTTTTTGAGTGTGGCCGAGATGGGCGAATTGTCGTCGACGGGCTCGAGCAGCTCTATCGTCGGGCTGCCGTCTCGGGTTAGCCAGCAGACGCGCACTTTCTGCAACGGGTCGAACACGGTTTGCGAACGGCTGTAGCCTGCCTTTGCATAGATTTGGGCGGTGGCGTCGATGTTGCAGACGGCCACGCCGATATGGTGGAATTCGAATTCGGGGAGCATGGTGGTTCAGTATTCGATGACGGGCGAGAATGAGCAGCGCTGCATTATGATGCTGGCCGCAGCCCACGAGAGGCCGGCTCCGAAACTGCTCAGAACGAGGCGGGCTCCGTCGTTCAGGCGAGAGGGCAACTCGCTGACCATGGTGAGCGGCACGCTGGCCGACGAGGTGTTGCCGTAGCGGTCGAGGCAGTAGGGCACGCGTTCGGGTGGGAATTTGAGTTTTTTGACAAAGAAGTCGGTCATGAAGCGGTTGGCCTGGTGGAAGACGAGGTGGTCTACCTCGTCGAGCGTGAAGCCACCCTCGGCAGCCAGGTCTTTGATGCTTTTGGGCACACGTTTCATGGCGAAGTTGAAAACCTCCATGCCGTCCATATAGACCTCGAGGCCTGAATGGATGTCGCCGTTGGCAGTTTTGAGTTCGGCCAGCGAATTGGCCGTGACCGGGTTGCGCATTCCGTCGCTGACGATGACCGCATCGCGGCCCGAACCGTCGCTGTGGAGCATGAAGAGAGACTCGCCGAAGGGGCCTGCCTCGACCAGCGTGGCGGTGCCGGCGTCGCCATAGAGGGGCCAGTCTACCTTGTCGAAGCGGTTGACGATTTTGCTGAACGTTTCGCCGTCGAGTAGGAGCACGCGCAGGCCCTGGGCAGCATAGGCATAGGCGGCAGAGAGGGCATAGACCCATCCCGAGCAGCCCAGCGAGAGGTCCATGGCCATGGTGGAGGTGGGGAGGCCGAGCCGATGTTGGAGTAACGGCGCTGTGGCGGGAATGCGATAGTCGGCCGTTTGGCTCATGAAGAGGAGCACGTCTATGCTCGACGGGGCAATGTCGTTATCCTGCATCAGGCGCTGCGCCGCAGCGAAACAGAGGTCGCTCGCGCAGCAGCCGGGGTCGGCAATGCGACGTTGCTCGACGCCAATGTTGCGTATGGTGAAGTCTATCTCATCGTCGGGTATGAGGTAGCCGAGGTCGCGGTTCGAGACCACTTGGCGAGGCACACAGGCCGCCATGGCGCGTATGCCTATATCTTTAAAGCGTAGGGTTGCCATTGGGTAGGGGGCTGATGAGTATGGGTTATGGTGCCGGAGGCGATGACTTTGTTTATCGATTTGAGGGGTTTGGGAGGCTGGAAAAATGGGGTTTTCGAGCGCTGCTAAAGGGCTGAATATCAAGTGTTGTTCGACCTCAATACGACCTTAACCCCTCTTTAACAGGTCCTCAACATTGAATATCACGCTGTTATGATGGGGGCGAACAGCGTGTTTTGGGGCGCTTATCGCTAATGTATTATCGATACTCCGCCGTCGACCATAATGGTGGCTCCGGTTACGAACGAGGCCCCGTCGCCGAGCAGGAAGGCCACAACGCGCGCCACCTCGTCGGGTTTGCCGTAGCGCCCCAGCAGATAGTGGTTGGCAATGTCGCGCTTGTAGTACTCCTCGTCGAGCACGCCGGTGGGTTCGGTCATTGGGGTGCGAATCATGCCTGGGCATACGGTGTTGACGCGTATGTGGCGGCTGGCAAAATCGACGGCACACGACTTGGCAAACGAGTTGAGGGCGGCTTTCGAGGCGTCGTATATCGAGTTGCCGACGCAGTGAGTTGCCACTCCGCTGGTCGAGGCGGTGAAGACATAGGAGGCTCCCTCGGCAAGTTTTTTCTTTTTGAATAGCTCGCGCGCAAGGCGCATATGCGACACGAGGTTTAGCCCCAGAACACCGTCTATATCATTGTCTTTCAAAAACTTGACCGGTAGCGGCGCACTGAGTATGCCGGCATTGCTGAAGACGCCGTCGAGCGCCGTAGCGGCGGCCACAATGCTGTTTATCCCCTCCACACTGGCGAGGTCGGCACAGAGGGCTGTGTGGGTTTGACCCGAGGTCGAGGTGTCGAGCAACTGCAGCGTTTCGTTCAGGCGAGCCTCATTGCGGGCGGTGACAAGCAGGTTTGCTCCGAGGCGCGAACACTCTATGGCCGTGGCGCGGCCTATGCCGCTCGAAGCGCCGGTGACGAGTATGGTTTTGCCATTGAGGCTGAATGGATTATACATTATATTTCGATTAATTGGGGTACCGTAATGCTGTTGGTTTCGAAATAGGCGGTGGCCCACGAGAGGCCTACGCCGAAGCCGCTGGCAATGTTCTTCAGCCTCCGTGTGGCAAGGTCGTGGGCGCTCTGTGTGACCATGGTCAGCGGTATGCTGGCGCACGAAGTGTTGCCAAAAAGGTTCATCGACGAGGGGCAGCGGCCGGGCACGAGAGCCAACTTCTTGCAAATATTGTCGTTAATCATCTTGTTGGCCTGGTGGAGGAAGAAGTAGTCTACAGAGTCTATGTCGACGGCGAATCTCTCGCAAAGGCGCTTGATGCTTTTCGGGGCGGTCGATAGGGCGAACGCAAAAACATTCATGCCGTCCATCCTTGTCTGCAGGCGCGTTGCATAGTTGCCGTTGCCCACATCCTCGTAGTCGAAACTCGACGGCTGCACCGGATTGCGGAAACCGCCGTCGGGTATAATTATGTCGGCGTAGCCTGCGCCGTCTGTACCGAGATGGAAACAGAGGTTGCCGCCATGGTCGGGGCAGAATTCGAGCGCCGTGCAGGTGCCGGCGTCGCCAAAGAGCGGCCAGTCGGCCGTACTGCGGGGCGAAGTGTTGCGCGTGGGGCAGTCGCCAACCAGCAGCAACGCTTTACGCACGCTCCCACTGTCTACATAGGCCGCGAGCGTTGAGAGGCCGTAGACCCAGCCCGAGCAGCCCAGTGCCACGTCGAAGGCAAGACACTCCTTGGGGAGGCCAAGCCGCTGTTGGAGCAAGCAGGCGGTGGCTGGGAGAATGTAGTCTGGCGTTTGCGAGACAAAGAGCAGGGCGTCGACCTCGGCTTTGTTCCAACCCAAATCAGCAATGAGGCGTTCGGCCGAATGGTAGCAGAGGTCAGACGAGCAGAGCCCTTCGGGGGCCACGCGGCGCTGCGTTATGCCTATCTGTGCCACGTGCTGCTCGCGCTCCGAAGCGGGAATGAGGTCGAGGCGGCGTATGTCCTCTATCTGTTTCGGAACACAGGCCGCAACGCCGGTCACCGCAACATGAGGAAACGTAAGGTAGGCCATTATTCGCAGTAGCTTTTAACTTTGTTGTAGAGGTCTTCGACCGTGCTGGCCGAGCGCATATCGTCGCTGCGTAGCTGAACGTCGAATTCTTCGTCAATCATTGCCAAAATCGACAGCGCGACAAGCGAGCGGTATTCGTCGATTTTCTTAAATTCGGTGCTGGGGCTGATGCTCGAGGAGGGGGTATTTTCGAACTGCTCGGCAACCAGTTGGCAAAATTCATCTAAACTTTTCATAATGCGTTATTTATAAGATAAAATATTTTCAAGAGAAGGCTATCTATCGGCTTCGTCGACATTGAGCGCTTGGCGCACCACGAAGAGGGGACGGCCCTTAACTTGGTCGAATATCTTGCTGATGTATAGGCCCAAAATGCCCATCACGAACAACAGCAACCCGCCTACAAACCAGATGGAGAAGATGGTGGTGGTGTAGCCCTGAACGCTGATTATGCCCACCATGCGCGCCACGATGTTGTAGGCTGCCAGCATGAAACTAACTCCCGACATAGCGAGGCCCAGACCAACAGCCATACGCAGTGGCTTGTTGGAGTTGGAAAGAATGACGTCGAAGCTGAGTTTGAGCAGTTTATGCAGAGTGTAGGTGGTGTGGCCTTCGGCACGGGCCGAGTGCTGCACGTCTATTGCTGTGGAGCGGAACCCCAAGTATCGCACCAGCGACCCGAACGAGCGCGACACCTCGGGCATTGTGTTGTAGTGGCGAATTACGTCCTGGCTGTAGATGCCGAAGTTGGCAATGGCGTTGTCGGAATGGTTGCCGCTGAGCCAATCGTAGACCATACGGAAAAGGTTCGACGACTGGCGTTTGAGCCACGTGTCTTGGCGCTGTGCGCGGCGAGCATAAACAATGTCGAACCCCTCTTGAGCCTTGCGGTAAAGGTTCGGAATCTCTTCGGGGCGGTCTTGCAGGTCGCAGTCCATCACCACCACCCAACGACCGGCGGCATAGCGAAGGCCGGCGGTGATGGCATAGTGTTGGCCAAAATTGCGGCTAAGGTCGAGCCCTTTAACATACTGATTGGCAGCACACTGGGCAGCTATGGCCTGCCACGAGGCGTCGGGAGAAGCGTCGTTGACGAGCACAATCTCGTAGCTCACGCCCATGCCCTCGACGGCAGCGCAGCAACGAGCAACGAGCTCGGCCACCAACTTCTCGGCGCGGTAGACGGGCGACACGATTGATATTTCGGGTTGGGTTGTCTCTGTTTTATTCATGGCTAATGAGTTTGCGCCTCATTTGGCGCAATTTCTGATAGGTGTTTTTCAGCCCCAAGATGTCCATAAAATGGTCCATACGCTGGGTACGGCTCCAACTGTCGATATCCCAAGTGGCGGCGTTGTGGTGATACGACACGGGGCAATTAGGGTTGGGGCAAAAGGCGTAGCCGAACGTTCCGGTGGCGTAGACCACCATGTTGTCGGCCAGACGCTGCGTTTGGTCTACATAGCGAAAGCCGTATGGCACCAAGTGGCGAGCCACGAGGCGGTCGTTGTTGACGTGTTGGCGGTAGTTCAAAGCCCAGTCGTCGGAGGGTGGAATGGCGTTATAGTAGTTGCGGAGGCTGGTTATCAGCTCGTTGCCTGGGGCGCACCCCATGGTCGAGGTCAATATCTCGAGGTGAGGCACGTCGGCTGACGGGTCTTTGGGCGTGCCGTCGGGGTTGAGGTAGAGGTCGGCAATGTGTTTTTGCTCGAACTCTTCGTACAACTCTATGGCAGAGAAGAAGTTACAATCCATAAACTGGTCGAGGCGTTGGAAGAGTTCGACGTCGGTGTCGAGATATATTCCGCCATAGTGTGCCAACACGTTGTAGCGACATATATCCGATGTTAGGGCGAACTTTCTCACTCTGCAAGCGCTCTCGGCAAGGGGGTGCTCGGCAAGGGAGAAGGTTTTTTCGTCCCAGCGCATAAAGGTGTAGTCGGGCATGAGGCGCCTCCAACCACGAATGCAGTCTTTCTGCGACTTGGGCATAGGCCCACGGCCAAACCAACAGTAGTGTATTATTTTAGGTATCACGTTGATTTTCTTTACGGTAGGTGTCAGTCCTTGCGTACCACCCTTTTCAACCATCGGGCTGGTGCGAGCAGGGTTCTACCCAGCTGGTATGAGGCCGAGCGGCGAGCCAAAGTGGCGTCGTAGGCTAAGGCACACAGGTTGTTGAGGTTGCGAATGGTGCGTTCGGGCAGTTCTATGCCCCTCACTATGGGGAGCATGGGTTGCCACTTGCGGCAAAAAAGTTCCAGGTTGTGTTCGAAAAGGTTCATTCCTCGCTTGGTGGGAGCAGCCTGTTCCGACCAGCGGTGAACGATTTTCACCTCGCGGTTCACGCACACGCGATAGCCCGCTTGCTGCACCTGCATACAGATGTCCATATCGTAGGCATGGAAACCAGAGTAGTATTCCTCGTCGAAACGTATGGTCGAAAACAGCCGCCGCGGGACGAAGAAGCACATACCGTCGACCACAGCCACGTCGGCCAGGCTGCCGTGGAAGTAGGTCGTTTCATAGCAATCGACCAACCGACCATTGTCGAGGTTCTGATTAAACTCTGAGATATACGGCATACCGAGCCAATACAGGGGCGAGTTGGGCATGAAGTGGGCTCCGCCGAAGCCAATAAGGCCAATACTTTCGTCGCCAAAGAGCGAAGCTATGGCTTCGCCCCAACCTGCCGAGCAGAACTCCACATCGTCGTGGACAAAGCAAAGTATGTCGCCCTGCGAACGTCTTACCCCCTCATTGTAAGCCGCGAAAATGCTGTAACGCCCCAGCGAATTGTCTATGACAACAATTTCGTGGTCGCAGCCCACTGTGGTTGCAATGTTGCTGCGCTGCTGTGGAGAGATGTCCAGCGTTCGGGAGCAGACTATTATCGATACCATTTTTCTTTAAAGACTTTGATGGGTCGCAGTAGAGCCTTACCCAAGCGGTAGGCCCGCGAGCTGCGAATGGCTTTTAGCTCATCGTTGAGCCGACGGCTTTCTTGCGTCGCCTGCTCGTAGAGCGGGGCATGAGAGACGGCAAAGAGTAATCGGTCACCCTCGAGCGTGGCTAAATATTTGTCGTACAACTCGCTGTGGTTATGATACAACTGACGGTATAAATCTCGCTCAAAGAGCACAATGTTACTGTTCCTCGAACCATAAACCTGACGATAGCAGAATAGACACTCGTCGATACAATGAACCTCGTCGCCCTCTTCGAGCAGCGAGAGAAAGAAGTCCCAATCCTCGAGTCCATGCTGCATATTGGGGTTGTAGCCATGTGTTTGGTCATAGTCCTCCCGGCGAAAGAGCGCGGTGGCGGGTATGCAGTTGTTGAAGATGAACTTGCGGTAATCGTACTCGTCCAAACCCAATGGCCCCTCTGATTCGCCAAAAGTCTGGACTTTGGAATAGACCAACTTGGTGCTTGGGTGGGCGAGGAACCACCCCATGGCTTTTTCGACAAACGTCGGCAGTATGTAGTCGTCGGCATCGAGTGACAGTATATAGCTACCAGCCGAGGCCTGTATGGCGCTGTTGCGTGCTTTTGCCACCCCCCCCACTTCGGGCTTATGGATGAATACGAAGTGAGGGCGACTGGCGTATTGATTGGCTACTTCGCAGGTATTATCGTCGGAGCCATCGTCGACCACAACGCACTCGACGTTGCTATAGGTTTGAGCAAAGACCGAATCGATGGCTTGTGCCAAAAAGCGGCCATGATTGTGGCACGGTATGACGACCGAAACTAATGGTTCATTCATGAGAAAAGAGTTTTTTGACAAGCCGCGCTGGAGTCATCAACGCTCGACCCAGGCGGTAGGTGGTTGTGTTTCGGATTTCTAACTCTTTGCGGTAGGCTGCGTCGCTTTCTAAGCTTGCGACAACACGCTCCCAGTACTCGTACATCTCTGTATCCGGGTTCAGACCTCGACGGAGGTATGCATCTTTCAACGCAACCATGTTCCAGTACCAAAGCTTGACAGTTTGATTTGTAATGGCTTTGTCGTTGCGATGGTTATATTTGTAGGTAAAGGCATCGATGGTCTTGACCTCGCCGACTTCCTCGAGTTTGAAATATAAATCTTGGTCGACTCCGGCCTGCAATTTTGCCGATATTCCTTCGGTTTTGTGATACAACTCGTTGCTGTATGAAGAGAAATTCCAAGCCGCCTTGTCTTTGTGAGATAAGATAGTCTCACCATCTTCGAGAACTATTGGTGCGCACTCGCCAACGGCATTGCCTTCCTCGTCGTAATGGCGACTGCGAGAGAAGACAAGGGCTATTTTGGGGTTGGCCAAGTGGGCCTCAGTGTGGAGGGTTAGGGCGGCGGGAAGGAGCTCGTCGTCGGCGTCGAGGAAGCCGCAGATGTCGCCATTGGCCAGCTCGGCGCAGCGGCGCTTGGTGTAGCCACAGCCGCGGTTACGCTCGTTGTAGTAGATGTGGAACCGCGGGTCGGACTGGTAGCGGGCGTAGACTTCTGGCGAATGGTCGGTGGAGCCGTCGTCGACAATTATCACCTCCCAATTGGTGTAGGTCTGGGAGAGGACGCTGTCGATAGCCTCCTGCAGGTAGCGGCCATTGTTGTAGTTGGCAATGAGGACCGAGAAGAGTGGGTGTTGGGTTGCGCCTGAGGTTGTTGAAAACTTGTTCATTCTTCGATGTTAATACGACCTTAACCCGACCTTGACCCCTCTTTAATTGGGAGCCGAGGAGGGTTGGTTTGCGGGCCTATTCGGGGTTGGTTGCGGCCAGCTGCTCGGCCAGCGAATTTAGGGTTTGGCACTTGGTGCGCGAAAGGCGACGGGGCTCGTCGGGAGCGAAGGGCGAAAGGTGGAGCAGACGGCCCTCGGCACAGGTGTAGAAGGCGTTGATGGTGGGTTTGTAGCCGTTGGCGAGGCCGCCTCGGACGAGGTGGATGATTGCGGCGCCGTCTTCGACGGCGCCGATACCGATGGCCGCTTCGGCGTCGGAAATGAAAGCCCCGACCAGCACCCAACCCTGCCGCGCCGCGATGAGGCAACGGCGTGTGTAGTCGGCCAAGTGCTCGTCGCTCCAACGGCTGTGGCAGCGAACAGCCATCATGGAGCGGCCGAGGAGGGCTGTGTTGCCGATGGCGTCGAACGTGTGTCCGCCCACTTCGAGGCCACGCCTAAGGGTGAACCACTCGGCATGAGCCTGCTCGACAATGCGTCGGCGGGGGTTATCCTCTATATATCGCGCCAGGCGCAGGTACTGCCCTTCGGAAGCGATGGGGCTGATGGCGCACCCTTCGTCGAACAGCGGCGAGGGCAGGCCGGCCGCCTCGTTGCAGCGATGGCACCATGCGTCGGCCACCGCAGCGGCCGAAAACGACCGCGGCACACGGCCAAGCAGTTGCAGGATGAAGTGAACATGGTCGGGCATGACGACGTGTTGGCACACCGCAACGAGGCGGTGCAGACTACCGAGGGCTTCGATTTCGGCCTCGACCGCGCCACCGAGGGGCGAGAGCCGGACTGTGGCCGCCTCTTCGTTGCCCTCAATCGTGCCCAAAAGTGGCCGCCGCTCGCAAACCCGAGCGGTGACAACATAGAGCCCTTCTGCACACAAATCAGCCATAACCGGAACCTGTTTTTACTTTTATGAAACCGTTAACAATCTGTACTTCGGCCCGACAACGATGCCTAACCTGCTCATGATACTTTATTTTCAGAACCCTACATATTGCATAGGGCGCTCATAATATTCTTTGCTCTGCGCTTAGCCCTCTTGATTAGAGACGGCTGCGGGAGGGTATGTAGCAGTTGGTTGGTCTCTATACAGAACACCGGCTTGTAGGAAAGCCGCGCAATAATCTCGGCTTGCCGCGCCGAGCTCTCGATAAACAGTGTTGCATCGCTATTAGCGTAGTGAGAAGCCTTCCACTGGCCATGATTACCCCATTTTATGCGAGAAGCCTTATCGGGCAAATCAAGTAGAACAAGGTTGTTATATTCAACCTTGTTGGCCGAGAGCCAATTGACTGTCGGTTGACGGTATTTCTCTAACCTGCAACTAATTATGGTGTCGACTTTTAGATGTGGTATATATTTTGGAGCTGCAGTGTTGAGGAAATTGATGTACTCTTTGCCGTCATCGTCAATTTCTGGGTCTTCGCACAACACGCCATCAATATCTACCATTGTAGAGTGCATGACGTGGTTTCTCCAGATATTCCACTCGAAAAAGCGTGGATGAGGAATCACTTCCATGTAAAAATCGATTTGCGGATGGTCTACATCGGAGGCCAGTATTGCGGCATAGGTAATATTATATTCCCCCTCAAACGGTTTGAGGCGTTCTTTTACCTCATCCATAGAACGGCCAGTGGCAATACTGTCGTCAACAACGAGTATGTTTCTGTAGTCATTATGCCGAATTGATTCACTGCTATGCCCTGCTCCATAGATATGCCCTTCAACGAACGAGTCGAGGTCGGTGAACCTTAGGTTGAGGCTGAGCGCAATGATGGCAGCAGGAATCATCCCACTACGGGGTACGCCAACCACAAGGTCGGTAGTTCGTGGAACGCGACTTATGTTGCGCCTGATTATCTCGGCAAGCTTTGCTATAGACACATATTCCATGCCTAACTGATGATTTTTTGCTTTGTGTGGAGGTAGATATTGCCCCAACTATCGGCGTTCCACTTGGCATAAGCAGTGTTCGAAGTTGCCGATGGGCGGTCTATCTCGAAAAAAATTGCGTTCCTTACCACGTCGAAATTGGTTTCGCCCGTGGTCATGTTGCCTGTCCCAACCGAGAAAGAGACCGAATACTTGCCCCAAGTAAGGCCAGGGTTCAATATTGTATATTCTATCTCTTTGGTCTCGCCAGCCGATATATCGAAGAAATTAACCGACGAATTTGTACAGATTGGAGTATCTGACGACGAATCAATCGTACAATTCACCCTGCATTCCGAAATGTTTATGCTCGACTCAATCTTGATTCTCAGCACAATGTCCTCGTCGGAGGCATAGGTGCAACTTTCTTTCACTTGGCTGACAGAAATCATTTTAGCAGCCATAGTTCTACCCATGTCGCGCATTGCGTCGGTAACAACCACGTGTTGTGACTTAACAATGTTGAACGTCTGAGTGTAGTAGGCAACGGCTTCGCCGGTATCGCCAACAAATGTTGTTACGCCCTTATCAAGCACCACACACCTGTTACAGAGGCTTCGAATGTTTGCCATATTGTGGCTGACTAAGAGCACGGTGCGGCCTTCGCCTTTGCTTATGTCTTGCATCTTGCCGATGGCTTTTTTTTGGAATTCGGCGTCGCCGACGGCCAAGACTTCGTCGACCACCAGTATCTCGGGGTCGAGGTGGGCGGCTACAGCAAAGCCGAGACGCACCATCATGCCGCTCGAATAGCGCTTGACAGGGGTGTCGATGTAGCGCTCGCAGCCACTAAAGTCGATTATTTCGTCGAGTTTGCGAGTTATCTCTTCTTTGGTCATGCCGAGGATGGCGCCGTTGAGGTAGATGTTCTCGCGGCCTGTCATCTCGGGGTGGAAACCAGTGCCCACTTCGAGCAGCGACCCAATGCGGCCTCGGGCTCGGATGGTGCCTGTTGTGGGAGCTGTGACGCGCGAAAGGATTTTGAGCAGGGTACTTTTGCCGGCCCCGTTGCGACCGATGATGCCCACCACGTCGCCCTGTTCTACTTTGAAGTCGATATCTTTCAGTGCCCAAACATAGTCGCTTTGGCCTCGAACAGAGCGGTCGTTCTGCTCCCCTATCCTCAGGTAAGGGTCGGGTTGACGTCGTATTGAGGTCGTCCACCACCGCTTCAGGTCGTGGCTCAAGGTGCCTGTGCCGACGAGCCCCAAGCGGTAGAGTTTGCCAATATTTTCGAATTCGATGGCGGTTGCCATTGGTGTTCTTATTATGATTTATGCAATATGGTGTGCGGATGACGCAGGTGGAAAAGCACTGCGCCGAGTGTGTCGGCAGCGGTGTTGCCCACCAGGTGCCGTTTCCAGCTATTGGCATGGTAGCGGTGCCACTTCCACACAAGGCGCGAGAGGTCCTCGTTGTCGTGGTGGCGCTGCGCAAATTCGCCATAAACTATGTCGTTCGCCACGCGAACTAAGAGCTCTTCGTCGTGGCTATAGGGCAACTGGCCGATGGGTTCTTGCTGCAGCCAGCGGTGCACTAAAGTCTGCACCGCTCCCACAAACTGTGCCATTGGCGCGACTGCCGAGGCCACTTCGTCCCAATCCACTTCGGCGCGAGCCTGCTCGGCAAAGGCCATCCAGTCGAGCAAGTGGCGTAGCCCTATGCGCGACGAGGCGAAGTGGTCGGCCATGTGGCGCAAAAGGAAGAGGGCGTTGAACGTGGCCGATGGCACGTGCTGCTGCAGACGCTGCTCGTAGCCACGGTTGCGAACCGTGGTGTTGAGAAAAGCGTAGTGGTTCTCGACCGTTACGCCACAGAAAGCGAACTTGGTGTGGTGATAGCCGTCGTCCATAATATCAATACCGAATTCGGCGCGCAGTAGGGCGTCGGCTTGGCGGTGCTGACCGAAGAGGTAGATGTCGAGGTCTGTCGACTCGCGGTGCTTGGGCTCTGGATAGAGCGCTGCAAGTGTGCCCCCTTTGAGTTCCAAAACAGGCAACCCGTGGGCCGAAAAGAATGCAGACAAGGTTGCCATCGCCTCGCGTTGCTCGGCGTAGCGCTCCTCAACCGCTGCCACTTCGGCAAGCCATGGCAGCCAAACATTTCGAGGCACCTCGAGGCCTGCGTTTCGGACCCCGTCGGCCACTATGGCGCGGACGTTGTTGTCGCACGCCGTTCTGAACAGTTGTTGCCACTCGCTGGCAGCGAGCGGCTTGAAATCGTAGCCCGTTGGCAAATGCCATGCGCTTCGCAATAAGGCTAACAAACAGTTGCTTTGCTCGACATGGGTCATACCGTATCCATAAACGAGCGTTGCACCCTGTTGAACAGAACCACTCCCACCAGCAGCAACACAACCATAAAAACAAAACTGTAGGCCAGCAAGCCCCAACTGAAGTTGCCTACGCCGAGCACCCCGTACCTGAACGCCTCGACGATGCCAGTGAGCGGATTGAGCGACATGGCGAGCTTGGCATAGCTATTGGTCACGGTACTCATGGGGTATATTATCGGGGTGGCATACATCCATAGCGAGACAAAAAACGAGAGCAAGAGCTGCAGGTCGCGATACTTGGTAGTGAGGCTCGAAAAAAGTATTCCGAAACCCAGCGCAAGGCCGGCCAACATGACGACCAGCAGCGGGAAGAGTAGCGCGTAGATGTTGGTGTGGATTTGGCCCGGCATTACGAAGAGCTGATAGACCAAATACACTATCAAGAACAGGCCCAACTGAATTCCGAAGCGAACCAAATTAGAAATCACATTGGCTATAGGGACAATCAATCGGGGGAAATAGACCTTGCCAAAAATGCCAGCGTTATCGACAAACGTGTTCGAGGTCCTATTCAAGCAATCGCTGAAATATCCCCACAAGCACACTCCCGAAAGGTAGAACAGCGGCTGTGGCAACCCATCGGTCGAAATCTTGGCTATACCGCCAAAAACAAACATATACATCACCACCGTCAGCACTGGTTGCACCAAGTACCAAAGCGGTCCAAGTACGGTTTGCTTATACTGTGTGGTGATGTTGCGACGCACAAACATGGCCGCCAAGTCGCGGTATTGCCACAACTCGCCCCAGTCGACCGAAAACAGGCTCGACTTGGGCTTGATGACTGTCGACCAATATTTGTCGTCGTTTTTCATGAGCTGCGGTGGCGTCGGAAAATGATATTGAACAAAATACCCCAAAAGTACCGCCAGTCGGTGCGGAACGGGTGTTCCAAGTAGGCTTCGATGTAGCGACGTTCCGAGGCCTGAATCTCGTCGAGCGTACGTGGCAACTGCCGCTCATAGTAGAACGGTGGGAGTAGGCCCGGCCTCACCCTAACTCGGAGTTCCTGCATTTCGGGGGTGTAGAGACCGAAATAGTGGTGCGACAGCGGGCGAACACCAATAAGCTTGATATCGCCCCTAATCAGGTTGTATATCATGGGCAGCTCGTCGAGCCATATTGGTCGTAATAGCCTGCCAATGAAGTTTATGCGGTAATCGTCCTTCATCTTGCCACCAACTTTGAGGTTTTGGCGCTCATATACGTAGGGCTGTATGTATTCGGAATAGGAATACATGGTTCTGAATTTATAGACCACAATGTCTTGCCCGCCTTTACCCACGCGACGCAAGGCTACGACTGGCGACTCGCTTGGCTCGTTGCCCACGATGGGTTTGCGAGCCTTGCGGCCAGTAACGAAATAGTGGCCACTGCGGAACTGCTCGTCCTCGACGTCGAAACCTGCCTTATAAACACGGCCCATAATCTCGACACGATTAAAGGTGCGGTTCTTGCCACCCGTCACGGCATAATACAGGCCTTTGGTAGCCTTGAGTTTGGGCATGACTCTGTGCCACACATAATGCAGCATCACGAGGAGGTGCGACACACCCCACGGCCAACGACGCAATAGCATCTGGCGTTTCAAGACGGCCGTCATGGCGTTGCAATAGAGGTAACCGCCATCGGCCAGAATGCTGTTGGCGGTAGTGAGAAATTCGTCTAAATACTGGATAGTATGGAGCGGACGCGAGATGACGATAAGCTTCGGACGGTCGCCTGCGGCAGCGCGCTTCATCTCCTCGGTAGTGCAAGTGGCAACATCGGTCACAAATATGTTTTGCCCCAACCGCGAAGCATTGCGGCTAAGCCACAACAGCGTGTCGGCAAACGACATATCTTTCACTGTGGCAAAGAAGTTGCGCACCTCTTCATCTTCCACCGACGACAAATCAAGCCGCGCTCCGTTGACCACACCATCCTCGGTGTAGTTCTCGACCATGTCGGGCTCGTATCGTAGTGGAAACAAAGGTTCTTTCATGTAGTTAGGCTTAGCTTATAATCTCCAGAAAATCAGGATGTATAAATGACGTGGCGACGGCAGCAACGCCGGCCACAGACACCACCAATCGGCGGTCTTTTTTAATTCGTTTTATGTAGCCTTCGGCCCCTTTGAAAGGGCCATCGATAACTCTAACGCGGTCGCCAGTGTGGTACTCGGGCTTGTCGTCGCCGAGGTAGGTCAGCCCCTTTTCGCCCGACGAGGTTACGAACATGAACAACTCCATCTCGCGGTCGGCTATCCGAGCCAGCCCTGCACCGTCCATGGTGCGATAGAACCACATTTTACTGAAAAAACGTTGCTCTAACAATCTTGCCGAAAGGGTGTCGGTTTTAATGAAAATCAGCGACTGAACCACTTTTTCGGGGCAATAGTACTCGATTTTTGCTTCGTCGAGGGCACGCTTCACGGGCAAGGTTCTGTTGTAGAAAACCTTGGCTGCAAACCAGCTTACTGTGCTCTTATTTTGATACATACTTCTCACTCCATCAAGTAGTTACAAGATGTTACACTGAACGGTCTGTGCGGCATTTTTGGGTTCCGCCTCCACCATGCGTCTCCTATCCAAGAAACGATTTTGGCGCCGTCGTTTTGCATTGCAAAATTAGCAAATTTTTGTTAAATAAAAATTACCAATAAAAACATTTTCTTAACATCGCATTGTGAATTAAAAACGGGGGGGGGGTAAAATACTATCTCTCAATAACTTACAGCAGCACAAGTAGAGTAACAAATGGTGAGCGATAAAAAAAAGTGAAGCCTTCGCGTTTTTTTTCGTAACTTTGCAGTTCGAAAAGAAGCGACGCCATGCCGTTCGTAAAAGACATACTGAACTACCGGAGCCTCGCCATTGTGGGGCTCGATAAAAACACCGGCAAAACCGTGTGTCTCAACTACTTATTGCGTCGACTAAACCAGCTGAAAGCAACCACTGGCGTGACCTCGATAGGGGTCGACGGCGAGCAAACCGATGCCGTTTTTGCTACCGCAAAACCCGAGATTACACTCTATGAGGGCATGATGTTCAACACCTCCGAACTGCACTACCGCAAGCGTCAACTGCTGAGCGAGATTTTGGCCGTCGACGAGCAACGCACCTCGCTCGGCCAGTTGGTCACCGCCAAGGCGCTTACTTGTGGCAAGGTTCTGCTCTCGGGGGCAGCCACCACCGAACGGCTAAAAAAACAGATACAACTATTTCATTCCATGGGTGTTAGCCTGGCCATAGTCGACGGCGCCCTGTCGCGTCTGAGCCTCGCCTCGCCCACCGTAACCGAGGCCATGATACTGGCCACCGGAGCAGCAGTGTCGCCAAACATCAAAAACCTTATTGCACGCACCAAGTACACCTGCCGACTGATTGGCCTGCCAGAGGTAAGCCGAGAGCTGAAACAGCAGCTAAATACCATAGAATCAGGGCTATGGGCCATAGACGACAACGGACTTGCCCACGACCTGAACATCGCCTCGGTGTTTCTAATTGGCGAACACACAGAGTCGCTATTTCGCTATGGCACAACGCTTTTCGTATCGGGCGCCGTGAGCGACCGCCTGCTTCGCATACTGGCCAGTCAACCCAACGCCGGGCGTATTCGCCTGATAGCAAGAGACTTTACCAAACTTTTTGTCTCGCCAGAGGCCTTCGCCGACTACACTCGCACCGGCGCCACAATCGAGGTCATACAGCAGTCGCGCTTGGTAGCCGTCTGCCTCAACCCCACCTCGCCCAAAGGCTACCGGCTGAACTCAGAGGAGGCCTGCAAGGCACTGAGCGATGCCCTCGAGTTGCCAGTCTACGACGTTATGAGACCCGACTCCGTAAAGATACCATAAACATCATAGAACAAGATACTTACAAGCAATTTAGGCAAATTTTAAAGAAAACCACGCCCGAGGGCTAAACATCATACTTTCAAGCACTTAAAGAAGATGATACTAAAAGAGAAGATAAAAACTGATGCAGGACTGCAATACGTTGTCGACCACCTCGAAATAATGTCGTCGGTGGGCCGCCGAACGCTCCTTTCGCGCCCTTGGCTGACCAACCCGAGCGACCTCGAAACCGAGTACGACAACATTGCAGCCGCAGTCGAGGTTACCAAAGACGAAACTAAACGCCATGCTTACAACGACTTACGCCATCGGTTGATGGAGCTACACGACCTTTCGGGAACTTTTAACAACTTGGCTTCTCACACAGTGCTCGACGAGGTAGAACTATTTGAAACCAAGAGTTTTACGCACGTCGTAAATCAAGCCCGCCGGGCTGCTGCCGAGCTTGGCCTCGACGACATTCTGCAACTGCCCGACCTCGGCGAGCCATTCGCCCTGCTCGATCCCGACCACACCGGCATCGCAAACTTCTATATCTATGATAGTTACGACGAAAGGCTTACACCCATTCGCCACGAACTGCGCTCGCAGCAAAGCCTCTTAGCCTCGCTGTCGCAGAACGACGAGAACTACACACCCACGGCGCAACGCATTTCGGACCTGCTGGCAGCGCAAAACGAGCTGCAAAACGCCATCTGTCGCGACTTGAGCGACAAGCTCTTTGCGCACCACGACAAACTCGTAACTGCCATGGAACAAATGGGTTACGCCGACATACTGCTGGCCGAAGCCGAACTCACCATTAACTGGAACCTGTGTCGGCCGACCATTGGCGAGAGCAGCGAATTCGCCATGCTCGTCAACCCACGCCTGCGCGAGCGCAACGAGAAGGCTGGCTTGCGCTATCAGCCTATCGATGTGGCGTTTAGCGACGGAGTGACGCTCATAACAGGTGCCAATATGGCCGGCAAAACCGTGCTGCTCAAAAGCATTGCAACAGCTCAGGCCATGGCCCAGTTTGGTATGTATGTGCCTACAAGCAAGGCAGTTATAACCATTGTCGACGACATCTACTGCTCGATTGGCGACGAGCAGGACGAGATGAACGGCCTGTCGTCGTTCGCGTCAGAAATCATCAAAATCAGCCGTGCCATCGAGCTCACCACCCAGTCGCGCCTGCTGGTACTCATAGACGAGCCTGCGCGCACCACCAACCCAATCGAGGGCAAGGCGATAGTGCAATCGCTCATAAGTATCATGGAATCAAGACCTTCACCCACCATGATAACCACCCACTACAGCCAGTTAGGCTCCAACTGTAACCGCCTTCGCGTACGAGGATTTGTAGAATCGATGGTCAACGTCCCCATCAACCCGCAGAACATCAACCGCTTTATCGACTACTCGCTCATCCCCGACCAAAGCGACGAGGTGCCGCAGGAGGCGCTGCGCATTGCCAGCATTCTGGGTTGCAACACCGACCTCGTGGAGCTCGCCTCGCGATGTGTATGCCAAAACGAAGGCCTCGACTGACCACTCCTCGAAACCCAACCGCAGCAGCCCCAAAAGAGGGTTAGTTTGCACTTTCGTAACAAACTGATTGACAGCGGTGCGGTCGTGTTAAAGAGGGGTTAAGGTCGTATTGAGGTCGAACAACGCTTGATACTGAACCACTTAGCCCCCGAACCGAACCCCTCGTTCGGGCCTCTCTGGCCGAAGCAAACGAGCAAGCAAAACCGCCGAGAAACAGCAAGGAGCCGCCGACTACTGCGTCGCGGCTCCTCATCTTTTCTGCGGAAAGGAAGGGATTCGAACCCTTGAAGCGCTTTTAACGCTTACTCGCTTTCCAGGCGGGCCTCTTCAACCACTCGAGCACCTTTCCGTTGGTTGAAAATTTTTGCAAAAGTACGATTTTTTTTTGTTTTGCGAAAAAAAAAAGACATTTCGGCCCTAATTTATGGCAGATATAACTAATTTTCAACCAGTTGTGGGCGAAATAAAATCGGCACCATGCTGCAAAGTGCAAAAAATTTGAGCCACATGGGCAATAAAAAAAGAGGTCTGTCGTTATAAAATACGACAATGCAGGAGTTTCTGGTCATATCGACAAGCGTCGACTTGGTGCGCGTGGCGTCGGACGACATAGTCTTTGTTTCGTCGGACGGCAACTACTCTTCGTTCGTATTCGCGAGCAGCGAGTCGCGCATAGTGACCCTACAGCTGGGCCAAGTAGAGCGCCTGCTGGCCAAACAACTTCCGCAAAGCGGAAGCAACTTCATCCGAATAGGCAAAAGCCTTATTATCAATAGGTTGTACATTCACTACATCAACCTCCACAAACAGTTGCTGGTGCTTACAGCCGGGCAGATGGTTAGCCACACACTCTCGGCCTCGAAAGAGGCGCTCCGGCAATTGAAAGAACTTATAGAGAAAGAGACGAAATGAACACCACGGGCGACATAAACGAGAACGAAATCCGCGTCGTCGGAACCGAAAGCAACGGCGGGGACAAAAAGCCATTTCCCAAGTGGATTTGGGCGGTGGTATGTGCCATCGCGCTACTGGTAGCCTTCCACTTACTGTATCACGAGCCGCGAAACGCCGAGCCGGCTGCAACTGCAGCAAAGACCGAGACAGAAACAGAAACCCGAAGTATCTGGTTCAACAACGTCGACGCCTCTATGCCCGCCGCTACCGTGGTTCGCGACACGGTTATTGACAGCCTGCACCTGCGCATTCTCACCCCCTACAACGCGACGCCAGAACTGCACGTGGGCAAGCTCGACACCAACGACCGCGACATTGTTCTCGCCACGATGGCAGCCGACCTGCGACGCGACAATGGCAAGATTGTGGGCGCCTTTGTGCTGGCTGGCGAACCCCTCTCGTGGGGCCTTTCGAAGAAAGGCTACTGCGCCATAATAGACGGGCAACTCACACTCGGCACGGCCGAGAACTCTCCCCTCTTCGAACAAGCCACGGAGCGTGGTGGCTATTTCTTTCGCCAATATGCAGCGGTAGACGGTGGGAAGATGGTGCCCAACAATCCGGAGAACGCCTCGACCCGACGCGCACTGTGTTTGCTCGACGGCAAGGTGAGCCTTGTGGTATGCCTCGACCGCGTGCTGATGAACGACTTCAGCACTTCGCTGGTCAAACTTGGCGCAGACAATGCCATACTGCTCGTGGGTGGCATGGCCGACGGCTGGTATCGCGACACCGACTCTCACGCGACCCAGCTGGGCTCGAAATGGACTAAAAACCACAAATACATTAATTATATGGTGTTCCGCAAACAGTAAAAAACGAGTCCCCCCCGCAGCGCTTTCATAGGCAAAAAAAGAACCTGCTTAAATCCATTTTAAACAGTAGACAGGACATTTCGTACAGGGAGACAGACATTTCATACAATGGCAAAAAAAATGTTGCAACAAGTGAATTTTTCTTCGTAACTTTGCAGCATGAGAACAACCCGAATAACGACCCTAACACTCGTCGCCATGGTGGCACTGCTGGTGCTCTACTCGTGTAGCAGGCACACAGTTACCCAAACCGCAGCCAATCGTGGCATATACCACTGGAAGACCACCTACAACCCCACCGAGTGGGAGAAAGAATGGATAAATCGGCACCATGTGGACCGTCTCTACGTGAAGCTCTTTGAAGTTGATGCCGGCAGCAAGCATGGCTACGACGATTGGCGCATGGTGCCGGTGGCAACGACGCGCTTTGAACAGCCGCTGCCGAAGGAGACGGAGGTGGTGCCGGTGGTGTATATCACCGTCGATGCCATACGTGCAATGAACGGCTCGTCATACGAGACTATGGAGAGGCTTGCAGAACTGCTTGTGGAGCGCGTATATGCCATGACGGAAGAGCATTGGGGCGGCGAGGTGAAGGAGGTGCAACTCGACTGCGACTGGACTGCCTCCACGCGATATGACTTCTTCAGGCTGTGCAGGAGAGTCGAAGACTGTCTGAACGAGCGCGGTGCCATCCTCAGCGGCACGGTGCGTCTGCACCAGCTGAAAGACGAGGAGATACCATTCGACCGCAAGCTGCTGATGTGCTACAACACCGGCCGGCTGCAAGACAGCAAAACGCACAACTCAATCCTCGACTACGACGACGTGAAGCCATACCTGCAGGGAGTGGACAGCAGCACACTGCGGGGCTACGACATAGCCTGGCCGGCCTACGGCTGGGGCGTGCAGTTCGACGCAGAAGGACACTTTTCGCACCTCACCAAGCCAGCGGATAGCTCGAACAGACGCGTCGAATGGGGTGAGCCAAAAGAGGTGCGCCGCGTAAAGCAGAACCTGCCGCAGATGCGCGAAAACACCGTTGTACTTTATCACCTTGATGAAGAAAACCTAAAACACTATACCGATAATGAAATTGAAGAGATGTATAGCACTCGGCCTGCTGCTCGTTAGCCACGCCGCCATGGCCTGCGGGCCATATTATTACTTCCCCGCCGACTATCGGCTATACCGAATTATGCCCGCCTACCAGACTGCGGCTCGTCAGTCAGCAGCGGAGAAAGAAAGTTTTGCCGACAAGAACATCAGCCTATGGGCAAAGCAGACAGGTTTCGCCGACCACAAGATAGAGGCGGCCATCTACAAGGGTGCGCTGGCCGACTGGGAATGGATGGCCGGCAAGGGTGATGAGGCCTCGGAGTGGTTCAAGAACAACCTCTTTGCGAAGCACCTGAAACAGAGCGGCGACACGGAGGCCATCGAACTGCTCTACCGATCGAAGCTCTACGAAAACATCCGCGACCAGATGCGCTCGCCGTGGCACTACAATAGCCGCATATCGGACGAAAACGAACAGATGCAGGCACTCTATAAAGAGGTGGCGACGAGTACCCCGAAACGCCATGCTGCTCGGCACCACTTCCTACTGATAAAATGCGCCTGGGCTGCGCACGAGGACAGCGTGGTGCTTGCCGCATGGCAGAAGCAGAAAGGGCAGCTGCGCGGCACTATCTTCTACGACGAGGCGGAGGACTACGTGGCACGCAGCCTGACGCGACTGGGGCGCAAGGCCGAAGCCGATGCCATCTACCTGCGGCAGGGAAAAATGCCCGTACAGCTCGACGCCACAAGCCTGCGACTTTACCCAAACTCGGCTCAGTTCAGCGGACTGCTACAGGAGGCACTTTCCAATATCGAGAGAGGGCGAGCCGCAAAAACCTACGGCAACTACGATGAGCATATACACCGCGCATTGGCGAAGAAGATTATCGGCCTGTCGCAGCAGGCCACAGCAATGCCATCGGTGAGCAACAAGGCAATGTGGCGCTATGCGGCGGCATGTTGCCTCGACTACCTCGGTCGGCCTGCCGAAGCCCTCGCCATGCTAAGCGATGCCGAAGGCGGAGACGCCTTCCTGCGCAAATCCATCCGCGCACTCACCCTGCACCTGCACGGACAGGTGGACAGCATCGACGATGCCTTTGTGGCCTACGCTGTTGGCGAGGTGCAATGGCTCACCGCCGAGATGCAACGCGAATACAGCGCGATGCCCAACGATGTAAAGCAGCAAGTGGCCCACACCAACGGCACTCTTCACTGGGGTTGCACAGACCAACTTGGCCAATGTTTTGCCCTAAGCGCCATGCAACGCATCTTGCTCGACGACGAGACTGGACTTGCCTACCGCATGGCCGCGTCGGGCTACGGCGTGCGTGCATTGCAGATGGCCAACGTTGCCTGCAACTACATCTATCAGATGACCGACAACCAAGCGATAAAGAAACTGCGCACCTCGACCGACAGTATCTACCATTGCCATTACTACGACCGAACAAGGGATTGCGATCGCTCATACCATTTGGCCTCACGTGCCGACACCACCGTTTTACCAGACGAGGCACACCACCCCTACGCCTATTATTTTAACAATAACGACTACAGCAACGGTCTCTTCTTCTTGGCCGACACTATGTGCGCCGCCACGCTGGAGCAGTACCGCCAACACATCCTGCGCCCACAGGACAAGACCGACCGATGGATGAATGCCCACTCCTACACAGCTGGCGACTACTGGCAGGACATCATCGGCACTCACTACATGCGCGAGCGCAACTATGCCGCCGCAGCGGCACACCTGCGCCACGTCAGTCCCGAATACCAACGCCGCATGAACCTGAGCTGCTGGACAGACCCCTTCAGCATAGATTACTCCAAACCCAGCCACGACAGCACGCACTATAAGCTCCACTTTGCCCAGCGTATGGACTCGCTGCAGCACGCCATGCTGCTCGACCCCGATGCCGACCGCCGCGGTTTGGCCATGCTCGAATACACCATCGGCTTGGAGAACAGCTTCGATATGTGCTGGTGGCTCACCTCATACGGCAAGAGCAGGTATGCCGAAAGCGGGGTATGGGCCAAGAAGGACCGGTCGCCCGAATGCCGGGTGTCTATCGAAGGTTCGCCCTATAAACATCGCGCCGATGCCGCCGTGCACCTGCTGCGCAGAAAAGCTTTTCGCACACTGCGTAGCGACGAGGCACGCGCTCGCTACAACCTGCGTCTCGGACGATACGACACACTTTGGAAGCGCTACACCAATACCCAGACCGTGCAGCAGCTGGCCTTGGTGTGCGACAAACAAGAACTCTACAACAATGGCAGTAGGCGGTGAGGCACCAACAAGAGTGCCACCTGGAGCGATGGCGACGAAAAAAGACAAAAAGACGAAAAAAGACAAAAAATAGTTTCGCGCGAGGGCGCGTATGTCGAGAATTTTGTGTAAATTTGCAACCACATTAGGCAAGTCTAAAACGAGCGAAATAACAACTAAATTATTGATAATGAAAAAGTTATTTATTACCGTCATGGCTATTACAGTGTTAGCCGCCGTGGGTTGCAAGGGCAAAAAAAGCTCTGCCGACTGCACCCCCGACCCCGAAATTCAACAAAAAGTGGACGAGTATGCCGAGTTTGAGCTGAAGTCGGACCTCATCCAAAACCTCTCGGCAAACGAGAAGGAACTGGTCAAAATCTTTATCGAAATCGGCCAAGTGATGGACGACATCTACTGGGACGAGTATTTCGGCTACGCCAATCGCGAGGCCCTCGACACGCTGTGCGACCCCGCCATGCGCGCCTTTGCCCGCATTCAGTATGGCGCTTGGGACCGCCTCGACAGCGAGCGCCCCTTCCTGCCCGGCTTCGGTGAGCGCCCGCTGGGAGCCAACTTCTACCCCACCGACATGACTGCCGAGGAGTTCGAAGCCCTCGCCGACCCGCTCAAGAACGACCAATACAGCGTGATACGCCGCGACGAGAACGGCAAACTCTACGTCCTGCCCTACCACGAGGCTTATAAAGAAGAGCTGGCCAAAGTCGACGCCCTGCTCGAAAAAGCCATTGCCCTGGCCGACAACGCCGGCCTGAAACGCTACCTCGAAGCCCGTCGCGAAGCCTTCAAGACCGACGACTATTTTGAGAGCGACATGGTGTGGATGGATATGAAAGACAGCAAATTAGACTTTGTTGTCGGCCCCATCGAGAACTACGACGACGCCCTGCACGGCCTCAAATGCTCGCACGAAGCTTTCGTGCTCGTCAAAGACGAGGAGTGGAGCAACAGCCTGAGCAAATTTGCCGCCATGCTGCCCGAAATGCAGAAACTCCTGCCCTGCGACCCCAAGTATAAAAAAGAGGTGCCGGGCACCGACTGCGACATCAACGTCTACGACGTGGTCTACTATGCCGGCGACTGCAATGCCGGTTCCAAGACCATCGCCATCAACCTGCCCAACGACGAGCGCGTGCAACTGGCCAAAGGCAGCCGCCGCCTGCAACTCAAAAACGCCATGCAAGCCAAGTTCGACAACATCATGGTGCCCATTGCCAACCTCATGGTCTGCCCCGAACAGGTCGACAGCGTCACCTTCAACGCCTTCTTTGGCAACACCTGCTACCACGAAGTGGCCCACGGTCTGGGCATTAAGAACACCGTGACCGGTCGCGGCCCCTGCCGCCAAGCCCTCGGCGCACAATACAGCGCTTGGGAGGAGGCTAAAGCCGACGTTTGTGGCCTCTTCCTCACCGAACAACTCATCGAGCGCGGCGAGATAACCAACACCACCGTAGCCCAGAACTACATCACCTTCATCGCCGGCATTCTGCGCTCGGTACGCTTCGGCGCCACCGAGGCCCACGGCGTGGCCAACATCATGTGCTACAACTACTTCTACGAGCATGGTGCCTTTAGCCGCAATGCCGACGGCAAGTATGTTATCGACGTAGACAAGGCTCGCGAAGCCGCTCGTGGCTGGGCTGCCATCATCATTGCCATGGAGGGCGAGGGCGATATGGCCGCCGCCAAAGCCTACAGCGACCGCAATGGCAAGGTGGGTGCCGACCTGCAACGCGACCTCGACATGATTCGCGATGCCAACATCCCCCGCGACATAGTCTACAAACAGGGTGCCTCGGTGCTGGGCCTCTAATCAACAGCCTAACACAGAGCACTATAGCGCGCGAGGGGCGCCGCCTTGCAGGCGGCGCCCCTCGCTACTTAAACCACCAGCCACAACCGCCCCAACATCGGCCGCCAGTCGGCCCAACATCGGCTTGAAATCGGCCTCACACAGGTAAAAAATCAGCCAGAAACCGGCCAAAAATCGAGGCGTAAGTAGCTCTGTATCAAGGCTTGTTCGACCTCAATACGACCCTAACCCCTCCTTAACACGACTTCAACCCTGAAAATCAGGCCGTTGCGCGATGCGTAGAAAAGTTTTTTCGGCACACACCGCATATTTGAAATTTTTTGTGTAATTTTGCAAAAACTTTCGCAAGCCGGAGCCGCGACCTCACCGACCCATCGTGGCAACCCAGCGCCTTAACAACCAGGGTCGGATAAAACATTGACCACCATGGCAAAAGACAACAACAACCCCAACCAACAACAACCCAACCTCAACCTCGACATCTCGCTCGAAGTGGCCCAAGGCGTTTACAGCAATTTGGCTGTCATCTCGCACACTCCGGCCGAAATTGTACTCGATTTTGCCCAAGTGCTCCCCGGCACCCAAAACGCCAACGTGCGCAGCCGCGTCATCATGCACCCACTCCACGCCAAACGCCTGATGATGGCCCTGGCCGACAACCTTCAAAAGTTTGAAAACCAGTATGGTAAGATTGTCGAACCCACTCCTCGCGCAATAGGCGACACGGTGCCCTACGACATGATAGGCAAGGCCTAATCGGCACCTATAGATAACGGTCGGAGAACAAAAAAATTGTTAAATCTGCAAAAAAAAATTGCTGGTTCGAAAAAAGTTCGTACCTTTGCAAAAATTTAACGTGAAAAAATCAACAACAAACAACTCCAGTTATGAAAAAAACATTTATCGCTTTAGCCTGTGCTTTTGCAGTTGCACTGGGAGCCACCTCGTGCGACGAACTTGACATCAACGACATCGTCAAAGACATTGTCGACGACATCGACAACAACATTGGCAATGTAGACCTCGCCATCAGCGGCGCTCAAGGCGAAAGCCCACTGGCTGGCCAAGACAGTCTGAAATTCAAAGCCTGCGTCAACGGTGTGGTGACCGACACCATCGATCTTGGCGACCTGGCCGATTCTATCGACGTCGACACCTACCACGGCGTGAACACCTTTGTGCTCGGTGCCAACATCTCGCTCACCGACAACAATGTGGACCTCGAGAACAACTACCCCCTCATCGGCATCAAGACCCGCGACACCATTTCTGGCCGCCACATGATGAGTAACCCCTTTGCCGACACCAACATCATGATGAACTTCGACTTCAGCGCCCTCATCACCCAAGGCTCCGACGAAAACCTCTTTGGTGTCATGCTCAGCGACACTTCGTGGTACGTGGCCTACGCTGGCGAGTTCGACATCGAGACCTACCCCGAAATGGGCGACAAAATGAAAGCCAAGCTCAACAACGTGAAGGCCTACTATGTGTGCCAATACCAGTTGGACAACATCAACGACCTCATCGAGACCATCAAGAATGCCGCCTCCTATAACGGCGCCGACCAAGCCACCCGCATCGAACACGCCGACGAAATCCAAGCCGGCATCGAGGCCAAAGAAGCCTTCGACAACATTGTTGCCAACCCCGGCTCCATCTTCAGCAGCCTCACCTTCAACGGCACGGTCGTCAGCATCCGCACCGACGTTCAAGACTTCATCAACCAACTCAATGCTCAATAAGCAACAATCAAGACACAAAAACAAGGCGTTCTGTTGCAGGACGCCTTGTTTTTTATTCCTCGCGCTACTGCTGCTCGCCGTGCCGGCTCGAGCCCAATTTGTGCCACCCACAACAGGTGGAGCCGCGTGGGGAACGGCAGGCTGCAACATGGGGGGCGAGCCCTTCTCAGACGCGGCCTCGCTGGCACAAGCCGTCTTTTCGCCAAAAGTCATGATAGGGCTGGCCTACGTGAGGCCTTTCGCACTCAAAGAACTGGCCTACAAGTCGTTTACCTTCATTTCCCCCGTGGGCGAATTCGGCGTTACAGCAGCCGCATACAGCCATTCGGGCAACGCCACATTCAACCAGCAATACACGTCGGCGGGCTATGCCATGCACCTGGGGCGCGACATTGCACTCGGCCTAACGCTCAACTACTTCTACACCGGCGCCGACGACCCACACTACAACTCGCTTCGTATGCTCTCCGCCACCATATCGCTCGCCGCGAGGCCTGCCGAGGGGCTGACGGTCGACTTCAACCTCTTCAACCCCTACGCCGTCAGCTTCGGTGCCGAACAGCGAGCCCAATCGCCGGCGTTGGCCACCCTGGGTGCCTCCTATCGCGTTGCGCCTCAACTGCTTGCGCGCGTACAAATCGACAAGGAACTAACCTCCAAATTGCAGGTTCGCGCTGGGCTGGAATACACCTTTCTCGAACACTTCAAACTACGTGCTGGCGTGGCTAACGAGCCACTTGTCTACGCTTTCGGTATGGCGGTAGATTGGGATGGATATGGTGTAGACCTCGCTGCTCAGCTACACCCCGTGTTGGGCTTCACTCCGCAGGTTGCCTCCTACTTCTCGTTCTAACCTCATTATCATCACGTTATGCGTCTGCGCCAGCTCGTCTTAATCGTTCTACTGCTTGTTGCGACCAGGGCGGCTGTGGCCCAGAACGAGGCCGACGCACTCGAAGACGCACTCGAGCAGTGGCTCGACGATGGTGGGGCGCAGGTGGCGGCCGAACAACTGGCCGACCTGATGGCCTCGCTGCGCGAAACGCCAGTCAACATCAACGATACCGACGACCTTCGACTGCAAGAGGTTGGCCTCGTATCGCCGTTCCAAGTCGCCGCACTCCGGGCCTATCTGCGTCTCTACGGCCGGATAGCCTCGACAGCAGAGCTCTACCTCGTGCCGGGATTAGACTCTGCCACTTTGTCAGTCGTAATACCACTTGTTGTGGCAGGTCCTTTACCTAAACCTAATTCATTGAATTTCAAAGAACTCGTTGGCCACCCGAAGCTCCATTACCTGCTTGGCGCCACCGCTACCCCAAACAACAGCGACCCGTGGCACGCCTACTCGCGACTGCGGCTCGACCTCGGCGGACACTGGCAGCTGCAATTTTCGGCCGACCGCGACGCTGGCGAGCGATGGTTCTCGGCCGAGAACCACTACTCTGGCCATCTCATTGCCAGCGATTTAGGTCCGTTGCGGCGAGCCATTGTTGGGCGCTACAACCTGCAGTTTGGGCAGGGGTTGGCCCTCTGGACTGGATTTGCCCCATTCGCCTCGGTCGGCTCAACGCCGCTGCGCATCGGGCAGGCTGTTCGAGGGGCCTCGGCCTTTGCCGAAAGCGGCTGGCTGCAAGGGGCTGCTGCTACGTTCCGAGTGCTGCGAAAAGGCTCGGTTACAGGCTTCTACAGCCACGCCTCGGGAGCTCAACTCGCTGGTGCGAACCTCGCATACACCTCTGGCAACCTCTCGGTTGGGCTAACAGCCGCTTTTACCCATTTCGACACCACGCCATCGCCACGACCCTACCCCTACAATTACTATACCTTGCGCGAACGCGACTGCCAAAATGTCAGCCTCAACGCCACCCAAGTTTGGCGCAACGCCCTCTTCTTTGCCGAAGCCGCCATCGACGGCAATGGGTCGCTGGCGGCCGTCGCCGGAGGACGATTGATGGCGAGTAGCAACACCTCGGCAGGCGTCATGCTGAGACACTACAGCGCTGATTATCAAGCTCCTTACGCTAACGCCTACGGACTTGGCAGTTCCACCTCCGACGAGCAGGGTGCCCGCTTCGACATTGCCACAACCCTTCCCTCGCGCACCGAGGTTGCCGCCTCGGCCGACGTTGCCCGCTTTCCCTACTTGCGCTACGGAGCCTACAGCCCCACTACGGGGGCCGACATGAGGCTGCAACTTTCGCAACCTATTGGACCAAACACCAGGTTCACAGCACGTTACCGTTACCGCATGAAAGAGCGCAACGGAGTTGTAGAGCCCCAACCCAACTACCAAACCGGGGCCACCTACAAGCGCCAAGTTCAGGCAGACCTCACCTTTGCCGAAGGCAACTGGCACACGCGTACGCGCGTACAATTTATATGGTTTTCGTGCCAAATGCACGAGAGCCTCGGCTCGATGCTCGTGGCTCAAGACCTGCGATACGCGGCACAGGGGGTGCCACTGAGCTTCACAGCTCGGGTTGCCCTCTTCGACAGCGAGGCCTACGACGCAGCTATCTACATGAGCGAGAGCGACTTGGCCTACAATTTCAGCACCCCGATGTTGCTCGGGCAGGGCGTGAGGTGCTACATAGTGGCCTCCTACGCGCCCACGCGAAACATTAACCTCTCGGCCAAATATGCCGCCACCGTCAAGAGCGACGCACCTACGGCCCACACCATCAAACTACAACTGCGTTTGGCGTTCTGAACAACGACGAGCCGAGGGGCAAATTTTGCAAAAAAACGGTAAGCCAATCGCACTTTTAGCAGTAAAAATAACGTCAGAATGGTAAAATTATTGTGTGCCTAAAAATAACTTATAGCCCTTATTAACAGCGACTTAACCACTTTATGTGAAAAATAAAATGTTAATTTTTTTTCACAATTGAAAAAAAATTCGTTTCTTTGCACTTTGTTTAATAACTAAAAACTGAAAGAAAATGTCCGAAATTGAAAACAAAGTAAAAGCCATCATTGTTGATAAACTTGGCGTTGACGAAAAAGATGTTAAGCTCGAAGCAAGTTTCACCAACGACTTGGGAGCCGATTCTCTCGATACCGTCGAGCTCATCATGGAGCTTGAAAAAGAATTCGACATTGAAATTCCCGACGACGCTGCCGAGCACATTGCCACCGTTGGTGACGCTATCAGCTACATCGAAAACGCAAAAAAATAACTTTTTAGGTAATCCTAAGAAAAACTACACTAACATCGCCCGCTAATTCATCATCATGAATTTGAAACGAGTAGTTGTAACAGGCATCGGCACACTCACCCCGGTCGGAAACGACGCAAAAACCTTCTGGCAAAATCTGCTGGCCGGGGTAAGTGGTGCAAGCCTCATAACCCGATTCGACCCGGAGAAATATAAATGTCACATAGCCTGCGAACTGAAAGGCTTTGACCCCACCAACCACTTTGACCGCAAGGAGGCTCGCAAGATGGACCTCTTTACCCAATACGGTATGGTGGCAGCCGACGAGGCTATGGCCGACTCGGGATTGGCCGAAGCCAAACCCGACCCCGACCGCGTTGGCATTATTTGGGGCTCGGGTATGGGTGGTGTTACCACGTTCCAGCAGGAAGTGAGCGACTTCGCACGCAGCGAGTCGCCGCGCTTTAGCCCCTTCTTCGTGCCCAAAACCATTATCGACATCTGCGCCGGCATGATGGCCATAAAATATGGTTTTCGTGGGCCAAACTACGCTACCGTAGCCGCCTGCGCCTCGTCGGCAATGGCCATAAGCGACGCGTTCAACACCATACGCCTCGGCAAGGCCGACGCCATGATTGCCGGAGGCTCCGAAGCAGCCGTCACCGAGTGCGGCATTGGTGGCTTTGCCAATATGCAGGCCCTCTCGACCCGTAACGACGACCCTGCCACCGCCTCGCGCCCCTACGACAAGGACCGCGACGGTTTTGTGCTTGGCGAAGGTGCTGGCGCCATCATCCTCGAAGAGTTGGAGCACGCCAAAGCGCGTGGCGCACACATCTACGCCGAAATAACCGGCTCGGGTCTTACCGCCGACGCCTACCACATCACCGCCTCGCACCCCGACGGGTTGGGAGCACAACAGGCTATGCGTCAGGCTATTGAGGACTCTGGAATGCAGATTACCGATGTCGACCACATCAACACACACGGCACCTCGACGCCAGTGGGCGACATATCGGAGCCCAAAGCCATAGCCGCCCTCTTCGGCGACCATGCCCAGAAAATCAGCGTCAACTCGACCAAGTCGATGACGGGCCACCTGCTTGGTGCCGCCGGTGCGGTCGAAGCCATTGCCACCATCTTGGCCATAAAGAACGGTGTGGTTCCGCCAACAATCAACCACTTTACCGACGACCCCGAGATTGCTCCGCTCGACTTCACCTTTAACCGCCCCACGGTGCGCAATGTGGAGTTCGCCCTGAGCAACGCCTTTGGCTTTGGTGGACACAACGCCTGCCTGGCGTTCCGCAAATATTGAGAAACGGGAAAAGAACTGTTCGATGTTCAACACAAAGTTGATAGCAGGCCGCTCCGACACACCAAATAGCGACTGACAATGTGGAACCTACTGCGCGACAGGCGAGAGCACAAGGAGTTCTACAACTTCTGTAGGCGCGAGTTGGGGTTCACCCCGCGCAAGCCACACCTCTACCAAGTTGCGCTCATCCACAAGTCGAAGTCGGAACTCACCTCGCAAGGCCAGCGCATAAACAACGAACGGTTAGAATATTTGGGCGACGCGCTGCTCACCGCCATGGTGGCCGAGATGCTCTACCGCCGCTACCCCTACAAAGGCGAAGGCTACTTGACCGAACTGCGCGCCAAGATTGTAAGCCGCCGCAGCCTGAACAGCCTGGCACACACGATTGGATTGGCTCAGCTGATACAATATAACCGCGAGTCGCAAGGCGTGTTCAAATCGATAGAGGGCGACGCCTTCGAGGCTTTGGTGGGCGCCATATACCTCGAAAAAGGCTACCGATTTACGCGTAAAGTGGTGATAGACCGTATAATAGCACGCCACATCGACATAGACGACATTGCTGCCACCGACTGGAATTTCAAGAGCAAACTGATAGACTGGGGGCAAAAAACGCGCCACACCGTGGCGTTCGAAGTTACGCGGCGCTTCGCCCAAGGGCCGAACAAGCGCATTCACTACGAATGCTGCGCCATAGTCGACGGCAAACAGTACGACACAGCTGTCGACTTCACCATCAAGGCCGCAGAGCAGCAGGCAGCCGAAAAAACCTACCGCCGACTGCAGTCGCAGGGCGTTATCGAAGGGTAGTTATTGCCCTGATTGTCAGCACCATTGTGGAGAGGGCCAAAAAAGGCTGAAAAAATTTGGCTCCGATTCGAAAAAAAAGCGTAACTTTGCAACCTAACAACAGTAAAAGAAGAGCGATGAATATACTCCTACTTGGATCGGGCGGACGCGAACACGCCATAGCCTACAAATTGAGCCAAAGCGCTCAGTGTCAGAACCTTTATATAGCCCCTGGCAATGCTGGCACTGCCGCGTGCGGCACCAACCTTGACCTTAACCCCGAGGATTTCGAGGGGGTGAAAAAGTGTGTCGAGGAGAAACATATTGGCATGGTTGTGGTTGGGCCCGAGGCACCATTGGTGGCCGGAATTGCCGATTTTTTTGCCGCCGAAGAGAGCCTGCGCAACGTGAAGCTGATTGGCCCTTCGAAGGCCGGTGCCGCCCTCGAGGGCAGCAAAGACCACGCCAAGGCTTTTATGGCGCGCCACGCCATCCCCACAGCCCGCTACCGCACCTTCACGGCCGAAAACGTGGCCGAGGGCGAGCAATTTCTCGAAAGCCTGCAACCGCCCTATGTGCTTAAGGCCGACGGCTTGGCAGCAGGCAAGGGCGTGCTGATTATCAACGACTTGGCCGAAGCCAAGCAGGAATTGCACAACATGGTTGAGGGTGGCAAATTTGGCCAAGCCAGCAGCCGTGTGGTGATTGAAGAATACCTCGAAGGGGTCGAGATGAGCGTATTTGTGCTCACCGACGGCCACAACTACAAAATTCTACCCACCGCCAAGGACTACAAGCGCATTGGCGAGGGCGACACCGGTTTGAACACCGGCGGCATGGGCTCGGTGAGCCCCGTGCCATTTGCCGACAAAGAGTTTATGCGCAAAGTGGAGCGTCTCATCGTGGCTCCGACCGTGAAGGGATTGGCAAAAGAGAAGACGCCTTACTGCGGTTTCATCTTCATCGGGCTGATGTGCTGCAATATGCAGTCGGCCGACGGCCCCGACCCCTACGTCATCGAATACAACGTGCGCATGGGCGACCCCGAGACCGAGAGCGTTTTTCCGCGCATAAAGAGCGACGTGGTAGACCTCTTTATCCACGCCGCCAACGGCACACTCGACAAGGCTACGCTCGACATCGACCCGCGCTATGCCGCCTGCGTGATGATGGTGGCCAAAGGCTACCCCGAAAAATATGCCAAAGGGCGCGAAATAAGCGGTGTCGACGAGGTTGAAGGGAGCCTCGTGTTCCACGCCGGCACACGCCGCGACGCCGAGGGGCGCCTGCTCACCAACGGCGGACGCGTGATTTGTACAACCACGCTCTCCGAGTCGCTGCCCGAAGCGTTGCTCAAGAGCTACTATGCGGCAGAGCACATCAAATGGAGCGGCCGCTACTACCGCCACGACATTGGCCAAGACCTGTTGCGGATGATGATAGACCGCCAACCCCTCTAACGAGGAGGAGGGCCGACGGGTAGCAGAACACCCCACGCCTATCCAACAAAATAATCAGCCTTCGACATAGCGGTGAGGGGCGGCGCTGCGCGCCGCCCCTCACCGCTACATACCCTCTCTGCAAGAGCCTGATATTCAGGGTTGAGGAGGGGTTAAAGAGGGGTTAAGGTCGTATTGAGGTCGAACAACACTTGATACTGAGCCACTTAGACATCGATTTTTGGCCGATTTCCACCCCTCCCAAACCCATTGTTGGAGCGATGATAAGAGGCCACAAAGCGCAAAAAAAGCCGGCCGCTGCGCGGCCGGCTGGCGTATGCTTTACATTGTTGACTGTCAGAGACCCAGTTGGAAACCGAACTTTATGGGGTAGAGTTCGTGGTTCAAGTGCTTGTCGCCGTCGGTTTTGAACACGGGCAACAGCGACGGCTGCACGAAGAAATAGAAGTGGTCGAAGCCGGCCGACAGGCGCACGTCGAACTTATACGGATTCATGTAGTGGTTGGCCACAGGCGAGGTGGAGCGAGTGGTATGGCCAACGGTGGTCTCCCTGGTTTTCAGGCCGGTAGAGCCACTGCTGAAGCCCAAGCCGGGCACCGCAGCCAGGGCCAGACACAGGCGGTCCTTCTTGCCCTTGCCCACCGGTATGGCCATCGCCACGGCTACCGGCAGCGTGATGTAGCGTGTCACGAAGCGCGAGCGCGCCTTGTAGTCGGTCAGCGCCGGAGTGACGTCGACAAAAGCCGCCTCGCCAGCGTTGCCAGTGGGATGGAAATCAACCAGCTGCGCGGCAAAACGGTAAATATCGCTCTCGTATTCCAGGCCTGCCTCGAGCGACAAGAAACGCGACAGCGCAAACTCTACCACATATCCCAATTGGAACGACTGGAAGGTGGTTACCACCTCGTCGTCGCCATCAACGCTGAACAGGCCAGCCATCGGGCGCTCGCCCCAGTTGTTCCAGCCCCAAAGGAACTGCGCGTGAGAGCCTACCATGGGGAAAGACTCGTCACTCTTTTTGGTACGCTTCGAGCCGGCAAGGTCGTCGGTGTCGGCACGGCGGTCCATCATATCAGTTACGCTGGTGGTAGGCCGGTAGACGATGCCGTTGTAGGATATTCGGGCGTCGTCGTCGAGGCTCATCCTGCTCTTCAAAGTGCTGACAAATGGTTCGACCACAATCGTGGCACCGTCTTCGGCCTCGAGGTCGAGCGAGACCAATTGCAGCGTGTCGGTCGAGGCCTTGACGGTTGTCTGCGAATGGTCTTCGGCCGAGATAGTCAGCACTTGGAGCCCCGCTTTGGCAGTGTCGCTACTCATGTCGAGCACGAGCGTGGCATTATCCTCGATGGTGATGGTCAGCTTTGGCGTATTTACATGAAGCTCAACGCCGTAAGGCTCAATCTCATTGTCGAAAACAATGGTGTTGCGCAGCACTGTTACCACCTCTTGTGGAATTTCCACCATGTTGTCGCTCTTGAGCAAGAGGTAGACCTCGGTGTCGGGTAGCACGGTCACCTTTGCGCCATCTTTTACCACAACATTGGTTATCATGGTCTGAGGTTTAAAATCGGTTCTAAAAACCTTGGGTTGCTGTGCAGCGGCTACCAAGCCCACAGCGACGAACAGCAGAAGGATTGTCTTTTTCATATTGGTGATTTATTTTTTAATTAATTGCATTAAAGGTTGTGAGTGGCGTTCGACGAAAGCGAGCAACGAGTCGCCCAAGCGCTGGCGCTCCTCCTCAAAACGGTAGTAAAGCGGTGCCGCCACGGGCTCGAGCCACTGCTGGTTGCCCAGTTGCAGCGAATAGGCCACCATCTCGTCGTAAGCAATGGTGTCGGCCACCCAAGCCACCATCTCGTCGGCCTGCACCACTATGCTTTCCCTCACGGGCAGAGGCAAGGCCTGCGGCTGGGCGAGCATTGGGGCAGCGGCCAGCAACTGTTGAGGCGCGACAGCGGGGTCGTTGGCGCGACTGGGAGCGGGGTGTAGAGTCTGGGGGGCGACTCGCTGCGGCTGCCGTGCAGGGGCTGGAGCGGCTGGTGCAGTGCTGATTGCGGCATGGCTCTCGGTACTAATTTCGGTATTAATTTCGGGTTCAGCGGCCTCTATTTCTTCGGCCGAAGCCATCATCGGGGCAGGCTCGGCAGGTTGGCGGTGCCAGAGCGGCACGGTGGCAACCACAGCCACCACGCAGGCGGCGGCCACGGCGCGCCACACAGGCGCCAACAGCGGCCGGCGGTAGAGGTGTTCCTTGCCTGGCATGGTGGCTTGGGCCTGATGGGGAGCCACCAGGGGGGTGCTGAGCAACTCGGCGTTGGCTTCGAGCCATGCCTGCACCTTGGCTTCCTCGTCGGGCGAGAGAGTGCCTTCGGCAAAGCGGTCGAGCAGTTGCTCTATGTTCTTCAGGTCTATCATAATATTTCGTTCAAAATTTGTTTCATCGTCTTTCTGGCCCTGTAAAGGTAAACCATCACCTGTTGTTCGGAGAGCGAAAGCATGGCAGCCATCTCTTTGTAGGAGTAGCCCTCAAGGTCGCGCAGCAACACCAGCGAGCGTTGCACCTCGTTCAAGGCATCAAGAGCTTGCTGCAACGAGTCGTGAAGCTCGAAGGCGTTGTTGGCCTGCACTTGCGGCTCGGGCGAGGCAACGCGGTCGAAGTGCTGCTCGCGGCGGTGGGCGTCGACCAAGCGGTAATAGAGCACCCGGTAGAGGTATGCCTTGGCGCCCTCGGCCGAAACCTCGCGCCGGTGTTCCCACAACACCACAAAACTGTCCTGCACAGCGTCGCGACTCGCGTCGCCATCGCCCGTATAGCGCAGCGCGAAACGGTAAAGACCGTCGCTCAAATTGCTTACACTGGTGTTGTATTCCTTGCAGGTCATACTTAATAGACGAAAAAAAGCGGAAAATATTACACCTTAGCTCAACTTTTTTTTCGGGAAATGGATTTTTTTACGTAACTTTGCAGTCCGATTAACACCAACATCCTGCACCTATCGACATGAAACGTCTGATACTCATAGCCTTACTGCTCGGGCTAACGCTTTCGGCCCACAGCCAGAACGCCGACTCGGTCGACATACTGCGCTACGACATTGCCGTCGACCTCGGCCACAGCCAACCCAACACCATCGTCGGTACGGCCGACATCACTCTGCGGCTCCTACGCCCCTGCACCACCATCAGCCTTTTGCTCGAAGGTACGGCCGACACCATTGCCCTCGACGGCCAAGTGCTCGACTGCCAGCTCGACAACATCGGTACCGCCAACCTCGCCGCCGGCGACACCGCCCATCTACACATAGCCTACCACGCCTCGGGCTATGTAGAAAACTACGGCTGGGGCGGTTTCCACTTCGACAACGACCTCTACTACAACCTCGGCGTAGCCTTTGACGACTCGCCCCACAGCATTGCACGAGCCTGGTTCCCCACGCGCGACAACTTCACCGACAAGGCGCTATACAGCCTGCGGGTCACCACCAAGCCGGGTTGGAGCGCCCAGTGTGGAGGGCTGTTAACGGCCGAAAGCCACAACCCCGACGGCTCTACCACCTCAGAATGGGCACTCGACCACCCCACCCCACCCTACCTCGTATCGGTAGCCGCTGCGCAGTGGAACACTATTGAGCGCAACGTGCGCGGGCGCGAAACCAGCTACCCAGCCACCTTTGCCTACATCTCGCAAGACAGCGCCACGGTGAGCAACACCTTTGCCTTGCTCGACACCGTGCTCCCAGCCTACGAACACGCCTTTGGCCCCTACATCTGGCAACGCATTGGCTACTGCGCCACCCACCTCGGCTCGATGGAACACGTGATGAACATAGCCTTGGCCGAACAAGCCATTGGCGACATGAGCGAGACGGCCCAATTCGGCACCGTGAGCCACGAACTGGGCCACGCCTGGTTCGGCAACACCATAACCTGCGCCGAAAGTGGCGATATGTGGATAAACGAAGGCGGAGCATCGTTCTGCGAAGAGGTTGCCATCGAGGCCTGCCGAGGCCACCAAGCCGCCATCGACTACTACCAAACAACCCTCGAACAAGTGCTACGCCTGGCCCACGTGACCGATGGCGCCTACCGCTCGCTCCACGATATGCCCCACGCCCACACCTACGGCACCACCACCTACAAACAGGGCTCGTTGGCTTGGCACTCGCTGCGCGGCCTACTGGGCGACTCGCTCTTCTACCAGACCATGAACCAACTATTTACCCGCAACCGCTACGCCAACTTCGACGCCTACGCCCTGCGCGACACACTCAGTGCCATTAGCAGCACCGACCTAACTGCATTCTTCGACAACTACGTTTTCACCCCAGGCTTTTTCAACTACCACATAGACTCGGTGGGCTATGCCAACCACGAAGCCACGGTGCGTGTTAGTCGTCAACGCATTGGCTACCAAGCCGAAATCGAGATACCCTCGACCATAGAGGTATCGCTATTCGACTGGGACTTCGGCCACCACGACGTGCAGCTCGACTTTGTTGGCGACACCGCTGTAGCCACCTTCGCCATACCGTTCGAGCCAGTGTTTTGGGCAGTAGACTACAACCACCGCGACGCCGACGCAGCCACCAACGCCGAGTTCGTCACCACCACTGGCATAACCGACTACCACCTAACCCACTTTGGCGTAAGGGTTTACGACAGCACCGAGGCCCACCTGCTCGTCGAGCACCACTGGGGCCAACCAGGCGGCACAAACCAAGAGGGCATTGTGCGCACCGCCCGACGCTACTGGGTTGTGAACGGCACCCTGCCGTGGGAAGCCAACATCGCCGGCCGATTTCACTACGCCGAAAGCGGCTACGGCACCCTCACCTACCGCGAACTTGACGAAGGATTCTACTGGAGCCAGCAGTCGATAGACTCGATGGCCCTGCTCTACCGCCACTCGCCAGCCGAACCCTGGACCGTAGCCACCCGTCACCACTCGAACAACCTGATGCAAGGCTTCTACACCGACCCCCACTTGCGCACGGGCGAGTACATCTTGGCCGTTATCGACACCAATATTCTTGCCACAGCCCCCTCGCCCGAGGCCGGAAACAACAAACTTTTGATAGCCCCCAACCCTAATGGAGGCGAGCTCCGCGCCATATTCGACGGCGAACCTTCCACGCTCACAATCAGCGACATACATGGTCGCACCGTGCTTCGCCAAACAGGCTATCGCAGTGGCTCGCCACTGAGCCACAACCTGCCGGCCGGAAGTTATATTGTGAAAATCAAAAATAATTTCTTATCTTTGCAGTCGCAATTAATAGTGTTATGAAAAACATCAAGATACTCTGCATCACCGCTTTGTTGCTGTTCAGCCTCGACGCCGAGGCCCAATTTCTTCAGAACGAAAGAACCCAGTGGATGGCCAAATTCGAGTTGGGCGTTATGCCATTTATGGGCAATTTAGGCCAATCGGGCAACTACGGATACTACCTCGGTAACTACGAGTCGGCCGCCGGCTTGAGCGCCATCGTGGGCCGCAATCTGAGCCAAGACTTCATGCTCGGCGTCGGCGCTTCGGGCTACTACGTGGCCAACATCAGCACCCCTGCCGACTTCAAAATTGCGGCCACCCTCTTTGTCGACCTCGACTTTCGCCCCATTTGGACCGGTGTCGGAGCCGACCACATACCGCAAACCTTCCGCTTTGCGCCCATGGCTGGCCTGCGTGGCGGCGCCAGCGTACTGCTCGACGACGCCAACCGCTACTCGACCAACCTCACCCCCTACGGCGAAATCTATGCCGGAGTGAACTGGTACTACCGCCACGGCCTGCGCAACATGGAGCACAACTGGCGCAGCCTCTACCTGCAACTCGGCGTGGCCTATATGCAACAAACCGTGTTCCTGCCCGTGCGCCTCGGCTGGCGCCTCTAAACCCAAAGCCCGATAGCTAACACCCCACAAAAACTACCCCCATGCAGACCACACGACAGAACAAAATATCGCGCCTCATACAGCAAGACTTGGGCGACATTTTCCTGCGCGAGATGAAGCCCACACTCGGCCCCTCGATGGTGACCGTTACCGGGGTCCGCATAACCCCCGACCTCTCGATTGCACGCGTCCACGTGAGCATCATGCCCCTCGGCGGCGCAAAAAAAGAAGAGGTTATGCAACTCATACTGCAAAACACTGCCGACCTGCGTCGCCGCCTCGGCCTGCGCGAAGGCAAGCAGCTACGCATCATCCCTCAACTCGAGTTCTACCTCGACGACTCGCTCGACTACATCGAGAACATCGAACGCCTACTGAAACAATAAACCGCCAACCATAGTCCAACCTCACCAGCCGTGCGACTACCCTTGTTCATAGCCTCGCGATACCTCTTTGCACGCCGCCAACGGTCGGTGGTTAACGTCATATCGTGGATTTCGCTCATCGGGCTGGCCGTGTCGGCCATGGCGCTCATAGTGGTGCTGTCGGTCTATAACGGCATTGGGCAGGTAACGCAAAGCCTCTTCAACTCGTTCGACCCGCCACTCATCGTGCAACCCACCCAGGGCAAGACCTTGAGCACCACGAGCCTCGACGCCCTGCGCCGCATTGAGGGCGTGGCAACAGTGAGCCCCTTTGTCGAGGAGAACGCCTGGCTCACCTTCCGCGACCGCCAAGCCATAGTGGCCCTGCGCGGCGTAGACACGGCCTACCACCTCGTTACGGGGCTCGACACACTGCTCTACGACGGCTACTACCCCTTTGCCGAAACCGAAGCTGGCGCGCTGCCCAGCCTACTGCTCGGAGCCGACATATACTACGACCTCGGAATGTCGCCTCACACCAACATCACAGCCACCCTGCTCATTCCCAACCGCCAAGGCCCATTGGGCAGTTCGGTGGCCGACGCCTTTCGCTCGGCCAACGTGTTGCCTGCCGGCAACTTCCTCATTCAGCAAGACATAGACCAGCGCTATGCCGTGGCGCCAATTGCCACGGTGCGCTACCTGCTCGACTACGACAGTACACTCTGCACCGCCATTGCCATTGGGCTGGAACCGCGGGCCAAAGTGGGCCGGGTGCAACGACAGGTGGCCGAACTGATTGGCCCCGACTGCAAGGTGCTCGACCGCTACGAGCAGCAACCACTCTACTACAAGATATTCCGCTCCGAACGCCTCGGCATCTACATCATCTTGGCCTTGATTGTCTTCATTTCGACACTGAGCCTTGTGGCCTCGCTCTCGCTGCTGATAATCGACAAGCAGCGCGACGCCCAGCTACTGCAGAGCCTCGGCATGACCCGAAACGCTGTGCGCCGCACCTTCTTTGCCGAAGGGGTGATGATATGCCTCACAGCCACCCTCGTGGGGCTGGCCGTGGGCTTCGTGCTCTGTTTCGTGCAGCAACAGTTCGGCCTGGTGCGCATGGGCGATGGCAACTTCGTGGTCCGAGCCTTCCCTGTGGCCATGAAAGCCACCGACTTTGTGGCCTCGTTCCTGCTGGTGAGCGTCATTTCGAGCTGCGCCGTGGCCCTCACCGTTAGGCACTCACGACTGTGACCCTCAGCCCCTAAGCCGGGGAGCGAAAAAATTTGATTGATTTTTTTTGCACACAATCAAAAAAATTTGCGTAACTTTGCATACGTGAATATCGAGGAGTCTATAGCACAATTCGAGCTTTATGCCGCCACCGAACTGCGACGCGCACCTGGCACCGTAGAGCAGTACTCGCGCACCCTGCACGAGCTCTGCCGCCATCTGCAAGAGGCTGGAATCCACACCGTTGAGGTCCTCTCATCCCAACAACTACGCCAGTGGCTGATGGCCCAAAGCGAGAGCGGCAAGGCCGCCACCACGCTGCGCAGAGAGCTCTCGGCAGTGCGCCATTGGTGCCACTGGATGAGGCAAAATAGCCTCGTCGAGGCCGACCTCACAGCCAAACTCTCGGCCCCCAAGCTGCCCAAACGCCTGCCGGTGACCTACAAAGAGGGCGAGGCGGCACACCTCTACGACGACGAGTTGTGGGCAGCCGACTTCGCTACCACGCGCGACCGATTGGTGCTGATGCTGCTCTACGAGACCGGTATGCGCCGCGCCGAACTGGCTGCACTGACCGAGGCCGACGTCGACCTCGCGGCACTCTACATCAAAGTGCTCGGCAAGCGCAACAAGCACCGACTGGTGCCCATCGAGCCCGAACTGGCACACCGCATTGCCGCCTACCTCGACCAGAAACACCGCCTCGCGCCCAATTGCCCGGCCCTAATCGTGAGCCCTAAAGGGCAACCCCTCGCGCCATCGGCAGTGAACTATATTGTGACCAAACGAATGACCGCCCTCACCACAGCCAACCGCGTGAGCCCACACGTTTTTCGCCACAGCTTTGCCAGCCACCTGCTGGCAAATGGCGGCGACCTCATGGCCATTAGCCACCTGCTGGGCCACTCTAACCTCAACGCCACGCAGGTCTACACCCACCTCGACCCAGCCCACATTGGCGAAGCCTACCGCCACGCACACCCACGCGCAAAATCACTCACCCAAAATAATAAGGAGGAATAAACCATGAAAACAACCATCAACGCAGTGAAATTCAAAGCCGACGAAAAACTCGAAAAATTCATCGCCGACAAAGTTGCCAAACTCGACCGCATAGCCGAATCGGCCACCGCCTGCGAGGTCACCCTCAAGGTAGAGAAACCCGAAAGCACAAACAACAAGATAGCCGAAATCTCGCTCGCCATGCCCGGCCAAACCCTCTTCATTGCCAAGCAGGCCGACAGCTTCGAGCAGGCCGTTGCCGAGTGTGTCGACGCGATGAAAGTGCAGGTCGAAAAGTTCAAAGAGCGCAACCGCTAACGTCTTGATTCACAGTATTGAGGAGGTATTAAAGAGGGGTTAGGGTCGTATTGAGGTCGAACAAGGCTTGATACTGAGGCAGTTAGCCCTCGATTTTTGGCCAGTTTTGGCGCCTCGCCGTCCCGACGCAGAACCCTCCGTAAGGCCAGTTTGAGGCCTTGCGCAGTCGTTGCAAACCCCATGCCAGGGGGGGGCTCTAACCCCTGGCTGGCCAGAAGCCACCTGCAGGCCAATACGAACTCAATGGCGTGGCAACCCAACGCATTCACGACTGCAACTTGGCACCTTCTCGACGCCTCTTCGACCGTAACTTGGCGCCTCCTTGCGCACACTCTACCCTACCCCGACCGCCGCCGAGCCATACGGCTCGGCGGCGGTCGGTCTCTTATTATGAGCTGCTCTGAACTTCTATGGAGGCTGAAAAACTTCGGCTGGTGCTGAGTGCGGCGCTTCGCGCCGCACTCAGCCTCAAGTTGTCAAAGTGTCAGCTCGGTTGTTGCGCGGAGCAGAGACAAATCCTCGTCAGTGCACCACGACGATGCGCTGTGCTGGATAGCTGCTGACTTGCACAATATATGTCCCAGTCGATGGCACTTCGAAGCGGATACCGTCGCGACGTGTGGAGAGCATACGGCCAGTGGCATCGTATATTGTAACCATCTGCCCTTCGGCACCAGTAACTATGATGAGGTTCCCTTCTATTTCTATGTGTGCTGCTATGCCTTGCACATCGTCGATGCCTTCGTGCGATTCGGGCAGGAGTGTGAGTACTATGGTGCTGTCGCAGCCGTTGGCGGCGGTTATAACGTGCGTGTAGCGTCCTGGCTCGGTAATCAACTCGTCGTCCCACTCGTAGCTTTCGCCATGAATGGTGTCGGTAACGGTGGTGGTTATCTTTGGCAGCACTTTGAGGTGTAGCTTATGGGTCGAGTCGCAGAGGTCTTCCTCGTGGATTGTTTCTGTCAGTGTGATGCTGGAATAGCGTGCCGAACCGTTGTACTCTTCACCATAGCAAAGCACCAAAGTGTCGTAGCCTATACGTTGTGGCAGCACCGTGAGGTTCACCGTCAGCAGGCTGTCGCACCCGTTGGCAGCCAAATACGAAAATTCGAGCGTCCGGCTTGATGTGTAGCGAGTGTTGCCATAGTAAGCGTTGTAGCAAATGGTTGTGTCTATGCTGGCATCAACAGTACAACTGGCTGTTGTAAAGGTGCGACGATAATCATAGAGATAGCCTCCGTCAGCCGAGGTGTCTGTGTCATAGCCCGCGGCCACTACATATTCATAGGTTGTGTTGGGTTGCAAACCATTTAGGCGATAAGAGATGGTTTCGTCTATCATGGGGCCAACTGTTACAGTCGTCATAGGTGTTCCTGCAGGTGCGTCATAACGGCGATAGGAAAAGCCCACTACAGATATGGATTGACTTCCAACTTGCAGGCGGCCATGTAGCGTCGCCGAGTTCTCGGTGATGTCCGACACACTGCACTCCGTTACCACGCCATAAACGGCACTGTCGGGGCGACCATACAGTGGGGAGAAACGTATATATCGGCCAATGCCTTGATTGTCGTCGGCATCGTAAGGAATTACATAGATGCGGTACACACTGTCGTTGCTCATTGTCCAGTCTATGTATTTCTGCCAACAGGATCTGGCTCTATAATAATAGAATCCGTCACCATCATCCACGAGATAAATGGCATAGGAGCTCCCAATGCCGTCTGTGCCGGCTTTGAATCTTATCTCGGTTGTTTGGTGGGTATACTTCTCCAACGTGGAACTGTGTGTGAGGCTGTATTGCCCTGCCGAGGAGAGCGATGCAATGCCCTGGGTGGCAAGTGCCCCCTCTTCGCCAATAATAACGTGGTAGTAGGCTGTGGCATCGTCGGCATCGATAAAGCAATAAAAAACAGTGTCGCCTGCATCAGCGCGAGTTCCACGATAATAGAGCTCTTTAAGCGCAGCCGAACCAAATTTCGGTGCGCCGTAGGTGTTGATGGGGGTGCGCTGAAAATAGACTTTCCCGTCATTGTCGGAGGCCCAAAGGCAAAGTTCGTATGTGGTGTCGGGCAGTAGGTGCATGGCCGTATCGCTATAGTAATGTGGATAATAGCCATGATTAGCATATGGTAAATCATTGCCATAGTCTCTTGTAAGCCCTGCCTGCATAAGTGAGGGCAACAGGTTCACATAGTCCACATTGCCTGCGGCACATAGGCTGTCTACGCAGCCAAGCGGCGCAAGGTACATGTGGTAGTCTCTAAGGTAGGCATTTCTGCTGTATTTCCACGCCCCGATGATTACACCATTTTCGGCGTACCACCATGCTGTGTCTCCGTTGCCACCAGGCGTTACATCGGCAAACCTGTCTGTGATGTGGTATAGCAACCTTGACACCCTGCCGCGTGTGCCGGCAGCATTGAACGGGAAAAGATATATGTAGTAGTCGCTGTTAGGCATAACGGTACGTACGAGGCTCTGTTCAATCGGCTTAATGCCATTTCCTCCAGAAAGCAGCCATGGGCAGTCGTGACGTATCATCTCTGCTTGGTGGGCAAGGAAATAAGCGATGGCCGTTGCGGTGTCGGTTACGTCGAGGGCCATCAACTCCGATGCCGTTCCTTCTAACATATAGTAGTGGTTGTCGTATTGGCTGGGGTAGAGTTCTATCAGAAGGGTCGAGTCGGTAGTAAAGTAGACTTCTTCATAGTCGTTATACGTGAGGAATGCCTCGCCAATGGCCTGGTCGGCCTTCATGCCCACAGTTACGTCCCATTCTGTGACCCTTGCAGCACCGTATCGGTCTATGCCTATCGTTACAAATGCGCTGTCGGGGTGCAATATTGGCATGGCAATTTCGTTTGTGTCGTCCACCTCGGTAAAGGTGTAGTGGGTGAGCATATAGTTGGCGAAACTGGAGTTTAGATGGGACCTGAATTGAGCAGCGGTATCGCACCTATCGGAGTATTCGTTGCATATAATGTCGTCTGTGTAGTATGTGAAAGCGGAATACATAGGCGATTTCGGTACTGTTCCAATCCAGCAACGTCCGCCCTGTTGGTCCGTCCATGAGAGTTGCCCTACAAAATTTACTGTGTCGTTGACCACTGTTGCCGACGTATTGAGATAGGGATGCTGTATCTGTATTGTGTCGATGTCTGCAAAGTCGAATTCGAACATATAGTTCAAGGTGTCGCCTGCCGAGGTGAATACCCACAGCCCGAACGTGGCCGTATTTTCCGTCGTGTCTATTTGGCACTCTTCCAGCAGTGTACCCGTGGTATCTATAACATCCCATTCGTGAAACAAAGTGTCGTATAGGTATGGGAATTCATGTGTACCGAGAATATAGTTGAGTTTGATTATATTCTTTTGATAGTAGCAGTAGCTCACATCTTCGCTCAACTCCATATCAAGAAGGAATTTATCACTTCCGGAATCATAGTAAGCGTGTCTCAGCGTTACGTATTCGTCCTTGAATTGCTTTACTGCCGAGAATGATGTATGGGTTCCGTTGCTCGCAAATGCGCGATAGCAGTAGGTAACTCCTTTTTCAAGGCCATCGAGTCTGGTCGAGATGGCGCTTGTAGACGCTGATGTGTCGTAGACTACCGTGCCTTGCTCCATATTGCATTCTGCTTCGGAACGGGAGTATATAATGCCCTTAGAAACTATGTTGCCTGTGTAGCTTATGATTTTTGCCTGCTGCTTTTTTCCGCCCACACTGCTTGCGCCGTATTGTCCAAGTGCCTCGATTTCTACGTGCGGAATGTCGGAATTGAAGTCGAAGAGCATCACGCTGTCGTTCTTCCATCGTATGTTGGTAATCCACACATTGTCAACATACGACTGTGTGGTAAAGCTATTGCTACCCATGTATGGATAGTGGTAGTGCCAGACGTAATCGATAGTATCTAACCAGAAGAATGTTGTGTCGGGGTAGCTGTGTGCGCCAAAGGGTATGTACTCGCGTTCATAGATATCCGAATAGTCGGAGATCAAGTAATCCCAAACACTGAAGTAGATGGAGTCCTCCGTATCAAATATACTATCTTTGACCCAGAAGATATACATACCGTCGTTGGCAACGACTCTACCGTCTGGACGCATAGCGCGGGCTTCGAGCACCAGATATTCGTTGTCAGCAAGTTTTATGCAATATCCCTTGTCGTTGTGGCCAGTAACGACCTTTAACTCTATCGAGTCTGCTGCTTCGGTGATGGTGTCTATCGTGGCGCAACCTAACTGAGAACGCTCTATAATCGAAGCTCCTCTACCGTGGAATAAGTCCGACATGTTATACAGGGGATACTGATCAAGCAGAAATGCTATGATATCCCCAGCAAAATACCCCCCCCCAGAGTAAACAATACTATCGCCAATACTAAAAGTACTCGTATCGCCATTGTCGTCAAAGAACGAACTCTCGCTGGCGAAATGGTAAATACATTCTTTACCTGGTAATCTGTGTCTCCAATAGGTCTGAAGATTCCCAAGAAGGCTGTTCTGCTGATACATGGTAGCAGCAGAACCAGGAAATACAATACATATAAACTTGTAGTTGCTGTCGGGGAAGTGCGTCATATCGACATCGGCTGCTGCCGAGTTATAAACAAAATCTGCACAGAAATGTGAAAAAAAAACGTCGCGGTTTTGATAGGCTGCTGGTGAGCCAGGCGAGTGGTAAGGCCCCACCACTCGCTTGCCGGTGCAGCCATATTCGGATATGATGCTAAGGAGTTCTGCCGAAGTGTGTTGAAACTGCATGTCGGGGAAATCTACCATTACAATCAGCACCGAGTCGCCAGTGAACTGCGGCCACTCGGTGTCGTCGTCTGCTTGCGCAAAGGCAGATAGCGACAGAATTGTTAGCGCTAAAATTGTAGCAAATGTTTTCTTTAGTTTCATATCATATATGTATCTATAAATTGTCAAAAGATAAATACCTTCTTTGCATCGCGCGAAGTATCACGTCAATTTCGAGTGCAAAGATACACATTTTTTTCAATACTAAAGCTGTTTTTGATAGGGTTTATCGTATATTAATGAGAATCAATATAATAAAAATTGTATAAGCCATGAATTATTCATAAATTAAACCCACCAAAGGTGGCAATAACCTGTAGGGCAACCAGGGTGCCGTGAGCGAAGCCGGCGCACTGTGCTACACACCACAGCAGGAGAATAAGAATGGGCCTGCGCCGCTGGCGCAGGCCCATTAGAGAGAGTTTCGGACCGTTGTCGGCGAAGCCTTATTGAGCCTGCTGACGGTATTTGTCGACCTCGCCCTCGATTTGGCGGACCGACTCGCCGGCCTTATCGACCTTCTGCTGAGCGTCGACGCGCTTGCCGTTGCTCTTCTCGATGCTGGCCTCGAGGTCTTTAATTTCCTTTTCGCAGTCTTTGATTTTCTGCTTATACTTTTCGATTTCGGCCTTCTTGTCGGCAATCTTCTGCTGGTCGGCGGCAATGCTCTTATCAATCTTGTCGAGGTTCGAAGCGGCTGTAGCAGCATCTTTCTGGGCTTTCTTGAGGTTGCCTTCCTCGTTCAGCATATTCTGCTGAGCCTCGTACTTGTTGACGTAGGTTGCAAACTCCTGAAGGAACGAGCGGACGTTGACCTGCATCGTCATCTGGTCAATGGTCATATCGTTCGAGTAGGCACTCACGGTGACCATGGTGGTCTTGTCTTTGCGCTTGCCCATCTCTTCGACTTTGGTGTAGAACTTGATGGGGGTAGGAGCGATTTCGGGCACCACCTGGTCGAGGATAGCCACATAGCCTTCTTCGTTCTTGACTTTGAGCTTGGTATCTTTCAAGCGCTGACGCATAGCGTCCTGGGTTAGTTTGACGTCCTTATCGACAGACATGACGAAAGCCGGCACCGTTAATTCGCCGATTTTGGCGGTCGACTCCATTATGGTCTGGGCTTTGAGACCGAAAGCCATCACGACCGAGAGGGAAAGAAGGAATACTTTTTTGAACATAACAAATTGTTTTTTAATTGATTATAACTTCGGTTACACTTGGGTTACAAAATGCAAATATACAAAAAAATCTATCATCTACAACTTTTTTTATTATATTTGCAAATAATATCAAACCATCTGTTCAATATTCCACACAAAAGCACGGATGCCCACCTCCTCGTTGCGGCGGTCGAGTTTGCGTACGGCGGTGAGCAATGGCTCTACGAGGTCGTCGGCCACAACGGTCATCACGGCGTTGTTCATCTCGGGCCAGGTGTGGGTTCCACGATGAGGGTCGCCATGCTCGTTGCCACGACCCTGCACATTCTCCCAAAAGGTAAAGCCACGCACACCGAGCGTGTCGAGCATATATTCCACACGCTCGGTGCTTGCTTGGTTGAATACTATGAGTATACTTTTCATTTTTCGTCGAGGTTGATGTTCATAAATACAAACTTGCGGCGCTCTTTTTCTACTTTTTCTTTGTCGCCTTTGCGATAGAAGGCGCCGTAGAGCACTGGCACGATGATAAGGGTTACGAATGTCGAAACGGTAAGGCCGCCAATAACCACGATACCCATTGTGGTCCACATTTCGGAGCCTTCGCTGGTCGAGGTGGCCATAGGAATCATACCTAAGATGGTGGTAAAGGCCGTCATGAGCACGGGGCGCAGACGACTTTGTCCACTCACAGCAATGGCTTCGTTGAGCACCATGCCACGCTCGCGCATCAGGTTTATGTAGTCTACCAGCACAATGCCGTTTTTAACCACGATACCTATAAGCAGCACCAAACCGAGCATACCAATCATATCGAGGTTGGTGTTGGCAATGAGCAGCGCAAATATGGCTCCGCTGATGGCGAAGGGTATGGAGAGCATGATGATGGCTGGCTTGCCGAAGCTCTCGAACTGCGAGGCCATGACAATGTAGACCAGCATTATGATGAGCGCTGCCAGAAGGCCCATATCGCGCATAGAGTCTTGCTGGTCTTTGAAGTTACCGGCCAAAGCCACGTGGACGCCTTGCGGCATATCCATCTCATCTAACTCGCGCTGAACGCCCATGGCGAGTTCCTGCAGCGAAGTGCGATAGGGCATGACGGTTAGCGTAAGGTAGCGCTGACGGTTTTTGCGCTCGATGGTGGGCGGACACCAGTATTCTTCTACTTTTGCCAGCTCGGCCAGTTTTATTACACTGCCGGTGGCGGTGGGGATGGAGAGTTGCTCAATGTCGGTAATACTGGAGCGATATTCCTCGCGCAAACGCACCACGATGTTATATTCTTCGCCGTCTTCTTTCAAATAGCCGGCCGCCATGCCGTTAACACGGTTGCGAACATAGAGGGCCACAGTGCTCTCGTTAAGTCCATGCAGGGCCAGTTTTTGTTTGTCGAGCGTTATTTTCAGCTCTGCACGGTCTTCGTCGCGGCTAATTTTGGTGTCGCGAGCACCGGCAACGTTGTCCATAACACGCTTGCGCAACTCTTGTGTAAAGTTGGTGGTTTGGTCAAAATCGTAGCCGTAAATTTCCACACTCAGCGAGTTGTTGCTTCCGCCACCCATTCCGCCACCACTGTTAACCTGGTAGGTTACAATCTCCGGATATTCGGCAAAGCATTGACGCAGAATTTCTTGCATTTCGAATATAGTGCGGTCGCGGTGGTACTTTTTGGTGCAACGCACGGTCATAGAAATCTTGTTGTTGGTGGTGCTGTTAAAGAGAGCTGCAAAGCCTGCGTCGTCGTTAGAACCGGCCGATGTGGAAATTACGAGCACGTCGTCGCCCAGCAGGCGGTAGATGTCCTCCTCCATGTGGCGAGCAGTTTTAAGGGTCTCTTCGATGCGTGTGCCACGTTGCAATTCGGCGCTGACGCTCATGCTGCCGTTATCTTGCTCCTTCATAAAGTCCATACCAATGCGCCCGCTGGCAAAGGGCACAACAGAGGCAACAAAAAACAGAACGGCAATGCCCAGCGTGATAATTTTGTGGCGCAGGCACCAGCGCAGAATATTGGCATACCATTTTTCTACAGCGCCGAAAGCACGGCCGATAGTGCGGTTCCAAAGGTTGCGCTCTTGTTTGCGTTGGTAGGCCTCATCGTCTTCTTTCTTAAGGAAGAAGGGGCGTTCTTTGAGCATTTTGCTGCTAAGCATGGGTATGAGAGTGATGGCTGCGGTGGTAGAGACGCACACCACGATGGTAATAATCCAACCCAGCTCTTTCATAAAAATACCCATCATGCCAGGCAGCATAGTGAGTGGCACAAACACGGCCACAAGCACCAGTGTGGTGGCAATAACCGAGGTCCACACCTCGTTGGTGGCACAAATGGCGGCTTCTCGCGGATTTTCGCCGCGCTCTATGTGTTTGGTAATGTTTTCTAACACGACTATGGCGTCGTCAACAACCATACCTATGGCCACAGTGAGCGAAGCCAAGGAGATGATATTCAGCGAACTGTCGGCAAGGAGCAGATATATAAACGATGTTACAAGCGAAATAGGAATGGTGAGGGCTATGATTATGGTGCTGCGCCAGTTGCCCAAAAACACCAAAACTACCAGCACCACAAAGAGCAACGCATAGAAAATGCTCTCGGTCAAGCCGTTGATGGCGTTCACAATCTCTTCGGAGCCATCGCGGATAAGGGTAGCCTCGATGTCGGGGGGCATGGTCTTCATTATGGTCTCCATTTCGGAGCGCACCTCGCGAGCAATCTGCACTGTGTTGGCACCGGTCTGCTTGGTAATGATTAGTCGAGCGCCGTCGCGTCCGTTAATTTTTTCGTCGAGCGAGAGGTCTTTAATGGTGTCGCGCACTGTGGCCAAGTCGCGCACAAAAATTTGTTTGCCCATCATGGTGGTTGTAACCACAATATCGGCAATTTCCGAGCTCTCTATATACTCGCCTTTGACGCGCATTTGGTACTGCTCCTTACCCATTTTTACGGTTCCCGAGGCAAGGTCTAAATTATTGGCGCTAATGGCATTGCCCACCATTTCGAGAGGTATGCCATAGGCATCGAGCTGCTTGGGGTCAAGGTCTATGTAAACATATCGCTCGGGGGCTCCGCTCACGGTAATGTTACCAATGCCGTCGATACGGTTGAGCACGTTCACCACGTTGTCTTCCAAAATACGGTCAAGGCCCGAATAACTCTCGTTGGCGGTAAAACCGTATTGAATAATGGGCATTGCCGACGAGTTGAGTTTCAGAATCATGGGGCGGCTCACACCGTCAGGTAGGTTGTCGTAAAGCAGGTCGACGTAAGAACGAATGTCGTTCAAGGCTTCGTCGATGTCGCTTCCCCACTCAAATTCGAGGCTCACCACCGAAATGTTGTCGCGGGAATTAGAGGTGATGTTTTTCAGACCATCGACCGAGTTGAGCGAGTTTTCTACAATTTTGGTGATGTTGGTTTCTATTTCGCTGGCATTGGCACCGGCATAGGTAGTCATCACGGTGACGTAGGGCGGGTCCATTTCGGGCATTTGGTCGATGGGCAGCCTCGTCAGCGAGAAAAGTCCAAGCACGATAACGGCCACAAAAATAAGGCCGGTGGTGATGGGCTTGTTGATAGCTGTTTTGTATATTGCCATGGTTTATTCTTCTACAATTTCAAGGGTGGCACCATCAACAAGGCGAGCTTGGCCGGTAATAACCAGTTGGTCGCCGGCTTTCAGAGCGTTGGCCTCGATAGGAATGATTTCTATACGGTCGTCGAAACGCTGACCCAGCGTAACGGGCACTCGGCGTGCAGTGGTACCGTCGGCCACAAAGATGTAGCGGTCGTTAGAGCCAGTCAGCTTAAGCACGCTCTGGTAGGGCACCACAATGGCGTCGACCTCGCCCACGGCAAGGGTGGCACGCACATACATACCGGGACGTATTTTTTCGGCACTGTTGGGTATGTTAAGCTTGGCCTGGAAGGTGTGGCTTTGCGGGTCGATGGTAGGGTAGACAATTTCTATCGTAGCAGGGAACGTTTGGTCGGGGTAAATGTCGCTATGAACCTCTACTTTCATACCCTGCTTGACGAGCGGGAAATAGGTTTCGGGGATGTTTATGATGGCTTTAAGGCGGCTTATCTGAGTGAGGGTAAGAATAGGTGCACCGGTATACATTTCGCCATCTTCGTAGTTTTTGGCACTGATAACGCCTGCAAATTGGGCTTTAACAAAGGTGTTGGCATCTTGAAAGCGTTCGGTTTCTACCAACTGGTCGTAGCCGGCTTTGGTTTGGTCGTAGACTTGTTCGCTTATGCTTCCCGAAGCCTTGAGGGCCGAAACGCGCTCGTATTCGGTCTTTGTGCTGGCCAAATTAATGCGAGTGGTGTTGAGCTGCGTTTGGTCCATACGCACCAGCATAGAGCCTTTTTGCACGCGGCTGCCAACTTCGACATAGATGTGTTCTATGTGGCCGGTTATGCTGGGCGAAATGTTCATTGTTTCGTATCCTTCGAGCGTGGCAGAGAGTTCGAGCGATTTGGCAATGCGTTCGTTCTGAAGGACTTGTACTTTTACGCGTTCGGCTTCTTTCTTGGTTGTAGTGGGAGCTTTGTCGGCGCCACGTCCACCGCAACCAGCGAGGGCAAGGGCGGCGACGAGCGTGGTCAATAAAATCTTGCGGTTCATATAATATTTTTATTTTTTATTCGTTATTTAAAAGGTTTTCGAGTTCTACTTGGGCAGAGAGCACGCTCATAACAGCCTGAATGTAACTACTTTGGGCCGAAATAATGTCGGTCGAGGCGTTGGTCACTTCGAGGCTCGAGGCGCGGCCATACTTATACTTCTCGGTAAGGTTGTCGAATACGCGCTTGGTAACCTCGAGGTTCTTGGACTGGATGTCGTAGGTTTCGAGCGCCGAGGCGAGGTCGAAACACAGTTGGTTGTACTGCACCCGTAGCCCGTTCTCGGCCTGTTGCCGGGTGTTGACCGCCTCTTGCAGGTCGATTTTGGCACTCTTGACGTTGGCGGTGCGGCTACCGCTGCTGAAGAGAGGCAGCGACAACGAGGCACCAATCATGTTTGGCGGGGTCATGTTGAAGCCCTCTTCCTTGCCAAAGTAGGTTTTGGCGCTGTATTGATAGTAGGCCGAAACGGTGGGAGTGAAGTCCATCCACGCCATTGTGACATTGCGACGGGCCACCTCCTCGCTCTGTTCGAGCAGGCGATAGTTGTAGTTGCGGGTTATATCGAACCCCTGCGAGAGCAATGCCGTGGCCGCGTCGACGCTCAAAATCTCGTCCATCGGGGTGGTGAGTTCGAGGGTAGAGTTGACGTCGGCCCCCAACTGGAGCAACATACTGTTGCGCAGGGCCTGCAACGAGCGACGAGTGCTGTTTATGCTGCTGCGGAGGGTCGCCACCTGTACCTGCAGTTTGTCGGCGTCGACCTGCTCGGCGGCTCCAACGTCGACCGAAGCCTGGCTGGTTTTGGCCAACTGCTCGAGGTTGGCAAGGCTCGAATCGAGCAGCCCAACGGTCTGCTCCATGACGAGGATACTGACGTATGTGTTCTTGACGGCCGAGCGAGTGGACTGTTCGGTTTGTTGACGGGTTATGTCGCTGATTTGCATTGCAGTGTTCTGCATCAAGGCTCCCACAATCTGGGCGCCGGTCAGTGCCACCGAGACGGTGAGGCTAAACGTGCCGTTGGGGTTCATGGCAATACCTTCGCTCGAGCTCTCACCACTGGTTTCGGGCATATCAAAACTGACCCGCATGGGGCCCATGGGGGTGTTGACGGTCATCGAGTCGGGAAACATACCTGCCATCGAGCTGCCGCCGCCAAAGTTCATGGTGTAGCCCATCATGTTCTGGTAGTCGAAGCCGGCTCGCACTTGTGGCAACATCGAGGCTATGGTTTGCCAGCGGCTGAGCTCGGCCTTCTTCACGTCGAGGCTGGCGTTTTGCATGGTCTGGTTGTGTTCGATGGCATACTGCTGGGCCTGTTCGAGCGAGAGGCTGAGCGTGTTCTGCGCCGCCGCTCCGAGGGCCACCGTCGTCAGCAGCAGGGTCAGTGTCATTCTTATTGGTGTTCGGTTTATCATTTTGAACGGTTCGGTGTTTTTTGCGAATTGGTAAGTGATTAGTACGGTTCGAGACGCAATTATTGCACCTCGAAATATTTTTTTTAGGTGCAACATTGTTGCCTCATACTGTGTCTTAGTGGGTATGAGAGAGCAAGTGCGCGGCTACTTTTTAGACTTGCGTTCGGGTATGGGGTTGAGCGAGGCGAGTTGGACCTTGATGCGGGTGCCGGGAGCCACATCAACCAGAGCCATAGCGCCCTGGGTGCTCACAAAGCGGGCGTGGATGCCGCCCTGGGTCATCACCTCGTCGCCAGGCTTCAGGCCGTTGCGGTATTCGGTTTCCTGCTTCGTCTTCTGGCTTTGGGGGCGGATGAGGAAGAAGTAGAACACCAAAATCATCAACACTATCATTATCGCTGTTTTCCAGCCGTTGGGGATGTCGAGAAATAGGGGTATCATTTTTATCTTTTTTGGTTAAACTATCTACTTAATAACGCTCATAGCGCAATATTATTTTGCGCCGAAACTTAAAAAATGTTAAAATTAGTCAAAATGTTAAATTCTGACCCTCGAGCGCGTGTTTGGCGTCACTTCATGTCGAGGTAATGGCAGTGGAGCAGGTGGCCATCGTCGTCGTAGAGGTGCATTCCGTTACCCTCGCAGTAGCGCCACATACGGCAGTCGGCACAAGCCTCTTTGCGGGTCCAAGAGCGGTCGCGGTAGGGTTCGAAACGGCTGTTCCAAACCTCCCAAAGGTCGTCTTGATAGATGTTGCCCTGGTGCATGGTGCTACGAATCGAGGTGCAACCCGAAATGGAGCCGTCGCACAAGACCGAGGCCACCTCGACACCAGCCCGACAATGGAAGAGGGTGTCGCGCACCTGCCCCTCATAGCTGCCGAGGAAGCCTTCGCAGGCATAGTTGACCACCATGCGCCCCTCGGCACGGGTTTGGGCAATGAAGTCGAGCGTGCCACGCAGCTGCTCGGCCGAGAGTTGAAGCTCGGCATCGCCAGCGGCACGGCCCATGGGGAAGATGGTAAAAATGCGCCAACGCCTCACCCCACGCGCAACGAGCTCGTCGCGCAATGCAGGCAACTGGCTGTAGTTGCGCGGGTTGACGCAGGTAACCACATCCCAAAGCAGGTCGGGAGTTGCCGTCAAGAGGTCGACGGCGCGCATAACGGCGGCGAAACTCTGAGGGTTGCGGCGAAGCCAGTTGTGGCTATCGTCAAGGCCATCGAGGCTGACGGTGATGGAGTGCATACCCGAGGCCAACAGGCTGTCGAGCCGTTCGGCGGTGAGCAGCAGGCCGTTGGTGACCAAGCCCCACGGGTACTCGCGGCGGTAGAGTTCGAGGCCTACGTGCTCAAGGTCGTTGCGCAGCAGGGCCTCGCCTCCGGTGAAGATGATGAAGGTGCGATGGGGGTCGACGTGTGGCGTAAGGCCGTCGATAACGCGCAAGAAGTCATCCGCCGGCATATCGGGCACAGCGCTCGAAGCCTTGCAGTCGCTGCCACAGTGGCGGCAGGCCATATTGCAGCGCAGCGTGCACTCCCAGAAGAGGGTGCGCAACTGGTGGAGGGCGGCGGCGTTGTGGCGCAGGCCGCGCCACACTTCGAGGCCCAAGCGTTGCTTGGGCGAGAGCGGCGGGAGGGTAGAGGTGGCGCTCATTTGCGCTCGAGGTTGATGATTACCTCCTCGTCTGAATGGGTGGGCACCTCGAGCAGTTGGTTCTTGTAGGAACCGTTGTTCGAGCCGTCGGTGTCGCGCACCAAGAGGCGCACCGTGGGCAGCGGGCGGCCCTGGCCACTAACCTCGAAGGTGCCGTCGGGCAGGGTGCGAACCGCCTGGCTTTCGACGTATCGGCTCACGCGGTCGGGCGGGCCATAGATGGTGTCGGGCGTGGCCTCGATGCCCTCGTCGAGCACGAGGACCTGGATGTCTCTCACCGGCTTGCCTTTGGCCAGCACCTGGCCACGGACGCGGAAGTTCATCGTGGGCACACCATACATCAGTGCTATGGGTTCGCGCGGCTCGGGAGGGCGGACCACGATGGTGTCGGGCTCGGGAGGGAGCACAACTACGCGCCCACCTTTGGTGGGCGCTGCAGACCCGTCGGCGGGTTGCTTCGCAGCCACGTTGTGTGCCGTGCGGCAGCCGCCAAAACCCAGGGCGCCCAGCAGGAGCCCCATGAGGTAGCTTTGAATTTTGAAAAATCGCATCTTCATACCACCATAACGCGAAAAAAGTGATTTTATTGTGCCCGAGGTCGAGAAAGCGCAAAATTTGTTAGTCTGGCAGACTGATGGTTGCGGCCGAGGAACGATTTTTTCTCCTGCAATCGAAAAAAAACATGTAACTTTGCAGGCCGAAAAACGAACCAAAACCAACCCAACGCCATGACCATCATCGCCGGACCCTGCAGCATAGAGAGCCGCCAACAGCTGGCCGAAGCCGTCGCCACCCTGACAGCCGACAGCCGCGTGGCCATGGTTCGCGGTGGGGTGTGGAAGCCACGCACCCGTCCGGGCGGGTTCGAAGGCATAGGGCTGCCAGCCCTGCAGTGGGTGGCCGAGCTCAAAGCCGAGCGCCCATTCGCCTTCTGCTGCGAGGTGGCGCTGCCCGAACACGTAGAGATGTGTCTGCGCCACGGTGTCGACGCCGTTTGGATTGGTGCCCGCACCACCGCCAACCCCTTTGCCATGAGCGAGCTAGCCCAAGCCCTGCGTGGCACCGCGCTGCCCGTCATGGTCAAGAACGCCCCGAGCCCCGACGTGCGCCTCTGGGCAGGGGCCATAGAGCGCTGCCAGGCAGCCACCACGGGCGTGGTGAGCGCCATACTGCGCGGGTTCGACATCTACAACAACCTCGGCTACCGCAACGCGCCGCTGTGGGACGTAGCCCTCGAGCTGCGTCGCCTCATGCCGTCCCTGCCGCTGCTCTGCGACCCGTCGCACATCACCGGCCGCCGCGACGCCATTGCCGCCACCGCCCAAACCGCTCTCGACCTGGGGCTCGACGGCCTGATGGTGGAGGTTCACCCCCACCCTGCCGACGCACTGACCGACGCCGACCAGCAGCTGACGCCACACCAGTTCATAGCCGTGCTCGACGGCCTCGTGGAGCGCCGCTCAGACAGCCAGAAGGCCGACAGTGCCCTGGCCGACTGCCGCGCACAAATCGACGCCATTGACCAGCAGCTGCTCCAGCTGCTGCAACGCCGTATGGACATTGCGCGCGACATAGCCACCGTCAAGCGGCAGCTCGACCTACCGCTCTACCAGCCCCAGCGCTGGCAGACCCTGCTCGACCACCACCGCGCCGCCGCTCAAGCCATCGGCCTCGACCCCGACTTCGCCACCCGCCTCTTCAACCTCATTCACTCCGAAAGCCTGCGCACGCAGCAGGAGCTGTGAACTGAAAATCGCAACTTGATACTCGTTAGAGCTATTGGCCGGCTTGGGACTAATATGCCGAATAGGAGCAATCGTGCCCGAGTAGCCCTCGGGGTGCGGAGTGCTTCGGGCTGTTGAAAACTTGTTCATTCTTCGATGTTAATACGACCTTAACCCCTCCTTAACCCCTCCCTACTGTATCTGCCGGCGGCGAGGCGTGTGGGCGGCCTGTGGATTGTCGGTCACCCTCAGCTTCGATTGCCT